>CAZLEV010000010.1:0-132622 GCA_964558645.1 uncultured archaeon
AGCGCACATCCTTGATGATATCCGAGGAGATGTACTTGTTCTTCAGTAACCGCAGAAGAGAGTTCTGGTCCTCATTGACAAGCTCAATGGCGGTCTTCATGAGCTGACGCCGCAGCCAGTTGGACTGGATGATCCGGGCCGTCTGCTCCAGGACGTTCCTGTAGAGTCTCTCGAAGCACTGCTCCCTGATATCGGGATTGTCCTTGTATGCAAGATACTCCTCCTTCTGTAGGAGATTGTATCCCTGACCTCGATAGGAGTTCAGCTCCTCGCCAAGAAACTCTACTCGCTCCCTGTGCGCGTAGACACGCTCAAGAACAAGATTCACCAGCTCCACGTACTTCTCGAAGTATCGACCCAGAAGAGAGAGGTCCAGCATGGAGTGGAGGAGTCTACCCTGGTCATCAGCAGGGTGGAGAGAGATGGATCATTGAAGCGGGTGGAGGTCATCAGTTTCACTGCTGACCGGGTGGAGGAACTCCTTGAGGTACTTGACCACGAGGGGTTCGAGGCATGGCCGTACTCTCTCGAGAATCAGGGGGACATACAGGAGGCGCTCGAGGCAATCCGTGAGGGAGCGGATTTCTCTGACATGGCGGTAGATAAGGACGATGTACTCGCGAGGGAGTACGAAGAAGCCATCACAGAATATAGAGAGGAGGCTCTAGAGGCGCCTGAGGAGCTGAAGTATCTAGCAAAGACGCTGGTCTACTACGGTCAGTTTCAAGCTCAGAGGGGGCAACTGGCGGAGGCGTTTCAACTCGTGGAGGAGGGGGTCGGTCTGCTCGGGAAGGAAGACCTAATCAATGTCGAAGTCCTTCAGGCTCTTGCGAGAGGACTCGTCCTCAGGGCCCACTGCGTCCTTCATCTTGACATTGAACGTCAGGATGAGGCCAAGAGAGACCTAGAAGAGGCGAGAGGGCTCTTGGAGGAGCTTCGAAGACGTGGAGAGATGATCACTGTAGATACCTTGGCAACCAGCATACAAGCCCTTCAGGTACAGATTCATGATGACTCGGACGGAATTAACGGGAGCCGAGTTGATACTTCGTGAAACAGGTCTTCATTAGAACTGGTTTTCGAGGAACACTATGGGTACAAGTAATTTCATCAGAAATCATAGAGCAGACAAGATTGCATTCACGTTGACGGGCGGCGGGGCCAGACGAGAGTCCTCCACTTATCGTAGGAAACCGCTCGGAACTCTCCACTCTGACAGCGGATTCACAATCTTGGACTGCAGTTTTGCAGCTGAACGATTTGACCTAGAAGTCAAAATCAGAATCAGCCTATTGAGGTTCTATAGAACCAAGAAGGCTGTTGGGCATTTCGTGCGACATTTGAATGAACCAATCAGGGAATTCCCCTTCCTACCACAGTTTGTCGATTCCGACAACTCCCTTAAGAATAGGGAGAATGAAAAGAAACTAACATTCCCAGCGAAGAGGGGGAGTAGGACCACATGAAGACGCAGAGGGGTGTGTGACCTATTCAGTTGAGCTGAACTCTTTGATGGTCTGTACTTCAGGCTTCTGGGTATTTCTCTATCTTTTCTCTTGCTAGTGAAGAGTCATCGACTGCTGAGAATAGAAATCTAGTTGACCAATCGACTTGTAATCCATTCCTAAATACAACGTTTTCATGTGGGCGATGGGCTTTGGAGCTTCAACCAAGCGCTTCAGGTACCACTTCAGCCATATGTGCAAGCGATTCCGTGACCTCAGAGCTCGTTAACTCAAATATGAGAGGGCCATCAAACTCGTCGTTTAATAGCTCAAGAAGAAACCGTCGAACAGGCATTTCGCCTTGGCCCAATGGAATATGGTCTCTATGGATTGCCGTATCCCCAAGCTCATGATATGACCCGTCGTGAAGATGTAACTCGACAATTCTGTCTTTGTGTTTGCCATAGAACTCATTGACTGATTCATTTCCTGAGTATTTCGTTAGGAGGTGCCCTGTGTCAAAGCAGATACTTGTGTCATATTCGTCAACTATCTCTCTCGTGATTTCAAATGGAAACTCGATGTTCTCAATAGCCAATCGTCGGGGATTCATCTCGGTTGCAGTGATAATCTCTTCTATGCTCCGTGCGGAGAATCCAGCCATGAGAGTGCAGATCAGCATGACCATCTCTCTTGGGAAGTCAAGGTTTGAGAATTCTGCTGCAAGAGGACCGGTTGAATGGAGAACATAGTACTCTGGTTCCAGAGGCTCAGTCAGTTTGATCGAATGAACAATACTCTCCACACTGCCAGATCGTATGTACTCGTTGAAGCTCGCAGGTTCAAGGGACCAGAGTGGAAGATGAGCAGTGTATGAATGCCCCAGTTCATCCTTCAATTCTGCCAGTTCATCGATTATCTTTGGAGTCAATGCACCTGGTATGATGTGCTCGATGTCAAGAGTCAACTCAATCACGCTGATATGATCAGTATTCAATGCTTCTCTCACGATTTCAAGGATATCGAATCTTGAAAAGTCTGGCACGCCATCTACTAGCACTCTCTCCGCTGCAGGTTTGAACTCCAACGGTACGACACCATATCGCATCTGCGGGCACTCCAGTCCTGTTATCTGGTCCTAGATAATTGCACAGTGTAGGCTTCGGACAGTATCACTATGGCGGAAAATATCTCGATCGATTACTATCTCCGTGAAGGTAACTTCCTCAAATCATATTCCTCAACGACCGAGTCAACTTCTACTGCCTCAACCTTTAGCATCTTGTCGCCTTCCCTTATCCTCTCTGCGACATCAAAACCATCCTCCACTACTCCAAAGACGGTGTGTCTCCTATCAAGATGCTTGCAGTTTATTGGATTGAGAACTATGAAGAACTGACTACCGCCTGTGTCTTTTCCTGCATGGGCCATAGAGATGGCCCCCTTCACATGGTGCTGACGATTTCCTTCTGTTTCACACGGAATTGCGTAACCCGGGCCCCCGGCACCGGTACCTGTCGGGTCGCCGCCTTGTATCACAAAATTGTCTACCACCCTATGGAAGGTAAGCCCATCATAGTAGCCGCTTCTCACCAGTTCGAGGAAATTCTTGACAGTGTTAATGGCTGCATCTGGCCACAGCTCAAGCATAATTGTTCCTTTCTCAGTTTTCATTTTCACTCTTGTCGTCAATGTTCTCATTCATCCTCTAATCAGTGACTCTATGTATTTCTCGCATGAATCATAGGCACTTAGGAGTTGCGATATTTACTTCCACTACCAATCCTGACATCTTATTAATCTCATAGAGTGTAGGTTGGTTGCTCATGACACAACTCAAAGAATACCGAGAAGGTTTCACCTCTTTCGTTAGTGCAGATGTGCAGCACTACAGCGAGAAGCAGGGCCAACCCACCGCTGATATGCCGGTATTCTACAATCCAAGGATGCGCACGAATCGAGACATCTCCGTGGTCTTCCTCTCCGAATATCTGAAGAGATGGGATGTCTACCTTTTCTGTGAACCTCTTGCCGGCTCCGGGGTCAGAACACTTCGTTATCTAAATGAATGTCGGGGGGAACACCATGGAATGATGTTCGATGTCAATCCGGAGGCAGTAAGAATCATACAAAAGAATATCGAGGCGAATGGGCTTTCTGACAGGGCCTCCGTCGTACAAGGCGATGCGAAGGTCTTGCTACTTTCGGAATCTCGTACCAAGAGGTTCGATTTTGTGGATGTAGATCCCTTTGGAACCCCGGTCCCATACCTGAATGCTGCTATACAATCTCTAAATCCGAAAGGAGGACTGCTCGCTCTAACAGCTACAGATATGCCTGCTCTCTGCGGTGTCTATCCTCAGGTAGCCTTTCGGAAGTATGGGGGCTTCTCTATCAGGTCCCCTGTTTCACACGAGATAGCGGTGCGCTTACTACTCGGAAAAGCGTACTCTGCGACAGGCGCCAATGATAGAGCTATTAATCCGCTGGCTGTATTGAGCACGGACCACTATATCCGTGTATGGCTTCGAGTCGAGTCAAGTTGCAAGACAAGCAACAGGCACGCCAAGAAGATCGGATGGTTGAGGTATTGTCCACATTGCATGAATATGGAGATGATATCACTCCGGGAAGGTATAGATACCGATTTCAATCACTGTCGAGATGGCTGTGGAGGAACTCCTGAAGTAGCTGGACCTCTTTGGATAGGCCAGCTCTATGATCTTGGGTTTATCAGAAACGCGAAGGAAACCACATCGCAATACAACATCCACAAAAAGGCACACAAACTGATACAACTCATGAGTGACGAGGCCCCACTTACAGATGCACCGTATATAGACATTCATTCAATATGCGATTCATACAATCTCACTCCTCCAAGCAACAATGATCTAATCGCCTTGCTAACGGAATGGGGTCATGAAACAACCAGAACCCCCTTCCGTCCAACAGCATTAAGAACAGAGGCTTCCCCCTGCGAAGTGGTCAGAGCAATATACAACATGAAAGGAGTCACCACATAAAATGGGCAGACCACGAGGAGACCGGAGAAAGGAACACTATTACAGGACTGCAAAGAAACAGGGCTATCGTAGTCGTTCCGCATTTAAACTCAAACAGATGATTCGTAAGTACAAACTTCTGGCGGGCGTTGACAGGGTTGTGGATTTATGCTCTAGCCCTGGTGGTTGGACTCAGGTACTGCGAGAGAAAGGGGATCATCTCGAAATCATGGCAGTGGATATTGTCCCAATGCCACCTCTACCCCGAGTGTCATTCATCAAAGGCGACATAACAGACACCCAGACTATCGATGAGGTCAGACAACGTATTGGGGGTACCGCTGATCTGATACTCTCAGATTGTTCTCCTAATGTGACCGGGATTTGGGAGGTTGACGTAGCAAGGCAGCTCGAACTCGCCAGAATAACGGTCAACTTAGGGACCGAGATTCTGACTAAGAACGGGAAAGTACTTACAAAGGTATTCCAAGGTCCCGGCTTCAAGGAGTTCCTTCAGTCAGTCAAAACCAAGTTCGAGTCAGTCCGCTTGGTGAAGCCGGATGCATCTCGAAGAACAAGTGCCGAAATCTACATGCTAGCAACGTGCCCAAAAAGGGCGAGGGAATAGACGACTACTAGGTTGCTTCCGAACCTATCATCCATTGATCCAGATCCCTACAATTGACTGGAGAGTCTGGTTGTCTTATTCCACATCTTGTTATCTTGAGACAGTGAAAACAGGGACATCCATTCAAATCTGATAGATTACCACGTCGTGCCTCATCGGTCATGCTCTTGCGTATGAAGAGTCTTGTCGTTTCCATTTCTTGTTTCTGCATTATTAGTCCCTCTAACAATAATCGTTGAGCTACATCCGATACCATTTTGGAGTCAATGTTCAATCTAGTTTCTAGTTCTTCAATGAGCAGACCTGCTTGACCTGCAGCTCGGAGAGCATTCAGTATGCGGTCGGCTTCACTCATTTCAATGACCTTTCGCTAGACACATGACAAGAGAGGACAAGGTACAGTATCCTTAATTTAATGTTCGGAAGCTACCAGTCCACTCCTGTGTTTCGACGTACACTTTTGTACGCCCATGTATATTGTCAACATGATGGTGTCATCACAGAAAAACGCATCGAAGCCCGAATTCCTGTATCACTTCTTGTACAGATAGAGCATCTGACCTACCAGGCTCTCACCATCGACTTCGCTCCTTGGTCGAACTGCCACATACGGCCGGTGTACAGGTCCAAACACATCTTGTACTCTACCCACAGACTGCACACTCTTGTCAACAACCTGTGCGCCAATAGGCGGTATCTTCTCAGATCGCAAGATTATCGAACCCCTGTGACTGATATGTGTGACCTTGCCCAATCTTCTCAATAGAAGCACCCCTCTATCATCTTCGTCGTTTCCCTTTGGTGCCCCTCTTCTGGGCTCTCTTCCGTGCCATCTCTCTCTGTGCCACTATTCTTCTGACACCCTTTGCAAGCATCAGCAGGACTCTCTTTTTGTTATGTCCCTGTTCATTGTTCAGTACGATATAGCCACTCTTGCCCGTTGGAGTCCGCGGATATTTTTTGGCTGGTTCAATCTCATATTCAAGACCTATGTTCTCAGCTGCTTTTTCGAGTACACGTACATCCACATCGGGTGCCGCTAGGTTCTTCGGTATTCGTCGTCCCTCTCTTCTTGTCAGTTCGGAATCAAGATATTGGGGCCACACAATCACCTTGCCGTTCCGTTGCTTCATCTTCAGATCTGACCTGGCTCTGGAATTTGTCCTTTAGATTCAATGCCCTGTGGATTTCTTTTTATCTTTCCCATTGCTTCATGAACCTGTTAGGCCCCAAACAGTCCAAGAACTACTTAAAGGTACACCATGACCGAAGGCTGATAGGAGAATTTGCTTTGCCTCGAAAAAGTAAAGATGTGTACTTCGCTGAGATTGCAGATCTTGTGTCTTCACGTAGTACTTGTCTTCGTAACAAAGTTGGCGCAGTCCTCGTAAAAGACTCTCAGATACTCTCCACAGGTTACAATGGTGCCCCAAAGCGATTGCCGCACTGTGAGGAAGTGGGCTGTATAAGGGAAAAAATGGGCGTAAGACCAGGTGAGCGTCACGAGTTGTGCCGTGGTCTGCATGCGGAACAGAATGCCATTATCCAGGCTGCCTACCATGGTGTTAGCGTCAAAGGCGCGATACTCTATTGCACAACAAGACCCTGTAGCATCTGTACAAAGATGCTCATCAATGCGGGGATCAAGGAGATCGTCTATGTTGAAGACTATCAAGACGAATTGGCTGCCGAGTTGCTTGATGAAGCCGGGATGGAAACCCGTAGAATTCGTGTCCCACGAAAGTACGGTCGTAATGCAATCTCTGAATATGCTGATACCTGACTCTCAAAAGCTTAAAGAGTGAATCGGCCACGCATCATCCTAATCTTCAAATGAGGTTTCCCACTGTGGCACGTCTGTTCAATCTAATTGGAATACAAGACTTGAATCGAGAAGATATAGACAAGATTCTTGATAAAGCAAAAGATATGGAAGAGATATCGAAGAAGAGAAGCAATCAACTCGCCTCCAGAATCATGGCGTGCCTGTTCTTTGAACCATCAACCCGCACACGTCTGTCATTCGAGAGCGCTATGCTCCGACTAGGGGGCAAGGTTCTTGGATTTGCCGATGTTGGAGTTTCTAGTGCTGGAGGAAAAGGTGAGACCCTTGCAGACACCATTCGGACTGTTGAGCGATATGCCGACATAATCGTAATCAGGCACCCACTAGATGGTTCGGCTCGGTTGGCAGCTGAGTTCTCAAGTAAACCAATAATCAATGCAGGAAGTGGGTCTGAGGAGCATCCAACTCAGGCATTGCTTGACTTGTATTCTATCAAGAAGATGAAAGGCACCATTGATGGTCTGCACATATCCCTCTGTGGGGACCTGAAATATGGCAGAACTGTTCACTCGTTAGCAATGGCACTCTCAAAATATGACGTCAAAGTGCGTCTTGCTGCTCCAACGCAGCTCAAGATGAAACCTGCAATTGTGAGTGAGATGAAAGGTGCAGGCATCGACGTGGAGGAAGTTGACAATATGAATGCTGCCGTGAGGGGGACAGACGTTGTCTATATGACCAGAATCCAAAAAGAGAGATTCCCTGACATCAACGAATACAACGCAGTGAAGGGACAGTTCAGGATAAGGCTAGAAGAGGTCAGTCTGATGAAGGAGGATGGGATTATCCTTCATCCCCTTCCCCGCGTAGACGAACTTGACCCCTCTGTAGATACAACTCCGCAAGCAAGATACTTTGATCAAGTAGAAGCTGGTGTTGTCACTAGAATGGCAATCCTTGACCTCATTCTTGGCTCGGAGGGTTGATATCACGCAGCTGCTTGGTCAACAACTCGACCGAACTAATCTGACTCACTGCAAGGGGTATCTTCATCTGTTCCGATAGGTCTACTGCAAGTCGATCTATCTTTGTCACACCATGAAGAATCACGAAAGTAGGCTTGAACTCTTGTGATTTGATTGCTATCATAGGTGCGCGGCCTGTATTGACTCTAGTGAAGACAAGACAGCGTTCAGTGGTTGCACCGAAGAGCTTCAGGAACGCATCACTATCAAGTTCCTTCACTGCTCTTTCAACATCAACTAGGGTGTAGCCGTATATTTCTCTGTCGAGATACGCCTTCCCACTCAAAATGTCGCATTTTAGAAGCTCAGAAAATGTCTGACAGGTCAATGGAGAAGAAAAATCACTCATGGCCAGAACTATGTTCATGTCTACCAGACTGGTATCCATCAGGCGAACAAAGGCCGAGATGACTTGGCCCCCGTTTCTCTCGTCCAGATCGAGTAGTGCCATCACAAATCGTCTGACTGTACTCGTTCCGGGAGACTTCCTTCGTCCTGATTCGTAGTCACTTATTACGCTCGGGCTAATGTCTAGGTATTCGGCAAGAACAATCTGCGGCAGATGAAATCTCTCTCTCCAGACTCTCATGGTCTGACCCGGATAGTCAGATAGAGCGATCTCTCCAGCTATCCGACGTGCCAATCTTTCTCTCACCGAGGCCTGAGTAGACATGATGGTTCCTTCCCGTGCTGATTCAAAGATAAGGATTTCGACTATTGCCGATTTCTAGTCCGCAACCCGACGATTTGCAATTACATGGAGAAGCAACGTAATGGAAACGGATACGAATGGTGGGCCGGACGAGATTCGAACTCGCGACCTCTTGGACCCAAACCAAGAATCAATCTGGCAGGCGTCATGAATGACGTTCTGATGCCAAGCTAGACCACCGACCCATGTTCGCGCTTTTCCGATGGGGCGGTTATAAGAGTAGCGGAACTATTGAGGCCTAATCTCAATTCGATGTTCCTGACCATCATCATCGATGTACATTTTTAGGCCGTCATCATCCCGGTTTAAACTGTCAAGAGGGCTTTCATCCATTGTAATCTCGCAGGACTCAAACCATAAGCCTCTGAAAACAAGAACCAGTTTTCGTTTCTCCGGATGCCACTCGCCCACTCTTCTGTGGATATTAAAACTGACTCTCTCCTTATCTGACATCAAAGTCATCCGTGTGAGTGCGGAAGGCCCGTCCTTGGACATACCATCGTCCTCGTATATTTCAAACCGAGAGTCCCTCCCGGGATAGACCCAAACAACCAGATTTCCTTGGTCTTGATTCGTGGACTCGATGTTATTCCCAACAGGAATAATTGCTCCCTCGCGCACGTAGATGGGTTCCTTCTCCAATTGGGCTTCTATGGAAAAAGTTCCGGGGCCAGAAATAGGCTTGCCCGTCCAGTAGTCAAACCAGACTCCATCAGGAAAGTAAACATCTCTTGACTGTGCGCCTTTCTCTAGAATCGGTGCAATCATCATAAAGGGCCCCACCATGAACTGCGTGTCCTCAGTATAGGTGGCCGCGTCATCTTGAAACTCGTATACAAGTGGTCGCATGATTGGCTCTCCTGTACAGCTTGCTCTCCATGCGAGGGAGTACAGATACCTCAGGAGCCGATATCGCAAGTTGATGTAGTTTCGTGCAATACTCTCCGTTTCTTCACCAAAATGCCAAGGTTCCTGTCTTGCAGTATGAATCCGGGAATGATTCCGGAAGAAGGGATAGAAGCATCCTACTTGATACCATCTTGCAAGTAATTCAGAAGTTGCATCTCCAGAAAAACCGCCGACATCAGCCCCACAGAATGGAATGCCTGAGAGTCCCAGATTTAGGAGCATGGGAATTGAGAGCCAGAGATACTCCCATTTTGATTGATTGTCTCCTGTCCAGGTTGCTGCAAATCTCTGATATCCTGAGAATCCGGAACGTGTGAGTACAAAGGGCCGCTGGTTTAGATATATCGACTCCAGTCCGTGATAGACTGCCTCTGCCATACAGAGTCCGTAGACATTCCTGAATACTGGTTCCCAAGGCTCGCCATCATTAGTAGCAACAGAATCCATGGAATACTCATCTGCTAGCCCCTCATACATGCAATTGCTTGGCTCATTCATATCAATCCAGCTGCTGCTGCCTACTCCAATCTTTGCAAACCTCTGATAGAGAGATCCAAACCACCGCCTCACCTCTGGTCTTGAGAAATCAGGAAACACCGTTTCTCCTGGCCATACTAGTCCAACATACACCTCACCATCACGATTCTTGAGAAAATAGTCATTCGCAAGTCCTTGGTCGTACACATCATATCCCTTCTCGAGCTTAACCCCAGGGTCAATTATGGTCATCAGTCGAAGATTCATTCTATGTAGTGTATCTACCAAATCTCTCGGATCTGGGAAGATCTCCTCGTCCCAAGTGAACACCCTGTACTCGTCCATGTAGTCGATATCCAAGACAATAGCATCACACGGGATGTTCCTCGATCGAAGTTCTTGAGCAATCTCCAAGACATCCTCAGTGCTCCGATATTCCATCCATCTTGACTGTTGATAGCCTAGTGCCCACCGCGGAAGAAAATGAGGCTTCCCTGTCAATTGGCAATAGCCCTTCACCACCTCTGAGATTTGGGGTCCTAGGATGATGTAAAAATCTACAGGCCCCCCCTCAGAAGCGAAGAAGTATTCGTTCTCGTTCGCATTTCCAAAATCGAAACTGGTACGATACGAGTTGTCAAGAAATATTCCGTGTGCATCTCCATCTCTTAGGGCAATGAAGAATGGAATTGTCTGATAGAGGGGGTCGGAGTCTACTCCGTGATGCGGATTATCAGTGTTCCACATCACATAGTGTGCTCCCCGTTTGTCGAGCCCTCCGGTCTTCTCTCCTAAGCCGTAAAAGTGATCTTCTTCGTTCATGCACATAGAACATCGAAATGTATCCCCCTCCCAGCATACGGCAAAATCTTGGTTTTCATGAATGACCTTCCCTTCCCCGTTTTCCACTTTGATGCGAAATTCATCTGATTGGACGAATATCTTGAACATATCTGTTGCAATGGCCCATCCTTTCTCAATCTCTTCAGTAGACACCGGTACAGGTTCTTCGTATGGCACCCGTGCAAAGGACTTGAGATTGCGGTACTTCTCCCCTCGGGTCATCTGAACTCGAATGATTCCTGGCCCCAGAATGGTTATACGACCAATGCCATTCTTGCACTGAAATTCAAAGACTCTCTCAGTAGCTATCATCCCATACACTTGACCCAGACTGATCATAGACAACAGTACTCCGGCTGAGAAATCTCTCTTACCCCCTTTTCTCCATTGCTGACAGATGCAAAAGCTCATAATCTTCTGCTGGAAGACTCAATTCGGAGATTGTGCGTTGAGTATCCTTGGCCCAGATGACTTCGGCAAGAGCAAGAAAAAGCGAGCAAAGAAACTCGCAGAGGATTTTGCCCCTGAGGTAGCAAAACAGATTGAGAAGATACTTGACGCGAATGACGAGGAGAAGGCCATGAAGAAAATCGAACGGCGGTTTGGTTCCAACATCACTAGGAAGCTAAGAGCCGATGCCGATAACAGCGAACGGTCTAGATATGATGAGCCAGAATAACGACACCGATTGGAGAAGCCATCATGACAGAAGAGGAGGAAAAGAATCACGCTGTCTGGGGAACGGGTGATATGATGACCAAACTGGCAGTCATCCGTACCATCGAAGCAGAGAAGCGGACCTATTTGGCAGAACTGAGAACAGGCATAGGAGTCCTAGCTGTTCCTCTCTCTCTTCTCACTATTCTCATAGCTACCCAGAGATACTATGATCCTGCAGAAGTTATCGTATTTATAATCGCACTCGTTGCAGGGGCCATCCTGATGTCTATTCTCGGAGCAACTCTGGTATACCGCTCCTTCAACCGACTGCGGACTGCAGAACATGACAAGAAAACAGTTTCTATGAACACCGCGTGGTCAATGAGAGATTATCCTCTGACCGCTGATGCACACAAGTGAGGTGATGGAGCCCCAGGCGAGATTTGAATTCGCGCTCCTATTCGTATTGAATTAGAGTCTCGCGGCCTCCTCCTTACCAAGGAGGCGATCTGACCGGGCTAAGCTACTGGGGCAATCCTGTTCGGCATCGTAGGAGTATGCCACATGGCGCAGTCGCCCTCCTAGACGAGATAAAGGTTTCGAATGGACATCCTATCAAGTTGTTCATTATATCAGAGGGAATCACTGTAGATCCAAATCATGCAGATGAATTTCGTACTTTCCAAGAGTCCCTCCGAAATTTCCGGCTGTTATTCTAATTGCTGCTTTCGTCTTACATACTTCTTGAACTGCTGAAGCCATCGCTCTTACTACGGCCTGTTCGGAGATTCCATTAATGACAATCTCAAGCACAAAATTGCACGCTCTCGGCACTTCTGTTGCCTCTACTTGTGCTGATAGTGTGGGGCAGTACCGTTCATTTGTTGATGCAGATTGACCGTCATACACTGATGACGGCTTTGACCCCGAGCCAACAAGCCCTCCAGGGAATGGAGTATATGCTCCCTGGATTCTCTCTATTGCCCGAACAGCAGCTCGTCCTCTTTCCATACCACCCCTCGTATCTTTGAAGAAGCATATGATATTCCCGCCTGCAACCCCCTTCGTTCTTCCGAACGACTCTTGAACGATAAAGGTGCCGCTCATTCTTGGTATCAGCCATAGAATCCTGCCTCCAATCGGCCCTTTTTTGGTCTGGTACCCGTCCCCGAATCTAGAAAGCTTCTTTCCAATCTGATAAGACTCGCGAGGGGCTGGTGTTTCATCAAAGGCATTTGCAGTCGGGCTTGTGAGCACACACTGTCCAATCCTGCTCATAATCTGCTCTTCCAAACTGCTCTTCTTCATAGTGGCAAATATGACTCGTATACCCGGCCTATTATCTGGTGTATCACACCTATCTAAGGTATATTCAATCCCTGCTTCTGCAGGTGCACCAATCACAGAGGTGGCAAACCCTGTGGCCTCAAGCGCGGTCACTCTGGCCCAGTCCATATCATCAGCTGTAATCAATGTCCGGTTCATATGCATTGAGAATGCCTCAGCGAACGTGTCATCGATTTCTACTCCGTTAAGTTTCATAGGGTTCACCAACCTTTGTTCATTACGCCGCAGGCTTTATCTATTGATGGCTTTAGACTCGATTATCAGAAGGGGTCGAAGTGACCATCACACTAGAGCTGACTCACCAACCAGACATGCCGATAGAGGCAGATACAATCACCCCCTCAGACTTCCGAAACAAGACCATTTCGTCGATTGCTAGACTCCCCGTCCAACAGGGAAACAGGTCTTATCCTCTAAGTGATTTCTTTCACATTGGCGGAATACCATCGCCGTCAATCAAGGAAACTGAAATAGTATTACATGGCGACTTAAGTCGCGTGAAGATGATTGGGCGGCGAATGAATGGTGGTCGCATCACAATCAGAGGGAATGCAGGTATGTATCTTGGGGCCGAGATGATTGCTGGAAGAATTCATGTCATTGGCTCAGTAGAATCTTGGGCTGCAGCCGAGATCCAAGGGGGTAACATTCAGATTGAAGGTGATGCTGCAGATTACTTATGCAGTGGCTATCGTGGGAGTGCAGATGGTATGAGAGGCGGTCGTGTATATGTGGCTGGGAATGTTGGACGTGATATGGCTGCACACATGCGTAGAGGCTTCATAGTCGTGAAGGGCGATGTTGGTGAGAATGCTGCTGCGAAGATGAGAGGAGGCTCAATTGTGCTCCTCGGAGATGTCAGCAGGCGGGTAGGAGTTCAGGCTACACGCGGTATGTTATTTATTCTTGGTCACATGAAATCTCTGTTTCCCACTTACAAGCCAAGCGGGATAGCTCGTCGTCCATTGGTGGATTATTATCTTCGTTATGTGTTGAATCATCGCCCTGATTTCATCGGAGAGCGTGATGTCTTGGATGCCAGATGGTTGAAACTCGTGGGAGATTTCGCAGAAAAAGATCCGCGTGAAGAAGTATACTTGTGTGAGAGGACCAATGAGAAGTACACAGGGGAAGTGGAGAAGTAGGTGGAGCAGAGCATCAACAAGAGAGCTTTCGGTCTAGTGGAGAGGTTATGTGGGCAGCACAAATACTTGAAGTGTGCAGTTTTAGAATTAGACAATGGCTCTACGGTCGTCGATTGCGGTGTGGACACTCCAGGTAGCCATGAAGCTGGGCGTATTATCAGCGAGATTTGCCTAGGGGGACTGGGAGCAGTGAAGCTTTCCCAGACTCATATTGATGACATGACTCTTCCTTCAGTGGTGGTGAGTGTGGAAAATCCCCAAGTGGCCTGCCTTGCATCTCAACTGGCAGGTTGGGCCATCAAACGAAATGGTTACTCTGCAATGGTTTCTGGACCAGCTCGAACTCTAGCACGCAAAGAGAGAATATTCGAGAGCATCTCCTACACTGATCAATCTAAGGTTGGAGTTGCTGTTCTTGAAGCATCTCGACTTCCCTCAGAAGACATCACACACTACATATCGGAGATGTGTAACATTTCTCCATCAAACCTCTATTGCATCGTAGTACCTACCGCAAGCGAGGCTGGTTCCGTTCAGATATCAGCAAGAGTTGTCGAGGTAGGCGTACACAAGATGCATCATCTCGGCTTCGATTCTGCTAAGATAAGGACGGGATATGGAGTGGCTCCTATTGCCCCGGTTCTTCAGAATGATGTTCAAGCAATGGGAGCGACTAATGACTGCATACTCTACGGCGGTCGTACTTACTATTTCATCCGGCCCGGAGAAGAAGATAATCTTGACTCACTGGTAAGGCAACTCCCATCGAGTTCGTCTGAGCAGTATGGATTACCATTCTATGACCTCTTCAAATCTTTCAACTTCGATTTCTACCAGATAGATTCACTTCTATTCAGCCCTGCAGAGATAACATTGAACGACATCGAGTCTGGCGACAGTTTCAGATGTGGAACATTAAACCCCGAAATACTGAGAGAGTCTCTGAATTACTGAACTTTTATCTAGGTCACTTCTAGCTCATCCATCTCTTGCTTTTCATTTAGCTGAGCATCCACTATTTCTTCTATCTTAGGTACTGGATGTTTGAAACCCTCTCTTATGAGGAGCGCACCTAACAGCGCAAAAGCAGAAACAAGCAGCAACGTTGGAGGAAACCCGAAGAGTGGAAGAATCCAACCAAATACCCCAATCAGAGGAATTGAGATTATAGTTGACAGTGTGGGTTTCAGTGAATACATGCTGTTCCGAATTCTATTTGGTATAACATCTATCATGATTCTCTGAGTCAGTATTTCAGCGAAACCGCTGAACATCTCCGTGACCACAAATACCACAAAAATCAGAATCATTGGTAGGATCCCTTGCAAGGGAAACTCTACAATAAGGATGTCTGTACCTGGCATATAGACACGAAGCATCTGAGTACTGTCCAGTGGTACCGGAAAGAGAGTAGTGATAATTGCAAGAAGCATGTAGAATACAAACCCGAGGAACTGAATCAGGCGGAATCTCGGAATCCATACTACAGGGTCAAAAGGCTTGGACCACGTACCCGAACGTTCTCTTACAATGGCTTCTGGAATGAATACTGATGTCCTAAATGCTGAAACCGCAACATCAGAGATGAGATAGCTGAAGTACAGTGGAAAAAGAAGGATGGTCCACCAGAGTGTACCTGTGGCCCATATGACGACCTCTCCCAGCACTGTCAGAGTCACAAATCTATCAGTGCCCAAGAATCGTATTCCATCACGGAGTATGTCGCGGTATCCACTCTTCTGGTGGTCATCTTGTTCTCTCTCCCTCTCCACCTGAGGAAGGTCTCTAATCAATCTGAGAACAACAAAGGCGAGAATGATGCAGAGTACGGCTTGTAGCTGAAATACCCATCTTCTCCCCAACAGAAGCGCCAGAAAGCTCCCAGGTATCAAGACCAGTGTTGACGCAACCTGCCATAGCATGCCCAGCCGCCCTCTGAATACGCCGTATTGCTTCCTGTCCGTGTCGTGAGGCATAGCCACACGGTAGTTGTTATCAAACCATGCATCAAACGCACCACTCTCCTGTGAGGATCCAATTCCCATAAGGACATAGATAGTCAGAAAGACATAGAAAGGCGATTCCACCGTAAGGGTCGCTGTGAGCATGAACGCTACAGAATAACAGAAGAGCGCAGCTGCAATTACATACCTTTGGCCTATATGGTCGCCCAGAGCTCCGGTGGGATAGTCCAAGAGTGTATTGATGAGAAGCTGGACGATCACAAGTAGTCCAACAAGTCCTATTCCCGCCAAGTAGTTACCTCCTCCTAGCTCTTCGGCTATGAAAATCATCCAGAAGGTTGTTGAAATCTGGAAGGCCGCAGCAAAACTTGGCATGATGATTGATATTATCCCTGCTAGATGAATTGCATCGTCAGTTACATCCTCTAGGCCTAACATTCTCTTGAGCAGACTCAATCTTCAAGGACTCCAATCTGATTCGGGTGCTTGATTGACATCATTATTAAACGCAATCAAGACGGTAAGTCACCGTTACAAGAGAGCTAAAACAGCAGCTTAGTTGACACATCAAGAGGTTCTGAAGTCATGACGGTTGAGGTCCGTTTCCGGGGGCCCATTGCTAACAGGATGATATCCCCGGTCTTCAATCTGCAGGTATCTTCCTCACATGACTTGAGGGCCCTCTTCAAGACTCTCATTGTCATGCATAGAGAGATTGCTGATCTATGGGAAACGGCAGAGGAAATCGATCGTGAAGCGCTAATACTCTGCAACGATATCGACATCGCTCTTCTTGATGGGCTCAATACGCAACTCCAATCAGGCGACCAGATTATCGTACTACCTATTGTGCATGGCGGCTAGACTTGGCCAGCACCGGCTCTGATTGCCTTTCTGTTGATATCGAAAGTTCTCTCCGGAACCATATCCCTGACCCCTCTCTCAAGTGCTTCGAGAGAGAACAACCCTGACTTCTGAACGAGCGCACCTAACATGACCATGTTGGATACCATTCGGGCACCGAACTCGTCTGCTGTTTTCATCGCTGGCACTTCGACTACTTCATACAACGATTCGTCTTCACCGAAAACCACTAGGTCAGAATCGATGATGATGATACTGTTCTTCTTAGCTCCCTGCAGATATATATCAAACGCTTTCTGGGACATCAGTATACTGTAGTCGGCATGGACTACCTTTGGATAACGAATCTTGTCGTCACTCACTATGACTTCACTCTTTGCAGCAGTTCCCCGTGCCTCAGAACCATAGCTCTGGGTCTGAACTGCGTCCAATCCGGCGTGGACCACTGCTGCGTGTCCTAATACTACCCCTGCGAGTACTACTCCCATTCCCCCTGTTCCTGCAATCCTTATCTCTCGCCGCATTCCACTCACTCCACTCTATCTAGCATAGTCCCAAGTGCTTCTATGAACTCTATATCTTCTCTATCAACAAACTCGCCAAGATCATGGCCTTGTTTCGTGGGGACACAATAATCGATCTCATCATCCCGGCCACGAACCGGAAGTGACTTGAACCACTTCATCATCTCAACTGCATCGCCTGCCTTGGTCCGTCTCCCGTATGCAGTCGGGCATTGGCTCAGAATCTCAATAAACGAGAATCCTTTCTTCTGCAATGCTTTCTTCATTGCCCTTGATGCCTGATTGGGATGGGCTGTCGTCCATCTTGCAACATAGCTTGCGCCAGCTGCGGTAACCAGCCTTGCGAGATCGAAGGGCCTTTCAGGGTTGCCATGTGGGGAAGTGGTCGTTCTGTCCCCCACGAAGGTTGTAGGAGCTACCTGCCCTCCGGTCATGCCGTAGATATAGTTGTTACTGCAGATGACAGTCATATCGATATTTCTCCTCGCTGCATGAATCAGATGGTTACCTCCTATGGCTGCAAGGTCCCCATCGCCACTGATTACCACGACCTTGAGTTCGGGCCGAACGACCTTCAATCCAGTAGCAAACGCTATCGCCCTGCCATGAGTTGTATGTATAGTGTCGGCTTTGAAATGGGGAGACGGAATCCATGCTCCACAACCGATGCCTGACACAAAAGCAAATCCGCTCAGGTCATCATGTCCCAAGTCCTTTGCAGCCTTAAGAAAGGCATTCGCCGTGATCCCGTTTCCGCAACCAGGGCAAAATGGAGATGGCAGAGCCTCCTCTCGTAGATACTGTAATGCAAAATGCTTTTCTGATGAAGTCAAGGTATCCACAACATGCCTCCGATTTGAGGGTCTAATAACCTATTCCTTGTAACACTTTGTTCTTCTCGCGGCTCGTCTTGGTTTCGTAGAGGAGCTACTTGTGATGCAATTCCATCTTTGATTAATTGTATCTTCTCAGAGATGTATCGAAGACATTCCTCCAAAGACAAAGAGTAACGCCGTGATCTGTGCCGCAATGGGCATCACTTTTAAGATGACAAAATGCGGATTCTTATCGTTATTGCAGTATTAGTTCACAAGGTGATTTCAGATGTCAGACGTCGCAGCAATGAGAGCTTTTAACCGTGAGATTGCCTCCGTAGTGGGGGCGACAGTCAATGTGAAACTCAAGTCAGGAGAGAAATACACTGGAACCCTCAAGGGTATTGATCAGGAGAGCCTGAGCATTGTACTCACTGAGGTTGTTTCCGAGGATGAGGAGAACATCCCTCGCATATTCATCTATGGGGGCAGCATCATTTCATTCTCCGTGGCCGAAAAGGAGATCAGTCTTGAGGGTCTTGCCAAGAGGCTTGAGAAGAGCTTCCCGCCAGGCGGTGTACGTTACTTTCCCGATTCTCAGGTATGTGTAGTGATGAACAAAATACGCATCACTCCTGATGGTGTTGATGGTTCAGGTCCACTCTACGAACGAGTACTCTCAATCTACGAAGAGTGGAAGGAACAGCACGGGCTTGAGTAGTATCATACGCATGAGTGCAGAAAGCTAAGAACCGGCCGAATAGTCAGAACTAGGTTTCATGCTGCGATAGGACCTCTGATCCATCACCTACGCTTGTTCAACCCCGGACGGATTCTTGCGAAACTGGTCGATTCACTCAAAATCGATTCGCTTGAGTCCCAGCTCATCGAGACGTTTCTTCGGTTCATCATTCTGGACCGATTCTTTTCTAGAGGAGAGTCTTTGCTCAATCGGCTTCAGTCGGTCCTCCCAAGAGCCTCTGTTTCTGGTTGGTATTTTGCCCAGCGAACGAACCTCCTCCCGAATCTTTCGTGGATCCAAGGAGCCAGCCCCCGTACCAGCCATAAGACCGAGTTCCGAGAGGCGAGTCCTACCTGAACCTGTCTTGCCCGTATTCTCGTCCATTGAACGAGGCAGGAGCTGGGGACTCTTGACACCTGTGAGAATTAGCATCACGCGCAGCAGACCGCTGAGTTTCGGATCTACTCGAGCACCCCAAATCACTACCGCATCAGAGCTCATCTTCTCCGAAATGAGTTCTCCCACCCTGTTAGCCTCTGCGAGAGACATATCCGGGCCGCCAGTTATGTGGATGAGTGCCCCAGTTGCGCCAGTCCATTCCACCTCCAACAAAGGGCTATTCAAGGCATTTTCTATCGCTCCTTCTGACCTCTTCTCCCCTGAATCCTCCCCTAGACCCACCAATGCAACCCCACCATTACAGATTATCGATCGAACATCTGCGTAGTCGAGATTGATTAGACTCGGAAGAGTGATTGTTTCAGTTATTCCTTTCACCATTCCAGCCAATACTTCATCAGCGACCCCAAATGCCTCTTCCAATGGCAAGTCTGGAACAAGCTCCATTAGTTTCTGATTATCAATGACCACGACAGTATCTGCATTCTCCTGTAATTTAGCGAGCCCAGTCTTTGCCTTGTCAATTCGAGTTCTCTCAAGACTGAATGGCATCGTGACTACTCCGACAACTATTGCATCGTTTCTCTTGGCAATCTCAGCCACTACGGGGGCGCTTCCGGTACCTGTGCCCCCTCCCATTCCTGAGGCAATGAACACGAGGTCCGCATCTCGCAGGAGTTCTGATAGTTCCTTTTCCGATTCTTCTGCAGCAGCTTTGCCGACATGGGGGTAACCTCCCGCTCCTAAACCTCGAGTTATCCTTTCACCAATGAGCAGCTTACGGTGAGCAGTTGTAACAGACAGATGCTGACGATCAGTGTTAATTGCGATGCATTCGGCCCCCTGAACGCCGATGGTCATAAGACGCTTCACTGTGTTGTTTCCCGCTCCTCCACACCCAATTACGACAATGCGTGCCTGCCCCATGTCGCGTGAAGAGGGAGGCTGTCTCTCCATCCGTTCGTGTTCTCTGGCTGACTCTATGAATGACCTCATTGTCTACTGACCTCTGCAGTAATCTTTTCGCTCGTTGCAGCCTGTTCCCAGAGTTCGTGTTTCAAAAGGTCTCTAATCGCTATTCTTATCGTTTCGGAGCGATTGGGATAGAGGCCTTTGTCTACTAACTCCTTAATATCATCAACAATCCTTTCGGGCAGATGTACTGCAATGAGACGCATGAGTAGTCCTCTAGAGACCAGAGGTACGTGGGTGATTATGGATATGTGTAATACGTGCATGTAGGTATTACCGGAAGAATGACTAGGTCCCACAAATATGAGAAAAAAAGAAACGAATGTGGAGAGAGGAAAACTCCCTCCATTTCTACCTGTTCTTACGGCCGGTTCTTCTGGCTGCAATATTGCCTACCTTACGACCTGGAGGGGCATTTCTGCTTACTGTAGTTGGCCTGCCTGGAGACTGATGAGACCCTCCACCGTGAGGGTGTGACGCCGCATTCATTGCCGCCCCTCTGACAACAGGCCATTTACGTGCCTTGGCGCGTGTATGATGCCAGACAGCTCCGGCCTTGAGGAACGGTTTCTCAGATCGGCCACCGCCAGATACAATACCAATAGTTGCTCGACAGCGTGGACTGAACGCTTTTTGTGATCCACTTGGCAATCGCACCATAGCCTTAGACTCATCAATTGACACAATGGTTGCTGCCAGACCAGATGCGCGCACATACTTCCCACCATCACCAGGGCTCCCCTCAACATTGAAGATCGGAGTCCCCTCCGGGATATACTCAAGCATAAGGGTATTCCCGTTGGCGAGAGCTGCATCCGTTCCACATTCCACCGTCTGTCCCATTTGAATACCTTCGGGGGCCATCATGTAGTGGAGTTTTGGCTCTCCCTCATACTTGATGACCATCAGTGGTGCTCCTCTGCCAGGCTCGTGAAACAGGTCAATGACCTGTCCAACATATGTCTTGTCAGGGGCCCACTTTGGATGTCTTGCCGGTGCAAGCTTCTTGTGACTTGGGCTCTTGAATTGAGCGGTTCCTCTGCCCTTGCGTTGAACCAGCACCCGCTTCCCCGTCAGCATCCCCTCCATGTGTTCCGGGTACGATGTTTAGAGTCCACAGAAGACAGAATGTCCTCTCTATATGGCGTAACAAGTTTCCAATTTGACATATGTATCACCGTAGTTTTGCAGGTCCGTTCTTGACCGACCTATTCGTACTACAAGGGCAGCGAACCTCGCGCCTCTTTTTAACTTTACCATGGAGCACAGGGCTGAACCTCCCTTAGGTTTCAGGTCTGGCACTTCTTGGTCCCAGCTTCGCAAGTTCCCTTTCAACTCGCTTTCTAAGCTTTGGGTGGAGTTGCACCCACTCATCAACCAAAGCTCTCTTACGTACATCATCGGGTGGCATTAGCAAGGCTGTGCGCATGACATCTTTCATCTTCCTGATTCTGCCTTTCCATGCAGCAGATAATCGCGAGCTCTCTACATGAAATGCCACGTGACAGAAGTCAATCGATCCCTCGATTCCGACGGATTCCAACGCTTCAAACTCATCTCTAAGAAGTCTTGATTCATTTGCATAGATGACATCTTTCAGCGAACTCGCCAGAGCAGAAATGTCTGAATTGCCAGACTTGGTCAGTTCCCTGAGTTCTCCTTTTCTCAACATGATATGCTCTCCAACGTTGTTAGCACTGTCTTCTTCTATTCGCGTTCCATATTCTCTAATCAATGCAAGATGTTCATCTGTCACCTCTGATTCGCGATGATATTTCTGTTCCTTTGTAGGGTCTTTGAGAACTACCGAGCGTTGGATAATGAAAATCCCTCTGTTGTTGGGATTCTCGGTGCTGAAACATCCATCTTCCGGCCATGCGTTTTTGAAGTAGGCACATTTTATCCGCAATGAGCCATGTCGAATGAACTCTGGAAGCCCCTGATTCATGATGCATTTGTTCCCCACAGGGAAACCTCTCCTCTCCATGGCACGACCAAATGCACAGGCGAATAAGGAGAACGGGAAAGGCTCAATCCCAAGGAAGGAACCCTTCCCATTCTTGGACCTCCTTAGAATATTCCTAGCTGAGTCGCCACTTCAGCTGCACTGTACTCTGGAGCCAGTCGTACTAGTGCTTTCTTTCTGCCGTCGGGCATGATCAAAGTGTTGACCTTAACCACTACAACCTCATAGAGGGTTTCAACTGCCCATCTGATGACATTCTTATTGGCTCTCCGTTCTACAAAGAAAGTGAGCTTGTTGTGACTGTCCACTGCCTCGAGGCTTGCCTCGGTAATCACGGGCTCGAGTATGATTAGATTTGGATCTCTCATCATCTCATATCACCTCAAAGAAAAAGCTCCTCTTTCTCTAGACGTTCAATGGCTGACTGAGTCCATAGAACCAGTCTGCCTGGATGTGTACCAGGTGCAAGCAATTCTGCATTAAGACCATTGACCTCTACAATATCCACTCCTGGTAGATTGCGGGCTGCTCTTCCTATGCCAAGATCTTCGCCGACAACTATCAATAATGACTTTGGCGTCTTCATCTTCCGTCCCCGCATCTTCCCTTTACCTGCTCTCACACTGCGCCCTTGAGCGGCACGCTCAAGATCATGATAAAGGCCCAGAGCATTTGCCACTTCTTGGACCTGCTTTGTAGTAGTAAGAGACTGCAACTCATCACTCACAACGAGCGGAAACTCAGGTATCGAATCAATCTTATGACCTCTCTGTCTTACTGTTTCCGCGCTTGCGCTTGCTGCAATTGCTGACCTGATTGCCAATCTACGCTCCTTAGCGTTGATTCTCTCAACCAGAACCTTTCGTGCTTCTGGAGGATGAGCAACTCTTCCGCCAACCGTACCCGGTGCGAATCCGGCTTTGTTTGCAGCACTTGTCCCGCTACCTTTTATCCTCGGAATTCGTGATCGACCGTGCCCTACTCCCCAGCTTTCTGCTGTGTTCCGTTTGCCGGCCAATTCGTCTACTCCATGTGGTTGATATCTTCTAGACCTGAGAGCAAGTACGGCTCTCTTAATCACATCCGGTCGATAGGCTGTCTGGAACTGGATTGGAAGGTCAATCTTCTTCCCAGCCTTGCCTTTCAATGAATATGTCTTTACACTTGCCATTGATAATCCGCTTCCTTATTGCTTCGAAGAAGTACTGATGTAGTTCACTTGAATCGGTTCGCCAGTATGACCTTTCGATGGGCGCATTGCAAATCTTAACCTTACAGGTCTCTTGACGGGGCCAGGGACTGATCCTTTCACCATGACATAGTCACCACGGATAATCCCATAGTTCACAAATCCTCCCTCCGGAGTGATTTCCTCACCACGTTCTCCCAGCTTTACGACATCATTATTGAAACTCACTCGTGTATGAAATCCTGTCTGACCAGGGCGTGGAACTGTATAGCGGATATTGGTCGGCGACCAAGGTCCAATGCATCCAACCCCCCGTTTGGTTTTTCTGGATTTGTGCTGAAGAATTCTGATTCCCCATCGGCGTACTGGACCCTGAAAGCCGTGACCTTTGGTTACCGCTACAGTATCGACCAGCATTCCTTCTTCTAGTATATCTGCAACACGCAGGTCCTTACCAAGTATGCTTCTTGCATACTCATAGGCCTCTTGCACAGTGGAGGCTCCGACCATGTATTCCATAATGTCTGGCTTCTTCTTTGGTACTCCGGCAAGTCTTGGCTGAGTGTGTATTAGCATCCGAATCTCGGCAAGCGAATTGAGGATATCCTCAAACTCTCCCAACTTGGCTTCGTGGTCGTACCCCTTGGGCAACGGCATGGCCTTGCGAAGATCATCTGACAGGTTCTCTGCCAACACCTCCGTAACCAGCCTAAGCCCGTATTCGGTTTCCTTGTATCCTCTGATTGAGAATGGACGTATAGGCGGGGTATCAATCACCGTAACAGGTATCACCGTTTCTTGACCCTTGAAGGGACTGTTTGGATTTGCGACAGTGATTACCGCATGTGTCATGCCGGCTTTGTAACCGACGAAGCCTAATAGTTTTGCAGCCGAGTCATCAGACAGTTCTGGCCAATTCTTGATTCGGGGTACAAACTTAGAAGCTCGACCTCGCGGCAGATACGCAAGACTGCCACGCCTTGGTGCATGCTTCTTTCTATGTGCCATTTTGAACACCTGATAATGGTTGTACCGTACGGCCTCTGTACTGGGCTATTCGTACTACTGGAGCCGACAACCTAGAGGTCCGCTTTTTAAGCTTCCCTTCTGGCAGCCTAATCCACGCTATATCTTGTCGTGCAGTGTGCGTACGATGATTTCGTCCTGTAATTCCCTTCCCACATCCACAAAGTAGTCACTGTAGCCCGCAACTCGAACAATCAAATCTCTATGTCGTTCAGGATTGCGTTGCGCCTCCAACAGTGTTTCTGTTTCTATTATGTTGAATTGCACATGGTGCCCTCCTAGACGGAAGTACGTTCTAATCAACTGACCCAGCTTTGTCTTTCCTTCTTCCCTTTCCAACAAGGATGGCATGAGTTTCTGATTGAGCAGCGTCCCACCTGTTCTTACGTGATCAATCTTTGCCACTGACTTCATCACTGCAGTTGGCCCTTTTCTGTCTGCACCTGGGCTTGGAGATATTCCGTCTGAGAGAGGAAGGCCTGCTTTTCTTCCGTTTGGTGTTGCCCCAGTCACCCGACCGAAGTAGATGTGGACCGTTGTTGGCAGGAGATTGACTCGATACTGCCCACCTTTGGTGTTTGGCCTACCATCTACAACATTGAAGTAGGCCTCAAAGACATCTCTGGCAAGCATATCTGCATAGTCATCGTCATTCCCATACTTGGGAGCTCTATTCGACAGCTGCAATCTGACATCTTCTAGACCTTCAAAGTCAGTGCTGAGCGCCTGGAGCAGTTCATCCATACTCAGGAGCTCCTTGTCAAACACAGCGTAATTGATGGCCGTCAACGAATCTGTAAGCGTCCCCAATCCGACGCCTTGGATGTAAGTTGAATTGTATCGTGGTCCGCCATCATGATAGTCTTTTCCTCTTTCAATACAGTCATCGAAGAGAAGTGACAGAAACGGGGCAGGCATGTACTCTGCGTACAGGCGTTCGATAACATTGTTCCCCTTAATCTTGATATTAATGAAATGCTCGAGTTGCACTCGGTAGGCGTTCATGAGTTGTTCGAAGGAAGTGAATGAGCGCGGGTCACCAGTTTCGGGTCCTAGTCTTTTCTTCGTCTTAGGGTCAATACCATTGTTCAGTGTAATCTCCAAGATCTTGGGCCAATTACAGTAACCAGTGAGAATACAGCTTTCCTTTCCAAATGCGCTGATTGTCACACAGCCACTTGGTCCTCCCGCGCGGGCATCTTCAATCGTCTTCCCTGCTCGTAAGAATTCTTGGATGATCACATCGGTGTTAAATACCGACGGTTGACCGAATCCTTCCTTAATCACATCAATTGCATCGAGCAGGAAGCTATCTGGGTTCTTCGTACTGAGTTGTATACACACGCTAGGCTGTATCAGT
Organism: uncultured archaeon; assembly: GCA_964558645.1. Classification (GTDB taxonomy): domain Archaea; phylum Asgardarchaeota; class Thorarchaeia; order Thorarchaeales; family Thorarchaeaceae; genus TEKIR-12S. Next base: position 25,804 of record CAZLEV010000010.1, read on the forward strand.
CGCATTTCATTCATAACCTTAAGGACTAAGTGTGATAACTCGTTAACGCCATCGTCCCCTTTCGAGTCAACACCACCGATGTTGATCAACGCAAAGTCTTGGTAGGTTCCACTCTGCTCTTCCGTAACATCCACTTTGGGTGGAGCAGGCTGATTGTTGAACTTAATCCATAAACAGCATAGGAGTTCTCTCGCCTCGGCAACCTTAATCCTCTTCTCTCTGAGGTCACTATTAAGAAAACGATTGAGATTTTGGTCTATACGACCGGGGTTGAACGAGTCCCAAACATTCAATTCAGTGATGACCCCCAGATGGACAAACCAATACATCTGAAGCGCCTCCCAGAAGGTGCGAGGTGGGTTAGCCGGAACCCATGAACATACTTCAGCTATCTGTTCGAGTTCATCTCTTCTTTTCCTATTCGTTTCCTTTGCTGCCAGTCTAGCTGCTAGGTCTGCATGACGCTCAGCAAAGACGATGACTGCCTCAGCTGCAATATGCATGGCCCTCAGTTGTTGTTGCTTGGAATAGGCTTCAGAATCTTCGTAGAAATCCAGTCTGTCCAGCTGATGTGCGATGCGATCCTGGAAGTCTCTCAGACCATTCACATAGATCTTATCATCCAGTATTGCGTGTCCTGGTGCTCTTTGCTCCATGAATTCGGTGAATACCCCTGCGTGGAAGGCATCTTGCCATTCTTCTGACATCGCATCAAAGACACGTTCACGCATCGTTTTGCCTTTCCAGAATGGTATCACAGTTTCCTTGTAGACACACTCGGTTTCATCTGTAACAACAAATCGTGACCGACTTCTTGTATTTGCCACTCTCAAATCTTTGATTGAATGACAACAGAGCTCGGGATAGGTTGGTGTTGCTCGTGGCACCGGACCTCTTTCTCCGACTATGAGTTCTCCCCTGTTGATGCAGATCTCCTTGTTTTCCATGATATATTTGAATGCCATCGCTCGTTCGACAGGTTTTGAAAGATTCTCTGCCATTCCCGAGTTGTAGAACTCAGTTAGCAGTTCTGCTCTCTCTGTGGAAACGTACGGCACGGTTTCCACACTTACTCTTCTCAGTTCTCTGACTCTGTCTGAAAGCATTTGGTCTACCTCTCGCGCCTGAGTTTCACGAGTTTTCAAGCTGCAAATCAGTGGAACCGGCTTTTCAAATAGTCCTCTCAGGATATCTGCAGCTGAAGAACTCAATTCTGCACAACATGAATCCCTCTCGCTAAGAATATAGCCATATCGTTTCAGGTTTCATAGAACCCTGGGCGGGTGACGAGATTCCCAATAGAGATATTCAGTAGGCCGAGACTCACATTGATTGCCTCTTCAAGTCTCACGGTTTCAGTACCTTGCCCGGGTATCGAGTTTATCCAAAATTCCACATTTTCTTTCAAATGCTCTATCTCAGGACGAAATATCTCTGCTACTCCTTCACTGGGTCCGCCGAATAACGCTAGGAGATCATGTGTTCCCAAAACCGTCGCCTTCAAGGCACTTTCTATTCGGTCAAAGGGGCCCCCATTCCTTGAGAATACCACCCTTGTGCATCCTTGCCTATTGTCCATATATTCTAGGAAACTGGGAATCTCCTCTACCTCAAATCCCCAATAGATTCCGACTTCATCCCGTTCTATCACTTCCACCTGCAAATTGGGGTGAACGTCTGTGACTCTGAAGAGATAGGGGGCTTGCTCCTGCAATCTAGAGGGGCACTGCGCTAATCTACTGAGACCAATGTCCACCTGTTTTCCCCGATCCAGCACGCCCCATCGAATGTCCCCCTTCTCTAGCTTCTCGGCTTGGATTTGTAGAGGATGACTTCGTGTTCGTAATGGCGGAAGGACTCCTACATACCTCAAAGAGGAAGAACGTGGAAAGATGCGCCTCCTCAAGTACTGAGGAGTATCCATATACTTGAGAATCTTTACAATCAGCTCTCGATCGCGTTTCACTTGAGAGTTATGCGGTTGTGTCACGTAGATGAATACCTTTTCAACCTTGAAAACGGCAAAGGATCTTGCAAGATGACCCAGTTTGACTGTCTTCTGTCTCAGGTCGGGACAGTCCTCAATAGAGGTATCTGGTATTGCAACACTCAGTCCCATCTTAGTCCTCTCTAGATATCTAGGGTGAAAGTCAGCTCGACTCTGTCATCCTTTTGAATGACTTTCATGTCTGCATAGGTCATTGCTTTTACTTCGGTATGTGTTTGGTGCTTTTCCAAGTCTATGTCCTCTCCCCCAATCTCGCCCCTTAACGTATATCCTTCCTCTGTGGTTCTAATGTATTCGACATCAAATTTCGAGTAGAACTGACGCCTGATGTCAATCAGGGCAATGAGCTCACCAATCCATTCAACAAGGAGTTCAGGAAGGTCGATTCCTTCCACCTCAACTACCACCCTGTCATGCACATCGACCGTTGACGGGTCTAGTACCACGTTGAATGTAGCCACAGCCGCTTCTTCAAAAGCCTCTTCTAAGGATTGGCCCCAGCACTCAATGGTGATATCTGCAGTATGACCGTGGAATTCATAGCCGCGACTCACTTTGACTCATCCATCAAAAGCTGCACTCCACGAAGCTTAAAAGGAATTCCAAATCGTTGAGTTGCATCGGGCTGTCATCCGCCAGAAAAGACAAGCCGAGGTAGCCAAGCCCGGACAACGGCGCTGGTCTTGAAAACCAGTGTGCTATGCACTCATGAGTTCGAATCTCATCCTCGGCGCCATTTCCATTCCGTGTCATATAACTACAAGGTCTTCTCAAGATAGGGTCCTCTGTCAGTAAAACCGATACTGCGATAGTATTCCTTGACACCGACACCGCTATTCACCATTATCCTAGTCATGTCCAAATCTTCGCGACCTATTCTACTGGCCTCGGTGACCAGTCTCTCTCCTATGCCTGAATGCTGCCACGCACCAACATCACTCTCTCCAAGGTCAACTACTGGTCCGTAGACTCTCAGTTCCCGTATCATGACACATGGTGACCGCCTGATCTCTGGTCGGTGCGCCTCATCACTTGGTATTCGAAGCCTGAGAAATCCTACGATGATATCTAGATTCGGTACTTCGGACGAGAGAAATATCTCTAATCCGTCCCCTGCTTGGTATTCGCGCCGAACCAGCTTGATGTCTTCGGGGACCACTTCAACCTCTTCTCTCATCTGAAAATGTCCAATCTCACGAAATCTTATTGTTGGATTTCTGAGCATTTGCCTCTTCATCTCCTCTTGAACAAGCTCTCTCAGATTCCCCTTTTCCAGACCCGCTTCTATCTGATGGAGAGGAATATCTCTCTGCATCCGTTGGATTCTTACATACTCAGGCATCTTGCTGACAGCCTGAGCAACTAGCTCCACAATCTCTTCCGCTCTATAAGGCTGATATTTTCCCTCTCTCCACCAATCATATAGATCCGTGTTTTTCACAACAATCGTCGGGTATATCTTAAGCATATCTGGACGAAATCTATCGTCATCAAACAATTGTTCAAAGGTATTCAGGTCGCGCTCTACGGTACTACCGGGGAGACCGGGCATCATATGATAACAGACTTTCACACCGCTGTCGCGAAGCAGCTTTGTTGCCCGGACAGTCGCTTCGACATCGTGACCTCTTTGCACTCTTTCCAGAATCTCGTCTGATAGTGTCTGTACGCCAATCTCAACTCTAGTACCTCCCATTGCAAGCATCTGATCTATGCTATCCACTGTGACGAAGTCTGGTCTGGTTTCAAAGGTCAGACCAACATTTCTGACATCAGCGGTTTCATTGACAGTCTTGGCCTCTTCCAGATCTGAACTTGCGGTACCGTTCATCGCATCAAAGCAGCGTTTCACAAAATGCTCTCGATAATTGGAATCCTTAGAACACCAATCTCCTCCCATAACAATCAATTCTACTTTCTGGACCGAGTGTCCTATCGCCCTGAGCTGGTTGAGACGACTCTCTACCTGATTATAGGGGTCAAACCCATGCTCCAGCCCTCTCATTGTTGCAGGTTCGTGACCAGTGTAGCTCTGTGGAACCCCCCTCTCAGGTCCACCAGGGCAGTAGGCACAACGTCCGTGAGGGCATCTCCAAGGTTCCGTCATGACCGCAACCACTGCAACGCCCGAGATTGTCCTAACAGGCCTTTTCTGCAAGAATGGTTGGAGAAGGTCTCTCTCCTCCGGAGTTGCATCCTGTAATACATCAGCGTTCGATGGCACTCTACCTGAGGCGTACTTTCCGCATATTGTATGCTTGATTCTGTTGACTCTCTGTCTGTTCAGAGTATCTTCTGTTTCTAGTAGTGCATCGATTATATCTCTATGAAGCCTGTATTCCTCAGTCGTTGGCATGATATCAAGATGTAGTCTGCTGCAAGCTGATATGTACCATACGGTCTATGACCAATTGCCATTATCAACCGTATTGCTCATTGGATACCTTTTTATGACCACTTTCAAGACTGAAGATAGACAAGAGGAGATAACAAATGCCTGGTTCACATGGTTCTCTTACAAAGGCGGGAAAAGTTCGTGAGCAGACCCCAAAGGTTCAAGGTCGCGAACGCCACAGCCCAATTCCACGAGTTCGCAACAAGAAAAACTACGTAAAGCGTGTCATAAAGGGACGCACCGTTGGCGTACGTGGTTAGTCCACTTTCTAAGAAACCAGGTCTTGCTTCTTGAGGCTTGGTTCTCTCTAGTACTCTTTTCTTGTTCCAGTTGAATCTCGATGATACTCTCCGAACTCTGTCAGTTCTCTCAGTTTCTCCCCCATGAATACGGGTCCATCCAGACAAACCAAACAACCGTCAGGATCCATCGCGCATGTACCACAGATTCCGCAGCCGCATTTCATAAAGCGCTCGAGGGATGCCTGAATCTCGATTTCTCGCTCATATGCAATATCTGTCAATTTGCGCATCATCAATTCTGGGCCGCATGTATAGATAATCTCTGGTCTGCATCTATCACAGAGAGTTTCGGTGACGATATCTGCTAACCCCTCAAAGCCTGCAGAACCATCATCCGTTGCAATCTCCAGAGTCAATCCATGGCCTGCGAGTCTCTCGAATTCCTCTACGAATATCAAATCATCTACCGTTCTTCCTGCAAGAAGGAGTGTCACATCAATCCGCTGTTTCACAAGTTTGTAGACCAATGGCCGAAGCGGTGCTACCCCAATCCCTCCGCCTACCACTAGCGCGTCCAGGTTTCTAATCTGAAAGGGCTGTCCAAACGGACCTCTAACTCCTATCCAATCTCCCTTCGTCTTGTGAGATAATGCTACCGTACTGTCCCCCACGGGCGCAACCGTGAATCCAAGTATGGGGGGCTCCCAGTGAGATATACTCATCGGTATCTCATCTAAACCTGGAATCCATATCATGAGAAACTGGCCAGGTGCGATAGAGCACCCTCCCGTGGGATCTTCAAACAAAAGTGTTCTGACTGTTTCATTCTCTCTCACTACCCTTGTCAGTTTCACCGAGCGAGGGCTTCCAATGCGCCTCTCAATATCCAATTTCAACTACGTTTCGCCACCCCAATAATCTCTTTTACATCCGAGAAGCCATGGTTCTCAAGATAGACCGCCACCCCCCTCTTTATTCGGTCAAATACGCTCAATCCCTCTAGCACTGCTGTGCCTATTTGAATCGCACTGGCACCGGCCAAGTACATCTCTACGGCATCTTCCCATGAACTCACTCCTCCTACTCCGATTATCGGGATGGTAATCTCGTCACATAGTTCATACACACACCGTACTGCTACAGGAAAGATGGGAGGCCCTGACAGACCACCCACTCTATTCCCCAATATTGGCTGTCTTTGCTGAATATCGATCCGCATTCCTCGCAGTGTGTTCACAGCAACTATCGCATCAGCTCCTCCTTCTTCTGCTGCTTTTGCAACAGATACTACATCTGATGCATTTGGTGTGAGTTTCGCGAGGACCATACATCCGACCTCCCTCTTGACGGCACGAACGTATTCTCTTGTCATTTCTGGACTGTGTCCCACTTGACTGAACTCGGCATGGGGGCAGGAAAGGTTCAGTTCGAGAGCAGATGGCTTCACAGACGCAGCAGTCTTTGCTACAGCCATGATATCCTCAGGAGTGCTCCCGAAAACGCTCACTACAACAGGAACGCCACCTCTTTGTGCAGTTTCTATCTCTATCAGAAATTCATCTATACCGGGGTTTGTGAGACCAACAGCATTGAGAAGACCACCACGTGATGCAGTTATCACTGGCCCTGGGTGTCCTTCTCTTGGTTCAATTCCTACGGATTTGGTGACCACCACATCTGCACCGGCGCGATGAACACGCTTCATAATCGATGCTGTCACACCTAGAACACCCGATGCCAGCCAATAGCCTTGTATCTTCAAGTATACACCTGCTTGCGTAGAGCAACACGAATGTAATAAGCGAAACGGGACTGTCCAAGTTCGGAAGGACGGACAGTCAAACTTATCCGCATAGTTCGTGTTCTACCTTGATGGAGTGAGCGAAGATTGGCCACATATCTCGCAAATACTGTATTCGGGCTGTTCCTTATAGACGAAGAGAGTAAAATCCTGGACAGTACTCTATTCTATCCAGATTCGGGGAGGGCTGCCGAGTTCCTGCATGATAACGAGGGTGAAGAGATGCCTGGTGACCTATCATCTATTCTACAGAAGGCTTCTCTTTCTGCTATTGTTGTTGAAAGCCCTGAACTGGGCAGGATCATCCGATCTAATACTGACATAGAAGTTTCAGTCAATCCGACATCGGATCCGATTAGTTGGTTCAGAACAAGCATTCACGACTCTGCTCTTCTAGAGAAAGAACAGGTCGAATCCCCGTCGGCACTCAGAGAATTCAAGCGGGAAGTCGCCATGAACATAGCTCGACTCCGAATCATTGCGGCCACCTCGGAAAGGGATTTGGCCATCAAGAACACCGTTGATGCTATCGACGAAGTTGACAAATCAATCAACCTATTGGCCATGCGTCTCAGTGATTGGTACTCGACCTATGACCCTCTACTCCCCACGATTGTTGATGAGTACGAGGTATTTGCCCGAATAGTGCTCGAGATGAGCGAAGGTACACTTGATAAAGACTCGCTCAGCAAATATGGTGTAGATCGATCGAAACTCCATGGAATGGATGATTCTGTTCTTCAGAGTCTTCGAACGACTATGCCTGCTGATGATGCTGAGGCAATCAAAGCAGTCGCAGAAACTATCGCTTCTCTGATGTCTACACGGTCTGAGCTCGAGAAACATGTGACTAATCTGATGTCAGAGATTGCCCCAAATATCTCTGCACTTGCTGGCCCTTTGATTGGCGCTCGGCTGATTAGTCTTGCGGGTTCATTGGAAACGCTTGCGCATAAACCCTCTAGTACTGTACAAGTCTATGGTGCAGAAAAGGCTCTGTTTCGAAGTCTGAGAACAGGAACTGACCCGCCGAAGCATGGCATTATCTTTCAAGCCCCCTCTGTCAACACTGCTCCGTACTGGCAGAGAGGCAAGATTGCCCGGGCATTAGCGGGTAAGCTGGCAATAGCTGCCAAAGTCGATGCGTATTCTGACAGGAATATTGGGGAGAGTCTAAGAGAGGAATTCGAAAATCGTTTGGAGGAGATTAGGCGTCAGAATCCTGACCCACCGCAGGAATCACCCAAGACAAAACAAAAAGGCTCGCCAAGGAGAGGACCAAGAAATACATCACACAAGAGAGGGGGGCGTTAGAATGAAGGTAACCAAGCACAAGTTTCCCGGCGTCTATATGATTGAGGAGAGAGGCAAGACATCACTGGCTACACGTTCCTTGACCGGTGACGGCAGCGTCTATGGGGAGAAGGTCTTGGATATAGATGGCGTAGAATATCGCTTATGGCCTTCTAGAAGGTCCAAGCTGTCTGCAGCTATTCGAAATGATCTCAGAGAGATGCCTATACAACGAGGGTCCAAGGTTCTATACCTTGGAGCAGCTTCCGGGACGACGGTGAGTCATGTTTCTGATATAATAGGAGAACAGGGCACTATCTATGCAGTTGAGTTCTCTCCAAAGGTGGCTCGCAACTTGCTAAGTCTTTCCCAGTCGCGTTCCAACATCGTACCTCTTGTCAATGATGCTAGACACCCAATACAATACTCTCCCTTTATCACCGAACCAATCGATATTGTCTATCAAGACATAGCCCAGCCTAATCAGGCAACTATCTTTATAGACAACATCCGGCAGTTTTGCAGCTTTGGTGCTTGGGGGATGATTGCAATCAAAGCAAGAAGTATCGACTCATCAGTTCCCATAAATCGAGCCTTTAACAAAGAGATGTCCGAGATTGTGGCATCTGGACTTGGCTTGGTCGAGAAAGTGAATCTTGAGCCGTTCGAGAAAGACCATCTTTTCGCATTGGTGCGTGTCACAGAAACAGCTGTTTGAGATAGCTCCCTGAAACCATGCTTGATACTGGTGAATGTTAATCTATCGTGATCGTTAGCATCGGGAAGACGAATGGGAGATCTTTTCACAATCAGCAATCCTGAAAAGGATTATATCCTAAGTTTACACGGGACGTGAAAGGATGACAAAGGCTAGACAGAATCTGATTGAGGAGGTTATCTCTCAGTTAGAGACCACCGGGTTTAGTCTGTCATCCAAGTGTGATATGAGACCTAGTTGTTTTGATTTAGTAGCAAGGAGAAACGATAGACTCATTCTGATTAAAATCCTCTCCAATATCGATGCACTCACAAGAGAAGACGCTATTGCACTCCAGCTTGTGGCACAGTTTTTCAATGCTACTCCCCTGATAGTTGGCCTAAGAAATCGAAGGGGGGATTTGGAGGACGGAGTTGTCTACAAGCGATATGGGGTATCTACGATTGCACCACCTAGCCTCGGATCCGTCATTCGGAAGAATGACCTCCCGCGTGAGTTTATACAACGGGGGGGTCGTTTTGTGGCTATTGACGGGGCAATGCTGAAGGAGGTTCGGCTATCTCGGCGTTTCACCAAGAAAGAGCTTGCTGACTGTGTGCAGGTTTCTGCTCGTGCTATTCTTGCATACGAGAAGGACGAGATGGATGTCAGTACTGAGGTTGCAGAACGTCTGGAGGAAGTACTCGAAACTAATCTAGTCATCCCCGTAGATGTGCTGTCGAAACCTCAAGTCCAGAAACCACTTACGCAACAACGAAACCCTGACACCATCTCGAGTCTGGAAATCAGGGTCAATGAATTCTTTGAGCGTCTTGGCATGAATGTCTTGTGGACAGACCGTGCTCCATTCCAAGTCGCTGCAAAGGAGGACGGCCCTCCGCTGATGTCGGGGGTCGGGTCACTCAAATCATGGGCACTGAATAAACGGATGGAAATCATAAAGAGCGTATCTAACGTTTCGGAAGCGAATGCAGTAATAATAGTGGAAGAAGGCGAAGCAGACGAGAATGTTTCTGATTTAGCTGTTATACGTCAGCTAGAGCTAGACGAAATCGAGAAACCGAACGAGCTGAAGAGAATAATATCGGAGCGTTCCACTTAGAATCAAATCTCGTCAAGTTTCAATTGCCTACCACCGAACTCCTCCATAATTACTCTAACTGACTCCCAACTCTGCCTCACAAATGGGGGAATCTTTCTCGTCCTTGCACACTCTCGTACAAAACAGATAGACTTTGGATCTCCTGGGTATCCAGAACCAATGTCGCCAAAATCGGTCTGTAGGCGCTCAATGGATCTATCACGAATCACCTTTGCAATGATTGAAGCAGCTGCTACTACTTTGTACCTTTCATCTGCCTTATGCTCAGAAACGACCTTGCACTGCCCAGGTCTGAGATCCGATAATCGGAATACAGTTTCGCCGAAGCGCCGAGGATTCACGTCCGCTGCATCTATGTAAACCACGTCAGGCTCCAACTCTCTTAAGATAGACCCAAATGCTGCTGCCTCTATAAGATTAAGTGAAACCCCTCTCTTTCTCTTTCTATCTATCTCTAATGCAGGAATGCTTCGGATGGCAACACCTCGCGCTATCTCTTGTATCTCGTCATAAAGCTCAAACCTCTGTCTAGGAGTCACCATCTTCGAATCTCTGATATTGATACTGTCAAGTTGACGACACCCCTCTGGGTCAAAGACCACTCCGCAGACCACCATCGGGCCTAGCATTGGCCCTCGGCCAGCCTCATCCATACCTGCACTTCTGTGATAGTTAACCATGGTCCTACTCTTTCTTACACGCATTCTAGTGCTTATTACCATCACGCCTTGACGCTTCTTCACATCTCTCGATAGTATCTGATACCAACAAAGCCTCAATGCACAGAAACCTTCATATCATCCGCTGATCTGTTCGCATTTCAATGGTACCTGCTACCATGCTCGGGGCGGTGGCCTAGTCAATCGCGTTGAGTTTCAACGTGGTCTGCAACGGTATGGCGACGGGCTCCAGATCTCGGCTCATTTAGAGCCAAGAACTAATAGGGTCAATAGATGCTGTCGCCTGGCGAAACTCGTCGATCGTGGGTTCGAATCCCATCCGCCCCACCAGTTCTATCACTTGGCGCTGGTTTCCTGTATGCAAATTTGCTCAAACGGAAAGTGCCTTTTATCCATAATCCATTAGATATACACTGGAGGCATAATCTTGACAAGTTGCGGCCGTACGTTGGCACTTATTGGAATGTTTCTTATCCTTCCAATTACAGGCCTACCGATAGTTCGTGCTCAAGATGATGGGGCCCCTCCAGTTTCTGCTGTTTTCGAGATAGACTCGTTCAGCTACCGTGCCTCATTTCAGCTTGATGACGGCACAGAGGCCCTGCTGATTCGGGCTGTGTTCACGATATCTTATTTCTACCGGCATCACCATCCCACGGTGAGCCAGCACCATATGAGTGCATATCTGGGATTCTACTATGGGCGAACCATCCTTGGTCGAGCAGTATTGAGTGATATTCTGGTCGATAGCATTGCATTCTACCCCTGGTGGCATGACAGTGCGGGCTACCTCACTGACTACTTTCCAGACAAACCGATGTTCACAATATCTGATTCCCTTAATGATGGATTGTTGGTCTACACGAGTTTTCTCATGGACGGTGATGCAATATCGAGAATCATTCCTGACTTTGGTGGCAGATTAGTGTTTAACCACCTGACATTCGTTTTGAGCGATGACTCGAAGAAGAGTGTTTCCAATGGCACAATCGAGATATTTCTCGAGAAAAACTACAACGATCTCACTCCAGAAAGTGCCACGTTGAATAGCACAGAGAATCTATCCTATGTTGCTGATTATCGAACCATTCAAGTGGCCACTACTGTAGGAACGCCTCTCCTGGCCGTATTCGATCGATTCCTAGCTTTTTCGTTCATAGTTGGAGGAGTTGTCCTTCTTGTCTTAACAGTTCTGCACATCAGAGGTGTGATATGCCTTCCTTATGCGAGAATCAGACGTTCGATACTTGAGAAGACTAAACCTAGATAGTTCCCTAAGAGTGACTACTTACACACGGCAAGCTTTAAAACCGCTGCAGCATTTTTTGTGTCTTGATGGCGGCCATAGGCGTCGGTGAAATACCCGGTCTCTTACCGAACCCGGAAGTCAAGCCCGATGCCGTTGAAGGAACTGTGCGGTGCGCGAGCCCGTGACAAGCCTTCAAGCTGCCACATTCTTTCATTATCCACTTCATGCATTGTGATACGGGCTCCTAATCCACTTCAGATTTCTTCTTCCCGCCCTTAACCCCAATGGTTCAAGAGATATCCGAACCCACATCGGAATCCATCTTTGTAGTCTACTAGGACGCACTTCTTTTTTTTGGCACTTTCATCTCCTAGATAGAAACGATTAAAGCGAAAACACCAGAGGTCGTGATGATACCTATGCAGTTCGGTGGAGAGCCCAACGAATTCAGTTGGATAATCAATCTTGCATTCTTTGCCTTCATCATGCTCTTCAGCCTCTATGGGCAGAAGATTCAGATGTGGCAATGGCTCAAACAGATTGAATCAGGTCTTCTAGAGCTAAAGCGGATGTTCTTGGAATCCAGACAGACCGCAATTGACACCTTCAAAGAATTCGGACGGCCCGAAGATGAAGTTGCTGGGGATCTCGACCGCTGGCTTGACTACTTCACCATCATGCCGGTCGATCTCGATCCAGCCGGGGTCATTCAACGTCTGGATCATCTTCTGGATGAGAGAAGAGATCGTTTCGAGGAGTTTGTTGGTGATTTAGCTCCAGATGCTGATGGAAAGATGCGGCAGAATCTTGAGAACACCCTTGAGGTGACTCAGGTCATGAATCTAATCTTCCGTGTTGTTCGGCACTACTATATTCTCGGCAAGAAGTATGGGAGTCAAATAATGATCATGCAAATACAGATGCAGCTTCCCGAGCTACTGCGTATTGCAGAGGCATACTTTCAGGCTATGGGGGCATTCTCGGTTGGAAAACCAATTGGCGACGGTATAGGCCCACTGATTGTTACAAAGTTTGCGCGCCAGTACGGTGCAGCAAAGGAGAGTTATGTTGATAATCTTGCACGCGAAGTCGGTTACTATCCTGTCGATGTCGAGGGGCGAACTCTCTTTGCGGTCAGAGCAACAGGACCCGGAGGCACTGTGGGGAAACCCGGCCTCGCCATCGAAAACCTTGTCAAACAGAACAACGGTGATATCTCTCGGATAATAACAATAGACGCAGCACTCAAACTCGAAGGTGAGGAACTCGGCCGGGTATCAGAGGGCACAGGGGCCGCAATAGGAGATCCAGGCCCTGAGAAGTATGCAATAGAAGAAGTAGCTAGGAAGAATGGCATTCCTCTTGAGGCTGTTGTTGTGAAGGAAGACGAGAAGGCTGCAGTGGGCATCATGCAGAAGGAACTACTGAATGCCATTCCCGAGGCATTGGAACGCATCAAGACTGCGATAATAAAGCGAACTAAGAAAGGGGATCGGGTAATCCTAGCTGGGATAGGAAACACTATTGGGATAGGACTATGAGGTTTTGAAAATGGGCATTATATCTAGAGTAGTCGGACTAATTATCACCGGAGCAGGTGCTGTGATTCTCTTCTGGGGGATGAACAGTGATCCCTCGTATTCATTCATCTGGTTTCTAATAGGAATGGTCGTGATGTCAATTGGTTTCGGACTCATTAGCGGTGGAAAAGAACCTGAAGTTCCCGAGCCACCTCCACCTACAGTGACGGAGATTGTCTGTGACAATCCGGACTGCGATTTCAAGGAACTCCGTGATTTTGAAGACACCGACTATATCCTTAAGCCTGTTGACGCCGCCTGCCCCAAATGTGAGGGCTCAATGACCATCCAAGGCATCTACATAGTCAGAGAGAAAGAAGAAGAAATCAACATCTAATCTAGCTTGGTTAATGGGATTGCTCCTTCTTCTGAAATGTAGACGGTATGTTCTGACTGACTTACAGGACGTTCCTTCTTTTCGACAAGAACGGGGTATCCCTTGATAGCCCTCTTCTTCAGAAGAATCCGAAACTTGCTCATGATGTCAATCTTATCATCTGTCGCTCCCACCCATCTTGATGCGAAAGGGAAAGGACCATATCGTTTTCTTAGATGCTGGCGAAGTTTCTCAGCCACCTCATTGTCTACTGGTCTATCAGATGCTGTATTTGCGAAAATGTAGATGTTCTTGCTCTGGTCTATACTTCTTCCACTGGTAGCAAAGGGCTCTATTGCATAATATTCTCCTTGTTCGATTCTTGTTGAATCGCGATTCCTTATATTCGGAATCTTCTTCCCAGCATGAAGATTGAATCGCTCCAGATTATGCCCCGTAAGCTCCCTCACAGGTCGTAGCCCATAGGCATCAATTACGCGCTCTATTACCTGCCCTACCATGCTGACCTTCATACCCACTTTAATGGCTTTTATTGCCTCTTGTAAAGCATCATCAGTTGCTGCTACCATTCCCTCAAGGGACCCGTCAATATCTACTGTTCGCGCGGTATCTGCAATATATCCGTCAATGTGTGTCCCGAGATCGATCTTCACAAGACCGAATTCTGGAATGACTGTTCTATCACCCTTTGGGGCGGTATAGTGAGCAGCAATATGATCTATCGAAACGTTGCAGGGAAAGGCAGGCTTCGCGCCCAGTTTGATGATGCACCTTTCTGCCTCACTGCATATGGATATCACTTTCTTTCCTGGCTCAACCATTTCACAAGTTTCCTGCAATACTCTCGCAGCAATCCTTCCAGCCTTCACACTCAGTGGATTTGGCTTATCCTGCATGAAGTCACCAGACTGGATTCTGCAATTCAGACTTCTTAAGAGGTTCCATCTTGGCCTATGCGCTATTTTCCCTGCTTTGTGGTAACAATGCTCCTGTCTTCTCCTATAAACACAGTATGTTCCCATTGAGCAACCATTCCCTCTTTCCCCTCAGTCAGGACCGGATACCCTCGAATCACTCCTGCCTGAAGCAACCTTCGGAATGATGTACGTATACCCTCATCCATCCTAATCCATCTTGACGCGAAAGGCAGGCTTCTGAATCGTTTTCTCAGAGTGTTGCAAAGCTGCCTGTCCGAACGATTGAGCTTACACTTTGTATTCGAAACATTGGAGAAGATATAGACCTCTTCTCCTACCTTTATTGAACCGATTCCATCAGTTGCAAATGGTTCAATCGCGTATATCTCTCCCTTCTGCACTCTCTCAGGTCCGGTTGTTCTCACATTTGGTATACTCTTTCCAGCATGCAATACCCATGGTTCCATCTGATGACCCGAGAGCTGGTACACAGGATTCAGGCCTTCTTTTCTTATAGCTGTCTCGATTGCTGCTCCGATAGTTCCCAATCTAGTTCCAGGTCTGACCAAATCGATGGCAGCAGTCAATGCATTCTGTACTGCGCTGATAAAGTCCGCATAAGAACCATCCATATCTACCGTAAGTGCTGTGTCAGACAGATGACCATTCACGTGGGCTCCAAGGTCGATCTTTATGAGCCCCCTATCGGGCAAGACCCGCAAATCTCCTTCAGGGCTTGTATAATGGGCCGCCTCTTCATTAGTCGATATATTGCAGGGAAAGGCATGACCTGTTGCACCATACTCGATGGTCTTGCTTTCTGCCATCTGGCATAATCTGAGCACACTAACGCCTGGCTTAGCCTCTTTGGCTATCTCAGATATCACCTTGGACGCAATCTTTCCTGCCTGTAGCAAATCCGGATGTGGACGTATGGTCATGGGTAGACTCGAATCCTCACTCATATTCCGACTTAAGTTGTTGCTCTTGACATTCTTGGTATAAATCACCTTACTAAATCGAAAAGTAAATGTTCTTTGCCAGTGTTCTCTCAGTCAAGGAGCTTGTTGATTATGAAATTCACATATCTTGGTCATTCTTCTTTCAAAATAGAATCAGAAGGGAAGACGGTTTTCGTTGACCCTTGGCTTGATGGTCCAACCTCCCCCCTCAAGACCGATGACATAGAAGATGCAGATGTTGTGCTTGTCACCCATGATCATGGTGATCATGGATTTGCTGAGGCTTTGAGAATCTGTAGGAAGACCGGTGCCTACTTCGTTGCAATCAATGAACTTGGCATCAAGGCGAAGGAGGAGAATGGTTTGGAGAATGTTCATACGCTGAACATTGGCGGAAGTGTTGAAATAGAGGACATCAAGATTACACTTGTTCAAGCATTCCATTCCTGTGGTACTGGTGCGCCAACCGGATTCGTTGTATCTTTTCGAGATGGCTCATTCTATCATGCAGGCGACACAGGTGTTTTCTCGAGCATGAGCCTCATTGGCGAACTCTACTCGCCAGATGTAGCTCTTCTACCCATTGGTTCGTACTACGTAATGGACGAGGAGCAGGCAGCACTTGCTGTCAGCCTTCTAAATCCCAAACATGTAATTCCTATGCACTACGATACTTTTCCAGCAATTAAGGCCGATCCCGAGAAGTTCAAATCCTTAGTATCGAGAAGAAATCCCTCGACGACTGTGACAGTTCTCAGACCCGGAGAGGATGTGCAGTTATAGGACTCTGCAGAAGAAACAACAGTGTCGATGCCTGTGCCCCTACACACTAACTCTCGGCTTCATAGCTCCGGAAGGTCTTCCGCCTCCACCAAGCTGTCTCATGTTGGGTTCTTGTGGCATCGACGTGTCCGTCATTGTGCGAGACCAGGGTGACCCAAGGATCATCCGCAGACATCATCCGAGTCAACTGAGTCCGTTGTGGTTCGCGGTTATTGTCGTGACGGGTTGTGTTCGAAGCTGTCGCCCATCATTTGCGCAACACATCATCGTGGCAACTCAGTGCGCCCTCGAAGATGGGCTATTTGCTGAACATCACTATCTATGTCATTGTACCAATATTAGGGTTGCCAATTGGCGCCAAGTGGGCCCGAGCCCGGTTCCACTTCGTTGGTAACGACAACTTCAAATACTGAGGCTAGTTTCGAGGAACTGTGAAGTCCTACCGTATCCATTCGGTCGGATTTCAAGACTTACCAAATCATAATCATTACATTGTCACGGGGCCTGAACTATGCGATCCGCAACTGGGTCGACAAGCGGCCGCCGAGCAGATCATGGGATTATTATCACTCATAGGATCATCATATCATTATCTCTTGAATAAGAACAGGCATATGAAGAGTTGCCAACACCATCGGCACATTACTCCGGCGTGGTGGGGACATCTTAGTCCGTGAGATTCGGCAGGGCAGAAACATCGCCCCAATAGGCAAGGCACGTGGCAGTAATCCAAAGGAGACGTGCATAGAAATAGGAACTGATTTCGATCAGAGCACTGCGAAATATGTCATCAGGGCCAGAATCGATATTGACGGGGTTGTTGACAAGCCTGATGTTGTTGGGGCCCTATTCGGTCAGACAGAGGGACTACTTGGCGAAGACCTCGATCTCAGAGAGCTTCAGAGAACGGGCAGGATTGGCAGAATTCAGATAGTTGTTCGTTCGGAGGGTGGAAGTAGCAGGGGTGAGATTGTCGTCCCCGTTTCGCTTGACAAGACCGCTACAGCCATCCTTGCTGCTTCAATCGAAACCGTAGACAGGGTTGGACCTTGTAAAGCCAGCGTCACCCTTGACAAGCTTGAGGACATCCGTGGTGCCAAGAGGCGCAGAGTCGTCAGTCGTGCGATTAGCATCCTCAAAGGATGGGAAGAAGACATCTCACCTGGGTCAGATGAGATCACGCAGGCTGTTACCAAGGCAAAGAAGAGAACAGTCGCTAAATACGGCCCAGACAAGCTACCAACGGGTCCCGACTTTGACGAGAATCAAGAGATGATTCTTGTAGAGGGAAGAGCAGATATCATCAATCTCATGAAGAATGGTGTAACAAATACCATAGCTGTCGAGGGAACCCATGTACCAAAGAGCATTGCAGACCTCACGAAAAGGAATGATAGTACAGTCATTGCCTTCTTAGATGGTGATCGTGGTGGAGACCTAATTCTACGAGAGCTGATGCAAGTGGCAAGGATTGATTTCATTGCTCGAGCGCCCGAAGGAAAAGAAGTCGAGGATCTCACCCGTCGTGAAACAACAAAGGCTCTTCAGTCTAAGATACCTGCTGATCAGGCTCTGTCGTTGGTGCAAAGAAAGGTATCCGCGGACAGGAAACAGAAGGAATCTCGCAAACCACGTACCAAGGCACGGTCACCTAGGCGTGACGAACCTTCAAAGAGGCGGAAGCCCGTGAAGTCTGAGAGAAAACCTCCTGAAAAACCAATGGTCCAAGAGCCATATCTTGAGAAGATGCATGAACTCAAGGAGTCTTTCAGAGCAGCTCTCTTCAATGATTCAATGGAGGTTGTTGCTGAGTGTGGTGTGGCCGAACTGACGAAAGCTCTCAAGACGCATGACGCTGTTGATGCCATAGTTCTTGATGGAGTCGTCACTCAAAGACTCATTGATGCTGTAAGCGGTCTAGGTACAAGACTCCTCATTGCAGCTGCTGTTGCTGATATCGACAGACCTCCCTCGAGTCTGAAGATAATCACATTCGATGAAATAGAGTAGCGGAGCATTCCTTTCTTAGCTCTCTTTCTAGAAGGTGTAGTAAAAGGGCAACAATCAGTATGGCACAATCCGAATTGTTTATTTGACAGGCCGATTGGCGAAATGAAGAGTCAATTGTAACTACAATTGCTATTCCTTTGAAGAGATGAAACATAATGGGCAATTCAACTTTCATAGCGCAACTTCGTAAGACAGCAACACCGAAGATTCATGGAGTTTCATTGAGTGAATCGAATATGGTGGCAGTCTGTCCACCACCGATGGTCAAGGACCATCCAGGCGCAACCAGCCCCCATGGCCTCTTTTTGGCCTCAATTGGCGGATGTGTCAACTTGGTCTTTGAAATCGCTCTTGAAAAGGGCCATATCGAGCTACTGGATCTTGAGTCGGAGATTATTGGCGACTACGAAACAGAAGAAGATACTGGCCGGAGTTACTTCACGGCAATCACAATCAAGACCAAAATCGTGGTTCCTGAGGGGTCAAACGAGAAGCGGATTCACAAACTCTTTGAAACTGCTAAGGAAAACTGCCCCATCGGTAACTGTCTGGTGGGTTCCTGTATCAAAATGATCACCGACCTTGAGATAGTGTACGAGTAGAACACCTCTATCGAGTGGCACCTGGGTAAGTACCATTCTATAATCTGTCTTTACACGACGGTTACGCAATTAGCGTATTACTCACAATTATCATCGAGCACATGGTCTTTTCTCATACGAAGACCGTAGATGAGGCCAGATACAGTGAGTGAGCTGCTAACCCGCATAGAGAACACATCAGAAGTAGCGGTCCCCTGTGATCCATTTGAAAGAATAATCGGTCAAGATGCTGCTATTCGCCTTGTAAAGTCAGCAGTAGTTCAGAGACGTCATGTTCTCTTCTGTGGTGTTCCCGGTATTGGGAAGTCTATGCTCGCAAGGGCTGCATCTACTCTACTTCCCCCACCGAAGGAGTCTATATGGATTATTGCCAATCCAGCCAAACCGGAGAGACCTCAAGCTGAGGCCCGTCGATTTTCAGCTGTAACAGAACCCGCTTCTCCCCAGACCTCCAAAAGACACTACATCCGGCCTGATGCGCTTCCTTTTGAGGTTGCAGTCAAGATGGGCTACAGGTGTCCCCGCTGTCGTGCATTTTCTTCTCCTGAACACGATTTGTGTATGGACTGTGGAAACCCGAAACGGTCCAATTGGATGACCGAAGAGTCTTATCACGGTCTCTTCAGTGTCTTTGATGTAGTTCAAGAACGAGCAACCGATTCTGTCACACTTGTTGAGCGCACGGGCACGAGAACAGAAGAAGTCACATATCAGAGGGATGGTCATGACTCTATTCTGGTGAGTCGACAAGATATGGCCTCGAACTCTCCACGAACCAAAGAATCAGTAGAAGAAACTGAGAACGTCCTCGTACCTCTAGAGTCAAGCCGCTTTGTTCAGGTGAGTGGTTCGAGCGTGGTTGAGATTCTTGGCGATGTCAGACATGATCCCTATGGTGGTGCCAAATCCTTGGGCACTCCTCCTCATCGCCGAGTCATTCCCGGAGCAATCCATGAAGCTCACGAAGGTATACTATACATTGATGAGCTAGCCTCACTAGGTGGCTATCAGAAGCATTTACTCACCGCGCTACAAGACAAGAAATACCCCATCAGTGGTCATAATCCTCAGAGCTCAGGGGCTGCTGTCCGTATTGATGACATTCCCTGCGATTTCATCCTCTTTGCATCTTGCAATCCGGACGACCTCCCATCTCTTCTCCCTCCTCTAAGATCGAGAATCCGCGGCTATGGTTATGAGATTCTGCTGAATTCGTGGATGAAGAAGAGTCCTGACGCCTTAGATGACATAGTGCGATTCATTGCCCAGTCGGTAGATGAGGATAAGCGTATTCCCCACTTCACAGGAGATGCAGTTCAGAGAATTCTTGATGTTGCAGAACAGATGGCTTGGCAATTCGACAGAAAACGTGATGCACTCACACTCAGGTTAAGGGAACTTGGTGGGGTCATTCGAGTTTCCGGTGACCTTGCTGTCCAGTCTCATCACGATTTAGTTCAAGAATATCACGTTAAAGAAGCTGAACAGATCTGTCAAGGAATTGGGCCTGAGGGCCATCAGCTCTCTACTAGGAGTGCTTGCTCTTCTTCCAATGAAGATTACGGAAGCTATTTCTTCTGACACCATTTTGTTATGACAGGTGTTCCGTTGAAGGTCCTGAAACGAGTGATGAAGGAAGGCAAGATCACTCTGCAGATTGAAACGTTAGACGACCTCTGGCATCTGTATAACATAGTTGACTCAGGCGACCGGGTTATTTCGAGAACCAGTCGACGCATCAGGATGGGGGATGACAATGGACGCAAGCAGGAAAGCGTACGGAAACCGATGACGCTCGTGATTGATATTGAAGATGTAGCCTTCCACTCCTTCACAAACCGTGTTAGGCTGAAAGGCACTATTGTGGAGGGGCCCAGTGATCTGGTCAGTACAGGCTCTTATCATACGTTCAATATAGAAACAGGGGATAGACTGACCATCATAAAAGAGCACTGGCCCAATTTTCACCTAAAGAGGATAAAAGAAGCTCAAGAGTCGCGAACAAGTCCTATCGCTCTATTGGTCACCATAGAGGACGAGAGCGCAGAGATCTTTCTTCTGGCTGACTACGGCATACGAGAGGCAGTCAGTATCAAGTCGAGTATATCTAGAAAGAGAGGCGACCAGAAATCATACGATGCAACTATGCGTGAGTTCTTCGGCGATGTTACTCTTGCTGTTCGTTCTCAATTGGAGCAGAACAATATTGGGGTATTGATAATTGCTGGTCCTGGTTTTGTGAAGGATCATTTCCGGGATTACCTTCAATCTGCATCGATAAGCGAGATGCCGCAAGTGGTCGTAGAAAGTGCAAACACAGTGGGTATGCCTGCTGCAAAGGAAATCCTCTATCGTGGTGTTGTGTCCAAGGTGGCGGAGGAAATCAAACTTGAGAAGGAAACACAACTCGTGGAGAAGGTCTTAGAGCATATTGCCAAGGGTGATGGGCTTGCTACATATGGCGATGAAGAGGTCGCCCGAGCAGTACAGTATGGAGCTGTAGACGAACTCCTCGTCACAGACAGACGACTTCGCGGAAGTGACGAGCAACAGAGACGCAGGATTGACAAACTCATCCGTGGGACAGAGAAGACGAGGGGTGGAGTTAACATTATCTCTACTGAGCACCCAGCTGGCGATCAGCTCCAGAATCTGGGCGGTATTGCTGCCATATTACGCTTCAGAATCGGTCAGTAATCAAAATGGGTCGAACTCAACTTGGAATCGGTCCCAAGAAGGATATTCAGTCGCAATCCCCAGTTTCCAATGGGATGGAATCTGATGCTTTATGTCTCCAGCTATCTCTTCCAATACCCAAGGTGCAATCTCAATTCGCATCCTTTGCTCATCTACATGCAGCAGATTATCCGGAATCTCGTAGCGAGTCAAGAGCATATTTGCAACACGCTCTAGTTCCCTTCTGTCAACTAATTCCCTCTGTGGAAGAAGCACTCCCAATATAAGAAGAGGCTCATCATCGACATCCACTTCCAACTCCCTTTTAGTTCTCTCAAGCCGTCGCCTCAATCTATTACGCATCTGAACCGAGTCCTTGAAGCTGGCAGAGCAATAGTGTACTGTGAGGCTCGCGAGTTCTTCAGATGCCCAGTTAAGAATGCGATTTGCAAGAATCTTGCTGCCTGCAATTGAGGAGTTCTCCGTGCTTGTCAGTCGCATACCCAATGATGCCAACCGACTGAAATTGCTCTCGCTAGCTTCCAACTCATTCAAGTTGAGGAACTGGACACCATTTTCTTCTGCTCTAATTGCTGCCTCTTTCAATTGCCTCTCATGACCGGGAATGGCGGGCAGTTCAAGTCCTGTGGCTATCCCAAGTTCCACCGCGTCTTCGACGCCCTTCCAGTCATTGCCTTGTGGATGAAATCGTATCTCATCTAACCCCTTCTCTCTTAGGAGAACAAGTGTTCCTCTGTCAATATCTGCCATAGAAGTATACAGATGGAGGTGAAAACTCGTTCCGTAATACTTCTTGAGACGCTCTATGTATCGGAGGGTTCTATCGGGTCTGCACAATGGATCGCCCCCACTCAGTCCAGCTCCCTTTGCTCCTATTGCCTCTGCCTCGCTCAGTACATCTGAGAATTCATCAACTGGCATTTCGTCAGCAAATACCAAGTCCTTCCCCGCTTTCTCTCCTGACAGCGGGCAATAGAAACAGGCACTTTCGCAGAGTCCAGTGACGAAGAGCACCATCTTCTTTCCCTCGCCGCAGAATTGACAGCCGACGGGAAGATTTCCCACGACTAACGAACCTGCCTGTAGTTTTCTCACCTTACGTTTCACTTCTGGCACACACTCATGTTCTTCTGTCAACAGTCCTTCTAAGAGCGGGATTTCGATCAATGAGATACTTACTCTCTGCTTCAAAGGTAGAATCCTCTGGTACCGGGTGTGTCAGATATACGCCGGTTCTTCCAACCGACTCTCTTCTTGTGAGAACTCGAACCCGTTCTCTGGCAATCTCTACACTCACATTCAACTTCCGTGCAACACTGGCCTCATGTCCAATAACCCCGCTTTCGATATGCCCTTCATCCGTGGGCTTAATCAATACGAGTCTCTTGTCAACTCCCGGAACTCGGGACTGAGTCTCGATCTGTTCAATATTGACGGTCCCTCCCCATCTATAGAATTCTCTCTCTCTTGACATCATCTTAAACATAGGAAATGAAATGGTTGTACGAGAATCAAGATACAGGTGCCCTTTCAATATAGATGACGGTGTGGCCTGAACCAGTTCTCTGCGCACACCCCTCCCCACTGATAATTCAATGCGGTAACTTGCAACCCGATAGGGGATGACTATATCTATATCCGATTTCTTGGTGATGTCGCCTCGCGCTAGTGAACCGTAGACGAGGCATCTTATGCCTCCCTCTATTAGCTTGAACATGCTCTCTTCTGCAGCACTGCGGAGTTCTCGGAAGACCTGCCAGTGCTGATCATCATAGAGAACTTCTCGCGTTCCATGCAATATCTCTGGCTTCCTTGCCATCAGTCAAGTCCTACCTCCAAGTTCTTGAAGCATGGTGCAGACCTTGCAGAGTTTTCCGGTAGTTGGTTCTCCACACCTCTGGCATGTTCCAGCTCTGCCTTTACTCTGAGCCTCACAAAAGGCGTCAGATATCGCCTCGCCTGAGTGTAACACTGCAAGAAGAGTGCCCGGCCGTCTGTGTTCCATCTCATTCAGGAAGTCCCGTATGTCGTTCCGATATGCTTCAGAAGCATAAGGGCATGGGACATCATGATAGGGCAAATTCAAGAAATGGGTGTAAGCAACTATATCCCTCTCTGACAACTGAATCAGAGGCTTGATCCTAGGTACAAAGCCCTCCATAGTTCTCTCTCTTGGTCGATTCATTCTGGCCATCCTCTTCGTATCACCTCTGAGGATGTTCATGACTATGGTCTGTGCCTCATCATCTAGAATATGTCCAGTTGCCAAGACATCCCCTTCCAGCTCCTTGGCGGCTTGATTTAGAGCTCTTCTCCTGAAGACCCCGCAATAGGAACAGGCACCAAGAGAATCGGGTGGCCGGTTCTTGATCATCTCATCAAGTGACATTCCAAAATAGTGTGAGAAAGTACGCACTATCAAATCATGTCCCAGCGAATCTGCCAGCTTCACTGCTGCTTCACGTGCTCGGTCCCTATACCCTTTGATCCCTTCATCTATGATTAGAGGAATCACTTCTGACTTCGGAAAGCAACTCTCTATTCGTGTAAGAATGTCTAAGAGGACCGCGCTGTCCTTCCCACCCGAAACTGCAACGATTATGCGGTCATCCTCTTTGAGCAAGGCCTGCCCGTTGATAGTTCGCCTTACCCTATCCTGTGTTGTTTTCACGAGGCAGGAAACGCACAGTCTCTCATTCGTATACCGTCTCAGATAGACTGCTGATTCTCCACATTTCGAGCACTCTATGCTCATGTCCAATACGTCCAAACCACACTGTGACCAAAGCGCTGTTAAGGATACTCATGGCTCTTCTCTTCTTTTTAGCTCCCCAGTTCTGGTGTTTCCACTCGTGATATCATGAGCACCTTCTCTGACGGGTTGGAATGGGCGGCATGGATGATCGGACCGCATACAGTCTGCCTGAGAAGGCCCCTCAGGAAACTTATTGCGAGAGACAGATAGCTTCTCTAGTCGAGCCATGTACTCACTTCAGAATATGCCCTTACCGAACCAGAAGCTTAGGACGATGCTGAGGACGACTATTAGCAGCGAAGCAATCCGAAGAGGCCACATAACCAGTCTGATCTTCTTCTCATCATCGGTCAACAAGCTCAGGCCATTTGATAGCAATCTCTCTCCGTCCAAGAAGGGTATGGGCAAGAGATTGAAAAGAGCAACCGAGAACTGAATTATGAACGACCAAGTCAGCACTTGCTGCATGTGAAATGCAAAGAGTGGCCCGCCTGGTATCCATCCCCATCCTGGCTTAGGTTCCCAATAATCTGCCCCATATATCCCGATGTATCCAAGTGAGCTGTTCCCCTCGCTTTCGGCGAGTGTGATTGTTTCAGAGCCTTCTAGCGTGTGTACTATGAGTTGAGATCCCGCAGGTGCATCCATCATGAACTGGGATATGTCTACCCATCTCTCAATATCAGTATCATTCAACCCAATAATCACATCGCCTATTTCGAGTGCATCTGCTCCAGGTGAACCTGGTACCACATCGTACACATACGCCCCATTCGGGGGATTAAATCCCAAAGACATCATGGCCGGAAAGTTTGCAATCATCAAGAGTACGATAAATGCCCATATCAGATTGGAGAACGAGCCTGCGGCCAGCAGGCGCATCCTGTCCTTCGAGGATGCTTCTTTCTCGAATACTTCTTCGTCAGGTTCCACAAAAGCTCCAAACAGGACAAAGAAGGCCATAAGACCCGAACTCTTGATTGGAATGTTATCCCTAGATGATGCAAGACCGTGAGCGAACTCGTGCACAACTAGAGTGAACGCCAATGCTATCATCAGGTATACCAAGGGCAATCCGGTGATTGTAATCCCCGGGATTATTGGCACCACTCCACCTGCGGTCTGAGGTTGGATGAAGAACTTCACCAGATTGTCTGCAAACATAGCAAAACCGGCAATCATTCCTCCAAATGCAACGACCACTCCTAGGCTGAAGAACCATCTCGGGATTCTCTTACCAACCTTGGTCAGAAACGAATTGAGCCGTTCAGTCTTGAACATGATAAAGAAAGGCGTTCCTGCTTCTACACCCCTCTGGCTGAGTTTCTCCTGTCCTATAGCCTGTGCAATCACGTAGATGACGAGATAGATTCCCGCCAGAATTCCGAGTAAATAGATCGGGTCCATGCATATCCATCCAATAGCAACGGTCTTGAAGGTGGCAATTTCTGGACTTGTTATAATGATTATGCCATGGGCGTGAATCCTGAGGATATTCATGTCACGATTAATTCAGCTCGACCGCAAGCCTCATAAAGTGAGTCGGAGTCGCTAGCTTCAGTGTCCTGCCAGTGGGGACCATAAATTTCAAGGAAGTTGAAGTACAGTTGCCATTCAAGCTTGTCCTATCAGATCCCGAAACAGGTACGGCAATCCAGTACGAGTTAGACGATGCCAAGACAAATGCATTACTCGGCAAGCAGGTTGGGGAAATTGTGGAAGGCGATGTGATAGGTCTTCCAGGATACAAGCTCAAGATTACCGGCGGTAGTGATACTTCTGGTTTTCCAATTCGCCCGGACGTTCATGGCAGCGGTAAGCGGAAAGTACTCATACGTGGACGGCCAGGTCTTAGGCCCACACGGAAGGGAATAGCACGACGGAGAACCGTCCGAGGCCGTGAAGTCACCTCCGATCTCTCTCAGATTAATGTTAGAATTGAAGAGAAAGGCGGTACCCCTCTTGAAGAACTTGTTATGAAGGCTGCATAGTTACTTCTAAAGAGCACGGCACTGGGATCTCTATAGGCCGACCATAGACTTCTTATGTAGTGTCTTGCACTCTCGCTCGCGACAAACAAGGGACAGTTGGAAGTGAAGACTAGGTGAGCCCCAAGTACGAAGGACAATCAGAAGTGAGTATTGGTGCACTGGGCCATGTAGACCACGGAAAGACAACTCTCGTGGAATACCTGACTGGTGAATGGACCGACCGTCACTCAGACGAGGTCAAAAGAGGCATATCGATTCGTCTCGGATATGCAGCTACGACTCTAATGAAGTGCACAAAGTGCCCAGAGCCACAGGCCTTTACAACATCTCATCTCTTGAAAGATGGGAAGTGTCCTCACTGCGGTGGTTCGGTAGAAACTCTGAGAGAGATCTCCTTCGTAGATAGTCCCGGCCACGAGTCACTAATGGCCACATGCCTCAGCGGTGCAAGTCTGATGGATGGTGCCATTCTTGTGATAGCTGCTAATGAACCCTGTCCCATGCCTCAGACATCGGAGCATCTTCAGGCTCTCCAAATCGTCGGTGTCGAGAAAACAATCATAGTGCAAAACAAGATTGAACTCGTTTCGCGAGAAGCGGCCAAAAAGCATTACCAACAGATCAAGGATTTTGTGAAGGGGACAATGGCAGAACAAGCCCCCATCATACCGGTATCTGCAGTATTCGGAGCAAATGTAGACCTTCTGATTCAGACAATTCAAGAGATCATACCCACCCCTGAACGAAAGTCCGACGCACCCCCTAAGATGTTCATTGCTCGTTCCTTTGATATCAATCGCCCAGGTACAACTCCCCCGGACTTAAGGGGAGGTGTAGTAGGGGGCTCCATCGTCCAAGGTCGATTGAAGGTTGGTGACGAGATAGAGATAGCTCCGGGTTCGCGAATAGACAAAGACTATCATCCCATAAAGGCTAAGGTGAGAAGCTTGCTCTCTGGCAGTGGAAATCCCTTGGAGGAGGCATATCCGGGTGGGTTGATTGGTGTGGGGACTGGTCTTGATCCATCATCTACTCGCGCCGATCGTCTAGTCGGAAATGTTCTTGGCAAAGAGGGTCAGTTACCGGATTCCGTTGACAAAATTATGTTACTTCCAGAACTGATGGGCCGTGTTGTAGGCATGGAGTCACAGAAAGAAGTGGAGAATCTGCGACTCAACGAACCTCTAATGCTGGTTGTGGGTACAGCTGCCACTGTTGGAGTCATTACTCGACTGCATGGTGACAAGATTGAGCTCTCTCTAAAGCGACCGGTATGCGTTGAAGAAGGACAACGTATTGCTATCGGCCGTCGTGTTGAAAACAAATGGCGACTGATAGGGCATGCAGTTGTCTGAAACGGTAGTGCATCTGGATTGCCAATAGAGGTTGTTCTTGATACTAATTTCTTACTTGTACCCGTGCAGTTCGCGATTGACGTGTTCACCGAAGCAGAAGAAGTGTTAGAAAAACGGCCGCGATTTATCATCTTGGATTCTGTTGCAGAAGAAATCGATGCGCGTCTTGAGAGTCCAAGAAGCCACATTGAAACTAAGCAGTTCACTGTGGCAAAGAGCCTCATTGAGAGATGCGAGCTCGTTCAGGTTGGTGAGAACATACGCACCCTACCGGTCGACGTCCAGATTCTAGAGTATGCGGCGGAACAAATGGCTGTCATTGCCACCAACGACCGAATCCTTCGCAAGAAGGCTAGAAAACGTGGTATTCCCGTCCTCATGGTAAGAGGGAAAAAACGTTTAACTCTGGAAGGCTCGATAATTTGAGACGATGTCACAATCTTTTTATGTTCACTGAAGTGAATCACCGCTGAGCCGTCGGGTAAAGACCATCGGACAAAACCGAGGTCTTATTGTTCTAGTAATTATCCTGTCAGGCAAACAGAATCTGCTCAAAGGAAGCAGGAGGTCCAACCAATCTACTCAATCGTCACAGTAAGGGATATTGTAAGAATACCCCCATCACAATTTGGCCAGCCTCTCAAGGAGGCTGCAATGATACACCTCAGAAAGAATCACGAAAATGTCCTAGACAGAGACATAGGCCTGATGATTGCGGTGACCGATATTGATGAGATTGGTCAGGGACGCCTCATGCCAGGCGATGGTGCAACATATCATAGTGTCACGTATCAAGTATTGGTATTCAAACCGTCGCGAGGCGAGCTAGTAGAGGGAAATGTTGTAGAGATCATGGACTTTGGTGCCTTTATTCGGATGGGTCCACTGGATGGTCTCTGTCATGTGAGTCAAATATGTGATGATTTCATTACACAGGATCCAAAGGGGAACGCACTCCTCGGAAAAGAGACGGGGCGCACCCTGCGGCAGGATGATTTGGTTCGTGCCAGAATAACTTCGATCAGTTTCGAGTCAGGAAACAGATCCGGCAAACTAGGTCTTACCATGCGGCAGCCTTTCCTTGGAAAGATTGGCCCTGACGCCTCTTGGGTGGAAGATGATGTCAAAGCCGCTCGTGGCGAAGCTGAGGACGAGAAGAAGAAAAAGAAGAAATAATGTGGAGGAAGAAAGTTGGCACGTCTGAAAGCCTGTCGTCAATGTCACTATTTGACAAGCGAGAACATCTGCCCTAACTGCAAGAGCACAAATCTCTCGACATCCTATACTGGGATAGTCGTCATTCTACCTCCACGCGATCCCGACGAAGACCCAAGAGACTCGTCGTACATTGCAGATCGTCTTGGCGTTGACAAACCCGGCAAATACGCTCTAAAGGTACGTTGAACAGCATGTTTGCTATGAAAGCTTTATTAGCCAACCAAAGGTCGGTTCGCTGACTAGACCGTCAAGTCAACTTCAGATATATAGAGTGATGTCAATGGAGTTAGAAATCATCCAGGAAAAGGAGAACAGGCCTCTCGGACGAAGGGAATTGAGCTTCAGAATCGAGCATGTTGATGGCACTACTCCTAGTAGGCGCGACGTTCGTTCCAAGCTTATGGCGAAGTATGATGCAGATGCCTCATCTGTCATTGTCAATAGAATGGAAACTCGTTTTGGGATTGGCATCACGGAGGGTACGGCAAGAATCTATTCCGACATCGATCAGATGAAGCGCGTCGAAAGAGATTACATGTTGAAACGGAATGAAGACAAAAAGAAGGAGGCCTAAGAGATGGCTGAAACTCACAAAAAGTACAAGGTTGACAAGAACGGCAATGTGTCTATTGACAAGAGACAATGCCCTCGATGTGAGAAGGGCACCTATATGGCCGAGCATTTCGATAGGTTCGCCTGCGGTCGTTGTGGCTATACAGAGTTCAAACGCAAGGACAAGAGCTAATTCTGATATTGACAATCGTTCTAGGTCAACAGCGAAGTGCTACTCCGCCACTATGGCCATCACCCATCTAACAAAGAATAACACTCCAACCACTAGCGTGAGCATTATATCTATCAGGAAGATGCCTGATATGACCACATCGACCATCGCAGATACAATGAGCGCCAAAGGAAACGTGACGATATAAGGCAGCGTGGCAATAGTCAAAGATATTTCTTCGCTCGAAATCATTGCATTGACCAAGGTGACTATCCATATCGAATAGATTGCCACAAGTATACCCACTTCCAATATCATCAGTTATCATTCCCCGTCTTGAAATTCTGACCTATTATCAAACATTGTGCAGTACTCAAGGCTTTTGTTCTCATCTCACAGAGCCATACAGGCTCATCATGCTCCTAGTTTTCAGCACCAGTTCGCAATGCTTAAAACCCTGTCAGATTCATCCTAGTCTACACAGCCAACAGAACTGTCTGATGGGGTCTGATACTGGATACCATCTACCAGACTAGCGGGTTGGGGAAGCCTGGCCTATCCCGCGGGGCTCATAAACGCGGAAACGCGTCGAGTTCCGTGATGGGGACACCCCGAGATCGGTCGTTCAAATCGACCACCCGCTACCATTTCTTCTGCTTTTCCAGATGCTTTTCATTAGATGAATCTTCAAGACATACGTCCCCTTTGATGAACCAAAGGGGAACGTGCCGACATCCTGCTAGTGTCTATGCGGCATGACCTCTCTTCAAAGACACAGTGGTGTACCACAGCTCGCGGCCGACTCTCATCGTGAATCTGACATATCATTGATTGGAAGCAAGACACTCTGACTACAGGGCGATATTCCTCCACGTTGAACACGGAAAAACTCCATGAGGTCTGTCATGTTGACCTCGTTTCCATATACTTGAACAAGATACAGCGGTCTATGATCTCTTTCAAGGGTGCGGGTTGATTGATGTTCAACTCCATTTCTTACTCTGGATAGCTATCTATAGCTGTGATATCGGAGTAGTGATTTTGAAACCGTTCAGCTGATTGCATAAACGCCACTCAGAAGCATGTAGTTACTCCAGAGCAGCTGGTCCCAGTCGACTTCCTCCGACTCGAAATCCGATAGTCCTCGACATCGACCAATCCATCTCCAGCAGGGCATACCGCTCACCAATTCAAGCTGATACAGATTGGCCTTGATGGAGCTGTATCTTACTTCTAGTAGAGTACCTTCTGCGAGTTCACTGAAGTCTGCCACTTCTAGTACTATCTTGCCATTCTCTTCCGCCCCCGCCTTTGATAGATAATACCTCGACTCCCTTCCTGTGTCTGGCTCTAGAACGACTATTGCTACGTGAGGCCTTGCAATTGGGTCCCAGTACCTCGGAATACTTGGTCTGCGAACTAAGATACAGTTCTTGATAGACTCCATACCTGCTGTGACCTCTACTTGCATATTCAACCTCTCAGAGATGAGCTGCCAAAGTACCCATATAAGGTGGAGTTGTACTACCGTGATACGCAGAACTGCATCTAGACGCCTTCTAGTGGCCCTTCTTGAGGGCAGTCTTGGAAATCCTTGAGTTGGTCCCCTCACTTCCAAGAATAGGGACAAGACTACCCCCCACACATCTTAACAAACGGACAAACATATTATCTGGGTTGCTACTCTTCTTCCGGAGGCAACCCAATCACCAAAGGTCGGCCTTCATATATTGCCTGAATAACCTTCTTCCTCGCACTTGCAAGCATTCTCCAGATGGTGCCTCGTGACACACCCATTGAATATCCTGCCTGCTCTTGATACAATCCTTCTAGGTCAACTAGTCTTAGTGCTTCGGCCTCAGCAAGATTGAGATGGATCGGCTCCTTGTTGTCATCGGGTCTTGGAACCATTCTCTCTATAGATGGTTTCTTGTCAATCGTTGGCTGGATTGGGAACCTCCCTCTTGCGCCTCTTCTTCTTCTATGCATTACTAATCACCAGTTCCTAAGATGTGACCATTTAAGACATTATCTCTTCAGGTTACAATCAGTAACCTTTATATTCGTAGTTATGCACACTTTAACTAGTTGTGCATTTGCACAGAATAAAGGGTGAATGAAAAAATGTATGTATATGGCAGAGGTGGCGGTTGGGGCCGTGGACGCAGTAGCGGCCGAGGAGCTGGTCGTGGCCCATGGCCAGGTAATGGCCCTTTTAGTCATCTTCCTCCTTGGGAACGGCCTGGTTGGCTCTATGGTCCCGGGTCTTGCTGGGCAATGGGATACTGGGGTGGCGTTTCGCCGACTGCAGCCACGCCCCCAACGGGAACAATTCCTGGGCCAGAGAATGTAGAAGCTCTCAGGCAGCAGAAAGAATTCTTAGAGAATCAGATCAAGTCACTACAGGATTCTATAGAGCGGATATCAAAACGTCTGGACGACATAAGTGAGCAATAGGATGATAGAGTGGCTGCAGACCACTCTATCCCTACCTCTCTATTCTACTCATTATCTCTCTATGGATGTTTTTTAAAACGCGGGTTATTCTGTGGTCTGGTGCGTGTTCTGGCATTGTCTGCATTGCGATCATTGACTGTGTCATGATAGAATCGAACGGTATTCTCCCAATCACATCTACACCATTCTGTCTGCAGAAGCGTTCCATTCTCTCAGTGTTCTCCATGTTAATGTCATACTTGTTCACTATCAGAAGACTCGGAATATCGAATCTTTGGAGAAGCTCAACAACACGCTTCATATCATGGATGCCAGACAATGTGGGTTCTGTGACAATAACGCCGAGTCCTATACCCGTTACTGTTGCAATAACAGGGCATCCAATTCCTGGCGAGCCGTCAATAAGAACGAAGTCACTTCCATTGTTCTCTGCAAGTCGTACGCCCAGATTCCGGACCTCTGTAACGAGTTTACCAGAGTTACCTTCACCAGCCAGTAGTCTAGCATGAGCCATTGGTCCAAACCGGGTATCTGACTCGTATAGATAGCCTGAAACTCTGTCCTTCATCGTTATTGCATTCTCGGGGCATATGAGTTCACAGACACCACACCCCTCACAGGCAATCGGGTCTATTTCAGGAGGATTTGCTGCATCAAATCTGCATTTCTCACTACATAGTCCGCACTGAGTACATAGATCAGGGTTAATCTGAGCAATCTTTGAGCTACAGAACTCACTCTTTCGTTTCACGTCTGGCTCAAGAAGTATGTGCAGATCAGGAGCATCCACATCACAGTCAGCCATCACTGCCCTCTTCGAGAGGGCAATCAGCGCCGCGACAACAGTAGTTTTTCCAGTGCCCCCTTTCCCGCTTATGACTGCTATCTCATTGACCATTGTTGACCGCCTCCTCTATCCGTTCATAGACAATCCTGAACTTCTCCTTCCATTCTGGCATCTCTTCGATGAAGGGTATGCCCGCGGAGTACAACTCGGCAATCCTCCTATCGAACGGAATCTCCACCAGAATCGGGATGTTTCGTTCTTCACAGAAGTGTCTAGCCGAATAATCGCCAATTCCTGCCCTGTTCATTATGACGCCGTGGGGAATACCTAGCTCCCTGACCACATCTGCTGCCATCTCCAGATCATGAAGACCAAAGGGGGTGGGTTCTGTAACCAGAATGAGATAGTCGGATTCCTGCATGGTCTCTATGACGGGGCATGCAGTACCTGGAGGCGCATCGACGATATTGATCTCATCGCGGTGCATTCGACTCTTGACGGCCTTTATCACAGAGGTCGCAATTGGCTCGCCAACATTCAGCTCGCCAAAAACCAGTGAGAGGCCCTCTGAT
Source organism: uncultured archaeon (assembly GCA_964558645.1). Taxonomy (GTDB): domain Archaea; phylum Asgardarchaeota; class Thorarchaeia; order Thorarchaeales; family Thorarchaeaceae; genus TEKIR-12S. Next base: position 59,039 of record CAZLEV010000010.1, read on the forward strand.
TCCCCAATGAAGACATTACCGACGGTTCTGTTCCTCTCCTCTATGGCTCCTTCAGGGCATACAATAGCGCAACCTCCACAGGAATGACACATCTCGGGGTACACGAGAACTCTATCCTTCCCTACAAATAGCGCATTGAACTGGCAAAATGCTGCACACTTGCCGCAGAGGGTGCATTTCTTATCATTGACATCAGGAGTGGGCATCTCCACCGGTTGAGGTTCCAATTCTCCAAGCTTGAGAAGTGTGTGTGCATTAGGTTCTTCTACATCACAATCGAATAATCTGGCTCCTTCTAATGATAGAGCCAGGTTTACTGCAACAGTAGTCTTTCCAGTGCCCCCTTTTCCTGAAGCCACTGTGATAATCACGCCAAGTATCTCCCTACAGATTTGCTCATCGATGATGCGCATCACTGCATCCATCGGTGAGTTCTTGCAGATCCTGCTGCACGAAGCTCTGCATGACCTTTTCTACATCTGAGCTATCAGCTCGTAGGACTGCTATATTCTGGCTCTGAAAACTGCGAAGACCACGAGGTCCCATTCCTTTCACGATGATGACATTGGGGCTGTAACGCATGATGTTATCATGTGCATGCCCCCTTCCACCAGCGTGCTCTCCCTGATTCGGATTCACTTCCTTGCCAGCAATATTGCCATCACTATCAAAGTCAAATACCGCAAAGAAAGGGGCTCTTCCGAAATGGTCGGCCACAATCTTTCCTGCTTGGTCTTCTGTAGGAACTACGATTCTCTTCTTCATTTTACATATTCCTCCTTCCTCTTCCTTGACCACGGCCTCCGCCCATTCCTCGTCCCATACCCATTCCACGGTGTGCAGGACCGGGTGGCGCATTCTGCTGCAGTTGGTCTTGTTTCATCATCTGTATCGCTTCACGAACAGTGCCCACGGCGCCGGTCATGATTTTGATACCTGAGCTCTGAAGAGCTGGATACGCATTTGGCCCCACACTGCCTGTGATGACGGCTTCCACACCTGTGGATGCCACCATCTGAGCTGCGCGTATTCCTGCTCCACCAGAGGCCATTGCAGCGTCATTCTCAATCGCGTTAGACTGCATTGTGTCGGTGTCGACTATTATGAAATACGCACACCGCCCAAATCTCGGATCTACTGGTGAGTCCAAATCTGACCCACTTGAAGTCACACATACTTTCATCTGTTCACTTCCATTGTATTACGAATTATGATTCGTATCTTGATTCATAAAAAGTCATCGGCTCAGGCATCAATCATAAGCAATAGGTGAGCTTTATTTCATGTTGCTCCCTTTGCATTTCCTATCTGGAGTGAAGAAAGAGATGGGATTCAGTGTTGGCGTTGTCGGGAAGCCCTCATGTGGGAAGACTTCCTTCACGAACGCGGCCTGCATGACTGATTTCAAAGTCGGTAGCTATCCATTTACCACAATAGATGCCAATGTCGGAGTCACCCATGTGAGAGCCAAGTGTGCCTGTCTGGACTTTGATGTGAACGACAACCCGCAGAACTCGATATGCATCGAGGGAATACGGTTAATCCCGGTCAAACTGATAGATGTTGCCGGTCTTGTACCCGGGGCACATGAAGGTAGGGGCATGGGCAACAAGTTCTTGGATGATCTCCGACAAGCGGATGTTCTTATCCACATTGTTGATTCCAGTGGCACTCTGGATGCGGAGGGACAGGAGGTTGCCCCAGGAACCTACGACCCTGCTGAAGATGTCCGTTGGCTTGAACAGGAACTGACCGAGTGGATTCTTGGCATAATATCCAAGGACTGGCGTAGGATAAGCGGAAGAGTCCGCGCAGAGGGAGCTAAGCTCGACGAATTGCTTCTTGAAAAACTCTCTGGACTCAAAGTGCAACGCAGTCATATACTCAAGGCGATTCGAAACTCAGAACTGAAAGCAGAGTCCGCAGACAAGTGGGAGGATGATGACCTTCGTCGCTTTTCCTCGAGTATTCAACAGATGGCAAAGCCAATTATAATCGCTGCAAACAAGATTGATCGACCTACTGCTGAAACCAACTATGAAAGGATGAAGGAGGAGTTTTCTGATCGATTAGTTATTCCGGTCAGTGCTCTTGCGGAGAAAGCTCTCAAAGATATGGATCGGAAAGGAATCATCTCCTATGTTCCAGGTAGTGATGATTTTGAGATTCTAGATCCAGACTCTCTAAGCAATGGGGAGGCCGCTCAGCTTCAACGACTCAAAGATGAACTCTTGTCGAAGTTTGGTGGCACCGGCGTACAGGCGATTCTCAATGAGGCAGTGTTTGAACACCTTGATATGATTACAGTGTATCCAGTTCATGACATTAATACCCTGAGTGACAGCGAAGGCAATGTACTTCCCGATGTATTCCTGGTGCCCAGAGGGACTACTGCGAAGGAATTTGCAGGATATATCCACTCAGACCTCATGGAGTCGTTTCTTCACGCTATCGATGCTCGGACAAAGATGAGGATATCAGAGAAGCACGTTCTCCAAGATAGGGATGTCATCAAGATTGTGAGCACAAAGGGGAGTAAGTGAGACCATTGAAGCGGTCCCTGACTCTTTGCCTGTTATTGGGCAAGTCTCTCTCCTAGTGTCCAATACTCTCCAGCGAGAGGAAGATACGTGAATAGGTTTGCTTTTCCAGGGTCGAGTCTGCCGCTGTTGTCCAGAATGGATTCGTCTATGTGGACTGCCAGAATCTCTGCAATGAACAGGTCGTGGGCCCCTAGATTCACAATCTTCTCTGTCTTGCATTCGATGTTGATTGGACATTCCTCTATCATCGGGCTTGTTACCTTGGACGAAGATGCGGGTGTTAGATTACACTCCTCGAATTTGTTATGGTCTCTTCCAGACTTACTTCCACAGAAGATTGTTGTTTCCATCAGTTCCACTGAGGGTATATTAACAACAAAATCTCCGGCTCTCTTCACTAGACCATGACTGAAACGATTTGGTCTTATACCCACAACCAAAGTGGGTGGATTGCTGCACACATTTGCTGCCCAGGATAAGGTGATGATGTTCGGCCGCTTGTCATCTGCCACGCTAAGTAACACAGCAGGACAGGGGACCAGCGCAGTGGATGGTTTCTTCTCTATCTTCATAGTATTGGTCTAGGTGACGCAGTCTTATTTCTTTGTCGAGGACGCCAAGTTTAAGATAGGGCTCTGAGGGCATAGAGCATACCATACTAAGAGGTTTACACATGGTGCGAGTACTCATTGCTGATCCAATCGCCGCTTCTGCCCAGAAGCGAATCGAAGATGCAGGATTCGAAGTCGTTGTCCGAGACAAAAACACGGAAGCTCCTATCTCTGAGCAGATACTAGGATTTGACTGTGTCATTGTACGTAGCGCAACTAAAATCACGAAGGAAGTTCTGGAAGCCGCCGATGATCTGAAGTTAATTGTGCGCGCAGGGGTAGGCCTAGATAACATTGATCTTGAAGCCGCCGAAGAGGTAGGAGTCAAGGTGATGAACACACCTGAGGCTCCAACTGTTTCCGTGGCAGAGATGGTCTTCGCCTTGATGTTCGCCTTGGCAAGGAACGTGACCCAGGCAGACTCATCGATGAAAGAGGAGAAATGGAACAAGAAGATACTTAGAGGCACTGAGCTATGGCAGAAGACACTTGGCATAATCGGATTCGGCAGAATCGGTCAAGAAGTAGCGAAAAGAGCAAAAGCTCTCGATATGAAGGTTCTTGCTTATGATGTCATTGACATCACCGATGCATGCAAGTCGTGCGGCGCCCAAGCCTCTACACTTGATGGCATTATCACAGAGTCTGATTACATCTCACTTCACGTACCACTGCTACCTCAGACCAAGGGCATGATTGGCGCTGCTGAGTTTGAGAAGATGAAAGACACAGCATTCCTTGTCAATACTGCTCGTGGAGGAGTAGTCGATGAAGAGGCACTTCTCTCCGCCCTTGACAAAGGTAAGATTGCTGGAGCAGGACTTGATGTATTCGAGAACGAGCCGCCGACGGATTGGAGCTTAGTGAAGCATCCAAAGGTTGTCGCAACACCCCATCTGGCTTCCTCAACACTTGAAGCACAGGTCAGGGTCGGTGAACTGACTGCTGAAAAGGTCATCAATGAACTGAAATAGACTGAGAGAAGGATACAGAGAAGTAGCTCAAGGTCAGTTTTGGTGTTCCTTTCGGGACAGAAACTGACCACACTTCTCAACCACTCTAACTGGATTCTCCAAATCGCTACAATTTTAAGTGGACTATCTAGCGATTAGAGTGGCCTCGTTTTGAGGCTTCCTATTCCTTTGTGTTGGCGGATCCGTCCGCACGGGATGTGGCCCAAATGCTGGGCTGAACCACAAACAAAGTGAATATTATTGCTACAAAGGAAGGAGATACCGAATTTGGCATACAAATACATCCAGAAAACCTGGATTGATCAACAGAAAGAACGTTCTGAGCTTGTAAGGAATCGTCTCATCGTCTGGCGAAAACAGGGTAGTATTGTAAGACTGGATAAACCGACAAGGATTGCGCGCGCACGGACGCTGGGGTACAAGGCAAAGCAGGGCTATGTGATCGTCAGGGTCAAGATAGGAAGAGGCCCTAGAGAGAAACCCCGGCCGCGGATGGGTCGAAAGCCTAGAAGCTTGGGTGTTAACAAGTACACACCTCAAAAATCCAGGCAGTGGATAGCCGAGGAACGTGTTGCGAAGAAGTATCCGAACTTGCGAGTCTTGAACTCTTATTGGATTGGCTCAGATCACAAACTGGCGTTCTATGAAATTATTCTGGTTGATCCCAATCATCCCAACATCTACAATGATTCTGAGATTAACTGGATCTGTGCTCCGTCACAGAAGGGCCGAGTGCATCGGGGTCTTACATCTGCAGGGAAGCGAAGCAGAGGTCTCCGTAAGAAAGGTCGAGGCGCGGAGAAACTTCGTCCCTCTCTTGGGTCAAAGGGCAACCTAGGCAAGTAGGCCTAAGATCTGGCTGGAACCAAGATGCCTTTCATAAGAAGGGTTGAGGCCCGTGCATATGCCTATACAACCGAAGTGCCAGAGCGAGTAGAATCCGCGCTTCTTGAACTATTCCCCGAGGACGTCTATGAGAAGCTCGAGCTAGAAGTTGAGGAAACTGAGAGCCATCTGGGTCTAACCATTGTTGTCTTCGAGGTGGCGCTGGAAAATAAGAAGGCATGCAATAGAACTCTGGAGTATATCTTGGCTCGACTGTCGGAAGGTGATCGCTACTATGTCAGGAGCACCCTAGAACGTAGAATCGACGATCGCTGCAGGGTGTATTTCCGTTTTGATAAGCAGGCCGCCTATTTAGAGGAGATCAAGCTGACCCAAGGGCCAGACCTTATCAACTTCCAGTTTCATCTCATTGAGTACCCTCGTTGCGAACACGAGGACGTCATAGTGTTCTTGACACAGAAGCTTGACGCAATGGAGGCTCTAGAAGGTGCTGATTGATGTCAACATAAAGGCTGATACAAGCGAGTTGTTGGATGAGATGCTGCGTATTGCACATGCCTTAGGTTTTGATGCAGTTGCGATTTCCACCAATCTTAAAGTGAGCGCCGAGGAGACTCCGAGCATTCCCATTCTATCCCGAACGGATATCACCAGCAGAACCCTACAAGGCATAAAGACCCAAGCGGGGCAGCATAGAAAACATTCTCTGATAGTTGCACTCCCTCTCAGAGGCGTCCTTACGGCAAACTGGGCGGCTGAAGACTCCAGAGTCGATCTATTAACACTCCAAGTAGATAATACACAATCAAGGCTACGAAGGACAACGGCCAGGCTCGCTGCAGAGAATCAAACCACTCTCGAGATTTGCATTGACCCCCTTCTCCACAGCGATGGTCTGCAAAGATCTAGAATCATCAAGACCTGTCGAGAGGCTGTATCTGTTGCACTGGATGCCGGGATGTCCATTTTGCTGTCCAGTGGCGCGTCCCATCCTCTCTCCCTCCGATCACCTAAGGCCCTACAATTCATCGGTACGGTCTTGGGGATGCGATTAGAAGAGGCTGGGAGGGCAGCTCTTGAGATGCCTGGGGAGATAGTTTCTCGCAATCGCCACAAGATGTCAGCGGGATATATCGCTCCTGGACTCGAGATTGTAAAGGAGGGCAAATAGAGGTGAAGATGGAGAAGAAACGCCATCTCCTGTTCAAGCTACACGGATCAGGACCACAAGTGACGGAACGACAACTCGTTTCTGCCATCAGGAGTAGCCTGCACACACTATACGGAGAAGTGTGTGTTGCCACATCAAAGCTCTACCTTGATGAATACAATCCGGAGAACGGAAAAGGTATCTTGCAGTGCAATCTGGAAAGCCTCAACCAAGTGGTTGCTGCAGCATGTATGTTGAACAGGATTGGTAAGACCGATGTTTCATTCCAACCCATGAAGCTTTCAGGTTCATTGCGCAGCTTGAAGTAGAGGCACTACTCGATCCTAGTCTTGATTTGACATGCTGTATTATCCCCTGCTAGAACGAAAGAACCATACTTCCATGTTCCCCTTCTCTTAGATGCAATAATCCAAACGACAGGATTGAGGCGCATGTTTTCCAAGTCCGTGTTGGAAGGGTAAACCGAAGCTGGGTGGCTATGAAATATCCCAACCAGCTCTTCTCCTCTCTCTTCTGCCTCAACAAGCAGTCTGTATTGTTCTTCAGGTTCTACTTTAAAGGTGGCCACGCTAGCAGCCGAGTTTTCCATCAATGCAACGCGCTCAGTAATACTTCTCTGGTTAGATATATGTCCGAACAGAAGTGCTACTCCCTCCATTGGATGCCAGAACTCTGCATGATCCAACATAGCATCAAGCATGTTCTGCGTCAAGATAATCTCTTCTAGTTCCATTCAAATTCCCGGCTACAGGGGCGACTTGATAGTTTCTAGAACAATACAAGTTTCAACTTCACCAACGCCAGGAGCTTTGCCCAGCCGTTTCTCCAAGAAACTCCTCAGCTCGTTAAGGTCATTCACTGTGACTTTTAACATGAGCCCACAAGCTCCGTCCAAGAAGTACGCCTCGTCCACCTCGTCATAGCCCTTTATCTCCTCAGCTATGATGGTAGCCTGTTTCATCATGGTCTTCACCCTGATGATAGCTCGAATGCGTGGTCCAATCTTCATCGGATCGAGTACTACCGTGAATCTCTTGATTATACCTTGGTTCACAAGCCGTCGTACACGTCTCCGTATTGTCACTTCTGTTCGCTCTACCTCCTCAGCAATCTCTGAGTAAGATCTTCGTCCGTCTTGCTGTAGCATTCTTATGATTTTCTTATCTATCTCGTCAAGCTTCATAGGAATCGTCTCTTAGTGTTTCTCCAAGGTATACTGTCCCGTAGTCGCTGTGCATCGTGATAGTATTCTCACATATACCTTTTGAAAAGTGAACGAGGTCGAAAGTTTCTTGAGCTCAATCAATCAAAAATGACCAATCCAAAAGGACAAGTCCCTCTAGAGTACCCTAATCTCTTCCGAGAGAATCCTTTCTTCCTTCCCAGACATGATGGCATAGAGCTCGATATGGTCTGTCATCTGGGGTGCACTTCGTATCTTCTTCTCCAAGAGCTCTTGAATCTGAAAGATTCCAGATGCATTCATCATCTCCACCTCAATTCGTACCGTCTTGTTCTCTCCCTTCTTGATGCTCACTTTTCGGATTGCCATAGCAGATGCTGAATGTATGTTTACACTTCCCGCTTCGAAGGGAATCCGAGCACGACCAGCAGTCATATCTAATGCATCAGCGATTCCCACGATTCCTGCCTCGATGGTATGAGGAACAATGACCTTGTCATGAGAATACATAGCATGAAGCACGTGTCCTCGGATGTGTATCTGCTTGTGGGTATCACTTGGGTATACCTTTTGCAGTATTCTATCGATGACTGGTTTTGCCAAAAATACGGAGAACTGGTCATGATTCTCTCTATGGACGCTCATGCCAATGTCATGCAGGTATCCTGCAAGCAACACTATCAGTTGTGCATCGTCGAAGGTGCCGGTTCCTTCCTGAACTATGGTTGGTTGTACTCCCTTGCTCAGTTTGTCAAGAAGTTCAATCCCGTTCTTTGTGACAATCAGTGAATGCGTATGACCATGATCGGAAAAACCCATCCTGTCAATTGCCATTCGGTTCGTATCTTCTAGTATGGTCTGCACTTCTGCGTCATTCTCTAAGGCATCAAATGCTGTCACACATAGTTCGTTTGACTGGAACAATCTCCGTACTCTGTCTTTCAGTGTCAGTCTGTGATGTTTCTTGTTTTTAGTCAATTGAGTATTCCCCCTCAACATGGAATATATTATCTTATTCATACAAGAATCACGTACATAAAGGGATAGCCGTTTGGATAGTGGCAGATTCCTACATCAACCTAACCAGGAGTTCTCTGGCAAAAGCGCGAGATGCCTCAATGTCCTCCTCGTTTGGTCTTCCCTTGTTGATACCTCCCACCAACCTAAACGGCATGTTATTCTGATAGCCTTTGCATCCGAATTCACCCACAATCTCAAATCCCCTCTCTTCCAACTTCTCTGATAGTGGCTGTCTGCCTAATCGTGCCCAATGGAGATGGTCAAGCCCATGTGTGAAGAAAAGGAAGGCTTTCCCTTTCTCCATGAACGGAATCCCCTCCACGAATTCTCCCAGACTACGATGAAGCTTGCCGAAGTACACTCCCGAGCCAAATCCGATAAGATCATACTCTTTCAGTCGATTATGAGAAACTTGCTCCGGAGTTACTATCTCGGCTTGGAGTACATCTCCTATGGCCGAAGCAATCTTCCTAGTATTTCCATGGTGTATAGACCTGTAAATAATCAGTGAATTCATTGAACTTCCTTCTCGCTATGCAATCAGTGACAGGATATAGTCGTGCCACGAAAGAATCATCACTAATCGCACTATCCACCACCAGTTTAAAGTGCCTTGTTCCTTCCATCACAGCATCTCCAAAGCTTGAGAAATGTCAAGGCATGAGAGATGGGTCCACTATGCAGGCAACAGACAACGACTTGGTGCGGGATGTCACTTCCTTTTATTCGGAGAACTCCTCTCTTTTCGATGAAATAGGTTACCATTTCAAGGCACCGCAGACTTACCTCTATGAATACAGACTCAGGCATCCTGAAACAGAAGTAATCTTTCCAGACAAACAGAAGGCTCTCAATTTCATACCTAACAAGGACCGACGTATCCATCGCTGGACCAAGTATATAGAGGGATTCTCCGATGAGTTTGTGTTTGAGAGCTTTGATCGCTTCTCTCTCGATGTTGGTGATATAGTGCTCGATCCATTTGCTGGCTCGGGCACAGTGAATGTCTGTGCGAAAATGTGTGGTCTTGAATCTGTAGGAGTAGAGATTAACCCCACCATTTGTCGAATACTCAAGGCCAAGACCAACTGGGACACAAGTCCTGCATCCATTCTCGATGCATACGAGGGTTTCTCTTTTGATGAACCGGCTACCATTGAAGCACCTCAATTCCTGAGAACCAAGAAACAGTTCAATCCTGGCATCTTGGAGAACATTCTCCGAATCAAGGAACAGATACTCCTAGTGCAAGACACCTCGATACGACAATACCTGGATGTCGCTTTTCTCGGTATATTGCTACCATCGAGTAACCTCAAACGTTCTCCATCAATCGGCTACGACTGGAAAAAGTCGGAGGCCCTCGAAGACGATCTCCCCATAAAACTCTTCGAGAACTCGATTCATCAAATTGTAGTCGACCTTGACTATGTACGCAGCAACTATGATATTCATATTCCCTGTCACATCTACACTGCCGACTCCAAAGAACTGGACCTCTCCAATGACTATGTCTTCGATGCAGTTGTGACCTCTCCACCGTATCTCAACTCGTTTGACTATGCGGGCAACTACAAGCTCGAGATCGGATGGCTTGATGACGCATCATCGACGAAGGACCTGAGACATCTTCGTGACAGGATGATACTCTGTGACAATGTTTCTCGGCGCATGATCCGCGACTACAATCAGAAACCAAGACTCTTTGACCACGAATGGTTGGACTCCATCATGTCGGCCGTGAAACCCCGAATGGCCGAACGGGTGGGAATCAGGCGGACAGACTATCCGACTCTACTGCGCAAGTACTTCGAAGATATATTCCTCGTTCTTCAGAAAGTCTTTGCTGCAATGCGGGAGGACGGCAGGGTGGCATGGGTTGTTGGGGACTCGTTAATCCTAGACGTCTATATTCCAACGGATCTTCTCACTCTGGAGATTGCACAGATAGTTGGCTTTACGCCAATGGGAATGGAGGTTGGGCGAGTCAGACGCTCCGGAATCAGAAGGAGTTTCAAACTAAGGGAGACCGTATTGTATTTCAAGAAATAATTGGAAGTTGTGCTATGCCAGTCTGGAAAGAAGCAGATCGTGATGACGACGGATTCCCCCACACTGATGCAGGGAAGATGACCCTCAAAGAGCGTACAGAGTACCTCCTTGACGAGATTATGGCTCTACACAATCGCATTGCCTCAATCGAGAATACTCTTGAACGACTGATCTCGGAATGAGGCCGTTTCCGGTCTACACTGTGGCTGGCTGGGGTAAAGATTTCTCTGTGCCAATCTTGGGAGCCTCTCGAGTTCGTGAGTCGTAGATGAAGTATGCCCCGAGAACTCCAAGGAACGAAACATATCCAACTATCTCCAATGCCGACGGGTTCCCGTTGTACCCGAACAGCGCCTTGGCAAGACCACCGATGAGTCCATTATCATGCAACAGGGGATACGAACCATCCGATAAGAGCGGTGGGTTGATGTTCCACACTTCCACGGGTCCCACTAGAAGATATCCTGCCTCCTGTAGTTCATGAATGCCATAAGCAACCATACCCGCAGCAAACAGGATCAGGAAGAATGAGGTCCATTTGAAGAAGGTCGTCATGCTTATTCTTAGTGATCCTCTGTAGATTCCAAAGCCAATCACGACGGCAAGAGCGAGGCCAAGCACCACTCCTAGATAGGTCTGGAGCGGGTCCTGTACTGCAAGGGCAACCGTGAAGAGGGCTAGTTCCACGCCTTCTCTCAGAATCAGTGCAAAGCTCAGCGAGGCTAGTCCTAGCGCACCGCCTATCACAATCTTCTCATCCATTGAGTGACGAATCTCTGATGCAAGTTTATGCCCCACGGAACGCATCCAGACAATCATCGTAGTCAACAAGAGTGCAGCGACAATGACCATCACTCCCTCGAAAAGCGCAAGAATCTCTCCCTCCAATACGCCGTAGACACCAGCCAAGACAGCTGCAACACCAATGCTGGCCAGCATTGCCAATACGCTGCCATAGATCACGTACTTCTTCAGGGACTCCTGCTGTGTCTTGATGAGATAGGAGAGCATGATTGATATTATCAGCGCTGCTTCAATCCCTTCTCTCAGGGAGATGATTATCGGTCCCACAAACATCTGCATCACCGTAGACGGATAAACTATAGTTAATATCATTGTGCATATATGCAATACCCCGTTCCTTCATTGGAGGCGTCCGCAGCGATGAACAAGGACGAGCTTCTTGGGTTGGCCAATACCGAACTGGCACGGGCCGCAAATATGGAAAAGACTGATGCTCATGAAATCGACTGGGCGAAGACCAAGATTAGAACCCCTGAAGTCAGAACGGCAACAAGTGCCCTTCTAAAGCGGCTCCGTTCACAGGGTATTCAGGATATCGACGAGATCTTCCGGCTCTGTGAGTTTCTTCTCTCCACAGGAACCTGGCCACACCGCACCATGGCGTTTCAGTGGAGCTTCAGTTTCAAGAAGCAATTTGAATCGAGGCATTTCCCCATATTGGAGCACTGGGTCAATGACTATGTCACTGGTTGGGGAAGTTGTGACGATCTGTGTACCCACTCACTGGGATTCTTCCTCCTCACCTTTCCCGAATTCATGCCGGCTGTCGTTGTGTGGACGAAGTCACCTCAGACCTATGTTCGCAGGGCCTCAGCTGTCGTTCTCATCTATGGACTCCGAAGAGGTAAGTTCTTAGAACATGTGTTCCAAATCGCGGACCCTCTTCTGCACGATTCAGAAGATCATGTTCTCAAGGGCTATGGTTGGATGCTCAAGGAGGCCACCCAGCACTTCCCGAACGAGGTCTTCCAGTACGTGATGGCACACAAGGATGAGATGCCACGGGTCTCCCTCCGCTATGCCATCGAGAAACTACCTCCGGAGATGAAGAAGAAGGCTATGGCTTGATCTCGACTGCTACCCAAGTCTAGAATGAAAACACCCCTTCAAGAAACACCCCTTGCACAAACGACACTCACCATTCGAGTCTTGCATTGGCAAGCGGCAAAACATCTCTATGACCGACTGGGCTTCGAGGTCCGCGCCTATGCCATGAAAAAGCGACTATAGTCTCTGCAGCCATATCCGGTTCGGCCGGACCTTCTGACTCTCCATGTGGAACCAGTTGGCCTCGGCTGCGAACTCGCTCTCTTGAGATGGAGCAGTTCGTCCTCTACCCATCCTCTCCTTTATCACCGACCCCTCTCAGAACACCGGAGAGGATTCCAGCGATGACCAGTAGGAAACCTCCAAGGAGCGTAAAATCAACAAGTGACAATCCTTGGGTCAAGAGCCATCCCCCTGCACCTGATCCCAAGGCAAAGCCGATGATGCCCAACGTCTGAAGCACCGAGACAATCTCGTCGGAACCGGAGGCATGCAGATGTTCGTGTTCATGACTAGAAATTACGAAGGGGAACCCAGCGGTGCGCCCTAAGAAATGGTGCCTATGTGAATGACTGATTGTCTGGTTGGATGCTAGCTCCATAGCAGCGTCATTTCTTGCGGGCTCCAAGAAACCCTCTGAGAGCCCCGCACCTGCCAACAGTGATGTGAGAACCAAGAAGGAGGCGGCATATGGATAGGCAATCACGATGAGCCCCTTGGCGACAAGACTCAACACCAGAGGGGCTCTATTACCCGTTCTGTCAACGAGTCTTCCAGTGTAGAGCTGAGAAACCCCCCAAATAGCATCCCCAATCAGGTATCCCAGTCCAATCTGTCCTATGGGTACGCCATTATTGTTAATCAGAACTGAGAGTCCGGGTGTATAGATACCATGCGAGAAATCATACAGAACATAGACAATCACGAGCACAGCTAGTCCCTTTGACTTCACTGAGCGCAACAGCAATCTGATATGACTATGACCATGGTTTCCCTCACGATCCCTCTGGGAATAGATATCGATTCCACTGATAGATGGTATCAGCACCATCATGCACAGCACAAACCCCACCGATGTCAAGACCCCGAGGAACATGATGGCCTCTGCCTGGGTCAGCGAGAGAAGCGTTTCAATCTGTCCGATGATTGCTCCTGCGGAGCCTTGGCCTAGGGCAGAGCCCAGGAACACAGCTGCCAGAAGAGTGCCTACGGATTCACCACGGGACTCTTCAAACCCTGATGAGACCCGAATGATGATGATGGTCAATAGCCCTGTTGCAGCGCCCTCTGCAATCCTTGAGAGAAGAAGGGGTTCCATTGTGGATGAGAAGCCTGTGGCAAGAATGAAGACTGCCAATAAGGCGCCGCTCACTCCCAGGCCCACCCGGTGCCTCGAGAATATCCTGGCCAGCACAATCAAGCCCAGTACTTGTCCGAGGGAAGACAACGAGCTTCCCCAGGCTATGATTGTTTCCGTTCCTCCGAGATTGAGTATCTGAAACGGAAAGAGGAACCTCAGAAGGCCTGCCACAAACCCGAAAGAGAAGATCAGGATGAATGCCCTGCGGATGATCGGTTCTCTCAGAACTAGCCAATCGCTCTCATTGACAGTGCCGTCCATCTTCAATTCCGCCCAGAATGTAGATGCCCCTCTCCCTTAGTTCCCTGATAATCCATTCCATAGGGCGGTCACTAGCGGGTGTTGTAGTCATGCGGCTCGTCATGTCGTATTGCAACTTCATCGTTCCAGCGAGGTCGGCTGCTGCCTGTCGCAACCTATCGAGAGTTTCGGAAGGTTATAGGCTTCGTTCAGCGGAGAGAGGCCAGTGGACTCTATTTCGTTCCCAGAGATAGCAAGAGCCTCTGAAAGATGCGTTCTAACAACCCAACAAAAGCATGAACAAATCCATCATCCAAACCAGTGATTGATCTTGCAGAGAGGCTACGAGAATGTCACGAGGAACGTTTCTCAGAGAGTTAAATAGGTGCGATGAATTAGCCCGATGTTGTTGAATCGGATGAAATCAAAGACAACTCTCACAGTCACATACCCCATTGTATCTGCACTCCTGAAAGCTGACGAGTTCTTAGGCTCCAAGTCTCAGGGATTCTCGCATGTCAACGAGATGCAGAAGAGGTTCTTGGAGGAGTTCTATCAGGTGAGTAGAAGTGACCTCTCACGATTCTCTCATGATGAGATTGAGAGCATTGCCTCCGCGAAGAGTGATGACATAAACAGATGGCTTGAGAAGCGGGGATTCAGCATCAAGCTCGACCCCTTCGATGAGGATGGATTTGGCGTGGCGAGCATGCTAAGCATTCGTGGGGACTGGGCAAAGAAGGGAACCAGGTATTCAGTGAAGACCGAGGACGGAGAATACTTCCCCGGGGTGATGATGACCAACTACGGTCTTGGATATTACCGTGTACCGGAATCCAACCATATGATCATTGAAATCGAAACACGGAACGGGGACCGGGTATACCTCATGATGGTCGAGCCAGGACCCACAGACCTGGACCTTGTCGAGCAGGTGGAAACCATCCAGAGCAAGATGAAGCCGGTTGAATCAGAATACAGTGGTGTGGTGTTTCCAAAGGTAGATCTCGATATGAGAGGTGAAATTCACTGGATTCTCCATCTGCGGCTTCAGGTACAGGGTGAGCCCCTTCCGTACTATCAGATTGTCCAAGCGCTACAACAGACGAAACTGAAGATGAATGAGATTGGATTCCATGTCAAGAGTGCCGTGGCTATGGGGGAAATACTCTCCGCCCCGCCGAAGAAGAAGGAACCCTATATGATTAACAGACCGTTCCTGATGTGGATCAAGAGACCCCAGTTTGCTAAACCCCTCTTTGTGGGATATCTCGACAAGGATGTTTGGAAGGATCCAGAGGATCTGGAAATGTAGCGTTTTCTGATTCAGCCGGGGCAAATACACGCTTTCCAGTAATTCCGAGTATTCGGCTGGAGTGCAACTCAGTCAGATCCAGTATTACTTCCTAGCCTCAGCCCTTTCTCTCCTGAAACGAGCCAGACGCAATAACAGACCTGCTGATTCCTGTCTTGGCTGCGGTTTTGTTCTCCATCGCCCTCACCATCATGTGGAAGAGACGAAGGTCCTGACTACAATCTGATTGGATTCGGCCCGATCTTACGTATCTCCTCGGCGAACTTGTTGACCTCGGCTGCAAACTTGTCACCCTCGGCAGCGCTGACAAACACCATCTTCACCCGGTCCTCGTTCAGGCCCAGCTGTCCCACGAGCTTTCTCGCAAACCGCACCCGCCGTTCCGCCCCTAGGTTTCCTGTCTTGTAGGCACAGTCCCCGGGATGGCAGCCCACCACCAAGACGCCGTCCGCTCCCTCCTGCAGCGCCTTCAGGATGAAGTTGATGTCAAGGCGCGCGGTACATGGCATCCGGATGATCCTCGAGGTCACATCGTATTGCAACTTCATCGTTCCCGCTAGGTCGGCTGCTGCGTACATACACTGCATACAGCCAAACGCGACGATTCGCATATCTTTCGGGGGCATAGGACATCAGGCACCTGCTATCTGTCTTGAAGAGTTGTTCCATTTGCGTGGCATATAACCTTTCAGATACTACGAGCTAAGTCTGTGTAGCCGTCATATCAGGCCCCCTCCTTGGAGAAGCAAGGCTAAGCCTCAGAATCCCTAATGGTCTTTCCGCAGCTATGGGTCTACTCACACGACTGATTTCGGATGCATGCACCGACCTGTGTCTAGTCGCCAGAGAGTGAGTGAACTCCCTCGATGACCTTCAACTCCCGTGTTCCACCCCTCTCATGACTGCCGTCACCGGCGAGAGTCAGGACCTCTCCCGACCCCTGTACACGAGCATTGTCCAGCGTGTGGCTGGAAGTGGCTTCACTCCGCTGCAACCTGATGCCATGGCTGTCAGCTGCCTTGCGGGCGTCCATGGCGGCAGTCGGCTGTTCCACGGTTCTTTCCACGGCGGGGTCGGCAGCGCTCACAGAGTCCACAAGGGAGCTCTGCTCATAGCACTCAGCCGCGGACGATCCCGTCGGGCCTGACAGACCCTGAGACCGTTCGGACTTCACGTCAGAGGGACGCACCCTCCTTCGAGCCTTCAAGCCTGCCTGCTCCCGTTTGCGAGGGAACAACCAGCGCTCTAGTCCGTTCTCATCTCTCAATGAAGGGATGAGCCTGATCAATCGGCGCGCGATGTTGATGGCGCCGTTCTTGTCCGCATTGCATCGATAGCCACAGGTGTGACAGATGAACAGGGACTGCTTGGGTCTCACACCTTTGTGGCCGCATCGATGGCAGATGATGGAGGTCCACGACTCCGGGACAGCAACGAGATGCGAGTCCTTGCCGGACACTCTCCAGCCTGCCTGGGCCAGGGAGTGCCTCAGGGCAAGGGTCACCCGTGAGAAGGACCAGCGGGCCACCATCTTCCGGAAGGACTTGGGACGCCTGCTGTTTCTGTTTGCAGACCTCCGGATGTGGGTCAGTCTGCCTATGGCAACATAGAGGTTGTACTTCTTGGAGAGCTCGAGGATGTGATCGGTGAGCTCTCGCACAAGCACCCGGTCATGGTCACGGCTGATGTTGACACGGCGACGGCTCAGTTCTCTGAGTCTTTGCATGACCTCATCATAGTCACGGCCAGCATTCCTTCTCAAATTCATCTCGTGCTGCAGGGAGTCCACCATCTCATCATAGCGCTCGATCTGCTTCACCTTCTCGGGCTGGGTGAAGTAGCGGATATACCTCACCCGTTCCCGTGTCAAGACAGCAGAGCAGACAGCCTTATCGATACCAAGGTCTATCCCGAGGACAGCCGGGGGCTTCCCGGATATATCCACAGGTGGGAGCCCCAGTCGTACCGAGAAGATGATCCACCATCTCTTCTGTGAGTCCTTGAGAATCCTGAGGGATGTGACCTCTCCCTCATCCAGCCTGTTCAGATGATAGGAGGAGGGGTTCAACGGAATCATGAGCCGGTCATGGACCCAGCTGTTTGTCCGTGCAGAGTCCAAGGAGTCAAGGAGGTCGAGCCAGTATTTGGTTTCCTGCTCAGGAGTGTAGACCAGCTTGAACCTACGATTGAACACGTACCTGGGAAGCTTCCGTTCTCGATACCCCCGGGACTTCATCGGCATCTCCCCCTCAAGGGCAAGATAGCTGTTCCACATGGCCACCGCAACCTGCCGGCACTCCTGTAGCTCGTTCAATGAGATGTTCGGGAAGCGCTCCTTGAAGTCATGGGGAACCGTCAACCTTCGCTTCGAGGGATCTTTGAACCGCTCAGCCGTCAGGGTCAGCTTCTCTAGCCTCCCCCCATTGATCCGTTTCTTCTTCTTGCCAAACAGCAGGTCCTTCTCGTGGTGGGCGATGACTCCAAGAAACGCCCGTATTACCCGGGTGTCTCTCCCCGTCATCCGTGAGAGGCGCTCTCGCTGTCTATCAGTCATGGCGTCCCACTTCACCGGGACCTTCACACTGATGACAACCCGCTCGGAGTTCGGCACATCATTTCACCCAATCTAATAAAGTCCCGACCTGTTTTGGGTCAGGGGGAGTTCACTCACTCCTTTCTTGCGGAGCGTGGATGATAATCTCCACTTTTTCTCCCGAACAATATCTAATAAAGTCATGAAGCCTATTTATGAAATCGCTTCTACTAGGTGATTATGGCTCTTAGAAGCGATTTCATTTGAGAAATACTTGCTCCTTTATAAGGCACCTCGCTGTGTTCCATTTTACCATCTCACACTTTGCGGTTGATTCATTATCTCCCGCTCCTACTCTCCTCATTCATCAGGAGAGTTCATGATGAAGAGAGAAGTGGAACCGAGCCGCGGAATGCTAGCCATCCCGGGCTTTCCTGTGGTCCTAGTCACAGTGGACAGGAACATCATGACAGCAGCCGCCTTCAGCTTCTACTCCTTCAAGCCGCCGAGTGTCATGGTGGGTATCATACCACAGCAGCTGACCTTCGAGTTGATCTCACAACGAGGGGAGTTCGGCATCAACCTCCCCCGGGCGGACCAGGTGGAGGCTGTGGACATCTGTGGGAGTATCTCGGGGCGGAAGGCTGACAAGTATGAACGGACCGGGCTGACGACCATGAAGGGGAGCAAAATCGACAGCTACCTGATAGCAGAGTGTCCCGTGAACTTAGAGTGCAGGGTGGTCCACGAGGTGGACTTCGAGGGCACGCATCACTGGTTCATCGGAGAGATCCTGACTGCCCATGTGGACGATGAGTATGCCCGTGATGACGCTCTCATGTTCTGGGCCCGTGAGCTGCGGGGTGTGGGAGAAATCATTGTTCGTAAAGAGGACTGACAGACGGCACGCCCGCTTCTCTCTCTTCCTGTGGGAGATGTTCTGTATTCAATATGGCTCGTCCTCATCTCCGAGGTATTCTGATCCCATGGCAACCACGATACCTGCAACCACCATCCCGAGGAGCATAGAGGGAAGCAGGGCGTCCCAGAATGCTGGCCAGTATTCTCCGCCGAAGCTCTCGCTGATGGCAGCAAAGACGCCGGCGAAGGCCGCACCAAAGAAGATTGAGGTGATGACGAAGCATCCACCTACGATTTTTGCTCCTGTGTTCAACCTAACCACCCCTCCACGGTTTGCTGTCATCGTATTTCTATCTTTCAGTGGTCAGGCTGTATCTCGGACGCAAAAAGTCACAGAGATAGATGGCAGTTCATCCTCTCTGAGGCATCATACGCCGAGAAAGAGAGGCGAATCTACAATGCAGGAGACCGACCATCTTTCCTACTATGCAGCACAGAGCTGGGTCACAGACCCGGGCGAGTCCGTTGATCTCTTTGAGGGGCTTTCCAGAGAGATCGAGCTGCTCCGACGGGTGTGCCAGAACATCTTCGTGCACAAGTGGATTCTGAAGTACAACGGCAAGCGGGCCTATGGTGTGGGCTTATCCGACTTCGAGGCTGCTGGAAGGACCCCAGCAGATGAGTACAATCAGGTCAAGGTGAGCGAGCCCTTGCAGTCTCTGCGAGATATGGATGATACCCCTCTCACATCACCGCGTCCACCCCTGTCCCGAGTGATCGGGAACTGCAGGCACTATGCGGTCATGCTGACCTCGATACTCCGACATCAGGGAGTTCCCGCCCGTGCCAGAAGCGGGTGTGCAGGTTATCTGGAGCCCCGCGATCCCGAGTTCTTCGTTGACCACTACGTCACAGAGTACTGGCATGAAGACGAGGGGCGATGGATTCTTGTGGACGCCCAGCTCGATGAGGGTCAGATGGAAGCCTTCGGTATCGAGTTCGACCCGTGCGATGTCCCGCGAGATGAGTTCGTGCTGGCAGGAGAGATATGGAGGATGTATCGCGCTGGTGAGGTGAATCCAGACAAATATGGCATCGAGGGAATAGTGGGACCCGACTACATCAAGTTCAAGGTAGTCAATGATGTCGCATTCCTCAACAAGGAGGAGGTGCTGCCGTGGGACGGATGGGGGCTGGGTGAGAAGCCCCTGAATCAACTCGATGAACACGAACTCGACCTCCTCGACACACTAGCCTCACTGTCCATCATGCCATCAGGTGAGGAGTTCAGGGAGATACGTAGGATCTACCAACAAGATGACCGGGTCAGGAAGCCAGCGGGCTATGAGAGCGTGAGATGGGAGATGACGAGATAGGTATCGTTTCGTGGTCTATAGCAATATTGAACACTCGTATTCCCGATATTCTAATAACCTTCAGAGCATAATGTAGGGTGAGGAGAAGTTCGCTGCGAATCAAAAGGCCCAAAATCACCTGCGGTCGTGTGTGCATTCTTGTTCTAATACTCCTAGTTCTAACACCGTTCATCATCAGGTGGTGGCCCCGTGGGCCGCACTGGGATGGAGTCATCAGAAACCAGCCATCCCTTCTCTGGAAGGTAAATAACACGCTTTCGAGAGCCGTGGGTGACGACGTAGCTGTCGGAAACCTAGATGCCGATCCAGCAGTCGAGATTGTTAGTACTGAGTTTGAGCCGAATGAGAGAACGGGCACATTATCGCGGGTTGTTGTCAGGCGCGGTGATACAGGAGTGGTCAAGTGGTATCACGAATTCATACACCCAGGGATTTCACGCATTGCACTTGGCGACATAGATCAGGATGGGATGCAAGAGATAGTATGTGCCGTTCAGGAAGAGGGCATCTTTGCCCTCGATGGGGACGGCGAAATTCTCTGGAGTCATATCGACACGTCGATTCAGACGAGGTTCGATGTTGGGCCAGCGATTGCTAATGTGTTGGGAGATACGGAATCTGAGGTTGTTGCTCCCTCAGCTGAGGGGAGGTTACTCCTACTCAACAGCAGCACCGGTGAACTCCTCTGGGATGCTGACCTAGAGGACACCATTGAAAGCCCAATGGGGGTGGGAGATATCGATGGGAAGGAGGGTCGTGAGATTGTCGTGAGCTGTGGAGATCACCGCACCTATGCATTCAGTCCGGGCAATGATACTCCGCTCTGGGTACGAAGCTGGGCAGAGCCCGTCGAGATGTCAGCGCCCATCATCGCTGACCTAAATGGTGATGCAGACGCTGAGGTACTTATTGCCAACGAAATTGAAGTGGCCGTTCTTGATGGTGCAGACGGGCATAGCATCTGGAGACATGCTAAAAGCCATCGGGGCATCTATTTCCAGCTCCCTGCAATAGGTGACCTTGATGGAGATGGTCACTTGGAGGTAGTCTTCTCCCAGGACCGAGATGTCATCTCTGCTCTCCGCGGACATGATGGATCAACACTCTGGACTTTTGATAGCGGAGGAGCTGAATGGTCTAAACCTAGCATCGGCGACTTTGATGGTGATGGAAGAGATGAGATCCTTGTATTCGATACCGACGATTCTCTCTTGGCACTCAACGGAGAAGACGCATCCGTTGAATGGTCGTATCGAATCAGGGATGAGTTTGTTGTCGCTCAATTCACTCCCGCGATCAGCGATGTCAACAACGATGAAAGGTTGGACATTGTGGTTCCGTGTTCGGGTTCAATCGAGCTCTATGCCCTTGAGCCCCAGGAATCAGGGCAGTACATCTACTGGAATGCTCGAGGAGGAACGGCCAACTACACATACACCTACTCCCTTGCAGATGTTGATAGTGACTTCGACGGACTGTCAGATTCCTTTGAGCAGTCGATAGGGACAGATATCTCGTTTCCTGACTCGGATGGTGATTCCATGCCTGATGCTTGGGAACACTTCAATGGATTTGACCCATCTGATCCTGCGGTATCCTGGGAGCAATTCCTTACCTACAACTCTTCTCTGATTGTCCTGGCTATAATCGGTGTTTCGACGGTGACAATAGGGCTAATCATTATCAGAAGCAGGATATGCACTCTGAGGAAGAGAGGCCCCAACGAAGGTTCATCAAGCTCGGAGAATCAGTCACAGATGGTCAGCGATGGTGCATCTTAGCTAGATTCTCATACTCCTCGGCCATTCTCATACACTCGCCTGCCTCTTTCTCCGTTCCCAGACTCCTGTATACACTGGCCAGAATGCGATAGGCGACGCGTAGTCCGGCGTAGTTATCGATGGCCCCAAGTGTACTGATTGCATCCTCGGTGACGCGCTTAGCCTGCCCGTAGAGGGCCTTTCCAAGGAGAATATTGGCTCTTACGATGAGGGTCCATCCCACAACCTGCTGCATATCACGACTGTCCTCCATGCCCTCGGCGAGGTCGAACACCCGTCCAAGATGACACTCAGCTTCAGGGAGTTGTCCACTGTTGAGAAGGTGTATCCCCATGGATAGTGTTGAACGAGCAGTCTGAACCTCATCACCGGACCTCTCAGCCAGACGAAGGGATTCCTTCAACAGTTCTTCGTCACTCTTCTCGTCCAATCTGGTCCGGGCATCGTTGATGCGCATGAGGCAGTAGGCCATCACCCTGTCACGCTCTCGTTGCACATCCGCAGAAAGGTCTGCGAGGGTCTGGAGTATTCTCTGTGCCTCTTCATATGACTCCAGTTCCGCACCATGGTCTTCATTCTCTAGTGCCTGCCAGACCGCCTTCTCTATCAATACTTCTGCCTGTTTGATGGTCTTGACAGGGTCGTTCATCGTTCAGACAGTATACCGACAGCAGTCAGTGGCTCTTTAATGGTTCGATGAGCCTCGATACCACGGTCATCCTGATCCAACCCCATCCGATAATTGCATGGTGACGTATCAAGATTATTGCGTATAGTGACACACAAGCATTTCGGTCTGCGCTGGTAGATGGCTCCTGTGACCGTATTTCACTGAAGTTTCCATCTCTCAGGGTGATACTTCTCTGATGCCTTCCACAGCTGTCCGATGACTAGGGGGATGATGCTCATCAAGAATATCAGTCCCCAACCGACCAGTCCCGGGTCGACCAGACTGAGGAGGCCTGAGAAACCTGGAATATAGGCCGGGAATATCAATAAGGGAATACTAATTGCGAGTGCCACCCAGACATAGGGGTTTGTCGTAACATCGTTCTTGACCAATCCGGAGCCAGAGATACGCATATTGAACACATGCCATAGTTGCGCAAAGGCCAGAGTCAGAAACACGATAGTCCCTGTTATGGCTGCACTCAAGCCCAAGATGCGGGCTGAGATATCAAAGGAGGATGCCACTGCTATCGTGATGATAGTTCCGTACCCTCCGATGGCAAACCAGTGTCTTTGGGTGACAATGGGTTCGTCTGCTGGTCGTGGTTCACGATCCATGACTGAGACATCTCCCTCTCCCACGCCGAGGGCGAAGGCCGGAAACACATCGGTGACAAGGTTCAGAAACAGTATCTGAAGGGGGCGGATTGGAAGAGGAACAGGGAGTAAGGAGAAGAGGGCAATCGCCAGAATCTCACTCATGTTACAAGAGAGCAGATAGATGACGAACTTTCTGATGTTGTTGAAAATCACACGACCCTCCTGTACAGCGTAGACAATTGTGGAGAACCGATCATCCCGAAGGATGATATCGGCCGTTTCCTGTGCCACCTGGGTTCCTCTCTTACCCATAGCAACACCTATGTCTGCCTTTTTGAGAGCAGGTGCATCATTCACACCATCGCCAGTCATGGCAACTATCCTGTTCTGTTTCTGGTGAAGTTCAATGAGGTCCAGCTTCTGTTTCGGCGAAACCCTTGCTGTGACGGTGGCCTCAAGGGCCTTCTCGCGCTCCTCCTCAGACATCTTCTCAGGGTTCTCAAGCTCCTCTCCGGTTATGACGCGAAAGCCATCCTTCTTGACAAGTCCAACCTCTCCTGCGATCTTCTCAGCTGTCACAGGATGATCGCCGGTGACCATCACGACCTTGATGCCGGCATTCTTACAGGCGAGGATTGCATCCTCTACATCTTCACGGGCTGGGTCCAAGAGTCCTGCAAGACCAACAAATGTAAGATCCGAATAGGCCTCTGCCTCTTCGTCTTCAACCAGCTTCTGAGCAAATCCTATGACGCGGAGCCCGTCTGTAGCGAGCTCGTGATTCCGTGCCATCCATGATTCTCGTGCCTGTTCATCTAGGTCCACCGCGCCATCGCGAGCCAGGGTTCGAGACGAAGACTCCAAGACGGCCTCGGGGGCGCCCTTGACGGATATCCTGATTCCCTCTCTATCACGATTGTAGCTAGCCATCATGTTGACTTCGGGATCAAAGGCTTCCCTCTTGATCTGGGGTGACTCTTCGAAGAGTGCATCGGCTTTGATGCCGGCCTTTCTTCCAGCCACCAGAATGGCAATCTCAAGGGGGTCTCCAACAGACTGGTCATCTTCCTCGATGTCCTCAATTTCGGTGGATGCTCGGTTGGCAAATATGCCAATCTCAAGAAGTGTGCGGATGAGTGTGTCTTCTCTCGGATCCGCGGGCTCTTCATTTACAAGGAACTCTCCCTCCAGATCCATTCCCGTACCTGTGATTTCCACTCTTTCATTGTGGAGCGCAAGCTCGGTCACAGTCATCTTCGCCTCGGTGAGAGTGCCTGTCTTGTCAGTGCAAATCACACTGGTTGCCCCCAGGGTTTCAACCGCGGAGAGGCGTTTCACTATGGCGTTGCGCCGAGCCATCCTCCACATTCCCCGTGCGAGACCAAGAGTCGCAACCAGGGGCAGTCCCTCAGGAACAGCTGCCACAGCAAGAGCGACACCGGTTTCAATCATCAGGAGGAGGTCTTTTCCACCGATGATTCCAAAGATGGTCACCACCGTTCCCAGCAGGAGAGTCACCCATACAAGTTTCCGCCCCAAGTCGTTGAGACGTCGCTCCAGAGGCGTGACCTCTTCTTCAGCCCGTTGTACCAGAGAGGATATTGTTCCTATCTCCGTTTCCATCCCGGTTCGCACAACGATTCCAGTTCCTGACCCCCGTGTCACAGCCGTACCCTTGAAGAGCATACAGGTACGTTCCGAAACAGGTGCATCTTCATCAACTGGTTCAGGGTTCTTTCCCACAGGAACTGACTCTCCTGTCAGCGCCGCCTCGTTCACCTGAAGTCTAGAGGCCTGAACCAGACGTATATCCGCCGTGAGGACATCTCCCCCGTCGATGAGTACCACATCCCCGGGAACAATATCCTCTCCGTCTACCTCCTTGATGTTTCTCTCCCGACGAACGTTGGTACTCACTCCTCCAAGTTCTTGGAGGGACTCCATAGATCTCACAGCACGTAACTCCGTTGCAAAACCGATTGTTGCATTGATGAAAATGACTGCGCCAATCGCCAGAGCCTCGACCGGATCACCAAAGATGAATGCCAAAACTGATGCTAGGATGAGAATCCCGACCATCAGGCTCTTGAATTGCTCCACCAAGATGTCCCATATGCTCCTCTTAGACACCTCACGCAACCGATTCTTGCCATACTCCTTCAGGCGCCGCTCAGCGTCCTTGTCACTGAGGCCTTGTTTCGGGTCTACGTCTAGTGCATCTAGCACCTCATCAACGGTCTTGCTCCACGGACTCTCGATAGGAACCTTGTCTGCGGCCATTATGGAATGCCTACCCGTTTCGAGGTTCAGATTGAATAAGAGTCTGTTCAAATGCCCTCGTCTTCCGTGGTCTTGCACAGACTACCTTTGGCTGACGATTAGGTAGCCAATCATCCGCTTAGTTCTGAGTCATTTGGCTTTCTACTTCGTACTAGGTTTCGACGGAAACTTAGTTTTTTCGTCCCAAAAACACCTCGTACCAATCAATCTGAATTATTCCCTCACTATCTAGCTGATTGTTTAAACATACCGTGCTATATCAAAAAGATTAAGTGTATACTTTCCATACTCATATTTGCCGCTTGAGGAGTACGCTAACGACAGGCGTGCTGAGTCGGTTCGTGTTGAGTAAGACCGACAACACGGTCAAAAATCGGTCAAACGACGAACACAGCACGAACGGCTGACCGACGGAAAGCAGCATCCAGTAAGAGTCTGCCAGATCGATGGGCAGACAATCGCGTTTCAAAGATGCTGTAGAACGAGCGAGAAAATGTCGGTAGCCTGTCGAGGCTTAGACTCAAGCGGCATTTTCTGTTTTGGCTTACTAATCCAATTCCATAGCGGGCTATTAGAGCTCAAACGAACGAGGCGCAAGACCGAGATACTCTCTGATGTTGTAGATGTGTTCACGTTCATGCTCAAGGAATCGACGTAGGACTTTGTATAGTGACCATCTCTCACTGGGATAGATTGTATAGTCTATCCGAGTGAATTCGCCCTCCTTCTTTTCGGGCAGCAATCGTTTCAGGGTCCTGATGCAGGCTGTTCTGACCCCTCCCAGTCTTTCAAGTATCGGCAGCTCATCCGCTTCTGACATCTCCATTCCCAAGTTCATCTGGTATAGCTGGTCTGCCTCCTCACCCAATCGAGAGAGATAGAACTCCTCGGCATTACATACATGAGCAAGTATGTCCAATATGCTCCTTTGCTTCCCTTCAGGAGTTCTGGACAAGGTCTTTCTATCAAGGTCTACTACAGTATTCACAAGGTCTTCCCTGTTATGACCCATATAGCGTTCCAGAATCTCAAAGCACTTCTCGTCAACAGTCTGTCTGTCAAACTCAAAGAATGCCACTTCCCCGCCTGATTCTCCCAGTTCAGACACTCCCTCCACTTCTTCTACGACTCGAATAAGAGAGTTTGACAACGGGGGAACTGGCTCCTTGTGTCTTCTCAGCCATCTGAGATGGTATTCGAGTTCTTCTTGAAGGTCTTGCAGGAGTACCTCTCTTTTCTGAGCTCGGGCATGGGTTCCGGGAAACTCGGTCAACCTGCCGTACCACAGGCCTGTATTCCCGTGCTCTATCGCGGCTTCAATATCTCTCGTCGGCATCGTGAACACCATACGCGATTCTGCTCAATGTCAGACATGCTACTCCCTTAAAGAGGGATTGGAACTCCCTCTCTTCCCTTGACAGAGTAACCGGGCTATGTCTGTCTTTGTATCCTGTCTTCTACTGTCATCCCAGATGAGACACGAATAGACCGTTAAGCGTGGCCACCAACCCATCAAGGACACTACCGGGTTCCAGCAGATTACCATTGAGGAGATTGCGGTCCGGCGTACCTGCGCCACACATGACAACTATGTGTCCTACGGAGCTTTGCAGGGATAGAAGAGATATCCAGGTTCCATCTTCGTACACAATATCCAGTGCAAAGCCCATCTGGAGATCAAGATTCTGTATCACGTCTTCAGACGCATAGGTCTGATCCAGTCCATCATATAATGCTGTGTTAATGGTGTTGACCTCAGCCGAAGAGGCCGTGAACGTTTCAGTAGACTGTGTTACTTCGTAGGGCCCTTCAGAATCATCGAGCAGCAGCACCTCCACCCACCATGCACCTGATTCTATAGGAGTGAAAGTGGCTTCCATGAGTTCGGAATAGACGATATCCGAGCTGTTTCCACAGATATGCATGTACGCAACGTTCGACTGCTGTTCTTCGATGTATTCACTCAAGTCTGTACCTGCCAATCCACGAACGCCAGTTCCAGTACCCTTACTCTCGGTTCGCCAAGATAGATACAGCGTGAGTAAGGCGCCCGACAGCACTAAGGCTATCAATATCGCCACAGGCTTTCTACTATCCATCGCTACCATTCCCTACAATGTACTGCGTTTCTCATATGAACTCTAGTGACTCAAATCTTTCTATCTCAGCCACAGTCTGTTTGATACTTCTTCTGGATTTATGGCGGCTTTCCTATTCCTGGGGCCCATCAAGAATCGACATATGCGCTGATGGCCTTCGTGAGCAGTCTAGTCCAAGAGACGTTTCTGTCCTTCAATCTTTCTGATATCTGTGATGTCTTGGGTCACTTCCAGACAACCCAGATACTTACCATTCACATCTCGCACTGCGAGATATCTGATGTAGATCATTCTTCCAGCGATTTCAATCCAGAATACAGCCGAATCTCGTGAACCCTCTCTGAACTCCTCAAGGATTTGATTGACCATATGAACGCTCTTCTGGGGATGGCACAGCTGTACTTCGCGACCAAGAACGGCCCTAGATCTGACGAATATCCGCTCTTCTGAACCGCTGAAGTATCGCACCTTATCATCTGCATCAACGAATGTTATGTCGATTGGCAAGGTATTGAGTATTGTTTCAAGTGTTGATACGGGCAGAGTGCCTGTCTCAAAGTTGACAATCCCCGACGATACTGTGGGGCTGAGTTCTCCTGGAGTCTTCTCTCTTACTACACCTCGCCTGCCGGGAGTGAAGCAGCAATATCCTACCTCGTCGAATTCCTCCATAATGACTTGCCATTCATCGTCAGTGATCACATTCAGAGCTGTTGGAAAGAGAATGTTGTTCTCTTTGTAGAAGTGACTTGAGAGGGTTTCATGGAGCCGCTGCGCATTCTCTGCAATCCCAACTGAGTTTTCCGTTATACAGCTGTCCGACTCATCAACAAGCGCATAGATCTCCTTCTCTATGGCCCTGATGCTATCATGTTCCATCCACATGATTGCCGGAGGTTCCTTTACACCATGCTTTTCGAGATACGGAAACAGCACATTCTCCTCTCGAAGATAATGCTTATCCGAGTCCCTGAAATGGTCGACGAGATGGCGCATTCGAGCGAATCTCCCCTCTGAAACCTCGTGTGGACTCTCAGCAATGCTTTGAGCTAACCGAGTCAACTCATCGGCCGAGTCCAGCAGTATTTGATGCTCTTGCTTTAGCGTGTGTATTGGATGACCCGTTTCTTCTTCAGAGGTCTGTGTTTCTAGGGACTCGCGGAACACTGCAAGATGGACGTCACATAGTTTTCGAACTTTCTCGCGGGGTAACCCCTCACGGATTAGTTCTTCTTCGGCTTTGGAGATGTCTTCAGCTGAGGTAGCGTCAAGAACCTCTGAAAAATCTCTCTTGAGACTCTCTGGATCCTCTCCTCTGTGAAGCCGCTCTATTATCTCTTTCAAGACTATCTTACTGTCTTTCATCATCATTCAAGCACATTGAGGTTATCTACTATAATAAGTATAATAGTTACCATCAAGATAGTATGGATATGAGGTTCTTTTGCTACTTGCTTACAAGCTCCTCATCGTCTGCTCGCCATGAAGGATAGACAACGCAAAGAAAAGCGAGATTCTGTTCTCCAGTGTTCTCGATATACTGGGTTGCACCTGGCGGCACATAGACAGCATCTAGGGGGCCCACTTCAACAGACTCCCTATCCACATGCATGACGCCTTCTCCTTGTAGGATACAGTAGACCTCTGAGGACGTCTTCAGTACATGAGGTGCCGAGCTCTCTCCCTTTTTCACCATCGCGTGTGCAATGCTATATTCAAGATGAAGCTCCTTCTCCTCATGTCTTGGATTCAATATCTCGCGAAGAATCGTATCATCGATGGCAACGATCTCCTCGCATTCATCAAAATGCTTGACAAACAAGTCTCTACCTCTTGTGTATATCCACTCTGCAATATTATTGCCTTTCCATATCTTTGTTCCCATGCTAAGATCTCGTGACGAGATACACAAATGCCATGATACTGGCGACTATTCCCACAGAGTATCCTAAGTCAAAGTACAGAGTCATTGTGGGTACTTCAAGATGGAAATACATCAAGGTACGAAAGACGATGATTGCGACGGTGATGAGAACAAGCAGTACACGTTCTGAGTCTCTCAGATGTGCTTCGTGGAGTGAGAGCGTCCGCAACCAGAGTACAAATGCAACAAGGGCAAGAGGTGGGAGGGGAATGAGTACGAAACAAAGCGGGAGCAGCAAGAGCCCGCTTAGCTGACTTCTCCAGATAGCCAGCGTTTCTCCGTATTTCTCAAATTCTCTCGCCTCAATCTTGCCGTATTCCCCCCAGACACGTCTCTGATAGGTCTTCCATATGGAAAACTTGGCATTGCTTAGTAACGCCTTCTTCATCTCAAGAGAACTCTTTTGATATTCGGGCACATAGGCGTTCCTGATGGCCGGTACAACATACACCAACAGCATAAGCGACCAGATTCCATACAACGCAATCAGGTCTTCCAAGGGACTAAGATCCGCATCGAGATACAGAATCCCGTAGATTCTGTAGATGGCGTATCCTGCAATTGCAACACCTATAATCGCAACAAGTCCTTTCAGAACAGCTGCTCTTCTTTCGTTGCCTCTTACAAATTCCGATGTTAAGTTGAAGATAAGGGTAGAAACCGATGCATACGTGAGCATGATGCCTATCCCGCTCAACAAACGCATGGTGATTCCTGAAATCATGAAGGGAATAGTAAGGATGTCAAGCTGGAAGAAAGTGAGCAGGTCTGGACCCTGAGTGACGAGAATGACAACAAAGACGACTAGACCGAGGATAAATGGCAGTAGATAACTGACAAGCGGTCGTCTGGCCACCTTTTTCCCAAATAGCACGATTATGCCACTCATCTATACCACAGACACAGAAGGCCCACATGCCTTATGACTATGCCGTTGGCGATTCGTCTGGACACATCCGTCTTGTGTTTCAGGCAGTCTACTCAGAAGTCCTTGTCTTCCGTTTCCACATCCAATATGTAGGTATCAAAAGCCCCAATATTGCGAGATTGAGTATTGTGAAGCTAAGCACGCCTACCTGTACAATACTTCCCCAACCAGTTGCAGCTGCAAGTAGTCGATTCACTTGGGTGCCTACTCTACTCAGTATAACCACAAGGATCAGGCTGATCGATTTGAGCGGGCCAGGGGACGCATTTTCCACCTTCGCCACAGTGGTTGAGAGTCCGTATATAAGCAGGATGAACTGAATTGCCATATCAAGAAGGGTGAACTGGGGGTCTGAAACGCTTACGAGCCTGAAGGTGTAGTAGAGTCCCAACCCGAAGAGAACTAGTGTCATCAACGTGGTCTGTTTCGGTCCCTTATTCTTCTCTCTCAGATAGACAGTCAGAATCGGAAGAATGACAATTCCTAACGGAAACATCAGCAAGACAATCTGTTGTTCGAAAAGAAGGACATCAAGACCAACATACATGTACAGATAGCCAAAGATCATCACATCTATGACAAGGAAGATGACAAACAAGAGCCACTGCAGCCCCTTCTTTCCATCAAGAGCTTCAGACACTTTGCTTCCCAGGTTCCACCCCACTAGTACGGTGAAATATGCAGTAATGACCGCGTCCAAGAAGGTGAGCCCTGCTCCTACAACTGGTCCAATAATGGCTGATGCCCCTCCCAATATCATGAAGACCAGCACCATGATGACGCATAGAATCACTTGATTTCTCAGCTGGTTCTCTCCCTCGAAGAAGACGGTACGCCCGCTCTCTGTCAGGGATGATCCTATCAGAACGATGACGAAGTACTGGAAAGACACCACGACAGATATCCCAAGTCCTTGGACTGGGTCTGTGATGTCAGGAGTCAGTGATCCCTGTAGTACAATCCATGATGCAATTATCGCTGTTGCTGCCATAGACAGAACGAAACTAAGATTATACCAGGTCTTTGTGATCAGAATCTTGAGGCCTTCTGTGAAACGCATCTGCTTCTTCTCCGGAGTGGCAATAGGTCTGCTCTTCGTGCATCCCCGATATAATCTTACTCGGCCTGTATCCCCGGCAGATACCCTATCTTATATAACGATGAACTATAATTAAGTGAAGCATGGCTTACACGAAGATACCGCGCATTGGATTAGGAACTTGGCAAAACACTGACCCCAAGGAGTGCCCGAGGACAGTTGCCAAGGCCCTGGAGATGGGTTATCGCATGGTAGACACCGCTCAGTTCTACAGAAACGAAGAGCTAGTGGGAAAGGGTATCAAGATGGCGGATGTTCCCCGCGAGGAGATTCATCTTGCAACGAAACTTTGGCATAGCGACCTAGCCTCTGATGATGTTCGAGACAGCACACAGGCCAGCTTAGACCGTCTAGGTGTTGACTTCGTTGATCTCATCTATGTCCACTGGCCTGCAGTGTCGTATGATGCATCTGATACACTCCCTGCTCTTGCCGACCTCGTTGATGAGGGGCTAACCCAAGGTGTTGCTGTAAGCAATTTCACACCAGAATTGATGGAAGAGGCTCGGAGAGAGTGCCCCAGACCAATTGTAGCAGACCAAGTTGAGATGCACCCACTCCTCAGACAAGAGGAACTACATGACTATCTCGTGAAGCACGATGTATGGCTCGTTGCCTACTCTCCTTTAGCCCGAGGACAAGTAATGGACCTTCCGGAACTGACAGAGATAGCAGACAAACACGACATCACTGAGGCGCAAGTCAGTCTCGCATGGCTTCTAAGCAAGGAGATGGTCACACCCATCCCCAAAGCAACCAGTGAGAGTCACCTGCGTCAGAACATAGAGGCACTAGACGTCTCTCTAGATCCCGAGGACATCGAGATAATCGACTCATTAGGCCATTCCGATCGCATGATTGACCCCGCTTTTGCTCCTGACTGGTAGCCGAAAGTCTACCTAGAAGTCTGGCGGTTCCATGTTGACCCACTTTGGCGTGCTTTCCATAGCTGGATCATATCCATCGAGGACATGGCGTGCGAGAATCAGTCGCTGAATCTCGCTCGTGCCTTCGTAGATCTGGTAGAGCTTTGCATCTCTAAAGAACTTCTCGAGAGGGTACTGATCAATATATCCGTATCCTCCGTGGATTTGAAGAGTCTCACTTGCAATCCACATTGCGGCATCCGTGGCAAAGGCCTTTGCTACACTGGCAGGGACTGTTGAATCTCCCGACGTATCTGCCTCCCACGCAGCTCTGAGGTAGAGCAGTCGTGACGCCTCTATCTTCATATACATCTCTGCGAGTTTGAACTGGATTGCCTCAAACTCTCGTAGCTTCTTGGTGAAGGCCTCTCGTTTGTTCACATATTCTCTGGCGTATTCCATGGCGGCTCGTGCCAGACCTGTGGCGAAGGCACCAATTGCAGGCCTCGTCATAGCGAAAGTTGACATAGCAATCAGGAAGCCCATCCCTTCTCCGCCCAGGATGTTCTCTTCAGGGACTTCGACATCTCTCAGAACGACAGACGAAGTTGAAGACGCTCTATGCCCCATCTTCTCAACAGGCCGGCCTGTCCTCAGACCCGAACTGTCTGCTTCAACAATGAACGCACACAGTGCCTTGTGTCTCTGACTGGGATCTAAGCTCGCAAACACCGTAAAGTAGTCAGCATAGGGTGCATTCGTAATCCAGAACTTGCTTCCATTCAGGACATAGTGGTCGCCCTTTTTCTCTGCTCGTGTCTTGATACCGGCGACATCGCTCCCCATTCCCGGCTCTGAGCAAGCAAAAGATATGAATCTCAAATCCTCCGTCAAAGGTCGCAGGTACTTCTCCTTCTGTTCCTCATTTCCAGCCACAAGAATCGGTTCTGCACCAAGGCTGTTTACATAGATGCTCGTGGTCATTCCTGCACATCCAGCAGCCATCTCCTCTACAACAATGCACTGTTCCAATGCCCCGAGTCCCGGGCCACCATAGTCCTCAGGTATTCCAAGATTCATAAGTCCCTCATCCCAACACTTCTGTATGATAGGCCGTGGGAACTCACCAGTCTTGTCGTAGTAATGTGCGTAGGGAAGCATGTACTCTTGGGCAAACTGCCGTGCACGATTTCTTAGCTCGATCTGTTCATCGGTTAGGGAAAAATCAATCATCTTCTCGTCCTCTTGCATGGTAGGATGTGGTATCCAACTCGTACCATGCTATATGTCCGTTTTGACCCAGCAGTGTACACGACACTGTACACTCTATCGACATCTGGTCTGCTAAATGATGCCCGCCTTGATTTGCTTAACAACCTCGGGCAGGTTCCACTTCAGTTCAAGTTCCAACGCACCATCTTCGGGCCCAGGACATCTACGTACACATGTTCGACAGGCGACACAGAGCCAGAGGTCAACCTCCACGGTGCCAAATCCCGGTTTGTCTTCATCCAGTACAATCTTCTGTGTAGGCTTATCCTTGGCCAGTCCACGGATTGTACGGTAGAATATCCCTCGGTTGACCGGGAAACTATCGATTGCCTCATCAGAGAAATCGAAGAAGGCAGGGGCATCTATGACCGGTTTGAGCGTGATTGCGTCCTCGGGGCAGGCAATCTCGCATGATTTGCAGCCAAGACACTTTGATTGCTCCCATCTTACCGTTCCAAATCCTAGAAGAGGCGCGTACCCCATCTGTGACCTATATTCCTCCAAGACGGAAGGAACATCCACATCCAGCAGATCTTCGATAGTGACCTTGGGTCGGGTACTCGGTATCTTGGCACGTGTTCGATATGTCATAACGACTGCGGACTTCACCTTGTCCTCGACGGTATCAAGAAGACACTCCGCAATTACCGTTCCACCAATGTCTATCTTCTCCATCTTATCCCGTGCCTTGGAAAAGGTCTCAAGCGAATTAGCAAGATTTCCAATATCTTCAGGCTTCAAGTCTTCGAGGATGGATTCAATCTCATTCTTTGCAGTGACCAATAGCTTTGCTTGTTCACATGCCGTTCGCACCACAATCTCTGCCTTTGTGGGCGTCCTTGGGACATCATAGAGAACATATCCGTGTTCCTCCCCGGCAAGGGTGAGGAGTTCGTCACGCTTCATCCTGAGAAGATGCTGAAAGACTCTATCTTGAGGAATACTGGTTCTCTCGGCTAACTCTTTGGCACTCATGGCACCAAGTTCACGTATCAAGATGAGGATCGTCCCTCTCTCAAGCTCATTACTGAGATAGCTGTCCATGATTTGTTTGTATCTCTCCGGGTCCAGCTTCTCCCCGTAGACATTGGTACTCTCTACGAGATTGGGCCCCTTCTCTAAGGCAATCTTCAATCGAAATCGAGCAAATGCTTCAAGACCTGCAGAAACCAGCAGTCTAAGCTCTTCAGCCTCAGTGTCATCAGTTCTCGTTAGAATACCCTGTGTAGCACTGTCAGCAATTCCTCTTGTCTTGCTAAGCAATTCTGCAAGATCTGTTTCATCGTACTGCCCAAGCTTCTGCAGTCTTTCGAGTCCCAGTTCAAATTCTTCAAGAGAAGAAACGACCAGTTCCTTATTCTTCCCCTCCAATGAGCGTGAGATACCACGTAACTGCTGAACGACTCTCTTCAACACCATGGTGCCTTCTGGAATGGTTTCGAAGACTCTAGCAAAGACAGGTGCATTATCATCAAGGCCCACCATCTCCACGTCACCTCGCTGAATCATGCTCACAATGCTTCTCTGAATGATATCTGGCTCTACGCCAACTAACTCCGCGAGTTCGGGCACAGTCTTTGAACCCATGTGGGTCAGTATGAAATATATGACTCCTCGATACAGCTCAACCATGACATTCTGTTGAAGAAGATAGTCAAACCTCTCCTCGTCTATTCTTTCCTCTCGTTTCGCTCTCTTCACCTGTGCTGCAGTCCTGAGGAAGTTTCCATATCGCGTCTTAGTACCAAGTTTCTGTAGTCGGGCCAGAGTTTCATCAGGCTCCTCTTTCACAAGGTCTCTGGCATCTTGGATTCCCTGCCGTAACTCTTTCAAATCCTGTTCTGCAGTCTTTGCATCTTCATCCGCACTCTCCTCATACCCCCTGATTACTTCGGTTATGCGATTGGCTAGTTCGGGCAAAGGCGCGAGAATATCCCTCAGTTCAACTTCTTCTGCTTCATCTTCCTTCCTTGGCTTCTTAGTAAGCAAGTCAAGTCTAATTCTCAGAAGGTTCAAGAGGCCCTTCAGAGAGTCAATATTTCCCTTTTCGACTGCCTCTTCGAGATCATCAATTGCCCCCTCCAGAAGCCCTCTGTCGGAAACGTTTTCGAGGAGGCTTGCCTTTTCAACGGCTGTTAGGAACTCACCGAAGTACTTCTCTGGAAAAGCAAGTATCTCCTCTGTTAGGGGACCTATCTGTTCCTTTAACAGTTCGAGTTCTTCATTGACTCGGCTTAGAGGTATAGCTGACTCTTCTTTTAGACCTCCAAGGATCATAATCATATCCATCATTCGTCTTCGCTTGGGTGCCATATCACGCTCTGCTGCAATCGGTTCAGTCATTTGCTCGCCTCCATCCATTTGCCAGCAGTCCCTTCATGCACCGGAGTCGGCCCAAGCTCTTTTGCTCGTCTTACCATTTCATCTATGGCTTCTGTGAAACGCTCAGGTTCAGCACTGTACATTCTGAACATATCAACTCGTTCGCCTTTCCAGCCAATTGCATTCAGGATATCGCGGGCGACATCAATCTGGGCCTGAGCAATTTCATTTCCTGTCCCTCCCATGTGGCATCGGTCAGTTTCGCAAGATGCAATCATCACTGTGCTTGCTCCGTGTTCGAATCCCTTGAGTATATCGATGATGCTCACTCTTCCTGCACATGGAACGGGAACAAATCGCGTACTTGCTGGATACTTCATTTTTCGCGTCCCAACAATATCTATGGTTGACACTGCACACTCTTCACAATGGAAACAAAGTGTGATTGGATTGTCTGCTCCGGCTCCCTCTAGAGAGGCCTCAATCTGAGCCCAGAGCTGCTCATTGGTCAGGAAGTTGAGTTGGGTTGCTGCTGAGGGACAAAGGCTCTGGCAGACACCACAGGCATGGCAGTTGAGTGTGTCAATGGCCGCCTTGAACTCCAACTTCTCATCTTCGTCCTCTGGGTTCTCGGTCTCCTCAATCATCAAAGGCACGCCACGAGGGCACTGTTGCGCACACAATGAACATCCCACACAGTCTTCTACATTCAGAACCGCGCCCCGAGCTAGCTTCGTGATTCTTCCCCCTTGAAGTTCATTGTGAATCACGAGGGCACCTGCTTGCGCATCTGTCACTGCTTCGAAGACAAACTGAGGTCTGGTGACTCCACCCACAGCAACAACTCCTCTTCTTCGCGTTTCTAACCTCCGCAGCTTACCATACAGCTCCTTGACATGACCATCTTCTTCGATATCAAAGCCAAGGGTTTCTGAGAGTTCGTTCAGGCCTTCAGAGGGAAGTACGGCGGATGAGAGCACAAGAAGGTCAGGTGTAAGCTCTAGATACTTGTTGAGAAGAGAGTCGTATACCTTGACATGGGTCTGCGTATCTTCTTCCCAGACCATGCTGACTCTCCCTCTGATATAGTCCACCCCCTTTTCTCGAGACTCTTTGTAGATCATCTCATTCTCAAAGGGAACCCGGATATCCATATAGACAACTCTGACTCGTACCTCGGAGTCCCTCTTGAGAACCTCGAGGGCGTTGTCTATAGCAAAGGTACAGCAGAGCTTGCTGCAATCGCGTTTATAGTCCTCTGCCCTACTGCCCACACATTGTACCATCACGATCTCCTTGATGGGTCCACCATCAGAGGGCCTGTTCAGCTCTCCTTCGGAGAGCATGCAGGATAGTTCAAACTGAGTCAGAACATCTGGATTCTTACCATACCTGTATTCATCCAACTCTGTTGGCTTGAACTCTCTGAAGCCAGTGGCCATCACAATGCCGGACGTCTGTAGGTCATTCTCCGCCCCATCCGCATCAATATAATGAATTGTGAAGTTGCCCATCTCTCCATCAAAGAACTTTACGGTAGCGTCTAGGTGGACATCGATACTAACATCCTTCTTGATAGATTCCAGTCTACCGCTGAGTACCTCCGTTCCTGACTTGCCCGTTGGGGCCACAACAGGCAGATGAATCACATGCCCTCCCAATTCGCTCTCTCTCTCAAGAAGAGTGACCTTGTAGCCCAAATTGGATAGACTCAATGCAGACTCGATGCCCGCAATGCCTCCACCAATGACCGTTACGTGGCTTGCGACTTCCTTTGTTTCATTCAAGACCGGCTCTGAGAGGTTGGCAAGTTTCACTGCACCCTTGATCATCGCCAATGATTTCTCTGTCGCCTCTTTGGTATCATCATGGACCCATGCTGAGTGCTCTCGAATATTCACATATTGTATCTGTGATGAATCAATCCCCTCATCTCTCAAGTAGTTGTCAATCCGTACCCTGATTTTCTGGCTGGTACAGGCTGCAATGACCAGACGCCCCTGACTTGCTGCAACAAGATTCTTGATTACGTCCAGCCCCTCATCCTGGCATACGGTACCATGGATTGCTACCGATTTGACCCCCTCATACTGTGAGAGCTCTCTGTCTAGCAGGTCATAGTCAAGCGACAGGGTATCTCCACATGTACAGAGTAGCACGGGGGATTCATTCTCACTCACATGATCACTTCCTGTTCTGCAGAATCTTCGACACTACAGCTCTCGCTTGGTTGACGCTCTCTGGAACTTCTGCTGGTCCCAGGGCTGTACCACATGCGTAGACTCTATCTCCTACTACGACCTCGTTCTCTGCAATCAAGTCTGCGGGTGCAACAAACCCGCTTGCATCCTGCAGACCGAGTTGCTCCATCA
This sequence comes from uncultured archaeon, assembly GCA_964558645.1. Taxonomy (GTDB): domain Archaea; phylum Asgardarchaeota; class Thorarchaeia; order Thorarchaeales; family Thorarchaeaceae; genus TEKIR-12S. The sequence continues at coordinate 97,187 of CAZLEV010000010.1, forward strand.
GTTCCTTTCCTCCCTCTGGAGGTTCCAGTGCTGAGGAGAGCACAAATAGATCCACATTTGTTTTCAGGTATCCATCTAGCAACGAATCATAGACAATGACATCTAGAGATCCATCTTCTCTGGGTTCTATTCGGGTGACCCGTCCCCGGATGAATTCGACTCCTCCGTCACGCGCCTCGCGATAGTATCGTTCGTGCCTGTCATATGTCCGAATGTCCATGTAGACTACGCTTACCTTGACATTCTCTCTTTCTTCAGTGGCAATTACTGCATGTTTCAAAGCGAAGACACAACATATCTTCGAGCAGTATGGATAATATCGCTCATCGCGGCTTCCGACACATTGAACCATCATCATTCGCCTGACAGGTTCTCCATCTGAGGGTCGTGCAATCACGCCGCCTGACTCTCCATTTGGGTCAAGTATCTTCGCCAGCTCCAATTGGGTCACTATGTTTGGATGCGTTCCATAACCGTACTCTTCTACATCGGCAGGTATCATCTCGTGGTAACCAGTAGCAATCACAATGTCTGAGGCCTTTACGGTTTGCTCGGAGGGTTCAGCCGCGAGATTGATGGCATCCGTGGGACATTCTTCCTCCGCCTTCTTGTCCCCCTCTTCGGCTTTGGAGGGGTTGTAGACGACAGCCTGCGGCTGACACTGCGGGGACAGCAGTTCGAATGCCTGCGAGTGTTCTATGCACTTGCCACATAGAATGCATTTCTTTGGATTCACATACTGGGGACCCACAAGGAGTGTGACTTGAAACTCTCCCGCCGTACCTGATATCTCCTTCACAGTCGTATCTGTGTACAAGTCGATATTCTGCTGGTCAGTCATCGCACTCCTGTAAAAGCACTTTCTGATTCCTGGTCGTGAGCGATTTCCCTCAAAACAGTAGAAACAATCGTCAGTTGGAAAGGCCTTGTATAGATTGAGTGCATTTCCGCCGATTGTTCTCAATCTATCCACAAGGATGACCTTCACTCCCGAGTCAGCTAGTTCTACCGCTGCCGTCATGCCTGCAACGCCCGCGCCGATTACTAGAACTGGGCTTGTCATTCCGGATTCACCTCAAAATCACTCAGAGAGATGCTCAAGTATCCCGTGTGCTGGGACTCGATTCATATTCAGTCCGACTTCTTCATCGCTCATTCCCATGGCCAGTGCAAGAATCTGGGGGTATAGAAGGACAGGCAAATCATAGGCTTCACCGTAGGACTCTTTCAATCCCAGCTGCTGGAGGTCAAGCTGGTTTCCACAGGCTGGACAGACCACTGTAACAAACTCAGCTCCTGCTGTCTTCATGGATTTCAGCTTATCTCTTGCTAGTCTTATTGCCAACGGCTCATTCACGGGAAGCACCGTGGCGCCACAACACTGTTTCCAGAGGGGGTATTCTGTGACCTTTGCACCTGTCACTCTGACGAGTTCCTTTAGGACTCTAGGCTTGAACTCAGTAACATCCTCTGGTCGTAGGAGATGGCAGCCGTAATGAATGGCAATCTCCACCCCATCAAGGGGATTGGTGACCTTGGCTTTGATTGCATCTACTCCAATATCTGTGTAGAGCGCCTCTACAAAGTGACGAACCTTGATATTCCCCTTCAATTCCAGATTATACTGTTTGAGTTCCTCATTGATCTTCTTCATGTCCTCTTTATCGTGCTTCAGGTGATGAAGAACATCTTTGAGGGAGCCGAAACATCCATTGCAGGGGGTGACAATGTCGTGACCGTTCTTCTCGGCAATTGCAAGGGTACGAGCATTGACCACTAGCCAGCCGAAGTAGTCGAATGCACGAAGGTTTGGGCTACCACAGCAAGCAACACCCTCCATGTATTCCAGTTCCATATCAAAGGCTTCTGCGACTTTGAGCATAGCTGCTTCATAGTTTGGATAGTTGGCCGGGACGCTGCAACCCATATAGAGATTGTATGTTGGCACTCTACTCTCCTCCTACAAGCCGGCCGGTCCGTGTCTTTTTGAGAATACTCTCCACGTCTTCAACAGCCAGACCCGGCACCTCGGGCTCCAAATCAAGGTCTTCTCGTTCCCAGTCGGCGGTGACAACATAGAGCTGACCCTTGTCAATCAGTTCCTTTCCAAGGGCCAGGACATTCTCTGGAATCCTTCCTTGTTCTGCAGCTAGATTCTTGCAGTCGAAGAAGATGTCCGTTACCCGGACCTTTTGGGGACATCTCTCTTGACATTCGAAGCAAGTGAGACACTCCCAGATCTCTTTGGATGAAAGAACCTCTTCTCGCATACCAAGCAGTATCATCCTGACTATTTGATGTGGCTTGAAGTCCCATTGATTTGCAATAGGACACGCTGCTGTACAGGTCGAGCATGCAAAACAAGCAGTGAGTTCTTCACCGTTTGGCATGCTCTTCACTTGATCACGGAAGCTGGGATCCAATTTCGACATGTCAATAGGATCGACCAGCGTAACCGGGGGATTCACCTTCTCATCAGTTTCTGCCATTTGCTAACACCACTATGGAGTGCCTTCCCTTGTGATATGGACGCGACTCGGAGCTGCTGTCCCACATATTAAAAGCTTACAGAATGGCGAAAAAACGAAGGATGCAGGTTCAGGACCTGAGATATGCGTCATTGACCGGGTAGTCCCTTCTTGTAGACGAGGAGGGCAATCCCGGTAGTCAAGAATATGACGACTACTTCATATGCAAGAATTGCCAACAGGCCCTGATCTGCTAGGGGATAGAATGTTGCACCAGATAGGGCTAGACCGATACAGATAATCCATCCGAAGATGATAATCCACTCTCTCTTGGGGGACATAGTCGAACACACGTCTAAGGTTCTTATTGGTTTTGTGTTGTGTTTCGTATAGACGAGATCCTTTGTTCGAGCTCTCTATAGTTGGCAAGGGCTTCTTCTCTTAGTTGTAGATGCTTTCGGATAAGATATCCCTTTAGCTCTTCTTTACTCCCATGCATACGTTCAATTGTTTCCAGTTTATCAGTCGTTATCAAACGTAGCGATCCGCTAAGGGCCACCTGGAACTCATCATGCTGTTTCTCAACACGCTTCTGCATTTCTCGCAGCGTCTTGAGAATATCTTCTATCTCTCCCCGAATAGTTTCCTCTTTCATTTCTGTTCACGAGTTCCAATCTTCTGAGCTGCGATTCTTGTCACGGTACCGTCCCTCAACCATGTTTTTGCATTATCAATTGGGATGCGTGTAACCTCTTCGGCCTCAAATGGGCCATAGACTTGTTCATCCATACCAACAAACTGCGTCTTGACAGGCTGCAGGAATCGTACAAGAACGTAGTCAACATCTCCCTCAACATCCTCGGCAGTGAGGTCTTGATCAACTTCTTGCTCTTTTGTGGCTAGACCCGATCCCCCTCTCAATATCTCTTCCACAAATTCATCATGTCCCTCAAATCCTCTAATGACCCGATTATAGAGTCTCTCTTCGGAAACAGTCATGATTCCTAGGGGTTTTCTCCCCTCGATTGCTGCTTTCAGAATCTTTTCTCTTCGCACCCGAAGAAGGTCCTTCAACATGAACTCGGCATTGAGAATCTCTCTTGTCAGTAGGTCTGCCTGAAGCTCGTTCTCTGCCGGAGTTTCAGTGAGTTTCATTCGAATCGAGGACAGGTATTCTCCCAGTTCTGCGAGGCGCAAGTCCTGCAAGTCTTGCAGGCTGTCTTCTTGCACCTCTGCATCCCATGCTTTCTGAATGTCTGCATAGATGGCCTTATTCAATCACAGCGACCCCCTTACACATCAAGAACACTGCAGCAGCGATTGGCAATGAAACTACCCCGTTTTCGAGGGATCCGTAACTGTCTTCACCAACTCGAAACTCGGGGACCCCTAGGTCGCCCCCCTTGACATCTATTTTCAGGTCATTACCCCTGATTGCCAGGGCATCGGAGAACGGGTCGAAACCGTCCATATCCTCGCGTGTTAACTCTTTGACCGCGAAACCCGTCTTTCCGTTCAGACTTCCGATGAGTCTTATGACTCTATGAATATCATGGGTAACTGGCACATCTATCTCTCCACCGTATTCATCTGCAGCCAGGGTTGCTATCTCCTGCCATGACTTAAGACCTACTCCTTTCACCCTCGCGCTAAGTATAGGCACATCAAGAAGCAGGCCATGCAGTGCCTCATCCTTGTACTTCTGAAGTGGAGAAACCCACCTGTACTTCCCCTCGAAACTGTCAATACTCCTGATGAATTCCACCATTGCATCAGCAACCTTGCCTCCCCACCCCGGCACTTCGCGTCCCGTGATTGTCTCGGACGTTCCTCTTGATGTCACCGCTCTCTTCCCTTGGAAACCGAATCCTGATATATAGTGAACTATCTCGACTCGGGCATTTGAGTCCAGAGAGAACACTTTCTGGTCTTTCACCCGTATGTGATATCCTCGATGCCCACTGTAGTTCAACTGGATATCGGCAGGATCCACATCAAAATCATCCACAAGAAACTCATCATAGACCTTCAGTGTATTCTTCTTTGCATCTTCCAGACACTTATCACAGATCCACTTCCTGGCAATGAAAGAAGTGCCTCCACACTGCGGACAAATATCTGGTGCTGAACCCGTCCCTCTCTCTCTGCATTCTGAATTGGTGCACATCCATGAGTCATGGTCTTCTATGCAGGAAGAGTCCAGATGGTCCGCATCTATGTCAAACACCAGCTCTGCCCCCATCCACTCCTTGTCTTCCATTCGTGCAGTTGGCACCCTGTAGAACGCAGCGGAATGATAGATACTGTGTGGTGCGTTCTTCACGAGCCCCTCAATCAAGCTGCTACCTGATCGAAATGCTACGTGTCGCGTCCAGTTGTTTGTGCTGAGACCTTCAGTGCCACAGTCCGGACAGACCGATAACCTTCCATACGAACGACCTGACCTACCGCAGCCAATGAGCTTCACTTTGCCCTCTTCATCCTCAACATGTCTCTTTCTGCAGATCCAATTGTAGTGCCAGCTCTGTAGGCCAAACTCTCGAGTGTGTACTCTATCAGGAACATCAACTTGTCCCGAGTGACTTCGATAATAGTCTCTAAATGCAAGCTGCAAGAACCTCCTTGTTGCTTCTCGAGACTTTTTTGACAAAGGAATCAGACTCCTGAACGAGCCCGCCTAGGGCTACCTAGCCTGCTGGTCTCTATCGGCAAGAGATTTGACACCTGCCAACAGCTGTTACGATTATCTTCTCTCAATCCGGGGTGCCAACACAAAGCTGATACTACCCGCCTCAGCAATTCCAAAGTCCATTCTCATTGGTTTGTCATTGCTGAACTGGATTATCACCGTGTCCGCGGCAACTGCTTTAACAATCTCTGAGAGGTAATTCAGGGCATACATGGCCGTAGCCTTTTCCTTGCTCTCCAAGTCGTAAATCACAGAGTCTTCTCCCGTTGTTAGCTGAACCTCTGCTTCTCCCGTGTCACCCTCTCCCGCAAAGGTTACTGACTTCTTATCTGCTGTAACCTTGATATGGTTGGATATCACACCGATGTCCTTGACAGCCTGCTTGAGGGCATCGGAATTCATCTCCAGTTTGGCCATGAATTTCAAATCAGGTCTCTTCGCTTGGTTATCTGGGGGAGTAAGCATCTGCAGTCTGAACACTCGCTCTGCCTGACCTATCATCTTCATCTCGAATCTCTTGTCATCACCGACATCGAATTCCAGTCTATCATCTGCGGCCATTCTTCTACTAATCTTGGTAAGTTCGTCCACACCAAGACAAATCTGCATCTCTTCATCGCAGTTAAACTCCTGAAAAATACCTGCAGGAAGAGTCAGATCAATCATGGCCACCTTGGATGAATCTAGCTGTGTCAGAGTGATTCCTGTTTTATTGACCACGAAGTTGACCTCGGTGAGCAGGGTTGCCAGCGCATCTACAATTTGCTTCCAAGTCTTGCTACTATCTAGCGTTGCATGAAACATCTAGCCGCCTCCAATTATCTCCGGAGATAGTCTAGTACCTGCTTCTCTAGGTCAAGTGTCTGCTTAAACTCTTTTATGTCAAGCTCGTCCACGTTGTGAGCAATGGTAGCTACCAGTTGCTTCTCCTTTCCTTTCGAAGTGGTCTTCTCTGTGACTTCTCCAATCAGCATATACTTCTGAGCAACCTCTAGGGTACCTTCAACGGTGACAGGAATGGTGACAGCATGACCCACCTCATCCATGATGTCTTGTACAAGTGCTGCACCAGTTCTCGCCTCCACTACGATACCAAGTATCCTCACCGGGCCCTTTGTCTCCGGGCTGAGTTCTCGTACTGTTGTGAGTCTAGCCGGTCTTCGTGGCGGAAAGACCTTCTTCTCCTCGGTCACTGGTTTCACCTCGGCTGCCGTCTTGTGATGAGAGAGTTATCTCATCAAGAAGTACTACGTCGGGGGTATTTGAGTGTGTATAAGTCTGTCTGTAGAAAGATGTACTGGTATCATCACAGGATGTCAATCCAGAAGACTAGACCCGGTGTTCTGCGGCTACACACATGAGGCCCGACTCTGGGCCGACAACGACCATCTCCCGAGATCTCAGTGATTCTCCATGTTGATAATGGCACAGGAACCTAAACCGAACAGTCCCAAGCTCCACGAATCTCTGTTGCTCTTGTTTCACCATTTCACTTTCCTCCTGTGTGGAGTGCGTACTTGGTACCGGCAAACAAAGACATGTTCTTGATTAGTTCTCGGAGTTCCTCATAGACCGTCTGAATCAGGTGGGGGGCTTCTTCTTGCTTGGAGTCAAGATTTTGCTCAATGAATCCTGCCAACTCTCTCACCCCTACAAGCTCGGGATGTTTGAGCACCATGCTTGCTAGCTTGAGGTAGTCCACAGCACGGTTTACTCGCATCGTATCTGGATGACTACGGAAGTCCATCTCATCGGCTATATGATCTGCTAGGGCCAGCACATCATTCACTCGTTCCTGGATTTCCTCCAGTCCACTCATCTCTCGCACCCCCTCTGAGTTTCTCTGTCTACTATTTGAGCCCCACTTGATAACTAACGCCATCAATGAAGATACTGCTCCAATACTCCTAAACACACCTAAGATGAAGAAATCAAAGCGGCAATGTCCGTCAATTCCGGTTGTGTTACCACTAGACTGTCAGGTGAAGCAGTGAAAACGTGCTTGGTTTCTTATCCTCCATATCGTCTCCACGTGTGCTTGCACTTGGTACATCTATAGAATTCAGTAGCCCCTTCATCGGCTCGACGGGTCTGTGATGTCCAGTAGTATGCTTCATTGTTTCCACATTCGGGACATGTTGCCTTTGTAACGGGCATGGGTATCGAGTCATCCTCTACCACCACAATCTTGTCTTTAGGAGTCTTCTCTATCTTGTGAGTGACTCTCAACTCACCACTGAGGCTCTGTGTATGGCCGCAACTCCTGCACTTCAGAACCCTCTCACCCTCTTCGTTTGTCACAGGTGCCATCATTGCGCCGCATTTTTCACAGAACTGCATCTTTACACGACCCGTTGTTTCTCTTCGAGAAGTTGGAGTGGGTCAATTAAGCATTACTACATCGTTGATGGCTGATTCTACTCCTCGGGCAAGTGTTCGTCGACCCTTTCCAACAGATGAATGAAGGCGAGCGTTGCCAATTCTGCCTCCAACCTTCGACTCATACCCGGTTCAATTTCCAGCTTCTCTCTCAGAATCTGGACCATGTCTTGGCACCGTACCCTCTCTGTGAGCCAGATATATGCCATGAGTGCTTCGTATGCATCTGCTGCCTCTCCGGCATCTGTCCTTTTCCCTATGTGTTCATACACTCTGTGTTCCCGAATCGCCTTTGCAAGAACCGAGTCCCGTACCTTCTCTCCCGTTGCCTCTCCTAACACAAGTGATTTGGCCAGTGAGTAGCAAAGATTGACAAGCCCATCTCCTAGCTTTGCCAGACCCCTGTCATTCATTATACCTCTAAGAGTATGATGACGTACCAGAGACTGCACAGAATGCCACCATCACGGTTACCGGCTGATTAGTCAACATCGAAATCAGACGCGGCTTGTTTGAACCTCTTCCTGAATTCCTCTGTTCTTGCCAACATCTTCTCAAGGGCATCTCTCAAAACAGTATGCGCGTGTCTTCGCTCTGTTCTTAGTGTGAATACAGGGTTTGTAAGAAGTGGATGATCGATATTATACCCTGCAAACTCGACAGAATCCTCTTCTAACAGGGTTCTCCTGAGCAGATTGCAGAACGAGTGTCCCTCTCCCACAATCTCAAACTTGATCTCAAATGTGCTATGTTCGATTAGTCTTGGTTCCATCCCTATCTCCTCCGAGAGCGTCTGTCATGGCTACCTCTCCTTGATCCACGATCGCGCCTGTCATATGATTTTCTTCGTGGTGCAAGCTCGGGTCTCTTTTGAAGCCCAAACTTCTCACCATAGTCCTCGGCCACTTCGCGTGTTTCTCTATTCTCACACCGTAGACAGATCATGTTGTTTCGAGTCGTCAATGTCAGAGGATACCCACATTTCACACATCGCGAGAATAATACTCCGAATTCCTTACCTACAAGGCTGAGTTCAACTGGTATCTCGTGGGTATTCAAGGCATGTGCTCGCACGACATCTCCTTGGCTGACAACATTGCGCATGGACTTGACATATCTACGCGTTACATTACTAATATGAACCTCGCCAATCAAGGGACTATGCACGTTCTCTCCATTTATCTTGATTATGCTAATCTCTGCTCTCTGGTCATATACATTTGTAGCTTCCCCCACAATCTCATCTTCTCTCTGGGGAAGCGCGATTCTCATTCGCCCCTCTTTATCGACAACTCTGATTGTTCTCTTCTTGAGGTCCATCTCTACGCTACCTGCCGTTGCTGCGTAGACTACACCATCCAGTTCATAGGTGCCCATACTTGGAAACAGTTCTTCAATCACACACAACTGCTCCCCTGGCACCACAACATCTCCGCTCTTGACGTCCGCCAAATCATTCACCATCATTCATACATATGCGATACAGATCCACGTTCACGACATGCTTCTCTTTCCTGTGAAAGCTGTACAGGTGAGGTATCGGAAACGCAAAGGTCTCTATCTGTGTAACAGTCCCTCCTAGGTCCTCGATTGCCTTCTGGAGGAATATTCTGTTCTTCTTACCGGCCAAGTGTATACTGTAAGTTATTGTTGCTATGGACAGAGCTTTTCTCAGGAAACTCAGGTCAGCACCTCTTTTCTTCACGCCGAAGGGAGGGTTGCTCACTACAGTATCCACGTTCCCTCTCAGTCCGAGAGAAGAAACATCTCCAAGGACCCAATCTGTGTTAAATTCTGTCCCGAGCAGTCTCGCGTTTCTTTGAGAGACCTTTAAGGCTTTGGATTGAACATCGACACCGATGACGCGTCTAGCTCCAAGCAGAGACGCTCCCAGCGCGAAGACGCCATCGCCACAACCGAGGTCGCAGACCGTTCTGCCCGCAATATCCCCGTGTTCTATCTCTGCAGCAAATACGATAGATGCCACAATACTGGCCGGAGTAGGATAATATTCAAATGATGCATCAAGCCCATTGACTCGCTCAATTGTCTGTAATATCATCTCTAGGTCTCTCAGACGCAATCCTAATTCACTGCCCATCACTATTGATACTTCATCGATTGCATCTTGCTCCCTTTTGCTCTTCCTATTGTAAAAGAGCCGTCAAATGTAATACGTACCCTTATGTGTTCCAAACGCTCCAATGGTTCCAGTGGAAATGCAGTGGAAGGGACCCCCATTTCCTATGGAGTGATAGACCATGGAGAAGCCGCTGGACAAACTATTCGATAAGTTCCTTCAGGGACAGGCAATTTTCAGGAATCGGAACGCCCTGCGTCCTACATTCGTCCCTGACAATCTTCCTTTTAGAGACGAACAGATGAGCAGAATTGCGTCCATTCTTGGGCCTGCGCTCAAGGGGGCACCACCCTCAAACATTCTCTGCTATGGCAAGACTGGCACTGGGAAGACGGTGGTGGCTAGGTATGTACTGAAGCTGCTTGTGCAGAAGGCCACTCAGAGCTCGGTGAGAGCTCCTTTCACAGCTTATGTGAACTGTCGAATTGTTGGGACCAACTACCGTGTGTTGAAACGATTGTGCGATCAGGTTGATGCCACAATGCCTGATGGGTCCGAGGTCCCGTTCACAGGACTCCCCACGGATGAGATACGGGACATACTCAAGAAAGAACTGGACAAGGATACCAATATCCTGACAGTTGTACTGGACGAGGTCGATAGCCTTCTGAAGAGAGATGTCAGCCAAGGCAATGATATCCTCTACGGTCTTACACGTATGAATAGCGAACTGGAACGCAGTAGAATAAGCATAATTGGCATCAGCAACGACCTGAAGTTCAAGGAGATGCTTGACCCTAGGGTCCTGAGCACGCTCGGTGAAGAAGAAGTCATCTTTCCGCCCTATAATGCTGTCGAGCTGAAAGGAATCCTTGAACAGCGAGTCGCGATGGCTTTCTCTGAGAATGCAATATCTGATGAGGGAGTCATCAATCTTGTTGGAGCTCTAGCCGCACAGGAGCACGGCGATGCTCGTCGAGCCCTCGACTTGCTTCGTACTGCAGGAGAATTATCCGAGCGCCGTGGTGATGACACTGTTACTCAAGAACATGTACGAGAGGCGCAAAAGGTCCTCGAACGCGACAGTGTCACAGAAGCAATCAAAACACTTCCCATGCAGTCCAAGGCCGTCTTGTTTGCTGTCTACGCTCTTGCAAAGCAGGGTCAGAAAGATATCTTCACAGGGGAGTGTTTCAATGCCTACACAGAAGTAGCCAGAGCGCTGTCTCTTGATACTCTGACACAGAGGCGTGTATCTGATCTGATATCGGAGCTGGACATGCTCGGTCTAATCAACACTACAGTCATTTCAAAGGGGCGCTATGGTCGTACAAAGAAGATCCGACTTGCTGTTGGCAAGAGTCAGCTCGGCAATATTCTTGATAGCGACAATAGACTGAGCAAGATTGCGAAGGAAGTCTTGGATTGAATCAGAGCTGATCGGAGGCCGCACAATTGCCCGATTGGGACTCTATCTTCAGAGCTAAGGGGCACGTTTTCATGAGCCCTCATTCGGACATGATGGACTTGGTCGAACTCTTTGAGCAACACAATGTAAACAGGGTGCTGGATGTTGGTTGCGGTACTGGAAGACACATGGTCTATTTGGCAGAGCGAGGCTTCGATGCCTTTGGATTTGACTCCTCTCGTCATGCTGTCAATATGGCACGAACTTGGTTGAAAGCCAGTGGATTTCGCCCCCGGGTGAAGGTCCATAGGATGGAGCGACCGTTCCCTTATGATGATGATTTCTTTGATGCTGTTATCTCCATCCAGGTCATACATCACAATCTGACAGGTGCCATCCGATTCACCGTGAAGGAGATAGCTCGAGTACTGAGAAGCGAAGGGCTACTCTTCGTCACCTTCCCCATACTTGGTCCAAAGCCAGAGAATGGCGGTTGGGAACTTGAAGAGATAGAATCAGGGACATACATTCCGCATAAAGGAATGGAAGCCGGGATACCCCACCACTACTTCACGATGAACGAGATTCCCGAGGTGTTCCATGAGTTCAAGATCATGGAGCAGTACATAGATGATACGGGTCATAGATGCGTTCTAGCCAGAAGAGCTTCCTAACAGTATGAATCATAGTCCGAAGTATGGAAAGACCAATTCCTTGACCTTGTCAATGGATTCATCAACGGCGCGTGTTATGTTGGGTTCATGCTGACAGTCCATCCTCTGTGGTCTGTCTGTCCAACCCCCCCTCTTGACCTCTAGTCCATGTTTCCGACAGAGCTCAATCCATTCAGCTGGTAGGGTGGGTGGAAGTGCAATATCTGCTATGTCTGCTAGTACCATTGTCCATATCTTTGCTGTCACCACAGGATTATAGCCTCCTCCACCGACACACACGAGATTTGCATTCCTGAGGTGAACGAGCTGTCGCACGGTCTTAGACAGCCGCTGATAAGTATCCATATTGAGCATAAGGTCGGCGAGCGGATCCTCCATGTGGGCATCTCCCCCTAGATCCCAGAACACAAGGTCGGGCGTGTAAGAGAGCCAGATTGGAATAACAACTTCTTCAAACGCCTTCCAGAACTCGATGTCGTCGGTCAAGGGTGGAAGGGGTATGTTGACCGAATATCCCTTTCCCTCCCCGACACCCAGATCCTCTGGCCTACCGGTTCCGGGAAAGAAACCCATGCTCAGTTCATGCATTGAAATCGTCAGAACGTTCGGATCACTGTAGAATGCAGCCTGAGTACCATCTCCGTGGTGTACATCGGTGTCCAAATACAAGACCTTCTTGTCCGGGTACGCTTCACGATACTTCTTCAGTGCTATCACGCAGTCGTTGTAATAACAGAAGCCTGCTGCCTTGCTCTCTGTTGCATGATGGAGACCACCATAAAATGACATGGCGTCCTCAAAATCACCCTTTGCTACTCCTATGACTGCGTCAATACTGGCCCCGACAGGATAGCTTGCGTATTTGTCCATTTGTGGAAAGACAGGGCACTCATCCGAATCGAGTCCGAAACGCGAAGCGAAGGCCGTTCCCATATTGCCAAAGAGTTCCATGGTTTCGATATAGGATGGGTCATGGTACATGCCCAGCTCATCTCGTGTTGCCAACCTCATGTCTTGGACTGAAACCCTAGGGTCCTTTGTGATTCCACACATGACAGGAAGACTCCAGGTGATTTCGAGTCTGGTCCTGTTCCAGAATGGATTTGGTGTGGGCCTCATTCTCTCAAGCTCATCTATGCCATAGAGCTCAAGCATTCTCTCCGGACTGTACAGTGCAGTAAGTTCAGACATATCACGCTCTCCATTCTAGGGTTTGTTTCATTCGAGAGATACCGCACCATTCCGCGTCCACCTCATAAACAATTCCAATTGTGAATTTCAGGCGCTTCGAAAGCCTCATTATGAATCCCCTCGTCTATCGGTTATCATGTCTAACTTCGAGCTCATCAAAGAAACCCTGATCGGCAATCTAGGGGAGAGAGTGCCCATATCCATTTGGAAGCACCATCCTGAGCTGGATCGAACTCCTGAAGGTCTGGCAGAAGAAGAGATTGCCTTCCATCGGAAGTATGATCATGACTTGCTGAAGATATCCTTCCATGGAAGATACCCTGTGGTTGACTGGGGCTGCGTTGCGATATACGATGGTTCTCCGTCGGGGTCTACTACCTGTAAGAGTTGTGCGGTACAGAAGACCAGTGATTGGGAGACCCTTGAACCGCTTGATGTTAACGCGGGAGAGTTCGGTCGTCAGGTTCATGCAGTCAAGCTGATCCACGACTACGCTCAGGAGATTGTTCCTACCATGTCAACAGTCTTTGATCCTGCCATGGTTGCAGAGAAGCTTTGTGAGAAGGAGTTCATCCATTACATAGAGAACAGTCCGAAGATTATGAAGGACGTACTTGAGATGATTACCGATGTCATGGCAGATTTCGGTAGAGCCACACTTGATGCCGGGGCCAACGGCATATTCTTGGCATCCCAGCACTCTACCGAATCCGCCGTTACTGACAGCCAGTATGGTGAGTTTGTACTTCCCTATCAGAAGAAACTGCTCTCAAGGATTCGCGGAAAGGCAGACTTTGTCATTTTACACCTCCATGCTCGTGATGAGGGTGAACGAATTCGTTTCAATCCCATATCCAGAATCCCTGGAACTATCGGCATAAACTGGGAAGACCAAACATCAGCAACCAGTTTGAAGGAGGGGAAAAAACTGACACGAAAAACAGTCCTTGGTGGAATACACCATAGAGGTTGGTTCAAGACAGGTACCGCAGACGAGGTCAAGGAGAATATCATTGAGACCCTGCAATCGGCAGGCCTTCGTCGTCTAATTGTTGCGCCCGGATGTGTTGTTGAAGTTGATACCCCAGAGGAGAACATGGAAGCAGTTGTTGACGCTGTCAAAGCAATCAATCCTTGGTCGAAAGACTGGGAGGATTACACATGAAGAACAAGGCTATTGCCCAGATTCTGGCTGAAATCAGCATTCTCGTCGAGGTTGCTGAAGAGGAGCCGTATAAGGCAAGAGCTTACAGTAGAGCAGCACGCTCCATTCGCAATCTAGGGGAAGACATTGAGGCGATAGCAGCTCGAGGAGAACTTACAGAAATCCCCGGAGTTGGAAAAGGTATTGCTAAGAAGATCGAATCCTACCTTGAAACAGGTTCCATCGACGAGCTCGACCGACTCCACAAAAAGGTCCCCATCAATGTCCGGGAACTAGAGGCAATTCCGGGGGTGGGTCCCAAGACAATCAAATTACTCTACGATGAGCTCAAGGTTGTTGGTCTGGACTCGCTGGAGAATGCGGCCCGGGCTGGAGAGATATCTGGCTTGAAAGGTATGGGTGAGAAGACCGTGAGCCAGATTTTAGAGGGCATCGAACTTGTCCGTTCAGGGCTGAACAGAACCCTTCTGGCTGACGCCCTAGCAGCTGCAGAGCGGATGAGCACACATCTCACCTCTCATGCCAGAATCAGTCAACTCACAATAGCAGGATCCATTCGGAGGAGAAGAGAAACCATAGGCGACGTCGACATCCTTGTTGATGCAGATGATTGGGAGTCTACGGTAGAGGCCTTCATCAGTCTGGATGATGTTGATGATGTAATTGTTCGTGGAACCACAAAGACATCTGTCCGCCTCAAGACAGGCCTGCAGATGGACCTTCGATTGCTTCCTTCGGAGAGCTACGGTGCCGGTCTCCAATACTTCACAGGAAGCGTTGACCATAATGTCAAACTGAGGTCGATTGCCCGCAAGAAGGGACTGAAACTCAATGAATACGGCCTCTTCGAGGACGAAAAGCGCATTGCCGGGGAGATTGAGGAGGACATCTACAAGGAACTTGGCCTCGATTTCATCTTGCCCGAGCTTCGTGAGAATACAGGAGAAATTGAGGCTGCTCAATCAGGTCAACTCCCCGATATCATCGATACTGATGATATACGTGGGGACCTTCATGGACATACGGATCAA
Organism: uncultured archaeon; assembly: GCA_964558645.1. Lineage (GTDB taxonomy): Archaea > Asgardarchaeota > Thorarchaeia > Thorarchaeales > Thorarchaeaceae > TEKIR-12S. The sequence continues at coordinate 112,272 of CAZLEV010000010.1, forward strand.
TCGGATGGTGTCAATACCATTGAGGAGATGCTCATTGCTGCAGGCACCTTGAACTACGAGTACTACTGTGTGTCAGATCATACCAAGAGCCTGACGATCGCGAATGGGATGGGCGAAGACGAGGTCATGATGCGCATCGAAGAGATTGATGCACTGAATGCGTCTGGTCATTGGAACATGCGCATCTTGAAAGGCGCTGAGGTTGATATTCTCGAGAATGGAGAGCTTGACTTGGACGATGAAGTTCTTGAAAAACTCGACATAGTCACGGCCTCGATTCATAGCAGGATGAAAGACAGCAAAGAGAAAATGACCGACAGAGTCTGTACAGCACTCGAAAACCCCAATGTCCACGTTCTTGGGCATCCCACAGGACGCCTCCTCCTCAAGAGACCCGAGTATGAGATCGACCTCGATGCTGTCTTCGAGGTTGCGAAAAGAAGCAATGTTATCATGGAGCTCAATGCCCATCCCATGCGTCTTGACCTGAATGCTGGAAATCTGAGAAAGGCAACAAGCCTGGGTCTGAAGATCGTCATCAATACTGACGCTCATAGAACTGATGAGCTTCAAAACATGAGATATGGCGTCTTTCAGGCACGCCGCGGCTGGGTCACCAAGGATGATGTGGTCAATACCTATCCGCTAGAAGAGTTGATGAGTGTTCTACGGAAGTAGTGTTTCTCAACCATTCTAGTCGTTCATCCTTTCTTATCATCTCTCTTGGGCTAGTCACAAATTGTGACTTCATTGCGTGACCCTCCATTGTGGCTTTCCATTATATACTGATTCTGAGTGGTATTCCTTGTGAAAAATCATGGCTCTAACAATCAACAACCGAACTGACTCCGAGAAGAAGAACATCGCAAAGCCTCAGAGCACTCAGGCTCTGGCTTATGCATATCGCTACTCCCCAAGGTGATAACCAATGCGAATCGTAAGAAAGACCAACGAAACATCCAAAGCTGACGTGTCAACTAAGGCGCTCGCCTACGCCTACTTTAGGAGATAGAGCACATGTGGTCAGACATCACTGCTGACTCTTCTAGCTTATCGTCACCGTTTCGCAAGGACTGTGATGAATCCACGGAAGACACCAATCCTAGGTAGTCTTCCTCTCTTTCTATTTCGGGACCTCTCTCTTGGGTAGCACTGGTCTTTTCTAAAAAAATTTCTCAGATCAGGCTGATCAAAATTGGAAGTGGTGCCGAGAGGGAGATTCGAACTCCCGAACTCCTGCGAGAACGGATGTCTCATCAGGCCTGAACCAACAGATCTTGAGTCCGTCGCCGTTGGCCGGGCTTGGCTATCTCGGCTGTAGTGCACACTGTTTCATGATTCACTTTTAGCCGTTTCCTTCATAACGCACTCGAAACAGAATGAGGTCCACGATAAAAAGAGGACGAGAATGTCGGCCGAACTGTTGCAGGCAGACGATGTTTTCCCGCCAGCTCGTTGGTATGGCTATTCTTCTGGTAACTCAATCAGATGGGGTTTGATTTCTTCATAGAAGTCGGTGAGTATCTTACTCTTTGATTCCTCGGGCTCAAGGATGAACAACCTGATTTGCTGCCCGACCCGAATCTCCTTTACCAGACCCATATCCACCAAGGGTTGTACCACTCTGTGAATGGTCGAATGTGCAAGGCCGGTCTCTTTGGCAATACGGCTGAGATTGAAGAACTCCTTGGGTTTATCCAAGAAGTGTTCGACAACCCTTGTCTGTGCTCGTGAGGCAAAGACTTTCTCGAGTAGTTTGTTCAATTCCACCAGTCCTCCTATTGCTCATCCATGTGATTATGATATACGACGGTGCCGAGGCTCTTGCCTTTGAATAGTAACGCCAAGTTATCTGGCTCATTACCGTTGAAGATCACGGTCTTTATGCGTGACCTAGCCACCACCCGAATAGCTACCGGATCGAAGAGCTTGTACTCCCCAGCTCTTGTTCCACCAGAAGCTAGCACCTGCTCAAGTCGCTCTATCGAAACTCTCTCCAGCAACTTGGCACCCGGCTGTGAAGGATCTCTATCATAGACCCCATCGACGTTCGTTGCATTGAAGAACGCATCAGCTCTCAGCACTTCGGCAGCGAGAGCAGCCACAGCATTCGTTGACTGTCCTGGCGTAAGACCCCCCATCACGATGATCTTGTTCAGACAGAGTACGCTATCAAGTTCTTCAAGACTTTCCACCACCTTCGGATATGCGTAATCTCCCAGAGCGATTGCCAGTAACTCTGCGTTGTGACGTGCCAGTCTCAGTCCAAACCAGTCACAGCGTGATTCGTCTGCTCCGAGAACCCTTGCAGCAGCGATGAACGCTCGGGCCGAGGCGCCTCCGCCCACCACAATCACTAGCTGATGACCCTCCTCTGCCAGTGTGACAAGCCGATTTGCATATTCCTGTATCCTTTCTGTGAGTATAGTGCCATTCTTGCTGTAGAGTAACGAACCTCCTAGTTTCAGAACTGCGCGCATGGGGACACCTCTCACACAAGATGCGGGTGATGAGAAATCCCTCGGTCACCTAAAGAAGCTTTCTAGAATAGACTGCCCTCTCGAAATATCGACGCCTACTTAGCGCGTTTTGCAAGTCGGGTTTTCTGATGTTAATCTCTCCTCTACCACTCAAAGACGTTATGGTCAAGATGTCTTGTCCATAATGCTTTTAGGACAACTGCCTCTCTCGAGAGAGAAAGCGGAGTCACGTCGCCCCCTTGTTGACATCAAGGAGAATGGATGTTTTGCCACAGAGGTTCAAGCCAAAAATCAAATCGAAGAGATGGAAACCTAAAGCCGAGGAAGAGCTACTGGCATCTTGGTCTGAAGAGGTGACCTATGAGTTCAACCCCGATTCGGGAAAGATCATCTATTCTGTAGACACACCTCCACCATATCTGTCCGGCCACGTTCATGTTGGTCAACTCCTGCACTACACACAGATCGATATCATTGCTAGATACCGTCGGATGCAGGGTCTAGAGGTGAACTTCCCTCTCGGTATCGATAGGAATGGATTGCCGGTGGAACTACGTGTCGAGAAAGAATTTGGCATGGATATGCATACTACTCCGCGAGGGGAGTTCGTGAGCAAATGCAGGGAGCAACTGGACCTCTACGAGGGTGAAGTACTTGAGAGCTTCAAGCGACTTGGTATCGCATTCAATACCTACAAGGATGAGGGCAGCTATCGAACAGACAGCCCTGAATACCGGGCTGTGACTCAGGCAACTTTCATAGAGCTCTGGCATAGAGGGCTCATCTACAGCGACTATCGCCCGAACAACTGGTGTTTTGAATGCAGAACCACAATTGCAGATGCCGAAGTAGAATATGAGGAGCGCCCGACAACACTCAACTATCTCTATTTCGAAGTGGAGGGAATGGACCCTCTACCGATAGCAACAACGCGCCCCGAGCTGCTGTGTGCATGTGGCGCCGTATTCATCCATCCTGACGATGAACGCTACGAGGGCTATGACGGAAAGACCGCAAAGGTCCCTCTCTTCGAGCTAGAGGTTCCCATCATCCAGAGCCCCACGGCACAGATGGATTTCGGCACGGGTGCTCTGATGGTGTGTAGCTATGGTGACATGGCTGATGTAATGGCCTTCCGGGATTATGCGCTGGAGCCGATTGCTGCCATCTCTCCTGAAGGTACTATGACCGAGGCTGCTGCGGAATACGAAGGTATGCCCGTGGAAGAAGCCAAGAAGGCAATTGTGCGCGAGTTGAAAGAGCAGGGCCTTCTCTACAAGCAAGAACAGACCCTTCAACGAGCGCCTCTCTGCTGGCGAAGCAAGACGCCTATAGAGTTCATCGCTATGGATGAGTATTATCTCAAACAAGTGGACTTTCTAGACGAACTCAGGCTAATTGCGAGGGAGACCCCCTTCTATCCCGATTTTCACAGACAGATTCTCATTGACTGGATTAACAGGGTCACCGTTGACTGGCCGATAAGCAGAAGGCGGTATTACGGGACAGAGATTCCAGTATGGTACTGCAACGCGTGTGACAAGCCAGTTGTACCCAATACTGGGGATATTCGGTATTATCAACCCTGGACAGAAGATCCCCCCTTCCAGAAGTGTCCCGCATGTGGTGCGGAGAAAGGATTTAGAGGCGAAGAGAGGACCTTTGATACGTGGATGGACTCGTCCATCAGCGGTCTTCAGATCATCGGATATCTGAGAGACGAAGAGCTCTTTGAGAAGGCTTTTGGGAATGTCATTCGCCCGCAAGGGAAAGAAATAGTTCGAACATGGCTCTACTACTCGCTACTCCGAACCTACCAACTCACGAAGAAACCTGCTTTCAAGGAAGTGTGGGTATCAGGGCATGTAGTGGACGAAAACGGGGAGAAGATGAGCAAGTCCAAGGGAAACTCACCACCACCTGCTCCCATCATCGACAAATACGGTGCCGACGCCATGCGGCTATTTGGAGTACTTGAGGCCGGCTTGGGAAGTGACATACGTTTCTCAGAGGATCGGATGGCGGGTGTTGCCAAGTTCATGACCAAGCTGTGGAATATCGCACGTTTCGTATCGATGTTTCCAGACCCGAGTGACATGGAAACTGCCAAGCTGACGCCCGTTGACCGATGGATACTGAGTGAAACCGACAAGACAATCGAATCTATCCTTCCCGAATGTGAGTATCTTGATTTCCATAAACCCGCAATCGAGCTGAGAAGCTTCACATGGAACTTCTTTGCCGACCACATTCTTGAGATGCTTAAAGGTCGATGCTTCAATGGAGACAACGAATTCTCAGAAGATGAACAACGGTCCTCCTGGTATACTTTACATAGAGTATTGAACACCATACTCAGGGCTCTGGCGCCAATCACTCCGTTCATCACGGATAGAATCTACCGCGAGCTCTACAACCCTGAAGGGATCCATCGCGAGTTCTATCCCACTCCACAACCTCAGTGGTCATCGGAGCTTGGTGAACATACCAGGCTACTCCTCCAGACCAATGCTGGATTCTGGAAATTCAAACGGGAACAGGGAATATCCTTACGACAGGGTGTTCGCCATGCCTATGTTGCCGAAGAGCTTGAACCATGGAAATCAGATCTCTGTGCGATGCATGGGATCGAGAAACTTGATTTCGGCAAGCCTGATGATAGCGTCTTTGCCGAGGTAGAACTTCCCGAGTATGATGGGTCAATCTATGTCCTGCCGCCGAGTGACGAGACCGAATAGACAGGTTTCCTCCCCCGGAAGGACCACGGAAGTTCACCCCACTTCTACGCCATTCTCGTGATCCACTTGGCATTTCATGCTGTTTGCAACGAGACAGTACTTGCCTGACAGTTCTAGGGCTCTCTCTGCCTTCGATATCAAGTCTTCCGTTTCCACAATAACGTTTGACTTCAATACGATTCGCGTGAACTCAAAGCCTTTCTCAACCTTCTCCAGCGTACCTATCCCTGTGCATGTGAAGGACTTGAACTCGAATCGCATCTTCTTCGCAAAGGTGACAAAGGTGGTCATCATGCATGTGGCTGCAGATGCCACAAACAGGTCCTCTGGCGAGATGATTCCGGAGACACCGCCTTCGAACTCTGGTGGTGTAGCTATCTGAACTGTGGGTTTGTCTTTGATAATCAGGTTTCCGATTCTGTCATGGCTCCAGTCGACTTTGACTTCGTAGGTGTGACTCTCATCACTCATTTCTATCAACTCGTACTAAGAAGCCTTCAGGAAAAAATCATTCGGCTTGGTCGTCCTTTGCTATGATGCGATGGTCATAGGTAGTTGTTCCCTTCAGGCTATTGGCAACATAGCAGTATTTCGCTCCGAGTTCCAGAGCTCGCTCAGACCGTTTTCTTAGATCTTCCGAGGGAATCTCAACCTTCGTCACCATATTCATTTTCGTTATCTCAAAGCTTCTTCCCACTTTCTCTAGGATTCCTGTTGCCTCCACCTCGAACGAATCAAATTGAATGCGCATTTTCTTAGTGAACTCAACGAAGGAATTCATCAGGCAAGTAGCAGCAGCAGCCACGAGGAGATGCTCTGGAGTATGGTATGCCTGACTCTCGTCAGGAGGTTTCCCTGTTCTTATTTTGGGCATTTCATCCACTATTGCTTCGCCGGACTTGCCTCCGGTCCAGACTACTGTAACATCATATGATCTTGTTTTCTCGCTCATGCTCATCCTCTCTCAGCAGTTGTGACTCTTTCACCTGACTATCTTGACTTCACAGCCTTGAATACCATGAAGAAGGGGATTCTTCGCTCACGCAAAAAGAACGGATCTTCATCTAGGGGGACCGGCTCCTCGACCCTCGTTATTTCAAATCCCACTGCAGTCATGCGGTCAAAGTACGTAGAGATGGTCCGATGAAAGAATGTGATCGGTTCGGGAAATCTCTCTCCCTCACGCGAACGCCAGTATCGCTCGTAGACCCGTTCATCGAAATAGTTATCCATCTTGAAGAACAGGCCCTCTCTTCTACCTGTGACCTCGTTCTTCTCATCCAGCTCCCACTCCCCCGGCCCATAGAAATCGAACGCCGGATGCACAATTGACATGACCAGTATCCCCTCGTAGTCCAAGACGCGATAGAACTCGCTTATTGCCTCGCGTAGACAGGGAACGTTCAAAATGACAAGATTGCAGAGAACAGCATCAAAGGCCCCCTCCGGGAAATCACAGAGATTGCATATATTCCCGACCCGATAGTCTATGGACACATCTGTTGTCAGGGTCTCTGCGGTTCGTATGAGTTTCTCAGAGAAATCTACTCCAGTGACCCTTGCGCCTAGTTCCGCATAGTATCTGGATAGATACCCTTCTCCACATCCAGCATCAAGAAGTCTCTTTCCTGCAAGGTTTCCTAGAAGTGCTCTTACGCAAGGGTTGAGAATCTTTCGATGATGTGGGGTACCTCTGTTTTCGATCAGAGATGCAAAGAACTCTGCATTCTCTTCCCATTGCCGTTTCAGGGCATCCTGCACGTGGCCAGCATCTCCCTCACTTAGTTGACGCGTTTCTAGATGTCTTCCCAGACCTTGTGTATGTGCTTGGCGGTCTCTTTGATGACTGGCTCCATTTTGTCCTCAGGTGCCAGTCCAGTTTCGGCTGCAACGCGCATAATCGAGGTATGGGCCACTACGGTTCTGCCTTCGTCCTCGTAGACCACAAAACTGCATGGGAACAGAGTGCCGGCCTCTTTGGACACATCCAGTGCCATCTTTGCGAGTGCCGGATTACAGGCCAGCACCATGGCATAACGGGGGTATTTGTCCACATCGAGTGCCTTCCTAAAGATCTGATCAAGATGCTTGGTCACCAAGACACCGAATCCGTTCTTTGAGCAGATATCTTCTACCCTCTTCACAGCCTCATCGAAGTCATAGTCGACTTCTTTACGCAATACTTCAACCATACGTCAGAGAATACGCCAACTGATTTAGTCTTTCCTTCAGAGGCATATTGTATCGGAAATGGCAACTTCACAGAATACGAGATGGTGGACCGGGCGAGATTTGAACTCGCGGCCTCTTGGATGCGAACCAAGCGATCTACCGGGCTAATCTACCGGCCCATGGGTAAGTAGTGATTCCCCTGACTGACTCTTAAAACCTTGTCTGCATCATATCTCGATGCCGAAGGCCTCCGAGAACCTCTCCACCTTGATGAACTCTTGGAGGAAGTTCCTTCCCTTGGTTGTCAGGTGATAGACTCGCGACTCGTTATCAACCTCAGTTTCAGAGATCAGCTTCTTCTTTGTCAGTTCTTCCAGATACTGTGTCAACCTGTCATAGGAAAGATTGGCGCTATAGAGAATCTTCGTAGGTCCTGCTCCGGACTCTCCCTCTCCCTTGATAGCGCGCATCATGTCTACTAGGATACGCACCTTCGAGCGATAAGACCGCCTCGGACTCATTATTCCTTTCCTGCCTTGACAAGCATGACCAAGAAGGAGATAAAGCCTAGAAATTGGAACAACTGGCTCAGGAAGTAACCTCTTAGCTCTGTCTGGGTGGGGATAACTACCACATGACTGATGAGAAGAAGTGCGAATCCTGCAAGTACGTATGCCGCATACTTGCTCTTCGTTGACATGTAGTTCATGAGTGACTGTATGACCACGACAATCAGAACGATGATTGCGATGAGGTCCAGATTGGGGTCAACAAGAATGGGAAGGGCCAGAAGTGCCATGTTGTGATGCAGAGCCCGTGACTGTGTTGGTCGCGTGGAGATGGCAAAGAGGACATATGCCATGACCTTCATGGCACCGTAGGCTATTGTCACCACTGCTATCATCAGGTTCGCGTTGCCTGCCCCTTCTCCACTCAAGACGAAGAAGTAGATGGTCCCGACTACCCTTCCGAACATCGCTGCAGATAGCACAATAAAGCCAGAGGAGAGATCCGAGAGCCGTTTTTGTTCCGTGAGCTGATACGCCTTGTTCGCATAGTGGCTGATGGCAAGAGCAATCAGACCCGCTATCGACTCCAGCAACAAATCTAACCGAATCAGAAAGGCTAACCAGCTCTGCATAATGCATTCCTATCCTAGACTTGTAACTCTTAGTCTATATTGTAAGTGAATGAATCATTCCTCCTAATGGATGATACGGTGATGAATCTGGGACATCAATGGAGATATTGAGGGAAAAGGCGAAGGCATTTACTATGTATGATTCGTCTATCTCAATCGTTCATTGGGCCTTTATATCCTGTTACCATAGAAATAACGTGCCGTGGTTGGAACACGCCGAGAAACACTGGCCCTGTCTATGCGTTGGTGTCTTCGGCGCTTACCTGGATTCGGCGCCCAAGATGGAAGCGAACGGATGACTGCAGGGATACTCGGATAACAATTCCGAGTTCCGAGGATGGCGGGGCATTTCCCCGCCCTTCCATCACCTTCTGATATCTGGGGAACTGAGCGATAACCTGATGCTCTCTTCAGATTGGTCTTGGTTCAATCTGTTTCGGACTTCGAATTGTCTTCAAGCATTACCTCTATCTTACCGACCTTGTCTCTAAGGTCCCGATTCTCTTTCTCCAGCTCCTCGATGCTTCTCTTGACAGACTCTATCTCCGTGTCCTTCTTCTTTGCGGAGAGTTTCCGTATGCTCTCTCTGCAGTATCGTACAACAGATGACTCGGCCGAACTCTCTGCAAGCCTCCTCAGCAGAGGAATCAGCTCTGCGTCTTCGTACTCTTTGGTGGCCAAGATAGCAGCAATCTGTACGCGGTAGGATCGATCGCTGAGCAGATTCTCAAGATGTCCCTTGACCTCTGGATGCTCTTTCTTGAACCGTTTCCCGAGTTTGGCCAGCCCCTTCGGGACGATGCGCCTCAGATAGTCATTCACACCGGGTTTCATGTACCTGTAGAGGATATCAATGACCTCTCTCTTCTCAGTCTCAATGAGTCCATTCAGATAGCCCTGTCTGATAATCTCGTGCCAACTGTCCGCCACATCATCAATTCCTTCCTTGAGGATTTCAAATGACCTCTTGTGCTGAATCTTGCCAATCGAGGCTGCAGCCGAGGAGGGCACGAAGTAGCTCTCTTGGTCCTGCAATAGCTTTTCGAGTGCCGCCAGTGCCCGATCGTTCTGATAGAACTCGCCCAGCGCCCGAGCGACGGCAGTTCTTGCCTTCGTATTCTTGATTTCAGTTCCTTTGAGGAGTGCATCCAATGCCGACTCTGTCTTCATGGAACCAAGCACCTTAGCAATCTCCGACTGAACCCCCCAGAACGCATCCTCTGCCAATGCTCTCTGGAGTGCCTCCAGTGCTCTTGGCGTGTTCTTCTTTCCAAGGGCCTGAGCTGCCTTGATTTGTTGGATGATATTGGTTCCGTGATGCAGCTGTTCAATCCACATCTGTTCGGGTTTCTCAATCTTCCAGTCCATCAGGACTGCATAGTCTGGGTCCACTATGATCTGCTTCGGTCTTGTCGAAACCGGGTAATAGAAACTGTTGACCCGCTTGTCCACTTGCACAGTGTAGCGATTACGTTCTCCATCGTCCATGACAAACTCCACAGTCAGGGGGAATCTGAAAGCCTCTGGTGTCATGTTGTCTTCATGTTCTTGTGTCTGCTCTATTCGCACCAGTGCATGTCTTAGTTCATCATCATACGAACACTTGATCTTGCACTCGGGATAGCCTGCCCTGTACAGCCATTGTTCAAAGAACCAACCATAGTCTTCCCCTGTCATCTCTGAGAAGAGTGCTTCGAGATCATGGGTGTAGACCGACTGATGTGCGTACCTCGTCAACCACTCGCCCAGAATCTCCCACCATCTCTCCTCTCCCACTAAGTGTTTGAGCATGTAGTATCGCCATGCCGCTCCAGGATAGAGATGTCTGTCAAACACATCAGAACCCCGCTCCCACTCGTTCTGTACAATGGGGCGACGGTACTTCTCCACATCCTCCTCAAAGTAGGACTTCTGCTTTCCGTACTGATCGTATAGATACTCAGAATCCCCCTTATCGTGACGTTTCCATTCATTCTGCATCTGGGTGCCCCAGCCCTCGTTGAGCCAACCATGAGACCAGGTTCTACATGTGACCAGATCTCCTCCCCACATATGTGCAAGTTCGTGGGCTACCAGACCGTCAGAGTCAAAATCCCTGTGGGCCTTCTCATCATGGAGCGTAGCGTCCGTCTGTGTGGTTGCACTTGTGTTTTCCATACCCCCAATCACGAAGTTAGCAGCGGTGACCTGAGCATACTTGGCCCATGGATATTTGACTCCAAGCCTGTTCTCGAAGAATCGAATCATCTCGGGGGTCTTTCCAAAGGACCTATAGACAGTCTCTTTGTCCCATTTCTTGTGGGCATAGTAGCTCACCTCAAGCCCATCAAGGTCTTCTTTGTATGCCACGTACTCTGATGTTGCTACGGTCATCAGATAGGCCGGAATGGGTAACTCCTGGACCCAGTGGAAAGTCTCTGTTCCATTGCTGTTCTTCTCTCGGTTCTTGAGGGTGCCATTACTCATAACGAAGTAGCCCTCAGGCACTGTGATGATGGCCTCAAAGGGGAACTTATGGCTTGGATTATCATAGACCGGCACCACAAAACGCGCCATATCGTCCTGCATCTGTGTCCACGCGCTGCTCTCAATATCAGGAAACTCGGGACAAGGATTTGTGAAGTAGAGCCCCGCCCGTGGATGATGGATGACATAGACAAATGTGATCGCCATCTCTTCGCCCTCTCCGAGACCCGCCTGGAGATAGACCAGTATCTCCTGTTCATCAGGTCTCAGCTCCCAGCCGAGTTCATTCCCTTGCGAGTCCTGCACAGACCGTATTTCAAGTTCTGCCGCATGCAGTCGCACCCTTTCAAGTGATGGTACTATCGATCGCAGCCGAAGAGTTGAGATCGCGTCCACCCGTTCATCCTGAATGTCTATCTCCCAGTCTAACTTCAGATGGACTATGTCAAAATGCCGTGAAGGCGCCCATTGCGGTTTCGCTGTGGGAAAGACAAACGACTCTCTCTCGTCAGCACGAATATTGGCGAGTTCGTGGTCATTGCCCAGCATCAAAGACTCCAGATAGTCATGAAAATCAGTCATCATACAGTACTCCATTCGTGAAGAGCCCCAGTAGAAATCAGTGAGGCCGTTGACAGGCTGTCAGCTGACCCACTGATTATGAACCTTGTTACTCAGGCCATCACCTACCTCTTCAGGTTGCATCACCCATCCAAGCCTTCATAAGGCTTGAGACCATATTCATTCCTGCTGCGGTGGAACCCTTCCAGGGGGAACGCTTGATGTTCCATCGGCTCTCATGCTCCCATTAGCCCAAATGGCGAATTGGGCGTTTGTGAGCTACTTGGAAAGGTTTTTATTCACAACAACCGCGGTACGATTACTTCGCGTCAATCGGTTTCAGGTCAGATGCCGTCGGCGAGAGCCAAGCGATGACGATCTTGAGTTCCAGACGCGAACACAAGATGCGGACGTGAGATAGACCGGTGCTATTGTGCCGGAATCCCCTCAGGTCTAAGATAGGCTCGACAGGGTGCAGGAAGGGGTAAGAACATTCCCTGCTGACCACGTCAACCTGTACTTCATTATATTCAAGTGTGCGTCAAACCTGTACTAACTTCCTTGCCAGGAAGTACGAGATCAACTCTAGTTGATCCTGCTAGAGGACACTGCTATTGGCTTGGGGATAAGACATGCAAGTGTTACGGACTCACATCCGAGTCCGTCGCGAACGGCTCAGTAGTGTCGCTAACCTACCCTGTGGAGGTGGACACCGCCGGGAAACTGGCGTTAATCCGCCGTAGGAGCATTGTTCTGGAAATGATATTGCTCTCATATGGGTGCCCTAGGTATGTTGGGTACTCCGCCACAGGACGGGGCGGCACCGGATCATACTTGTAAGTGGGGTAATTGCCCACTTAGGTTATGACCCGAACGGGCGATGTAAGTCGTGGCCCGGAGAAGGGCACTGAGACAAGGGCCCTAGCCCCACGGGGCGCAGCAGTTACGAAACCTCACCAATGCGCGAAAGCGTGAGTGGGCCAAGCCAAGTGACGGGGGATAACTCCGTCTGTGATGGATCCGTAGTGAGGACCATTAGAAAGGAGAGGGCAAGGCTGGTGCCAGCCGCCGCGGTAAAACCAGCTCTTCGAGTGGTGTCCATGATTATTGAGCTTAAAGCGTTCGTAGCCGGTTTGGTAGGTCCCTGCTTAAATCCGGCCGCCTAACGGTCGGTCTGGTAGGGATACCGCCTTACTTGGGGACGGGAGACGATGACGGTATTCCGCAGGTAGGGGTGAAATCCTATGATCTGCGGAGGACCACCAGTGGCGAAGGCGGTCATCGAGAACGTGCCCGACGGTGAGGAACGAAACCCAGGGTAGCGAATCGGATTAGATACCCGAGTAGTCCTGGGCGTAAACCATGCCCGTTAAGTGTTGCGTTGGCCACGAGCCATCGCGGTGCTGCAGTGAAAACGTTAAACGGGCCGCTTGGGAAGTACGGTCGCAAGACTGAAACTCCTCTAGGTTTGAGGATATTCGACGGGGTGGGCTTATACGGGAAGACCTGTACAAGAAGACAATGACCCGCATCCACTATGCAAGACACGAGATCCTTCGAGGGATCGAGGCCGAGTCACATGACGAGAGCCTTGCCTATCTCCTCGGAGCACTCCGTGATGGGTCGGTCTTCTATGACAAAGCCAGTCGAAACTACTTCACGATGTACTATCAGAAGTACCGTGAATGGCTGGAGACCTCGATCTCTCCGCGAATGGAGAGGCTCTTCGAAAAGAAGGGCAAAATTGAGGAATACACTCCCGGTCACTTTCGGCTGAAGATCTCGTCCAAGAGATTGTACGAGATGTGGAAACACGATTATGGTTTTCCTGAAGATGGATTGGGCCAGGGTTCCTGGAACACACCATCTCAGATCAAGTCCGCCACCTCACATGCGAAGGCCCTGTATATCCGAGGTGTGTTCGACACCGAAGGCGATGTCTCTCCACTGAGTAGCAAGTGGTGCTACGTGGGGATCAGCCAGAAGAACCGAACATTCCTTCATGAGATCCGGCGATTCCTTTCGGATCTCGGGATACATGCAGGCAAAATCCATGTGATCGACACGAAGAGTGGCACTCTACGGATTGCAGTATCCGACTCATCGTCGCTGCTGCGGTTCATCACGATTATCGGTTCAGAACATCCCGATAAGCGCCACAACCTTCGAAGAATCCAAAACCTATTGGAGCAGGTAACTTAAAGGAATTGGCGGGGGAGCACCACAAGGGGTGGAGCTTGCGGTTTAATTGGACTCAACGCCGGAAAACTTACCCGCCCAGACAGCCGAATGAGAGCCAGACTGATGATCTTGCTCGACGAGCTGAGAGCTGGTGCATGGCCATCGTAAATTCGTGCCGTGAGGTATCAGCTTAAGTGCTGCAACGAATGAGATCCCTGCCACCTAGTTGCCAGCCGGGAACTTCGGTTCCGACGGGGCACACTAGGGGGACCGCCAGCGATAAGCTGGAGGAAGGTGGGGGCCACGGTAGGTCAGTATGCCGCGATATGGGCGGGGCCACACGCGTGCTACAATGGCGAGGACAATGCGTTACAACGCCGAGAGGCGAAGTCAATCGCGAAACCTCGTCGTAGTTGGAATCGTGGGTTGAAACTCACCCACGTGAACCTGGAATTGGCAGCCACTTCGACTGCCATCAGGTCATCCCTAGTATCCGCGTCTCACTAAGGCGCGGAGAAACCAGTTGAGATTTCCTCACTGGCTCCTCTACGTCCCTGCTTCTTGCACACACCGCCCGTCGCTCCATGCGAGCGGCTTTGGGGTGAGGCGATGTCCGTATGGGCGTTGACGAATCTTGAGGTCGCAAGTAGGGAGAAGTCGTAAAGTTGTTAGACTTCCTAGCGACTCGGCCAACAAGGTATCCGTAGCGGAAGCTGCGGATGGAAGAGGATGAGATTCGCTCTCGTCTTCCATCAATCACCTCCTACGTTCTACCTCGTAGAGGTAGAAGCAGCAGAAGTGCGGGTTCTTGACGGGGGTCAGTGCAAAGGGTGCTTGCCCTTGGCATTTTGTCGAGCCACCCTATTCTATTGCATAGTTATCAAGCCCTAGTGTGAACTAGGTCTCACTGATTCTCTCACGAAGGTGTCGAGCCTCATCCAGCAGTTCTCGTGCCGCGTCCTCCTGCCATCTTGCGACATACCGCTCCAGTATCTCGATGGCCTCGTCGACGGAGTCTGCTGCCGTTGCATGACTGCCCTCCTCCATCTCAAGTCGAGCTAGTCTGACCAGTATGTCGACCAGATCGTATTCCCGTGCCTCGTCGCGCTTCGCGGCCTCCCTGAAGAACTCCAGTTGCATCTCGAGTCCCTCCATGTCGTCGGCCCTGTCCCTCATGCCCCTGACCTTCACGTTGAAGAGCCATTCGTGGAGCCTTTCCATGAGGCTGTCGAGGTCCTGCACGCAGTCCTCGGGTTCCGTGTTCTCGTCGTAGTACTCCTGCACCGCTCCCTTGAGACTCTCCTCTGCGAAAGCGGTGGCTGCTGCAATGTCCATCTCATCGGGTTTGCATTGCACCAGCACTCTGTTCACCTTCTTTCCCGTGATGCTGGAATACAGGAAGATGAACACGTGGTCATTCCTGGCGCTGAACTCCCAGAGAAGTTCCTCACTGTCCATGAAGAGATAGGAGCCGGGCCTGACCGAGGGCAGCCCCAACGCCTTTGCGATGCGCCATGACTCGCGAAAGGCAACTCCCTCTCTACTCTGAGGGTTGTGCTCGCACTGGATGCTCAATCTATACCTGCCCCGTTCGAAGATGATCTCACCAGCGGAGAGCAGGCTTACGATGTCGGTCTCGGAGAGGGGAGTGCTGCACAGAGCAACCAGGTCGGGGTCCCTGCAATCGTCGTCCAGGCTGACTCTCCAGCAGTCGCCGTGGGCATCCGCGCTCCCGTCTGCCAGGGGACAGAGGGACGCATCGTGGTGGATGATGACCTTGATCTCTCGAACAGGGCGCCTGGCCAGTTCCTGTGCCGTCCTGGGGAGAGGGACCTCCACATGGACGTAGGGCCACTTCCGTTCCACGTATGGCCGAAGGAGCTGGAGTTGAGAGTAACTGATGTTCTCGTACGGATTCCAGGTCATGAACCGGTTCGGGATGGATGAATGGGGGACCGGCAGGCCGTCCACGAGGGGTCTTCGGAGCAGCTCGAGGAGTTCCGCAGTGCTGGTGGTCTTGAAGGTGTCCACAGCCTTCCGGTCGGACTCGAACTCGACCAGGTACTGACCCGATTGGACAGACAGGCCACACTCGACCTCGACGACCCTGCTCTGCATCGCTGCCAGCCGCCTCAGTTCTTGCCGGGCCCTGCCCTGTAGTATCTCGGGCTGGTGGACGAACCTCGGGACATCATCTATCGAGCCATCTCCCACCGGGTCGAGTTTCACTCCCCAGACCCGCGTGAGGGCATTACGTCTCCGCGGTATCATCTGGAACTGGCCCAGCAGCAGCCATTCTCCCTCCTCCGTACGGGTCCACATGTAGTCGATCCCCCTGACCTCTGCCACTACCAGGTCTTGAACCGACTCGGGTTCGCTGACGTCTGCGTACTCGGTGATGACGCTATGGTCCATCTCGGACCACCGCATCGTAGACATCAGGGAGAGGGGATGTCTTCCGAGAAACAGCCCACTGATCAGCTCATCGCCTCTGTACTTTCCCTCGAGGAGCAACCAGTGGCCGAGCTCAGCATCCCCGGTGACCGTCCACAGCTGACCGAACCGGACTGAGGTCTGTGCGGGTGCTGGCATCCGGGACAGGCCCGAGAACCGCCTGCAGAGATTGTGGAATATGGCGCGGACCTGGAACTTTGACTTTGATACTGTTTCCGAGACCTTCTCTGGCACATAGAACCCGAGATGTTCGAGTTGCCACGCCTTGACAGTTTCCCAGAGCAGTTGAAGAGTCTTCTCGCCTATCTCCTCCTCACGGACCACTGCAAGGAGCAGGAGGAAGAGGTAGTTGCCGTAGGTCGTGCTCAGGTCTGGACGGGTTTCCAACAGCTTGTCGAGACTCTTTCTCTGCTCAAGTCGCAGACCTCGGGCAAGCATCCTCTCCCGCATCCAGAGCAGTCTTTCCCAGAGCCCCTTTGACACCTCCCTCTCTGCAAGCGTTTCACTCACTTGCCGAGCGATATTCCGTCCTGCTCTCTTTACTGAGACAAGCTTCTTGAGGTAATCTAGGAGTGCCATGAACTCCGCATCCGATTTCGATCTCCCTTGCTTCCTGAGAACACGGATGACCTGCCTGAGCCTCTTCATTTCCAGTTCCGCAGCCATATACTCATCAAAGTCCCGGTGCTTCATGAGGACCTCGTCTGGTGAGCGGGAGCTATGCCTGACCTCCTCGACCTTGGGCGGCTTCTCTCGCCTGTAGTGTCGTTGCGACTTAATCTTCTTCTCAAGTTTCCGGGCAGCTTCGGAGGGGTCCCACTTCTCGTCTTTGTCATCCTTCCGCCGCGCCCGGTAGCTGACCCGCGAGAGGACTCCGGGGCCCTTTGATGGCTTGCCAAAGAGGGGTATCACTTGCAGACTGGCCTTTGCCGCCTTCGACTTTGGAACAGTCGGTTGCGCGTTGTCGGGATACAGTCTTTCAACCCAGGGGAGGAGCTCATAGGCGGTGTTGATCAGGTCGATTGCCAGAGCCCTGTCCTGCACAGCATCCTTCGGTGTGAGCCTGCGCCCTCTCCAGACCCTTCGCTGTTTCCTCCTTCTCTTGGTGAACTCCCCGTTGAGTTTGCTCGACCACTCCTCAAGAGGGGGGATCTCCAGGAGCTGATGGCTCACCTCACCCGGGGTCAGTCTGATGTTCACCCGCAGATCGTCAAGCATCGAGGAGTAGTGGTGCACAGCATAGGGTCTGACCGGGACGTTGTAGACAATCTCCTTCACAAAGTGCCTGTGTGGAGAGTCGTTATCGAAGGGGACCAGTGTGGAACAATGATAGGTGGCTGATGTGAATTCATCCCTCTCTGCCTCATCCAGCCACAGGACGGTTCGGGCTGTCTCATTCATCTGTACAACAAGGCTTCCCTCAAGCTCCCGGAGTGCTCGTTCCAGTCGCGGTGGACACGAGTCCCTCACCATGTCCCAGCCGCTCACAACGATCAGACTCGGCTCCTCTTTTCCAGTGGTAGTGAGTGCGCGAATATCAGGAAGAGGACCTCCTTGGAAGAGAAAGCGGTCTACGACCGATGAGATATCGCGGACTGTGATACCCCTGAACATCTCGCGGATGCTCTTCTCCTGATACACGAGCCGCAGTCGAATCTCAGCCAGTGACTTGACACCGAATATACCAGCAAGATCCATCCATAGCACATCAGATGGTCTGCGGTCCTCCATGATGCTCTCAAGGTACTGCAGCCCATGGTAGTATCTGCTTATCCAGGAGGCCGTCCGTCCTGACTTCGATGCATCCCTGGCGCTTAGATAGAGGATATGGTGATGCTTGCTGTCCAGCGACTCCGAGAACGGATTGAAGATTACTGGTTGTTTCAGGGGTTCTCCCGGGGTCCTAAGGAGCTCGGCCTGTCTACCCCTGGGTCTGCAGATGACGAGTGCGGCGTGATTCAGACCCCTGTCCTTGGCCCTCACCACCACTCTCTCAGCACCCAATGTGAACTGGCTGTACGTAGCAGAGTTTCGCAGACTCTGAATCAGCTCCACCACTGCCTCCCGATGAGTCGTCACATCCTCCCCTGCGTCTAGGAGAATGATACCAGTAACAAGGTCGTTATGGCCCTTATCCCCGGTCAGGTCGTGATACCGGGCGAGCAGCCCGTCCTTGTAGTGTTTCAGTTGAGTCCTGTCAGCCTTCTTCTGTAGGACCTGGGAGATGGCCTGCTCCCACTCGTCTTGGGTGAGGACCCGCCGTCGGACCTCAAAACGGGGAAAGACCTTCTGTCGTTTCTGTTCCTTCTTCGATTCCTGAGGCTTGATCTCCCAATTGAATGCGCTCTTGGTCTTGATGTCCAGCACGGCGATGGGCTTCAGGACAGTCTCAAGGTCAGGGCGGGGTGATAGTTGCAGTCTTTCTCTCTTGAAGACCACTAGGTCGGCCCTGCCAGTCCCTCCGGGAGTATCAATTCTTAGTTCAGCGACCACAAGGAAGCCCTCGTCGCGCTTCAGGAAACGGTCACCCTGCAGGACGACTGACTCAAGGCTCCTCGGTGAGGGCAGGCCATCGAGAACAAGCCTATGATGGACAATCCCTGCATATCTCGCCCTCTGTGTGAACTCGTCATGAAGCCTGCGAACATCTCGCTGTCTGAGCCGCAGTTTCTTTTTATCGGTCATCTTCTCCAGCAGGCCGGCGCCGGCCAGGAGATGTTCGGCCTCCTCGAACGAGGTCTGTCTGGCCTCCCGCTTCAGTCGGTCAATCTGTGACGGGAAGAAATCCTTGATCCTCTGCTTCGATGCCGGCACGCTATCTCCTGAGGGCTTGGGTGGAAGGGCCACTTCTGTCCCGTACAGAGCACGAAGCTCACCGAGAATCTCTTGGAGTATCTCATCAGCACAGAGATTCTCGCGTTCCTCTCTCTTCTGATGACGGGGACGTCGGAAGGTCTTGCTTCCGTGGACGCCATGGGTGTAGACATAGTCGATGAAGGGTGTGAGGCGCCGGTTCAGAAGCAGGGCGTACCTGCTGATGACGTAGGACTCTCCCCTGAGGACAAATGCTCTCTCTGCTAGCCTTCGGTTGTGTGAGCGCGTCATGTCGACCAAATCGAACTCTGCCAGAACCGGACCATGTCCGAGGAGCACGTTCTCTGTGGGTCCGGCACCGTAGTATCCCCATCCCTTCTTGACTCCGTCCTCGGCAATCATCTCCCCGTCCTGCATCGGGTGCATGAAGAGGTGGTAGTCACGAGCCTGGGCTCCTACGATGTTGAGCATCCTGTTGAGCGGGCCGACTACTCCCTGTCTCTCGCTTCTGATCCGTTTGTTCTCGTTACTTCCGTGCTTCTTTGCAGAGATCCAGTAGGTTGCAAGCTCGATGTTTCGGAGGTGTTTCTCCTCCTTCGTGACGTGAGAGAAATCAGAGTGGCCATCGGCCTTGCTCTGGAGCCATGTATCGATGGCGGTGTTCAGTCTGTCAGCCGCTTTTTTTGCTAGGTGTTTGGTGCCCTGTGTGGCTCCCACCCTGAGGAGATTCACCAGTGCTCTCAGGCCGTTGAGCTGGGCCTGTTGGATCACTCTCGCAGGGTTCTCTTGGTACAACAGAACACCCGCAGTTCAATAGACTCGGTTACTTATAAACTGCCCTTATAAAAGAGCAAGTATTTCTCAGAGGAAATCAACTCTAAGAGCCAAATTCTACTACTAGAGGCGATTTTGGAAATACGCTTAATGAGTTTATAAGATGTTGTACATACAAACTTGGGAGCATAAATCCTGACCTGCGGAAGGAACACTGAGTGAACTTCTCAGCCTGATACAGGTCGGGAGTTTATAAGATTCAGAGAGGAGTGCCATGGGTCGTTCGAGCGGTACGATGGTCACGGTAAAGGTCCCGGTGAACTGGGAAGCCATGACTACACGACAGAGAGAGCGTCTTGACAAGATGACCCGCCGTGACACGCGGGTGATCAAGGCGTATCTGGGTGTGATCGAGCGACACGAGGAGGAGCTCCTGTATGGAAAGAGGAAGAAGCGGCTGGATGCCGGTGCCTTGGACGAGCTGACCCTTCGGACCGATACAAGGAATACTGTAGCTCATGACTTCAAGGAGCGGTTCCCGAACATCTCAACCAACGAGTTGCAGGAGTG
>CAZLEV010000011.1:0-33971 GCA_964558645.1 uncultured archaeon
ATTCCGGGTGATACGTTCTTGAAGACACCATCTCGCACGGTAATCCCACTGCAGTTGGCCAGGATCACCTGACCATACTGGGAGCCCTCGATGGTATGTCCTGTTTGGTTCCAGAAGTATCCCAGGGGCTTTCCGTTGACCAGGTTGTCCATCGTGATGTTCTGCTGCCAATGAGATACAGACCCGCTAATGAACATAGCATTGTCCACCAGGGTGTTTGAGGACACTGTGGTGTTGGGTGAGGAGCTAAGGTAGATCCCACATTCGGCGTTATCTTCGAGCGTGTTATTCGCCAGAATGGTGTCACTCACCTTGTAGAGTGAGATTCCACTCCTAGAGTTGCTCGTTAGAGTATTATCTAGAATCTCATTCTCATCCGAATACCAATAGAGGTATACGCCGTGGTACCTGTTCTGCGAGATGATGTTTCCTACAAGGCGATTATCGTCTGAGTAGGATAGATAGGCGCCACTCTCTTCGCCCCCGAGAATCGTGTTATTCCCGAGGGTGTTTGCGGAGGAGCCGTAGAGCTCTATACCGTTACCTGAACTATTCCTCACGTGGTTGTTGATGATGACGTTGGCAGAGCCACCATAGACGTGGATCCCTTGCTGGCTGGTATTGCTGATTGTGTTGTTGAACAGAGTGCAGTTCACAGATCCCCAACACTGTATGCCCATCCCTGTGAATGGTGCGCCGGAGCCTATGTTTCTTATGCTATTATTTGCAATCACATTCTCTGATGAATCGCCCACCACCACACCCTTTCTTCTTGCGTAGACAAGGTTGTTGCTGATTTCTCCGTGAGTGACGTTGTCCAAAAATACCCCATCACCGTCGAATCCACCTGCGAGGAGGCAATCGCGGATGATGAAGTATGCATCAGTATCTGCAATCCGGATGGAAGTCTCGGTGCTAGTGATATTGAAGCCCTCGATGATGTACGGATTGGTCGAGGATCCATCGCCTGGAAAGCCTGCCGATGCGAACTCCTCATTCGAGCTGATCATGATGGGGTCATGAGTCACATAGGATGCAGCCACGGCACCGGGCAGTGGGTCTTCTATTTCATCAACGGCTCTTGTTGTAGCGGGATGGAGAACGGTAGGATCTTGAACCAGAACCAACCAGCGTGCGAGAAGGAGAAAGACGATCCCCATTGTGAGAATGCGCACAGACATCAGTCTACCATTCATCCTGGGCACTCACTCCTCTGACTCCAAGCATCGGCGAACGACACTCCCATGTACATAACAAATCGGCGTTGATTTCAGTCTTACCGTCGGTGTCATCCACCTGAATAGTAGTTCCCTCCATGAGCCCTCGAACCCGAAGGCTGCGTACAGTGGACGATGCAACCCTGTCATGGCGTGTAGAATCCACAGTCATCACTCAGAACCCGTATCTTGATGTAGTCCATGACCCACGAGTCCGACTCATCATCCCAGGACTCTGAGGATGCGTATATCTGAATGGTGAAGGTGTCACTGGAGATGTACCCGCCCACATCTAGCGTGAACTCAGTGCCGACTGGCAGTGTCCACGTGCTGCCACCTATCTTCAGGATAAGGTCCTCCGAGCCGGTCTGCGACCCTAGCTTCAGCTGCAGCTGGGCGTCGTGGTATGCATCGTAATCCAGGTCTGTGAAGGCGAACTGGTGATTGAACTTCTTGCAGGAGTATCTGGTTCGTATCCTGTGCTCATCAACACCAACGAACTGAGAATCGCTCACTGTGGCCTCATATCTGACCTTGAAGTCTCCGTGTAAATACTGATAGTCTGTTGATGACCAGGTGGCCTGATACCAGAAGTTATGCGGGCTACAGTCCATGATCAGATCCCAGTTGCCGTACCAGTCGTGGGCGTAGACCTTGAGTGTCCCTCCGAAATAGGATGTCCTGTAGTAGAACTCGAGATACACCCTGTTTGCGTGGCCGGTGCTATAGGACTTGGACACGAGGTCGCCTTGGGTGGTGAAGCCATAGTCGAACTGTGCATACCCCCCACTCCAGCCGCCCGAGCTACGTCTGTTCCAGCCCAAGTCCGCATCCCACCCCGTGGGCACCCACGTATTGAAACTCTCTACGTCCCAAGAGGTATAGGTCTGATGCGATGCCTCTGAGAAGGTGGCTGAGCCAGAGCCCGGGATGCTTCCGGACACAGTCCCATAGATCTGAGTCTTTGAGTCCGAGTAGTCATACCAGTTGAGCATGCTCTTCTCTGCCATGATGCAGCCATGACCCTGCTCGTAAGGTTTATCACCGCTGTAGCGTATCTCTGCGTTCTCGACAAGCTGCGATTCTACGAAGGCTGGAGTTATCTCCTGAGGCCGCTGTGATTCGGGAGTCTTGCGGTACTGCTCTAACAGGCATGCAGTAATACCTGCCGCCATCGCGGTGGCAGGACTTGTACCCGTGGAGTTCCTGTAGCTGGACC
This sequence comes from uncultured archaeon, assembly GCA_964558645.1. Taxonomy (GTDB): domain Archaea; phylum Asgardarchaeota; class Thorarchaeia; order Thorarchaeales; family Thorarchaeaceae; genus TEKIR-12S. The sequence goes on from CAZLEV010000011.1 coordinate 2,437, forward strand.
CATCTTTGTCGGTTGTATAGATGTGAACACCCGCTGCCATCAGCTCCAATTCAGGTCCGTAGTTAGATCCGGGGCCATCGTCGGTATACCATCGTTGACCGGGGTATCGCAGTGTGTCATTATCAGCTGATTCGGCATCGTAGACCGCTCCAATAGTCATCAGTCCCTCAGTATCATGTAGCTCTTTGGCCGGGAAGCTGACCCCACCATTCTCATTTCCAGTGGCTATTGTCACAATGACTCCGTCGCTCACGAGAGTTAGCAGAGTGTTCTTCATATGGTACAACACCGTTTCATCAACACCGTCTGTATCGGGGTATCCCCAGCTACATGATACTATGTCTATCCAGGTCTCATCAAGGTTTTCGACAATATGCTGAAGTGCCGCAGTCTTAATCTGAATCATGTCCTCTAGGCTATTGCCTGTAAAGGGGCGAGCCTCATAGATAGTGAGGCTGGCTTCAGGCGCAAATCGGGCAACGACTCCGGTCATTGCTGTTCCGTGTCCATCATCATTATCATCGAGAAGTCCATCATTCCATCCACTGGAGGCTGCTGATATCGTAAGATCTTCGTTGACCTGATAGTAGCCCTCAAGAGACATAGAGTTATAGAACGAGTGACTGACACATCCTGCGTCCACAATCTCAATGGTCACACTCTCACCCTTGTGTCCGAGGTCATGAAGCTTGTCGACCCCCATCCATGCAATTTCACCTGTAGTACCCGCAATCACATGTGCAGGCACGAAGAAGAGTATCGAAGACAGGGCCAAGAGTATTAGTACCGTGTTCCTTCTCCGTCTCAGTTCCGTTTTCATCGCCGTCACCATCTTGGTGGCTGATGGCATATCATCTACGACAGACTCAGTACGGTTCTCAGTACAAACGCCATCCACTACCACACAGGTTCATTAGAGGATTCCCTAATAAATTCTGCTCTTCAAATGAATTATTATCCAAAAAGAGAAACTCGGCGAGTATTGAGCATCTGGATGATGAGTCCGGCGGGGCGGCGAAGTAAGCACCAAGCTCCGGCGAGGTGTTCAATCCACCGCTTGGACTGTCTGAGGCGAATGTGTTTCTCAACGCCAATCATACAAGAGGCCGGTATGAACCCGGCAACCAGAAAGCTGACGGTGGCGTATCATTATCAATGGTTGCGGGACTCTCGCAGGAATGGATAGACCCCCATAGGATCTGACCCCGTAGGTGGTTGCCATGGCATCGTTGCGGACTTCACATCTATCGGCAGACTGCATTCATAAGATCCTGCGGTAGTATCTGAGATTATGTCGGCGACAGATGAAAAAGATGCTTCTCTCAAGGAAACGACTCGATGACACAATTGGATGACTCCACTGAGAAACTGTTGAACCGTATTCTTGTGCAACGAAGACGCGCAAAAGGTTCTTGGATAATTGGATCTGTAGTAAGACGAGTGGAAGCAGTTACGATACGTATTGGGATTCGGGATGGACTCGGACAAAACACTGACTTGTGCAAGAATTTCGAGATTCGTTTTGTGATTGCTGTTAACTATCAAGATAGACACTCAACTGATGACCTTGATCTTGGAATGATTGCTTATTGGTGATGAAGCCCTTCTTCGCAGTGTGTGATTTTGGCAACACCGTGAGAAAGGCGGAGATAGGGGTGTAGTGGCAATACTCCATCAGCTGGTCTACAAGACCCTCGCCTGATGTGTTTGTGTCGGTGTGCTGGGCAAAACCACTGGACCCTCCATGAGAATTCGCGCCATGAATTTGTTTGCTAGCCCCACATAGGCTACGACAGTACATCATGAACAAACCCTGCGAAACCCCTGGCATCAATAAGGACAAGTGTCCCAGATTCGCCATGGGCTAGTGGAAGCTGATGACCATCTGGATAGTGTATCTGGGCTGAGCCGAATGAGCTCGGCTCAACCTTTCACTTAGCTTTCTTCCTCTTTTGCAGATTCTCCACGGCCAGATTTCAGAGCAAGAGTTATCAGGAACAATCGTTCAGAGCTTCACCCTACTGGTGAGGTGCAATGGTCAAAGCATATGTCCTGATCAAAGCTGCAAGCGGCAAGGAAGAGGATGTTATCAAGACGCTCAACGAGATGTCCGTCACTGACGAAGTGCATGGCGTGTTCGGCGGGTATGACATTGTTGCAGAGATTCGAGGACGGGACATGGAGACCCTGATCGAGATAGTCACTGGAAAGATTAGGAAGATCGATGGGATTATGGACACTGAGACACTCTTGATTGTTGACTTTGATCTAGACATATCTTCAAGCAGTCTTGCATGCTAGACACAAGTCAGACGATTGCAAGAGGAAAAAGAGAGCCGAACGAACGCGTGGTGGTTGGTTCTTCGAGTCTGTCCGCAAATCTGTTAAATGCATGTTCCCTTACCAGAGAGTGGGATTACCAATTCAGGAGTGTATTCGGGAATGCCTCACAAAACGCTTTCAAGAAAACCGTTCATGCTAATGCTGAAGGATGACTCTGGCGAACTCTCACCGGTCAGACTTGACCCAAATCTCGCGAACAGCGAGAATGCGCTTATTGTGCTTGATGAATACAATGACAAGTGCTGGGTCTGGGTTGGGAGAAACGTTAGTATGCCCACTCGAATGCATGCTCTTAGAATGGGCAGAAGCCTTCAGAAGAGCGGCCATCAAGTGGGTGCAACCACCATCGGCATGGCAACACAAGACCTGGTTGAGATACTGGAGAAGAATGACAGCGACCCCGATGTTGCAGCTGCAATAGACGAGTTCCGGAGCGCCATCTCAGGCAGATGGAAGTTCGATGACAAGTACCTCGCCTACGAAGAACAGAGAGCTGCGGAGTACGAGGCAGAGCCTGTACGGATTAGAGAGACTGCACCTCACGAAGCACCTGTTGAAGCGCCAACACCCCCTCCTAGGGAGCGTGCCGCAAGCCCCGCACCGCAAGTTGTCAGAGCTGAAACTGTTTCCCCACGTCCCGAACCCGTAAGTCCGCCTCCAGTTGAGAATCTAGCAGAAAAGAAGGCTGCCTTTCTCCTGTATTCTGCCGTCAAGAATGCAGACCTCATCTATACTGAGAGGTTCGAGAGAGATGGGCGAATAGGGGTAAAGATAGAAGCGCCAGGTACCATGGTCGTTGAAGCCGTGATGGACGGCGACAGCTTGATTGTCGAGCCCGCAGACTTTGGCGGCGGCGAAGAGGCACAGAAGATCAAGCGAGATTTCGAGTCCTGGCTCTCCAAGATGTAGAGCTTTTGATGTGCCGCACGAGTCCGACCTGACAGAGAGTTGGGCTCAAAGAGATGGGCTATTTCGTTCCCAAAGAAACATTATTCTGCCGTCCAAGAAGTTCGAACGCGAAACGGACGGTTTGAAGAAATCACTATTCTTAGTAGGCATCATAGATAGGATACTTCTCATATCTGACAAACTTAATCAGTTGCGCCTTCTCCAAAATTGTGAGGCTGCCAGATGAGTACTTTGAGATGGAACGCATTGATGGAAGAGTGGGTCATTGTCACACCCAGAAGGGCAAGACGACCGTTTCAGGACGAGGAGAGGGACTGCCCCTTCTGCCCTGGTCAGCCTGAAACCAAGGGAGATTGGGATGTTCTGACCTTGGAGAACAAGTATGCAGCCCTTCGAGAAGAGCCAGGGCCGGTTCCCTTAGATGAGAGTATAGTGATGGAAGCCCCCGCCTACGGAGTCTCTAAGGTGATTGTCACTTCCCGACATCACGATCAGCAGGTCGAGAACATGAATGAAGAACAACTGACCCGCGTCTTCAATGAGTATAGAAGGGTCTTCTTAGAGCTTGATAAGAAAGAGGGGATCAAATATGTCATGGAATTCGAGAACAGGGGAAAGGCAATAGGCGTTAGTCTCAATCACCCGCACGCTCAAGTCTATGCACTACCGTTCATTCCTCCGCGCATATCGAGAGAGACTCGTGCTTTTCAAAGAAGCTGGGCAGAAGAAAAGAAGTGTCTGATTTGTCAGATGCTGGAGAGCGAACTCAAGAGTGAGATAAGAGTCGTTCATGAAACTGACAAGTTTGTTTCGCTTGTTCCCTTTGCTGCTAGGCTTCCCTATGAGGTTCACATCTACCCCAAATGGCATGTTGATAGTCTATCGACAATCTCGGACGAGATCACTAGTTTGGGGCTGATGGTCAAGGATATTGTGAGAAGGTATTCCAGAGTCTTCGAGGAGAATGCGTATGTCATGGCGATGCATACACGCCCGTCCATTGGGAAACATCCCTACTGGCACTTCCATATCGAGTTCTATCCGCCGTGGAGAGATAGAACGCGAATCAAATACTTGGCCGGTATCGAAACTGGTGCCGGTACTTACACTAACGACTCTCGACCTGAAGAAAAGGCCAAGGAATTGAGGGAGGCCCTCTGATATGATACTTCCAGAGGTACTCCAGAAAGAGGCAAACACCTTTCTCGGTAATGCTCTGAAAGACGCACTTGTTTCCCGGGCACCTGGCAGAGTGGAGATTCTGGGCAACCATACTGACTACAACGGCGGAGCCATTTTGGCGGCGACTATCAGGCGTTTCATCTGGGGTATAGGAGTACTCTCTGACTCGGACAGAGTGAACATCCGTTCCGTGCGATTCGAAGAGGATGTATCATTCTCCCTCGGTGCATTGAAGCCCACGAACTCCAGGCTGTGGAGTGACTATGTGAAGGGAATCTACTGGTCACTCGATAGAAGAGGGCACAACCCGTTGCCAGTGCGTGCAATCGTCCATGGTGATATCCCGCTTGGCGCAGGCCTCAGTTCCTCCGCAGCTCTGGAGATATCCACGGTTAATCTGGTGTTAGAGTTGAGCGGAGTGGACCTTCCGGAGAAAGCAAAAGCAATGCTTGCGTTCGAGGCTGAGAGGATCTACTGCGGAGTGGCATGCGGAATCATGGACCAGTTCGCCTCGCAATTGTGCAAACCCGATTCCCTCATTGCTATACAGTGCTCATCTATGCAGACGCAGGACATTCCTTTTCCCGATGACCTATCCCTGATCATTGTAGATTCAGGCGTATCCAGAGCTGCTGCGGATGCCCTGAATGAGAGAAGGACTGAATGCAGAACCGCCCTCTCTAGGCTTCAGAAGAAGGGATGGGATAAGAGCAATCTCAGCCAGATAGCACCAAGCGAGTTGAGTCAGGCAGAATCTGTTCTAAGTAGTGTCCTCTTCAGACGGGTCAGACACGTTGTCATGGAGAATGAACGAGTCCGCAAAGGAATCCATGCACTAGAACAGGGCGATCTAGAAACCTTTGGAAATCTGCTTTATGAGTCTCACGAATCATCCAAGACCCAGTACGATGTGTCTCATACGTATCTTGACCTGTTGGTCGAAACTTTCAGGAATCAGAAAGGAGTCATAGGAAGCCGACTAACTGGTGCAGGCTTGGGAGGCTCCGTGCTCGGGGTTGTTGAGAGAGAGCGTGCAACCAATATCAGGAAGCGTATCTCGAAAGAGTATCTCAGAAAGACCGGCATCGAACCCCAGATTATCGAGTCGACTATCCCAGGTGGAGTCACTCTGTGGAGAAACGAGTAGTCGAACGATTCATTAAACGGGTTGTCGTGTCTTCGATATATGAGTTGCGGGCGGTGACCATGTGAAGCCTGAAGAACTGGATGCAATTGTGATAAGCGAGACTCATTGGGATAGGGCATGGTATCGGACTTTCGAGGAGTTCAGACTACGCCTGGTCGAACTGGTTGATAAACTGTTTCTGATTCTAGAGAGCAACCCCGACTTCACCCACTACACATTCGACGGCCAGACCATCGTACTCGAGGACTATCTTGAGGTGAAGCCGCAAGAGAGGAGTAGACTAGAGAGATTCATAGGAAACGGCAGGATTCTAGTAGGCCCGTGGTATGTCCTCCCTGATGTCTTCCTTGTATCGGGGGAGTCATTGATTCGTAATCTTCTGATGGGCAGGCGGATTGCGCAAGAATTTGGCCAAGTAATGGATGTCGGATACATACCCGATCCCTTCGGTCTTGTTAGCCAACTCCCACAAATAGTATCACAGTTTGGTTACGATTCTATTATCTTTGCACGTGGAACGGGCGACGAAGTGGATGAGCTTGGCTCAGAGTTCATCTGGAAGGCACCAGATGGTTCCGATGTCATGGCGCATTGGCTACCACTATCTTATGGAAACATAGCCTGGCTCCCGCCAGATGTAGATGATGCAGTATCTGTGATTGAAGGCGTGTTGGACGAACTTCAACAAAGGTCCGTCATCAAGACTTGTCTGCTCATGAACGGCTCAGATCACTTGGAGCCACAGGAACATCTTCCTGAAGTGATCAGGACGTACAACCAGAAACATGACAAGAATCTGGTCTTGGGAACGCTTCCAATGTTTGCTGAGCTGATGCGAGAAAAGAGAAATCATCTTCAGACATTCAGTGGAGAGTTCAGACGATCCAAACACCAAAACTTGCTTTCGGGAGTGTACTCTGCCCGTGTATACCTCAAGCAGTCCAATGAAGCAACTCAACGGTTCCTTGAGCGCTGGGTTGAGCCCTGGAACGTGTGTCGATTTGTTCAGAATCGCAAGTACCCTCTAGATGAGATACGACAGGCTTGGAAATACCTTCTCAAGAACCACCCTCATGATGATATCTGCGGCTGCAGCATAGATGAAGTTCATGAGGATATGATGCAGCGGTTCAGGTGGACACTAGAGATTGGAGATGCGTTGCTCACATCTGCCTTCGAGGACCTGAGGGCCTCGCTCCAAAACGACACGCCAAGTATCATAGTCTTCAACCCGATTCCGCGAGAGCGACATGGGATAGCCCTTATTGAAACACCACTCTCGGACCTTCGATACAGCAGACTCCATGATTTTCAACTGGTTGACCCCACACTACAGGCGGACTCGCCCTTGGAAGCAGCGAAGAACGAGGTCCATGTTAGTTTCGTACGAAGTCAGGGATTTGAACCGACGCCGATGGAGACCCGAGAGATCAGAAAAGGAGGAGAAACTCTCACCGAATACGAGTTTGACTTTTCGGGCTTTGCAGCTCTCTTCCCACAACTCAAGGACTCCCTGAAACATCTCTCAACCGCTTATCGGATACGAGTGAACAGTGAAAGCAAAGTCGTGGAGGTCTGGGTGCGAAAGCATGATGCCGAGAATCAGATGCATGGAGAACTCTGTCTGACAGATAGCGAAGGGAGTGAAGTTCCGGTTCAACTTGTTGACTCTGAAACAAGAACAGATCCAGAGGGCAGATTGGTTGCAGATTTCGAAGAATTCAGGACATATGCTGTAATGGCAGATGGAGTGCCTGGCCTGGGGTTCAAGCGATATGACATCTCGCTCAAGACAGATGCACCCGAACTAGAGATGGAAGAGAAGGTTACCTGTTCTGCGAACTGTCTTGAGAATACTCTGGTCAAAGTCGAGATAGGTGACCGAGGGAGAATGAAACTCACTGACAAACGGAATGGTGAGGTCTATGCCGGGCTGCTCTGTTTTGAAGATAGTGGGGATATTGGCGATGAGTACGACTACGGTCCGATACCGAACGACGCCAGCATAAGATTCGAAGATATCGAGGTGCATCGGTCCGTGGGCAACACGGGGCCCCTCGTTGGCTCAATCATCATATCCGGCGAGCTGAGTCTACCCGTTTCGGCTAATCCAAATCGAACAGGGAGAACCGATGAATATGTGCAGTGTGAGTTTGTCACGGAGGTTGAATTACACGCAAACAGTCCAACGATAAGGGTGACAACCGAGGTTGACAATCGGGCCGAAGACCACAGGCTTAGGATGCTATTTCCCACAGGGACAGATGCAGAGACCGTCTTCGCTGACACTACATTCGATGTAATCGAAAGACCAACGCGTCCCGAAGAGCATCCAGACTGGTATCAACCCACTGTTCCGACTTACCCCATGCGAAGCTTCGTCAGTCTCAGTTCTAGCTCACGAGGACTGGTAATAACAACTCGAGGCTTGCAGGAATTTGAGGTCTTGGATGAAAAAGGTGCTACCATAGCAATAACCCTCGTACGTGCTGTGGGATGGCTATCGAGGATGGGAATGCTGACCCGACGGGAGGCCGCAGGGCCTGTGCTGGAAACGCCTGGTGCACAATGCCAGGGCTGGAATGCATACGAGTTCTCTATTACGCCACACCAAAGCAACTGGTTTGATTCAGAAATACATGTCACATCAGAGAAGTATCTCATCCCAATGACGGGGGAGTTCGCCCCCGCAGGAGTGCCCACGAATGAGACCTCGGAGAGGGGCTTTCTTACTGTAGAGCCAGCCTGCATCAATCTCTCAGCATGCAAGCTCTCTGAAGATGGAGAGGGTGTCATAGTACGCGTCTGGAATGTTTCAGGTCAAGAGCAGGAGTGTTCTCTCAGAACTGGGTTCGATTTCGCTGAGGTATCGGCTGTGTGGGCAGATGAAACGCCGAATGAAGAAATTGAAATCAAGAGTGTCGAGAGAGAGGTGGGATTCCACATCAGAGCAAGGCAGATAGTCACACTGGCATTCAAGCTCAAATGAGGAGAGCTCGGTATTGGTATCCATTTCAAGTCGACAATCAATCGCAGAGGACTTCGCACCGATCCTCCATTTCCATCCCGAGGAGGGAACTTTCTGCTGCTTCCCCTCTGATCCTGAGAAAGTATACGAAGAATATGAAAATGATTGGTCACGGTTCCAAGGTGAACGTGTCCCCAATGCACTTGATTCATCCGTACCATGTTACTACGAATGCTGGCAAAGAGAGCAGTTTCTGCATCTCCGTTACTGGTTCTGGTACAACTACAATAGGTTCCCCGGCGGACGATTTGGGATTGGAGAACACATCGGGGACTGGGAGCATGTGGAGATTCGATGGTTCCCAGATTATGAAGGAGAAGAAGCAATACTGTGGTTGTTATCCAATCACCTTGAGTTCAGGCAGGCCTCTCAACCCATTTGCTTCAAACTATCAGGGTATCCGACGACACCGCCAATCCTCACTGAGCATCAGATTCATGTATGGATTGCGCTGGGCTCACATGCCATCTACCCGGCACATGACAGCAGACCCTATTGCTTCGCGAAAGTGTGGTGTGATGTAATCGGAGAGGGAGGTGCAATATGGAACACACGACCGACACTCTCTCCGCTTACAGGAGCGAAATTCTCCACTTACGAAGGGCGTTGGGGTAATGACAAGTCGCCTAGAAGTCCCACGAATAGATACAACAACCCGTGGAGAAATGCACCGAACCAGAGTCCGGTGAGAACTTGACCTCATCTCTGCTGTATTCAGTCGTTCTCCGTATTCGATGGTTTCCACGGGTCCAGTCTTGGAATCCATCTGGGAACATTCTCCGAGTATCGGACATAGTCATCTCCGAATCTATCCCTCAAGTCGGGCTCCTCATAGACTACGAAGTAGATGTGGTTGCCAAGCCAGAAAACTAGGAGCCAGATGAGTAGAACTAGAGAACCAAACATGACTGTTTCGGCCAGAAGAACCAACAGGACTCCTGTAATCATAGGATTTCGAACATGAGCATAGATACTGCAAGTTATGACTTTCCTAGGAGGATCCCATGGAGCTAGGGTACCAGCACCAATCGCAGAGAACAGCTTGTTGGCTTTCAGGATGAGCAACACACCTAAGAAAAGGACGCTAGATGCGAACGCGAGAGTGACTATGTTGGCGGGAAATGGAAGTGTCAGGGGCGGACTCAAATCCCCTGTAAGAGAGACCAAGGCTATGGGGATTATGACAAGGACGACAATCGGGAGCGCCAAGACGGCCTTCAGATGTCGTTTCCACGAGATGATCAGTCACCTCTTGGAGAGTCCGAAACAGGAAGATATCCCTTTTTCAAGATCGTGTCCACCGTTTCATCTGATTCTTCAGGATGGTCCAGATTGTAGTGTGTGCCTCTGCTCTCCTTTCTCATCCGAGCCATGCGAATGATGAGTTCGGCAACTGTGGCAATGTTCCTGAGTTCGACGAGATCAGGGGTTATCTTGAAGTCCCAATAGAATTGGTTTATCTCCTTAGACAGCAGATCGATACGATTCCTTGCTCTTATCAGGCGCTTACGTGAACGAACGATTCCCACGTAGTTCATCATAAGCCTCCTGATCTCATCCCAGGTATGTGTGACAACAATCATCTCATCAGGATCAGTGGCCTCACCGGGATCCCATGGCGGTATCAGGTCAGCACGAATGGGCTTGTCGAGATAGCTCTCGGCAGTGTCTGCCGCATAGTACGCCATCGCGGCCCCTTCAAGAAGTGAGTTTGAAGCCATCCTGTTTGCTCCGTGAAAACCTGTTCCAGCAGACTCGCCAATCACGAATAGCCTGTCGACATCAGTTCGACCAGCAGCATCAGCCTTCACACCGCCACACATATAGTGAACAGCGGGAACCACGGGAATCGGCTCTTCGGTTATGTCTATGCCTGTCCTCAGACATGTCTCATGAATCATCGGAAACCGGTACCGCACGAACTCTGGGTCCTTGAATGAGATATCTAAGTGGACGAAATCTGCCCCCTTTCTCTTCATCTGGTGGTCAATCGCTCGAGCCACTATGTCACGGGGCGCAAGCTCGGCATCTGGATGATAATCAGGCATGAATCTCTCACCTTCGGGTCCGAGCAACACTGCACCCTCGCCTCTCAGGGCTTCAGAAATCAGAAACGATTGGGACGTGCCTGTTGGATCGTAGAGAAGCGTGGGATGGAACTGGATGAACTCCATGTTGGTGATGGTGGCACCTGCTCGATATGCCATGGCGATTCCATCACCTGTGGCATGTTCGGGATTGCTGGTATAAAGGAACACCTTCCCGGCTCCACCGGTGGCAAGTATTGTCGCTCGAGCGGCAAATCGTTTGACAATTCTCTCCTTAGTGTCCAGCACATATGCACCAAGAACAGAATTGTTGCGCTGTACGAGATTGACAGCCATATGATCCTCAAAGACAGTGATATTCCCGGAAGTCTTGACTGCATCCGTCAGTGCCCTCATTATATCGGCACCAGTGTGATCCTTGACATGAAGGACCCGTCTATGAGAATGACCGCCTTCAAGACCCAGCTCATACTCATCACATGACGGGTCCTTGCAGAAGTCAACTCCAAGTGAAGCAAGATCACTGATGGCTCTTGGGCCCATGCGTACTATCTGCTCCACCACATCCTTGTGACAAAGACCGCTCCCAACTCGGAGGGTATCGTCCACATGAGAAAGAATCGAGTCTTCGTCCGATATTACGGCAGCGATGCCCCCCTGAGCCCGGGAAGTGGCACATTCATACATCTTCCTCTTGGTGAGCAACGATACAGTACCCTTTTTCGCAGATTCCAAAGAGAACATGAGACCGGCTATGCCTGTTCCAATCACCAAGAAATCAGATTTGCAGATTTCCTCAGACATCATCCAAATGATCACCCATTGCAGAGGGCACAGTGACCGGAAGCATGGCCGAACTCTTTCCTCTACAGTACCGGTACCGAGTCCGGTAATGATTGTAAAAGTTGTGGTAGGCCATGGAGTCGAAGGGACCGCGTTGACGATGCAGCATGACTTATCAGGAGGTCTTCTGTGCAAGCCATGCAGGCCTTTCCACCAATGACACATTTAATAATCGCCGATACTCGACCAAGTAGTAGTAATAGGAGATATTATCAGTGAACATCGAAGGCGTTGTCATCTTCGAGGCGACATCAGGCATTCCTCTGTTCTCGAAACTGAGGAGTGGGATGGATGAGTCACTCTTCTCGAGTTTCGTTACGGCGGTAAGGCACTTCTCCAACGAACTTGCCTTGGGAGGACTCTGTAGCTTCGCCACTGATGAGAAGGTGATTTTTCTCTCCCAGAACGACAAGACCGTCACTGCCCTGATCACCACAAAGAGCCCCGAGTTCGAAGAAACCCTGGAACTGGCCCAGGAGATAGGAAAGCAGTTTGAGCAAAACTACCAGATACCGATTCGACCACAGCCCTTGCAGTTCACAGAGTTTGGACCGTTTGTTGATGATATGCTCAAACGTGTCAAGAATCCCTTCCTGAACCGAGTGGCACAATTTGCACACAAGGAGTACGGAGGGTCGATATCACTGAAGACCCGTCTTCTGAAAGAGTCAGGAGCAGAGGGAATCATTGACGTGCTTGTCAATCATCCGCAGAAATCAGCAGATGATGACGGACGTGGAGCGTCAGACGAACTCACAATGAGTACCTATTCTCAGAATTTCACCTTTGTGAAGGCTATTGATGATATGGCAACTCGAGGGGCAGTAATCGACTTCATAGACAGCGTCGATAGCTACGGTGTCCGCGTCATGAAGAAGGACAAACTGGAGTTCAGACCATATTTCCCCAATCGAGCAGTGATAGTGGCTCGCGACTACGCAGACGACGTGTGGGACTTCATTGAGAAACTCCCAAAGGAAGATGGCACCCCTTACTTAGATGGAAATCATGTGTATGCTGGTTTCAAAATCAAACGAGCATCAGCAGACACGAGATGTACACTTGAGTTCTGGCGCTGGCGCGACAATGGTCCTCCTGATAAGCTCGTGAGATGAGAAGGGGAGTGAGCACCTACGGCTCACTCATGTAATCGTACTCAACACCTGTTGGAGGAACGAAGTTCTCCTTGATTGAACGCGGCGAAACCCAACGAATCAGGTTGAACTTGCTGCCTGCCTTGTCATTTGTCCCCGACTTCCTTGCTCCTCCAAAAGGTTGCCTACCAACTACTGCACCTGTGGGCTTGTCGTTCACGTATGCGTTCCCTGCAGCATCGCGCAGAATATCCAGTGCTAATGAAATTGCCTTCCTGCTACGCGCGAACACTGCCCCAGTGAGACCATAAGGAGACGTCTCGTCACAGAGATGAAGCATCTGTTCATACTGGTCATCAGGATAGATGTAGATGGTCAATACCGGCCCAAAGATCTCCTCTTCCATGAGCTTGGCCTTCGGATTAGTAGTCAAGACAAGGGTGGGCTCCACGAAGTAGCCCTTTGAGGCATCATGTGAGCCTCCCTTGATGATCTCCATGTCGTCTGATTCTCGAGCATCGTCTATGTAGCTGACGATATTGTCATAAGCCGCCCTGTCTATGACTGCTCCCGTGAAGGTTGTGAAGTCCTCTGGATCGCCCATCTTGATCTCATCAAGAGTCTTCTCTAGACCCTCTCGAACTTCTGGCCACAAAGACTCGGGAATATAGGTCCTCGATGCAGCAGAGCATTTCTGTCCTGAGTATTCAAAAGCACCCCGAACAAGTGCCGTCACCAATGGTTCAACTTCAGCTGTCTCGTGGGCAACTACGAAGTCTTTTCCTCCCGTTTCCCCGACGAGACGAGGATAGGTACGATAGACATCTATATTCTCACCCACTGTCCGCCACATATGATTGAAGGTGCTGGTTGAGCCTGTGAAGTGAATGCCTGCAAGTGCAGGATGTGAGAGAGCATGCTTGCCAACCTTCGACCCCGGCCCGGGAACATAGTTGACGACCCCTGGAGGTACGCCAGCTTTGAGCAGCACACGCATGATTTGCCAAGTCGGATAGACGGCTGAAGAGGCAGGCTTCCACAAGGACACATTTCCCATCATGGCCGGTGCGGTTGGAAGATTTCCCATGATGCTAATGAAGTTGAAGGGAGTCACTGCAAAGATGAACCCCTCGAGCGGTCGATAGTCGATATAGTTCCACTCACCGGGCCCAGAAGTGACCTGATCACGATAGATGTCGGTCATGTAGAACGCATTGAAACGAAGAAAATCGATCAGCTCCACTGTATCAATCTCTGCTTGATATACAGTCTTGCCGATACCCAGCATCGCCGCAGCATTCAATCTTGCTCGGTATGGACCGGCCATGAGGTCTGCTGCCTTCATGAAAATCGCGGCCCGGTCATACCAAGGGGTTGACACCCAGCTCTGTCTCGCTCCGAGAGCGGCCTGTATGGCATCTTCAACTTCACTCTCGCCTGCATTGTGAAATTCTGCAAGGATTGTGGCGTGGTCATGTGGCATGACAGAGGGCCTTAAATCGTCAGTCGTCACCTCTTCCCCCCCGATGATTAAGGGAATCTCAATCTTCTCGCTCTTCAGATTGTCGAGCTCTTCGCGAAGACGTTCGCGTTCAGGGCTTCCCGGCAGGTAGTCTTTCACAGGTTCATTTTTCGGCTGCTCTATGTAGTACTTTGTACCCGGCATCTCAATCACTTTAACTATCGTTATTGTAGGTTGGCTCATGTCCCCAGTTAAGTCTTGGCTTCTGGCAATCAACGGCAGCAACGTGTCTGCTGGCCTTGAGAGCCCACAACCTTTGCCTATAGAACATTCTCGACATGCTCTTCACTTGGCTCGTGAGGGAGTAAACGGTATACCGGTGTCAGCAGTCCAACAAGACTCGCGGCCAGTATCAGAACCCACGTGTCAATACCTAGAGGAACTGTTCCTACTGCCACCGAAAGAGGGGTATAGAGCGCCAAGAGAGTCAAGAGGAAAGAGAATCCGACGGAAAGCAGAAGGATTCTCGAACCTGTGATGTCTGTACGCCAGACGGGATTTCGATCATCTCTACAGTTCCAAACCCATAGAAGCTGGAACAAGACCATCGTGATGAATGTTGCAGTCCGAGATAACTGGAGCGCATCGGAATACAATGGATTCATCCAATCTACTGGCGGACCTGTAAGGCCCGGGATGTTGCCGATAGCAGCCCATAGGGTGTATAGATATACAAATGACGCAGCAAAGGTGGCAAGAAGCCCTCCAATGAGAATCATCCGCATCATCCTTTTGTCTAGCATCCTACTTCCCGGCTTCCGAGGAGGACGCTGCATGATGCCTCTTGGAGGAGGATCAAAACCGAGAGCAAGAGCAGGGGGACCATCTGTTACAAGGTTTATCCATAGAATCTGTACAGGGGTCAGGGGGATGGGTAACCCAAGCATAGCCATCAGAAATACGATAAGCACCTCGCCGGCATTAGCTGACAAGAGAAACCTTACGAACTTCTGAATGTTGGCATATATCTCACGCCCAACTTCGATGGCCGACACGATTGTTGAGAAGTTGTCATCTGTCAGCACCAAGTCCGAAGACTCCTTGGTGACTCCTGCTCCCCGAATGCCCATGGCTACTCCTACATCTGCAGTCTTGATAGCCGGAGCATCATTCACTCCATCGCCGGTCATCGCAACGACCTGGTTTTGGCGTTTCAAAGCTTTAACGATGCGCAGTTTGTGTTCAGGTGCCACTCGTGCAAACACATCTCGTTCCTGTAATAGACGATCAAGCTCCTCATCACTAATCTCGCTGAGCTCCGATCCCGTGACTGCTCCAAGATCAGACCGTGCTAGACCGACACTCCTCGCAATAGCTGTTGCCGTAAGAGCATGGTCTCCCGTTATCATGATAGGACGAACTCCGGCGGTTCGTGACTTGCGGATAGCCTCAACTACTCCCTCTCGTGGAGGGTCTATCATACCTACTAGCCCCACAAAGACGAGATCGGATTCCACCTCATCTGCATCCCATTCTGATGGGACAACATCTAGTTTCCTGTAGGCTAGAGCAAGAACTCTCATTGCACGACTTGCCATTGATGCATTTGCCTTGAGGATTTCCTCACGGCGTATCTTATCGAGTGATTGTTCAGCGTTACCTGAAAGAGTCTTGGAAGACAGTTCCAAGATGATCTCTGGAGCACCTTTCGAAAATGCCCAAGTATTCCCAGAGTCATCGCGAAAGACCGTGGTCATTCTCTTCCGTTTTGAATCAAAGGAGAACTCTGTTAGTTCTTCATATTCAGAGCGGGTCGACTCCGTGCTTATCCCAGCCTTTTCAGCTGCAACAAGAAGCGCACCCTCGGTGGGGTCACCTAGGACTTTGTAACTTGAGGAGTCATCAGGATTCGAGGAGAGAGTTGCACTGGAACAGAGTTGTCCCGTCTTCAGCAGCATCTGCAACTCTACACTCTGTGACACGTCAAAGAGCGGTTCCGTTTCGGACAAGTCCATGGAGTCAGCAGCAGGGGGGGCATGATAGAATCTACCTTCTTTCGAGTATCCGGTTCCCGAGATGGTCACTCTTGACGATGGGAGGTAGACATATCGAACAGTCATCTCATTCTTGGTGATTGTACCAGTCTTGTCTGAGCAGATTACTGTGGTAGAACCGAGAGTTTCAACACTGGGCAATCGGCGTACAATCGCATTCTTCTCAACCATCCTACTGACACCGATGGCAAGGGTAACTGTGACAACAGCGGGAAGACCTTCAGGAATGGCTGCAACTGCAACGGCTACGGCAACGAAAAAGGCTTCATCCCAAGTATAGGACGTATTCACAAACACAAGTGCGATGAAGACAATGATAGAAAGAAGAAGAACAATCCCTCCAAGTCTTCTTCCGAGATCTTCAAGATTCTGCTGGAGAGGGGTGAGTTCTTGCTCACTCTCTTGAACTAGACGTGCAATCTTGCCAAACTCGCTCCTCATCCCCGTGGCTGTGATTACCGCGGTTCCCCTTCCTGACGTCACAACAGATCCCTGAAAGACAAGATTGACCCTATCGCCCAAAGGAGGGTTCTCGACAGGAATCGGTTGGACGGTCTTCTCAACCGAGAGTGATTCCCCAGTCAGAGCTGCTTCATCGATAGCCAACCCATACACAGAAAGAAGCCGACCATCTGCTGGCACGATGTTTCCAATTTCAAGGGAGATTATATCACCGGGCACCAGTTCTCGAGCCTCTACCTCCATCCATTCACCATCACGCTTGACAGCCGCTACAGGGGCGGAGAGTTCCCTTAGAGCGTCTAATGCTTTCTCGGACTTGTATTCCTGCACGAATCCAAATACCGCATTAATAAGGACAATCGCAGATATCACGATGGCATCGATGAATCCTTCCTCCTCATGGCTTCCATGCAGCAACACAGTGATAACTGATATAGCAATGGCAAAGAGAAGGATTGCGACCATAGGATCAGCAAATTGCTGTAGGAACATTCGAAAAGGGCCCGCCCGCTGAACTTCCTCCAGCTCATTTGGACCGTATTTCTGAAGTCTTTCAGTTGCTTCAGCCTGAGTCAATCCCGAATCGGTTGTATTGAGGTGTTCCAGCGTTTCCTTTGGCGTTTCTCTGAACCAGTCCTGTTTTGTTGTCAAACACAGCACTCCGATGTCCTTAGTTAGGCTGGCGCGGGATTACCCGTATATTACTCATTCTATGGGGGAAGAGGAGAGAATGTGTCACAGCTACACCCACATCTCGGTCGAAACTGAGGTTTCTCACGGAGAATAGGCCTCAGAGAATCCCAAAGTGTCATGCAGGTGCTTCATCAGAGATGGCATGATCATGGTAATCATAAGTTGAACTTGTTTCACAAGAAACTTGGGCATCAAAGGTTTCTGTGAGAATGGTGGTGCTAGTTCCGTTGTGTTCTAGAAGCTACTTGTGGAATGTCAATACAACATTGTCAGAAAGTGGAACAATCCGTATGTGAGGAGATATTTCGTCCTCAAAACGGCCAGCCACCCCACCGCCGTACACCTTAACCATGGACATCGCTCGGCTAGATGGCACATGCACCTCGATCTCCTGCGGGAGGTACTCAGTCCTCACATCGATCTGATGTTGATTTGCTGAAATGCCAACCTCAATTTGCACCATGCCTGATTCCAGATTCATTTCCTTGACGGCGAGAGGTGTAGAAGACGTATACCATTCATCAGGTATTCCCGGCAGAATCACAAGATCTTGATCATCCTGATATCCAATCATATCGAGAAGGAGTACCAGAAGAAGAGAGGATGTGACCCCACTGCACCGCTGGCCGGTAACCCGCAGGGGGCGAGTTGAAACAACGAAATCAGGAAGCATCTTATAGCGAGAGATGACTTGCAGGAGTGCTTCAAGGATTCTTTCTACACGGTTGCCATTATGCATTCGAGAGTAGTAATGGGCCAGTTCCAGCGTAGCGGTCACGCACACACGACTGCTACCATCCACTGCTGATGTGCGTACAAAGCCATCCACAACGTGCAGCGACTCGATGGCCCTTTTCATGATCTCAGAATCGATTTCTTGAGAACCGAACAGAAACGAAGTGTCGAGGAGCGTGAGCGATTCGGCTTCGTCTGGAGAGGCTCCAGCAGTTCGCAATCCATCAGCAGCTTCGTCGGCTCTTGCCCTACACTTCTCGAGTAAGTTGGACAGTTCACGGTCTTCACCCAGACATAGATCGTCTGAAACCGCCAAGAGTCGTGTCATAACTGATGATAAACGAATGATTCGTATGTACTCAGCATACGTGAAAGCATCTGCCTCAAAAAGCTCTGTATCGGAAGATTTCTCTGGAGAGCCCGTCTCGGAATCAGCAGCCTCCCGAATCTCGTCCATCTCAGTTCTCAGACGCTCAACCCAATCATCCGCTTCTTCTTGGGTCTTATCTGCACTAGAGGGTGGGGGGGACACATCCTCGATATCTTCTGGTTGAGAAACTGGAAGCTCGGGCTCATCCGGCTTCAGTGACTCGGCAGCTATATCTTGAATACGGGTCAGGAGGGGCCTGATGTTCAAGAGATACTCTTTGGCGTGACAGTAGCTGTAGACAAGAAGAGCTATGTTGCAGAGCTCGATAATATCAGCGGATTCAAACCTGTCAAGTAGGGGCTTATTTTCTGCGATAGAGACCAAGTAGTCTCCCGCCCGCTTAGCGGCTCCAATCCTACACATCGCAGCAACAATTCGCCCGAAGTCTTGAGTCTGTCCGGACGCAATCTCTGCAGAGAGGGATTCGGCGCTCATCCCGACGGCTGCCTTGGCCTGAGCAAATGCATCGTCCAAGTCAGGACTCGGAAAACAAGCAGATGTGGTGGTCTCAGAGTACTCGAACCATCGTTCCACGCTATCATCACGAAGATAGTCACCCATGATATAGGTAGGAGAATCGTGGTCCTTGTGGGTTTTCTCCAGAGGAGATACAAAACGGAACCGCTTCGTTCCAGCGGGGGGTATCTCTTCTTCATAAACGAAGACTGCTGTTGCAAGACCTCTTGCAGTTGAATACGACTCATCGTTTCTGTCCGTGAGCTCGCGTATCTCGCGTTTCAGATTAGGATTATCGGCAGTTGTCATCAGAGATCTTCTTGGAGTTTCATCCATCTCAAGCGCCAGGATGCCATCAACATGTACAGATTTCTTCTCAACGGAATACTCGATCGTCTGGATCGGTTCGAATCCGGAAGGGGACATCGGCCGTATGACAACGTAGAATCTGAATACTTCTTTCTCAAGAGAGATATTTCGTGCCTCAATCTCAGTGACCAGTGCTTCACGCCCACTCTTATCAACCGAATGATGGATGAGCCGTGTGAATTCGATAGGTGCAGTGATACGTGACCACGAGAAGACCTGGTCTTGCGGCGAGAGAAGCTGAAGCTGTGTGTCATCAGCATCAAGCAGTGCAGGAAAGAGAGTTTCCCCGTCTTCTTCCAGCCAGATATCTATAGATCCACACTCCGAAATCGCTGTGGTGAGACCCGAGCTGTCAGCAAGACCGTGGTGTCCACAATACCTCCCACCAATGCACGCCCAATCCCCATCAAGTGGTTGAAGCTGAGTTTCAGCATCTCCTTCGAGCAACCTGTACTGCTCCAGCTGAACCCATTTGGGATACATCCAATCATCAGCCTGTGAATATATCTGATGGTTCAGACGGTTTCGAAGAACCTCAATGGCTTGCTCCTCTGATAGTGATTCGATGTTGTCCACAGAGACTCTGTGGAGAGAGGCCATTCGTTTGAAAGTACCTAATCTGTGAGATTCTTCCATGACAAAGCAAGTCTCCTTTCCTCCTCTGCCCAAGCATATTTTATTTATCTGTCGGGTGTGTCAAGTGACGCTCTCATGCACTATACACTCTGCTAAATCCTTAATAGCAGAGTCTTGATGGTTGTCCAGAAGGAACACTAACACTCCCAGTTCACAGCAGGGCTTGAAGGTTTCTCTAGAAATCGAGGAGGATATACTTGGCTGAAACTCTGACAAAACCATCAAGACGAATCAGAAATATGATAGCCAAAGAGCTACGCCTTATTGTGAAGGATAAGGTCGCGCTATTTCTCATATTTCTCCTGCCTGCGGCCCTGATTGGGATGCTGTATTGGGTCACCAATGAGAGCTCCATGGGAGGAATGCAAGCTGGGGGCGTCGATGGTGGCGGATCAACAGGGGGTACTGGCAACGCGACGGATGATACAGGAGGTATTTTTGAGGGAGTAAATATCAGCATGGGACTCATCGACAAGGACACTACTAGAACCTACGACGGTGTGGACCTGTCCGAGAACTTCACAGCTTATTTGGATAGCATTGTTTCGGACCTGAGGATATACAATAGCACAGAAGAAGCATTCAACGCATTGTACGAAGAGGAGATATTGGGATACGTGGTGATTCCAGATGGGTTCGAGGCCAACCTAACCGTGAACGAGCCAACATATGTTCTGGTCCATATGGATGCAACGAAACTCATAGAACAGAGCACAGTTATGGGTGTCGTGCAAGGTGCGACAATCGCATTCAGAGCGTCAAAATTGTGGATACGCTCCGAAGTGTTTCCGAGCATCCAGATCGAATTTGCTCCCGAAGGAGGATACTTGGAGAGCACTTTTGGAGGGTTCATCGTCATATTCTCAAGCTATCTAGGAATAGCCATGACATCAGCCCAGTCGATAGTGGGTGACGAGCCACTCAGGAGGATGCTTCTAACTCCAACCAACCGTCTCGAAGTCATCGTCGCAAAAGTCCTAGCCTACGTTGTAATCGGATTCTTCCAATCCCTCTTGCTGGTATCGCTGTGGGTCTTTGTATTCAACCTGAATCTGAATACGGGATTTGAAACACTGATCATTATCATGAGTCTGAGTTCGCTTACTGGCTCCACGACAGGGATCCTTATCTCCGCGGTATCTTCAACCCGCTTGCAGGCCAATCAGATGTTTCTCTTCGTCCTATTTGGAACACTCATTCTCTCCGGATTCTTCATCGATGTGGGCATCATTGACGAAGTGATGCCATTGAATCAAGGACTAAAGATATTGATAGATACAGCATTCAAAGGACTGACTGTGGCTGACGTAGCTGACCCCATTCTACGATTACTGGCTTTTTCGGCTGGAACAGTACTGCTAGCGACGTTCATATTCTCAAAGAAGCCGACACTAGGATAGATAGGTGACTCAAATGGTAGAGAAGAATGCTACTGAAGACTTGGAAACCACTGAAACACCATCGTTTGTTGAAGAGGCCTATTTCTCGGGTGCAAGGATCGGAGAGGCGATCGATTGGGTCTTGAGCAGAAGAGATAGAGAGATTCACTGTGATGTGCAGGGTGGTCTCACAGCTTCTGGCGAAGAGGTAAGATTCACAGGGCGAGTACTGAAAGTGAAGAAAGGAGTCCTCTCTAGGATGATCGCTGTGCTCGTGGAGGAGGACCTGCGCAAGCGCAAGAAGACCCCTCTTGACAGAGTCTTGACTGTTGGTAGTGATACAACGTCAACGCAAGATGTGGCAGCCATCCAGATCACAATGCAGAACTACCTGAAGAGAGACCTTGCTGATGATATGTTCTTCACCGGCACTGAACTTCAGCAGGCAGTAAAGGATGTCAGTAAGAGGATAAAGGCCCATGAAATATCTTGTACCGTCTGGGGGAAGAGGGCATCGGACAAATTACCCATCGTGATAAAGGGAGAGCTCATTGGAGCCTCTGTCGGTCCGGCCCCAATTCTTCCTGAGGGAAATTTGGAGGTAAGAGTAGAACCAGAAGAGGGCATTGGCGACCCGAAGATCTACCTTGTGGCACAGCCACAGTTTCTCTTTGGACCCAGATCCAATCCGAATCTGACTGTTCTTGCTCAAAAGGTCTACATAGAACCCTATTCTTGGAAAGAGTCTCCTGCCTATCGAGATGTTATCGAGGCTAGAAACCTCACAGTCACTCTGAAAAGTGGGAAGACCATTATTGAGAATGTCACATTCTCTCTCAAAGAGGGAGAGATGCTGGCGGTGATTGGCGAATCAGGCGCCGGGAAGTCAACTACCATTAAGGCACTTATTGGGGATATTCCTTCAACTGGGGTTGCAAGAATAGCGGGGATAGATTCACGCAACGCACAGAGAGTTCGTTACTTCTTCGGATACTGCCCACAAGACCTTAGCTATCTCTATTCAACGTTCACGCCCTTGGAGAATATCGTGGCCTTCGGCAAGCAGTACGATATCCCCGAGTGGCAGCTCATCAAGGAAGGAAAGACCCTACTGCGCGACTTCGGGATTCTCGAGAAAGGAAACAGCAAGACCAGCGAACTGAGTGGAGGGCAGCAGCGTCGAGTCTCTATCGCTGTCGCACTGGTACATCGCCCGAAGGTCCTGCTGATGGACGAACCAACAAGTGGCCTAGACCCAGATAACCGCAGC
Source organism: uncultured archaeon (assembly GCA_964558645.1). Lineage (GTDB taxonomy): Archaea > Asgardarchaeota > Thorarchaeia > Thorarchaeales > Thorarchaeaceae > TEKIR-12S. Next base: position 24,977 of record CAZLEV010000011.1, read on the forward strand.
GAGCTCTGGCATTTCTTGGATTACATCAATCAGGAATATGGCACATCTATGGTCGTTATCACCCATTATCCCGTTGAAGCCGAGTTCTGTGACAAGGTCGCAGTCTTCATGCGAGGGAAGAGCCTCGTTGCATATGGCTCACCCAGTAGTTTGAAGGAGTCGATGCCAAACCGAGGGTTTGCCGTGGGTATTGTCCTTGAAGAAGTAGATCCTCGTGCCAGAAGAATCCTCGAAAATGTCAAGGGGGCCCAGTTTGTGCTCCAGCGCGGTGAACTTCTTAAGGTGTTCACAGAAGAACCGCTCCAAGTCATTGCGGAAAGATGCCTCACTGCACTAGAGCAGAGCGAAATTGGTGTGAAGATTGTCAAGACCAAGTCTGTCGCAGATATGGTTGACTACTACATCGCCGTCACAAGAGGGCTCATAACTGGTTTCATAGAGAAGTGATGAGATGGTTGGAGCAAGCCGTGGAATAGGTCTGACATTTCGCAATTTCGTTACGATAGTTCTGATTGTATCGTTGTTGATCGGCACACTAGGCAGTGCCATGCCTGTCATTCCAAATATGTGTAGAAACGCATCACCAGATCCCACGACTAAGATTGACGACAGACTTGTAGACAAGATAGAGTCTGAAGAACGAGTTGATGTGCTTGTTAGCTACGATGATGGAATTGACGACCTGAAGGCAAAGAGTGCAATAAGACTGATTGACCAGACAGCAGACTTCGTCAATGCCTTTGCCTCACTCAACATGATCAGGGTTCGTCTGCTTGCAAGGTCGGTTCCATTACTAGCAAGAGAGAGTTATATCAGAATGATTTGGTCTAATGAAGTCAGCCAGATTACCGACAGCAGCCAGACCAGTTTCATACCGACCAGCACAGATGAATATACGTCTCCTGTTGACATGATAGGGGCAAGGGATCTCTGGGAGCAGGGGTATAATGGAACGGGGGTTGTTGTCGCAGTGCTGGACACAGGAATCGACTTCCTTCACCCCGACCTAGACGATTTTGATGATGATGAGAACACAACCGATTCGAAGGTCACAGCATTCGCATCCTTCGTAGAGGGGGACGCTCTGCCAATCGACATCATAGGTCACGGCACTTACGCTGCCTCAATAGTGGCAGGAACAGGGAACAAGTCAGATGGTCGCTATCAGGGAGTCGCCCCAGGAGTGACTCTGCTGTCAGCGAAGGTCACCTTAGGAGGATTATTTGCAGCACCGAGCTGGATAGTATCGGGGATAGAATGGGCCTGTTCACGAGGAGCAGATATTATCCTCTTGCCCTTCAATACATTCGGTTCCCCCGGAGACGCTGTTTCAAAGGCCATTGAAGTGGCATCTGAGAAGGGAATCCTAGTTGTGGCAGCTGCGGGCGACGATGGCCCAGACTACCTTACCATTCTATCACCGGGGGGATCCAGAGCAGCTCTCACTGTTGGGGCATATGACTGGGTTTCCAATGAGATTCCTAGTTTCTCAGGAAGAGGTCCCAGCCTCGACATGAACGCAAAACCCGATCTTGTAGCACCGGGAGTTGGGATTATCGGTGCTAGAGCGGGAGCAGGATTGGCCACACTCGGAGCTGGCGATTTCGACTTGGATGACGTTAGTCAGATTTCGTCGCTATTAGGAGGAGACTTGGGAGAGACTGTAGACGACTTCTACATCAAAGCAGATACAACGGCTGCGTCCGCATCCATTGTCGCAGGCGCTGCTGCTATTCTCCTGCAGGCTTTCGACAGAGCAACACCTATCGTTATTTCAAACGTCCTGAGAGATACCGCGACATCACTGGACTATGGGGCCAACGATGCTGGAGCAGGACTGCTGAACCTCCCAGAAGCTTTTGCATGTCTTATGACTAAGCAAGACCCAATCGAACCCATCGACCGCACCACCGGAACTCCTCTCCTCGCCTTCGGAATCGTGTCCGCACAGGGTCAAGACGCGAGTACGACCATGCTGATGAGTAGTTTCGGGACTATGGTGGTTGCTCTGGATCAGAGGGGTGAGGAGGATCCGGATACACACCTGTTGATGGGCATGTTCTCGCTGAGATGGAACAACCACAACCCAATGAATCTCATGATGTTTGATGTGAAAAGAGAACTTCATCAGGTGAATGTAGCAGGAGAAACCGACAACTACAATCGCCACATAGGAGTGATATCCTATGAAGATGAGATATTTGTAATCTTCTTGGTGGAATCGTACAATCTGACATTGACAACTAACGAGCCGCTTACAGGATTCAAGATAACTCCTTTCATCTTGAACATAGGGTCGACGCCCATTACCAACGTCAGCTTATTCCTCTCCTACTCACTCGACATCTATCTAGATGACAGAGAGGACCATGGTAAGTACGCTCTTAACAATCAGCAGCTGTTCGCGTATTCTCAATCGGCGGATCTTCGGGCGTTCTACTTCGGCCTCAACTCAAGCCGACCGCTTGACGCATTCGAAGTGGGCAATTCCTCGGAGATAAGCTCACACGTCGCCAACGACAATCTAACCGGAAGCACAACATTTGACGGCACTGTGGGTCTTGGAATGAAATGGCATTTTGGAACAGTCGAGCCAAATAGCCCCGTTAATGTTACTCTGGCGCTCGGATTTGCAGAGAATCGAACGTACCTCGACAGATCGATTCGAACTATGTGGGAGCTTGGGCCTTCACCGCAGATGGCCTCGCGTGGTGATTTGATCGTGATTGAGGCAGACTTACCAAGAGTCGCAAAGGTTGACCAGAATTACCAATCCAAAGCAATTATCATGAACATCGGAACTGAACCAAGTTCTGCAGTAGCGGCCCTCATTATTGGTCGGGGAGAAGAGAACAAAGGAAATCTCTTCTCGACTTTTTACAGCTTCGAAGAAATAGAACCCTTCCATGCAGAAATTTTGGAGGCCGAATGGAGCGCCGAACGAGAGGGCATATTCAGGGCAGCCTGGGTTGTCGCTGCAGGTATTGGACAAGCAATCACTTTGTTCCAGAATCCGGCAGAATTGCTGACGTCAGTTGGCGTCAGTCTTCTCGACGACTTCTTAATCAGAGACCTCTTCGTGGTGACACCTATCCAGTCGGTTTCGGTTTTTCCGAAGAACGTGCCCTATGCACCGTTTGATATTCGTTTTCCGGCGGATTTCGGAATTTACGGGCTAACACTCTATTCTACCATGCCTCTGGGTAACCTCACTGTACAGAAAGACGGAAATGCAACTGAATGGGGAGATGTGACTCTCACGCCCATGGATAGTGTGCAGGGTTACTACAATTTCTCATTGTTCCTGTTCGTGCCGGCTATCACTGTAGACGGGTTCCACTACTGTAATTACACACTAGTTTCAGAACAGGGATGGACCACAAACATCACTCTCCAAGTCATGCTAAGATATCCGCGAGCCATGATTCTGATTGATAGTTCGCATGGAGGAGGAATTGGTGCACTAGGAGGGTTTGATGTTGGAGGAGAAGCTGACGTGGGTCTTGGAGGACCCACAGGAGGTGGTGGGTTCCCATTGTCTCAAGACTCAGATGACATAACTGACATGGAATTCAGTCTGACAGAACTTGATAGTCTGGGAACAATAGCTGACCTTCTTGAGGCCTTCCGACTCACAACCTTCTCGGGGTTATCGGAGATGAAGAAACGTATGGCTCAAGAGGGCTTGGACCTTGTAGAAACGCCCGGTATCGAACCGAATGAGGAGCTGTTGTCTCAGTTCTCAGGAGTGCTCATATTCAGCCCAACAGAAAGCTTCAACTCAACCCATATCAGCACTCTACGGAACTTCACATCGAACGGTGGGAAACTGGTCGTTTTTGGAGACTATGAGGATAGAACAAACCTAACCGCCCTCAACCCACTGCTGGAAACCTACGGCTACTACATGGCCGGTAAGCATGAACATGAGAACACCACGGAAATCGTTGAAGGGAAACTTCTCTCGCAGGGGCTCGAGTCGGTATGGCTTGGCGGAGGAACGTATATCTATAACAATCAGTCGCAGGCGGCCGTTACCGTTGACGGAAGGCCCGTTGTCCTGCTAGACACCTCAGTGCCTCAGATCTGTATGTTCGGTTCATCACGCATATTCATGAACAAGAATCTTCCCAAGGGCAGCAACTCAAGACTCCTAGATAATCTGAACATCTTCTTTTTAGAAAATACTTTGACCACAGAAACCAGCCTTGCTGAGAATAGAACGCTCTACTCTGTGGGCAGGAGCGTCTATCTTAATCTGAGAGTCACCGATTACTACGGGAATCCTGTTGATGATCTGTTTGTTGCGATTGCATTTGAGCTTCCAAACGGGAATCTCACATTCTTCATTGCAGGTTTCATCCAAGAGGGTCTTTACTCGTCGCAATTCGCCCCTAGTTACTGGAATGACGAGGGTAGGATAAACGGGATATTCATCATCCTCAGGGACAAGGATTACGCAGGCACCTATGCCAGTATTAGCTTCGAGTTTTACAAGCCCGAACCGACCACCGCTCCAATTACAGAACCAGACTTCCTTACATTGGCTGAGGTGGCATTCATCAGCGCAATTGGTGGCTTCGGAGCCTTGATTGTCGGGCTGATCTGGAACAGACGAAAAAGGAGCAAGGCCTACCGCATCCCCGAACTGGATAGTGATCTAACCCAGAACATTGACAATGCTCTGAACACACTCTTTGCTGCCTTCATCCAGATTGAAGAACTCATCAAGAGAGAGGATATGGATCGCATCGAGAAAGTAGAGAGTATCAGGGGAATGATGAAAGGTCTCGAACGTGCACGCAAGGAGTTCGAGAGAGTCAGCAATGAGGTGGGAGGCGTCTAGATGAGCAAGAATCCAAATAGAGAGATTGACATCCAAGACCTCAAAGTTGCCTTCGGTGATTTCTACGCGCTCAAGGGGGTTTCCTTCTATGCCAACAAGAAGGAGTTTCTGGGGATTATTGGTGCTTCTGGAGCAGGTAAGACCACGGTCTTGCGGGTGCTCACAGGTCAGATTGACCCCACTGACGGTCAGGCATGGGTCGGCGGATACGATGTGACCAAGAAGAGAAACCTCATCAGCCTACTTGTCGGCTATGTGCCGCAGCTTGAGCATCTCTCTCTATACTACGACTTTACTCCAATCCAGAATGCAAAGTTTCTTGGACGTTGCTTCGGCATGAAGCCGAAGGAGATAGAAAAGAAAGCACGAGAGATACTTGGCATCTTGGGCTTTGACGAGGACCTCATGACAAAACGGGTGAGCCGACTGTCAGGTGGAGAGAGAAAGAGGGTCTCGATTTCTCTCGGAATGATCCACAGCCCCGTTCTCTTACTACTCGACGAGCCTACAACTGGACTGGACGCGCACCTTCGACACGAGACGCTCAACTATCTCAAGGAGCTGAACTTCGAACTCGGTACCACAATGGTAATCATAAGCCATGACCTCGAGATTGTAGACTACTGTACCAGAGTCGTACTGCTTGAGGATGGCCTCGTGAGCCAGTTCGGATCGCCCGAGGAACTCATCTCGACACTGCCCGGTGAGGGAGAGGCAATCAGACTTGTGCTTCCGAGTCTCTCGACCGAGATTGTGGAACGTGTCGAGTCAATACCGGGAGTCAGGTTCACTGCAATGGCCGGACGGAATACACTGAAGCTGTTCATGAAAGACCCAGATGAGCAGATCCTTCCGATCATCAAATACCTGAACAATATCAATATGCCATTCAGTGAACTGAGCGCCGTCGAAGCTGATTTCTTTGATTTCTTTCAAGTCAAGCCCTGGAAACACCAGGCAAAGGCCTTAGGAGGAGGAGAACCATGAAGAAATACTACGTTGTTCTAGCACTAGCTGTTGCATGCATGATTTTCTGTTTTGGGAATCCGGTGGGGGATTCGGCCCGCATGAGTGGTCTCAGGCCACGACCTGTCGGGAGAATGCACGAGGCCGCAATAGCACCATTTGAAACGGCGCTTGTATGGTCCAATAGCACAGGTGGACAGGTGAATGGGATTGCTGTCGGAGAGTTTGATACCGATGGCTATCACGAAACAGCCGTAATCACTCAGAATGGTACACTCTACATGTTCGAAGAGAATGGAACTAAGGCGTGGCAGATGAGTCTTGGAGCCACACCCTACTCCATAACAGCAGTCACAGCAGATCTCACTATTCCTGAGGAGCTGCTCATAGGTACGACAAACGGAGTTCTTCTGATTGCAGCCAACCAATCAGTGTTACTGAATCTGACCATGGACGACACGGTCCGAGTGGTTGCGGGAGCCGACCTCGATGGGGACACATTTCATGAGATTGTCGCTGGCTCAGATGATTCTCGGGTATACGCATACAGTATCACGGGGACGCAGCTGTGGAACTACACCAGCAACTCGTTTGTGCGGCAACTGGAAATCGCAGACTTCGACCAGGACGCTCGAGATGAGGTACTTGCAGCATCGCAGTTGAGGCGATTCTCCCTACTGAATCACAATGGCAGTGTGCTTCTCGAGAAGAACCTTCCCAACTCAATCACAGGTATCGCGAGTGGAGACTTGATTGGGTCAGCGGACCTCGAAGCAGTCTGCATAGACAGCGGGGAATATCTACGGGCCTACTTCATCAACGGTACACCTGCTCTCTCTGTCGATGTCGGTGAATCACTCTCAGCTATTGAAGTCGGGCAACTGCAAGTGGGCGGATACGACGAGATAGCAGTTGGAACAACAGGAGGGCAACTCAGGGTGCTCAATGCCACCGGGAGCCTACTCTGGAACAGAACCCTTGGAGGAGAAGTGAACGCAATCCTGTTCGCGAATGTCGGAGGGCTTGCCACCAACCAGATTCTCTCTGCAGTTGACGGGCAGGTGAACCTGCGGAATGCAACAGGGTACCAGATCTCAGACTCGAATCTGGTGGGCTTCAGTGATAGCCTGGCTGTTGGTGACCTTGACGGTAGCGGAAAGCAGGAATTTGCGATGGGCTCCAATACCGGTACAGTGAATGTGTACGGAAAGGACTCCGACAAGGATGGTCTCGCTGATGCCAGGGAAACTCTCATCGTGGGCACCCTATGGAACGATAGCGACACCGACAATGACGGCCTGAGTGACGGAGCAGAGGTCTTGGAATATGGCACGGATCCGTTGAATCCGGATTCGGATGGTGATGGTCTCAACGACTTTGCAGAGGTAATCACGTATGGTACCGACCCGAACTCACCAGACTCAGACGGCGATGGTCTGACGGACTGGCAGGAAGTGTACCTGGGAACTAACCCGAACCTGGCTGATACCGACGGGGATGGCCTTACAGATTACGAGGAGAATAATGTCACGAAGACCTCACCCACCATGGCCGATTCAAACGGGAACGGCATCAACGATGCACAGGACGATAACGATGGTGACGGTCTGACCAACATACAGGAGGTTCGTATCACCCTCACTGATCCCAATGACGTGGACACCAACGGCAACGGGATATCAGACTACTATGACGATGAGGATGGTGATGGCCTGGCGAATTGGAAGGAGATTGAACTCGGAACAGGCGTCCATAATCCAGACAGCGACGGGGACGGTCTTCTTGACGGAGAAGAGGTAAAGACGTACAAGACAGACCCACTCGATGAGGACACCGATGAAGATGGACTGACCGACTATGAAGAAGTCAAGATTGTTGGCTCAGACCCGACAAAGAGTGATACAGACGGGGATGGATTGAACGATTACGAGGAGTATGTCACCTACGGCACAAACGTGACCAACAGTGACACCGATGGGGATGGACTCACCGATTACGAAGAGATTAGAGTCTACAACACGGACCCATTGGTAGCAGACTCGGATGGCGATGGCATAAGTGATGGTGATGAAGTTCTCATATATGAAACGGACCCGAATTCACAAGACACAGACCTCGACCAGCTCAGTGATTATGACGAGATATTCATCTATGACACAAATCCGCTGAAGGCAGACACAGACGGAGATGGACTAGATGACTATGCAGAGGTCATGGTGTGGGGCACTGACCCAAACAATGTTGATACAGACGGGGATGGGATTCTAGACAAGGATGAAATCGATTTCTATCCCACATTCAACGCAACCAACGCATTCACCTTCAATAACACCATTAATGACTATGAATGGGACACGGATGGAGACGGTCTGTGGAATGGTCACGAGTTCTATCTAACCAGGACAAACCCCAATCGAACCGACTCGGACTTGGACGGAGTCCCCGATGACCAAGAAGACCTAGACCTTGATGGTCTCACGAACTATGAAGAGCTGTATGTCTATGGAACGCATCCGCGCCGGCCAGATACTGATGGAGATGGAGTGAAGGATGGGGATGAGGTTCTTATCCTTGGCACAGACCCGCTTGACACCGATTCGAACGACAATGGCGTCAGCGACTATGACGAGGACTTCGATAGAGATGGCCTGAGTAATGGAGTTGAGCTCTACATCACAGAAACCGATCCTCTCAACGCCTACACACATGGTCCCAGTGAACCCCGCGACGATATGTACGACTCTGATGGCGACGGACTTCCCAACTGGTTTGAAGTCGAGATGACCGGAACAGACCCACTGTATGATGATTCCAACGACAATGGTATTCTAGATGGCGATGAAGACCCCGATGGCGATGGGCTCTCAAACTACGAGGAGTATCTAGCGGGAACAGACCCGCTTAACGAGGACACTGACGGAGACGGCCTGACTGACTATGAAGAAGTAATGCTAACGCTGACAGATCCATTAGACCCTGATAGTGATGGTGATGGCATAAACGATGCTGACGATGACCAGGACCATGATGGCCTCAGCAACATTGACGAGATTCGCGTGTATAATACATCACCAATACTCTGGGATACTGATGGGGACATGCTAAGTGACGGTGATGAAATAGCATGGGACACGGACCCTCTCAATGAGGACACGGACGGGGACGGACTGCTCGATGGAGAAG
>CAZLEV010000011.1:34071-120384 GCA_964558645.1 uncultured archaeon
AAGTCCACCAGTACGGCACGGATCCGCTGAATCCTGATTCCGATGAAGATGGGCTTAGTGACGGTGATGAAATAGCATGGGGCACGGACCCTCTCAATGAGGACACGGACGGGGACGGACTGCTCGATGGAGAAGAAGTCCACCAGTACGGCACGGATCCGCTGAATCCTGATTCCGATGAAGATGGGCTAGATGACTACGTAGAGGTAGTAATCACCGGGACAGACCCCAATAATCCCACGACGCATGGCTCAATCAATGACTATGATTATGACTCCGACGGCGATGGGCTCTCAAACGGCGATGAAATCTATGTACATGGAACATCTCCCGGAGATGCTGATTCCGACGATGATGGACTTTTCGACGGAGAAGAGATCAGTCTGGGAACAGATCCGCTGAATCCCGACACGGACGGAGATGGTTTGACAGATGGGCAAGAAGTTGAGTACGGGACTGACCCCTTGAAACAGGACACAGATGGGGACGGCCTTGACGACTACGTCGAGATTATGGTGCTCGGGCTTAATGCCACACGAGTGGATACCTTCTACAATGGTACGTCTGACTATGACCTTGACATGGATGGTGATGGCCTCAGCAACGGTCTTGAGATCTACGGATACGGGACCGACCCGACAAATTGGGACACGGACGGCGATGGACTTAGTGACGGCTTCGAGGTATACGTGGTTGGAAGCTCGCCGACCGACAAGGATACTGACGACGACGGCATAAGCGACTATGACGAATACTATGTCTATGGCACCAACCCCAGAAGGGTCGACACGGACGGAGATGGGATCAGCGACTATGATGAGGTCTACTTCTATCTCACGGACCCGACACATTGGGACTCCGATGGAGATGGACTCTCTGACTATGATGAAGTTTTTGAGTATGAAACAGATCCCAACTCCGCGGATACAGATGGTGATGGAATCTCAGACAAGAAGGAGCTGGAACTGGGGACTGACCCAAATCTCGCAGACACCGACGGGGACGGACTCACAGACTATGAAGAATGGAAGATATACGGGACTGACCCGCTGGAAGCTGATTCCGATGGAGATGGACTAAACGACAAGGAAGAGATAGAACTAGGAACCGACCCAAACAATCCCGACTCTGATTTTGACTCGTTAAGCGATGGAGATGAAGTCAACCTTTACGGAACAAACCCTCTCGATGCTGATACCGATGGAGATAACCTAGCAGATGCAGACGAGATATGGAACAGTCACACCGACCCAACTAATCCAGACACAAATGGAAACGGGATTACTGACGACCTTGATGACATAGACGGTGATGGCATAAACAACTTTGACGAGATATACCTCTACGGAACCAACTGCACCCTCATCGATACCGACGGGGATGGGTTGTCGGACTATTATGAGATCTTCGTGAGTGGAACGTCTCCAGTAAATGCTGATACAGACGGAGACGGCATTCCGGACTGGGAGGAGCTTTTCTACTACTTCAGCGATCCCCTCAAAGTGGATTCAGACGGGGACGGACTCACAGACTACGAAGAGGCCTTTGTCTACTACACTGCACTCATCAACAGCGATACTGACGGAGATGGGCTCAGTGACTACGATGAAATCAAGGTCTTCGAGACCGACCCGTTGAACCCAGACACGGACGGAGACGGTCTCACAGATTCCGAGGAGCTGAACATCTACAACACGGATCCGCTGAGGGCAGACACAGACGGAGATGGGCTGACCGACGCACAGGAAGTCGCCATCGGGACGAACCCCCGACTGCAAGACACCGATATGGATGGGCTCACCGATTTTGAAGAGAATAACGTGACTCTGACTGACCCCCTCAAATTCAGCACTCAGGACAACGGAGTTTCAGATGCAGACTGGGATATGGACAATGATATGCTTACTAACATACAAGAGCTGAGACTGACCAAGACTGACCCCCGAAACAATGACACGAATGGCAACGGCATCATAGATGGCCTAGACGACGAAGACAGAGACCTGTTGACCAACTATGAGGAATGTGTCTTAACGAAGACCGATCCCCGAAATAAGGATACAAATGGAAACGGAATCAGCGACTACAACGATGATGAAGACGGAGATGGCCTTAGCAACGGAGACGAAATCAACATCTATGGTACGGATCCGTTATTGAAAGACACAGACGAGGATGGGGTAAATGACTATGATGAAGTCATGGAGTACCATACCGACCCCTTAAACGCCGACTCAGACGACGACGGGCTGGATGACGGAGCTGAGATCTTCGAATATGGCACGAACCCTCTCTCCAATGACACGGATTCCGACCTGCTGTCGGACTACGAGGAGATCTTCCTGACCGACACCGACCCAACCACAAACATGACTTACCCGGGAATACTCGACTCGGAATACGACTCTGACGGCGACGGGCTCTCCAACTTAGATGAGCTGCGAGTCTATGGCACCAACCCCCTCGACCCAGACTCTGATAACGACGATCTGCTTGATGGCCACGAGATTGAGATTGGGACCTCACCGACAGACCCAGACTCCGACTCTGATGGTCTCCTGGATGGTCACGAAGTCCTCGTTCTGGGAACCAACCCGCTCTCAAACGATACTGACTCAGATGGCTTGACTGACTACGATGAAGTCATGGTCTACATGACCGACCCAACCTCAGCCGATACAGACGGAGATTGGCTGACAGACTACGAGGAGATCTTCATATACGAAACCGATCCGCTCGACCCCGATAGCGATGGAGACGGAGTGACGGATTACGATGAAGTCATCACCCATGGAACCGACCCGTTCTCGGCTGACACTGACGACGATGGATTAGATGATTACTTCGAGATAATGGTCTCTCTCACGGACCCGACTAACCCAGACAGTGATGCCGATGGAATCGATGACGGTACCGAGTACAATGTGTACAAGACCGACCCAAATAATCCAGACTCTGATGATGACGGCTGGACCGACTATGAGGAGATCTTCGTGTACGGGACGGATCCTCTGGACCCTGATACGGATGGAGACGGCATCCCGGATCCCCAGGACTGGAACCCTCATCTCCACTGGGCATTCGAGGTTGCAGGTATATCGGGGTTGGTCATTCTTCTAGGAGTGGTATTCCTCAAGGTACGGGAGAGATACGAGGAAACCGAGTACGTGACCGAGGCCGAGCCAGCAAGCATGGGTCTTGAACCGGGAATGGATGTTGCGGTGGAATACAAGATTCGCGAGGGGAAGGTGGTCTTTGGCGTCGTCATACGGAATAACTCAAAGAAGCCCATGCAGAACGTGCATGTTGTCTTGGGAATCCCCGACCTCACCGATGTGATAAAGGGCGAGAACATAGGAGCTGTGGACGTGGGCAGTCTCTCGGTCACTGAGGTAGAGTTTGAACTCGAGCCCGGAGCCGAGGGCGAGCTGGTTGGCATGATAGAATACGACACCGTAGAAGGCGAGCATCGCATCGTAAACCTCCGCCCGGTCAAAATAGTAGCATGAGATAGGCACTGGGATTCGCCAAAACTGGTCGACCCTATTGCTTAAATCATTTAGTTCAGAATAATATGTTGCCGCGAGATGGGCAAACAGGCGGGGCTCCGATGACAGATGAAGAGCTACTCCTTGACCTACGGGAGAGACTGGACCAGCTGGGGATACAGGAGAGAGTTATCCCCGAGAAGATACGGCGACCCATGGTCATGACAAGGACGAGAAGACAACTGGCCAATAGAGAGGAGGAGCTGGAAAGGTCGCTGAGCGCGCTTGAAGATGACGAACTGCTTCCCGAACTCCTTTTCAGATTGGGTAATCTGCATCTGACAGAAGAAAACCTCTCCCGCGCAATCACATTATATGAGAAGAGCTTGGAAGAGGATGACCGGCAAACTCAGACTTGGATTAATCTGGGCCTGGCCAACCTCCTCAATGACCAGCCCAGAGAGGCAATCTCGTGCTTCGGCAGTGCCCTCGCTATCGAACCGGAGAACTCAGAGGCGCTCACCTACCTAGGTCTTGCTCATCTCGAGATTGGCGAATACGAGCTGTGTAAGAGGAACCTCCGCAGTGCGGTAGAAATCTCCCCGAACAGCGACCGGGCCAACCTTGCGATGGGGCTATTGTTCAAAGAAGAGGGAAACCTCCATGCGGCCATCGGATGGCTAGAAAGGGCCGTCAAAGCAAACCCATCTTGTGTCGGAGCGTACTTGCAGCTTGGTAGAGTCCATCTACAGCAGGGCAGCTTCGAGAGGGCGCTTCAGGCACTTGAGAAGGCGAGAAGAGAAGATCCTGAACAGCATGACGTACTTGAGGTCATGGGAGACCTATACTATGAGATGAAAGACTACATGAAGGCTCTGGAATACTACGATCTTGCCATCAATCTGAATATGGACGACCCCGAGCTCTGGGTCAAGAAGGGGGATACTCATGCTGAGAGCAGTTCCTATAGACAGGCATCTGAGGCCTATCTGAGGGCGATGAACGCAGACCCAGGAAATGTTGTGGCCTGGGTGAAAGCAGGACACATGCAACTCTTGCTGGGGCATATGGGTGCTGCTCTTGAATACTTCAACACAGCCCTCACTCTGGATCCCAATAACTCAGATGTAGCCCACAGGAGAGGACGAATCTATATGGCCATGGAACGGTTGGAAGACGCCTTGTCAGATTTTGACCTCGCGTTCTCCACCGACCCAGGCAATCCAGAACATCTCTACTATCGAGCGCACGTTCTTGAGAAGCTTGACCGCCTGCCTGAGGCAGAGAGAACATGGGAAGTAGCTATGAATCTCTATGAGGAACTGGAGAAGGCAACACGGATTGCCGAGTGCAGGGCTCGAATCAGACGCATCAAACGAAGAAGAGAAGGGAAAGAGTCAAAGTAAGGAGCACATAGTACTACTCAACGCGTCCGGGAAGGGACTTCAACACCTCAACAGCCTCAGCGTCGGAAACCATTACAAGATAGCAGGACAGGGATGTCTGCTGGTCCGGAGCGAGGACCCTCTCATCGGTAATGCTGACTGTCTGAGTCTTGCCGTCCATATTGAACAGCTCAAGAGTCCTTCGCGACTTGCACGTAGTAACGACACCCAGAACCCGGCCGTCGGCATTGTGTATTGCTGCCCAGCCCTCCTCAGGTTCGGGGGCCAGATGCAGCTCGTTTTCCGTCATGTCTACCTTCGTTCGACCGATATGAAGAGGGAGAGATATTGTTCTCAAGGGTGCCTCCTGCGGTTCAGTTGCGCCACGGATGCCAAATCTGAATCGGCGTGTCAACCCGCTAGTGTTATGAGCCGTGACTTGTACGTGAACTAGGGGAGTACCAGGAAGGAGGAGGTATCTGAGTATGTGTGTCATTCCGTGTAGTCGCGGACAATACTTAAGCACGCCAGTTAATTCGTAACCCACCCAAGGTCCCACGGTGACATCTGTGATGACCCATGACTCCTTGGGCACAGCTGACATCCAATCCCACACACGATAACCAGCAAGCACAGGAGTAAGCCCCGAATAGAACTTGTCCCACCATATGAATGGTTTGGCCTCGGGAAATATATCATACAACACTCCGCTCTCAGTAGTGTGTTGATAGCGCACAAGATTTCCACAATAGTCAGGAGAAGCAGTGATCTCATACTCTCCCACCCTGGTTGTGCGTAGTACCATGTCTTCGATGAACTGTTCTTCTCGAGTGACCCCCAAATCCGAGTCGAAGACCACTGCAGTCAATGGTATCGACGCAACGCGATTGGGGAAACGAAGCTCGATTCTGCCTCCTTCGAGAAACCACGCATCACTCTCCACGGTGACATCGAGTGGAATGTGTAATGGCTTGTCGATGCTCAAGATCTTTCCCGATATATCGATTTCTTTTCGCTGGTCTATGAAGACACCATCGGGAGCAATCACCTTCAGGTTAACATCAATTTGGTTCTCGTGAATCACACGCACCCTGAGTTCCATCTTGTTCTCGCGTGCACGGTCTAGGAATACAGGAGCACCGGGAGCTACATACTCCTGCTCTGGGCGTAGGATCTGAACCTCCAAGTCAGAACGCAGAGAGACTGGAGAGTCTTGGCTTGTTGTTGCACCTGTCAGTCGCCCCCACAGGTCTCGGACATTCTTCCAGGTCCCCTGACTGAACATCAACCGCAACAGAGGAATCCTGATACTTTCATCTGGCTCAAGGTCAGGGACCCGATACTCGAATCGAGGGATTCCCCAGGTGCGCCGCAGACGTACATCTGCAATAGCGTCTGCATCCCAGATGTAACCTAGAACTGCATCTGCACCTGTCCAGTTCAGGGCACACCAAGACTCAGCATACTCATTGGGATTCTTCGGCAGCTGCTTGATGCCGTTCCACTCGGGCGAACTCAGACGATATATGTCGCCACGGAGGGGGACGTACATATCGTTACATTCTATTTCAGCCCAACCTCTCATCAAGAAACCAAGATTCTCAATTGAGGCCGATCCCCCGTTTATCATCTCCACCTCGATTCCGACATGTTCGCTGTTTGAGGTCAAGCGATAGATGATTCTAAGATGTAGACCGGGGCGATCATTGGATTCGGCCTCCAAGGTGATCTCAGCAACGTCACCCTGGTTTGCTAGGTGTACGTCAAATTCCTTCTTTTCCCACTCGCTGCCGCCTGCAGAGAAGGGATAGCCCACATCCGGCAGCAGAGCAGCCCACATCGGCACCTCAATGGAGAGAGGTTTGTTTGTCAAAATCATACCACCCATCGGCGCCTTCGCGCTGATGCCATACCTGATCTGTCTGTTTTCCAGAATGTACATGTTGTCATGGCTCTCATAGGCATAGGCACCTCCCTCACCAATCACTGGAATGCGGAGCTTCTTGCGGTTAGCGATTGTCTGTCGGTCACCCTCATCAATGGAGATGGTCACTGGCAATGTTAGAAGAGTCTCTTCGGCTGGAGCACCCACATGAATCGTCCTTTCTGCTCTCGAATCGGGGTCGAGTGAGAAACCAAATGTGCAGGGTGAATCTTCATTTGTGTTGATGATAACGCGTCCTGCCAACTGCATGTTGGTATTATTCTTGAGACCCAGACCAATCTCTCGTGACTCGTTGGGTGCCAAGGCGGGATAGCGAGGACTCACGATGAGAGAGACCGCCTCCTGAGGCACTAGGCCATTGAAGAGGTCGATATCCTTCTCGTCGATGCTCACGTGCCACCGGACTTGAGTCTTCACCTTCTCGTCCGGTGTCAGTTCTCTGTCCAAGTGCTTCGCTGCCTGTGATAGGGTATAGCTTCCCTGAAGTGTGACCTCGGACCCGTTCTCAACAACCTTTGGAGGCGATGAACCAATACTTGTTACGCACCCTCCGAAGTCTGTATGGTCGAGAGAGATGCTAATAGAAGATCCGGTCTCGTTTCTGATACGCAGATGCCACAGAACATCCCATACGCCTATGTATCCCACATGCTTCTCAGGCCGTACATCGACTTCAAAAGTCTGTCCATCAATTGTCAAAGAGAATCCAGAGATGCCCTTTGCTTCTCGATCCACCGTTACATCCAATATGTCCCCTTCAGCCTCGAAATGATATCTGAAGACCCCGAAGTCGGCTTCCTTAGTGTCATCTACCTCTTGACGAATGGTGCGCTTGTAGGAGTCATACCAGTAATGGCGGTCAAAGAACTCCCTGAACACCTCGCATGACAGAATGCCAGGGATATGGGATTCCATGAGAACTCTCGTACCAGGTACCCAGTTGTAGCCTGTTCGTTTGTACAGAGGTAATGCCTTGAGATTCCCGCCCCAGGTGTGAAGGTCTATTCTTCTCTTGCCTTGCCTTGCAGCTGTCTCGGCCGCTTCGATCAGAAGAGCCCGACCAAAGCCCTGTCCCTGGTATTGTGGGGACACCCCTAGCAGACCGACGTACGCTGCTTCCTCATCCAGTTCGCCTTCCGTCAAATTGCAGTGGCCCACTATCTTACTGTCTTTGTATGCCACGATTGTACGAATGTCTCTGCTCTTGCTCTTGTCCTCTAGAATGCGCTCGGCGGTGTAGGGAACACCATGGGTGAATCCTCCGGGCCAACTGTCTGTGTCGTCAAAAGAATTGAAACACTCCGCAAGGAGCGCAGCATCTTCTTCTGTCAACTCAAAGTCCCGCACCTTATCTTGTGTATACTTGGTTATCATTTGAGTCACTTCCTAGAAGAAGAGGCAGGCCGATAGCCTGTAATGCGAATTTAAGAATTCCGCCCCTAGCAAGCCAGAACACGCAAGGTAGAGAGAAGGAACAATGAGGAGTTAGGGAAGTGTTCATCGTAAGATGGAAGTGAAATATGATGAGGTCAAGGCCAGACAGGCCTGATGAGCGTAAGAGATGGGAGGGGAGATGTGATGTCTCCCCACTTTCTTGACTAGGACACACCCAATACAGCGTTCACAGCACCAGCAACAGTGGTTGAGGATATTGTGAGTGTCTGTGGCGCTGTTTCATAGTTGGGAGTCGCATAGATGTTGCCCTCAACCAAGTCCCAACCGGTAGGAGTGACGTCAACAGTTCCAAAAGCGGTCGATGCCGAGAACTGACCGCCAATTCCGCTGGGCAGCACGAGGGTAATCGAGATCGCCCCAACTCCTGTTTCTAAGGTGAAAGAGGGACTCCCATACAGCTCGATTGTCGAATCCATGCACAGCAAGATTTCGCCTGTGTCAGTCTTGAGCGATATGTCACCAACAGAGGCGGTTTCATTCAAGTTCACAGTAATCGCACCCGTTCCTGTGTCAACGTCAAGTCTGTAAGCACAACCAGTGCCCAGCGTAATATTGACTCCAACAGCATGATAGTCCAGAGTGATAGTGCTGGATTCGTAAGACACCACAGGCGCGCCATGTTGTTGCACAGTATGATTGGGTGCTTGTGCTAGGATTCGGTATAACAGCGAGGAATCATTTTCGAATGTAATGAAGACGGCTCCTGCACCAATATCGATGTCCAGGAGTACAAGATCTGGCATGGTCTCCTCAGACCTCTCGAAATTGTACTCGATGGTGTTTTCCCAGCCATGGGGTCTATTCCAGATGAAGTAGCTCGTGCCGTAATAGGTCAGAAGGCCGACAGCAACTGCGCCCGCCACGATGACGGCTACGATACACATGACCACTCCCCTATTGCGCGTATAGTTACTCATTGTCTTTTCTTCTCCTTTTCATGGTCTTTCAGAAACGAATGCCACTTCCGTTGGAGTTGTTGATACTCAGTGTCTTTCTCCAAGGCGTATCGCCGCATTATCCGCGATGCGTCTTTCTGTACAGATTCTGAGAGTTGCCGGTATGCTTGCTG
Organism: uncultured archaeon; assembly: GCA_964558645.1. Taxonomy (GTDB): domain Archaea; phylum Asgardarchaeota; class Thorarchaeia; order Thorarchaeales; family Thorarchaeaceae; genus TEKIR-12S. The sequence goes on from CAZLEV010000011.1 coordinate 43,414, forward strand.
ATCCTCTATCGGCAGGTTCGAACTAACCTTGTTTTCTCGCTCTATCAGTGGTTGAAGTATCGCAATTGCCTCGTCCACTTCCTCGGTTGGAATCTCGATGCCATATACAGAGAGGCTCGATATCATTGACTCGAGCCGCTTTCTGGCAAACTGAGCCACACCATCATCAGCCTGCATCATGCCGCTCAACCCAAGACGATACTCTCTTGCCGTGGTGCGATAGTATCTCTGGACTATGCCTGTGACAGTCTGCTCAGTTCGCTCCTGGACAACCAGACCCGCCTTCTTCAACTTGTCAATATGATGAAGGATAGTACCCGGATTTTTGTCGAGAGCATCAGCAAGCTGCTTCACCGTCATAGCACTATTGACCAGATACTTGAACACTATTTCCGCGCGGGTCGGCTCGAAAAGGATCTTGATAGTCTCCGGGTCATCAATGATACAGAGGTCCTTCATCGGAGCGGGTGACTGATTCTCGCCCAAGACTATGCACCTCCAATCATGCCAATGTTCGGGTGTTCTTCAGCACGGGCAGCATAATAGTCACCACTTAAGATCAAGTAGACGCGAGTCAGCGCAATCACCAGTGATGGCACGAATACAAACACTGCAAACAGTCCCACAATCACGCCGTATGTTCCGATGAAAGCCATATTCAAGAAGGGGCCCGATGTGGAGAGCGCCGCAGGAGGGAGAGAGAGGCCGACACCAAGGAGGACATAGGCTATCCAGACCCCAAAGACGCGGTCGAAGTACACGATGCTCATGGTCACAGACTGCTTGTATGCTGTGAGTACCGGTACACCATCTATCACGGCGGGAATCATCATTGAAAGCATTCCTGCGGAGATGATTAGCCAGACTGCGCTAAAGACCGACAGACCGACAAAGGGCAGGCCTGTGACCAGACCGCCGTATACAAGTGCGATGGCAAATGCAATCATGCCAGGCGGACCCAGCAACGTCAAGAACAGAAGCAGACCGGCAGCTGCCAGAGGGGCAAACTTGGACCGATACCATGTGAAGACGCCCTCCGCAGTGGTACCCTCACTCTCAACAATCTCACGCCCCATCCCAAAGAGTGCACCTATCGCTACGAAGAACGGACTCAGGATGGGAAGCACCATCAGAGTACCGACACCCACAGCACCGAGTGTGCCTGTAATCGTCCATTCGCTCTCAAACATTCCGACGAGGGAGGTAATGATTTCTAATCCGTTCCCAAACACGAAGAGCGGGACGAAGACAATCACTGCAATCAGTACAAGAAGTAGGCCCGATACAATAATCACACCGAGCATTCCCAAGAAGAAAGTGACTATGTTCTTCGTCGCGAAGCGGAAGCTCACCTTCAGATCTCGGAGGATTACACCAAAATCCGTTTGCTTTTCAGACATCTTTATTTCACCACATAACGGGAGCAGAGGGCTCGAAGACCGGAGTCCACGAGCCTCTACACGAACCGCGTTTTAGACTATTGGTATGTTAGGCTCAGCCTGCTCAGCAATCTTCCCACCAGTAAACTCTGTGTAGAGCTTGGTGATAGCGATTACTGTCATCGGCATGAGTAGTAGGAGCCATAGCAGACCAGCCGTTACCGCCCATATCCCTATGACTGCCAGAACGGGATCGATGGTAACTGGAGGAGGCGTCGGCATTGGCATCAGCGGCCCGTACAGAACACCCGCGATAATCATCGGGGCGAACGTTGCAACCGCGAGAAGAATGATTGCAGTAATCAGACCAAAGACCCGGTCAAAGCGCTCAATGGAGAGCCTGTAAGACTCCTTGATTGCCTCCTGAACGCCTCTACCTCTTGCTACTGCAGGGAAGGACATCACGAAGAGCCCGACTGTGATGTAGGTCCAGACAGAGGTCACAATGGAAACAACTGTGGCTGGGATACCAGTGATTGTACCACCCAACGCTAGTGAGACCACACCCCATATGAGCAAAGATGGAAGGATGATAATCACAGTCAGGACTACTCCAAGACCAGCAAAGCTCAGGAACTTGTGCCTGAAGTATGAGAATGCAGACTCGGCATGGGTCTTCCCGGTCTCGACAGCCTCTGTGCTCATCCCGAATACTGAGCCAACTACCACCAGAAAGAGGGAGGCAATCGGAATGAGGATGAGTGTACCAAAACCACCGACTAACCAAGGATTGTTCATTGCCCACGTATGCATGTTGGCTCCAAGGTTGACCCAGAACGTTGGATCGACAGTGAAGGCAAGTATCACAATGGGGATTGCAAGAATAGCAAAGAGTACGCCAATCAGAACAGCCATTCCGAGGTTCGCGAGAAAGAAACTCAGCATATTGCTCTTCGCGATGCGTAGACTCTGCTTCATATCATCGACGATTGTTCCAAATGTTGTAGACATCGTTTCATTCACCATGTATGTCAAACGTCAAGCGTTTGATGTTTGTCAAACATACCACCGCGATGTTTGCTTATAAATATTTTGACGTTTGCCAAACGTTGTTCGATATCCACGGAAACTCCCGCCATAGACTATTCGATTCGCTTCAATCCGCTAGGTATGTTGCACAACAACCTCTGTTCGCAGAATTCTGAAGTTGCTGCACAAAGCACATCAGGACCCGGAGATTTTGATGGGCACTTGTCAGTTCACGCTGATATGGCCCAAGTCTGCTGACTTGAAGAGGCAGACAGTCACTGACGGTTTCTCATCGAAAGCCCCGCGAAGACACCTTCTCTGAGAGCATAGATGGAGAATCGGAAGAGAAACTATATGTTCAACAAAGCTGGTTCGTCGCTCTGTTTCATAGCGTTGCCTCTATCCGCCTCCTATCACGGCAAAGATATTTCTAGACATGAACAGCAATTCTGTCATAGTCGCAGGCCACTCCTAAACTAGACCTAAATCTTGATCAAATCCCTATCGAGTGCAATGTAAAGAAGCAAGCCGGCGAAAAAACCAATAGCTATGTTGAATGCCACAGAAAGCAGAGCTGCAAAGAGCATCACAGATACCTCTGTTTCTTCGATCTCCTTGAATGCAGTCTTTCCCAGCTCAAGCGAGGTCAAGATGAGCATTATCCCTATGATGAATGCGGGATAGGATGTGAATATGGCCAGGAGACTCTCAGAAAAGAAGAGAGCAAGAGCAATCTCCATCAGACCCTCCATCACCAGCGCTCCGCCTGTTCTCGCTCCGAAGAGGTACTGACTTGCAAGGCCTCCAGCTCCGTGACAGAGCGGCATACCACCTGCAAAGGGAGTGGTAACATTGATAGCACCCAGATTGGCAATCACATTTCTTGGGCTGATGTCTGTCCTGTCGGGAAACAAATCGTGGAGGAGGGCCACGGTGGCAATGACAGAGTTTGTCAGGGTAAGGAACAATTGCGCGAACCCAGCATAGATGAAACCGTAGACCATATCGTCTATCGAGAAGATATGCAGCTGAGGAAGTGAGAGGCCTATATTGATGTCAGCGATACTCAACGACCCTGTGATCAAGGAGTAGACAAAACCAAAGAAGACAAGGAAGAGTGCAGCGGGCAAATACCTGTTGCGAAGCAACATGAATGCCATTGTCATGAGCACCATTGAAATGAGAAGGTCCTGAGCCACAAGCTCGGCCCCAGCCAGCACCAGTGTAAAGGCCAGACCAAGCTGAATACCTCGTACTACACTGCTGGGTACTCGACGCAGAAGTGAATTGAGGCGCTGCGAGAAGGATAGCACCACCCAGATCAACCCCACTGAGAAGCCAGCTCCGAGGACTCTATGCACGGGCCATCTCTCGGCCAGAGACACGGTGCCGATGACTTTCTGGGGTTGAACTGTGAGAGGGAGTCTATAGATGAGAGCAAGAAACACGTTAGTGAGTCCGATTCCCAACAGAAGACCAGTGGGACTGAAACCGCACAGAGTTATGTATCCGATAGTGAATGGAATCAAGGTGCCAAAGTCACCGAAACTGCCGGCAAACTCTCGGATAGAGAACTCGAAACCCCTGATCACAACCATCGGGTCAGTCACCTCCTAATACTAGAGCTTCGGTGCGGGTACCACTCTTAGTATCCCTCTCCCAATCAGCTACTCTGCTCTTCAATGTGCTTCCAGTAGTGCTGTTTCGGTGAATTCTGGCAACAAACGGTCGCTGTATTCGTTTCTTGCCGCTCATCGTCCTATCCATCTCCGAGGATGTGTGACCCCCAGATTGAGCGTCACAGAGAGCCTCGGGAATTAGAGCAGACTCTGCGGTCCTTGCCTCCACGAGCAGTATCATCGTCGTTACCTTGCAGCACTCGTACCTCACCGAGTTGGTGGTTGAGTATTGTTCGTTCCGGATATAAGAATAGCACGCACGAGAGTCGGTGATAGGTCACCGCTTTAATAGGGGAAATGTTGAGAATTGGATTGGGTCAAACAGAGTATGTCGGCCATAGAAACTGATAGTCTTACCAAGTACTACAACGGGCTCCTCGCTGTTGACAACATCTCCTTTGATGTCAAGAGGGGAGAAGTGTTCGGATTCCTCGGCCCGAATGGCGCAGGAAAGACATCAACGATACGGATGCTTGTTGGACTATCCCGACCGACTACTGGCACCGCAAGAGTGGCAGGCTACAGCATCACAGAGGATATTGTGGAGGTCAAGCGTCGTGTGGGCCTAGTGCCTGAAGTTTCGAATCTCTATGACGAGCTCTCAGTATGGGATAACCTTCTCTTCATGTCTCAGCTATATCACGTTCCCAGACACAGGCGTAACTCACGAGTAGAGGAGTCCCTCCGCTCTCTTGATCTGATGCGGAGGAAGGAGTCAAAATTCGGCAAGCTCTCTAAAGGTCTGAAGAGGCGAGTCGTGATAGCCGCGTCATTGGTACATGAACCGGAGATTCTCTTCTTGGACGAGCCAACTGTTGGTCTGGATGTCATGAGTGCCCATTCCCTGAGGGACTACATCGAACATCTTGGATCCCAGCATACTACCGTCTTCCTAACAACCCACTATATTGAAGAGGCAGACCGCCTGTGCGATCGTATTGCTGTTCTCGTTGAGGGACGAATTCAGGTCTTAGACACGCCCGAGAACATCAAGAAACGGTTAAGAACTCAGTCCATTATCCGATCCGAACTCTCCGCAGAGCCAAACGAGGACTTGCTCCGTGGGCTTCGGACGTTGGGTCAGCTGCAGCAAGATGGCCGATCCCTAGATATTCGAGTCGAAAAGCTCGATGCCTCACTGAGCACCTTCGTAAATCTCGTGAAGACACACGGGTTATCTATAGAGACCTTAGAAGCAGACCGACCGTCCCTCGAAGAGGCCTTCCTGGAGATAACTGGTCTGTCGCCAGAAAGACTGAGAGAGGAAAAAGAGGGGACGTAAGAATGAAACTAAGAGATGAGCTCAGCGGGATACTCTACATCCTTTGGAAAGATCTGCGAGCGTATTATTTCAAACCTCCCAATATCAGCTGGGGAATCTTCTTCCCGCTCGTACTCACCCTCGCATTCACTCTTCGGGACCCTACAGGTCTCAACGAACTTGCTCCTGGTCTGATAGCAATGGCTGCAGTCTTCGGCACCACAAGCATGGAAGCAATTGTCATAACGTTCGAAAGGCGGCAGGGGGCCCTCGAGCGGCTGCTGCTCGCCCCTATATCTGTGAGAGCACTGCTCCTTGGGAAAATCCTCGGAGGAGCAGTCTTTGGGGGAATGATATCTGGAGTCATGATTCTTATTGCCTCAGTTGTGTTCGGCATGGAGATTACAGGCTCTCTGCTTTTCTTCGGTTCACTTGTTCTGACGCTGTTGACGCTCTCGGCTTTGGGAGCGCTGGTTGCGGTATCTGTCAAGGAGGTGTTTGAGGCACAGACACTCTCCAACTTCTTCCGATTCCCGATGGTGTTTGTGTGCGGCGTGTTTATCCCAGTTGAAACAATGCCGCTGGCACTCCAAGTGGTTGCCTATTTGCTCCCGCTCACATACTCAGTGAATGCACTCAGACTGGCGACATCACAGGAGTTGAACACGGTGGAGCCTCTGGCGAATGTTGCAGCAATCGTTTTCTTCCTCATCCTCTTTCTTGCCGCGTGCGAGTGGGTCCTGAAACGCAGCATGAGATAGTCACAGGAAAAATCAGCAGATTCATCACTCTATGTAGGTTTACGGCCGTGATGAACATCGAAGAAGCAATCCGTGCTCTGCCAAAGGCTGAATTGCATATACATATTATAGGCTCAGTGCGGCCCACAACTCTCATTGAGCTGATGGATAAATCTGATGAGGGGACCTCTCTTTCTGAAGACGAAGTGAGGGGGATGTTCCGGTTCACAGACTTCAGTCATTTCATAGAGGTCTACAAGACAATCATCAGATCTGTAACTGATGAGAAATACTTCGAGAGAATCGTATATGAGATGCTTGAGGACTGTGCAGCCTCTAATTGTAAGTATGTGGAAGTGAGCTTCTCTCCCATAGACCATGTCCAACAAGGTCTTGATTATTTCCAGATGATCAATGCCATCAGAACGGGGCTTCACCGTGCCGAAGCCAGATTGGATATCGACACGGATATCAGGATTGACCTTGTGAGGTACTCAGACTCGCAGGCTGCGATGCAAGTGCTCGACTGGGTCGAGGAAGATATGCAGGATATCGTGTCAGTTGATATTGGAGGGAGTGAGGATATGTATCCTCCGGCGCCCTATGCAGAAACCTACCGGAGAGCCAAAGAGATGGGACTGCATCTTGTGGCGCATGCAGGCGAGGCGGCTGGACCCCAGTCCATCTGGGATGCGATAAGGCTACTGAACGTCGAACGTATTGGCCATGGTGTTACTGCCCGGGAGGATCCGCGATTGATGAACGAGCTCAAGGAGAGAGGAATTGTCATTGAGGCGTGCCCAATCAGCAACCTACGTACGAAGGCAGTCGCATCGATTGCAGAGCATCCCATCAGGGACTTCTACGAGCAGGGCCTTGTGGTGACGGTCAACAGTGACGATCCCATCCTGTTTAACACAGACCTGAATAACGAGTACATTCAGCTGTTTAGGCACCTAGGATTCACAATCGAAGAACTAACTCAGATTTCGTTCAATGCTATAGAGTCTGCATTCGTGGAAGAGGACTCGAAGGAGAGGTTACGTTCTTGGTTCGTGAGAGAATGTGTGCGGGTGTTTGACTCAGTTGACCCAGAATCAATATGATATGCGGTCATCGATGTTCTTCTTGCCCGCCAGGGGGTTCCAGTTGCCCCTTCTTCCGCATAATCGCGTACACTGTGAAACCTATGATGCCCAAACCCAGAGAGAGGAAGCCCAGTGTAAGAACTTCGCGGTATCCCCGTAGTTCGTGGCAAACAGTACCATCGGCATGCATCAGAGTCTGTGTATAGTAATTGAAGTGCACTGTGGTGTTAACACCCTGCCAATAGACGAACACGGTGATGTTCTGTGCCCTAACCCAACCCCTTGGCTCCCCTGGTGGATAGGTAATGCCCGGCAAAGCCTCGCCTAACACACCAGAATAATTCAGAATGATGTCATGTGTTGAGTTCACAACTGTGATTGACACGATATTGTTGCACGTGTTGAAGGACGAAACTACGACACGGTCTCCCCAGATAGTCTTGTTCGCAACAGGATGATCTGAATCAACAGGGAGATGCGCATCACCTGTCGTTCCTCAGTATCCCCACCACCAGTCTGTTGCGCCAATCCCACAGGAGATGAATCCCCTGCTCAGGAGTAGAATCAAGCATCCCGGTAAAACTGCCAAGAAGAAAACAGTGGCCAGTGGTAACCTTCCTCCTCGTTTCAAGTTGGACACACGTAGAACAGTATGGCTATGAGAATTTATGAATGAAGCTCTCTGCCAGACACCACGATGTAACGTTCCATTATCTCAGGCATCACGATTAGTATGGTTGTTAAGGAACTCGTCACCGAGTCCAACTTATATGGGCCCGTTATCAGTTTGAGTTAGAGATGTAGGAGAGGCAGATACCAGACACCAAACTAAGATTTAAGGGCAGAAACCTCTGAAAGGGGCCAATAGCAAACTCTTGATTCAAAGGAGGTCTCCGTCCATGAATGATGTTATCTTCGAATGTGAGTTTCTTGGTCGAAACCATGGTACCATAGACGTGGACAGTGACGTCACCGAGATCAACCTTGTCGAGATGGACATTGTCAGCATCGATCTCAGCCCAATTGTCCGCTGCCATAACCTCGAACGCCTGACGCTCTCAGAAAACCCACTTCGTGAGATTGACCTTTCACCACTTGCTCAATGCAAGAAACTCCAGGAACTCTGCCTTCGTTGGAATCAGCTTGACCAAGTAGAGTTGAAACCCCTTAGTCACCTAGACAATATGACTGAGATTGACATCTCATCCAATGGACTCAGAAATGTTAACCTAGAACCGCTGAGAGGAAAGCATACGATTCGTGACCTGTACATCTCTGCTAATGAGATACAGGAGATTGACTTGTCACCTCTTGTCGATTGCAGGAGCCTCCGCTATCTTGGTCTAACTCATAATCTTCTCAAGGACGTGGACCTGACAGCATTGAGTCAGTGTCCAAACCTTCGCTATCTGGGCCTTACAAGCAACAGGATAGAGAGCATGGACTTAGGACCCCTTGAAAACTGCAGCAGACTTGAGAGAGTCGAACTAGAGCACAACGAGATTGAAGAACTTGACTTGCGCGCCTTGGATACATGTCGGAGCCTAGAGTACCTCAATCTAAAGTCAAATCGGTTGCAGAGTATTGATCTAGAACCTCTCACGCGTTCCACGCGCCTTCGGTATCTGCTGCTCTCATACAATTCACTGAAGACCATCAATCTGTCGCCCTTACAGAACTGCGAGAACTTAGAACAGTTGCTCCTCGACCATAACGAGTTGCAGCACATAGAGCTGGCCCCTCTGTGCCAGATATCCAGCCTTCGCGAGCTCCGCTTGGGAGGGAATGCGCTGACAGAGATTGATCTCTCGCCTCTCAAAGGCTTGCGAAATTTAAGAATCCTCGACCTTTCAGACAATCCACTCGAGTCAGTGAATGTAACTCCCCTCTTCTTCTGTAGAGCACTAAGGAAGTTCAATGTCGAGAAATCAACACCGGGTCGGGCAATCCGTTTGATGGCTGATGAGAAAGAGAGGGAAAGGGAGATTCTACCGAGGGCTATCCAAGAAACAAAGGAACGAATCGAGTGGGTCTAGTACTTCTGGGCAAGCTTCAAGTGCCCTTGTGTGTAGGGGAATAACATGTCCGTGGATGTCAGTAGACTTCTACTTGAGGCCAGACAGTGCTTAGACTCGGGGCAGTATGATTCTGCCACTTCCAAGCTGGAAGAGATTCTAGCAGCGGTACCGAATTCAGCAGAAACCTATGTGGAAGCTCTGGTTCACCTTGGAGAGATTCTCTGGCAACGTGGGAAATACGACGAGGCGCGTGCCATCCTCAAGCGGGCCCAAGAAATCGGCGAAAAAGAAGGATATGTCAGTCTCAGTGCCCGGGCACAACGACTGACTGGCAATACCCTCATCGACCAGGGATTTGGGCAGCTAGCGGAGAGATCTTATAGATCAGCTCTGGAGATGTTCGAAAGCGTAGATGATGCTAGGGGAATTGCACGATGCTACAATAACCTTGGCATCATCAGTGTTGACAAGGGCAACTTCATTGATGCCTTGAGATACTACGAACAGTCTCTTGACATGCATCGAGAGCTTGGAGACGAAGTTGGAACTGGTATGTGCCTTAACAACATCGGGGAGATCCATCGATTCAAGGGGGAATACGAGCTGGCTGAGGCGCTGTACCAAGAATCACTGATAGGTGATACGGAAAGAGGCGATCGGTACGGACAGGCCATATGCTGGGGCAATCTAGGCGCAGTGTCTTATGGCAGGAAGGAATATGCAAAGGCAGAAGAACGCGTGCAGCGGGCGGTCGAGATATTCAACAAGCTGGATATCCGTGACCTAGTGTATGTTGAGATTCGAGGACTACTGGTAGGAATAATGGCTGCCACAAAGCGATTTGACGAGGGACAAGTCCATCTAGATGCCATCTGGGATGCTGGGGAGGTTCTGAACTCCGATGCTGCAGACATCATCTGCCACTTCTATGGTGGTTTGCTAGCACAGCGACAATGGAACTTGTCCTTTGCTCGGAAGCACTATAACAACTGTCTTGAGCTCTCAAAGAGAGCACGGTCGTTCGAATTCGTTCTCCTGTCGCTGATGCAGCTCGTTGAGATTGAGATGCTACATTACAGAGTGACAGGGGAAGGGCAGTACCTAGAGGCAATGCAGAGAACGCTACATCAGGCATTGAACCTCGCAGAAACACACAATCTTCACGCACCTCTGGTAGAACTCATGGTCTTGAATGCCCTCTTTCATGTGGAGAGCCAGAATCCCGAGAGAGGTCTGGAATTGCTGAAAGAGGCAAAGGAGGTCTGCCATAAGATGGGATTCGAATCTAGGGAGAAGACCATTGTGAGTCTTATGGAGGACATCCACATACGTCTCGAGTCCGATGCCACAAATACGGAAACTGTAGAGGCGAAGCTCAAACGTCTTCAGGAGTATATAGAGGACTGCCAGCGAGTTGTCCTTGCCAGCAAGTAGATTTCTTCTTCATCACACGAGTTTCTTTAATTGATCCAAGAGCCGTTCTGCCTGTCTTGAACCCAGACTCCAGAAACTCGGATCGGATATATCGAAACCAAATTCACCAATCTGTTCGCGTGGACTCTTACTCCCGCCGGTACCCAGAAGTCTCTTGAAGCGACCAGCAAAGTCTTCATCACCCTTCTGATAGTCCTCGTACAGAGCGAAGACCAGCATTTGTGCGAAGCTGTACGGGAAGTTATAGAAACGATAGTTCGGGAAGAAGAAATGCGGTATTCTGGCCCACTCGTACTCCATGAACTCGGTCCAGTCAACAGCATTGCCAAATATCCGCTTCTTTGCTGCATTCCATAGTTTGCAGGCAGTTTCTGCATCAAGGAGCTCACCAGTCTCAATCAACGCATACAGCTCCTGTTCAAAGAGTGCACGACAAGCGACATAATAGACGGTATAGTAGAAGTTTCCAAGCACTGTGGAGAGAATCTCCAGCCGCTGGTCATCGGTTTCTGCCTGACTGAGCAGCCGGTCCGTCAGAAGCAGCTCACCGAATATCGACCCTGTTTCGGCTACGCACATAGATAGTTCGTAGTTGATTGGGTTCTGGTGCTTGTAGATGAGATGTCCCTGAGCGGCATGACCGTTCTCGTGGGCCAGGGTGTACAGATCATTGATTGTGTCATTGAAGTTGATGAGCACGAAGCTCTTCTGTCCTTCGTCCCATCCAGCACAGAAAGCTGAGTTCACTTTTCCAACTCTCAATGCAGAGTCAATCCTCCGATCATCAAACATCGCTTCTATGACATGGCCGAGCTCGTTGTCAAAGGAGGAGAAAGAACCCACCACATGATTGTGCGCTCTGGGCCAATCGAATTCCCAAGTGAGCTCCTCTTCCCATGGTGCAATCACGTCGTAGCCGAGCAGCCTTTCCATGCCCATTTACCGAGCCTTCAATTCCAGGAAGTCCCGATACTTACTCGATGTTTCTTCGATTGTAGAAAGAAGCGCATCGACGGTTTCTCTGTCAACATCCTGGTCGATGAGGCTCTGCTCCATAGGTGACGGCATGTTTCTCTTTTTAGAAAGGGCAACATGATCGGCACAGATTGATCGGAGCGCAGAGCCATGCAGCAGCTCATCACGTGCATAGCTCTCGTACAGTGTCCTAGATGCCATCTCTCTGACTTCACGGTCTGGGTCCATTCGTAGGGCGCTGAGGGCGGGGAGGGTGAGGGTCTTCTTCTCCCCTCTTATCTCCACGTCGAAGGTCTTAGCCGAGATCCAAGACTCCTGTAGCTGGGACATCATTTTGATTCCATAAGTGTCCTTCAAGGAGATGGCACTCTCAACTGCCTCAAGAAGGCGGTATGGCGCTCTTCTCTTGAGTTTCTCGAGGAAATGACGATATCTCTCAAGCTCGGGAGCATCGATTAAGTGAGGCTCGTCCAAGATCAGTTGCCCAATCTTGATATCAAGAGATACAAAGGCAGCCTCGACTTCGCCCTCAGCCTTCTGCCCCCAGTTATTGAGTTTGGCATTCTCCTTGTCCGTGGTACATGCCAGATATCTCAGAGAACAATATGTCGTCAAATCATCTATCTTCACTTTGCGCCGTTCATATTCCTCGAGAATCTCCTGCAGCGCCGCTGAGTCATCTACTGGAACCTTGTTCTTGGAGATGTTCACAAAGCTCTGTGCATCCGCGACAGCCTCATCGATTGTGTCCTTCACATCTTCAATCGATGCACCATTCACAATGGGAGAAACATCCCACGCACGTTCATCACTCATATTCCAACCTGAAGACTGAGAAGTTGTATCTCCATAAAAGTACTTTCGCCGAGATGGAGATGGCGAGGCAGTTATATGGCGTGCTCGATTGTTTACGGTTCATGAACCCGACACGATGCGATTTGCACATTCACACGGACTATTCTGACGCAGTCTGCACCGTTTCGGATGTAATCAAGAAAGCCGCACAAATGAGGCTTCAAGCCATTGCAATCACGGACCATTTTTGGCCATCATTAGGTTCCAGACAGAAAGGAAGAGGAATCATCAACCGCAGAAGGCACGAGATAGAAACCTTCAGATTGGACCATCCCGAGATGGTCATCCTGGACGGAGCCGAGGTGGACATCAGCTTCGATGGTAGTGTTGCACCAGTCGCAGGAGGGCTCGGTCAGTTTGATTTAGTCATCGGCTCGTTCCATCGCACTTCCGATTCAGTGACGTGGTCAAGAGCTATAGAGAGCGCTCTAGAGAAGACCACTTTTGATATCTTAGGACATTGGGATGGCTATCTAAGAGCGTACAAACAATCTGATGGCGAGTTGGTTGCACAAAAACTCGCAGAACATAACGTGGCAGTTGAACTTAGTACGCGGTATCCAGTGAAATACGCGGAGTTTCTTGAGGTTGCCCGTGACAGTGGTTGTCTATTCACCTTAGGTAGCGACTCGCATAGAACGGCGTCCATTGGAAATCTGACCCGACCGAAGAAGCTAGCAGAGGCATACAAGTTGCCCCTCTTGGACATAGAGAAGGCCGGGCTGGTGCCCCGGTTATCGAGCTAGATATGGATTGCTCTCACTCCAAATCCGACATCGACCCTACAATGGACTTCAGAAGGTTGTAGATAACGCCGACATCCCGTATTCGCACCTTCTCATCCGGTGTGTGCGGGTTCTTGATGGTAGGGCCGATAGAAACCATCTGCATTCCTTCAACTTGAGCACCAATGATCCCACACTCGAGACCTGCATGGACTGCCTCCACCTCTACGTCATCATCTAGAACCTTCTCATAATGCCTCTTGACATATGCCAGAAACTCGCTCTTTGGCTCGGGTTTCCATCCGGGATATGCAGGAGTGAGAGTGACACTCCAGCCACCCAATTCGCCAAGGTCCCTCAGAGACCTGCGAAATGACTCAAGCTCCGCGTCATCGTTGCCCCGAGCAGAGATGTGAATCTTCACTGCAGTTTCATCAGTTGATACGATGGCCATATTGCACGAGGTTTCGACCAGATCAGGCACTTGTGGGGAGAATCTTCGAGGGCCGTGCGGAATCGCATTTGCCGTCTTGATGATTCTATTGCTCTCGGTCATGGCAAAGTGACGGACAGGTTCTGTTGGATTGAGTTGAATACTGATTTCTGGTTCCAAGACCTCAGCATTCGGCGATGTGTTACGGTAGTAGGTCATAATAGCAGCTCTCTCCTCATTCAACGCATTCTGCATAACCGAAACCCTATCCTTTCTCACGGCAAACACTGCTCTAGAGTCTCGCGTGATTGCGTTGTGCTTGGTTCCCCCGTTCCAAGATGCCAGAACAGGATGTGCAGATTCGAGAATGGCAGACAGCAGTCTGGCCACTATCTTGTTTGCATTAGCACGAGGTAGATGGATGTCAACACCGGAGTGACCTCCAAGAAGCCCTGAGACCTCCAGATTGAAGAACGTGAAGTCACCTTTGGGTTCTTCCAGCTCCAGCTCTTTACGGTACTCGACTCCTCCTCCTCCTGCAGAACCAATCGTGATAACTCCCAAATCCTCAGAGTCTAAATTGAGCAGGTACTTGCTTCTCACTCCAATACCTTCAACGTCCAGGCCGAAAGCCCCGGTCAGGCCGGTTTCTTCATCAACCGTGAAAAGCAGCTCCAAAGGACCGTGGCGGAGTTCCTTATCCTGCGTCGTTAGAAGCGCCAGGGCGAGAGCTATCGCAATGCCATTGTCCGCACCCAGTGTTGTCCCATCAGCATCTACCCACTCTTCATTATCCTGAATCCTGATAGGAATAGGCTCCTTCTCGAAATCGAACGCCTCCGACCGGTCTGATTCACACACCATATCCAGATGGCCCTGTATCATGAGTGGAGGAGCAGATTCGAGACCTTCGGTCGCCGGAACCTTGATGAGAATGTTACCGGTAGTATCTTCGAGAACCTCCACATCTATCTCCTGACGTTCGAGCCAAACACGTATTGCCTTACGAATCCCGACCTCATTCTTCGAGCATCGCGGAGTTTTCGTAACTAGATTCTCAAATATTTCCCAAACATCTCCAGGCTGAAGATCCTCTAGAACCATGTCGAGTCACACCCCATCAGAAATGTTTCCCGCTTAAATCGTTTCTCAGTCAACGGGAGGATTTTTCAGTCGCCAGAACCATCTCTATGCCCTAGGTGGTATACAGGTGTTCTTCGATGCTGACCTCACACTCATATTCCGTGACGCGCTGCCATGGGCCGGCGGATTATTCCAACTGATAACCGAGCTCGGATCAGAGATCTTCTATGTCGTTGTTATTCTAGGGGGATACTGGGCCTATAAGAAACGGGCCTCAGTGATTCTCTTGGGAGTTCTTCTCATCTCGCTTATCTCGAACTACTGGTTGAAATATGCCATTCAGAATCCGAGACCTGACTCGAGCTATTGGTATGAAGGAGTTGAGTATACCAATTACAGCACACCTAGTGGACATGCACAGAACTCTGCGACCTTCTTCGGATGGCTTGGCATGAAATCAAGAAACACGATTGCAGTGGTTGTGTCGATAATCATCACTATTCTGATTGGTGCATCCCGGATATATCTTGGTGTCCACTATCTTGGAGACATTCTCATCGGATGGGCAATTGGTTTTGCCACCGTAGCTGCGCTATACTATGCTCAAGAGCCGCTGGAAAAGATGCTCGCACAATATAGTCCCGAGCACAAATATGGAGCAATCTTTCTAGTTGGTTTCGCATTGCTCCTGATTAGCTCACTGCTTCCTCAACCGCCTGGTGATAACTTCGGATCACTGGCAGGCCTCGTGATGGGAGTGGCGATTGCATTTCCACTTGAGCAGCGATATGTTGGTTTCTCAGTGGAAGCCCCCGACAACCAGAAGTGGCGCCTGGTTCTGCGGGTCGTAATAGGACTCATTCTAGCGATAGGAGTGATGTTTGGGCTCTCATCGTTGCTTCCGACAACGAGTCTCTGGCTGAGAGCATTAAGATATGGGCTTGTTGCAGTCGTTGGAGGTTTGGTCTGGCCCGCCGTATTCACAAGAGTGGGGCTATAGCAAAAGGTCTGTTTCATGCTGGAAAGAGAATTCGAAGCCAATCTCGTCGGCATGTCTTAGAACTAGTTCATCCACCATTTTCGACACGAGGAATCTGGCAGCAGTTCTGTCGATACCGGATAGGTCTATGATTTCGGCCACAGTACTTGAGCCATCGAACCGTGAAAGCAGTCTGACGATTTCGGGATATTGATCTGTGATTGCATCGGAGGGCTCGCCCACCTTGATAAGAACGCAGTCATCACTGACCTGTCGCTTGAGTTGTACGAGTCCATGATGAATGAGAACTGACAGAAGAGCAATGGACTCATTCTGGGGTAGTGGAACGCTCTCTATGATCTTGCCGACCTGACGTTTGCCATTGATGTATTTCTCAAGAATTCCAAGGTGTGTGTCAATCTTTCCCACTCGATAGTTGATTCTTCGCCCATCCGTAAGGCACGGGATGAGCTCTGGGTCAACCTTGGCAAGTGGAAATACAGTGACAATACTCAATGCGAACTCACGGAAGACTCTGATATCCCCCTCATAGTGTTCCAGAATGTTAGAATACCTCTCCTCGAATTCCACAATCAAATCGACAAGTTTCTTTCGATATGGCTCTGGATCGGCAGTTTCATTCAGGCCGATAACTGCAAGAACCTCATCCCCAATCTCGAAGATCACGCTGGAACGGCCCCACTGGACAGTTCTCAGTCCGTTCTTGGCGACGGTCATTATTGCCTGGATGAGAGCCGCCAACAGGTCGGGGTCAACCTCCCTGCGGGAATCACTCGCAAGCTTGGAACTCGCCGGTCCATCTGCATAGGAAACCCGAACTAGCAGTTCACCGCTTATCAAACGGATCATCATGATATACCTGATACTGGAGTTATGTGATTGCCCATACATACAAGCTCCCAACTAGGTTTCATTCACCCGGAAGAAGAAAAGTGCTTCGGTGGTCATGAGACTTCGAACAGACTCACGATCCCTGTGTCAGAGATACTCAGATGCCTCTATCTGTGCCAGTTTCAGACCAGCACTTCGCGAATAGTGTTTCATTATCCGCCAACAAGCGATGCCGTAGACTGGCAATGCAAGATACGCGAATGGTGCACCAATGAGTATGCCAAGCATAATCATTGAGAAGGTTCCCAGATACCCCACAATGTTGGGTAAGAGTTGAGCACGAAGTATTGACCACCCTCGGATTGGCATCTGAACTGAAGAGCCCCTCTGCCTAGTCACCATCCGTTCGGCTTTGAAATCGCCGCCAAGAGCAGCTGCATTGGCTGCAACTCCGCCGGAAGCCAGATTCGTGAACACTGCCGCACCAACGACCATCGGGATATAGAACCAGAAGGATGGGTATACTACTAGGATAAGTACTCCTACGAGGATACTTGCAGCCAGCGTGAAAGGTACTGCGGAATAGACCTTCCCGCGCACGTAGTCCTCCATATTGGCAGCGGCAAGTTGCAGGTTCTGGAGGTTCTTACCCTCATAGACGGTTTCATAGCCAGCAAAGTAGAGACCATAGGATGTTGAAAATGGGATGAGAGCTGCAATCATGAGAAATGGTGCAAAGAAGCCCATCGCTTCAGGATTGGTCAAGATAGGAATGAAGAAGAATATGACAAATTGAAGCGGACCCATCAGATATCGCGCAAATACTCGAGATTCGCGGCGGATGTTTGTGATGTTGTACCAGATAGAGGTGCTTATGGTCTTGTTGAACCTGATGCCCGGTATGGGTTGCGGATCCCATGGGTTGTGTTCAATGACCTTTTCTTCTTTGGAGCTGCGCTTCGAACCGCTCATGAGCCAGCCGCTGTAGTGGGCTTTCTCGCTGACTATGGCGTTGACGTAGACGAGGCTGCCGCCAAGCAGGATATAGAAGATTGTCGATGCAATCTCGTAGAAACCGAACTCCGCACCCACTAGAAGACCGAGTGTGATCACGCTCACTGTATATCCTGGTGTCAGGTCCGACGCCAGACCGATCTGTTGAGCTAGCTCGAACAACCAGTCAAACACAAACGAGTTGTCGGAGGAATAGAGGAAGTAGTACCACACAACGGTGAAGAGAATAGCCATGGTGCTCATAAGGAAGTACCCGACCTGGCGGAGTCTCCGCCGACCTGCAACGACCCGTGAGAACAACAGACCTAGGAGTCCCCCAAACGAAACACCAATCGTAACCAGCACTAGCACAAGAACCAGATATGAAAGGACCGCAACAAAGGCTAAGGGAAGAGGGGACACGATACTCAGACCAATGATGATAGGGGTGCCAATCACCAGCCAGAGAAGTGAGCTGTAGACGATGATTATAATCGTCTTCTCTAAGAACAGCGTCCGAAGAGAGATCGGCATCGTCATGAGATACTCCATCCTCTTGCTATTGGCAACAGTAGTAGCTGACACCATGATTGAGCCGACGAACGAGAATAGAACTATGACGTTAAACAATGTGGATCCGACAGCCAGATTCTCGAGAATCAGACTGGCAATCATGTTCCAGCCAAACAGAGGCACAATCCAGACTACCGCCAGAACAATGGCAACGGCAACAGCCACGGCGATAATGGGACCGAGAAACCTCCGAAGGGCACTCTTCTGCTCAGAACGCCGACCAGTCCCTCCCAGTCGGAAGGTCTGATTAAGGTCCTGCCTAAGCAGAATCATCAGGTCTCTAAGGCTCAACCTTCTTCACCTGTGTCACCCAGATACTGGGCAATAAGCTGCATGTCTGGCCCACCGGTAAGGTCCAGAAATATCTCCTCAAGACTGGCCTGACCCCTAGCCTTCTGCTTCAGCTCATCCATCGTACCCTCTGCTACCATGTGACCTTCTTGAATAATGCCGATACGGTCAGCCATCTGCTCGGCTATCTCCAGAATATGGGTTGACATCAGCACAGTTGCTCCGCGAGAACTGAGACCGTTCAGGATCTCCTTTATCGTGGCAGCACCCCGGGGATCAATGCCTGCCTGGAACTCGTCGAGTATGAGCACCTTCGGTCTGTGTACCAGAGCCGCGATGAGGCTGGTTTTGCGCGACATCCCCTTTGAATAGGTCTCTATCAGGTCATCACTGGCATCTCTGATATCGAGAAGTGTAAGAAGCTCGTCTATCTCTTCTTCACGTTCTTCACCACGCTCTACTCCCCAGATATCAGCGACGTAGTTCACGTACTCCCACCCGGTGAGACGTTCGGGTAAGACAGGCTCCTCCGGAACATAACCCATTACTCTCTTCGCTGCGACAATCTCCTTGCGGATGTCATAACCAGAGATTCTAGCGGTTCCCTCGGTGGGACGCAACAACCCAAGAAGCATACGCATAGTTGTTGATTTTCCCGATCCGTTGGGCCCCAACAATGCATAGGTCTCACCAGATGCAACTGTGAAGCTCAAGCTGTCGACGGCAGTGAATTCGCTGAACTTCTTGGTTAGTTCCAGAGCCTCAATCATGAAAATCAGCTCTATGCCACGTTAGACTTCTTTTATGCGTTCGCATGAAAGACAAAATGTGGAGAACAATCTTAATATGTCCAGCATAGAGGGGCCAAGTCATGCCTGTCGAAACTTGGCGACTACTAGACTTGGGACCCATAGATCCCCTCGAAACCCAGATAATATATGACATGGTTGCTCAGGCCATCACCGAGGATGAAGCAGAGAACACCCTCATCATATGTTGGCCAAGTGATCCTCTCGTATCTCTAGGATACTTCCAAGAAGCGGAGAAGGACATTGACTTGGAGTACTGTCGAGAGAAGGATGTTCTGGTTGTCCGAAGAGTTATCGGAGGGGGTGGTGTCTACCTAGACGAGGGTCAGCTCTTCTACCAGATAATCGGCCGCGTCGACAGTCCAACCACACCCAAGAGCATAGATGCTTACTATCGCAAGTTCCTAGAGGCACCTGTGCAGGCCTATCGCAACTTGGGAATTGATGCAGAGTTCAGACCAGTTAATGACATTCAAGTGAATGGGAAGAAGATCTCGGGAAATGGAGCCGGAGACGTAGGGGATGCCAGAATCCTCACCGGAAATCTGATTTTTGATTTCGATTATGATTCAATGGTTCACGTACTCAAAGTTCCGAGTGAGAAGTTTCGAGACAAGATATTCAAGAGTCTCAAAGAGCGAATGACCACCATAGAGAGAGAGCTGGGTGCGCTACCAGACCGCAACACTGTGAAAGAAGACCTTCTTGGACTCTATGAGAAGACCCTCGATATCGAGCTTGAGCGGGGAGATCTCTCATCCTGGGAGAGAAACAAGATGAAGGAGCTCCATGAGAAGTACCTCTCGAGGGACTGGCTATTCTGGAGGAAGGGACGGAAATTCGATGTTGCCCATCAGGTGAAAATATCAGCCACCGCATCTGTGGGCACTGCGAACTTCAAGGCAGACGGAGGGCTCATCAGGGTGACCGCAGAGGTGGTGGAAGGAACGATAGAGGAGATTGTCGTGAGTGGCGACTTCTTCATGATTCCCTCTCTCGGAATCGAACTTGTTGAAGGGGCACTTACTGGTGTTAGGGCAGAGAAAGCGGAGATTCTGCGTCGAATCGAGCAGCTTTATTCGGACAAGGGTCTCCAGTCACCGGGCGTAAGACCCGAGGATATTGCGGAAGCCGTATCTCTAGCCGTACAGGAGACTTAGGAACACCCAGATTGAACTCACAAGTAGAACGATAAGTGATATGCCGACTTTTCACCGAGCGAAAGAGGCATGCTTTTCTTCTCACGCTCCTCAGTGAGAACACAAAGCACAGGTGGTTGCTCTGACGATTACTGATCAGTTCAAGGTCGCGGCCCCGGGAAGGCTGTGTCTTTTTGGAGAGCATAGCGACTATCTGGGCCTGGATGTCATCTCCACGGCCCTAGACAGACATATCGAACTGAGGGTCAACCCATGTCAAGCTGATGAAATTACTGTTCTCTATAGAGACTTAGACGAAAAGGAGCACTTCTCAGTAGAAGCTGAGGCCCCTTATCTCAAAAAACGAGATTATGTTAGAAGTGCGTTCAACGTTGTGAGGCGGCGGAGCCCTCAACGCATATCAGGTGCTGATATCACCGTTTCAGGGAACGTCCCGATTGCGGCAGGCCTCTCAAGCTCGAGTGCTTTGACAGTTGGAGCTGTTGTTGCATTCTCAAGACTGGCAGGACTTCATCTCTCCACCGACGATATCGCCAGAGCAGCCTTTCAGGCAGAGGTGGCAGAGTTTGGTGAGAGTGGGGGAAAACAGGATCACTTCACTATTGCGTATGGAGGCATAGTCCATCTCGATTTGGGAGAGGACTATCTTGTAACCAAGCTCCCGGCGAATCTCTCGGGACTAGTCATCGGAGACTCAAGAGAGCAGAAGGAAGATACCGTGGGAGACCTCGCGTATCTGCGGAAAACAATCCTCGGCGAATATGACAAGATCAGAGCATCCATTGGGGGGTTCGACCCCCGAAGGACAGAGCTGAGAAAAGTGCGGGCCCTCTCAAGAAGAAGACCAACGAAAGCAAGGCTCATGGCACAGGCTACTCTTAGAAATCGTGATCTCACTGCTCGTGCACGAAGATTGCTGAGTGAAAAGAATCCAGACCCAAAGCTCTTGGGGAGGTTGATCAATGAGCATCATGAAATACTACGCGACGAACTACATAGGTCCACCGAGAAGATCGAGCGGCTGATAGCGGCAGCCAAGTCATCAGGAGCTCTGGGATGCAAGGTGAACGGAAGCGGAGGGGGAGGCACGATGCTTGCTTATGCGCCGGAAAGAGAAACCGAAGTCATGGATGCTATAGATGCCGCTGGGGGATCTGCGTTTGAAGTGAGAGTGGGGCCAGGAGTATCCCTGACCGCAAAGGAGGTTTGAATCAGCCTTCCTCGAGCTCCTTCATGCGTCTTTCAACAATATGAAGAATGTCTTCCTTCATCTTCTTGCCCTCTGAGATGATGCGTTCCACTTCTTCTCCAGCCTTTTTCACGAAGTCTTTGTCGCGGATGTTTCCCAGATTGATGCGGACATTGAGAGCCGCCCCCTCGATTGCTGCCATGAGGGCATGTGCTGCAACTCCAGCATCAGTGATTGCGTTGATGTTTCCATTGTCCGCGGCAACCTGGGCATGCTCCAAGGCGTTGAAAGAGTGACGCATTGTTTCGAGCGGAACCTCGGCGGCATGTATCGTCGCTGATTCGATTGCTTTCTCTTTGGCCTCCTTCTCCTTCGCTGTGGATTCTGACATCTTGTATGCCGTCATGACTTGGTCAAAGGCTTCCGAGTCTTTCTCAACGAGGCCCATGAGAACCCCTCGGTCGTTCTCGCAGGCATGACGGTGTTCTAGCATTTCCTCCCGAATCGCCGCGAATTTTCGTCCAGAGAGAGACAGTCCAGTGACCATGCAGACAAGTGCCCCACCAAGTGAACCCATTGCCGCAGCCACGCTGCCGCCTCCGGGTGTTGCGCTGGCTCGACGAACTTGATTTCCGAACTCGATGAGTGACATCTCACTGAAGCTCTTCTCAGTTGGATCCTGCGCACCTCCCAAGTAGTAGAGGTCGAGGATCATCTCCTGTTCGAGTTTCTCAGGCTGTACATAGTACTTGAATGCATCAAGTA
Organism: uncultured archaeon; assembly: GCA_964558645.1. Taxonomy (GTDB): domain Archaea; phylum Asgardarchaeota; class Thorarchaeia; order Thorarchaeales; family Thorarchaeaceae; genus TEKIR-12S. Next base: position 65,724 of record CAZLEV010000011.1, read on the forward strand.
TAGCGAACAAGGGAATCATCCCCACTATCTCGGTCTCTACAACTGTTGCTCCGAAACGTCGTGCCTCGTTGCGGACCACTTCAAGGACTTGATGAATCTTCGTCCGTTTAGGATGAATCAGGTTAAGGGAGACTTGCGTCATGCCTTTCTCAGGGAGATCAAGACCAATGCCCTGAACGTACACAAACCCGCCTGTTGTGGCGCGAACAGCATTGGCGCATGTCTTCGCAACCTCAACATCGGTAGTGTTCAGATTGCAGTTGAAAGCTATCAGGAAATGGCGTGCGCCCGTGGCCGTAGCCCCAGCAGTCGGATGTATCTTCTTTGGGCCATAGTCAGGATCCTTCTCAGATTCCACTCCAATCATCTCGCTGAGCCCCTCAAATTCGCCCTGTCGAATGTTAGGAAGCTCTCTACGGTCAATCCGAGTAGCAGACTCCGCGTAAAGATAGACAGGCACATCATGCTTTGAGGAGTATTCCTCCGCAAACTGTTTAGATAGCTCGATGCATTCGCCTATTGTCGTACCATGAAGGGGTATGAACGGAACAACATCCACCGCACCCATCCGAGGATGGGCACCCTCGTGCCTTGTTAGATCGATTTTCTCAACAGCAACATCGGCAGCCTTCAGTGCTGCATCTTTGACTCTCTGTGGTTCACCGATGAATGTGAAGACAGACCGGTTGTGATCCGGGTCAAACTCGACGTCCAGAAGCCTGACACCCTCAACGCTCTTTATGGCATCTGCAAGTGCGTCAATGACCTCTTTGCGTCGCCCTTCTGAGAAATTGGGTACGCATTCAACGATTTTCATTCTTTGTCACTGCGGCCGCACTTCACAACCATCTAGAAAAGCGTTTGGGCCTGACATTTGGGCGAACTATCGACCCCTCAATTAGAGGATATACTGGAGTGTGTCACGAAACTGTGCGAGCTGTCTTACAGAAACGAGCAAGCTGCCAACTGCGAGCCCTCAGCATCTCGTGTACGTTACTAGCTAACATACGATCCGTAATCGATAGCAACGGTCGTTAGAACGTTTGTCTGAGCCTGCTGGAAGGAGTAAGCAGCTAGAACGTTCTTGAGAAGCATCGCAATGGTCATGGGACCAACTCCCCCTGGCACTGGAGTTATGTACGATGCGATGTCTTTGACTTCGTCAAAGTCCACATCACCATTAGGGGTAGCGACATCGATGACGATGGCACCTTTCTTCACCATGTCCGCGGTAATGAAGTACGGATCATCATCTCCTTGGCGTCGACCCACTGCAGTAACGAGTATGTCAGCCTGTTTCGTCATGGAAGGCAAGTCGCGGGTATGTGAATGGCAAACGGTGACCGTGATGTTCCTATTCAGGAGCAGGAAGATCAGGGGTTTCCCCACAATTGTTGATCTGTTGACGATGACAGCGTGCATCCCGTCCAGATCAACCCCCAGCAAATCCAGCATCGTCACAATGCCTTGTGGTGTAGCCGAACAGAGCATCTCACCACCATAGAAGAGACGATAGATGTTCCGGGGAGAGAAACCGTCAACATCCTTGCTCGGGTCGATAGCGCTAATGATGGTTTCTTCCTCAATGTGCCTTGGCAACGGGAGCTGAACCAGAATACCATGAACACTCGCATCTCGGTTGAGCTGCTCAATCAGTTTCATCAGGTCTTCTTCGCTCGTGTCACTCGGTAACGAATAGCCATCAGAAATGATGCCCGCTCCCTTGCACGCACGGTGTTTCATTCTGACATACATCTTTGAGCCTGGGTCTTCTCCAACTATAACCGTAGTCAGTTTGGGAGCAATTCCATGTAGCTCTGTCAGGCGCTCTACTTCAGATGCAATCTGGGAGCGAATCCTCTTGCTCAGTTTCTTTCCATCGATGACATTACCTTCGATGAAATCTTCAGGCTTGATTCGTTTCACTGCACAAACCTCCTAGAAGACCCCGTAGATATCACCATCTTCATCTAGGCCCATTCCAATTGCCGCAGGTTCTTCGGGCAAGCCGGGCATCAGCATGACATCGCCCATGTACACAATCACAAATCCGGCACCAGCACTGACGTCAACATCTCGTACAAAGACCTCAAAGCCGGTCGGGCGTCCTTTAAGTCGCGGATTGTCAGAGATGCTGAACTGCGTCTTGGCAACACAGATGGGCAACTCACCGTATCCACGCCTCTCCAATGAACGTATCGGGCCGCGCGCATTGTCCGAAAAGATCACCCCATCTGCCCCATACACTTTCGTGGATAGCTTCTCGATCTTGGTCTTCAGGTCATCTTTGAGATCATATGTCGGTATCACCTTGGCATCTGCGTCGACTGCATCCAATACGGCTGAGGCCAAATCCTCTCCACCCTTGCTTCCTTCTGCAAATACATCAGAAACCTCCATGGACAAACCTCGCTCATCACAGAATGAACGGAGAGTATCTATCTCCGAATCCGTATCGTCCGGAAACCTGTTCAGTGCAATCACTGCAGGCAATCCAAAGTCACGGATATTCTCAACATGCTTCTGTAGATTCGGAAAACCTTTGTCGAGTTCGCCGTCACCGTGCTCTTTCAGTGCACGGATTGAGGTGACAATGACAACAGCGTTGACATCGAAGTCTCCGGCGCGAGTGACTATATTGAGAAACTTCTCTGCACCAAGGTCAGCGCCAAAACCTGCTTCGATGACCACATAATCAAAGAGCCTCAATGCGATATCAGTAGCTATGACCGAGTTAGTCCCATGTGCAATGTTTGCAAATGGTCCTGTGTGAATGATGGCCGGTGTTCCCTCACTGGTCTGTACAAGATTTGGTTTCAGGGCGTCTTTGAGAAGCACACTCATCGCTCCCTCAGCCTTGAGATCGCCCGCATATACCTCCTTCAAGTTCATGTCACGTGAGAGTAGGATCCGTGAGAGGCGCTTCTGCAAGTCATCATAGTCTTTAGCCAGAGCAAGAATTGCCATGATCTCGGAGGCGGCCGTAATGACAAACCTGTCTTCTCGAGGAAATCCGTTGGACTTGCCACCTAAGCCCACCATGACGTTTCTGAGGGCTCGGTCATTCATGTCTATGGCGCGGGGCCAGTAGACTCTCCTGACATCAATACCGAGTTCGTTGTCTTGGTGAACATGATTATCCATCATCGCTGAGAGAAGATTATGCGCTGCAGTGATTGCCGGGAAATCCGCGGTGAACATCAGATTGATGCGGTCAGAGGGCAGTACCTTGGACTTGCCACCACCAGTTGCTCCACCCTTGATACCGAATACAGGACCGAGAGAGGGTTCTCGAAGAGTCACAACAGCGTCATGGCCCATTGCATTGAGAGCCATCGAGAGTCCAATCGAGGTTGTCGTTTTCCCCTCTCCAGCCGGCGTGGGCGTTGTCGCCGTGACCAGTATCAATTTGCCCTTTCTCTTACCGAGCTTCCTTCGTATATCTAAGTCAATCTTCGCCATGTACTTCCCATAGGGCTCAAGGAATTCTTCTGAAATGCCAGCTTTTTCAGCCACCTTAGTTATGTGAATCATCATTCTGCACCAATCTGAGTAAACAGGGTGACTTTTGACTCATAGTGTCAAGAAGCTTTCCCTTTATGTTGTTGAATACTACTTCCGAGTGCCGCTCCAAAAGAACATAAGCCCTATTGTATAGACAAGAGACGGGCTGATTGAAATGGAGAGGATTCCCCTCGAGGCACTACCTGATGCATTACCGGACGGTATAGACATAGAGAATTATGTGATATGCACCTACTATGTGGGTCTTCCCCCCTTTATGGATGCAAGACAAGTTGCACATGCTGCGGCAGTTGAGCAGAGCACAGGAACTTGGACAATGGTTCCAGGGGAGACCTTGGAAGTGCGGAAGCGGCATGTAGCCAAAGTGGTGGGCATCTATGAGGTGCCACAGTACGAATACAGCACCCCAAAGGATATCGAGCGGAGACAGTACATCATTCAAGTGGCATATCCGTGGGAGAACTTCGGCAGACAGATTCCGATGCTACTGAGCACAGTCATCGGGAATATATCACTGGGAGGGCGTATCAAGTGTCTCGATATGCGCTTTCCAAAGTCATGGTTGAAGGGCTTCAAAGGCCCGAAGTTTGGCATCAAGGGACTTCGAAAACTCCTTGGCGTGAAGAAACGACCACTACTAAACAACATGATCAAACCATGTGTGTACACATCAGCCAGTATGGGAGCGGATCTGGCCTACCAAGCTGCTGTCGGGGGGGCGGATATTATCAAGGACGACGAGCTCCTTGCAGACCCAGAGTTCAACACGCTTGAAGAGAGGATACCGCTGTTCATGGAAGCTTTGGACAAAGCAGATTCAGAGAAAGGAGAGAAGACATTATTCACAGTAAACATCACAGACAGTGTCCCCAAGCTGTTCGATAATGCCGACAGGGCAGTTGAACTGGGAGCCAATGCGCTCATGATAAACTTCCTCGCTGTGGGGTATTCTGCATTCAGACATGTGTGTGAAATGAGTGAGGTTCCAGTCCTTGCACACATGGACATCGCCGGGGCTCTATCGTACTCACCAATAACCGGTATTGGAACGAACATCGTGATCGGTAAGCTCCCTAGAATCTGTGGGTCGGACATAACCGTCTTCCCTGCCCCCTACGGGAAAGCACCGCTGCTGAAGGAACGCTTTCTAGCCATGGCACATCACATGATCATGCCTCTCAGAAACATCAACCCCAGTATGCCCATGCCCAGTGGCGGAATATCTCAGGGTATGGTGGAGGAGGCGGTGGACGATCTGGGACCAGACATCGTGATTGGGTCAGGTGGAGCGATACACGCCCATCCAGATGGTCCAAGAGCTGGAGCAATGGCATTTAGGCAGGCCATTGAGGCCAAGATGAAAGGGATTCACGTCAGTGTCTATGCCAAGGAACACGAAGAGCTGAAGAAAGCTATGGACTCATGGGGCTCCGGTCGGACTGGATTCGACCTGTAATGCTGAGAAACTGGTGACAGAGAAACAGGAGGTTCAATGAGCCTGTTCGTTCATCTTTTTCCAGAGGTCCTTGTTCTTCTTGTAGTACTTCTTCATGATCTCATAGAGATGATCGTACGTCGCAAGAGTGTCAGCGTTAGGTTCGAAGATGTGATCAATTTTTATCTTATCTGCAACCTGATTGAAATCCCTCAGTTCCCCTAGACCCACAAATGCAACCATTGATACACCTATGCTTCCTGCTGCCTGCGGATTTTGCATCCTGTGTATTGGCTTCTGGAGGACATCAGCAAATATCTGTGGCCAAAGATCAGACTTGGCGCATCCACCAATCATGTTGATTTTCGGTACCTTCCCCAGCATCTTTCGTTTCTCGACCCCTTCCATCATCCAGCGGGTATGAAGAGCAACGCCCTCTAGTACGGATCGCACCATATGCTTCTTCGAGTGGGCCAGTGATAGATTGAAGTAACCGCCGCGTACATTATGGTCATCAAGTGGGCTGCGCTCTCCAAACATCCAAGGTGCAAAGAGTAGATTATCAGAACCCGGTTCGGACTCAGCGGCAATCTTGTCTATGACAGAAAACGGGTTTCTCTCTCCAGTCTCGCAGGCCAAACACTCCTCGGCTGCAAGGGTACGAATGTTTTCACAGAGGTCACAGTGCCATTCTTCACGTAGATGCTTCAGGCACGCGCCGGCGGACTCTTGTTCAGCCACCATGAAATACTTGCCCGGAATGGCACTACGTATTGAACCCGTGAAGGAGCTGATGTCTAGCTTCCGGTCTTCAACATGAGCCCCCAGCCAAGCACTTGACCCTGCGTAGAGATGGCATTCTTTTTCACCCACAGCCCCCGAACCAACTCCCGCAGCAGTCATATCTCCGCTCCCGTTCACGACCATGGTCTCGGTGGTGAGCCCTAGATCTCTTGCAGCGTCGGACGTCAATGACCCCACCACTTCTGTAGAAGGTGCCAGCCGGGGGAGCTTTTCAACATCAAGATTCATCCATCCCAGAATAGTCTCGGACCATTCATTGTTACCCTTGCGTGTGTTCATGAACCACGTGAGGTTCGCACAGTCCCAGGAGGTCACATACTCGCCAGTGGTGCGAAATATCAAATAGTCCTTACAATCCAAGAATTTACAGGTCTTCTCATACACCTCTGGGCGCTCCTCCATGATCCAGAGAATCTTCCCGATGATGTCCTTGCCTGAGGGCAGTCCACCCGTGATTCGTAGCATCCTGAGCATTCTGATTGGATTCGAGATGATCTCCTTGTTCTGCCGAGCCGCCCTTGAGTCCATCCAGGTCATGCAATTCATCAGGGGCTCTCCGTCTTCATTAACAGGGATTGTACCCATCATTTGAGTCGAGAAGGTGAGGGCAATCACATCTCTGGGAGACACTTTGGACTTCGATATCACTCTACGTGATGTCTCCCGGATGGCATTCCACCAGTGCCGCTCTGGGTCTTGTTCTGCCCAGTTGACTTGGGGATAGAGGACAGGGTAGCTCTCTTCTGCAGAGGCCAGAATCTTACCGTCGATACTGACAAGAGATGCCTTATTGCCGCCGGTTCCTACATCGTGTGCTAGAACATACCCTGTCATGAGTCAGCCACACTTCAACTGACAAGAGTGTACTTGGCGTGCAAAATAGATTTCGATTGCCTTTCTGACACAGCAATGGCATATATCGAGGCCAGTTACAGGGCGATTCGCTCGAGATTCCCCTCATGATCAATGGATTCGATAATCAATGGAGAACCCTCTCCTGTTACATCATCTAGTTTCAGATACTCTTGCATGAGCCCAAGGAACTCAAGAGGTTTGATACATGCCTCCGGAGGCAGAACGCCTTTACCCTCCACTTTGCCTCTCTGCATGAGGAGAGCTCCAATAGCAGCTGGAATGCCAGTTCCCTCCCCCATGGACTGCCCCTCGGAAGCAAGAGAGAAGTCGAACTGGTGGTGCTTGCCCTCAACAGCACCCTTCATCGTAATCTTAAGACAACCTCGCTGTGTTCCGAAATTGGTGGCTTCCAGAATCTCGTCTCTCCGCGAAATGATATAGGCGATAGTGAATTCTCTCGGAACCACCTCCTGTCCCTTGACAATGATGGGCTCCTCGTCCACAATACCGAGCCTAACGATGCCCCTGATCAGCTCGTAATACTCTGTCGGGATCACACATCCGAGATTCGTCACTCGCCGGCAATCAATATAGTTGGGCAATGTTATGGTCTCAGGGTGGGGGTAAGGATAACAGCGATATGTTCCAACGCAGTGGAATTCAACATCCTCTTCAAGGGCTTGCCCGCTCTCTTCGAAGTATTTCACCGTGGTAAGCTCGCCATCGAGGTACATAGGAATATCAGCCAGCATGCTGTGAATCCTGTGAGCAACAACAGCCGGGCCCTCATTAGGCTCACCCCCGTGTGCATGAAGAATGTCAATTGAGTCCACCTCATCGAGCATGTGATCTGCACAGAACTTGGCTAGAAGATTAGCCACACCAGGCGAGCTGCCCATTCCTGTTAGGGCTGTGACATTAGCTTTCTTCGCAGCTGTATCCATCTCAAGTAGTTTCTTTGTGGCGTCAAAGTCGTCACAGACATCAACATAGTTGATTCCAGCCTCGATAACAGCTTTGAGGACTATTGGTCCATACTTGTAGAATGGCCCACAGCAATTCAGGACTACGTCTGCATTCTTGACGGCATTCGTTATGCTTCCAGCATTCCCTGCATCAACTGCAAGGGCCGAACAACTGTCAGATCCAATCTCAGCAGCCCTTTCATGCGCCCCCTCTTCATTGATGTCAGCAATGACAATCTCATCGAAATCATCGAATGAGGCAAGGGCTCGTACAGCGACACTTCCAACAATGCCGCAACCTCCAATGACCACAACTCTTGACATGACTATCATGAAGAGAACTGCCGACATATAGATATGTCGAGCTTAACTCCACTATACGCGAGTAGGGGGATCTGATCCCTGCATCTGCGGAAGGGGTCGTGAGATTCTTACGAGTCAACCTAGAATTCATGCCGAACAGATAGCATTACCACATGATTCCTTGGGCCACTATGGCTTTCTCATCTTTGCGACTTGCAAATGACGATGGCAGAACAAGAATTGCCTCTCTTATGAAATCAGAAAATAGAAACACGGTCGCCGGGTTGAAGGTCAATTCTGTCGATAGCCCGTGCATTCCGTCGGCAGATCTCCAGAGTGCCTGCGCTACCCGTTACGATGAAGAGCTCGTCATCGGGACCTTCGCCGTACGTAGAATGGCATCTCAGGGGCATCTTCAATTCATCTTTCATAAGACAGACTTCGTCTTTGGCCAGTGGGGGCAGATTGGTGATTATGTTACCAAAGCGATCTATCCGGACGACTTGACCTTCTCGCCCGTCAAGATGAAACGTCAGAGGCACTTGAAGCGATTCCCTGTACTCGCCCAGTCGCTTCCCCGCAACACCCTTCTCAAGATAGGCTGCCATGCGTGCAAATACGTCACGGCCGTGGAATGTTCTTGCATCCTCTTCCTCAACAGCAATTGTGAATATCTCCTCCACTCCGTCATCCTGAACAGCGGGATAGAGAACACCATTATCGGGCCCAATGAAGTTGAAATTAGCGGTCTTTACCAAGACAGCATCGCGTTCGGTGCCAACGCCGGGATCCACCACTACCACAAAGGTTGTTCGCCGCGGGAAGTAGGAGTAGCTCCTATGAAGTATCCACGCACCTTCAACTATCGATTGAGGACTCACAGAATGCGTGAGGTCAATGATACGAGCCTTGTCGCAGATAGAGTATATCATTCCCTTCATCATTCCGACATACTCCGACTCGCCGAAATCCGTTAGCAGTACAATCATGAGAAAACCTCTATTCACCTATGTATCATTGCGTTATTCTACCTTGATCAATCGTATCTCGTTGTAGTCGCTGATGACCCGTATGTAGCCGCGAAGCATCTCATCAACATCAGAATCGCCGGTATCGACCTTTAGAGTCTCTCCTTCAATGCCTTTGAGCTTCGAAGGGGTTGACAATACCTTGATGTGATCTCTACCTACACGTTTGATTATCTCAGGACTGATCTGTTGGTTTCCTCGCCCAAACAGCATACCCTGGTGCCCGATGGGTGACACGATGATCCACGCCTTCTCGAAATCATCCACTAACTCCAGAATCTGTGATTCATTTACATCGTTATGGACCTTGCCACTGTGATAGAGGTCCACGCCAAGTGTGGTCTTCTTGACGTCGAGGAGGCCCGTAACGCTTTCTACCGTCGTTCCGGGTCCCAGGATATAGTAACCGTCCTCCTCCATGCGTTCGATAATATGACGAGCTATCGCCTCCTGCGCCTCCTGCTCATTGGAGGTCTCAGGACTTGCCTGTTTGGCCCCCTGGAATCTTGCAGGAACCGACGGCCCTTGTAGGTAGCCATAGAGACGAATGTTGAAGTTGTCTTCACGAAAGGCCTGTTCGTCCGCATCCATTATTTCAAACTTGGAAGGCTGGGCGGAGCCCTCAAGTACAAGTCGAACTACGTCCGCAGCATCTTTCGGGTTTATCACAAAGATGCCGCTGTACATCTTCACTCCGGATGGGATGCCCAAGACGACCAGTTCATCCAATGAGTTCTCTTCCACCGAGTCAAGGATATCGCGGGCAGTGCCATCCCCACCAACAAATGCTAGAAGTTTCACTCCTGCGTCATAGAGTGCCTTCACACAGGCTTTTGTGTCCTGAGCAGTTGTGTCTTCATCAATGTCAACATTCACCACTGTGTGATCTATTCCCAGATCCATCAGAACGGAACTTCCCATGGGTTCTGGACACGAGCATATCTGGACATCGAACCGCTCATCACCTAGTACAGCGGATTGTAGAGCCTCAAGGAATTCTTTTGCTCTCCCCGGTGCCACCGCTTTGGCCCCCCTCCTACGGGCCTCGTCCACAACTCCATCAGTTCCCTTAAGACCCACTCTTCCGCCCATTCCTGCGATCGGATTGACCAAGAACCCGAGTTTCATTGTTACTCTCGCCTATTGACAGTCGGATGCACCCACTCTTTAGAGATTTGGTCTGACAAGGTAAGGGATTTAACGCCTGGCCAATGGCTTTCTACTCAGTGAACAGAGTGACCTGTGAAATCATCCTCGACTTCAGAGGTGTTGACTTCTTCTGGCGAATCTTGGACATGTTTCAGTCTGGGACAAGACTGCAGCACGAAGTCTGGGAACGCCTCTTTGGCACACCCGGATACGCAGCATTGACCAAGAGTGAATTCTCCCGGGATGATCTTCGCCAAGCGATGTCCATCGCGTTTGATCCCAACAGAGCATTTGAGGCACGGAGTTCAAATGGCACCGAACTGGGGAGGTTTGTAGAACACTTCAGAAAGGTCGCTGATAGGCGCAGCGAGATAGAGGCAGTATTGGAAGGCCTCAAAGATAGAGCCGCACGGCTAGGAGATACTGTATCTGATCTCGTAAGGGGGTACCTGCCCACTGAGACACGGCTGGAAGATATCCGGGTAGCATTTGTCTTCTTCGAGCTGGATGCCAGAGGGCACGATTGTATAGTTGTGGACGCACTCTTGGCCGCTGAGATGGGAGAGCTCATTGATGTTCTGATTGGACATGAATTCCATCACCAGTGCAGAGATGCCATTCTCTGCTATGACAAGGAATCTGTAGAAAGGCAGGATAAGGATATCATGTGGGTGCTGAACCAAGTCCAGGCAGAGGGCATAGCAGACCATATAGACAAACCTCGCTGGTTCTACGGCGAGAACCCTGTAGATGCATACTCCCAACTTGTAGAACGGTATCGATACGAGGTGCAAATAGCAGATGAAACACTCGGCCTGATGGATAGAGTGATAGAAACAGGATGCATCAAAGGGCAATCACACGAGGAGATTGGGAAGAGCATCCGAGAGATTCTGCCCCTTAGCGGGCACCCCATTGGATACTTCATGGCTAACCGAATAAGTGAAGCAAACCTGACGACAGAGATGATACAATCAGTCGGGAATCCCTTTGAGTTCTTCAAGCTGTACAACAGAGCGATGACAACAGAGAACAGGGTTGGCCTATCAGAGGCAACAAATGACCTGTTGGATGAACTTGAGAAGAGATACTGTGAGCAGGTCGATGTCTCCTAATGGAAGAAGACCTTGAAGAGGCGTAAATCAGCTGATCCGCCCGAGAACATCAGTCACCATGAATTCTCTGTCCTTTCGCCATTGTGCGGCTTCTTCGTCAAAAGCCTCAGCCCAGGGCCCGTATACTTGGCTTCTGTGATAGTCCAGCATCGTCACAACGAAGTTACGACTGATGCTATGCATTCGCCCGAGTAGAGCAGAAAGGTGGCTTGGCGGCAGCTGAAGATACCAGAAGAGGTAGTTGTCATTTCTCTTCAATGTAGAACGAAATGGTATGGGATGCGCAGTCATTCTCGACTGTAGGCGGTAGATCTGTTCTGAGTCGCATGTTGCTGTCAGGATGACATTGCTGTACAAGTCGAAAGCTGTTGGTTCGACAAATACGTGATAGCCTGTGATGAATCGTTCTTCTATGCGCTTGAGTCGACGAGAAAAGTCCTGAGATGTGAAATCGATACCGTCTTTGCTGAGGGCCTGAATCATGTCTTTCTGTTTTCTTCGGGCACCATGGTTCAACTGACATATGATATAGAGGTCCTTCTTTGTCAGTACGTCGAGGAATGCCTCGCCGCCTTTCTTCTGTGGGATAACGGTATCAACCTCTTTTTCGAACCAACGATTCCAATCAAACCTCCATGTGAAAGTCCGGGGATTCCAGTTGGCCACCTTGGAAGTCGAGAATATAGGCGGATGTTCACTTGTTGGCAGAACTGAGAATGCATCCAAATGACCAGCAGACTTCACTCGCCTTAGAAGGTCCTTGATCATGGGCTGCGTTCCAGAGGGTATTCTGAACTGCACAAAGAGCCCCGAATGAGCTCCGTAGCATCTGGCACGATATTTCGTGTAGGGATGCTCATCACAGAGTCGCTCCATCCGTTTCAGACTTTCGAGATTTGAGGTCATGAGGAAGCAGTCGGTTGTATTCAAACCGAGAGAAACTTCATCAAGCTGAGGTATGACACGAAAGAGACGGTCCGTTGAATCCTTGCCTTTGCTGCTCATCTTACGCAAATATTCAGAAACTGTTGTTCTCGAGAAGCTGACACGCATGGCAAGCTCTTGGACAGTGTTCATCGGTCCTTCCTGTAGAGCAACAAGCAGGCTTAGCTGCTTGCCTGTGAGTCCGTCTTTGGTCAAGCCTTCGCCTTCTGATGAAGTTCTGTTCCTTTTGTGTTTCTACTGGATTTCTACCAGCACATGACTTCTATGTGTGGATCGCCGACACCTGAACCTGTAGGAGGATCGAAGATATGGGAGGTCTCAGTGTAACCGAGTACTGACCCACCGTAGGCGATTGCAGTAATGTCAAGATTGTACCATCCCGGCTCCCATGCGGAGTCATACCAGAAGATTCTCATGCGAATCTCAGAGAATCGTCCTATCAGCTGTACTAGGCCGTAGTGCTTGAACCCTGATGGTAAGGTCAGGACAAGATAGTACTCCGAGTATCGAGGGCAGGGAGCATGAGGAGGTACTGTCAAAGTCAAATCTATCAGAATATCATCTTCGATTCCATCAGAATCGAGGTCTGCATAGGTCGCATAGTCCACGGTTACTTCCAATCTACTGGGCGACGCATACACTTGAGGTACTGACATTAACACGAGAACCAGAATCACGAGGCCAATCAGGCCATGTCGCTTTGCCAGTTTCATGAAGTGTGGATTATGCAAGTCGACTTATATACATTCTTGAATAATTCCCGAGAGAAGAAAAAAGGAGGGGGCAGGGCCCCCGTTACTATATGCTGAATGTCTTGGTGGTCTCTACGTTTGCCGAGGAGTCGTATGTATAACTCGAATGTGTGACTCCTGTTACCGTTACCGTGTACGAGCCCTTAGCAGTCTTGCCCAGGTCGAACACAGCCACGCCATCACTTCCTGTGGTGGTGGTAAAGGTGCTCACCGATCCACTCGGATACTGGACGTCAATAGTGACAGTAGCTCCGCTCACAGGGTTGCCATTTTGATCAACTATGGACACATAGATGGTCAACCATGCGTTAGGACCTCGGTAGGTGGCTTGATAGGTTATACTGGACACATGCATGTAATCATCAGTAGAACCTCCGCCGTTATTGACGCTCACACCATTGCTGTCCGAAGCTGTCTGGGAATTGGTGTCTGTAGCACGAGCTGTGACAGTATGACTGCCGTCAGAGTAGGCAGTTGTGTCCCAATCGTAGTAGTAGTAATCACCATCGATGTTGTTGGTGATGTCAACCCAGCTTCCGGAGTCAATCTGAACCTCTACTTTCGAAACGCCATTGTCATCGGTAGCAGCCACATAGACCCGATAGACGCCGCTGATTGTCTCACCTTCAGCTGGTGCTACAATAGAGCATGACGGAGGATTATCAGTAGTGCTACCGCCACCTGTGACATAGTCGAGTGCAGCTTTGGCCTGAGCAATGCCGTAGCCGTACGTGTTGTCAGGACCAGTTTCACCCATATCAAGAGCTGTGGTTGTCAGGACATTCTTGACGTCGAAAGAGCTGAGAGTATTGTCAGCCTGACGTATCAATGCACCAATGCCTGCGGCCATGGGTGTCGCCATCGATGTACCACTGTAGGTCACGTATCCATTTCCGCTGTTGGCCTCGGCAGCGGTGATTGACGATCCTGCAGCACATATTTCTGGCTTCAGGCGACCATCGCCAGTTGGTCCCTCATTACTGAAGCTCGAATGAGAACCGTCGTCGTTCACCGAACCAACGGTGATTGCATATCGGGAAGCAGAGGGACAACCAATGGTGTTGTAACCGTATAGCCTCTCTGGATGCCCATGATTTCCAGCGGCCACGAACAGAGCAACATTGGACTCCATCATGGAGTCGGCCATGAGACAGATCTCATCAGTCCCATCACATGAAGAAGACGGGTTGGTTGAAAGGCTCATTGAGGCGATGTCAATGCTGTAAGTGCTTCTGTAGTCAATGACCCATTGCATTCCGGCGAGTACCCCCTCAAGAGTACCGCCACCGCCCGAGTCAAGTACTTTGACTCCAACTAGCTGTGCAGCATAGGCTACACCTCGGTATCGTGAATCCGCCTCACCAGTCCCTGCTGCGATACTGGCACAATGCGTTCCATGCCCGTTGTCATCGTACGCAGAAACAGGAGTTGATAGGTCATCTTGTCCATTTACAAAGTCCTTGAATGCAATAACCTTGTAGTTGTTGTATGGATCATTGTCATCGAGGTCAACGTGCGTGTTGTCAATCCCAGTGTCTAGGATTGCAATCACCGTGCCCTCTCCGCGATACGAATAGGACTGATACGCCTCAGGTATCTGAACGATGGGCGTGCCACTATCAAGTGTGGCCTGCACCTCAAGTTCCGCGTCAGATACTCTGATGACATCACTCATCTTTGTCAAAAGAGGCAGATTCCGAACGGGAATGGACATCGACATGGCGCCGATTGCCTCATAGCGATATCGAACGGTTGCATCCAATCCAGCCAACATATCCTCCAGACTTGGACTGGCGGTTACGATGACTGACACATATTCATTTCTTTCAAGACTGGCAAGCTTGCTCTCGAAGCTGTCGACAATCTTGTTACCGTTCATATCCCAGGCAGTGACCTGGACTGAGTCAGTTCCGACTTCGATACTCAGTAGACCAGCAACAGTTGTCGCAGCAAAGAGAAAAGTGAAGACAAAAGCAGCAATCTTGAGACTCTTCTTATTCAAGTAATCTCTCTCCCAAGTGTAGCACAGAAGTGCCCACTCTTAACTTGCGGATAATGCAACTTCATTTATATGTGTACCGAATTTTTCCGCTTTGGTCTTGGGTTGTGTTTTCCTTCTTATATGAAACAGAGAGCGTGCGAGTTATTGGCGTCCACTTGAAGACGGACCTCAGTTTCGCATCTTTGCCCCACCTCTTGCTCCAAGGAATGGTGATGAATTGACATCGGGTTGACCTGCCGACAAAAAGATAAGATAGCACGAGAACTCCCCAGAAGCGAGGTGCTTGCTGATGAGGACAAGTAGAATACTGCAGATTTCGGAAATATTTGATATCCCAGAACTTGAGCTGGTTTCTTTATCTCATGACAGTCAGTTTGTGCTGATAGCAAGCAATAGGGACAATGTACCACATATCTATCAAGTTCCAGTTTCAGATTCTAGCAAATGGATCGACCTAACACCGGGAGAGGACAGAGTTTCCACAGGGAGCCTCTCGGGAGACGACTCGCTCTTCCTGTTCCCAAGAGAGACTGCCGGTAATGAAAAGCATGACCTGTTTGTAACAGATCTCACGTCCTACGAGACCTCTCTGTTGGTCGACCTAGACTCAATACGGGTCCTTAAGGCGGACTGGACACGCGATGACCAGAGCGTACTCTTTGACGGTTCATCGGCCTCCGAGATGGGGCTTCGCCGCTTCATGAAGTCGGAGAAAGAGGTCACCACCATCTACGAGACGACACGGTTGTCAGGGATGGGATTTGTCAGTCCTGAAGAACCTCTGGTAACGTACAATGAACAGAAGCCAGACCATCCCACAGCCATGGACATCAAGGTAATCAACTATGAGACGTGTGAGGTCATCGATACAATCTCACAAGGAGAGAACAGCAGGAACTATGACTTCGCATGGAACACTGACGGAACTAAGCTTCTCTTCTGGACCAATGCTCCAGGCGCTCCAACTTTGGCCATCTGGGATAGGAAGACATCCGAAGTGGTCTATTCCCGCGCGACAGAGCTTGGACTTGGTATTGACTATGAAGTCGCACAGTGGATGCCCGCTACAGATGATATTGTCTATGCAGCAAAACTGAACGGTGAAACCAAGCTGTTCAGGGAAAACGCCTCCAAAGACGAAGGCCCAACCGAGCTCTCCATCCCGAGAGGATGGATAAGCGGAATGAAGACGGATAAAAACAATCCAGACAAGATCTTCTTGGCATGGTCAAGTCTCGCAAATCCCACGAGGATATGCAGGTACGATGTGAAGACAGGTGAACTTGAGACGCTTCTGGACTCAAGACCCACTGACCTCAGTGTCGAGCTAGCAGATGCCAAATTCATCCGCTATCCCACCTTCGATGACTGGACGATTCCTGCTTTTGAGGTCCCGCCCAGCAATAGTGCTCCGAAGCTGAAGGGAGAGCCGATCATCATCCTCATTCATGGAGGGCCCTGGTGGGAGTTCTCGCATAGCTGGTTCGCTATGGGAACGGTCATACAGGCATACAGCACAGCAGGATTCCGTGTGTTCTGTCCCAACATCCGGGGTAGCACAGGCTATGGTGACGAGTTCATGTTCTGCAACATCGGCGATTTGGGAGGCAACGACCTGAAAGACGTTCTTGAGGCACGAAGATACCTCGCAGAGAAGTATCCGAATACCGAGAGGTTCTTCCTGACAGGGGCCAGCTATGGAGGTTTCATGACCTTTCTGACCTTGACCAAGCATCCTGGAGTATTCGATGCGGGTGCCGCCATAGTCGGAGTTACTGACTGGAAAGAAATGCATCGCCTAGGAGATGCGGTATTCAAACGGTTCACTGAGAACTTCTTCGAGGGCACCCCTGATAGTAACAGAAATCTCTATGAAGACAGGTCAGCCATCAACTTCGTGGAGAAGATGGAAGACCCTCTCTTGATAATCCACAGAGCCAATGATTCACGCTGCCCTGTTGAACCCATATACACCTTCACCGGGAAAGCGATATCATTCGGCAAGCCCGTTGAAATCTATGTGGAGCGAGAGGCGGGGCATGGTGTGCAGAAAATGGATCATATACGTCAACAATACGGACGGGTAGTTGACTTCTTCATCGACCATTTGTAAAGACAGTCTGAAAACATATCAGGTGTTGATGGCTGGCAGACTCAGATACGGAGTGCCCCCACCACAGCCGCTGCCTGGAACCAGAAAGACACTCGAACTAGCAGTTCTTCCAGAAATGCAGCCTTTCTATCAGGTTTGATATCTTCTGGCCATCCTTCGCTCCGATACTCATTGAACTTCTCGAAGGTCTTGTCATACTGTGTAGTCAATGGAATCTCAACCATCTTGTCACAGACAGTCACAAGAGCTCTCACAAAGAGAACAAAGTCGAGATCCAGTTTGAGAATCCATCTTGTGAAGAGCTTGAAGAACTTCCGGTTATTGATATGACTCCAGTCAATAGCCTTCAGACCTTCTCTGTTCGTTCCTTCGATTCTCTCGCTGTTGAAATCACAGTCGCGCTTAAAGGTACAGCGACTGCGGGCATAGACTTGCCGGTCAGATATCCAGATGAGAATCTCGTGAGGACCCTTAGAACGCATCATCTCTTTGTGTTCACCGGAGGGAAACATGAGCTCGACAACACGCGATTGCTTGAATGGCCCGCCCTTCTTGAAATAGAGATGCAGTGCTAAGGTTACGGGCGGCAGAGCGTTGACCGGGTAGTATTCATCAGGGTCGGGCATGGTCAGTAGACACTCAGTGTCAATCCCCTGATATGCCTTCTCCTTCTCCGAATCAGAAGAAATCTGCAATTCACGAATCGTATCTAGACGAGTTCAATCTCAGCCCGAACCAGACTCTCTGTTATGAACAAGGGTCGTTCCCAGCTGTTCGAATACATCGAGAATCCCCTCACCAGTCTTAGCTGAAGACTCAAGATAGGGCATTCCGTGAGCATCTGCGAACTCCCTGCCTTCAGATGGAGCAACAACCCTATCAGGAAGGTCAGTCTTGTTTGCCACCAGCACTAAGGGAATGTCCTTGCCGATTGCTTTTCTGAGTTCGTCAAGCCACTCCTCGAGCACGATGAACGTTCTGCGTCGGCTGACATCGTAGACCAGCAGTCCGCCGCTCGAACCTCGGTAGTACATCGGACGAAGAATCTGAAAACGGCTTTGCCCTGCCACATCCCAGATCTGCAATTTCACAGTGAGGGAATTACCGTGCATGGATGGAATCTCTATATTCTTGACTGCAAACTGGCTTCCGATTGTTGTCTTGTAGTCTGTTCGAAAGAAACCGTGTGAAAACCTGGTGACAATTGCAGTCTTACCAACTGCACCTTCACCAAGGACAACAATCTTGAACAGATAGTCATACGAGCTACTCATCTAAGAGACCCCATTTTCTGGTTCTAGTTTCATACCCAACGTATAGTGTCTTCACCAGATTCAGGAGATTCTGGTGTGAGTTTCTAAACCCGATAGAACTGTCCCCGGCTAATAAGGTTTCGTCGGGCCAGCATAACTAGGACCGAAGAGGACTTGATGGAGCAGGAGTGGCAGGAGTATATCACAAGAAACACGGAATGATGTGGGGGCTGAGCCAGTGAATCATCAGGTAGATTTCTCAACCCATATCAAGAATTTTCGGAGCAGCGGGTTGAAGACTTCAGGCATATCCACCATGGGAGAGTGATCCCCCTTCTTGATCATTGCGATATCCGAACGGGGTAGAAGTCTGTTCAACCTCTGTCCAACGCCAGGCCGAAAGACATCATCATCCTCTCCACAGATGACAAACGTAGGGATCTGGATATCTCCCAGTCTTTGTGTAATGTCAAACTCATCGCAGGCCTTCAAATCCCTTCGCACTACTTCAGACTCACTCTTTCCCAAGCTTCCTTCTTTCATACGAACTTTGTAGATGTTAGAGTGGGCGCCTGTCAGATGAGACGTTACTATGCTTAGATAGCTCTCAAACGACTCTATCGCAAGACCGGGCAGTATTTTTGACGTCTCAAGGTCGGGAGAGGTGCAGACGAGAGCAATTGCACGCGGTTGGCGCAGCTGCTCATTGAGAGCATAGGCCATGACAATGGCGCCCCCCATGGAGTGGCCAACAAACACGAAGTCCTTCAAGTCAAGATGTTCCACGACCGCTGCAAGCTCATAGACATATCCATTCTCTATGTCAGCCTCATCGGAAATGTCATCAGAAAGGCCATGACCCAAGAGGTCGGGAACAATGACTCTGTGAGTCTTGACAAACTCATCCATCTGCATGCTCCAGATGAGGTGAGAAGTCCCGGCTCCGTGCATAAAGACAACTGGGAAGCCGCTGGAGGGGTCATGTCTCTCGTCAATGTCCAGGTAATGCATCCTGTGCCCGTGGTGGTTGAGAAAAGGCACGATATCTTCCTCATTCCAAGTTACCGTCCAGCGGACATATAGGTCTATGTCGCTTGGTCGAATCAACGGTACCTTTTTCTCTGGGTGAGTGCAGCATCAGGCCGGTGGCTCATATGTCTGACAGGCTCTTTGGAACTACGGGCGTGCGTAAGATCTACGGTGAGGAGTTCTCCCTTGATATGGCCCTTGACCTTGGTCGGGCACTTGGCACATATCTCAAGAGAGGAAACGTGCTTCTTGCCCGAGACGCAAGGACCACCGGCTCCATGGTTGAAGATGCATTCTCAGCGGGTGTGCTCTCAACAGGAGTCAACGTCCTGCGAGCTGGCGTGGTTCCAACCCCGACTTTGGCATTCCTCACAAGCTATCTGGATATGGACACAGGAGTTATGGTCACAGCATCTCATAACCCCCCTGAGTACACGGGCATCAAGTTCTGGGGTTCAGACAGCATGGGCTACACTCCTGATATTGAAAGACGACTCGAGGAGATATACCATTCACATGACTTCATAGCAGCTGCATGGGACGGGCTGGGAGAGGAGGAATATCTCGATGCACCCGAGTGGACACACATCGATGAGCTTGTGAAACGGACCGATGTTGCGGCCATTCGTCAGAAGCAATTCAAAGTAGTTGTGGATCCAGGGAATGGAGCGGCGTGTGTGCTCACACCCTATCTCATGAGAGAGCTGGGTTGCAGCGTCATCACGCTCAACGGTCAGCTGGATGGACACTTCCCCGGTCGAGAGAGCGAACCGGATGAATCAACACTTGTTGACCTAGCCAACATGGTCAAATCATCAGGAGCCGACCTTGGCATTGCTCATGACGGGGATGGGGACAGAGTCGTCTTCGTGACTGAACACGGAGAGGTTGTCAGAGGAGACCGTACTATCGCTCTTCTTGCTCGAGACTCTCTCCAGAGAGAGCAGGGCGGAGTCATCGTCACCACTGTTGACAGCTCAAAGGTCGTGGATGAGACCGTTGAGCAAGCAGGAGGACGCACAATCAGGACGCCTGTCGGCGACATTCAAGTTGCTGTTAAGATAAGAGAAGAGAAAGGTCTGTTCGGAGGAGAGGCCTGTGGGGTCTTCATCCATCCAGACTTCCATCTGGCGCCAGAGCCCTTTCTCACTTCCTGCCATGTTCTTGAGATGATGGCATCACAAGGAAAGGGTTTCGGAGAGCTGATCTCAGAGATACCCGTATATCCCCTCAAGAAATCGAAGCTGCAATGCCCCAACAGCAAGAAACCTGCAGTGATGGATAGGCTTGCGGAAGTTCTACCAGATGAAATGAATGATATTACTGACATACTTACTGTGGACGGGCTTGGCATATCCCTCAAAGGGGGGTGGCTCCTTGTCAGGCCGTCAGGTACCGAACCAGTCATCAGAATAACATGCGAAGCCCAGTCTGAAGAGGCCGTTCAAGAGATTCTTGACAGAGCAACAAGTGTCATCAGCAACACGATTGCGACGACTAGTTGAACACCAGGTGCGCAAGAGAGCAAATCAGCAAATGCAGACAAGCTTTATAGCACAACAGGGTCTCAGACACCTTGAAAACGAGGTCTCATATCATGAGTAATGGCGATGATGATTTCATCAAATCGGAGTTTGAATGGGCTCTGAAGGACCCTACCGAAGAGAAGCTACGAGGCCTCGGTGAGATTGTCGATACCATCACAAAACGGCTTGTTGAAGCAATAACTGAGCTTCAGAGCGACCTCTACGAGCTTCAGACTGCCGTACAGAGTATGGAGTCGAAACTGAACTCGCTGGACTCCCGGGTGGCAACTGGAGGAGTGGCACCATCAGCTACATCTTCTGCATCCTCAGCATCTTCCGCAACAGAAACTCCAGATGAACCCATGGCTAGAGCACCGACGCCCAAGCCGGCTCCGGCTGCAGGCCCGGGCGGCATGATGTCTGAACTGAAACAGCTGCTTGCTGCAAGGAGAAGAAAAGCTGAGGGTGGAGGCGGGGAATAACCCGCTCAGATCAAGCGTCGGACATGGTTTCCCGGATAGAACGGGCCTGTATGTTTAAGTAGAGAAACGGAGAATGCTTCGGCCCTCTCGCAGGCCGATTGGACTCCTCTCAACCGGGTTCGTGCATCGTAGAATCTCTCGTAGTAACCGCCAGCCTTGCTGGTCTGGCTCTTGTGACAGCGTAATCCCTCTAATGCGGTATTATAGCTCTCAGTGACACTGACCATCACATTAGGTCGTGAGAGAAGAGTGTTGACCTCCATATGATAGATACGACTGATTCGATGCGCTCTCTCGAACCGAGTCACGTGTGATGCCCATTCAGCTGCGTCGGCAACGATCTGCGCGCATGCTACATGGTTTCTATTGTAATCCTTCTCGGAGTGGGTGATAATAATGTCTGGACGCCACTCGAGGATTGCTTGAATGATTAGCTTCTCCACACTCCTGTCAACAGCAAAGTCATCTCGCTCCCCTGTCAGAAGATTACGGATACCTAGTATCTTACATGCCTCCTTCAGCTCTCGGTTTCGAGCTGGACTTCCTGTGAGGCACAACAGATCCACGTCTACTCCCTGACTGCTATGAGACGCTATCGTTCCACCGGCACCCAAGCATTCATCATCGGGATGCGCAGTAACAACGAGAATTGAGCCATCGTCAGAGGGATTCATGGTCATCTCAGACCCAGTTCTACTAATCAAGCTTTGGCCTGACCATTTGTCTTAAAACCCCCCGTTTGCTGTTCAGTACAGTGACCAGCATGAGGATAGGAGTCAATCTATATGCCTCAGTGGGCGGCTCAGGCTACCTCGCGACGCGCTTGGGACAGCACCTTGCAGACCGTGGCCACGAGATTCATTTCATCACCTACCAGAGGCCGTTTAGCCTGATGTGGGAGCAAGCACGAGGTGTCTACGTTGACCTCGTGGACAGTTTTGATTATCCGCTCTTCAAGTCAACTGGAACCCCCTACACCATGACCCTTACATCAAAGATTGTAAAAGTGGCTCGCGATTCCAAACTCAATCTCATCCACTCGCACTATGCAATCCCTCATGCTATGGCCGCATACATGGCAAGAGAGATCATCGGTATCCCCTATGTGGTAACACTACACGGTTCAGATGTCCACACCCTTGGACTCGATCCTGCATATCGCCCCGTTGTTAAGCACACGGTAGAAGAAGCAGATGGTGTCACAGCAGTTTCAGAGTTCCTCCAGAAGAAGGCCTATGAGGAACTCGGCATCGAAAGGGAGATTCATGTCGTCCCTAACTTCATCGATGTTCAAAGATTCACTCCCATGGAGGGAGTGCGACTCACAGTGGAGAGCGGCTGTGTGTCTCTTCGCAGATCAGAGGAACCCGAAGATCTTCATCCAGACGAGATGGTGCTGTTGCATGCATCGAACTTCCGTCAAGTGAAGAGAGTGGTCGAGCTCGTAGAGATCATGAGGATCGTAGTCGACCACTATCCTGATACGCGGCTAGTGATTGCAGGGGATGGACCCACCCGCATGCATGTTGAGCGACGAATAGAGGCCCTTGACCTCTGCCAGAATGTGCATCTCTTGGGAGTGAAGAGCAACATGAGAGAGATCATGTGTTCATCAGATATCTTTCTGCTCAATTCTACCTTAGAGGGCATGCCACTGGTCCTTTTGGAGGCTATGGCATCCGAACTACCAGTTATCACGACACCCGCAGGAGGCATACCAGAGCTTGTACGCCCAGGGAAGGACGGTATTGTCACGAAGGGCTTCGAGAAGGAAGAGTTTGCGGGTGCAATCCTAGAGTTGATAGAACATGATGCCCGAAGAAAAGAACTGGGCAAGGCGGGACGAAAGAGAGTTGTTGAGCAGTACTCAGCTGAGAAGGTTGTGCCCATGTATGAGAGAGTCTTTGATAGAGCAGTGGAATGATAGAACGGAGATGCCAACTTTTGAGAGAGAGCGTAGCTGAAGTCTATAAAGACTACATCTGGAAAGAGGAAATGCAGGATGCCGCCCAGTATCTCTATAGTTGCCCGCCAGTCTATTTCGGCGGTCTCAAGGAGAGAGTAGGAAGACTCCGAGAGGAATACTTAGAGACGCACTGGTTCACTGACGAACGAATGCAGATACTTGAGAACACCCTGGAAAGGACAAGTCGCAACCTGGGTGCTCTAACACCAGCAGTTAGGAGTAGAATCTCAGAGCTTCGACATGGAGCCATAGAAGGAGCACACCAGAGCATTGCCTTCGGCGGCCCATGCTATGTTCTGAACAAGGCAGCAACAGCATCGATACTTGCAGATGTCACGTCTGATGATGATATTCGCGTAGCCGCGTATTTCTTCGTTGCAGACTATGATGAGGTCCAGGCTGAACTGATCAACACAAGGACCCCACTGCTGGGATCTTCAGGCAATCTGCTCAGTATTCCGGTTCCCAAGGAGTTCAAGCATTCGCCCGTCAGTGTTCTACCCCTTCCTGAGCATACTTGGTACGAAGAGGCAGAAGAGAGTATCCGGATGGGGTACAGACCGATGATCAAAGACCTCGACAACAGGGCGCGCATCATATACGAAGAGAGACTCGAGCAGATTCTCTCCATAACAAGATGGAGTTTCGTAAACTCAGACACACTGGGGGAATGGGCGCGACGAATCCTAGCCCGTCTGTTCAATGTCGAGGGAAACTTGGGAATACCAATTGTCGCGTATTCAGACCCTCAGATACGGAAGCTGGCAACTCTTGGAATGGAATTCCTTCTGAAGAAACAGAACCGAGAGAGATTCTTAGAGGCCCAGGATCAAGCAACCGACAGAATCATCGAACTAGGTCTGGAGCCCGGCTCGGGGAGAAGAGATCGCTCCTACGTTCCGTTTCTATACGAGTGTCCGGAGAAAGGCTGCAACAGGAGTAGATTCGAACTGCAGTATTATGCCCGGGAAGACACTGCGACGCTGTCAGGTAGGTGCCCGTCATGCCATCAGTACTTCACAATCGAAGTTTCAGCAGATAATCCTGACTTGAGTGACCATGCCGACTACCTATCTCCTCGTGTAGACTCGCGGCAGTTCATTGTGGACATGATGATTCCCACTATGTGCCATATTGGAGGGCCAGGTGAGACCGCCTATTACGCCCAGGTGATTCCCGCTGCCGACGCTCTAGACATCCCATTCCCGGAGTTTGTGAAGTATCCACGGCTCTTCTTCAACACACCATGGAGTGAAGCTCTGGCAAACCAGTTGGAGAACAGGGGTGAGCCGGTCTTGCATGGTCGCACGCTCTTCAAACTGCTGGGGAAGTCAAGTGCAGCCAGAAGAAAAGAGAACTATGATGAGATGAACTCCGCCATCAAGAAACTGGGCAACCATATCAGAGACCGGTACGATGTCATAGTGAAGAGGGTGGCGGAGATAGAGAAGCAGAGAGAAAACTCAAGCGGTGAAGAAGACGAGGAACTTCAAGGTATCAAGTTTGACCTCGAAATGTACCTCAGCTGGGCATATGGGCGATATTCTGCAGAGAAGTCCGTGCAGGAGTCCTCTTGGTCCTGGATAGAGTGGGCAATAAACTCTGGACTGGCGGATCTGTTCGGTCCTTACGAGAGAAGCTATGTTGAGCAACTTAAGAATGGAGCCACGATGTGGATAAACTTCATGACATAGAAGAACAAGCGCCCCGGTTGGCACCGGGGCGGACAGAGATGAAATGTTTAGAGTTCTTCCGAGAGAAGCCGTCCGAGGCGTTCCATCCCCTCAGAGATGACCTCTGGTCTTGCATAGCAGAATCCTAATCGCATAGTATTGGCCTGAGGGACCGATGGCTTCAACTCGTTCCCGTTCTCAGTTAGAGAGTAGCCCGTGATTGGATAGAATGGTCCGCCGGGCACATAGAGAACTTCGTTTGGCAATGCAACTTCTTGCATGAACCTACTACTGTTGAAGTCCTTCTTCTCGCTCTCCCACCAGATGAAGAAGCCTCCGGTTGGGTCCGTCCTCTTGCCACCAGGGAAAGACTCGTCCATTGCCTTGGCCATCGCCAAATAGCGTTCCTTGTACTTGGGGACAATCTCCTTCATCGCCACATCGATGTAGTTCCTGTAGTATTCGTCCAGTATGCGTTGTATGAGTGTTGAGGTACATAGGTCCAAGTAGCCCTTGTCTTTGAGAACCTGCTCACGCAGATTTGGAGGCATAATCGAGTATCCAACTCGTAGAACAGCAGCCTCTTTGCTAGTGGTCCCAAGATACGCAACACGACGATTCTCTTTGTCAAGAGTCTTGATTGGCGGCGGGTTCTTCTTGAACTGAATCTCTGCATATGCAGAGTCCTCAACTAGGAGAGTATTGTGATTCTCGCATATGTCAAAGAGGGCCTGACGGCGTTTCATAGGAAGAGTCGTTCCCTTTGGATTATCGGAGTCCGGCACCACATAGACAATGTCAGGCAGCTTTCCGAACTTCATCTTAGACACATGGATTGCCTTGTCCACATACTCAGGTATGATTCCATCGAGATCCGTTGGGACGGTTATGATTCTAGCCCCGAGCTTGACCGCAGGAACAAGAAAACCGAGATATGCAGGCGCGGTGGTCACGATCACATCACCGGGGTCAATCATCGTATCAAGAATCGCATAGATGGCCTGCTGGGAACCATTCGTCACGGATACGCACTCATACTCCTCCTCGCAGTCTATCGGTATATTCCTGACATCGTGCAGGCGCTTGGCCAGAGTCTTGAGGAACCAAGTCTGGCCGCCTGTAGGCCCATAGTTGAAATCTTCCAGTGCAAGCTTGGAGTCTTCTTTGTAGCGCTCAGAGAGATCGGCCATTATCTTCGCGAAGATATCTGTCGGGATGATACCAGGTTTCCCGCCTGCGAAGTAGTAATCAACCTTGTACTTCAAGAGGGCACGGATCTGAGACTCTTCAATAAAAGAGGTCCAGGCTGCAAAATTATACCCGTCTGGATTGGTCATTCGCATTCCTCCAAGAGACAGAATGTCGGCGTGAAGCAAATCGCCGTCAGCGTTATGTACAACTCTGTACATTTGCAGGAACATCATAACACGGTTCGCACTTATCTGTTTCTTTCATTTCACTCATCTGAATGCTCGAAATAGCTCGACAGTGTACATTCTTGTGCACAGCAGCAAAAGGATTCCTGTCTTCCCAATCAGTACGTTTCATCAGCGAGCTCTCTGGCGGCCAAGCGAGGATTCTCGGCACCGCAAATGGAACGGGCAGCAATCACATAAGAGGCACCTGCGTCTATTGCAGCCCGAGCGCTCCCGCCCTGAGCACCAACACCAGGACTCATTATGGGGATGTCCGGTCCCAACAGGTCGCGGACTTCTCGAATCTTGTCGGGGTACGTTGCGCCGACGATGACTGCATCGGCGTCCCAGGATTGCGCTCTCCGAGCGAATGTCATGTACAGAGGTTCGTGCTTCTTCTTCTTCTCATCCGTTGCCACATGCAGACCATAGCCCTCATCCGCAGCAGGATGAGACATGTAGCAGAGCGTTATGACCGCCCTCTTTCGCTCGCGTGCCAACTTGAACACGGTATCTAATCCACCCTCCCAACCAACTAGAGGGTTGGCAATGACTGCATCAAATCCTGCATCAAGATAGTACCGTGTGATCCAACCGTTGGTGTTTCCGATGTCGTTTATCTTGCAGTCCATGATTGCCAACAGGCCCTCTCTGTGAATACTCTCAACGAGCCGTCTTATACCATCGAAGAGACCTAGAGGGAGGACCAGTTGCCGATTGAACTTGTAAGCGACGACAGACTCCGAAGTCTGCTGGATTATCTCTCTGGCTCGAGTCTCCAACTCGGACCGCGTGGCCGAGAGCCGACCCTCGATCAGCTGTGGAGTATCGGCTGTGAGGTCGAGTCCCACTACGAGGCGGCTCTTTCTGACGAAAGCAGCTGCAGATAATTTGCTCTTGAGCAATCTACTACCTCTCCCAACTT
Organism: uncultured archaeon; assembly: GCA_964558645.1. Lineage (GTDB taxonomy): Archaea > Asgardarchaeota > Thorarchaeia > Thorarchaeales > Thorarchaeaceae > TEKIR-12S. The sequence goes on from CAZLEV010000011.1 coordinate 92,984, forward strand.
CTTTTTCTAAGGATGGGTCACGTATGCTTATATTACATTTGGAGTCTGGAGAAGGTGGGAGCGGCGTCCGTGAAACCAGATTGGCTCATGACACGATTTGTTGTTGTCCTGATTGCAGTCTTCTCTCCAGTGTACTTCTTCATTCTTGTGTTTCTGCTTCCCTTCCAGATGACCCCCTTTCAGAATAGTCTCCATAATCTTCTGTTCCAGTATCTGGTTGTCCCTTCAGTCTTCTCAGCCACCTGGATTATGCTGATATACTTCCACAGATACCGACTAGCAAACACGGTCCATCTTATGCAGGAGTCTACGACTGCTGTTCCGCTACGATGGAGAGTGTTCTACGGGATGAATGCCGCCTTTGTCTTGATGTTTTTCATCTTACCCATGGTCACAGCCCCATTGGCCATCATCGGAGGATTCATTGTCGCAGGAAATGTCTTCTATAACGCTGCGCTGGGAAGACTGGGAAGAAGCAAGGTTGCTACCCTCTTTGCAGTCCTCATCGCAATCGCCCTCTGCATTCTACCATTCCTCATAATGGTTGAGTTTGTCCCCAACTATCTAGATGTCTGGGATAGCATACTCTCGTCATGGACCGGCCTTGGCTTCATGGTTGTGTATGGAATAGCCCAATGCCTTGTAAATGCGCTCAGCTTCGGTGCACCTGTGCACTTTGTCTACTATGCCGCTGAGGAGTATGATAGAGGACTCTATGGTCAGGTGTATACAAAGACTCCATCCAACATGATTCGTGTTGGCCAAGCAGTGTTGTTCCTCATCTTTACAATTCTATACCTGCCGCCAATACAGACACCCTTTGGTATCATCCCGTTTGCAGATATGTCGTGGCTGTTCATGGACTACATCAACTGGATATCACTCGGCATTGTCGCAATCATGGTCCTTGTGAGAAAATACTTCCAGGTCGAGGGAGATACAACGCTGGGGAGTACCTCAAACATAGTTGTTGTTGCCCTGTTTCTCATAGTTGAAATCTTCTTCAAGACAGATCTTCTCATCGTCACGATAGTCATCTGGCTGGCATTCTTTCTGTTTGCAGGAGTCATCATTGCTAACTACTTACGAGCATCATCTCGGGAGATGTATTAACATGTATCAGAATCCAGTTCCAACCGTGGATGCCATCATCTATCAAGACGGGAACATTGTACTCATCAGAAGAGGTCAAGAACCCTTCAAGGGAAAATGGGCCCTTCCGGGAGGATTCGTGGAGTATGGAGAAACAGTGGAGCAGGCGGCAATCAGAGAGATGAAAGAGGAAACCAGTCTAGGTGTAAGGCTCATTGGACTTCTGGGAGTATACAGCGCTCCAGACCGTGATCCACGAAAGCACACCATCTCAACAGTCTTTGTGGCCGAGCCCATTCAAGGGGAACTCAAGGGAGGCGATGACGCCTCAGAAGCCGCTTGGTTCTCGCTAGAAACACTGGATCTGTCATCGCTGGCCTTTGACCACTCACAGATAGTTCGCGATATGATTGCATGGACTGAAGACCACGGAACCTTCTGGTCCATCAAGCAGAGAGACTAGAAGTCCAGTATCTCAAGCTTCTCAGTAAGACGAATCACTGGGAGATGAACAATCATTGGTTCGGACTCGATGGTCTTTACGAAGCTCACAGACTCTTTCGGTCTGGACTTATAGGCCATGAAACTGCCTTCAGGTGGGCCATCTCCTTCTGTATACACCCAGAGAGGCAGGCCGTAATGCTCATAGTACCCGTGATTGGAGATCAATGTGCCATAGATGTGTTGGCCATTGTGCTCAAAATAAATCATACTTGCGGGGCGGTCACGTTGAGACCAGGAAACCAGCATTCTTGCAAGGTCAACCATACTTGAGATATGCATGTTCACAGGTGGGCGAAGGTCTTCTTTGCTCATCGGGTCACACCGTTGGCTCCTCTTTGCCTTTCCTGCTTATAAGCCATAGTATCAGTATGATATGGTCTTTGCGAACCCTCGGACCGAATTGACCAGAGAGGACACTTGACCCTGCCTCTCAGCCGTCACCACGACAGAAACACATGTGCGTCCCTCGCTTGAACCGCCAGCCAGGCATGCCCGCATCGATTTGCCCGTGAAGCGAAGGAATGAAAGGTCATCTTGTTCTTTCATTGAATCGAATTTCAGTCCTGACGCCAGCAAGGCGACTATGACCCTCTTCATCACAGACATAGGTTCTGAGCCATCCTCACAGAAACTGATTTGGTCACGTTGAACCGCGTTGCTGTGGAAAAGGAATCGGTGGGACACACTTGAATAGAGTACCTTTCGCATCATGGCTCTTTCGAGAAGACTCGGTGAAACATCACCAAAAGCGCGCGTCTTCACTTGGGACAAATCAATACCAGAGTCATCCAGTGAAACTTCGGGAGCTGCTACTTCGGTGACCTCGGTCTTGCTCGGCTCCTCAGCAAGAGGATGCCTTGGCGCAGGATCGTCGGTTATGGAATACTCTTGCTTCTGGCGACTGAATAGCACTTTCGCGTATTCACGAATCCACTCATCAAGCGCCTCCCAATCCTCACGGCTCATCTTCACCGGAGGCTTTGGTACCTCAGGAAGATAGTCCAGTTCACTCGCTTCATCACCGGGAGTTGAAGCGGACTCGGTTTCCTCCGCGGTATCTTCAGGCTCGTCCACCTCGAACGACTCCGAAGGCATCAGTTTTGCGGCTTCGAAGAGACTTGATAGTCTGTCCGTACCCCCATGTTTCGACAGTCGAGGGCGGACCTGCATCAGAAAGCCACGGCGATTCTCGGTAGTCTGGTCAAATGCTAGGGCAACACCACGAGGGAGACTACTGATGAAGGCCTTGTCGCGAAACACCTCAGGCATGACGGCGGGCGCTCGTTGTTGAAGTGCCTTGATGTCCCCATCATGTGACAGCGAATGAGAGAGGATTATGTCAGCCTGTGATATGGCATCATCGGACACTGCAGAGGGTTGTTGTGTACAGAGAACCAGACTGCAACCAAAACGACGACCCAGCTTGGCATAGCTGATGATTGCATCCTTTGCAGGCGTTGTTCCTGTTCTTGGTACGAGTGTGTGCGCCTCATCAATAATCAGCCAGGTTGGAGGTAGCTCCTCCCGCGCACTTGTCCCCTCGTCAGTCCAAGCCATGCGATAGGTGAGAACCTGCCTGCAGAGAATGTTAGTAAGAATGGCCAAGACCGCCTCCGCATCTGATCCCAGTGGTGCTACGTCTACCACCGAGATCTGGCCGGGAATCGCCAAATCCTGAGCACTGGTTCCTCCGGGATTGAACACGCCGAGTCGATCGGCCTTTCGAAGACGTTGAATCAATGCAGTACGTGTTGAGGGTTTGTAGAGATCAATAAATGTCGGATTTGCTTCGATGCACTGAATCATGTCGCGTATGCTGAAATCAGGCTCAGCTGAAACGTGGTCACCATCTTCTTGAGAGTATCCCTTCTTGAGACTATGGAGCACATCTCCAATCAGATTGTCCATCGTTGTTGACAACTGGCCGTCCTTCTCCAGAACGTAGCCCCAATCGGCCCCTGATAGCTCTGATGGACTGATTGAGAGTGGAAGCAACCTAGACTTCTTCTTTACCTCATCAGGAAGACCGGCGTAACTCCTCTTGGGGATGTATACTGAGATTGAAAAACCCCTTGCGTCTAAAGACCAGTTCTTGAGAAGATCCAACTGACCGGTATTGGGCTCCACCATCTGACGAAACACATCAACAGTGTCAATCAGAACAGCAGCCACCTGAATCTCACGTCGCTCCATGGCCAGAGCGAGCTCTTCGGCAACGATGCCAAGTGTATAGCTTTTCCCCGAACCACGCTTTCCTGCTACAAACAGCACATGGGGACTTACAAGGTCGAGCCAGACAGGTGTGCCCAGCAGAGAAGTAAGAGGATCATCAGATGTTTCACTGACTGCGCCAATCATACCAAGTCCACTTGACTCATACCTGTTGTGAAACGACTCCGAACGGCCCAGAATAACTCCGAGATCCGGATCGGTCAGGACCTCGAGGGGATCGGTCACAAGGGGATGGTAGTCCAGCACATCCTCTGATATGAGCTCAACAGGTTCCTTAGCCGTGGAGGGAACAGCCTCCTCCGTATTGTCGTGGTGATGCTGCGGGTCGGGCATGACGGTATCAGTTCAACTGATATTTCAATCCCGATAAGTGTTTGTAGCTTCGCGCCTATTCGCTCAGTAACAGGATGAAGAGATTCGGTAAGACTCAAAACCATCATCTAGGAAGACCAAGATATGTCAGATGTGATTGAAGATGGATCGCTAGTATTCATCTTTCTAGATGCCAAGAGGAATTGGATAAGACGGGCTAAGCAAGGAGAAGAATTTCACTCGAACAAGGGTATCATTGAATACGATGACCTTATTGGACGGCCCTTCGGCATCAAGGTGCTGAGTCATCAAGGGAAGGAGTTCCAGATACACAGACCCAGTCAGACAGATGTCCAGATAGCGATGGGAAGAAACACGCAGATAATCTATCCAAAGGATGCAGGAACAATACTGATCGAGGCCCAGATCAATGCCGGTTCACGAGTTGTTGAATCGGGTACGGGATCAGGGGCACTGACAAGCATCCTCTCACGAGCAGTGGGAAAGAATGGGCACGTGTATACGTACGAGATTCGAGAGGATATGTATAGGGGAGCAGAGAAGAACCTCACAAAGCACGGTCTGACTGAAAACATCAGGATGTACAATCAAGACATCGCAGAAGGTATAGAACAGTCAGACCTCGATGCTGTCATTCTTGACCTAGCTACTCCGTGGGAGCTGGTCGACGAGGCACACAGAGCACTGAAGCCAAGCAGATATTTCGCAAGCTATAGCCCCACCATCGAACAGGTCATGAAGACCTGCAAGACCTTGGGGCAGAGCGGACAGTGGGGAATGATCAAGACGCTTGAGGTTCTGCAGCGCGAGATAATGGTGAGAGAAGGAAAGACACGGCCCCCTACCTGGATGGTCGGTCACACAGGGTATATGACGTTTGCACGAAACATGGCCGAGGAGTAGTCCTGTGCGAAACCTTATATGCCAATCCTGTCGGTTTATTGTTGACGATTGTTGTCGATTAATGTCGGTCAGTCCGGTGGCAGGTCCAGAAAAATGGGATACCAACACAAAAGAAAACCATGTGCCGAAGAGGCCAAAGAAACCCTTGAGAATGTGCTGAAGGTAGAAGGGACAGAATACGCCTTGATTGAGGCAGCCGAAACGCTACATGTCCCCAATCCGACACAGGATATTCTGAAGAATGAGGCAGTAACGAACGTTCTTCCTAACAAGACGAATGAACTTCTGAGAGACGAGACTGCTAAGAAAGTAGAAGTATCTGGTCCGACAGCAGATGAGATTGGCACGGTCAAGGAGTACGAAGCGTCTGTCAACGTTGATTTTCAGATAGGCCTGGAGAAGGACGGATATCATAAAGACAGGAAGGGGAAGAATCTCCTCAAACTGGGATACGATTGTGAAGAATCATAGGAGGGTTTCAGCTGTCTGATGAGCAGTACATCAAGGGATTGAGAGACGAGATAGACGAACTGAAAAGAACCGTTCGATCCTTGAGGAGCACAGTGGCGGATCTAGCAACTCAACTGGAGGCAAGTGAACCACACGAGGATGAGTTGAAGACATCAGGATATAGCGTGTCTGACGATGTAAGATCATGTTTAGACCAAGATGTCAGTTGGGCAAGACTGATGGGTCTGCTTGAACATTCAAACAGGGGGCTCACCACAACAGAGCTTGCTGAGAAATGGGGAAAATCGCGGTCAAGAACTAGTGAAGTCCTGAATCGGCTTGTTGAAGAAGGACATCTCATCAAATTCCGTGATGGAAGAAGAGTCAAGTTCCTCCCTGCAGAGGACTGACAGACCTTTTCGTCCAGAGTCAAGCACACTGACATATCTTCTTGCAGTCAATAGCCCACCATGTTCAGAATAGTGATGGCCAGAGATTCCTATGATGCGGTAGATGTCGGTGAACGCTAGGTAGTCTTAAGTAGAACTAGCTGTTTGATACGACAACAGACCCACTGCCGGAGTTGTTGTAGTGAGCAACGTGATACCACGCCGTGAGAAAGGTGAAAACCTCGACCTAGAGGGAATTGATGTATACACTAAGAACCTGATGGAGTTAAACGCCCAGAGCCAGAATGCCATTCGGACTTTCGTGCTCCACGATATAGACGACAAAGAGGGGTTCGAGAAGAAACTCACAGAGATGCACGACGCAATGACTAGGCTCTATGACCAGGTAGCGAAGTTCTCAGAAGATATAATGACTGAAGACTTTGACATCGCGTATCTAAGAAATCGAATCGCACTGGCGGAGGGAGAATCAAAACAGCAGATGGAAGAGGCGCTTGATGAGCTTCAGGTAAAATCGGAGAAGAACCTGGGCGAAGTGTGGATGGCAAAGGTCATGGCTTGGTTGCATCAAGCTGCCGCCGCAAGCAGCCCGTTCATCGATACGGAGAACAAAGAGAAAGCAGATGGTGCCTCCCGATATCTCTCTCAAGTTTATACAATGCTCGAGAGATCTTTCGCAGCAGTTGCCAGAAAGACAGAGGGAACAACCAAGCTGCGGCGAGTGGCCCTCGGGCACATGGCGCACAAGCTCATCAAAGAATCCGGCCACAAAGGTAAAGAAGAACTGGCAGAGATTATTGGTAAGAACAAAGCAGCAGAAGCCGAGTTCTATGATGATTTTCTGAAGGAACTAATCGGAAAAGAGAGTACCTTCAGGCAGGCGTTCAATCCCTTTGACGAAATCATCTGGAGAGATATTCTGAATACATATGTCTTTGAGCGAGCAACAGACCTCTATAACGAAGCCATCCCAAACCTCGACAAGAGTTCAAGAGTGTCAAAGGACAAGATTGCCATGACCAAGTCATGGAAGCAGAATACGGCGGGACTGAGTGAGGTCTATCTTGCCATGACCTATACTGATATTGCAGACTCCCAGATGCGCGACGGAAATCTTGAGGATGCATCAAAACTCTACATGACGGCATCCAATGCTTTTGGGCGAGCAGAGAAGTGCTTCGCTGAGGTCATGTCCCTTCAGGGCAATGCTGAACAGTCACGGAATGACAAGGAGCACAAGAAGGCACAGGCGCTGTTCTGTAAGGCCGAAGCAGCAGTAGGCACACTCTCTGATCTTCTCAGGATAAACAACAGAGATGAAGCAATCGTTGTTCTGGAAGAAATCTTCGAAGACCTTCGAAAGTCCGAGAATCTTTCAAAAACACGAGAGCTCACGGGAGCCGTCAAGGAAAACCTCCGAATCTTTTCATTTGTTGAAAACCAACTAAAGAAGAGTCAGAGCACAACTGATTCGATTATTGACCAGATCGAGCTTGCAAAAGGAATACGAAGGGAGGGACTGATTCAAGACGTCAACAAATCACTGGACGATACAACCTCCCTGATGACGAATGATCCTCCGAAGGCCCTAGAGTCGCTGCGTGAAGGACTGACAAGCCTGGGCATTCTGCTCAGTCTCGAGAGGGAAGATGACGAGATCACACTTTTGCGTAATCGAACTATTGCCCTACTGAACAACGTGAAATATGTGATTCAGTTCAGACTCAGCTCTCAGCTTCAAACCGGTGTGAATTTCATCCAATCAAGAATACTGGAGAACCTTCATGCCAAAGACGCTGCGGAGTATTACAAGGTAATTGGAGAGTTGGAGCAAGCAGAAGAACTGACGGATCTGGGAAAGCTGGCCGTTGCGACAGCCTATGCCTCAGAGGCACAGATATTTGCGAGACAATCAGAACAGTGGGCATTCAGAGCACAGCTTGAACGAACGGGGGCGCTCAGCAGGCTCGAAGATGAGATTGCCCAGATTGAGGAAGACGAAGAGGCCCTACCAAACGCAATACAAGCTCATGATACTTGTATTGAACGTATCAAGCATACCATGGCAGCATTCCAGTCTGCCGCAAAGGAACTGGATGGTGTTCAAAGACAGGATATCCGAAAGAAGAACAATGTGGAAGACCAGGTCAAACAGCTTCAAGGCGTAGTGATGAAGTTCAAGGGAGATCTCTCTCGGCTTGAGGGAGCAAAGAGTGATTTCATGGCCGAGTATGCATCCATGAAAGGAGAGGGGTCGAAAGCTCGAAAGCACTACACTGACGCCAGTGATTGGCTAAGACAGGCGGTGGGGAGCTACTCATATGCTACACAGGTATTCCAACAGCTTGGCGACGCGAATGCCGCTCAGAATGTTGATACCCGAGCCAAGACTGCAGATCTTCTCGCCAGGTCGGTCTGGGACAATCGCCAGAAACTGGAGAGACAGCAGGAACCGAAATACAAGAGTCAGGCCGAACTCGCAGCTCTGTATCTTGGAACAACTGGAGACTAGAAGCAGGCATCCAGACGATTCAGAAGAGTTCAAAAGTGAACGAGGCAAATGCCTGCTTGGTGTAATATCATGGAATCTGGGAGCGAGTCAAAGCAGATAAGAGGCTTGGACACCTTCGATATCGGGGGGCTGTTCAGGGGTTCTGCCACAGTTACGTTTGTGATTGAAATCATCGCAACAATAGTGATGCTTGGATCCGTGGCGGCATACTATGTTGATGGTCTATTGCCGGCGTTGACAACGGATATTCAGGTCCTGCTTCTACTTCTTGGGAGTATTGCCACACTGCTCGTCTTTCTGGCTGCAATGGGCGTGTTTGTTCGCTTCTCTAGGAGAATCAGTGACCTGGTCATCGGACCGGGCATCCAGGAGGTGCCCATGGATACTCCCCGTGTCAGAACTGTTGTCTATATCTATGCGATATTGGTCACCCTGATGGCCGCGACAGGCCTATACCTCTGGTACCTTGTTCACAAGTACACTCTTGGTCCTTGGGCTGGAGATTCGATATCTCTCATGATATTCGGACTCGCGCTTGGAGCATTCTTCATTGCCCTACTCGTACAGATCATTGTTGCACTCGTTGGCCGAACTGCAACCAAAGTCATCATCGAAGTCTTGGACCAGGACGATGAGGAGTTTCTGGAGTAGTTAGAAGCTACCACGGAACGTCGAAGTATTCCTAACCGTTCACGCGACAAAGAATGCAATAGGTCAGCATCCCCACGCACATGGAGGAGGCCCACAACCAGAGAAGCTCCAGGAGTCCGAACTGGTTACTTTGCGTGAGGAGCATTGAAAATAGGTGATGCGGCTAGTATAATTGCCGCTCCAGAGAAGGGATGACAGCCGGTCTACGGTAAGAGGTCCTGAACCAATTGCGTTCTAATCCGCCCCTACAACTACATGGATGGATCTGTAACGACCTGGTGAAGGGCATCTACAGCTTCTTTTGCTTCTTTGCATCGTGGGTCTGCGATAACAACTATCGCACGTGATGGCGTAGAGCGAACGTCAAATCTGAGAGTTAGTTTTTTCCTGCCCAACGGGCAATAAAGTAGACAAGGTACTGAAATCGCAACTGTGACTAAGCCGGCAATGAGTCCATACATCAGGGAATACAAGATGAAAACCAAGCCCAAACCGATGTAGTTGAAAGCCATATTCCGATCAATTCTGCGCTCCATCGATCCGTAGTTTACTCCACATTCTCCTCGTTTCCATCCTTTCAGGCATGCTCGCTCAACCCACCGGTTTATTCTCTGGGCCAGAATTGCGTCATTAAAATCGAGATTCGGCTCGACTGTATATTCAAAGGTTCCCTTCAAACAACCACTCCACTGTAACGTAGACAAGGATCCAATATAAGAATATCCAGATTCGACTGATGCACAGGCAACACGCGGTGGGCAGTCTTCTCTAGTAAGAAGGACTTCAGGCATTCAGGGAACGAACTTCGGATTCGAGGACATGTGAATTCAATTTCTACGCTTCGTCCTCCTCTCGGAGGAAGCGAGGCTCTTCCAGTATCTCCTCCCTTGACCGCATGTACGGACGTTTCTTGAGAGAGCGATGCTCCTCTTTCTCGTAGTATTGCACAGTCATATAGACCCCCATACGCCGAGAGAGAACCCTGTAAATGCGCCTATCAGAACGCCCCAAGTCTCACCCTCGGGGGCCATATGGAAGCTCCAACAATCTGTCCCACGAAGAGAAGCGAGATAACAGAACACTGTAACTCAGAGACCAAGGCAATCTATTTCCCAACATCTTGGAAACCACCAGCACCCTATTCCTTCGCAGAATTCATAGCTGCTCATACGTCCATTCGCGAATATTCATTTTGGTTCTTGTCATCGTTTTATATGGCGGATTGTGCTCCACTATCTATGGTAGAGCTCGCTCTGAGGAATAAATCATGAAGGTCAAACTGAGATATGGTGATGGGAAAGTCGAACTGAATATCCCGGAGAAAAACCTGGCAGGACAGGTATCACCCGGAGAGACTGAGACCCTTCCCGATACGATGAGTGAGTTTGAGAGAGTGCTGAACAATCCTCACGGCCCTCATCTAAAGGATCTGGTAAAGGGAAGAAGTGTCTGTGTCTTGGTTGAGGACCACACACGCGGTGAGCCACATAGAGAATTGCTCAATGCAATATCACCACTACTCAGAGACGCCAATCTGGTTCAGTTCATCGTCACAACAGGCTCACACGAGGTGGAACACCCAGGCAATCTTGAGATTGTAGGGATGGCCAAGAGAGCGGCAAGAGATGCAGGTCTGAGGGATTTCAAAGTCAAGATACATGACTGCCAAGACCCCGATGTTGTAGATTATGGCAAGACATCACGGGGAACCCCGGTCATAGTAAACGCTGCGGCTGCAAATCATGACGTGTATGTGGCCCTTGCCGATATGAAGGCGCACTACTTTGCTGGTTACTCCAATGCTCTGAAAGACTTCCTCCCCGGGATTTGTGCTTTCGAGTCGATAGAGGCAAACCATTCAATGGCCCTGAATGCAGACTCGACCTTCGGGCAACACCCGTACCATCCCGACCCGGACAGAAGGAGCAACCCCCTGGCAGATGATATGCGCGAGGCAATGGAGATGATCACAGAGGATGCGAGAGCTTTCACTCTCTCGGTGGTATCTGCTGGTGATAGAATTGTGTGGGCTGACGCCGGTCAACTTGAACCTGTTATTGCCCGAGGCATTGAGGTCCTAGATGAGACCTCCAGTTTCACTGTGAAGAGGACTGCGAAGATTGTAGTGTCTCCGGGTGGTTATCCACAGGACAAGAGCCTCTATCATGCACAGAGAGGACTGGAACTCACTAAGAACGCCGTCGCGGACGGTGGAGAAGTCCTCTTTCTCGCAGAGTGCAGAGATGGGGTTGCTCCAGAGAGTGCAATACAGAACTTCTACAACAAACTCACTGCACCACTCGATGAAGTCGTAGAATCAATCAGTGAACAGTATCATCTGTACGAGCACAAGGCCTACAAATTCGCAGACTTGCTCTTACGTCTCTCTTCAATCAAGATGTATACTGAGCTCGATAAGGATACAGTGGACAGAGCTCATCTCACCAAGATTGCAGATCCCCAACAGGTCGTTGACGAATGGATTGAAGAGGATCCAGATGTTCAGATTCTGGTTCTTGATAAGGCAAACAAGCTGGCAGTATACAGTGAGTGATTCAGTCCCATTTTATGTCCGAGATTGACTCATAGAGACGCTTATACTTCTCGTAGCCAACATCATAGACTCTTCGATGCTCAGGAGTCGGCGTTAGCGGCTGTTCTTCTCGGACCATTTCGTCTGCAGCCTCAACCACCGAGTCGAATATGCCCACACCCTTGCAGGCAAGGATGGCGGCTCCCAGCGCGGTGGCCTCCTCCATCTCGGTACGAATGACGGGGATATTGAGCACATCAGACTGGATCTGCATCCAAGTACTACTTCTTGCCGCTCCGCCGGTCACTCGTATTTCAGAGACTGGTAGTCCCATATCTCGTACGACTTCAAGGTTGCCACGAATCTCATAGGCAACTCCCTCCAGTATGGCGCGCAGCAAATGGTCTCTCTCGTGACCAAGTGCGAGACCTGCAAATATCCCTCGGGCATGTGGATTCCAGTGAGGAGCTCCAGCTCCAACAAAGTGGGGAATGTGAATCACACCCTCTGAGCCGGCAGGAACCTTGCTTGCCTCTTCCGTCATGACATCATAGGGGTCAACGCCTCTCTCTTGAGCGATCTTGCATTCCTCAGTTCCAAGATTGTCTCGGAACCATCGCAGTGCCGACCCTGTTGTGAACATGCTTGCCTCAACAACAAATGCACCGGGAACCACATGCCGACTGCACACAACTCGCCGTTTGGGGTCTCGTCGTGCAGTCTCAGAGAAGACAAGCATGAAAGTACCAGTCCCAGTTGTGCATTTCGTCGAGCCCTCTCTGACCACTCCAACACCAAGCGCTGCACACTGTTGATCCCCTCCACCTGCAACCACAGGAGTACCAGATTTGAGTCCACTCTCTGAGGCGGCCTTCTCAGAGACCTCACCCACCAACTGCCCGGGCTCCACTGTTTCGGGAAGCTTCTCCTCGGGAATCTGCATCCCATCTAAGAGGTAATCAGACCATGTGCCCGCTTCAATGTCAAATAACATGGTTCGACTGGCATTCGAAAAGTCAGTCACATAACGGCCTGTAAGGCGGTGTAGAATGAAATCATGTACCAACAGGAAGCAATCCGCTTCGTCGAAGATATTTGGTTCATGCTCTTGAATCCATAGAAGCTTCGGTGCGGTGAAGTAGGGGTCAACAGTCAGACCAGTTATGTCATATACATCCTGAACGGGAATCCTCTCACGTATCAGGTCGCACTGTGGAACGGTCCTCCGATCCTGCCAGACAATCGCATTCCGCAATGGTGTCCCCTCAGCATCCACAGGCACGACGGTCTCTCGCTGATTGGTCACACTCAGTCCGGCTATCCGCTCGGGGGAAAGACCTCCATCCTTCAGTGCTCTTCTAATTGTGGAACATGCAGTCGCCCACCATCTGCTTGCATCTTGTTCAACCCACGAAGGCCGGGGATAGATGTTCTCGAACTCCTGGTAAGCGCGAGCAACAGGGCGACCCGAAGAATCGAAAATCATGCTGCGAACACCGGTCGTTCCAGCGTCTATGGCCAAGACAAGCTCTTTCATTGCTCTCTCCGACAATGCTGACGCAATGGCAGGATAAGAAGACTTCGCGACTATCTGTAGCTCTCCTCTGTGGCAATGACCTCGCGAATATCCCGCCTGAAATCAATCAATGCCATCTTGAGCTCGGCGTCTTTCTTGATCTGGGCCTCTCGTTTCATTGCATCTCCCCTAGAATCATATTCTTCTAAATGCACGAGGTATTCAGGTCGGTGCATTCGTAGATAGGTTGCGCCACCTGTTCCTGAGAGATGCTCTTTGAACCGCCGCGCTAGATCGTTGGTCTGTCCTGTGTAGTAGGTCCCATCCTCGGTCTCGATGATGTAGACGAAATACATTCAGACACATCCAGGCCTCAGTATCGCTCAGAGCTTTTAGTGGTTACTGATACGCAGATATGCGTAGATGGTTCTCAGCGGTTCCCGTAGTTGACCTCGTTGATTGACCGAATCTCTGTGGTCTCCAAGTAGCTGTCCATAGCGAACATGGTTATTGTGCGTTCTACTGACGGAATCTCCCGGAGAAAATCGACGATGAACGAGTTCATCTCTTCAACACTCGGCGCTCTCACCTTGAGAAGCACATCCCATTCTCCACTGATGACCTGAACCTCTTGCACAAAGGGATGCAGGGCTATCTCTCTGCAGAACTCGCGTTGTGATACCATCTCGGCCTTTCCGGGTATCCTGTATCGCACTCGAACCAGAATGAAGCCCAAGGTCGGACGGCCCATCTTCTTTGCATCAAGGACTGCGGTGTACTTCTTGATCACCCCATCATCTTCCAGACGCTTCAGTCGGGAATGGACAGTTGAGATACCCTTGTCCACCGTCCGGGACATATCAGAGATTGTTGTCTTGCAGTCTCTCTGAAGAATCGAGAGCAGCACACGATCCACCTCATCCATCTCAACCGAAATATTTTCGTTCATGATTCCAACTTGCCGAATGAAACTGAAATACTTACCGATATTTGCCGAAAAGAATTATATCATCAGGGAGCGACCCATGCCTAGCCACCAGCGAATATGCTGTTGATTCGCCCCTTAACACACACCGGCAGTATACTGGGACGAGGCCTGTCGCTAGGTGACTGAAACATCGAATCGGATGATAGAAACTGATGAAAGAGAACAGGAATGAGCACAGATTCTTGCGGCTGATATTCACGGGTCTTGATGGACTCTCCCGATCACTGGAGATTGCATCGGAGCACATGGACTCGCTGTATGAAGAGGGCGTTTATTTCGACGGTTCTTCGGTTCCGGGATATGCACCTGTCAATAACAGTGACATGCTCTTGATGCCTGCATGGGACAAGCCACGAGTATGTCCGTGGTCGGGGAATGTCGCGATGGTGCTATGCAGTGCCTACTCAGAGCCCGGGGTGCCAGCTCTCGGAGATCCTAGGCACCTGGTCGCATCTATGTCACAGAAACTTAGGAATGCAGGACTTGTTCTTCAGATAGGCTGCGAGCTGGAGTTCTTCTTGGTGACCAATGCAGCAACAGGAGAGGTAATCCCTGCCGACCGAGGAGGGTATATGGCCTCATATCCAGCAGACAGGGGTCTGTATCTACGAAGAAACATAATTGGGGCACTTCACCAGCTTGACATTCCGGTTGTCGCTCATCATCACGAGGTGTCGCAGGGGCAACATGAGATAGTCTTGAAGCATGGTGACGCAACTACGACAGCAGACAGCATTGCTCTCGCAAGACTTGTCACCTCGGAGATGGCTGGACGTGAAGGTCTGACGGCCACTTTCATGCCCAAACCGTTTACCAACATGAATGGGAACGGACTGCACCTCCATCAGAGCATCTGGGACTCGAAGGCGCAACAGAATCTCTTCGCAATGGCCTCCGGAGAGAATCTCTCAGAGATGGCTCTATCGTATGTGGCGGGAATCCTTGAGCATGCCGAGGCTCTCAGTGCAATCGTGTCGCCAACAGTGAATTCCTACAAGAGACTAAGGCCGTTCTTCGAGGCGCCCACAACTGTCGCATGGGGACGGAGTAACAGGTCATCGATGATCAGAATTCCAATGACCTCAGGTGATTTGAGAGAACAGCGAATCGAGATGCGCTGTCCCGATCCATCGTGTAGCCCACATCTGGCCATCGCCGCCATCATGGCTGCGGGACTCGACGGGATAGAGAGAGAGCTCACACCATCTGAATCAAGAGAGGACAACCTGTTTGAGGATAGCAGAGATACCCGTCAGCTTCCCCACTCCCTTCTAGACGCACTTGAACATCTCAAGAGAAGCTCCGCGCTACGAGATGCACTGGGGACTGATATAATCGATACTGTCGTGAGGTTGCGAGAGAAAGAGTGGAAAGAATACAACATGACCATAGGTGAGCAGGATCCTGAGGGAATCAGCGAGTGGGAGATTGAGAGGTATCTGCAGGCGACATAGATGCATCTGCTGACATCACTCCGTTCGGGGGGAACAGAACCCGAAGGAAAGAGAGTCCAGTAGAGCATCACGAAGAACTCAGTGAGGAAGCCATTCAGTCAACGAACCGGAGGCAACTCCTCTAATTGTCATTCTGCACTTGGTCTATGTGCTCGGCGTGCGAACTGTCATTGTGGTTCTGTTCTCACCATAGTGACTCGATATACTCTGGTGGGAGGCACGGCCTCAGCCAAGCAGCTTCCTTAGTTCCTTGACACTCAGGCGATTGACTATACAATCCTGCTCAATCCAACCTCTCTGCGCATTCCCCACGCCAATCTCCATGTATCTAAGATGATCAACACTATGCGCGTCGGTGCCCAGTGAGAACTGGATGTCATATTCACGAGCCTGGAAGAGGTTGTCATCCGACAGGTCCATTCGAGTAGGAAACGAGTTGATCTCAAGCAGTGTGCCTTGCTCTTCTGCAGCTTCATAGACCGTGGGCAAATCAACAGGCAGGGGGTCTCTCTCTTGAATCAGGCGACCTGTTGGATGCCCGATCACATCAACATGCTCATTGTGTATCGCGGACAGTAGCCGGTCGGTAATCTTCTCCTTATCTTGGCGATACCCAGAATGAATTGCTGCCACAACAACCTCGAGCTTCTCCAATGTGTCTTCAGCAAGGTCGAGTCTACCGTCCGAGCCGATATTGACCTCGGCTCCAGATAGCACGATGAAATCGTCCATCTCGTCATTGACCTCATCAATTTCCTTCTGGCGTTCATCAAACTCCGCCTCGTCAAGTCCCTGAGCAATCGGTAGTGCTTGGGAGTGGTCTGTGAGAGCCATGTACTCGTAGCCTTGGGATTTCGCAGCCTCGGCCATCTCTCTGATAGAGTGTTCGCCCTCACTCCAATTACTGTGAACGTGCAGATCACATTGGATATCTTCGAGTGTGATTACGTCAGGAAGTGAGTTTTCCTCAGCCGCCTCAATCTCACCACGATTCTCACGGAGTTGTGGCAGGATATACCGGAGCCCTAGTTTCTCATAGATTGCCTCCTCTGTCTTCGAGGCAATGTTCTCGCCACTATCGCGCGCTGCAAGGCCGTACTCGTTGAGTTTCCAGTCCTTGTCGATTGCTTGCTTTCTCAGAGCAACGTTGTGTGCCTTTGAACCTGTGAAGTACAACAGAGCCGCACCGAAATGGTCCTCTTCGATGACAAGCAAATCGACCTGAAGATCATTACTCAAAACACAGGTGCTCTTACGTTCCCCTCTGGACAAGATGCTCTTCACCTCTGGCAACCCCGTAAAGAAGTCCATGACATCCGCGGGCTCTGTAGACGTCACCAGGATATCTGCATCTCCAATTGTGGCACGCTGCCGGCGCACAGAACCGGCCACTTCTACCCTGATTACACTTTCACGGTGTCGAAGCCTGTCTACGATATCTTTGATATCCGGAAGCATGAAACCGAGAATGAACCGGTCACT
Organism: uncultured archaeon; assembly: GCA_964558645.1. Lineage (GTDB taxonomy): Archaea > Asgardarchaeota > Thorarchaeia > Thorarchaeales > Thorarchaeaceae > TEKIR-12S. Next base: position 110,044 of record CAZLEV010000011.1, read on the forward strand.
TGACCTACGATACATCTCGATGCCATCCAAGATTCGTTTCTCTGTCTTCTCACCAAATCCCTCAAGTTCTCGGATTCTACCACTCTTGGCCGCCTTCTCCAGTTCTCCCACAGTGGTGATGTCAAGTTGTTCGTACAGTTTGTCCGCCGTCTTCGGCCCAATGCCCTCGATATTCATCAGAGTGCGCAGTCTTACAGGCTGATCAGCTCTAAGCTCTTTCAGGTACTCAAGCTGTCCAGTGTCGAGGTACTCCTTGATCTTCGCAGCGATGCTCTCTCCAACGCCCGGAATCTGGTCTAGCTCGTCACGTTTCCTCACTTCGGATATTCCTTCAGACAGCGTCTCTATATTGCGAGCTGCCCGCCTGTACGCCCGAGGCTTCCAGTCCACTCCTTTGATCTCAAGAAGGTCGGCAATCTCGTACAGAATATCTGCAACTTCTTGATTACGCATCGGAAATGCTCACTCCTGTCCATACTCCATTCGTGGAGATTGAGAATGGGGAACCTTGTCGCCAACCTCTTGGTGATTGCAGATGGAGAAGGATTCTGCCCTCCTTGTTAGCATCCATCTGAACGCCGCTGGTGCTCGCCAGGACGTCTCCAGACTCCGGATCGGTGCAAACCACAAAGGAGTCTGGATGGGTACTAGAAGAAGCATCGACAGAGAAATCAATCATCCAATCGTCGGAGGGTGTTCCTTCGACCGTTTCAGAATAGTCATTGAGCTCGGCGAACTCCAAAGATTCCATCGACCTAATTAAATATAGTTTATACTTCTTTTATATCTTCCAGAAGATGAGCCTGATGGGGAGTTGCGAGAAATGCGGAAACCTAGGACTTAACTATAGTGACCGTGCATAGCTAATGTGAGAAGAGATGCCCCATCCACGATATCCACTGAGGATATGGGATGTAGAGAGCATTTCTTCGCATAGAGGATACACGATGTTAGAGAAGACGAAAAAGCTATACGGATACACAGTCAAGGCTGAAGATGGAGATGCAGGCGAAGTCGTTTCGATGCTCTTTGATGACCGAGATTGGGACATCAATTATCTCGTTGTTGACACGGGCTCATGGCTTGCGGGGCGAAGAGTGCTTCTATCAACAGAAGCGGTGAAAATAGTGTCGTGGAAGAACGATACGGTAGTCACGAACCTAACAACTAGGAAAATCAAGGATAGCCCCACAGTCGATTTAGATAAGCCTGTTTCTGAGGAGGAGCTTGTAGAGCTACACCGTTACTACGGCTGGGCCTCCTTCCGTCCGGGAATTCTCCCCGGCGCGCCGGTTGCGGTCCCAGGAACTGCGATGCCAATCTCTCAAACAATGGAGTACAAGATAACGGATGAGTCTCGTGGTGAAGAACTTCCCCAAGAGGAGATTGAAAGGCATCTCAGGAGTACCCGAGAGGTCAGTAGCTACCGAGTAGAGGCGGAGGAGGAAACAATAGGGTATGTACAAGACCTTCTCTTTGAGACTGACGACTGGACCATTCGATACTTCGTTGTTGACGCTGGCGGCATCATGGAAGAGAAGGAGATATTGCTCTCACGGGACTGGGTTCGTTCCTTGGATTGGCTTAAGCGAGAGATCGATATGGCCATAACAATCGATGCGGTGAAGGATGCCCCGGATTTTGGCAAGGGAAAGTCCTATCGAAAGGAAGATGAACAGGTTCTCTATGAACACTATGGCAAAGATCTCTACTGGTAGCAGGAAGATGAAGAACCATGCCGTCAGATGATCCACTGAGAGAATATCGGGAAAAGAGGGACTTCAGCAAGACTCCAGAACCTGAGGGAGGTACAATTCAGGGTCACGAAAATCCGGTATTTGTGGTGCAAAAGCATGACGCCAGCAGACTTCACTACGACCTCAGGCTCGAGGTGGATGGGGTACTCAAGTCATGGGCTATACCAAAGGGCCCATCTGTCGACCCAAGTGTGAAACGGCTGGCTGTGCCAACAGAAGATCATGCCCTGGAATACGCGGACTTTGAAGGTGTGATTCCAGAGGGCGAGTACGGAGCAGGCCCAGTCATCGTTTGGGACATCGGCATCTATCGGAACAAACGCATGGAGAAGGAGGAGGACAAGAAGACCATGCAGGAGTCGATAGATGATGGCAAGGTCGAGGTATGGTTGGAAGGGGACAAGCTCAAGGGGGGCTTTGTCCTGATTCGGACAGGAGGAGGAGATGACGAACGGTGGTTACTCATCAAAATGAAGGACGATGAGGCCAAACCGGATACGGATATCCTCTCCGAGAAGCCGAACTCCGCGTTAAGCGGTAAGGGCATAGACGAGATTGATGAGGAAAAATAGAGAATCGTATCTGCGGAAGCAAACTAGACCACTTACTCCAGTCGTCGTTCCAGACAGCCTTGTCATCTCTCATGTTTTCTTGTAGAGGTAGACACCTAGCGCTACCACACAGACGCCCCCTATGCTTACGAAGACCCAAAAGATCCAGTCTACAGGGGTGGGTGGTGGTGGTGACGGTGCCATCTCGCTCAGATATGCAACATATGTAGGGTCATGTGATAATGACAGGCCTTCATATTGCGGATAGGTGACCCTGTAGAGGAGACCGCTGGTCCGGTAATCCAGATCTAGGTCCAGCTCGGAGTCAGTTATTCGAGGAAGAAAGGCATTGAGGAATCCCTGTAAGACCCAAAGGGGAAAAGGAAAGTGGTCCCGCCGTATCCGAGGATTCACATTCTCGGAGGGGCACGCAGATACTGTGACAGGTAGAGTAGAGGGAGGTTCTGTAGAGAGGGTGTAGTTGTCTGCAAAGGACATTGAGTAGAATTCCGTCTGGTTTCCTGAGATACTTGCATTGTTCATGGGTACTGTGTCGAACTCCGAGATGCTTGAGTCATAGAAGGAGTCCTCGACGAAGACATCTGTATCGTTGGCACTAGAGAACAACAGTGTCGTATGGAGGGCAGATAGACTGAGACCCTCGAAGGATACTCCCGGGTGAACCGCATGGAACCAGGTGATGGGACCGAGTTTGAAGGTGGTCTTGAGCTGAGAGGTGTTACCGATGAGCGAGTATTCATAGCTGTGTTCGAGAAACTCAGCGGTCAATATGGCCCCCTCATATTCGCCACCGACCCGTTGGAGAGGATGGATGAGAAAGCCCGTCACGCCAACATAACGGACACCCCATCGATATGTGCGTATACCTCCTGAGTCATCAATCGTGACGGGTTGAGGCACTATGCTCTCCGAGAAATTGAGGGCATAGTAGTATTCGACCTCTGTGACACCGAGATCATAGTCTGCGTCCACGAAGCCGTTGCCATTGGTATCGTTGTACAGCTCGTACATCAGTGTAGAATGACCGACCAAGAGCTCGGAGCCGTCGGGAGCATAGTAATGCTGCACTACAAAACTCAGGCTGGGACAGAAGAAATCGATCTCTGAGTCTGCATGGGCTATGTATATCACTTCACTGAGCCCTGTGTCAATCCAGGTGTACCACAGTGAGATGTCTGTCAGGTATCCACTTGAGTAAGGAGCATCGATTGGTACTGGGTCAACTGCATCATTCGGGATGTACCTGACGTAGAGATGGGCATTCATGCCTGGACCCGGGAGACCATGGTAAGACCACAGTCGCTCCGACCCGTTGCTCCTCGCGCGGAGCACAAAGGTGATGTTGTTCGATGCCGAACCCTTCTGGACCCCGCTAGTCACCTGAAATCTGTAATAGCCCGAGCTCCACGTTCCCCTATGAATATCCTGTGGATGGGAATCGATGTTTTCCCATGGAGCGTTGTTCCACGTGAGGGTCGCCTCATGCCAGTCATTGTTTGAGCAGTAGAATGCCGCAACCTCTAGGCCCTCTCCGTCCATGTCCTTACGAGGGAGCAGCAAGTCAGCCTCCGTGACCAGATCCGTCGATTCAACATAGGAGAGGTTGAACTTCAGGAACACCACAGACTCGTATGTGACTCCGCCAGACTCATCCATGCCCACCTCTAGCTCCAATTGCAGGCCAAAATTCGAGTCCGGCTGGCTGGACTTGACGTGGGCATCGCACTCTGTATAGACAGAGTAGACCGATTCCAGATCTTTCCCCGTTGGCACCGTGCGCGTCGGCTCTGCTGCAAGAGCGATAGTGTCCGGTAGCAAGAATGAAAGAAGAATCAGACATACGAACGTCTTTGCGCTAGTCCCCAGCATGGATCTCACCAGTTTCCTCCCAGTGATAACATGGTATGCTGCCGAATCAAGATAGGTCTTTTGCAGGATTAGATGTCCCCCCGCGAAACAACTATAATAGGCAAGAAGAAGGCCGGGCTATCGTGATAGCTCCATCTGCATTGCGTTTTTGAACAGGTGGGAACGCTTCGCGGAGGACAGGAACTTGACTAGAACCAGGATTGCATCGCTCTTCATAATCGGGCTACTGACATTCGTTATAGTCGTCCAGATCGCATCCGTCACGACTCATCACGAGGAAAACGACGGAATGTGCGATGACTATGCCGACAGTGAACTCAAACGAACCACCTCGCCATCGGAACTGAATCCCGACCGCGTGGAATGGAGGCAGAATAACTTCCCCAATGGTGGATTCGAGCACTGGGACGACATTAACGACCCGGATGAGATCTATACATACACGACCTACGAGAAGTACGGTTGGTATGCCACAGCTCCGTGGCCCGTCAATGAGGGTAGCAAATCAGTGGGCCTTCAAATCAAGTCCAACTACCCGGATGAAACATCCGAGTATCGATTCTCGCAGCAGAGCCAGTCTTCATGGACAAATCCCACGAACACTACACTCAGGTTCGACTTCTATGTTGACGAAACCCCTACTGACCCAACAGACTGGACATTCTACTTGGAGGTCAGGCTCGGATACAGATACATCTACTACTACCTCGGGCATGAAGTGACGAATAGCAACTCCACAAGTCGAGCGCACTACCCGATAGAGGGAATCCCAGACACTTGGAACACCTTTGACAGGAATATCACGGAGGACTACATTGCAGTCTTTAGCGAGGCTCCAACCGAATACAGGACTGCATTCTTCTATCTGTATGACTACACCAATGAGTATGCACGGGTGTTTCTTGATGATTTCTGGCTTATCAACGGTACTGACGTGGTTATCGGAGGCAACGTTCTCAATGGAAACTTCGAGGGAGGGGCCGGATGGTACCTCTACACTCCGAACGATGCATCGTTCATCGAGCAGAGCACGGATCGGATTGAGGGAAACTGGAGCCTGAATGCCACATCCGTATCACTTGGAAACCGGAGCGATTGTCGATTCTCGTCAAGCCTCGATGAGCGACTGACAGCTCAGAACACAGACACGTTTCAGCTCTGGTGGAAGATTGATGATTGGACGGTCTATGATGCGAATACCTACGCATATGTCGTGGTCTATGCATACAATCGAAGCCATGATTTCACGTTGTATTACCCCCTAGCCTATGGTGGTGACGAACCCAGCTGGGTTGGTGCGGGGAACATAGTGGTGGAACCAGAGGGCTTTAACACGACAGGCACCTGGTTCCTGTTGAATACCAGCATCTGGGATGATATCAGAGCCTCGAATCAGACTGACGAACTCTTCGTGGAAGAACTTGAGTTCAGGATGTTCACAGACGCAGAAGGAGCCAGGTCGGTTGTGCTCTTCGACGGTCTTCGGTTCATAAGCTCCGCACTGAACGACCGTGATTACGAGGATCAGGGTGCAGTTGGTGAACCGATACAGGGCTGGGATGGAAGCTACGAGTCCGGTCCATCCCCATTCACCGTGACAGATGAGGCATTCAATGGCAACAAGGCAGCGAACCTCACCGTCAAAGATGGAGAGTCGTATTCGGCGGGACAAGATCTTGCATACCGACCATTGAACGCCTCCACTGATGCCTTCCTTCAGTTCAGCTGGATGCTGAAGAACTTCACCGGCCTTGAATACGAAGAGGCCTACCTGGATGTCTACTTCGATGACAAGAGCATCGCCTACGTGTTCGGAAATGGAAGTCCTATATCAGATGATGGCGAGGACTACTACACCATACTCCTGAATCCTGAGAATGAAACTGACACATGGTTCACAGAGGTGCGTTCTCTGTATCACGACTACATCGACGGCTTCGGCACGGCTCCCGACACACACATCTCAGAGGTGTATCTTTATGCCGATTCTGATACTAACGGGTCTATCGAGATACTCTTTGACGACTTCTATCTCTACAGCGATACGATTGCGCCCGATGTCAGTATCACGAACCCTGCTAACGGGTCAACTGTCGATGGCGTCGTGGCAATCGAAGTGAGCGCCTATGACGGTGGGAGTGGTGTTGCCCAAGTGGAATTCTGGGTTGAAGGAACTTCCGAGTACAACGACACGACATCACCGTTCAGCTATGAGTGGGATACAACAGGCCTAGCAAACGGCACCTACTCTGTGACCGCGAGAGCATATGATGGAGCAGGTAACTGGGCCGAGGTGACCCACTACTACACCATCAGCCGTACGGATACCACCACGACGACCACAACCTCGGGTACGACAACAAGCACGACTGCTGTACCACCAGGTGATCTGACGGGAATCCTCATACTTGTGGTTGTTGTCGGCCTGATAGTAGTCACGATGATATTCATCTATTCCAGAAGGAGAGAGTAGACTGGGAAGAGGCTGATGCCATCGCAGGGTTGCCGCTCATTGCACGTAGGACAAACCTAGACACCAAAGAGCCGCCTCTCGGGTAACAGCACTGGGTGTTCTCTGTCGTGGCATTCGTCTCTGCCCCACCTCACTGGGTATTAACGGGTTTGCTACAGGGCTGGATGATACAATCCACGGTCAGCGAGAGAGGAGTTAGTCACACGCATCTGCCAGAACTACGAGTGCCGTATGTTTCTGCAATCGCCTCCCGGTATGCTAGTCCAACCTCGTCATCTCTTAAGAGAAGCCGTATTCTTGCAGATTCATACTCGCGCCTGATAGACGGGTTTCGTCCCGCCTCGCCCTCAATATGTACCAAGATATCCATGAGATTCCCTTCCCGATACTGTATCTCGATGGTTCGTTCGAGGGTCTCACCCAGAGCCGGAAGAGAGTCGCCATCATCATTCTTGAAACGTAGGTCTACTATAGCATAGACAAGAAGAGGCATCACCAGCACCATCAGCAGTACGTAGGCCATGTTGAACCCGGGTAGTCTGAAGTCAATCCACAGCGCAGGAACAACCCAGACGCCAAGCATGGCAAGTGTTAGGATCTCGTAGGTCAGGAGTGCCCTTGATCGAGTAGCAAAAGCTCTCTGTCCAAGACGTTGGACTTCCCTAGGGCCCGTATTCGAACGCGCCGACCTTTCCGCAATCAGAAGCAAAAGAACGACTGATGTTACGACAGCCATTGCTGACAGGAGCACAACGAGTGCCTCCATCCCTGTTAATCCTCTCCTCTCATGACGAAATTCCACCAAGTCAACTGGAGGTGCTCTGCCCCTCTGCTGTTGTACGCCAGCCCTTGGATCATCACTACAACGAAGAGGAGCCCTATTGCAGCAAACAGATTCAACGCAAGGATGACGCTCAACTACAACCACCCGCTCTACGGCTACTCCATCTGGGAATGTCCCCGGGAATAACAGTCATCTATCTCATAAATATCCTTCTTGAAAGGAGAGCGACTCTAATCTGCTTGGCTTCCCTCAGGCTAAGGACAAGTCTTTCGCATTCACGTTCGACCAAGTTAATCAGTCGGTTCTCTTTCGCCTGCAGAGTACCGAAGAATGCCAAGGACCAGCAGAGCCAGTTCCAGAGGCAGGATGTACCCCAACAGCCATCTCGTGCCCTCGGAAAGGAGGTATCCATCGAACACGATAACACTGACAACGGTCAGGATAAAGAGGGCAAGAAGAGTCAATTTCTGCATGTTCGATATAGTTCCTGGGCTCATATTGTAGAATCTCTGGATTGGGCGGGGTTCCGATTCCACAAACTCCTTTGGTACGCCTTCAGCGGCGGTCGAGTTCACAAGACTTGCCTTCTCTAGTAATACTACAGTGACTCCCAGTACAACCAGTACCATGTAGATGAACCCAAGAAGAACGCTCTCTAGAATACCAATCAAGTCTCAACCTCCGAAGAGTATTCATTGTAGCGCGGTTTAATCCTTGTTAGCTTCGGTCAAGGTGGATGTGATCATCCAGCGGGTCCACAGGGGTCACCGTATCGCCCATGGCTTGCCTCAATCCTGAACCGTCTGAAGCTGCGAATAAACTGGACATAGCCGCAGGTGAGTGCAAGGGCGAGAAACACTTCAATGAGAGGAAAGCGGATTCCAAAGTGAGGCTGCATGAGTATCTGGTAGCAGAGCGATCCCCACCACAAAAACGCCACCACAAAAGTGAGCAACACCCCTACCACCTCAATCACTGACCATGTTCTCGCGGCTATGTCGCCACTTAGCAATCTGGACTCTTTCGCCCATAGGAGTAGTGCTCCTCCGACCGGTAGCGTGCCTATTAAGAACACTGGCAGACTTGCCAGCAAGAATAACAGCAAATCAACCCAGAAATCCATTTCCAATCACCCGAATCTGCCACTATAGGCAGCCCAAGAAGTCATAAAAAAAGATACCTGCAGCAAGAACAAGATGAGTCCGCGTCAGGACTAACCTCGTCAAAGCCTCGCAGGTCTTGAGAATGGCCTAGGCACTAATCCACTCTGAAAATAGCCCATCTGTGACTCCAACGAATATATGTCCCATGGCTTCTCTGAAGGCGGCCATTAGGCATGTAACGCCAAGCACCTATAGATTGGACAAGAACACGATTTCCTACTATAGTCACTCTTCCTAGCCCTGTTCTCCTCCTTCGATGTTATCGCGAGTGACCAGCTCTTGCACGATTATTGGCTGTCTTCGTACATCTATCAGCCCGCAGTAGTTTCATCCTCTTCGGTCTGGGACAGGGAACCACTTAGTACTGAAACCTTCTTGATGTCTTGTATCTTCCATATGACAACCAGCACTGCAAGGGACACAACAAACACGAAGCTCGGCCAATGCCAGGTAAGCAAGCCAGAATCCACTTCAACAATGGCCATAAAGCCAAAGTGATACCCTATGACGAGTAGTACCCAGCCGAACACCACGAGTCCGATTCCCGCAATGTACCAGTAGGTTCTGTTGTTGCGATAGAACGTATACATCATGTGGCCCGTGGTCTCGCTATGTCCACGGACTCTCGGCGTGGTCTTCAGGAGGAAGACCTCTAGATACTCAAGAGTCTGCTCTATCACTTCGTTGCCAGCAAATGAAGCAATGATGCCACCAATCAAAAGCAGGAGTAACAGCCACATATTCCTTCTAACCTCCATATGTCAGAAAATGAATCGTACAAATAATGAACAGCACTCCCATGATTATGAAGACGATTCTTGACCATACGGAGAAGGCCACAGCCGCCTTTATGACCTCTACGCTTACTCCCAAGAGCCATCCCAGAAAGCCGAGAAGCACATTAGCAGAGATGCCGCCAACCTTCTTCAGACCGGCTGCGATAAAGAAGTAAACAAATGTAAGGGTCAAGAAGAATAGCGCTGCACCGCCTGCAGTCCATTGGCCGTTGTCAACCAATCCATGAGAGACCCACCACGCATAGCCTCCTACTGCTAACATTCCGAGGACGACCGCTCCGATGCCCCAGAAGCCTGTCGCCGGGTTCTGGGCCACCACACACGTAATCATAAGAGCGTATGTCATAAGCCCAACCGCCAATGAGAACCCTGCAACAGCAAGTGCATTATTGAAGTCCTCCTCATTCAGCCCCATCGAATTGGAGTAATACACCGTTGTCGTCTGCAAGAGATCCACTGCCATGTGCAGAATCAATGCAAGTGTATCCGGTCTGAATGCGTAGTAATGCAGTAAGGGCCATGGGCCGGTCCAGTTCGCATGAATGTTGGCCGCTGCGATCTGAAGGTCACTATCAACTCTACTGTGGGTTCGTGGTGAGATAGACTGGTCTGTTCCGTCGAGGTCATTCGTTTCCTCGGGGTCCTCACTCGGTGCGGCCACATCAGGAGTCCCGGGATGACGCCTGCTGAGGTCGCAGACCACGTTGATATCGTGGATGCGCATGTCCACCAGCGCATAGCTGGAGTGACGGTAACCGAGGATGCCCACGTACTGGATCACCCTGCTGGCGTTGTCCACCTCGGCAATCGGATACGGGTCGCTCTGCCCGTCGATGGAGGAATAGATGGCGCCCTGGCCACCCATCCACGGGTCCCACCACAGCTTGCCGGTCTTGGTGAAGGACGACGAGGTGTAGCCCGTGTCC
>CAZLEV010000012.1:0-119699 GCA_964558645.1 uncultured archaeon
TATCATGATGTTCTTGGCCACAGGAGGCACCTCGTACACAGTAACACAGAATCTCTATTTATACATAGCTGTGTTCCACCAAGGGCGGTAGTTGGCCTCCTAGATACGAGTTCTTTAATACACTTCTTGGAGAAAAGACATGGGAAATATGGTGCCCATCGACATTCACGATCATCGGATGGTACACTAGATTCACACAGAATGCTAACAGGAGTGGAACACGACAATGAGTCAAACAAAAGAAGAAGAGGCGATACTTGATCATTTGAAGCAAGTTCTGAGTGAACAGTGCCTACAGGGAGGACAAGTGGCCCGTGAACGCCGAGTATTTGTCGAGATATCCAGAGATTGTCTTGTTGACACCGCTACTCTGCTTCACAGCAAAGGTTTCACACACCTATCAACAATCACTGGATTGGAGTTGGATGATGAGATAGAGCTGATATACCATCTCATGAATGAGGGGATCCACCTTGGTCTAAGGACGAAGCTGCCCCTGAATGACCTGCTCGTTCCAACTCTGACTAATCTGATTCCCGGAGCATCACTCTATGAGCGCGAGATACACGATATCTTAGATGTTACTTTTGAAGGGCATCCAAATCTCACCAGACTCATACTTCCTGACATGTGGGACCAGAAGACCCCACCGCTACGCAAAAAACAATCAACTGAAAAAGAGCCAATCGATGTAACTCCACGAAAGAAAGGATCCCGAAGATGAGAGTCCTCATTCAGTGAGTTATTGTTTCATTTCTGATTGCTACCATCTCGAGATTCATAGACCAAAGGCGTCACGACAGAGAGATGCCCCCATAGAAGGATTGATATATCGAGATAGTTCGATGTTTATATGAGTTAAACGAGATGGCCTCTGAGAAACCTGCATTCATAATGTGTGTATGTACGGGCAAGTGTCCCGGATTTGAGAAGATGGACATCTGGGACTTCATTAACACCGTTCGAATGGTTCTCCCGGTGAAACATGGCGTAGTCCACCCGCAGCTATGCGAGGAAGACGGAGACCGATACCTCGAAGATGTGCTTCAGCCGGGACAGCAGGTCTTCATAGGAGGGTGCGCCCCAATAATGCAATACAAGCTCTTCCGAGACGCATTCAAGAATCGTGGGACGGATGTCAAGAAGGACTTGGTGCCAATCGATGTACGTGACATGACCACTGAGGAAGCCATTGAGAAGGTGACTGAGGAGTTGAAGAAGCATGGTTACGACGTCGAGTGATTCAGGACCTGATACAACCTTCATGGGAGTCGACCGCAAGAAAATTCCTTGGTGGCCCTCCATAGATGCTGACAAGTGCGATGGATGTGATGGTGAATATGATTGCTTGAAGTTCTGTCCGCATCGCGTTTTCAAGCCTCTTGAGGATCCGTTCCTGGTCACTGTTGAAAATCCCTACAACTGTGTGGTCTTCTGTACGGCGTGCAAGAAGATGTGTCCTAAAGATGCCATCTCATTTCCATTGAAGGCGGACATCCTCAATATCATCAAGACCGAGCGAGCCAACTGAGGTGATGATTCATGACCCGAAAGTACATCATCCCGTGTGCAGGATACGACCGACCTGGCGGTGAGGTCACTAGGGCAGTAGTGGAACGATTGGTCAAGAATCATGATGATGTTGTCATAGGAAGCATGGGGGCTCTCTTTGCGGAGCGTCCTGGCGAGATGCGTGATTATAGAACGTCTGAGATCATCTGTCTAGACGGATGTGGAACGAACTGTGCCTCAGAGATTGCACTGGCACGTGGACGTGAAGATATTGTGGTCATCTCAATCCCTGAAACGGTGGGTTCTACTGAGAGCTTCGAAGAGAAGGTCAGACTCGCAATTGAAGCCATAGAAGAGAAGTTTGAGGAGCTGGCAACTGAAGAGCCAGAGCCGGACCCTGAAAAGCCTTTACAAGAGATTGAGTACTTGGAGGAGAACTTTGACAAGTTCACACTCAAAGTGGCAGAGGGTTTCAAGTACTCTGATAACGACTTCTGGGTCCGTATTGAAGGCGAGCATGCTCGAATAGGTGCCTCGGACTTCCTACAGCAGATGATGTCGGATGTCTATTTCGTTGAACTGGCAGAGCCAGGCACTCATGTGGAGATGTTCGATGATGCTGGAGCAATGGAATCGACAAAGATACTTGTTGAGATCATAGTTCCTCTATCAGGGACCATTGTGGAGGCAAATACGGTACTTGAGGACAGTCCTGAGCTTATCAATGAGAGTCCATATGATAGAGGCTGGCTCTACCTAGTCGAGCCCGATGATCTTGATGAGCTGGAACTACTCGCTGAAGCCTCTGACTACATGGCAAGGGCCCTGAAGAAAGCAGAAGAAGAGATTGGAAAGAAGGTGGAATAGTTAATGAAGAAGATAGTAATCCCATGCAGTGGAATAGGAAAGGCATTTGGTTCGGTAGCAAGAGAAGCGACCTACCTGTTAACAGAGAACGAACACTCTGATGAATTCACAACCGTCTGTCTTCCGCTGTTGATGGTGGATGATGAGGAGTCGATACGGGCTGTTCGCGAGTCGGATGTCTATACCATTGATGGTTGCCCGAAGAAATGCGCATCAGTTCTCGTTCGACATGTAGGGGGCGACCCGGTCATGGAGTTGCTGACAGCCAAGGTGCTGGCCAAGAACAGGGGACACAAACCAGACACAGTACTCGACATAGGTGAAGGTGGCAAGTCCCTTGCTGAGGATATTGCCAAGTTGATCCGTAATAACGGGGGGACTGAATAGTGACATTCAAGCCCAAAGTCGGACTAATCTCCTGTAGTGGTGAGGCATGCTCAGGTGGGAGTGTCTCACGTGCTGTAACACTTGAGGTGCTCCATCATCTGAAACCAACTGAAACAGTGACCATCTGTCTTCCGCTCTTCTTGGCTGGAGATGAAGCAGAACGGGAGTTCGCCAATAACTTCCCAACAATCACCATTGATGGGTGTGGCAAGCTCTGTGCAGCGAAGGGTACTGAGAAGTACAGTAGCGAACCGGCTGTGAAGATCAACTTACAGGACTACGTTGAGGATGCCTGTTCAGCAGCCAATCCGAATTGGAGCGCTGAAGAGAGAAGTGATTTTGTCGAAAGAATCGCAAATGATATCGCAGAGCATGTTGAACGCCTAAGGGAGGAATGGGGTGATGACTATAACTGACAAGATTCCAGTGATGGTTTTCAATGCTGTTGGGGTATGTGGCTGCAGTCAGACCGGATTCCTCGGCAGAATCTATGAGGCTGTTAAGAAGCATAGAGAGATAGTGGAATACAAGGAATACTCAGCCGACAGCGAGGTCGCCAACCAGTACGGAGTTCGTTATCGCGGTGTCGTGGTTGGCAACAAGCTGCTTGGTAGCAATCCAACTGCATCTAGGATAGAAGAGGCGATTCTGGAAGAGGCTGAGAAGCAGGGCATAGAAGCTTCATAGAGTATCAGGGGCACAGGACGACAGCTGACAAGTTGGGATGACCGATGCCCCGCCCCATATTCTGTTGGTATCAATCTGAACCAAACTCGATACGTGACAAAGGGATTGGGGCCCCTATCACATTGATAACTATGGAAGGACCGAAGGTGAGAACTCCGGATGGAACAGAACAGTCAGACTGGCATCACAACTGAGCTAGAGCAAGACAAGGAAGGTCTTCAGAAGATAACCACAGAAGTCAGGCTTCAGCACGGATCCTCTATCCTGATAGAGTCCACCTGGAAATCTGATCAGGCTGGGTCAGTAGTGGAGAAGACAGGCACATCGATCCGAATCGGTGATTTCTCTGTATCCTTGCCCAACGGACCTGCACTCTTGGCACATGCCAACATGATTCAGATGAACCATAAGTCATCCTTAGGAGATTCGTCTAATACAGATGCAGTTGAACCTCCCCGAGAAGAAGTCAAGATGGTTCACATGGTGACTCGTCATGATGGAGTCGAAGTGTTCTTGGATCCTTTGACAGCGGCCTTTTGGGCTGGAAGTCGTGAAGGTGTCAAAGAAGTTTCACTACAGACAGCTGCTTTTGTCCTTAAAGCAGATACAGAAAGCGTAATCGACAGCGCCGTTGAGGCTTCGAAGAAGACTCGAGAAACAATTGACGTGATTCGTTCCATCGTGTCACTCGTGGAGCAGCTCGATGACCGTATTAGTGACATGGGCATTTCTACCGAAGAGCTGGACGTGAGATGATTATACGCCGACACAAATCTGAGTCCATATTGCAGACAGAGGGAAGGTCCTAGCGTCAAGAATAATAGGGGAGTGAAAAACTGAAAGTGCATACGAGAGGCTGTGATGTTACATTGCAGGCTCGGATGAAGAGGTAAGCTAGATGATAGACACTACTATACTGGGTGTGCTTGTTGTTGGCGTTCCTCTCGTCACCGGCGCGCTCTCTCATCCGCTAGGAAAACTATTACAATCAAATACTCTTTCAAGATGGGTCTGTCTTGCTGCGGTCCTCTTTGTCTTCGTTGGGTCGATTGCCTTACTTCCAACCATCCTCCTTTCGCCCTTGCAAATTAACCTATTCACACTTACCCTGCTGACAACAAACATTCAGGTCGGAATGTACATCGACTTGCTATCCATTTCTTTTGCTCTCGTCGGGTCGCTATTCGGAGTCCTAGTCGTCGCATATGGCATTGACTACTTCAGGAGAACTGAAGATAACACTCACAAGTCAATGGCTGACAGGTCTCTTTCCATCTCAACGATAATGGTTGGCGGACTCCTCGGAACGCTCTTTTCACTTGATCTCTTCACCCTACTCATCTTCTGGGAGATAATGACTCTCTCCCTTTATGCATTGATCGTCCAAGAAGACAGTTCTGAAGCTGCTTTCAAAGCCTTCCTGATGACTCATGCAGGCGGTCTTGCACTACTTGCACTCACCATAATCATCTCATCGACCTTGGGAACGCTTCAAATACATGAGATTGCTCAGTATCCGGGTCTGCTGGGAGCGGCACTGCCAGCCTTGATTCCTTTGTCACTACTTGCAGTCCTTCCCAAGAGCCTTCAGTTTCCGTTTCATACATGGTTTCCTGACGGGACTATCGCGCCAGCTTCAACCATGGTTCTGTTCCTCGCAACTGACTTGACCGGAATCTATCTTCTCCTGCGGCTTGTTGTACAGGCATTTGAGCCTGCTCTGGCTCTCTTCCCAACAGTGGCGCTTGTTCAGATACTGGGGAATCCGAGCGTATTGGGGCTAGTCATATCACTGGTGGGAACAGTTACCCTTCTCATCGGGGCCATTAACGCTGCAATAGAAACGGATTTGCCCAGAATCATCGCCTACGGCGCTTCTTCTGAGCTTGGCTTTGTGTTTATTGTTCTGGGGTTGGAGTCACCACTGGGAGTCACTGCAAGTCTCTTCTATGCAATATCTCATACATTGGTTGTGGGTCTCCTGTTTCTGAGCGCAGGGGCGGTCATCATGGAAACGGGGATGCGCCACATCGACAATCTAGGTGGGCTCTATCACTCAATGCCTATTACCGCATCATGCACAGCAATAAGTGTTCTAGCTATAGGAGGGCTACCTTTGCTTAGCGAGTTCATCGCCAAGTATCTTGTTATGATGTCCGCAGTTGCGGCCCGTTCACCCTTCTTTCTGTCCGTTGCGATACTCGGGGAGCTAATACACATCGTGATAGCAACTCGAATACTCTATTCTGTCTTTCTCGTCAAGAGCGAAGTGACAATACCTTCTGACGTCACGGATCCTCCCATCTTTATGCTGCTTCCTATGCTTCTGATGGCCGGACTGATAGTGATAATTGGAATCGACCCGATGCTTATTCTTGATGGTCTAATCCTCCCAAGTGTTGTTCAGCTCGGTATGTCCGTTCAAGACGTAATTCCCTTCCTAATCTTGCCAGTCTTCGGCGGAATCTGGAGTCCTATCATAATCACGACGGCCACATTGGTATTACTCTCTGTGGTCCTTGTAGCAGTCATTTTCTCGAAGAACAGAGGGATGTACAAGCACGAACCACATGAACAGGCTTTCAAGCCGTTCATCTGTGGAGAGGACAGCGGAGAGTATAGACTATCTCATTCAGACCTATTCTACACAATTCGATCAGACATCTTCAACGTGGAACGCCTTGTTCGGTCCACTGACATCGACCGACTCTATGAGTACCTCTCTAAGAGAGTATACGACGCGGGTAGGAGGCTACTGGAGCTGGATGTCCGGCATCAGTTTGCTCGCGCCTTCCTATGGTTCATCTTGGGGTTGACAGCTTTGCTGCTGATGGCTTTCTTGGTGGTGTAAGACGATGAACATGATATTCTTCTATTTGATATTCGTTCTCGCGATTCTGACAGTACTAGCATGCTACATTCGCACCTCGGAACAGCTCATTCTGATTCTCGTCTTACAGGCTAGTATTGTGACCATGGCATCTCTGGCACTGGCCCTAGTCGAGGTCTATATGGCCTGGAATGCCACGTCAGCTATCAAGATGATGGCGGCAGGAGTAGAGTTTTTCTTCGCCGCAGTGGTCACACCACTCATACTATATGCGGGTGTGAGGAAGACGCAGAACGTATCTGACTTCCCGAGAACAGGCATACGTGTCACAAGTTCTGTGATTCTTGTATTGATTGCCGCACAGTTCATGATTTGGATATGGATATGGCCAGTCGTACCAGGAGACCTCGTCTTCTTCGCACCTGTCACTCTTGTGCTCTCTATCGACTTTGTATTGATTCTAACACGTGACGATCCCTTGAAGATTCTTGTAGGCCTCAATATCGCAGAAACGGCGCTATTCCCGTTTTTCGAACAAGCACCCTTAACCATCGTATTCCCCCTGCTTCTTCTTGTTAGTCTCGTCAACTTGACAGGCGTGTATATCATTATCCAAGGCTATCGTGAATATGGTGTCTTGTCTGTAACAGAATGGAGGCGACTCGTCTGATGGCGTCCCTCATCCCCCTCGCTGTCTTAGGCATTCCGTTGCTGGTTGCAGTGGTTTCTCTATTGATTGCTCGCTTGTCGCGCCTTGAACACCTTTTCGAGGATGTTGACAAACCATCTGTTGTTGTGGGCACAGCTTTGACACTGCTTCTTCTCATCGTCATATCCCCAGCGGTCTTCAGCGGGGTCATCTATGAGTTTCCTTGGGCCGCCATCAGGCTTGACTCAGGGAACATGGCACCCCTGCTTGCAATTGGAGTCATCTTCTTCCTCACTTCTATCTACAACATCAAGGCAGAACAGGGTGGACGGCTCAGCCCAGAGATCTATAATCTCGTTGTATTATCGTTCTTGACTTGCATGCTGGGATTAGTTCTAGTCTATGATATATTCGCTGTGGCTCTATTCATCGAGCTTGTCATTGCCGTTTCCGTTATACTGGTGGTGCATGCAAAAGGAAAAGACGCAGTGGAAGCTTCATTTAAGTACGTCATCATTACAGCAGTAAGTGCCCTTCTTGTGATCCTCGGCAGCATCTTGGTCTATGTCACTGCTCAGACCTCAAACATCCATGAGATTTTGGCCAATCCTGACCCACTAGCAGCCGAGTCAGGACTTGTCATTCTCGTAGGTGTGTTCTTCATTGTTGGAATTGGTGCAGATATCGGGATTGCTCCATTCCATGGGTGGCTACCGGATGCATTCCCTGCATCGAAACCAACCGTCAACTGCCTCTTTGCCGCTGAACCAATTGCTCTGTTTGTTGCATTGTATAGAGTCCTCCATCTATTGTATTCGGTTTCACCGTCAGCAGTCCTCCCATTACTAGTGATTGGTGTTGGCCTCTTCTCACTCGTTTTCGGGGCACTTCTGGCTTACGCACAGACTAACTTCATGAGATTAATCGCCTATGCAACCATCGAAGAGTTCGGGTATGTTATGATCGTGTTTGGGTTGTTCACGCCACTCAGCTATGCTGTTGGACAGCTCTACCTCATGAATGCATCAATCATGAAGCTGGCCATTCTTCTCTGTCTAGGATCGGTCATTGTTGCCACTGGTACCATGGATATGAAATCTCTCGGGGGATTGGGCAGGCGGATGCGGCGTACTTCTCTGGTTTATCTGATTGCAATCCTATCTTTGGCCGGCATAGCCCCACTTAGCGGCTTTATCACAAAGTGGCTGCTCTTAGGCACCGTCTATCAGCATCTTCTTGTAAGTGTGGGAATGATGCCCGCTATCGGAATGCTACTGCTACTTGTAAGCACATCGCTAGTTGCGTTTATCTTCCTAATCAGGTCATATCACCTGATTTTTGCAGGCCCAGAAACAGAATCGCTAAAGGACACAAAAGAGATCCCCCGGGAGATGTGGATTCCGGCAGTCATAACTGCGGCCATCATCATCGCTTTTGGACTCATGCCTCATCTATTCCTAGCTTTCGTCACATAGACTTCCATCTCAGAATTCTAGCGAATTCAAACGTTGAAGCAAGAGGCTCGAGGCATTAATACTTCCTCTTCCCAGTGCAGTCAAGACTAGAGCATCTGAGGAATCATGCGGTTCAACCAACCATCATGAACAATGCCATTCGATTCAGAGGTCCTTGACCCGGTGGAACGACCAGTCAGATTTTGAGATAACAAGGCCGAGATCAACGACCAGTCTGTCGATGAGCTTCTGAATCGCGTATCCGCTGTTACTACTAATCCTGATCATCTGATAGGTCGTGGTGTAGTTAGACTCCTGTTCATCAGAGTTGATCTCGATCACGGTATGCGTGCAAGTAACATCACCGAGAATGCTAACTCGTATATTGGCATCGAGATAATCACCAGACAGTTTCTTGTGTTTTGAGTACTTCTTGATCTCAGCTTTCACAATCTTGTCGTTTTCTCTCTCTTCAAGTGACTGAGTAATCGGTTTCTGTTCCTTCGACACTTCCTGCGTATCATCCTCAATCCTCGTGAAGCCATACTTGTCCTCTAGGAGGTCACTCAGAAGAGGATGCTCAGTCGAGTGATACACGAGATTCTCCAGCGTTATTGTGACAGTTTCTTGATTCACTAACAGACCCCACAAAGGTAGAGACGCTCACCAGCTTTATTCAACATAGAGGCTCTCTCGATCATGTGTACCCATCAAATACTGTGTTGATAGTTCAATAGCGTCCACAGGACATATGTCCCTGCACTGACCGCAAAACAAGCAGCGACTCAAATTAAACCTTACCTTCTTGTTCTCTTTCACCAATATTGCACCAGCCGGGCACATTTTGGTGCAAAGAAGGCATCCGATGCAAGTATCCCGATGGTAAACTATCTTCCCTCGTAGGCGCTTTGCTACGGGTTCTCTCTCTTCAGGCGTCGCATCCCAGGGAATCGTATATGCTCTACGAAAGAGCGACCTTATTGCGTCACGCAGCATCTGAACCACTTTCAAGTATATCACCTACAGTCCTATCATCACAAAGAAGATCGACATTACCACAAAGAGCATTGGAATTTTCCAGTAGAACCTGAATGCCTGATATGGCTTCGAGCGTGCGAAGATTGTGCTGGGAAGCGTGGCAGCAAAAAACATCACAATAAATGCAAGCAGAAGTCGTATCATCATTGAACCATAAACACCCGTCCAACCAAATAGCAGGGGATGATTGAAGAAGAGCATTGTTGCTAGAAGAGCTAGATTGAACGACAGCATTGTCTTGCTGAGCTTCATCAGAGCAAGATGAGATCCTGTGTATTCTATTAACACACCATGGGCAATCTCAGTCTTGGCTTCGGACACATCGAAGGGCACCACAGCCACGGCCGCAGGTATGCAAAGCACAAATGCTGCACCCGCAAACAACATGCTTGGATAAGCTAACACCATCGCAGTACCCAAGGATTCTTGCACCTGAATGATTGAATAACTTGCCAATGTGAACTCGGTCTTGAACATTGTGAGTGCCAGCGACAAGATGAAGGTCAGCTCGTATGCCAGAATCATTGTTATACTCCTGGAAAAGCCTATGGCGCCGAAGGGATTCCCAGAAGATGCTCCTCCAACAGCGTACATCAATGAGGGTATTGTAAGCAGGTATAAGATCAAGATGATGTCTCCCTCAAGAGGTACTTGGAAAAGCACTACTGCCATTGTCATGACAGAGCCAATGAGCGGACTGATGACAGCGATTACTGGGGCAAGAGTGAAAATGACAGACGCGGAGGTCTCTGGTACGAGTTGCTCCTTGCCAAACAGCTTTATGAAATCGTAGAAGGGTTGGACAATTGGGGGGCCTCTCCGATTTTGCATTCGAGCCTGAAGCTTCCTGCTCATGCCCTCAAACAGGAGTCCGAGGATGATTGACATCGGAACCAGGAGAACCACAGTTAGTATTAGGATGAGTGATTCCAGCATCTCTTAATCATCCCTCTCCATCATCTGTCAGTACAGCTCATACAGGGGTCAATTGATGCAGCAATGACCGGAATATCAGCGATCTCACGGCCCTTCAACATAGTTGTCATGCTGATAATATTCGCCAATGTAGGGGATCTCACTTTCAGTCTTTCCAGCCCCTGTTTGCCATTTGTCTTGACATAATGAATCAACTCGCCCCGTGGTGCCTCGACACGAGACACAGCCTCACCGGCGGGAATACTGCGCATGCGTTTCATGTCACTACCCTCGGCAACGATCGGCCCAGTGGGCATTTCATCGAGGACAGTTCGTATCAGTTTCGCAGACTCGAATATTTCAAGGTTCCTCACTTCGGTTCTTGCGAGACTATCTCCTTCTTCGCTCAATACTACATCAAAGCTGTCTTGCAGATCGTCATATGCCGCATAAGGATCATCCCTTCTAACATCGATTGGAACACCAGAAGCCCTTGCTGTTGGGCCAACCAGGCAGAGCTCTTTGGCTTGACTGGTACTCAACACGCCAACACCCTTCAATCGCTTCACCGACGTTCTGTCCGCAAACACATCTTGTATGTAGGTTGCAGCCTTCTCGACCTCACCGATTGCTGAAACTATTTTTCGAGAGATATCATCGTCTATATCGTATCGAACGCCACCGATTGTGTTGTGTCCATAGTGGATTCTGTTTCCTGTGATCTCCTCAAAGAGGTCGTTCACCTTCTCTCGATGCTTGAAGGCATACATGAATAGGGTATCAAACCCGATTTCATATGCATTGATTCCAAGCCAGAGGATGTGGCTTTGGATACGTTCCATCTCTGAAAGAAGCACCCGCAGGTACTTGGCACGTTCTGGTACCTCGATCTCCCCTATCTCTTCTACTCCGTGGATATAACATGTTGAATGGCAATTGGAGCATATACCGCATATTCGTTCTGTAAGGAATATATTCTGCATCAGGTTTCGTGTTTCGGCTAGGGCCTCAATACCTCGATGAACAAAACCCACTCGGAGGTCCACATCTCCGATGCGATCTTTATCGATTACTATGTTGAACTGAACCGGTTCTTTGAGAGCAGGGTGGACAGGTCCAACAGGAATCCGAACATGTTTGGTGTTTGGTTGTGCTTCGTTATTCGTTGTCATTCTCATCAGACCCGTATTTCTTTTCTAATGCTTTGAGCACACCGTCCATGATTGCCTCTGGTTTCGGTGGGCATCCGGGGACATAGGCATCAACAGGCAAGAGCCGGTCAACAGGACCTTCAACCATGTCACTACCAAAGACGGGGCCAGTCGATAGAGCGCATGCACCAATGGCAACGATTGCCTTTGGCTCCGGAATCTGGTCATAAACCATTATAGCTCTCTTGACCATCTGGCGAGTCATCGGTCCCGTGATGAGCAGAACATCAGCATGGCGAGGGGTTCCCACCAATACACAACCCAGCTGCTCCAGATCAAATCTGGGGGTCAACGAGGCTACAATCTCAATATCACATCCGTTGCAGGATCCTGTGTTGATGTGAAATAGCCAAGGAGATTTCATTCGACTGTGTTTTGTTATGCTCAATGTGTTGTGCCTGCCATTTTGTCTTAATTATGCAGAACTACGCAGAATCGCATAAAACGATTGTCAAATGACATCCGATTTTTCGCGATATCATCACACGTAATTGCGGTCATCATGTTCATCTTAGTGTCAAACTAGTCTGAGAACATAGAACACGTCTCCAGATCTGTTAGAGTTTCACAATAACCTTGACAAGATGAATGACCATCTAGCCGATCGGCTGGAAGAGCTCTTTGGAGCGATGTGGTTTGGTTGGAGGGAGGACATGCAGTAGACCTCTGCTGATGGATATCTCGCGATGCAGACGAGTTAAATAGCGCACTCACAGGAGTGCCATTCTATCCTGGTCAATGTCTAGTTTTCATTGAACGACTCAGATGAAATCGATTACTACGAGCGGCCAGATAGATGGCGGAATACTAAGGCCAATAGCCGATCTTACTAACGAGTGACTTGTCATGCACTTCTGATATCCAGAACTTGTAGGCACAAGGGTAATCGCCTTTCTTGGTGTCCACAAATCGGGATGAGAAGAGACCACGAAGCACTCTCATGTACCTGAAGAAAGGGTCATTCGGAGGAGACACCTCAGATATGCAGTTCAGCTGATAACCACAGGCGGTTCCTGTCTTTGAGTCACGCCACTGAAATGAAAGTGTGGTTCTGGAATCCATACAGATATTGTGGTAAGTGGATTCCCCATACATTTCAACGGCCCCCAGTCTGAGTAAATCAATCTCACTCTCGTCAACATAGAGGTCTCTGTAAAGCTGCATTCGCTCACCAATTGTTTCCTCAAAGGGTCTACCTTGAAATGACAGGAGCTCACTCTCCAATTCATCGATTCTGTCTTGAATGACCTCATCGGTCAGACTCAGTCTGACAAGCTTTGTAGAGGTGTTGATTGGAAAGGGACTACGAGGATTCAGGGTACAGACCGACGGTTTCATCACTGAGGAGTCGTATAGGCGTATCAGCTTGTCCTTAGGAGCCAGAGAGCTGCCTTCAAACACATCAGCCATGGCACTCTTGAGTTTCTCAGGAATTGTGTTCAGCGGATAAGAAGCAATCACTTCATTCTTGACTAACTCGACTCTTCTGTTCTCACGGTCTATGAGTCTAATCCTCACCTGGTCTTGCTCGGACATAGGCTGCACACGAAGACCTGAGGCACGTCTTCCTTAATCAATCCTTATTGCGTGTATCTACCTATCCAATACCGAAAACGCACTTAAGCGAAGATACTGTTATGGTGTCGTGACTCAGTGAGGAAACACAAGATGGTCGAAGCCTTTGAGATTGATTCACAAGCTAAGATGATTCCGGCCGAAGGTAACATTCACAGGACTGAAACGAATAAGGTACTCGTCTATATCGATCACGATACGAAGACCATCTACTTGTGGCGTGGAAAGAAGGCAGGGGTTATGAAGAAGCTTGTGGGTACAAGAGTGGCTGCTCGATTGAGTCACAAGTACAATGACTACCGAATTCGGCCAATATCTGAGGACAATGAGCCAGCTGTGTTCTTGGATTTGATTAATGAGCCGATTCCCTGAGGCTGATTCATGTCCTATAATCGAAGGGCCTTTTTGACGTGGATTCGCAACGTAGAGAGTGGACTAAGATCCCGAACTGCAATCCTTGAAGCAGTAGAACAGAAAGAGACTCCCACCACCACTGAGATCGCGTCAGTGGTGAACATATCGTATAGTACAGTCCTCTACCACCTCAAGAACATGGAGAAGGAGTCAATTGTGACAAGAGACCCTGTGACCGGCAGTTGGAGATTGGTCGACCAAGGTCAGTCACAACTCATCGACTTCGCCTGAGTATCGAAAGGACAATGCCATCTTGGGTATCAGAGAAGGTCTAATCAGTCCGACACACGCCATGGCCCAATGCTAAAGGTACCTGTTCCAACGACACTACGACAAAGGGCTTCTTGAGCTGAAGTCTCTTCTTTGTCAGCCAATTGAATGCAGTCATATCATCGTCAGGACTTGCTCTTTGAGGAGGGTCATCTGATCAAGTTCCTGACTGTACGGAAACATGAAGATGAAATGACTGACTCCGCAGTCGGCGTATTCTCGGAGGCGAGAAGCAATCATCTCAGGAGTTCCCCATAGTGCTTTTGAAACTCGCTTGCGATATTCGTCCTGTTGGATGCCGCGTTCTTTGGCCGCCTTTGTGATCTGGTCTTCCATCTCAGCCTTTGATTTGAAGCATCGCGTCCACAAACCGACAGAACGATTGAATGCTTCGGGATTCTTGTCGTGATGTTCCAAAAGGCCATCCAGCTTGCCGAAAATCGATTGAAGGTCCCTTGGAGTGAACGACCAAGCAAGGTTGATGCCATCACCATGTTCCGCTGCCACTTCGATCATGTGCTCCAGCCCTTTCATCGACCCTACCCAAATCCTAGGATGGGGTCGCTGTACAGGCTTGGGAAACGAAATCAGATTATCGACCGAGTAGAACTCTCCCTGGAAGTTGAACACATCTTCTGTCCAAGCACCTCGTATGATCTGAATCCCCTCTGCTAGTTGTCCAATTCGAGTCATGTCATCAGGGAATTCTAGCCCATACGCGTTGTAGTCTATCTCCTTCCATCCCGCACCTATGCCGAACTCAAAACGACCTCCAGACAGAACATCCAGTGTTGCAGCCATCTTGGCGTGGAGTGCGGGCGGACGATAGTTGTTGCAGGCCACCAGAGTACCCACCCGTATTCTCGTGTTGGTTAACACCAATGCAGTCATCAGGAGCCAGGGGTCCAGCAGCTCCCGGTCAGTGGCGTTTTTGTCCAGCATAAAATGGTCTGAAAACCATAGCGTCGAATAACCGTGTTCGACTGCTGCATTCGATATCTCAATCACATCTTGAAAAGAGTAGCCAAACTGGGGCTCAACTTGCACTCCAAACTCCATCTATCTTGCCTCTTCATGTTTTGAGATAACTCTCGTTTAAAAGGATTAGAGGAAGTAAGATACCAATCATGAGCTTGTGTTTCGCATTGTTCATAAGTACATAACTCAATCACATGAACTGAAGGTGAATCAGTTGGCGTGGAAGAAGCACGTTAAGGATGTTCCAGAACTCATCAAACAGAATCGCGAAATCGATATGAAAGTCCGAAGCAACTTCGAAGAGATGCTGAAAGGCATCAAAGGAAAAGGAAAGGCAGTCAGTCTTGAGTTTCTGAAAGACTTCATGCATCTTGAAAGAGATGATGAAGGTGCCGTCGAGGAACTGAAACTCTTCGTTGAGATGCATGATGACCTGACATATAGGGTTCTTCGTGATGACTCTGATCAGTCGATATACATTGAGTTTATGTCGCCTGAGAAAGCAGAATAGGATCATAGCAGAGGAGCCACGTACATAGGTGGCTCCGCCCGTTGTTTTTGTGTACTAATTCTCATATTCCGAGGTCGGCTTTGCATCATATAACATACCCCGTTATGCATGGCGGTGCATCTCGATATGAAATCAAACAACATATCGATTAAATAGGAGGCTGTACACTGTAGACGCACAACACCTAGGATGAGAGAAGGATGAGTAAGCTACTTAGAATAGATATGAGCGACTTGGAATACCGATGGGAGGACCTTCCCAAGAAGTATTCTACGTATGCTGGAAGGGCACTGACCTCAGCCATTGTGCATGACGAGGTTGAGCCCACATGCAATCCACTGAGGGAGTTCAACAAACTCGTGATATCACCGGGGCTTCTCGCTGGCACTCCCGCACCATCTTCTGGACGTATCAGCTTCGGTGGGAAGTCACCGTTGACTGGGACCATTAAGGAGGCCAATGCCGGAGGGCTTAGCGGTACAAGACTGGGAAATCTTGGAATCCGAGGCATCGTCATCGAAGGTATGCCCGAATCCAACAAGGACTGGTACAGTGTCTATATTGGAAAAGACAACGTAGAGATCCTGAAAGCAAACGACTACGCTGGAATCGGCCTCTATGACGTGATAGGTAAAGTCTGGAAGAAGTATGACAAGAGACCTGGTATTGTCGGTTGCGGAGTTGCAGGTCAGCGGATGCTTAAGTCTGCAGGAATCTTCGGAAACAATATAGAGAACACTGATCCAGGAAGATATGCAGGCCGTGGAGGACTTGGTGCAGTGCTGGGTTCAAAACGAATTGTTGCGATAATCAGCGATGATTCTGGTGCAGAGAAGCCGAAGCCCAAAGACAAGGAGATGTTTGATGAGGGTAGAAAGAAGATTGCTGCTGCACTTAACGAACACCCCGTAACTGGAAAACTCAAGGACGACGAAGGAAATCCATATGGGGGTCTAAAGAACTATGGCACCAATATCCTGATGAACATCTTGAACGAAGCTGGCGGTCTTCCATATCGTGGCTTCAGCGCAGGCAGATCAGATGTGGCTCCCAAGGTCTCAGGAGAAGCAGTCCACGAGCTTGTCGATAAGACAAGAGAAAAGTTCGGTGACAAGGCCGAGGGCAAGTACGGACATCCATGTCATCCTGGCTGCATCATGGCGTGCTCCAATGTTGTGCCTTACGAGAAGAACGGAAAAGCCCACGTGTCACCACTCGAATACGAGTCTGCATGGGCTCTTGGAACTAACCTTGCCATAGACAACCTGGAACACGTGGCTGAGTTGAATAGACTCTGCAATGATCTTGGACTAGATACTATAGAGGCTGGAAACACCGTTGCCATGTTTATGGAATCTGGTCAGATAGATTACGGCGATGGAGAAGCAGCAATCAAGCTACTGAAAGAGGCATATGACAAAAGCTCAGTAGTGGGCAAGCTGATATCATCGGGAGCAAAGGTGGCCGGAGAAGCCCTTGGAGTGACAAGAATCCCTGTTGTGAAAGGTCAGTCGCTGCCGGCTTATGACCCACGACCCATCAGAGGTATCGGAGTGACCTATGCCACATCGACAATGGGAGCAGATCATACCTCAGGATATACCATTGCGGCTGAGATTCTCGGCATCAAGGGGGACGTAAGCGATCCCCGTAAGATAGAGAAGGCTGAGCTTTCTCGAACATTCCAAGCAACGACTGCGTATATTGACTCGAGTGGATATTGTCTGTTCATCGCCTTTGCTATCCTCGACATCGACAAGGGCTTTGAAGGCATGACTGAGACTGTGAACGGATTCCTTGGCGAGGCGATAGATGTGACCGAGTACGGTCTCGACATTCTGCAGAAGGAACGAGAGTTCAACAAACTAGCGGGCTTCACTCCACAGGATGACAGACTTCCCGAGTTCTTCACTACGGAATCTTTGCCTCCCCACAATGTCACTTTCGATGTGCCAGCAGACGAACTTGACGCAGTTTACAAGAATATGTAGAATGGCCCAGGGGCACATTGCCCCTGCCAATCTCTTTTTCTTGCTTTCCTCTTATGTTCAAAAGACATACCAGTACTGAAAATGGATCTGGAGAACGTTCTGAGTGATTGAAGTATATCTGTATGGCAAGCTGCGAAGATTGGTCGAGAACGCAAGAGCAAATGATGATACTATCGTCAAGCTCGAGCATATTGAAGGAGAGACCTTCAGCCAGCTAGTGGAGAGAATAGGTCTGGAGATGTCCGACTTAGGGGATTGCTTTATCGACGGTCGCATCGCTCATCCAGACGACCAAATAGAAGACGGGGCCCGCATTGGGCTCTTTCCCTTCAACATGGTCTTGCTGTGTGGAGGCCAGCACCTCAAGGGGCATGGTTACACTCAGTCAGATCACGACGTCGAGTACTACTAGGGGGAATAACATGCGGGTCGATGTGAAACTATATGCTACACTTAGACGCTTCGCTCCGGAGGGCACTGCAATTGGTGAATCATTCTCATTGGAAGTGGATGATGATACTGTAGCAGGGGTTCTAGATAAGCTTGGAATCCCTCATGAGCAGGCCAAGATTATC
Organism: uncultured archaeon; assembly: GCA_964558645.1. GTDB lineage: Archaea > Asgardarchaeota > Thorarchaeia > Thorarchaeales > Thorarchaeaceae > TEKIR-12S. Next base: position 17,865 of record CAZLEV010000012.1, read on the forward strand.
ATGGTAAATGGAGAGTACGTGAAACGCAGGGCCTCAGAGATTCAGGATGGAGACCTCATTGTTATCTTTCCTCCAGTCGGAGGAGGTTGAAGTCGCTAACGCCCACCGTCTTCCTGCAGAGTCCTCTAATTTGCAATATCGGGATCTGCAATTCGCACTGGCCCGTGAACGGAATTTACAACAATCACATCTGCGGCGATGTTATCAGCGTGATCCCCAATCCGCTCTAGGTTCCTCAGTGTTTCAACAAACATAGCGTCCGCGCTCGGGTTACAGATACCTGCTTCCATGCGTTTGACGTGGTTCGCTCTGAGTGTTCGTTCCATCTTGTCAACCTTATCTTCGAGAAGTACGGCTCTGCGGGCAACATCTTTGTTTCTTGTCTTGAGAGCATTGATTGCCGCACCATAGGTATCCTCCACCAGCAGGAAGAACTCGGTCAGCTCTGAGCGTGCCTCTTCAGAGAAATCAATGCCTGCTTCTTGTGCATAAATGGCGAACTCAGCGAGGTTATCTGTCAAATCCCCAACGCGTTCAATGTCCACCAAGATGGCAAGAAGTTTCATCCTCCATAGCTTGTCGGCTTCACTTAGTTCCTCCTCTCGGATTCTATCGATGAATCGTTCAGACTCTCGAACACTCTCATCAACCTCGTCCTCGAAACGGATTATGTCCTTGGCTGCCTCTCTATCCCTCATGACAAGAGCTCGCTTGCTTAGCTGGATCATAGACAAGGTGATATCTGCCGTTCGAATGATATCGCGTTCGGCCTCAAGAAGGGCAACTTGCGGAAAATGCAACATCTCTTCATCAAAGAAATGCCGCCCAATAACCTCCCCTTCTTTATCTGGAATTGCTCTCTCGCAAAATCGAACCAGAAGCCCAACAAGAGGTATCATTGCGACACTAACAAGGACATTGAAGATAGTGTGCGCATTGGCAATCTGGCGAGCTAGGTCAGGTGAGGTTGAAGCCACAATGCTGGAGAACGGCCTGAGGAATGGAATGAACACCAATACTCCGAAGACGTTGATCATTGTCTGGGCTAGAGCCGTTCTCTTTGCCGGAGTGGTGGCTCCGACGGCCGCAAATATCTCAAGAAAACATGTTCCTATATTCGCACCCATTACCAAAGCAATGCCCGCGTCAAGACTGATGACTCCTCCCATTCCCATGGCAATGACTAGACTAGTTGTTGCAGAACTGCTCTGAGTCACTCCTGCTATCAGTGTTCCGATCAGGATGGCAACAATTGGAACAGTCCCATAGTCATTGATCAGTGCAACGAAGACAGGGCTGTTCCCAAGAGGTCGAGCCCCGTCTTTCATGAATTCCATTGCCAAGAACAAGAGGCCAAGACTAAACAGCACCTTTCCAACCAAGCGGATTCTCTCACTTCGTGCAAACATATGGAGGAAGAAGCCAACAGCCACCAGTGGCCAGAATGCCATGCCGATATCAAATGATACCAGCTGAGCTGTAATCGTTGTCCCGATTTCAGAGCCGAGCATCACGTTCACCGACTGTCTGAAGGTCATCATACCTGCATTGACGAATCCGATGAGCGTTAGCACGGTTATGCTTGAACTCTGTGTCATGAATGTGGCTGCGGTACCCACACCCATTCCCTTCACTGGATTGTTCGTCGCCTTCTCCAGAAGCTTCGCTACTTTCGAGCCTGAGATCTTTCCCAGAGTTTCTCTGAGTAGTGTAACAGCATACATGAAAAGTGCGAGCCCGCCTATGATGTTGAACCCTACTGAGAGCCAGTCCATAGTTTGCATGGTTCTCGTTGGACCGGGTCAGACATATGAAGATGTTGCCTGCCGAGCTGAGATTTCACATCACATGGTAGCAAATGACTAATGCTATGCGGGAAGACTAGTTGATTGTGGAGTGTACCTATCAATGACTGAATTCTTGAGCTTCTAGCTCCTGAACCGTTATTCTTGGCTCGATACTGAACAGAACCAATATTGTGAGGATAGCTATGTTGAGTCCAAGCACAATATAGAGAAGCGGCAGACCTTGATAGAGCGTATAGATAATGCCAGCGGGAATAGGCCCTAATGTAACAAAGAGCAGCACTATGAACATGGTGAGACTCAGCATCTTCCCCATATCTGCACGAGGCAGGGATTTCTGGATATAGGTGCCGAGCACGGAAAACCACAAGATATCATTGATCTGTTTCATCGCTGTGGCAATAAAGGCGAGTGAGAGAATCACGCTGAGACCAGGATAGATGGAGTTCAGTACATCCACCCACTCCTTGGGCCCAACGTAAGTAATGTATTGTGCTACAATGAGAAGTGCAATAGCGACAGGCATCACAGAGTAGACGACAACGGTAAGCCTCCGCCCGCCCTTCGTGTCGAACACACGTCCAAGGTACATGGCCAGGGGAACAGAGAACGCCAAAGTGATCAGAAACATGAGGTTAATCTCAGAGAAACCGAAATTGAGTGTTTCATTCACAAAGTAGAGACTTGAGAAATTGTAAAAGCTATCGCTGAATGCATCGATACATATTACCGCAACAAAGACAGGAAGCACCTTCAGAAGCAGTCTGATACCCCGGATATTCTCACTAACGAAGTCCCGCACTATCCCTCCGTGGTGGCTATTTCTCTTGGGCACTGAAAACGACTTCAGGGCAGTGGCGCGAATCAGCGCAGATACCAAGTAGAGAAAGCCAGCAACCAAGAGCAACAGCCGCATAATGCCAACAAAACTCAAGCCCATATCCAGAAGCAAGCCAAACGCATAAAGCGGAACAAGGCCAAAGGAAGTGCCCAGCGTGAAGAGGCTGTTCGCAACTCCGCCCAATCTTCTGTCAACCTGTTGCATGTGATACGCTTGACCGGCAGTCCCGGTAAAGGACGACATTGCTGCGACAACTAGAGCAGATCCAACACCGATGAGATCCGTGAGGAATGAAAGCATGAGGAAGCCGGAACCGCTTACCAGCATTGTCACAACTGATAGCTTCCGCCTGTCGTAGTTGTCAGCTAGATATCCTGATACAAAGGACCCTATCACGTTGACGCCAAACATCAATGACAAGATGACTCCTGTCATGACATAAGATATGCCGATATCGCGGAAGTAGAGCGTGAAGTATTGGCGAAGAATCCCCATGCTGTTATAGATCCATACAGTCAGAAGATAGATGGCCCAGTTTCTATTGCTGAGTACACGCTTGACGGACTGAAACCAGGTGAGATGTGATATATTATCCTGATCTCCGTGGGCATCGTGGATAGTGGCCATACTCGGAGATTGATTTTCTTCACCCATCTTTGGTCCTCAAGGCAAGTTGCTGTCCAAACCAATTCCACGGACATATAGATTTGTGGATGTGTGTAATCTCGCATAGAATGGTTAACTTGTTAACCTTGCAGAGAAGGGATGATAACAGCTTCGTAGAAAGGGGTACCGGAGTGCGGTTCAGCTGCTCACCGTACGATCATCTATTCCTATTCACTTATTGGAGGCTCATCATCACCGCAAGAATTGCGTGCGAAGGCAGACCTATTATCTTTTCCAAATAGCGCGCACGGCATGGGATGGCATGCGAGCCATTACAGTCCAAGGTTGTTCTCATGAGAAGTGAATCACCGGTCCCACCGTCAGCCACAGCCAATTCAATACTAACTGTTATTGGCGTTCATATTTCGCATTAAAGATAGAAGCAGTTAGTGCGTAATATCCCAACGCTTAATACGCCACAGAAGAGCTATATAAACGAGGTAACAATAGATAATGACTACTAGGACAGATGAACAGATCAAAAAAGATGTGGTGGACCATCTCTACTGGGACCACCGCGTGGATGCCTCTGATGTAGAGGTTGAAGTTGAGGACAATGAGGTTGTTTTGCGGGGTTCTGTACCCAGCTATACAGCCTCGGAGGCAGCTCTGTTCGATGCCTGGAAAGCAGAAGGAGTCACAAAGGTAGACAACCGACTTCTCGTCAAGTACCCGCCCACGATAGAGATTCCCAGCGATGATGACATAGCAGAACGAGTGAAGTTTGTATTAGAGTGGAACCAATCCACTGCAGATGCCGACATTGATGTCAGCGTTGATACAGGCAATGTGATTCTCAAGGGGACTGTTGACGCTTACTGGCGGAAGTTCAGGGCGCAGCAGCTGGTCTCTGACGTAAGAGGTGTTATCAGTGTTGACAACAAGATCACTGTCGTTCCGACAGAGAAAGTAACAGATGAGGTCATCGCAAAAGATGTGATCAAAGCGATTGACAGAAGTTTCTCGGTAGACGTGAACGATGTCGACGTAAAGGTTGAAGACGGGATCGTTACTCTTTCGGGAGTAGTACCTGACAGAGCTACCCATCTTGTGGCCCTCGCGTGTGCGGAGAATACGTTTGGGGTCCTCGATGTTGAAGACAGATTAGTTGTAGCTGGATAGAAGCTTCAGTATGCCTCAAGGGGAATGCCGCCAAAATCCGATTGGTGGCAATCTCCCCAATCTTCTTCTTTTACGACAGATGTAATCGTAAGGCGTTCCTCCAGTATATGCGCTCCAAAACCTCGTCATCAAGATTCAAGCCGTTGATGAAGGTCCCTCCTGAACCCACCGTGTCTGCATCAACGAAAGGTAGTGGCATCCTTCTAACGTCACTCTCCCAGAGTAACCTCTCTGACTTGAATCTTCCTTCATAATAGGCGATGTCGTTGTCTCGAGCCACACAATCGCTTCCGAACAGGATTCGGTCAGAGTATTTCGTCACGAAGCGTCTTGCCTTCTCCGGGTCATTTCCGAGTTCCCGGACCATCCATCGAGCGGATCCCGTGTCGACATTGAGATTGGAGTACTCGTCGAACATCCGTCCTAGATTGTCAAGGCGATGAACCTCTGGTTGAGCGCCAAAATGAGCCACCTGAAATGTCACTCCTCGGCTCATTTGGAGTCGTTGCTCCAGTTCCATAAGGTGTTCTTCCTTTGTGCCGTAGACTGATTTCTTTTCGTATCGTGTCTTGTAGTAAGTATCAGGATCGGAGACGTGTATCAAGACAGGAATGTCTTCTTCAGCCAGCGCGTCAAAGAAGGGATCAAACTCGGAGCTATCTAGCGGCGGGATGTTCTTCACCTCGGATATCCTGTCGCTCCAAAAGGGGGCAAAGTGCACCTTCGCCACACTGTATCCTTCTTGTCTCATCGAGTGCACTTCTGGTACAGCCTCATCAAGTCCCTCTCCGAATATCATCCATCCGGAGAAGTATTTGGCGAAGACAAACCTGCCAGGATACCGCTGTGAGTAGGCATCAGTTCCCGCGTTTCCATGTACGATGAGAAGAGATCTCTCCACACCGTAGTCATTGCCGATCCGGACGAGTAGCTCCAAATACTGCTCATCAACAACATGACTATGAGCATCGAAGATCGGCCCGGTGTATCTCGGTTCGAAATCCAGGACAAGCACCCACTTCGGGCAAGATAGCATCCCTTTTGAAACTCTTGCTCTGACCAAGCGAGCAATCTGTTCAGAGTGACGTCGAATCAATAAGCGAAGACCTTTTTTAGGAGTGTAATCAGAAACTGATATCCAATTCGTAGATTGGTTAAGGAGAAAAACACACATGAAACGCACGCTAAGCATTATACTCGCTCTAGCAATAACCGGAATCTTTCTGATCACTCCCGTTACTGCGGCCACTTCCCAAGGTCTTGAATGGGGAATAAGTGTTGGCGACCAGTTCAACTTCCAGATGAGCATCTCTGAAATCGATAGTGAGGATGAGGATGTCAACGAAGGCATCTATATGGAAGTGGAAACCAGAGACACCATCCCGAACGTGTTGACCGACTGGGCCGACATGCCTGACATCGATATCGACCTTGCATGGACAAACGGAACCTCAATGGGATTCAGCGCTTTGATTTTCTTGTTCATTGGCGCTACTGGCGGTAAGATTGCAGTTCCGATAGGGAATTTCACGCTTCTCACCGAGCTTCTGTTGGACACGTACGAGAATCTCACCGTAAGTGAGAACTCAGCATACTGGGAAGTTGTGGCTGAGTATGAATACCTTAATCAGACAGGCACTGTGACGACTTCCTACCTCAAGGAAGATGGCTTCCTTGCCAAGTACATAGTGTCAGTAGCTAATCAGACACACACGGTAGCAGACCTTTCGGTCATCCGAGATGGGCTCCCATCGGAAATCATGGTTTTGATTCAAGACAACATCCTGATAATCGGCGGGGGAATAGCCGTGATAGTGATACTCGGTTTAGTTGTCTGCAAGAAGAAGTAGTACACGAGTCTAAGACAAATACTCAGAACCGGCCATTGCATGGTTCGGAACGAGGCATGGGAGTTAACGGCTTCACCGACTTTCTGCCTCTCTTCCTCTTTTTATCCGAAGGATACGACTCGCTCTCAAGAGTTTTGGATACAGACGACCTGATGCAGTTTCCAAACGATCCTTCAAGGAGAGAATCAGCAACGCCTAAGCATTCATCCTGGACCACAGGTCTCTGGCAGACTTCTTGGACATCCGGACGACCTCAGATTCATTGACCCGGGTAAGTCGCCCATCTCGCACGACGATTTCACCGTCAACGATTGTGTCGCGCACATCTCTCCCTGAGAAGGTGTTGATGATATGACCAATGACTGATTCGGGGGTGAGTGGTGTCGGAGCGCGCGAACCGTCGATGATTACGAGGTCGGCAAGCTTGCCCGCTTCTATGCTCCCTATCGCGGCGTCGAGTCCATAGCACCGTGCGCCTTCAACTGTTGACATCCTCACAACAGCCAATGGTGATATGATGCTTGGATTCTTGTGCGAGAGTCTGTGAACGGTATAGGCACACCTCATGTTTTCGAAAGGGTCGAATATCCAACCGTCATTACCTAGTCCGACGACGATGCCCCTAGAAAGCATCTCAGGTACAGGGGCAATTCCAACAGCGTTGAGCATATTGCTCATGGGATTGTGGGCCACAGAGGAGCCGGTCTTAGCTATAAGGTCTAGCTCGTTATCATCCACGTGGACACAGTGAGCGAGAACCGTGTTGGGGCCCAGAGCCCCGAGACGGTCAAGGCGCTCCACTGTCCGTTCCCCATAGCGCTCAAGATTATGGTAGAGGTCGACTGCACCTTCGGAGGTGTGGATTGTCAATGGTACACCCATGACCTTAGCTTTCTCTGCAGACTTCTCTATGAGGGAATCAGAAACAGTAAATGACGCATGTATGCTTACCATCAGCGAGGCAAGATTCTCACAACTGTCGCACTGTCCTGCAAAACGAAGATTCTCCTCGAGACCTCGTTCAGCCTCCTCCTTGGTGTGGCGCTCAGTCATCTCGAAGGCTAGGACTGCACGGATTCCCACACGGTTGGTTGCCTCTGCGATGCGATCCAGACTTCCATCAATCGAGTTCGGGCCTGAGTATGTGTCAGCAAGGAAAGTAGAACCGTTCTTGAGTAGCTCTGCAGAGGCAGACAACCCGCTCGCATAAGCATCATCGAGATTCAGGGCCTCGTCCAAGGGCCACCAGACTCGTTGAAGGACCTGTGCGAAATCACTGGGGGGGTCAATATCTAGAGAAGCTCCTCGTAATAGAATACCGTAGAGATGGGTATGAGCCGTCACAAAGCCCGGCATGACTACACAACCGGATGCATCAACTCGTGAGTCGACATCCGTGTCACAGTCGCCCGCATTCACTTCGGAAATTCGGTTGTCCTCGATGAGGACATACCCCCTCTCAATGATAGTGTTCCCATCATCCATTGTGACGATAAGACCATTCTCTATCGCATTGACGTCGCCCAATTCGTTCACCTGTTGTGGCAACATATGCTGAGTCATAGATTAGTCTTGCTCAAAGCTCGATATCCACGTAGCTGACCGTCCCCTCACCTGATCGATACACGATTCCGCTCCTTTCAAGCTCTTCGAGCGTCGCGTTGAACTCATCCTCATCCATACCATGACCTGCCAGCTCAGCTCTGAGCAGCTCAATAGTGACATTTTTCCCTTCTTGGTGATGAAGAGCTTTCAGAGCCATCAAGAAGCGCTCCTCGGGTTCTAGGTCAGAATCATCTATGTTGAAGTCGTCTACCGACGCTATCTCTGGTAGTTTAGGCCGTTCATTTGTTGATTTCTTCTGTGCTGACATTAGAGCACCTAGCAGACTCTTGCGGGCGTTCTCTGTCGCTTTGTCTCTTGCTGGCTCCTCCTCAAGGTCCGAGAGAGACATCCCCTCTGGTTGCGTGTCGTCTTCGATGTCGGATTCATCCATGTAGGGGATTGGGTCTTGAGCTTCGACGTCTACTCCCAGCCACTCAGACTCTACATCTTTGTTGACCGGAGCTGCTCTCAGAAGTTGTTTCCGAAATCTCTTCTGAATCTGCTTGCGTTGGTTCTCCAAGCTAGAGCCCTTACATTCCTTCATTCCAAGCTGTAGAACGAGTCGCTCCGCTGCTCTCCGGACGCGTGCGTGAGAATCCTTAACCATGTACTCCAGTATCTTCATAATGGAAGTAAGCTTCGATTTTTCAATAGCGATGTTTTCAAGAAGTGCTTGTTTGACCCGCCAGTCCTCATCTGCGACTACCTCCATGACTATACCGCTAGCACGAGATATGCCTATTACCCCCACGCGAGCGGCCACCTGGACTCGTTCTTGCCATCTATTGCTCTGAAGATATGAACTGGCGTACTTAATCGACTTGACGTCCATTATCTCCAGTATATATGGGAGAAGTTCCCTCCTCTTCTCTACCGACTTCTTGACCAGGACCTTAGTGAACCGGTTTCTTGTTCGACGTGGAAAGTCGGTAATCTTCTGGATGGAACCGAGAGAAACAGAAGTTATTCGCTCCGAGATAATCTTCTTTACATGATTGGCCCCTTTACGATCCAGAGTAGACAGAATTCCAAATACAGTGGGTTGGTGTTCACGCCCAAGGTCAGCCAAGGCCTCAATCCAGTAGTCCTGTTCTGAAGATGACTCAGGACCGCCAGTTGTCTTGAAACGTTCCTCGATGACCTGAAGAACCTGCTCGCGCTCCGCAGGATTAAGATCTGCCAGCCTCTCGAAGAGCTCCTTCACGTACTTCCCGTAGACATTCTGGCCTAAGGTTCTGAATGCAAGTTTGCAGACAGTCATATCATCAGAGGAAGTCAGGACAAGCGCCTTAGGAATCAAGGAGAAGCCATTTGGAAAGGTGACCATCTCACCCGCTGCTGAATACATAGTCTCTAGGTCTTCGGACTCCAATGAGTCAGAGATCCTTCGCATCTCGTTGATCTTTGCAGACTCGATACTCCGAAGAGCCTTCAATTCTTGCCCCCTCCTGCATCAATTGATTCTGATTCATTGATGAACTCCGTGAGAGCCTCTTGTTCGCCCTTAGCTTCCTTCTTCTTCTTCGTCTGTGTGCGTTCTTCGCCCACATGGCTCTCGATTGTTTCTCCATTCAGAGTAACTTGGCGGGTGGAGTCAGGGAAGACCTGCGCCGAACTCAAATCAACTTCCATGTCTACGAGTGCATGTTCGTAGGCCTGCATCAGCTCTTCGAAACGGGGGTCGTCCTTCGAGAGTCGATCTTCGGTTATAGATAGACTCCGCAGAAGTTTCCGACCTTCTCTCGATTTCCTGAGCGGCTCCAAGTACGCATATTTCCGCTTGAGGTCAGGTTCTGCTTCACGATACTTATCCAGACGCGCCTCGCGAAGCTCGTCTAGAAGGTATCCAAACCCGTCGAGTTCGAGTCCTATATCTTCGATGTGGTTCAGATGGCCACGGTTGATTTGCTTGACAAGAAGACCGACACAGTGGTTCCGAGCAGCCCTTCGACCTGCTTTCCAGGACTCTTCTGATAGAACCGTCTGCAAGAGCTCGGAAGTGGTTATCTTGATGGGAAGACTGAGTGATTGCATATCCAGGGAAGCGAACACACCATCTCTGAGCAGCAAGAGGGTTTCTGCAAGTTCTTCGTCTGGATGTTCCTTCGCCCAAAACTTCTCTATATCGGTGTAGACTCTGTCCCATGGATGCGTTTCTCTGTCGTCCCAGAATCCCTCCAGAGACTCCCTGACAGCACTCATGTCTCCACGGCGGATACTCTCGCACATACATCGCACGAATTCTAGTCTGCCTCTGTTCGAAGTCTTTGAATTCTTGGGCAGAGTCTTTACCTCCGAGGTAGTACTCTGATTGCTGGCTGGCACTTAACCCTTTTCTGTGGTTGTATTGCACGGCTACTCCCTGAAGAGTCGCTGAACCTAATCAGTGGAACAAAGGCCTAAGAGAGGTATGGTCTAATCCTCTTCACTCCTTGGCTCCAGATTGCTTCGCCCATCCTTCTGTATCCACTGACACTCAGGTGTAGACCATCACCGGAGTCGTACTCAGGCTTGAGAAGTCTGCCTTCATCACTGAGAGCATTGAATAGATCCACTAGGACTGCCTTCTGCCGGTCGGCTATCGCCTCATCCAGTTGCCTGTTGATATTCGCCTGCATCGACTGAATGCCACCATAGATGTGTCCGATTGGTGGAATTGTGCATCCTATGACAGGTATGTTCTCGTCCAGACAAGTGTCCCAGAGTGCTGTTATGGCCGACACTACCGCCTTTATGGAATAGCCCCAGCCAATATCGTTTGATCCCCCTAGGATCACAGCAACATCATACACGGAACCTCGTCGTTGTAGAGTTCGCCTCATCCTCGGATACATATTCTGTGCCAGTTCTCCGGGAACACCGCGATTTTCGAATTGGATATCCAAATCTGCCTCATCCAGTGCTCGCTTCTCGAGCCAGTAAGAATACTGAGATTCTTCATCGCCCTCTTTGAGTTCTGGGTCATAGCCCGGCGTTCCGGCTGTGAGGCTATCCCCAAATCCAAGAACTCGAATCATTGAAGGCCACGACATCCTCGCGCAGTCCACCTATTCTCTTCAGTAAAACGTGGGTTCAGTTTCACTTACGCCTTTCGGCGCCTCCATCTTCATGGTTTCCTCAGGAGATAGCACCTCTAGGAGCTCGTAGTCCTTGCTTCCCAAGCCCAGTTTTTGGGCATAGTCCAGTACGATGTAAGGATTCTTCATTGGTCCATGCAGGCGTGCAAAGGGATGCAAGTCAAAATCAGAATCTAGATTCGGACGCATGAAGGGAGGGATCATGCTCTCAATCAGCCCCTCTTTGGCAATCAGATCGAGTGACGCAGCCTCAACCGCGACGATATCTCGACTGCCGAGTAAACCTATGTCGTTGACGACTGGTGGCTGTCCTATCCCCCAGCAATCACAATATGCTGTGATATCGATTAGGAAGCTGAGGAAGAAGACCTTGTTCTTGTCGAAGGTATCGAGAATAAGCTTTGCCCCAATGGCCATGAGCTCCTGAAACGCAGAGAAGTGTTCCTGCTTGAGTTCAAGGCAGCCAACGCCCTCATCAACTCTAAGACACTCTCCACACTGATTACACATGTCGAAGCTGAGATTCAGCTTGTGTTCATCCTCATCATAGCTGATACAGTCATCGGGACAGGACTGTACTAGGCGCTTCGCGTGCTCAGGTGTGCACTTGTCAGCATCCCAATAGGGGGTCGACTGTTGAATACCGTGATACTTCCGCCACCGGGTAGGTCCGGAGTAACCACCCAGAGCTATGTTCTTGATTGCTCCGCCAAAGCCGCATGAGTTGTGCCCCTTCACATGTGTCAGATCAATGAGCACATCGGCATCATGTAGGACTCCTGCAAGCTCCATCCTCTCAACTTCGCGGAAGCCAACCTCCTGGGTGTATGTATATTGGTCTTTCACCCCAGCAACTGGAATGAGAGGGCAACCACAGGTCTCCTGGGTATATCCGCGATGTGCCGCGTTGTACACTGAAGTGGGGTTGTCCGTAACGAACGGGAACGCACCCTCTTTCTTGATGGCCTCGGCAATACGCCTGACAAAGAATGGAGAGAGTGTCTGATATCCATCTCTGAACCCAAGATGCATCTTGATTGCAACTTTTTCTTTCTTCTCGATGGTGGAGAAGTCTAGTCGCTCGATCACCTCATCCAGCTTGGCAGCAAATGAGGCGAACCTTGCACGGTTACCGTGCTGTACTGACCCGAAATAGACTTTGGATGATTTTCTTGGCATGGACTCTACATTGAAACACCTGGTTTTGATTGTTCCGCAAGGTGCCGTTGCTTACAACACGTGTTCGGGCCAATGGATTGCTAGGAATAGAACACTTATCTCAGGGCATGAGAATAATGCTGCAGCGGGTATTGTGAGCATGACCTCAAGTAGGAACACGTCAATGCCAGTCATCAGCTCGGTACTCTTGCTGATTGGAACAGTGCTTCTTCCCTATGGGTACCATGAAACCGTTGGTCTGGGTTCAGCAAATCATTTGATTCGATGGCCATTCTGGGTGTTCTTGGACTCCTTCTACCACACAGGATTCACGTGGATTAGTGTACAGGAGATACTGGAGTTCATTCCCTTCTGGCTCATGAGACTCGTTCCTGTCTACTGGGTTTTCCGGTACTACTCCGGAGAAACCACACGGCGACAGACACTTGTCGTGGCCATCATCTCAGAGTCGCTGCCGCTCATCTTGACCCTACCGGGCTACCTGTTCAACCTCATGCAGCCGTCCCCATTCTCATCGCTCGTTCTCCCGATACCTGCCCTGCTGGGTCTAACCCTCATCCTTCTCTATTTCACTCCCTACGGCAGCATAGAAAGTGCCTGGTAGGTACTGCTGCATTATGACCAGAGTACCAGAGTATTGCCCTAAGACGTGCGGTCTGCATGCATTTCTAGGTCAGCGGCGGGAATCCGTACTAAGGTATAAATGGATTCTATGCCTTATATCGCTGAGGTTGGGCGTAGTTTGACCGAACGGCAAGAAAAGGGTTACTTGATTGAGTTCGATCCCGAAAGGGTAGATTTCCCAACATTCTGCCCAGTGTGCGAAGCTCCCGCCACGTCAGTCGGCTTCATTGAGGCATCTGGCTCCGAGATTGGAAGTGCTCGAAAGCATCATTACGGGGCATGGGATCAAGTCACCCCGTTTGCATTCCTCTATCGCAGAGGACCAGGCAGGCCTCTCGATGGATACTACTCACGTAGGAAGCTGAGTATTCCAACCTGTGAAGACCATGCGTATCCAGCTTACGAGATGAATAAGAAGAAATGGATCTGTTTGGTAGCTAATGCCTTCTCCACTCTCTTCTTCATCTTCTTCATCACGTCTGTCCTGATAGAATCCGTGTACAGAAATCAAATCTGGGTTCCTCCATCATTGGTTCTGCCCTTGCCGCTAGTGACCATTGTAATGCTAACATCGTATCGTCTACTTGGTCCCAATGATCTTATGAAATCATTCACCATTCTAGGTGGCGGCGAAGAGGGAATGATGGTCGTACGAATTAGGAATCGGGCCTATGCCCAGGAGTTTCTGCACCATAATCCCGAGTCCGAAGTGATAGTCGACCCCTCTCAGAGTCTGTAGACGAAATGCGTGGGGTTCACATCAGGATTCTAGATCGGCTATCACTTCCGAAACCTCTTCTTCGTATGTTACCGCGAAAGGACTCTCATGCATCTCGGATCTTCTGTTTGCCTCTCTGCAGGAATGGAGTGAACTTGATACGCGATGGGCAGACGTAGGAACACAGTCCACATTCTATGCAGACTTCGACATGGAGCTTCTTCAGTTGCTCAATATCGCCCGCCTTCTCAGCCTCCATTATCAACTGAGGATAGATATCGACTGGACAGACCGTATTGCAGTAGGCGCATCGGATGCAAGGTAGCGAGTCCTCGTAAGGATCGGTTTCGGCTTCTGTGAAAGCAGTGATCCCTGAGGTTGCCTTCAGGAGAGGATATGATGGATCTGGTATCGATGGACCCATCATCATAGAGCCGATGGCAATTCTCTGGAATTCAGTGGGGGCGACTCCTAGGAATTGCAGAACGTGTTCGACTGGTGTGCCCATTCGCACCCACAGATTGTTTCCCCCAGTCTTCTGCGAATACGCTGTGAGACCTCTGCTGACGAGCGATTCTCCATCAACAATTGATCGCTTGACGGCATGAGCAGTTGAGACATTATGAACCACGACCCCAATATCCGGCGGAAACTTCCCTGATGGAACCTCCCTGCCCAGAACTTCCTTCACCAGGAGCTTCTCACTACCGATTGAATAGCAGGGCCGGATTCTAGCAATGTTAACATTGTTTTCACTCAGGATCCGCTCAAACTCTGGCGTTTCACCCTCTTTGGTACGTGTGGCAAAGATAATCTCATCTGCGTCCAGCATCTGTGTCATCAGCTGTATCCCTGTCATTATCTCATCGGGACTCTCCAACATCAGACAAAAATCACATGCTATGTTCGGGTCGCTCTCCTTCGCGTTGATGATCAAATGGGATATTGGTTTGCCTGGAGAGAGCTTGAAGTGAGTTGGAAACGCGGCCCCGCCTAGACCCACAATCCCTGCCTCTCTCACTCTCTCCACGAGTTCATCTTTTGTTGCATTATCCGGATCCAGAGGTTTGTAGTATGGCTTATGATCTTCATCCTTGGTCTCAATCACCACGGCATTCTCTACGCGACCTGACACAGGATGGACCATCTCTGTCAACTTGGTGACGACGCCGTTGACTGGACTGTGCACGGGGACCACCAGCGGGCCTCCATTGGGGTCGTCTCCAATCTTCTGTCCGTACGCCACTTGGTCACCTACCTTCACAAGGGCTTTTGTCTCAGGGCCAATATGCTGACGGAGGAATACAACCATCTTATCAGCCGGGGGAACCGTAGTGAAGGGACTGCTTAGTGCATCAATCTTCATGGACAAGTCCATCTTGAAGCCACCCTTCTCGACGAACTCAGTGACGCGTTTGCCCTCGTTATTCATTGTTCATCTCCTCCGCCTGACTCTTTGAGGCCGTAGGGTGTTTTGATTCCAACCTTGTCTAGATATGGCGTAGCGAAATTCAGCAGTACGAGAGCAATGATTGAGCCGCCGAGAACGTTGAGGAGTTGCAGCACAAATGTCAGAATAGCAAGAACAACACCGAAGATGATCTGGGAAGTCTCGGGCATAGGAGTTGACTGGGGCTCGGTTGCCATGAAGAAGATCATGAATATGACACTTCCAGTGAACACATGGAATGCAACCCGCAACACAGGGTCTCCTCCCACAGCGACACCGGTGATGATTGCTAGTGCCGTGATCGTTGACAGAGTGGCTGCGATAATACGCCACTTGAACCTGAGCCAGTAGGCAGCGACCAGACCCACAACTAGGACGACAGCTCCACATGCTCCGCCAATCCAACCATGGGTTTGCCAGAGAACAAGAGCCTGAGCCGGCGTTAGTTCGATGTTCAGGATTGGCAAAACCTTTCCGCTGAATATCCACATCGAACTCTGGAAACCCTCGGCAGTAAGAAGATTCAAGCTAAGATGATGCGGATGGAAGAGCATTCCAACATCAAGCGAGTCCTCGAGGAAAATCATCAAGGAGAGCAATACTAGGAGGAGAGTCTTTGATGCTGCGGCTGGATTCAGGTATTTCCTCCCGAAATAGGCTCCCTGACCATACTTGAAAACAGCGATTGTGACTAGCGCAACGGCAGCCGTTACCTCAAATGGACTTGCAATGGGCATGGCAAGCGCCACAATCATTCCTGCAACCATCGGGGACGAAGGCGATTGATAGGTCGGCTTCTCCTTTCTCCATCTCTGATACGAGTAAACCAAACCATGGAATAGCAAGACTGTACTCATAGCTACCAGTATATGGATGAGGGCGTTCAGTCCCATCACAATCACTGATGAAAACGCGATGATTAGCAGCGCCACAAATGTCTTGAACATGAGCTCATCCTTGGTGAATCCCAAGTGCATGTGTGGCGGCTTAACCTCCTGATATTTCGCTGGACTTCCTTCTTCACCAGACATGTCAGCAACACCTAGCCGTTTTTCCAATAGACAACACTCAATCTTAAAAGCTCTTGCCATCGAATTGACCGTGCGGTTAAGGATTCGGTGCAAAGAATAGGAAATTCTATTGCTCGATGCACAACCACAGTTTCTTGGTTCACATACCAGGTGTGTTCACGCCGAATGCTCTTCTGACGAGGTTCCCAAGTGCAAAGCTAGCCATCGCATACCATGGCCAGAAATACAGACCAAAACCAAGCCCACTAACAGGCGTACCCAAAAACCCTACCAGGAAGGGCAGCAACTTGTGGGCGTTAAATGGCAGAATGGCGACGGGGGTTGCACCATAGAGCGAGTTGAGGATCCAGAATATTATCAGAAAGGGGATGTAGAAAATACACATGGGCTTCATTCTTGAACCCATCATCTCAGACTGGAGTCTCAGTATCCTCCCCTGCGAATCCTGAACCTCTTGAAGCAGATACGGATCCATTGTCCTCCGGGCTTCTTTGAACTTCTTCTGCCACTCTTGGACCTCCTCCATGTCCTTCTGAAGTTTCTCAACATCGCTGAAACGTAGTGTAACCCATGAAGATATCAACGCTAATCCTACACTCACGAACACAACAAATGCTGCGGAGCTAGGATACGAGGATACGGGCTGCAATGCGTTGACGAAGAACTGAAGTATATCACCAAATAGGTCCAACAATCATCACGCGCCTTTGACGTCAAGCAGTCTGAACCAGTTTTAAGGCTTCTCGTTCCACAGAAGTAAAAGCTGGTCTGCTACCTCCCGTAACAACATACTCTCCTAAAGGAACGGCTATGAATGCCTCTTTCCGGCAAGAGAGCATGTTAGGAGCTCTGCTCTTCCGGAGGGCGTGTATTATCTTCGTATTACGTCCCCCGCCCCCGGATAGTCTTCCATTTTGTAAACGTTAGGGGTATGTTTGGGCTATGATGCGAGTCATTGTTGTACACGATAGCTAAATCGCGCCAAACAGATTGCCAGCTAGA
Source organism: uncultured archaeon (assembly GCA_964558645.1). Lineage (GTDB taxonomy): Archaea > Asgardarchaeota > Thorarchaeia > Thorarchaeales > Thorarchaeaceae > TEKIR-12S. Next base: position 34,835 of record CAZLEV010000012.1, read on the forward strand.
GGGCAAATGAGGGCAATATTGACCCAGAGAGCTTGATTAATCCGTGTACTGCTTAGAAAGTGTAGGATTTATATTAGGGTAACATGTACTCGTTGAGTTGTCTGCCGCCGGGAGGGCTAGACAAACATGATGATGCTAAGAATGCTAAGACGACAAGGTTTCTACAGAGTGAAGAATCAAGATCAACCTGTCTACATGAAACATCAAGTAGGCATTGGTGGCGTGTACGTTCGTATCGAGAAGCGAAAGGCCACCATCACTGTACGTGATCTTGATATTGAAGAAGAGTTCACAAGAGTGAAGCGACTGGAAGACTTCATCTCATCACTAGATGACGAGTCATACCGACAGAAGTGCTTCATCGTCAACAAGATGAAGGGCATGGGTTCCTAGTCCTGACATCTCGCCCTCATTGTCTTCTCTCTATGAGATGATGACAATACGTGAGGTTCAATAAGCCAGCTTCATCTGTCCACGTAATGTCCACAGACGCACACCGCTTTCACAAGGCAGTTCAACTCGGAAATTTCGATGAGAGTCGACTAATCATTGACAGGATAATGCATGAGGGAACCATAGACACGTTCGCGAACTCGTTTACCTTTCTCTACGGCTCCACACCGGAGTCACACCTCAGAGTAAGAGACCATGTCTTCTTTGCGTTAAACGCCCGTCCGATTTATACAGCACTTCAAGTTGACTCTGCAGAGTTACTGCTGCAATTGGGTGATGCCAAGGACCTTGAAGATGCAGGAGCAAAGCTCCTTGCGTCGACAAGGGAGATGTTTGATGGGGGAAACCCTGATCTAGTGAAGAGGCGCCTAGAGTTCGAACTCCTGTCTCTTAACGAATATGCACTCATGTCGTCAGAGGTCATCCAATATCATACGGACATGCTCGCAAATATTCAGATTCCGTACTCTATCCTACGCCGGTCGGGACATGAACTCATCAGGTATTCGTTGAGAGGGCTCTTTGATAGCCACTACGGAGAGATGGTTCTGGCCTCGATTGGAATAGATAGGAACTCAACGGTTATTGGAGAGCAGCAATGGCTTCAGGTTGGAAGCCTCCTCGAGCAGCTTGATCTTGAACTTGACCAGATCCTTACTGAGGTTGCCCCGGAGGTCTGGCAAGATGCTCTCGATGGGTTCCGGCCCACCGATAGTACTTATCCAGACCAAGCAGTCCTTGAGAGAGTATATCAGACACGATTACTCTTCAAAGCCGGTTCCGAGGATAGACGGAGAGACGCGATTGCATCATTCAAAGATTCTCCCACCTTCTTCTTCCTTGACCAGATTGTCGAGCTCCTCAACACTGGAAACTCCTCTGAAAGGTTGGAAGCTCTCCGTGCGGTGGAAGCAATGTCAATGCCCAGATCCGAGTCACAGGCAATTGTATCTCCGCTGCTCTCAGATCCTAGTTCACGCGTTCGAAAGAAGGCTGCCGAGATATTCTCAAAGGTTGTATCACGAGATTTTCAGATAAGAACAGACCCGGGCAGTATCGAGGTTGCGGCAAAGAGCCTAGAGGACTACATCATGGGATCCGATTGGTTCAAGGCATCAAATCTGAAACTGCTCGAGTCTTACCTCTCTCACTTCTCTCCACTCGTCAGGGTTTCAGCTGTTCGAGGCCTTAGGCATGTACCGCCGGGTAAGATTGGTAATCTACTCCTCCCCTTGATGAGTGACGAGGATTACAGAGTAAGAAAGGCTGTAGTCGAATCGGCGCACCATCTCTCCGAGCCGTATTCGACGACGGTAATCAGACAGGCACTAGAAGACGACCATGAGGAAGTGAGGATTACAGCAGACAGGCAACTGAACAGGGAAGGAGCCGGCTAATCTTTCGGCCACACTGGGAGTTTGAGCAGGAATGCTTTGGAACTACCAACTCATCCACTAGAATCCAATCTTGGCGCGCAGATATCCCGGTGCGCAGGCTAGAATTGCATGCCTTACCGACCTCTCACCGACCAGCATCTCAGCGATGATTCGCTGGTATTTCTCTGACTTCAGTAAAGAGCTTCCGAGTGAGCCTGATCCCCCACCAAGGAGTCTGCTTTGCAGCCACGCACCCCAGCGTAGATCAGAACCAATTCGAGACCTCCACATCTCTTCATATCGACTGAGGGCTTTCTTAGAAAAGTCATCCTCCTGTACCGCTTGGGAGGCCACTGTTCCAGCGCACTCACCTCCCACAGCAGAGTAAAAAATCCCCTCTCCGGAAATAGGTGAACAATGTCCTGCTGCATCACCAGCAAGCAGAACTCGGTCGGAGAAAGAAGGTGTCACGACGCCAGCAAGGGGCATGAGGGCAGCCTCCTTGCGAATGACATGGCTTCCGCGGAGTTGCTCACCTATCACAACATGGTCCATAAAGCGATGTAGATAGGCATCGATTGGTGTTGCGTCTTCACGCACTCTTGAAACAAGTCCGCCCGAACCTACCACCGCAGTGTCTCTGCGAGGATACAACCAAGCATAGCCCCCTGGACTGTATTCGTGACCATAGAAGAAGTCAATGGCATTGCCGTACTCATCAGCGCCTGGCTCGCGCTCAAAGATGTATTGTCGACCATAACCCATCTTGGAATTGGGGATTCGGGGCCTAACGTACCCGTGCCGAAGACTGACAGGATTGGCTCCGCTGCAATCAATCAGTATCTTAGCTTTGACTGGCTCTTGCCCACTTGGTCCGTCAACCGTTAGCTCACAACCTGAGGAATCGATAGACGCACTTCTGACCTCTGTTTCCAGCTGAACGAATTCCTCGTAGTGACGCACTCTCTCAAGGAGAGCAAGACCAAGTTGATCCCGGGCGACATCATAACCAACCGGTCTATGAAACTCAACTCGGACTGGATCCATCTCAGGAAACTTCAACCTCACAGCGTCGATGGCCCAGCAGCCGGCAAAGGGCCTGAGTCCGAGTTCAGTGAACATTCGAGCAGGTACGAACCCTCCACAAGACTTCTCTTGTCCGGGGACTCGCTCGCGACTGAACAGTCTGAAATCCACACCGTTCTCACTGAGTACATGGGCTGCCAGCAGACCCGCAGGACCCGCGCCGACCACAACCACATCAGGGCACATGATGGAGGCTGGACTGCGTACATGTCTAATAAGTCTGGTCACTGCCTAACGTGTACTAACGAGGTGGATTGTACACCCACGTCTAAGACCGATGAGAACCCGTGATAGTATCGTGTACTGTTCCCTTCGTGCTTCCTGTAATTCCCTTCTGAGTCAATTAGTTGCTTCGAGAAACAAGGGGGTGAATACGGCGTAAACGGATACTCCCGGATAGTCATCGTAAGGTCAGCAGACTTGCCGCTGTACACGCGAGCACACCCAGAGTACATGTTTCGGCCCAATCAGAAACAAGCAACTGAGCTATCACCGCTTCCCTAGCCTTTATTCGTGCCAATCTGCTAAGTACTGAGTGAAGGAAACAATTGATAATCATGGCTATTCTACGACTCATACCCTACGCGCAGATTCCGAACGATCTTCTATTCTATCTGAGAAACAATGTCGAAAAGGGACTCCCTGATGAGCTGTTTCGGAAGGTAACCGCTTCTTCAGAAAGGCTCGCCATTCCGGACGACAGCTTCGTGCAGACCAGAAACCAGTATCGCGCAGATGATTTCATCAGTGACCTCGTTTCCCATATGCCAGAGGATGGTCGTGCCGTTGGCGTTATTGACAAAGACCTATTCTCTGCAAAAGAGGAATTCGTCCTTGGACTGGCCGAACGAGGACGTAACGCAATCGTCGCACTACCACGCCTGAGAGAGGAATTCTATGGACGAGCTCCTGACGAGGATCTCTTCAGAAGGAGAGCAATCACTGTCATCTTGCACGAGCTGGGGCTAGCGATGAAGCTCGAAACCTGTGACAATGAGTGCGTTATGCAGGCTTTTAGCAGTGTGAGGGACCTCGATTCGATGCCACAGGTCTTCTGCTCTGACTGTACTCAAGAACTTAGAAAGAGATACGTCACTCAGATTGGAGAGAAGCGATAGAGCAAGCATCGCTCCTTGAAAGTAGTTTGATAGAATCCCTTTCATCACTCTTCTGAGCCGAGAAACCACTTTGTCAGGATTTATCAGTAGGCGTTTCGCGCTCTCTATGAATCCCTAAGAGTGTGAATCCGCTTGCCAAGTCCCGAATGGAAACGTTTCATGGCCGATTACTACGGTGATCCATACATGATGTGGCATGACGGGATTGATGAGAAGTCAGTTACCCGTCTGACAGGTGATGAAAGATCCAGGGCTGAAGAAATGCTCATCAGTTCTCTTGAAGAAGGGAATCACTACGCAGCAATAGGACTGCGAGAGCTGAAGTCAACTAGAGCTCTCCCTGTTCTCGAACGGCTTCTACCATCGAGTGCAGGGAATTTCAGAATTCAGATTGCTGTTGCCCTATGTATGATTAAGGACTCCCTCGAGTACGTTGGTCATGTAATCGCTGTTCTCAAGAGCTCTGCTTTTTGGTCATACAGAATAGATGCAGCCAGGGCACTCAGAAGGTATCCCAGCGAACAGGTTGTCCAAGCTCTATTCGAGGCGGTAGCGAACGACCCGGACTATCTTGTGAGAAACCATGCCTCCGAAACCATTCTCTTTCTGCATGGCATGCCCCCAAGAATAACAGATCACAAGGAGATCTTTCAACACATGATAGTCGAGTTTGAGGAAAACGACGAAGAATCAGTCAAATCGGCGTTTGTCCACTATCAGATATGTGCAGACTTGCTTCGAAAACTCATTGAGCGTGAAGGAGAGCTCCGCAACGAATCCATTGTTGAGGACATCTGGCAGTGATCTCTGCTAAAACTCGATTGTTCTTAGGGTGCACCAGTAGCCACAGGAATCTTGAGCAGCTCGTTCTCTGTGACCTAGTGCACCAACGTGGCCCGTGCCTTTACTCGTTGTGTTCTGTTCTTAAGCCAGATGCACGATTATCCCGACTACATGCATTCCTTACAAGTTCCCGTTGAGCTTGCGGTAGCTTGAATACACACAATCGTATCTTGAGACTTAGATGTGGAGAGAATAGGAAATGCAGGAGCTGCTATCACCACTCGTCACCTTACTTGCTGCTACAATAATTCTCTTCGGATGCATCATCTCGCGGAACTCCAAGAGTGAAGATAGTGTGGAGCAGGAGGAGAGTTGGCTATCTGAGGTCTTCACAGAAGAAGTGGAGGATGGCGGATCCCAGCGTAACGGCACATCTTTGCTACTGGAACGGATAGATGAACTGACCGATAGAATCTCAGACACAGCATCATTTGAAACTGAAAAGTGGAATGAGAGAGCTGCTGAGAGAGATCTCGAGGCGCTTCTCAAGAGAATCTATAGCATAGCAGACCGAATCCGTCACCAGACTCCAGATGTTGAACTACCCGAGACCCCAGATGCACTTGATATGGCTCTGGAAACAGTAAGAGTGCGTATGCTGCAGGCTAGAGAGGATATCCGAAGACGAACCGAGGGGGAGAGAGAGTATTATCAGAGAGTGACTCTCCTCAATCAGGCGGTTCTTCAAGTAAAGAGCGGGATGAAGACAGGTGAAGAGGGGCGAGAGATTGTAAGAGAAGCCTTGGAAAACCTAAAGGCCAGAGAGGTCCAGCCCTGTTTTTCAAGGCAACTCCTTCGTCGCGCTGAGAGAGCAAAGAGAGAGGCTCATAATATCTTACACAGTGCCTGAACTTCTGAACCTTCATCGTATGCTGGACAAACTTGCATACCAAGAACGGTTCGAGTCGGTTCATGCTTGCCAGTACGAAAAGATTATCTCAGGCCCATTTGATGAATAGGTGAGGAAAAAGCTTGCAGACACCTGGGTCGCCAGATCTCTTACTGCTGGCACTGACAGTCATACTTGCAACGGTTGTACTGGTAGTCCTTCTCCGAAAACACCTTACACGTACTGAGAAAGAATTTGGAGAGCCTTTCGAAAAGGAGCCAGAGCTGTCAGCGGACGTTTCTCCTGATACTCTTCCAGAAACAGAAGACTCCACAAAAGTACTCCGATGGCTGAAGGAAGAAAAGGCACAAGTCCGAAAGGATCTGGACAATGACGAATTCAAGGGGGCTGCACACAAAGCAAGACACCTACTGCAGGTCTTAGATGAGCACGATGATGCAGAGACCCTCCTAGGTCCCGAGAAGTACAGAGCAGTCCGTGATGAGCTAGATCACATGATCCTGATGGCCGAATTTAATATGCGCTCTCAAGATGTCCGAAGACTCTCGAAAAAAATGCTAGAGATCGCACACCAGGATATGGATGAGTGGAATCAGGATGTGGCGGAGAAGGAACTAAACGAATGGCTCGAGAAGTGCTATGCAGTCACCGATAAGCTCACGGATATGCTCGTGAACCTAGGAGAGACCCACCTCGCTGATGATCTTAAAGAGATCCGTGAACTCGTTCGGTTAAGGGTCCTTGAAGCCCGAGAAGATATGAGGAAACGAACCGAGGCAGAGAGAGAGTATTACCAGCGAGTCACGCTCTTGAATCAGGCCATACTTCAGGTAAGGAGTGGTCTAAAGAGTACTGAAGAAGGCAGAGAGATTGTGAGAAAGACCTTAGAGAATCTGGAGGCTTACCCAGTTCAACCATACTTCTCAAAACAACTCAAGCGTCGCGCTGAGAAAGCCAAGGAAGAGGCTCGTGACCTCCTGCATAGCATGTGAGAAGCTGCTGTAAGACTCAGAGCAGGACTAACCAATTTCTGTTCCCGGATTGTTCGTCGTGGAGAACAGCCGACCCCCTATGAATATGACCAGAAGAGACAGTAGTTCGATAACTGACGCAAGCACAAAGGCCGTGATGAAATCCGCATAGAGGAGAGCTAGTCCAAGAACAACAGGCCCGGCAATCATCCCGATGTTCCCGAAGAGGTTGAACAGCCCCATCCCGGTTGCACTATCGACAGGAGAAACAGAGTCTCCGATCCATGCCATGGTAGGAGGAGCTGTAAAACCTGAGAAGATGCCCAGGAATATCAATGTCACAATGAGAGCGGAGAGGGATAGATGGCCAGCGACCCCCACCAATCCAAGAACCAATGCGTAGGAAACACTCCCGAAGATCACGAGTTTACGCCTTCCGATTCTGTCAGACATTCGGCCGACTGGATATTGTAGAAGGATGAATGGTGTCGCAAAGAGACCGAGGATCATTCCACGGAGCGACTCAGAAACCCCCAGAAGCTGAACCAGCATTAGTGGAAGCGCCGTCAACAAGAAACCCATATGCAGTCGGTCTACGAAGTTGACAGTACAAGGAATCACAACCTGTGGGGACCGCTTCGCAAGAAGCACGCTTTGAGTCACAGATGGACGAGACTCCAGATGTCGGGGTTCACCTATCCCTGCAAATCCAACGATGAATACGGTGAGGCTGAGAATTGCAGCGCCGTAGTAAGGAAGGAAGACACCCTGTTCCGCCAACACACCTCCAACAATTGGTCCCGTACCCATAGCGGCGGCCATGAATGCTCCAAAGATGCCCATGTTCTTGCCTCGATTCTCAGAAGTGGAGTTATCGAGAACAAGTGTCATCAAGGTCTGCCAGACCAACACCGTGAACGCTCCCTGAGTGAATCTGAGAATGAGCAGCAAAGAGTAATCGAGCACCGTAGTCATAAGCCAGTAGAATACCGATGCGCCAAGAGCGCCTGTCACCACGAGCATCTTCCTCTTCCCGTACCTATCAGAGAGAAGACCGCCTATCAGTCCGAAGATCAGGTACGAGAGGTAGAGCACTGTATCAAAGAGCGAGTACTGAAACTCTGACACTGCTGGAAATCTTGCGAGAATGAACTCCGGCTCATTTGTGTAGAGTAATGCCGCTCCAGTCACAGTGAACAAGACCAGGATGCCTAAAAGCACAACCTGTTTGGCTTCTGTCAAATCTTCTTGCCTTGCCTCCATCTTTACCAGAAACATTCCACACATTGACGTGATAATAAAGCTCGCCATTCCGTCCAAGGCCAATTCTGCCCTAACATTAGAATCTCCCTTGTCCACAATAGCTGTCGATTTTTCGAATACCATCTTCATTGAGTGTCAAAAGAGTATTCACAATAGTTACTTTTAATCAAATGCTCACCGATGCAGTTATGTCTTCATGCTCCTTTACTTGTCCTTATACGTACCAAATATCGGACTATAAAACCAACAACTGTTTAGACTTAGTATCGATATATCAATATAATCAACGTCATAGATTTACCAATTCTTGCCGCTCGAGATCAGGCATCCTGATACTAATAGATGAAACCAAAATCGCACCACATACTCACTTATCATGTTATAGTGTCTGCTCACCAGGAAGGCAAGCAAATAGGGGGGATTATCCTCGTGAAAGCTACCCAATACACACCTACTGAGTATGGATCAGCCATAGGTTCCGCCTTTTAGTCTGCATCTGTACCCAGAAAATAAATACAAATCATTAGGTGGCTGGAGTAGCTCTTGGAGAATGTATCCAAGAACCAGCTCTTCGATTAGCAGTACATTGCCAGCCGATTAGGAGTTAAGACGCGAAATGGGCTCCTCCACCTTCCTCTGAATTCCGTTGAATGTCAATGAGTGAAAGGAATATCTATCAAAACTGTGTTAGTATAAATCTTTGTGTAATATAATGGCTACGTAGAAGTCTTTCGAAAAATCGTCAGGAAATGAGTGTTGAGCGGCGTTTCGTAGTATGTGAGAACTGAGGGATCGAAATTAAAGGGCGACTAGAAGAAGCAGGAGGGGGTTATCACGTATTCATTTATAACGCATTTCGCTCTGTAGGCTGTACGTCCACTTAGATTGAACCCAAGCGACAGAAAGATAAGAGAGTATGTCGTGAACAGGACAACTGACCGCCTCGTGTCAAGGGACTACTAGTGCGAAAGCAGCAAGGGACGTACAGGGAGAAATGGTGTCCATATTCATAATCGACGATGAAGCGATTCTTCACAGATTGTATAAGGACGTGTTTGCAATCAAGGGACACCATGTTGTAGCTGATGCTTTTGATGGCGAAGAAGCGATCAGGACCTATGAGAATCTTGAGCCAAGACCCGACGTAATCATCCTGGACCATAGAATGCCAAACAAGGATGGTCTCGAAGCAATGTCTGAGATTCTAAGTATAGATCCCGATGCTCGGATAGTCTTCATCAGCGCAGATGCAAATGTCAGAGATCAAGCACTCAGAGGCGGGGCTGTGAGTTTTGGGCTGAAACCGGTCACAATCAGACATATGTTGGACTTGGTTGAAGGCGCCGCTGGCGACTGAATCTTCCATTGAATCCTCGATTTCGAGGGAGGGATCTGCTATCCTCGGCCAAGATAGAGCTAAGACTGTGGTCATAGCGGGAGAGATACCGTTTCTTAGGTCCCTTCTTAAGATTGCAATAGAAGACGAAGCATTTCAGGTGGTAGGAGAAGCTTCATCGAGCGATGAGTTACTAACCAAATGCAGAAACCTCGAGCCCGCAATCGTGATTCTGGACTTGGAAATCAATGAGGAGGAAGGCCTTCGTCTCATAGAATCGATTCTGGACATCAATCCATCTACTACTGTCATAGCACTATCAGAACCGGGACGGGGTCTGGGAGAGAGTGCATTTGCAGCAGGCGCACGGGGGATACTACAGAAACCGTTCACCACATTCGATCTGGTAGATATCCTTCGAAAAGTCGCACCTCTGAAATAGCACCAGCAACGTAGCATATAACCTACAAGGAATGCGAAGAGATATCCTAGAATCCTTTTTTTGGCCACATGTCTTCAGCCAGCGTCAGAGGACTAGTGCAGATACTACGCGAGGATTCAGATCAGCAGAAATGGATGACTGACCAAGAGTGACAACAAATCCAGTAATCCCGGAATTCATCATGTACAACACCGGACTCACGAGAGATGAAACCAAGTACTTACGTGAGTCAATCAAAGCACAGGCTAGTAGCGGGAAGGATAGATTCAGACTCTTCACGGATGTACTGATCAATTTCATTGAAAACGAAGACTGGGAGGAAGCCTCATCTGATATGCTGGCTATATGCGGTAAGGCCGCCTATCTGCGAGGAAGATATGATCTCAATGAGGTCCTCTCCAATAGCTGCCAAAACCTTGCATGTCGAGGCTATGCAGCTGCTTCATTCTGTACCCAGAGTCTTGACCCCCGATGGCTTAACAACCTTCGAAACTACGTCAACCACGCATGGCAATCTAAGAGGTATGTGGTCTTCGCTGAACTGGTCGGCAAGCTGTCGGAGGTATTGATGAACCTCGGTTATGCAGACCAAGCCAGGACCATTGCAGAGGATGGCATTGAACGTGTCACTGAATCCACCAAAGCGGATGAGAATCTTCGTTCCAAAGTTCAGGCAGCTCTACTTGAAACAAGACTGATACTTGCTCATCTCGCTGGCCTGGCAAAGAAGAGAGATGAGGCAATTCTTCGACTCAACTCCGCAGAGGAAACAGCAAAACTCCTTGATCACATCCTCGCGTTAACGGACATAGCATACTACCGAGCAAATGTGTTGACATATAGCCATGAATACGAGAAGTCCCTCAGCTATCTCAGGTCATGCATCGGAAAATACGAGCGGATGGGAGTATTGCAGGGAGTTGCCAATGCAAGAAACCTAAGAGGCATCATATATCTGAATCTTGGTCAATTGCAGGATGCAAGAGACCAGTTTGAGGAGCTTCTACTAGTTCAGCAGCAGCTTAACAATCAGATTGGCCTGGCTAAGACCCTGATTAACGTCGGAGAGGTTGACAAGGCGCTTGGACAGCTCGAGCAGATGGAAAGCTACAACCAACGAGCTTTGGAGATCAGTCAAGAAGCCGAGTATATGCGAGGAATGGCCATTGCAAAAACAAATCTGGGCGATGTAGCACTTCGAAAGGGAGAATTCAGCAAGGCAATAGGTCTCTATAAGGAGGTCATGAATATTGCCGATAGGGCAGGTCTACTCGCAATACACATGGCCGTGCTATTTCAGCTAGGCGACACATACCATCTACAATGCAACATGAATCAGGCAATGCATGCATATTCCAAGGCAAGGAAGGTCGCTGAGGAGATATTATATCCTCTCGCACAGTATCACGCTGATGTCAGTGAACTTATCTCTACTCTCAGTACAGACACAGCACCTTCCTCAGAACTCATTGAGAAGATAAGGAAGAGTCTTCCAGACCGCAAGATATGGGATGAGGCCGGTGATTCAACTCCAATGATAGAGGTACGAAGAAAAGTGTTTGATGACAGTTCGATTGATAGCGACTTGTGCATCTTCTTTGATCCGGAGAAGAACTACGAGTGTAGAGTCGAACGGACTGCTCTCGAAAAGGAGTGTTTCGGGAACCTTTACTGGATGGGCGGGCTATGTCCCCACTTCAATGAGTTCCTTGATACGCTCAAGTCCCTGTGAATGCAGTGGTCAACTAAGCAATGGTATGAAGCATAGCTTCGTTCTTAAGGGGGATATGCAACCGTTTCACAGCACGAATACCCCCTGGCCCAGGAGGCTCAAGTGTGGTTGAAGAGGAATGCAGCCATGAACGACGAAGCCAAAGAGAAGACAATCCTAATAGTTGATGACGAGAAGGTAACTGTCAAGCTGGCAAAGACTCTTTTTGAACGTCATGGATTCAATGTTCTCACTGCTTATGACGGCAGTGAAGCACTGAGAGTAGCTGAATCCGGCCGACCGGACCTCATTCTACTTGATGTGATGCTCCCAGAACTCGACGGGTTTGAGGTCTGTCGGAGACTTCGGTCTCAGACTACCTTTGAAAAGACTCCAATCCTTATGTTTACTGCACGAGGGCTGATGGAAGACAGAGAGAAAGGAAAGGAGCTCGGCGCTGATGAATACATAGTCAAGCCGTTCCAGGGCAGCGAACTGGTTGAGATTATCAAGAAACATCTGGCAACACCCCACGAGTCACCCAAGAATTGAATGGCAACTATGATGCCCAACAGGGGTGGCTTCATTCTCAGTCACTCTGTTAATCTCTGAGAACGACATCGTTCGCCTCCCGAAACATAACGTCAGGCTAAACTGACAACACCTTCGATGAATGCCGTTCTCTTTTTTTCTGGGAAGATATGAAATGTCGTATGTGGATGAGCTAGGCACGTGGCTCTGCTCAAGACATAATCGCTCTAAGGCAGCATATCACATTAGAGCCGATGTTTCGACTTCACCTTTATTCTCTCTGAGGTTCATCAATTCGATCCATGAAATCGTCAAAGAGCTGAAGTATCTCGTTAACGGACTGAGCCCATGTCCTCCTCACGATATCGGTGGTTTCGGGAACTCCTCGCTTCACAGGATTCAGGATTGAACGTAGCTCTCTACATGTATCAGAGTCAAAGGAGCAATCCGACAGTATCTGTTCAATCCGGGCAATGACCTGACCGCGTTTGTATGCATATCTCATCCTCTCTTCATCAAGCTCTGAGAGTCTTCCATTTATCTTCCCGAGATCATCCAGGAGATGTCGGATTTCCTGCACTTCTGCCAACTGTCTTCCTCGAGTCTTCGATTTCGGTTCCAGCTCTAGAAAGGAGGTCTTACCTGGACTCAGCCTAATGACAAATGAGTTGGGGAGAATAGTGGTTGAGAGACCAAAGCTAACAGTGAGAGTGTAGTATGTGCGATCAGGTCCTACATCACTTGCCCCAGCCTTGTGGCTCACAAGCCCAGCATCCTCCAGAGCCTCAAGATGCTTTAGGACAACCCGACGATTCATGTCGAGGAGCTTACTCAATTCGTATGGATAGCGCCGTCCTTGAGCAAGCAGTCTCAGGATTCTGCGTCTTGTCGTGTGACCTAAGGCCTTGAAGACCTTGTCCAAGTCATATTGCTCGTCAGTGGACATTCCAATCACCACATCAATAGTCTGTATGTTCTTCTGAGCTGTCCATTACAGGGAGTCTACTCCGTTCCACGCAGTGCAGAGAAACACCACCCACTCTCGAAGAAGCGTGTCCGGCTGCTATCAAGATGGATGATGTCCATTCAGGGGAATTGGCTTTCTCTTCTTTTGAGAGTAAGGTCTCCATGTAGTTCACTGTCTTCCCGTTCAGTCTCAGTTCCAATTAATCAGACTCTAGTGTCTGTTTAGTCCCTAGCATTAAAAACGATTCGTTAGTAACAAAAGAACCAAACTGAATCAGACCGTTGGAAAAGAACAGCTCTTAGGAAACATCATGCTAAGCAGATCCACATAACATTGAGAGAGCGGTTAACTAGGCTCGTCGGCATTGACTGCGTCTGTGATATTGTCCCGTTTGTCGTATAGAGGGCCATGCCCTGTCAGGAACCCAGATGCAACGCCCTCCTTGGAGGAGATAACCGGTCTTGATGCTCGTACAAGTAGATACCTCAGGAACTGGAGATCTGTGACTTTCTCTCCAACGCGGCGTTGGTATCGCATTTTCTCCTCTTCCCACGCGAGAACGTCATGTTCTGTGAGCCCTTTCAGTAGCTTGTTCTTTGAACCCTTAACCTGCCTCAAATTCGTCACCAAGTTAACTAGGTTAGAGGGTTAACCATCTATAGTTCTCTGTACTATCGGCGTCATACTCCGAAAACAGAAAATCATGACTGATTGTGATTTGACTCCTCCTCTTCCGTCGAAGAGATTCCCTTCTGGGACGGTTTCTCTTTCGAACTCTCGGCTGGCTTGAAGGATGCAACAGCCGAAGGCTCAATTGGCTTCTCGGGAGTTTGGGCGATAACCTGTGGTGGAGGATGATGATACAGAGTGGTAGTTCCAGTCTTCTGAAACTCTGTCACTGCCTTCCATGTGGCAGACTTGTCTGCTATGGCAGTTAGTTTCTTGATTCGGAACATGATGATTGCAGATATGTCTATGATCACGATGTTCATTACAAGAAGCATCAATGATCCAATACCGATTTGCATCAATGCCGCTGACGAGCTGACAAGTCCCAGAACTATCATGAGCCCAACATTGACAGCTGGTGGCATCAGAGCAGCAGATATCGCAACACCGACCAGTGTTGACATATCGCCACGTGTCATAGAAACAGCAACTGCCGCACCCGAGAATATGGCAACCCCGACATCGAGAGGGCTGAAGCCTGCTCTCCGAGTGATCTCAGTGAGAACACCGCCGTCTATGTCTGACAGAACCGTCGGAATCAGGGCGGGATATACCAGGGGTAGAACAAGTGCCATAGCCGCGCCTACAGCAAAGGACAGGGCAAGTGCAATCATCTCATTCCGAGTGCCTTGGATAAACAAGGAGTGATCGCCTAGGACGTAACCAAGTGCAACACCGAGCATCGGTCCCATGAGCGGTGACAGCAGCATGGAAGCAACGATGACGGTAACATTGTTTTGTGCCAGGCCCAAGCCTGCCATCAAAGCTGCCAGCATAACAAATGCAATGAAATCAAAACTGAGCGAGGCCTGCCGCCTCACATTGTCATATATCTCTTCAACTGCCAAGGCTGCCTCTCGCTGAATTCGCTTCTCGCCGCTCTCGTCGGCCTCACGAGGGAGGGATGTTCTCAAATCCATGATGTCTATGAAACCGTATTCTACCCCAACACCGCGACTTTTTAGCTTCTCAACAGTCTCTAATACTGCGTCGTCAGGTATCCTGAACTGCATTATGTGTGCTGTATCAGTGGCGAATCGCAGTACATTCTTGACATTCAGGTTATCTATTACAAAACCAAACACAGGCTCAGTCTTGTCATAGGGTACCACAATCTGGACTTGCTTCAATACAGTAGCAGCTCCGAGAACTAGCATGATGCACTCTTGGCACGATTATTAAGGATTTCTCGACTACTCACTTCTGTACATCGACACGGTCTGTATTGCTTGTAATACACACTTCACTGCCGTTTCTGCTACCTTGAACATCGCGGGTCGTCGCGTAAACCTCACATCGACCGTGTGACTACATGGAACATAACAGCTTGCACAGGTCATCCGAAAGAACCCGTAAGCAATGAGATCAACCACATGATAAGAATGAGTACCAATCCAGTTCCCAAAGTCTTAAGGCCATATACATAGCGATTCCCTCCAGCCACCTTGCCAAGGAAGAGTCCAAGACCAAAGAGCAAACCTACTCCTGCAATGATTGACAGATAGAAAGAATCTAGGTAAGGAATCAGACCGATAGCTGCTAGAATCATGGGGGATACGGTGATGATGACCGCAACTGCTGGTGATAAGCCATTGATGAGCGACACAATCCGCGTCGTTGTCTTCGTAGCCTTTGCATAAGCACTTCGACTCATGTCCGCTAACATCGCTCTCTCAAGTTCCTTGAACTCCTTTTGACGCTCTGCCTTTTCTGTAAGATACGAGGAACCAATACCAGACACAAACATTGCAACACTGGTCCCGATTGCTGCCAGGAGAGTTGTTGCAAAGACAATCTCAACTGGCTGTACAAGGGTGGAGATAATTGCGCCCATCACGATTCCTATCACCGGTAGGACGCCGTCAAATGCGTTCATGGCGAGATACCTACGGGCTATCTCCATCCCCCCGGTGAGTTCCAGTTGATCACCTATGCTCGATATGAAGCCAAAATTGCCATCTTCTTGATCTCCAAAGGCATATCCGTCTTCGTCGCTTTCATCCATTCTGATGCAATCCGTCCTGTTACGCCCAACCTATTAAGACCTCCTAATGCATCAAGGCTCCACTTCTTGGCAGAACAAGAGAAAAGGAAGTCTCAATTTCCTGCATTACTAATTCAGAAAAGCACCTGGAGATTCTGTGAAGACACATATAGGATACATGTTTCCGCTATTTCTAAGGACATCAAGCTGTGGCTAGACGGGGAAAATAGCTCGACCGACAATGATTTCAGAGAAAGACCAAGTCTGGAGCATTGAGGTCAAGCACTTGGCAGTCATTGAGACTCTTATCGCATGGTTTGCTCTTTCTCTAACAGGAGCACTTGCTCCAGGTCCCCTATCTGCTGCAGTTGTTATGCAGGCTAACCGACACGGCAGGCTGCATGGGATCTTGCCTATGGTTGGCCATGCAATCGTAGAGATCGGTATTGTGGCTGCAATTGTTCTCGGAGTACAGGCACTGACCCTCACGCCCATGGCAATCTCCTTCATACTCGGATTTGGAGGGGCAGTTATTGTAGTCTTCGGGATGATTGCTCTCAGAAACTATCGCATAACTGACCAGACGAAGAAGCTCGACAGTCCTTCAGAGATACCAGCGAGCACGGCGCTAGAGGCCACTGCACAGGGCGCAGCAGTGAGTGTTCTGAGTCCCTACTTCCTTCTCTGGTGGTTCGCAGTTGGCTTATCATCAGTCACCATGCTTGTTGCCGAGCTTCAGATGGGTGTCGGCACGGTGCTGCTAGCCGGTATCCTCATCTACTTGACACACGTATCCACAGACTTCTTATTCGGAGCGTTCTTGACAGTGAGTACCGAGAAGGCCACAAAGAAGGCTAGGATCGGAGGCATCAACTGGATCACCTTGATCATTGGCGTCTTTCAGTTCGTCTTAGGGGGTTGGTTTATGCTCCAGGCTCTACAGATTTGGCTCGGAGCAGGGTGATCTCCCTATATTCCACGCAAATCACGAAGAAGGATTCCAACGGTTAATAACTCGGGTCTCTTCATTTCACAAGAGAGTCGTTCCAATCGTCCTGATGAATCGCTGCGCTTGCCCAAATTCTTCACCTCACTGTCGTATTCCGTGAGAAATTGCTCAATCACCAATAATACTGATTAAGTTCAGCTCAAGAATGAGAGAATCCTACACATGAACACTAAAGTAGGACTCTTTCGTCCGCTCTTCATCATGAAGACCATTACCCTGCATAGTTACAAGGGCGGAACAGGAAGGACGACGCTATGTGCAAACATCGCGGCGACTCTCGCCCAGAAAGGGCACAGTGTTGTGGTATTGGACATGGACTGCTGGTCCCCAACCCTTCATACCATATTCAGAGTAGAATCGCCCTGTAGCTACATTCACCAGTACCTCTCGGGAGAAGTCGGGCATAAGGAACTACTCATCGATTTAACAACAGATCTGGGAGTTAAGGGTCGGCTCAGCATCGGTGTCGCTGATTCAAGCATCGATGTCATAAGGAGCAATCTTACGCAAGACCGAAAGTGGCACAAACAGTCCCTTTCGAGAATTTTGAAACTAAAGGACACACTCCGCAATGAGGGTTTCGAGTACGTTCTCTTAGATGCATCGTCAGGGGTCCATCCTGCCACCGTGAATACAATTGTAGCCTCAGACTTTGTTCTCGTGCTCTGTAAGGTTGACAATTTCGATATGGACGGAACGCTTCAACTCCGAGATGTCATCTACGACCGCTTAGACAAGGGAACTGCATATCTCTTCAATAAGGTTCCAGCAGCGATGCTAGATAGTAACATGAAGAAAGACGTGACGGAAACAGCACTGAATACCTTCGGGTCTGATGCGGTTATTCTTGGATATCTAGAATACTATCCGGAAGTACCAATGGCCATGGGCGTGGAGATTCACGCCCTTACAAGCCCAGATACTGAATTTGCGTCTGAACTAAGGATGATCGTGAACCAACTCCAGTCATCTATCGAATAAGCTGCAGATAGGAGGTAATAAGTCATGATTCACTCGGTCTATGTCTTAACTGAAGGTGGTGTCTTACTCTACAAGAGAGTCTATAGCGACGAAATGCCTAATCCCTTTATTGTGAGTAGTTTTGTTTCTGCAATCTCGAGCTTCAGCCAACAAGCTATGGGTGACAATCTGAAACGCATTGAAATCGACGGAAGTTGCATGCTCCTCTTCGAACAAAACCCCATCAAGGTACTAGTCTTGACAGATGAGAGCACCGACGCCGGATCCAATCTCTTGGAAGAGATTGCAGTGAACTTCATCAGTAGGTACTCGAAGGCAATCTCCAGCGGGAATCACAACTCAGATTCCTTCAACGATTTCGATGCTGTTCTAGAAGAACTGATTTCTGAGATGACCAATGCATGGGACTCGAGTCGCCCTACTCACTCGCTCGACGGACTGAGCTTTCTTGAACTTGAGCCACCTATCCAGAAGATGGCTCAGTATGTTCTCCGAAGGGATGAAGTCACTGCGCAGGAGGCTGCTGAAGAACTCGAGATCAAACTTGATGAGGCTGAACAGCAGCTTGAACACCTAGTTGACCTTGGTATGATTGGCTGGAAGAGAGGGGAACAAGAGAGGATGTACTACTCCTAATCCATCTGTTGATGAGCAGGTCGAAGGACTAATCTAGGGGAGTAGATGAACTGAGTAATATGAGGAATGTCCTGATCACAGGGTTCGAGCACTTCGACGGCTACAGCTTGAATCCATCTGCAGAAGTAGCCAAGCGGCTCGATGGCGAAGAGATAGATGATAAGGACGTAACGGGGGCAATCCTTCCCTTAGACTACCGGACGATGATATCTGTGTTTCAAAGATACGCAACTGAGGTGTCAGCTGAAGTCATTCTACTCATGGGCCAGTCAAATCGGGGGTCTGTCACCATAGAAAGAATGGCCGTGAACGCTGTCAGCACCGAGAGAGAGGACAACAAGGGCTACAAACCGGAGAGCGATCTGATATCATCTTCAGGGCCAGTGGGGTATTTCTCAAACGTCGATGTCAACACGCTAGCAAAGAAACTCAGAGAGAAAGGCTTACCCGTCTTCACCAGTTATCACGCAGGAACCTACGGCTGCAACTTCATCTTCTATAGAGTCTTAGCCATGGTAGCCGAAGGAGTTCTCAATGCCAAAGTCCTCTTTGTCCATGTGCCGCCCCTTCCGGCTCAGGCAATCGAGAAGCATGATCAATCAATGCCGACTATGGAGCTAGATGAGCTCGTCGAAACAATCCGAGTTCTCATTCGAGAGCTGTGACATAGTTCTGATACTACTCCTTCCAAACGGAGGGGAAGGTTGTCAAGACCACCGCAGAGAGTAGGGAACTGATGATGATGGCCGTAACACGTTCGCTCAACATAAGGGGAAAGATGACATATCCGAATAGATTTGCAGGAAGGTTCAGAATATAGACTGCACCAAGAGTCATCATGGAGAAGTCAGTCATGGTTCCGATGAGAGTGAATGGCAATACCTGAAGGTACCTCCGCCAGCCCCTCTTGGACCAGTCGAATTGGATGTCCAGAATCTGCAGTCCGAGTGATGTGAGAGCTGCAACCATGTAGAGGCTCATGAACCACCAGGCCGACAAGTTTGGAATAAGGTAAAGCAGTATGATGACGAACAAGTAGCAAGCAGTAACAGTCGGGCCGGGAATACGAAATCGTCCTGTACTGACTCTCTTCTGCATAGCAAAACCCGTGAACAGCCCTGACACAGCCGGGCCGAGAATGATTGTAGGAACTGCGAGGCTGATATTGAAAACGAAGACTGATAGAAAACCTTGCAGAATCCCTGCTACGAGACCGAAGGCGAAACCTCTGCTGGGACCCAGTAGTATTCCGAACAAAGGAGCAATGCAAATCGTCAGACTGATTGATCCAACTGCACCAAGAAAGGCACTGATTGGAACCAGCGTACTGACTCCGTAGAGAGCTGCTAGGATAATGCCGATAGCTGCAAGCTTGCTATCATCGCTGCTGTCGAAGAGCTCCATCTCACCTATCTCATCCTCTTCATGAATGGCCATTGGCATCACAACAGGTGTTCTCGAACGGCGGGCTATTTGCTAATATTGTTTCGGTCCACTCAGCAAAGGGAAGAACAAGCATGGAGAAACCTTGTGGTTAAGGCGTCATCCTCGACACTCACGACATGGCAGTCGAGATACCGGCGAATGAATGACTAGCAGCTGATTTTCGTCATGCTTTTTCTTATGTGGGATAGAATGGCCAGAAATGAGTGAACTTCCACCCCTTACCAACATATTTCTCGCTGCGTGGAAGATCGATGAACTCACTGCCGCTGAATGGATAGAATCGCATCTCGTCGTCATCATCGCATACAATCAACTCGGGTGAACCAAGCTCCCTCCAATAGCCAACAAGGTATGTCCAGTCCTCTCGGAATCCACGACCAACTCTCTCGTAAGGTCCGTCGCTGAAATGCAGATGGTCCTTATCTGAATCAAATCGTCCATAGGGATAGAGCCTCAGGTCTCCGTTCTTGCTCCGCACGATGAGGTCAGGACTACCATTCTTTGTCCATTCGGCCACAAGATAGTTTGTGAAATCATCATCAAAACCTCTACCCACCTTCTTGGGTTTACTCTGACCTTTGAAACTCTTTCCGTCAAAAGGATATACCCAAAGGTTTCCGTTGTCTTCGCGAACTAATAGATCAGGAGTGGGTCCCCCGGTCCAATGACCCGGCAAGAGATGCGTGTATTTGTCCGTATGAAATCCCTGTCCAACACGTTCATCTCTGCCAAGGTCCTCAAACCGAGTTCCATCCCATGGGAACAATCTAAGATTGCCGTCATCATCTCTCACAAGTAGGTCTGAGGTTCCATTGCCTGTCCACGAACCAACAACATAGTCCCACTCAGCCCGAAAGCCACGGCCTACCCTTTCTCCGTGTCCGTCAACATAGAAGGTTTCATTCTTGAACGGATAGAATTTGAGGTCACCGTTATCCTCAAGGACCACCAATGAGTTCCCACCTGGAATACTTCTGAGTAACGTATCATCCGAGGGCGCCAACCAGAACCCCGGAAAATACTTCTCGAAATCGAATCCTTTTCCAACTTCGAATGCGGTTCTGGTCTGATCGTGGTCTTTCGATGTGTAGAATGTGTGAATCGTTCCCTGTTTGAAGAATGGGTACCACCGCAGGTCGCCATTGCTCTTCCTGACAACTAGTCCGGGCATATGTAACATCTCCAACTCTCGACAACGGGCTGTGAATATGGCTTTTGTGCCAATGAATCTACAGAGTAGTATTCTTTAGTATGATTCGTACAGCAACAGAAGCGAGGAATACTGCACATGACCACAGAATCTATCTTAGAGATGAAACGAGTCTCGATGTCATACGGACAGAAGACTCTATTCAAGGACTTCACGCTTAGTCTTCACAAGAACGAGATTATCGGGATCAGCGGTGAGTCCGGGAGCGGCAAGAGCACTCTTCTTCGGATCGCCGTTGACTTGGCAACTCCAGATGAGGGAGAAGTTGTATTTCAAGGCAGGAATGTTCAAGATTGGGATCCACAGGAACTTAGGAAGTGCATCATCCTTGTACCGCAACAGGCCAGCATGTTTCCAGGCACCGTACGCGATAATCTGCTCTGGGGTCTCAAGATCCACAATCAAGAGGCATCAGAGGAAGAGCTTGTGAGCATTCTGAAGGAGGTCAACTTGAACGGTGAGTATCTGGATAGAGTAGCTGAGAATCTCTCAGGAGGAGAGAAACAACGTGTAGCCATAGCCCGCGCACTCTTGCTTGAGCCCTGCGGCCTATTGCTGGATGAGCCGACTTCAGCACTAGACGAAAAATCCACCCTCGCAGTTGAGAAGACAGTTAAGGGGCTACTCAAGTCCCGCGACATTGGAGTGCTGGTGGTCACGCACAATCGAGAACAGTCCGAGCGATTGACGGATCGTGTCATCGAGGTAACTACCGGAGAGGAGGTCGACTACAATGCAAACTAATCTTGACCTATACGAGGCGATACTCAACTTCGTGCAGAGCTTGGATGCAGAAGTATACGAGGCTGCATTCAGTTATGCTGCGGCAATGGTTCTGCTCGTAGTTTTGATAGCACTCAGCAAATGGCAGAAGATAGGAATAACAGAGAAGCTCATCATAGGAACAGCTAGAGGCACCATTCAAATCATCCTCATGGCGCTGATACTTGTAGAGATTTTCGCACTTCGGAACCTGATCATCATCTTCGGGGTCCTTGCTTTCATGGGGCTCTTTGCGGCCCATACCTCACAGTCGAATCTAGATGAGATCCCCGGTATCTTCAAAGCGGGCGCGCCAGCAATTCTTCTCTCTGGACTCTCGGTTATGGTGATAAGCGTCCTTCTCGGAATAGTCCGTCCTGTTGGCGAGTACATCATCCCAATGGGAGGGATGGTGATTGGAAATGCCATGGGCATCAATTCCCTGGTCATTGAGAGAATGTGGTCCAACGCGCAGAAACAGAGAGCTCTAATGGAAACGGCACTGGCACTAGGAGCATCACCCCTGCAAGCAACCAACATGACGATCCGTGAATCCATCAGATCTGGACTCCTTCCCAATCTGAACAGGTATGCATCCCTCGGAATCGTTTCCATCCCGGGTCTGATGTCAGGAATGATTATCGGAGGCACTCCCGTTTTGGCAGCCGCGCTTTACCAGGTAATCATCTTCGTGATGATATTCCTTGCGTGCATCATGTCTGGTCTTATCGCATCGAGAATCTTCCTGCAGGAGATGTTCAACGAGCGAGCGCAGATCACGGTTCCCCCTGCTGAAGGTTAGCCGCATCGCAGTTGTGCGACATGTTTGCAGACGCTCCAGACGCGTTCCATAGCATGGTCTTCAGAGCGCATCTCGACCGTGCTGTGATGGGAATCCGAGTTTATGGGCCGCCAGAAGGCCGGCGATTCCGATTCGATTCACTCCGACATCGGAATGCTTCTCAGTCCAAAACCACGCAGTGGTGTAGCATCTCAGAAGGTATGACAATTGCATAGAGCTCTTAAGGCGGTATTTGCTAGCCAAGAAACGGAAAGACATCTGCAGTAGATGGCGAAGAATCATGCAGCCCGTAGGTCTCATAATCATTGGAGTCTTTGTCGTGATGCTGATTAGTATCACAACCGAGCATGCCAATGATACTGCCGCAGCGCTTCTTGCATTTGCCGTGGCGGCAGTCGCAGCGTATTTGTTCGGCGGGCATTCATTCACCGTGATTGCAAAAGCAATGGCATGGGATGTCGTCCTCTTTCTTGCTTCTATGATGATAATAGTTGCAGTGGTTGCCTCATCGGGATTGTTTCAATGGACCGCATTGGTCATAGCAACAAAGGCCAAGGGTAACGCAAAGAAAGTGTTCTTCTATTTCATGCTCTTGACGTTTTTCATATCGCTATTCTTCAGTCCAATGCCTACCATGATGATTGTCAGTACCTTCACCGTAGAGGTCTGCAATGCGCTAGACATTGATTTCCGACCATACCTGATGACTGAGGCTGTAACGGCAGGGGTCAGTTCTATCGTCTTGCCAATAGGGTCGGTCCCCAACCTCGTAATAGTGTACTTCGCAGAATTTGACACCGGACTTCTCTTTGTGACAATGCTTCCACTGTCATTGATTCTATTCGCTATTACGTTGGCATACATGCTGAAGAAGTCTGCAGCTGTCATCAACACCAGGAAGAAGAGGAATCTAACCATCCTGCTCGGCATAGATCCAAAGAGCATGATAAGGTCAAGATTTGGGTTCTTTGCCTCTTGCGCAGGTCTCATTGCTCTTGTGGTGGGTCTGGTACTACTTCCGAGAGATGCACCACTAGTCGCTCTTGTGATAGCAGGAGCGCTTCTCGTGACTTCAAAGGACAGGGCACACGACCTTCTGAAGCATCTATCGTGGGATAGTGTATTCTTCCTCGTGGGAATCTTGGGTATCATTCAGACAATGATTGCCACAGGGGTAATAGATGTCCTTTCTCAGCTACTTGTCGGAGTGGCTGAGACCAATCTGTTTCTGGGCGTTGTTGTCATGTTATGGCTACCCGGGGCGGTGCTCTCTCCACTGGACAAGAAAGCAGTAGGCATACTCGTGGCTCCGGTGGCGAAAGTGTTGGGTGATGTCAACAACATGTTACCCATTGCTCTTGTAGCAGGCACGAACATCGGAGGGTATTGCGTTCCTTTTGGTGATTCACCGAATATGGTCGCTGTTTCAATTGCTGAGGAGAAACAGAAACCGCTGACCTGGAATGAATTCAACAAGACCGTATTCCCACTCGGGATTATTCATCTCATTGTATCCACAGTATACGTGATGATTCTTAGTCAGTTCTTCGTCTAATCATTCCTCCAGTGATTTTGCCATGATTATCAGCAGGGAAGAGAATCTGCCGCCATATCTGGCGGGCAATGTAATCTGGAACAATGAGACTCAGCACCAAGGCCAAAGAGCCAGAAGATTACCGTTAGAGTCAACAATGAGTCTTGTTAATGTTTTGAGTTAACAATGCACAGACTTAATACGGAGAGCAAGAATACTACATCCATAAGATGTAATGAATTTTCTCGGATGTGGTTGCTCGTGAAGAACTCTCAGAGAGTCGCTGGTCTATTGCTCACAATTGCTACTGTTATTGGAATGTATCTGATAAGGGCTTATCCGTTGGAATCACTCCCTACTGATTCTTTGTTGATTCTTCTTTCCTACCTACTGACTGTATTCCTGCCAGGCCTCTTGATTGATCTGATCTTTGGAATGCTGGGAAGCGGAGATAGCTTCGCGGACAAATGCGGGGGTCTCCGAAATGGAGGATATCTGATTGGATACACGGAGCGAAGCCTCTTGTTCTTGGCAATGATGATCACTCACTACGATGAAGCCATGTCATTTCCATCGCTTCTGAGCTTTCTCTCCGTGATAGTTGCTGCCAAGGCAATCTTCAGATACTCCAGTCGAGAAACGGATGACCGCGCCTGCGCTGACTGGTACATCCTCGGGACGCTCATGAGCATCACGATGGCCTTAGCAATCTCTTGGCTAGCCTTCCGCTTCCTCTTGGTGGGGGGGTGATGC
This sequence comes from uncultured archaeon, assembly GCA_964558645.1. Taxonomy (GTDB): domain Archaea; phylum Asgardarchaeota; class Thorarchaeia; order Thorarchaeales; family Thorarchaeaceae; genus TEKIR-12S. The sequence goes on from CAZLEV010000012.1 coordinate 59,628, forward strand.
AGTGATTGCAGTGATCGTTGACATTGTAGCCTCAAGAGAAACAGAGATCGGTAAACGAAGAGAACTTGACAAAGCCTTGCGAGAACTCTTGAAGCGCGTACACAACCGGTTCGAGGAAGACTGTCTAGCACATCCAGCACTCACTCAAGGGGATAGTCTTGAGCTGTTGGTGAGCAGTTGGCGCCCCATTGTATTCGTATTTCAGAGCCTTCTCATGAAGGAACTAGAGTTTCGCGTCGGCCTAGGTACAGGGGAAGTCACGATTCGTAAGAAGAACGCAGATGAATGTGATGGCCCAGCCTTCTGGAACGCAAGAGAGGCTCTCAACGAGATAAAGGAGATGAAATACATGACGCGAACTGCGGGGTTCAAGATCGACGATAAAAGCTCCGAAGAGGAGTCCAATATGGTCATAGTGTCTCTTCTCTTTCTCACTTCGTTGCTCGGCATGACTCCGACTCAGGTACGACACTGCTACCACTACATTTGGGAGAAGAAGCGTGTTTCAGAGATTGCACCGGTGGTGGGGACGTCGAAGGGAAACGTGAGCAGATCATTAAGCAAGACACCCTGCTATCTCCTTGAACGTATCATGGCTCATATTGACATGCATGGTTAGGCGTTGACAGCATCCCTTCATCTTCGAGATTATGGTTTCCCAGGAATCACAGCTCTTGGTGGTATCCACTCATTGGTTCCTTCATCTCCAAGACGGCTTTGACCACACCTTGAATCAACCTCCTCATTGGTGCTTTACTCAATACGAACGATCAGAGCTTGCGAGAATCCGACAGACATCTGTCAAAGAGCCTCTGCTGTTTTAATAGCTAATTGGAGATTATATTTATCACATATCGATTAAAATCAATAATTATGTCTGGTTTTATTAGTAAATTACATGAAAAATACAAGTAATGTTTATAACATACGAATCTCGCAAGCGCGAGAAGGTGCCACCATTATGTCAAAGAAACTGACCAGCTTACTCTGTCTGATTGCGCTCCTGTTAGCATTCGCATCAGCAGCGGTTAATGTGAACCAGGAACAGATGAACACTGACCGATATATCGAAGAGCCAGCAGCCACGAGAATCCTGACCCCTTCTTATACGCCTCATGCTCCCATCGTTATTACCTCCAATGCAGACTTTGAAACCTACGCTTTCGAGGGAGATGGTTCTTCTGAGCATCCCTATCTGATAGAAGGCCTGAATATCACATCCTCAGATGTCTGCATCAATGTAAGTAACACTGATGTGTATTTCGAGATTATTGATTGCTTGGTCAGTTCTCCTGAGGGGACTTCACAGGACGGCATCGTCCTGAATAACGTAAGCAACGGCCGGGTCCGTAACTCGATAATCGAATTCCACGGGAACGGAATCTTTGTAGAACTATCCAACAGCTGTATTTTGGCCGACAATACATTTAGAAGCAACGAACGTGGAGTATCGGTTTTGAACTCGCTGAGTTGTATCGTAGCCAACAGCACTTCTTCGGGCGCTTATGATAGCTCCCAGTTTTATCTCACCAATTCGCCATATTCAACTCTTATCAATAACACGGGTAGCGGCAGCTATAACGCAAGGGGCTTCTTGCTATCTGGCTCTCCCCACTCTATTCTCATCAACAACACGGCATTCTACAATTACCGCGGATTCCAAGCCTCTACTTCAGCCAACGTAACTCTCATAGGCAACAATGCCACCATGAACTACCAATATGGTTACTACCTCGACAGGTCTTGGAACTCCAATCTCACAGACAACATAGCTCTGGACCAAGATGACACTCATATTGTCCTCACCGACTCTGGCTCCTCGCATCTGAAGAACAACACTGTGGGCCGTGATATGTGGCCCTACGATGCAGGGATTGGAGTTTATCTCTGGAACTCAACTTCATGCAATCTTGATGAGAACACTGTTTCAGACAATAGCTATGGGTTCTACATAAAGGAATCAGACGGGTCAAGTCTGATCGGGAACACTATTTCCGATAATTCGATTAGTGGGATACATCTAGTCGAGTCCTCAGGATGCGAGGTTAAGCTGAATATACTCACTGGCAGTGGGCTGGTCATAGAGGGTACAACAATCGACAAATGGCTCCACAGTATCCTCGGCAATATGGTCAACGATAAGTCTTTGGGATACTTCAACGGCTATGCAGACGGTGATCTGGATATATCCGTGAGAGGGCAGGTTATTGTAGTAGATTGCAGCAACTTTACATTCAGGAATGGAGATCTCGTCGACGCATCCATCGGCATACAGGTCGGGTTCTCCTCAAATTGTACCCTCACAGACAACACTGCCTCGAACAACTCGCTCTATGGTTTTCACCTCTATGAGACTAACACAACTACATTTACGCAGAACACAGCCCTGCACAACACCCAAGATGGGGTTTACCTCTACCGCTGCTCGTCGAGCAACCTGACCCACAACACTGCTTTCGCAAACCTGCGGCGTGGGTTCTACATACGAGAGTGCGACGGTACCAGACTCTCCGATAATACTGCAATCAACAACGTAAGGGATGGGTACCACTTCCATCTCAGCACCAACGTCACCCTCAACCACAATGTTGCTGAGGATAATGGGTACAGCGGATACTACTTCTTGCAGTCGCCTTACGTCAACGTAACAAGCAATCATGCAAAGGGCAACCAACAGTACGGGTTTGTCTTGAATTTTGCACACAGAGGAGTGTTGAATGGCAATACAGTTGTTGACAACATTCAGGGCGGCGTACAGCTCTACAACACTAAGCATGCAGTCATTCAGAAGAACTCTCTCACGAACAACGGTGTGATGCTTGAGGTCCTGTCTGTAGATTACTGCTTCCACGAGATGTCTGACAATACCGTCAACGACAAACCTCTCGGATATTTCGCGAATCTAACCACAGGCACAGTGGATGGCGCCATATACGGACAGGTGATTCTGGTCAACTGCACAGGAGTTGTGGTGCAAGACGGCGTTTTCAACAATGCCTCAGCTGGAATAATCGTTGCATTCTCTCCAGATTGCACCCTGACAAATAACACTTCAACAGCCAATTACTATGCGGGGATATATGTATTCCAGTCGCCCAGATGTACTCTATCGGACAACGCAGCCGATGTGAATACAGGCTCAGGATTCGTAGTCCGACAATCCTCCTCCAGCAATCTGACTGACAACTCAGCCACAGACAACTCGAATTATGGTTTCTTGCTGACATATTCAAACGACTTGACCCTCATCGACAATGCGGCAATGGGTAACGAATATTCAGGATTCTATCTGCTATATTCTGCCAATTCGGTACTGTCATGGAATGCTGCAAGTGACAACATGCAATCCGGATTCTACATTCGCGACTCCACAAATTGCACACTGTACGACAACAACGCCGTGGCAAACTACGAAGGTTTCAAGATCAGCCAACTAGAGGGAGCAAATCTCACGGCCAATACTGCAATCAGCAACTCAATGCGCGGAATCCATCTGGACGTTTCTACGCAATGTATTCTGAATGCTAATGTTCTCGAACAGAACGGAGTTGCCATATATGGCACATCTGTGTCTCAGTGGGCTCACGTTATGAACGCGAACGAGGTCAATGGCAAGCCGCTGGCGTATCTCGTTAACCTGACTGGTGGCATCATCGATGGTGGCCTTTATGGCCAAGTGATCATGGTTGAATGCTCGGGTGTGACTGTCCGATACGGAACGTACGTCAATGCATCATTCGGAGTTCAAGTGGCCTTTTCTGAGAGCTGTACCTTCGAAGGTAACATCATCGCAGGCAATATGTATGGATTCTACTCGTATCAGTCAGGCGGTTGTACTTTCACAGACAACAATGTTTCCGACAGTTCATTGTACGGGTTCTACATCCGCAGTGGAGGGCAGAGTAACCTTGTTGATAATATTGTTTCTGGCAGTCTGAGAACAGGATTCTACATATACCAGTCCGATGAACTCATCATAGAGGGAAACAATGCAACCAATAACGCAGAACATGGCTTCATGGTTTACTTCTCGGACGCGTGTGTCTTTACAGAGAACCTAGCGACGGACAACTCTGAATCGGGGTTCTATCTCTATGATTCGAACATTTGCTCATTCAGCGACAACTCCGCGACTGCTAACGCAGAGAACGGAATCCATCTCAAAAACTCGCAGAACGTAACCCTTACTGGTAACATTGCCAGTGACAATTGCCAGTATGGCATCTACTTGGATGGTTACAGCTATAACAACACTCTCTATCTGAATGGAATATACTACAACGAGGTATCAAATGCACAGGATGATGGAGAATCCAACTATTGGGATGATGGCTCGTCATTCGGAAACTGCTGGGGTGACTATCAGGGAACAGGTGTCTATAGCATCAGTGGGTCTGCAGAAAGCGTAGACCATTATCCCGTCAAATGCTCACCAAAGATAGATACACCCGGTGACGTCCAGTATGAAGCTGGAACTACCGGACATTACATCACATGGACTCCAACTGACGAGTTGCCAGACCGATACGAAGTCTACAGGAACGGCTCCCTCGTCGAAGACGGCCCTTGGAATGGATCTTCAATAGTCGTCAACATAGATGGCCTGCAATTGGGGAGCTACATCTACGCCCTCGTAGTCTACGACACGACGGGCAACTACTCCAGTGATTATGTCTTGGTAAGCGTGATAGACACCACTCCCCCCACAATAGACAGTCCTGATGACATCGAATATGAGGAAGGTACTACAGGGCACAACATCACATGGGCTCCATCGGACATTAATCCCTTTACGTATTCGATCTATAGCAATGGTTCCCTCGTAGACAGCGGCGAGTGGGATGGTGGGAATATCACCATCAACGTTGATGGACACGAAGTGGGAACCTACAACTACACCCTCGTAGTCTATGACGTCGCAGACAATTGGAACAGTGACACAGTCTTCGTTACGGTTGTCGAACCTGATGACACCACAACTACTACTACCACCACAACCACCACTACAACCACCACAGATACGACCGAACCAGACATGCCACCTCTGCCTCTGGATTGGGTAGTTCTTCTGGTTGCAGCCGTTGGTGCAATAGTTCTCATCATTGTTGTGGGCACCCATCTCAGGAAGAGAGCATAAGCAGATTGTTCAGAGTCGAACAGATAGACATCGTTCGCGAGATAGCCTGATGCCACCTCAAAACGACTTGTGGGGTGGCACTCTCCTTTTTTTCCTGATGTGACTTATGTTACTGCCAAAAGAAAGCATGAATCCATCAATGCCCAAGTCCACCAAGACTAGTGACCTAGTATTCATGTGAAGCTAGACGCCTCAGTATCCATATCTATGCAGGTACTCCCTAACTGAATCTGCAATGATACTGGCTCCGGTCGAGTTGAGATGGATGTAGTCCACATGGAGAACCTGTTCTGAGTCGTTAGCTATTGCATCCCAGCTCTTTCCAAAGACGAAATGGCGGACCATCGCAACTACCATACCGCGGATAGCATTCTTGAGCTGATAGGTCGGATTTGGGGTATGATGTCGAAGGTATTGTACCATCTCCTCATGAATGGGCAGGTACTCAACTCCCAACTCCCGACTGATTTCTTTGATAGCACTGCTGTACGTCTTACTCACTTGGAGCGCATTGGACCGGAGGTCTTCACCGATAGGGGGAATGGACATCAAGACTACCTGAGCTGAAGATTCGTCCAGAAACCGTCTGACGAGATGTCGGAGAGATTCTTCGAACCAACCTTTGGTGGGCCGTTCGGGAAGATGCTTTCTTCGCTGAGCCGCCCAGATGCAGGTTATCGGGAGCTGCGACAGGGCATCGTTTGACCCCACTAGGATGAATACGATGTCGGGCTTGCACTCGATCATTTCCTCTACTCGCTGCAAGATATTCCATGCGAAATCTCCATTGATACCTGCATTCACCAAAGTCAGAACCTCTTGGTCATATTCCTCATTGATGATGTCAAAATACGCCACACCGATATTGCCATGTGTAAGGCTGTCTCCAGCAAGGAGAACTACGGGCTTTGTCTTGACATCATCTTGAAGGCTCTGAAGGTATGTAGCAGGTCTTGATTTGTGAGGGCGATCACCCTGAGCGAACGAATAGCCGAGAATCCCAAGAAGCAAACCGATGGTCAACACCATAATCAGCGTTATGGCCCACAGAATATCCATGTGCCAGCAGATAAGCGTGAGCACTTAAGACCTCTGGGGAGTGGAATGGGTTGCCTGAAACCACCCCTATGCAAATAAAATCAAGACACAATCCCATTGACGTGGTGAGACGTCATCCTATTATACAGGTTTGTAATACTGCCTCTCCACTATACTAGGAGTGTTAGTAGGATGACAATCAATGATGATATGAGAACAGCTGAGAACGATGACAGCGGTAACACCTCACCCGTTTCATCTCAATCTCAGCCTGGTCTACGATGGCTCTATGTCCTAGCTATTGGGCTTGGCTTCTTCACAACAGGGATAAGCTGGAGTCTTTATGACAGCTACTTGCCGGCTGATTTTCTTCCCGCATTTATCGTCGGAGACCTGCAGAATACCATAATCGGTGCCATAATGGTCATGGACAACGTGCTGGCTCTGCTGCTACAGCCGTACATCGGGGCAAAGAGTGATTCGACAAGAAGTCGATGGGGTAGAAGGATGCCCTATATCATGATTGGCACGCCTATTGCTGCGGTCTTCTTCACTCTGATAGCATATGGGTGGGCCCTGTCTCTGTTCTGGCTAATGTTCGCTATGATTACCATATTCAATGTATCGATGGCGTTCTACCGAGCTCCTGTGGTAGCTCTGATGCCCGACTTGGTGGCTTCAGAACACCGAAGTCAGGCGAACGGAGTCATCAACCTGATGGGAGGGATTGGAGCTATCTATGCTTTCGCAGTCGCATCGCAGATCTACAAGATTGAGGACGCAAGTCTGGCAGCAGTGCTCGGGGTTGCACCTAACCAGGTGGGTCCGATCCTGGCATTCCTTTCAACATCAGTAATCATGGTCATTGCTGTGGTGATTCTCTTCCTTGCAATCAAGGAACCGGAGGTTCCCTATGAGCCAGACCAAGAACGAGTTGCTATTGTGGACGCAATAAGACAGATATCTTTCTCGGAAGACAAATCTGCAGTGACTATGCTCGGTGCAATACTCTTCTGGTTCCTTGCCTATAATTCGATTTCGACTTGGTTCACGAAGTATGGTAACGAAATCTTGGGCTTTGCAACTGCAGATGCTTCATTCCTGCTCAACGGGATTGCTTTGTCATTCGTGATCTTCGCCGTGCCAGCCGGTTACATCGCAAACCACTTCGGGCGAAAGAAGACAATCCTCTCAGGAATAATGGTGATGGCTATAGCGATAGTTGCTCTGTGGTTTACTGCCGATTATTATTCGATAATGGCGATTCTTGCGGTAGCGGGAATCGGCTGGGCATTGATAAACGTGAATAGTATCGTGATGATGTGGCAGATGCTTGGCCAAGAGAAGGTTGGGGCAGGCACTGGGTTGTACTACCTCGCAAGTATGAGCGCCGCTGTGTTTGGTCCCTTGGTTGCAGGAATCATCTTCGATTTGACTTCGATTGCGAACCTGTATCCGTTAGCCCTTGTGTTCCTCGTGATAGCATTCATCTTCACTGCACTAGTTAGCACAGGAGAGGTTCACGATGAAGCCATCGTGGAGCGCGCCAACGAGTAGAAACAGAGAGTCAAGCATGTTCTGAAAAGCATCGGAATAGGCCCCATTGAGGGGCCTAACTCCCCTCGTGAATCAACGTGTGTAAGACGCAAACCTCGGTCCGAAGACGCAATCCCCTAGAGCAATCCTCATGTTATCATTCTATATCATAGATATGATTCAGTTACGGGGTTCGCAGGTTACAGTAGCTCCTTGGCAACGCCGTTAGAACTACCTTCTTTTCAGGCATCTTGAGGCCATTCCCTCTGAGAAGCCCTGTGCCTGGAGATTCTGTTCCCTATGCAAGAGAAGCTGGAAGGGATAAGATCGTTGCTATCAACCATGCGCAAATCAGCGCGTTGACGAAAGCACCTACTCTGTAATCATTCGTGAGCCGATAACTCCACATGGTAACTGCTGCTGCAACCACAAACCACGGGGCGAAAGCATAGAAAAACAAGAAGGTATAGCCTATGTACCCAGGGATGAGAGGGTAGCCCGTTAGAAGACCGCCAACAAACTCAATGGATATCATCACAACGTACGGCATTACCTTGACCAGAACCGCCTTGAGAGTCCATTCGACGTGTGTTTGGAATCCCTTGCCTGACAGAATCGATGGTAGCAGTCCCGTAAGCCACATACCTTCCACATAGAAGTACACGACGAAGACTGAGAAGAACAACACCATGAACAGAGCTCGAGTTGACGTGAGAAGCTTGAATCCCGGAAGGAAGCATCTCAGATCAAGTACGGTTGTGTAACTCACGATTGCAGTCCAAGCATAGAGCCAGCCCACTACCAATGCAGCCAGAAGTAGAGGTCTGAGCAATCCTCTGACGAATCCTTGTGGAGCCTCCCCGCCATGGGCAAGCTCTGAGAAAGCCAAACCATCGAGAGAACCACGACCTGAAAGCCAACGCAGTAATCCCAATGATATCAGCCCCGTGCCTAGTAGCCAAGTGACTATAGGAGTCGCATTAGCCATGGGTATGTATACGACATTACTGAGCAGGATTCCCAGAAACATCAGCGGATAGAAGAGGGCAAGACTCAAGACACCGTACAGCAGGCCGAACTTCAGATACGAGGGCGTGCCCCGAGTATATGGCCTCTCTGGCAGATCATCAAAAAAGGAGAATCCCAGAAGAATAGCCATGACAGGAAAGATGGTTAGAACTGCACCACCAATGCTGAGCAGACCTCCGAACAGCCAAGTCTGATAGACAAGCTCATCACTCGGATGCCAGTGGGCATCTTCTGCCCCGGCCTTCAGACTGTCTTTCATCCACTCAACAGTTTCGCTCACTATGGCAGGATCGATGGTCTCGAACAGATGATTTGTTCTGGCCACAAAGAGCCTCCGAGCGGTCTCAGACTCGAACGAACCATAAGTCACACCCGCTTCTACCGGTGTCACATTGAATGAGGCCTCAAGGCGAGTTGTATCTCGAGGATATGATGAAAGAGAATCAAAATCGCCAACTGCAACCAACATGTTTGGAATGTAGGCCACAGTGCTTACATTGCGCGGTGCGCCGCTCCCCACTAAGACGACTGATGAAACATGTATTGGGGAGGAATCGATAGCACGCCAAGCATGGCCTCCGCCCATGCTGTGACCTATGATTCCGAGCGAGGAGCTATCAACGTATTCAAGAGATGCCAGATATTCAAGTGCCGCAGCTGATCCCAGTCCGGGGTCTCCAGGGTCAGATTCGCCATGACCATTTGCATCCATTGTCAACACAACGAAACCACGGCGCGCCAGCTCGATTCCGAAGGCCATCAACCACTCTTTGCTCTGGAGAGAACCATGGATGACAAGAACTCCCGGCAGCTGTTCTGAACCAGTCGCATAGACAGGTTTCTGCAAAGTGCACACAATTAATGCTCCATCAGCAGCCTCAACGTACTCTTCACTTACTACTACACTGCCGCTATCTGTTAGCACAGCATGACCAATGGCTGTTCCACCCAGCAAAAGAGCAAGCGCAATGAGAAGAACGATATAGCGAAGTCTGACCCTTGTCATCCTTATTACATCCTCTTGGTTGCCTTCAGCGAATCGATTGGCACCTTTTATATCATGCCTATCTTTCTCGAATGGTCAGGCTTTTCGCAGGCAAAGCAAACATTAAAGGTTGCCAATAAGAAGCCGCAGATGTCAGACAGGAGGCTCAACTGTGACTAATCCAGAAACATACGATATCATTGTTGTAGGTGCGGGCGTAGTTGGTGTAGCGTCGGCATACTATCTGCAAAAGAACAATCCTGAGAAGGAAATCCTTCTGGTGGATCGGCTGCCTGCAGCAGGACAGGCAAATACCGCAATGAGCGCAGCAGCTGTTAGAAACATGTTTGCTTCGTCAACAAATCAGCTTCTGACAGACACATCTGTGAAGTTCATGGAACATATCCAGTCGGATCTCAACCATGACCTGATGTTCGAGAAGACGGGCTATCTCTGGCTCCTCAGTAAGAAACAATTCGAACACGACAGCGTACAGATGTGGATGCGACGTATGAAGGAATCAGATATTCACCACCATGTCTATGAGAAAGAGGAGCTCAAATCTATGATTCCCGGTCTCAATGTAGACTTTGAGGGAGATGAAGAAGCTGAGCTCATGAACCTAGAACAGGTTGATTATGGTCTTTTCGGCGGAGATTGCGCAGTCTTGGATCCTACGAAGCTCGTTGATTTCTATTTTGGAGAGTTCAAGAGAATGAGTAACGTCAAGCCGCTCTTCGGCGTAGATGTTACTGGGCTAATTCTTGCTGCAGACCCACCTCTTGATCTGCCAGGGGAGCCCTATGTCTGGCAGCAGAAACGCGTCGGTGGTGTCAGGACTACCGGGGGGGACTTCAAGGCTGAAACGGTGGTCATAGCTACAGGTGCTTGGTCGAATGAACTTCTTGATCCAGTTGGAATCGACAGTCGAACAAAGGCGAAAAAGCGGCAGTTGTTCGTCATCCACGCTGAAGGCAAGGAACCCTTGATGGAGATACTCCATAGCAAAGGCTTCAATGATCTAGGTTGTATTCCTTTTACAATCCTTCCGTCTGCTGGGGTATACTTCCGACCGCAGTTGCAGGAGAAGGGCTTCTGGGTCGGTTGTGGAGACAAGTTCGGAAGGGCTTACCACTATACGCAAAAAGACAGTTATCAGAATGGCGAATCCGCTTACTATGAGAACAGCGTCTATCCTGTGCTCTCTAAGTACTTCCCGGCCTTTCAGGACTCTCGCCCGGTGAATAGCTGGGGAGGCGGATACTGTTACAGTCCCGACGCCATACCCCTCGTGTACAAGACAAATGGTATAATCGCAGCCAATGGAGCAAGCGGAAGCGGAATCATGAAGGCAGACGCTATGGCCCGTATCGCTGACGCGCTGTACCGGGGAGAAAGGCATGCAGAGCTCTACGGTGGAAAGAGAATAGAGTCTAATGCACTCAGCCTTCAAGAACGAAAGGTAGAGATTGAGAGTGTCATCATATAGTTTCAGTGTCATTAGATACACAGAAATAGCAGCTCAGGGATATGCCCACTATGACGGATGACTCCGACCATCTCACTGGCCCGCCTCAAGAGGGACAGATGGCTCCAGACTTCATTCTACCTGCCGTTGACGAAGAAGAAATCCATCTTATCGAGCTATCAGGTAGCTGTGTGGTTCTGGTCTTCTTCTCTCAAAGCTTCGCAACATACGATACCATGGAGATACGTGCTTTTGTCGACTCATATCTTGCACTAAAAACTCTCGGAGCCACAGTGATAGGCATAAGCACTGAACCGGTCCAAGCGCTTCGGACCTTCGCTGAACAAGAGGAGATACCATTCCCTCTCTGTAGTGACTTTGACCGAGAAGTTGCCAAGAAGTATGGAGTCTTTGAAGAGGAAATTGACGGGTTCAGGCACGTTGCCCGTCCCGCCGTTTTTGTGATCAACAGAAAACAGCGCATCATGTATCGCTGGGTATCTGAGAAGCTCAATACGCTTCCAAATCTCGATCAGGTCATAGGTGTTATCCAAGGATTTGACCCTTCAGAAGATGTCTGCTAGACCATCGATTCTGATATCCAGATCAGCACCACCAGTAGAACAAAGTATAAGACGGTAAGCAGAACGCCCTCTCGACGCGTCACACGCCAGTCTTGTCGGATGACATAATAGAAAACAACCGCTACGCTGAGCATCAGGGATAGCAACGCACCGGCCAGAAACAGATTCACACTTGCCGTAGGAAAGAACATGTTTGCGAGTCCCAACCCTAGAGTAATGTTCATGATATTGCTTCCAACTACATTGCCAATCAAGAGGCGACCAAACCCATGCCTAGCACTGTTGATCGATACTGTCAGCTCTGGCAGAGACGTACCAAGGGCTATGAGGGTGAACCCGACGAGACTCTCCTCGATTCCGAAAGTGAGGCTGATGAATTCTGAACCTGATACCACCCATTGCGCTCCTAACGTGACTCCAACAGCTGCTACCACAATCACCAGAACGTCGGATAGCTGTTCTCGCCCAAGACGGACAGACTGAGCTGCTGATAGATCCTCAGTACCATCAGCAGAGTTCTGTTGGGCCGACCGAAACGTCGAAGGACGGGGAGCACCTCTCCTTAGAGACGTGATAAACCTCAACCGAATAAAGAAGTCAACGAAGATGCTGAACTGGTAACAAGTATCGCACTCTTCACGTCCCCAGTGTAAAAACGAGAGATATGAAACCATCAGGACGAGCAAAATCGCGCCTTCCCACCACGTGATTGTACCCGGCGCCAGAGGATTGAAGAGCACGACAGCAAGTAGCACGAAAGATAGAATCATGATCTTGGTGTCGCGGTCAAGAACAATGTGATTAGTGGCAAGAGGTGCAGCCATCGCACTTATCCCGACAACTAAAGTCAGATTCGTCAAAGAGCTGCCAGCAACGTTGGCAAAGGCAAGGTCAGCCTTGCCAACAGAGAGTGCCGCGATGCTTGAAACAATCTCTGGGAGAGATGTCCCGATAGCAACAATTGTGAGACCTATCAAGAGATCTGACACACCAAACGACTTTGCCAAGCGTGTCGCCGCTTGGATAAGATGCTCCGACCCATATACAAGAAGAACCAATCCGAGAGCGAAAAGGCCAAGGTTGACTAAGACTGAAATCTCTTGCATCGGACATCAACTCAGGAAGTCTACAAGCTGTTCTCGTAGCACACGTGCAGAGAACTCCATTATCAAACTATCGAGCATGGCATTTGAAATGGTACTGGAATTGCCTACATCCATCGCTTCTCAAATGGCTACTAGCAGTACTCTTTCCGAGTTTCATCAGGACGAGTTACGTGCCGCTCTATCGGAGGGTCAGGAGGGTCGAGGTGCCCAGCAACCAAAATCCTTTATGAAGCAAGACTGATACCAAGACACATGAAAGTAGGAGTTCTGACAAGCGGTGGTGACAGCCCCGGAATGAATGCTGCCATACGAGCCATAGTGAGAATCGGCGTGGCGCAGGACTTCAACATCTTCGGAATCCGCCGAGGGTATCAGGGTATCCTGAATGAAGAAATCCACGAACTCTTTCCACGGTCGGTGGCGCATATCATACACAGGGGTGGGACCTGTCTTACAACTGGAAGGTCTGAGGAGTTCAAAACAGAACAGGGACTAGAAAGGGCCGCAGAGGTCTTGGAGAGAGCGGGAATTGAAGGGTTGATAGCTATAGGCGGAGACGGCACGATGAGAGGCCTGTATCACCTGCAACAACACTGGAAGGGAAAAGCCATTGGATTGCCAGGAACCATCGACAATGACGTCTACGGAACGGATTATTCCATAGGATTCGACACAGCTGTCAACAACGCTCTCGCCGCAATTGACAAGATTCGCGACACCGCAGAATCGTACTCCCGAGTCTTTCTGGTCGAGGTCATGGGCCGACATGCAGGCGAGATAGCCATACATGTGGGAATAGCATCCGGAGCCTCTGCCATTCTTCTTCCTGAGACCCCTACTGATCTGGACCAGATTGCATCCAAAATCATACAGGGAAGGAAAGCTGGTAAGACTAGCTCACTCATAATCGTCGCTGAAGGAGACGAAGAAGGCGATGCTGCTACAATCGCAGAGAAACTGTCAGGTCGAGTGGGTGAACGATGCAGGGTTTCAGTGTTGGGGTATATTCAGCGGGGTGGGAATCCAACTCGAATGGATAGGATATTGGCGTCGCGACTGGGCGCACGGGCAATTGAGTGTCTGAGGATGGGGATAGACGGCGTAATGCTTGGTGAGATCGATGGAGAGATTGTTGGAACACCCTTCAAAGATACGTGGACCAAGGAGAAAAAGCTGGATGAATGGATGTTAGATCTGATTGATCCACTTTCAACATGATTGGACTAGAAACCATCCTTGTGCTTCCTAAGTCGTTTCCTCCGCTCCAAAACGCAGCTTGTAACATAATGATGCAATCCTCCAACCAGATGAAGTGAAAACCGTACCCACAGTCTGTCCATAGAAATGAAACACCAGCTCGTGCAGAATAAGTGTTATTATGATGCGGAGAGGACATCGTATATGCTCTACTACAGGTGACTAGGCTTTGGACAAAGAGATTGCATGGCATGCCTTGCATAAGCAAGAGGTTTTCGAGAGGCTCGGAACAGATGAGAGAGGTCTGACCAAGGAAGAAGCAGAGAAGAGGCTGACTGAATACGGCACTAACGAAATCCAGGATGAGGAAGCAATCAGCAAGGTAGCGCTCCTCGTGAGCCAACTAAGGAACCCCTTGATCGGAGTGCTTGTAGCTGCGGCACTGGTTTCATTTATCGTCGGGAAATCCATTGACACGGCTGTTATCATTGTTGTCATAGGAGTCAATACCATCATAGGATTCTCTCAGGAGTACAAGGCAGAAGCAGCAATCCAGTCATTGAAGTCGATGGCAGCCCCAGAGGCTGACGTAATCAGAAGCTGCCCGGAAGAACAAAGATGTGCCGAAATGAGCGTCAAGGCCAAGCTACTAGTCCCTGGGGACATAGTGGTCCTGAATACGGGAGACAAGGTCCCGGCAGATATTCGCATCTACAATGCCATGAATCTAGAAATAGACGAGTCTTTGCTCACAGGCGAGTCAACCCCTGTACAGAAGAAAGCTGGCATCCTTCAGGAGGACACCGCGACTGCAGACAAGAAGAACATGGCCTTCTCAGGCACATTGGTCACGCACGGCCGTGGAAAGGGCGTTGTGGTAAATACCGGAATGGACACTGAAATGGGAAGAATAGCGGAGCTTGTCAGAACAACTGAAGAGTCCGAAACCCCCATCCAAAGGACAATCAACACTCTCAGCAGAAATCTTGGCGTCTTGGCAATTCTTGTGGCTGGAATGACCTTGACAATCGGCATCTTGCGTAAATTAGAGTACTACGATATGCTCCTCTACGCATTGGCATCCGCAGTTTCGTCGATACCGGAGGGCCTCCCCGCGGTGGCAACAATAGCAATGGCGATTGGTGTCAGAAGGATGGCCAAACGCAATGCGATCATAAGGCGACTTCAGGCAGTCGACACCCTAGGATCCGCCTCAGCCATCTGTGCAGACAAGACTGGAACCCTGACAAGCAACCAGATGACCGTACGGAGAATCATTGCCGATAATCGAGTGGTCGAAGTGACAGGTGTCGGTTATTCTGCCGAAGGACATTTTGAGGTGGGAAATGCTCAAGTAGATCCGCAAAAGGATCAGACGATTGCCCTCCTCCTGAGGATAGGTGCCCTATGCAACGACGCTAGGGTCAGAGAAGAACAGAATGAAGGCTCTACCCGACGAAAGATTCATGGCAATCCCACCGAGGGCGCACTTGTTATTGCTGCAGAAAAGGCCGGACTGGAGAAACATGAACTGGAGAACGAACTGCCTCGAGTAGACGAGATACCGTTTACCTCCAAGTATCGCTATATGGCTACTTTCCACAAGACATCAGAAGAAGGTATGCAAGCCTTTGTGAAGGGAGGACCAGAAGCTGTTCTCCAGATGTGTTCACATATAATGAAGGGCGGTGAAGTAAGTGAGTTGACTTCGCAGAAGAGGGAGAGAATCCTTCAGTTCAACACACAGATGGCTAGCGAGGCAATGAGAGTACTAGCCATGGCATATCAAACAGTGGAAGCAGAAGACATTGAGACCTTCAAAGAAGAAATACAGTATGGGAATCCGAAGATGATTCTTGTCGGTCTTGCAGGTATGATTGATCCCCCCAGACCTGAAGCAAGAGAAGCGGTGAGGCAATGTAAGAATGCAGGAATCAAGGTGATAATGGCGACCGGAGACCAACCGCTGACCGCAAAGGCAATCGCAGAAGAGATTGGGATTCTCGAAGATGATTCAAGAGTCTTGACTGGACCGGATCTGGATGATATGGACGATAGCAGGATGGACGCTGCGGTGGAACAGACCTCAGTCTTTGCTCGGGTGTCTCCTGAGAACAAACACAGAATCGTTGAGTCCCTCAGGCGGAACGGCTACATCGTGGCCATGACCGGGGATGGGGTCAATGATGCTCCTGCTCTCAAAGCGGCTGAAATCGGGATTGCAATGGGAATCACCGGGACCGATGTGACAAGAGAAACTGCGGATATGGTTCTCACAGACGATAACTTCGCCAGTATTGTTAACGCCATCGAAGAGGGGCGTGTGGTCTTCAATAACATCAGGAAGGTAGTGAAGTATCTTCTCAGCACGAACATCGGCGAAGACCTGATAATACTGACAGCTCTGATTCTTCTGCCGGCAACCCCGCTCATTCTAACACCAATTCAGATACTCTGGGTTAATCTGGTCACTGACGGAATCCTTGATGTTACGCTAGCAATGGAACCCAAAGAGGAAGATGTTATGGACGAACCTCCAAGGAAACCAACTGCAAACATAGTGAATAAGGAGATTCTGTTGAACATCTTCTATGTCAGTGTTTTTATGATGATAGGAACTCTGTGCGTTTTCACTGCGGGATATGATATTGGAGGTCTCATCAAAGCTCAGACTCTTGGATTCACAACCATGGCCATGTTTCAGGTATTCAACTCCTTGAACTGCAGATCTCGAAGCAAGTCGTTCTTCAGCCTGGGGCTCTTTACTAACAAGTACCTCTACATTGCGATTGCAGCTTCAGTATTGCTACAGGTGTCTGCAACCATTCTTCCATTCTTCCAGGTGACGCTAGGTACAACTGCACTTTCATTGTGGGATTGGGTAATAGTGGTTCTTGTTTCGAGCTCGGTGTTCTTCGCAGACGAGGCAAGGAAATTAGTGCAGCGCAAGATGAGAGACAGGTAGATGGTCTATATATGACCATAATGAGGCGGCAATTATCGGATTATCTGCCTAGTGTGCCGTTTATCTGTATTCCTCAAGACTACTATGTATGAGCCCCCCGCTTCAGACAAGACTTCCCGATTTTGATGAGAAATCGGGAGATTTGAGTATCCCTTCTGAGAAACTAAAATCCGAGAGAGTCACAGGTGATATTTGGAAGCGTACAATTACCCAAAAGGAGGATTGGGGTATCTGCAACTTTGGTGGGACCGTCATGTTTGCCAAGCTCGAAGAGGGCAGGATCATCGTACATGGAATAGAGGCCAGCTGTAGATGGTGTGGAAGTGAACTCGAAGTCCGGGGAGAGCAAGTATTCTGCGTAGGCAGTTGCAAGACGTATCAAGGTTTGTTCTCCAAGGATTTGAACAAGTACCTCGAATGGGAGGGAGCAAAGTCTTACACTCTTCGAAGGGAGATTGCAAGAATAGAAGGACTACAGTTGGAACCTCGTGATCTAGAGCCCCTTCCCCAGCCAGCTGAATGGAGCATATTTGATGAGTTTGAGGAGATGAACTAGAAACCATAGACCAAGATTCAATAACAGGTTCCCAATAGCATACCTTGGTCCACATGAACGATGTAAGAATGCAACATAGCAAGGGGAGCTTCTCAATCTTCGCGATACTAGTCATGTTTATGATGGGTCTCTTGCTGATACAAAGCCTTGGATTTGCGTTTGTTCGTTTGGGAATTCCACCCTGGTTGGTGTTGATAATAGTACCCGGGTCACTTCTTGGTAGTCTTGTCAATATCCCTGTCACATCGGTACAATCTGGTTCACAGGCTTGTCAGCACGAGTACGTGAGCATCTGGGGACTTCACTACAAAGTGGCACCACAGGACTGCCCCGGAGAGACCAAAGTCAGCATCAATCTTGGAGGTGCAATCATTCCAGTAGCTGTGAGTGGCTATCTCCTTCTCATCAACCCGGTAGACATTCTGCCCTCTCTTCTTGCGGTGGGCATCGTCGCAGTATTCGTGAAAGCAATTGCACGAGTCGAACCCGAAGTTGGGATTGTCACTCCTGCGCTATTGCCTCCTCTGATTGCAGCACTATCAGCGATGGGACTGATGATGCTCTTCCCAGGTGTTATTGATGCCTATGTGATAGCATACGTCTCTGGAACTCTGGGAACTTTGATTGGAGCAGACTTGCTCAATCTCGGGAGACTGGGAGAGCTAAAGACAAGTCAAGCGTCAATAGGCGGAGCAGGCACATGGGACGGGGTGTTTCTTGCAGGAATCTTGGCAGTCTTCCTCTTGTAGTATTCAAGCCTCATACGTATGAGGGTTCAACTCGTACAACAGGAACGCTCTGTCATCCTGTTCCCGATCGACATAACCCAATGTCTTAGACCACTCCTTCGTCCGAGGTCCTAGAAAGAATGCAGCTCGGTCGATGTCAGATGATGTTAGCTGATCCAAAATCCGGGACATGACATCAACGAAGATAGCCTGATCTATGGCAAATACACTATAGGCTGAGCGCTGCTCTTCGTCCGAGTCGATGGCCTTAGCATAGTATAGCGCCTGAGCAATCCCGTCTTCACCAATAACAGCTTTGAAGTCGGTTTCTGTGGCAAGCCTGCGAAGCCCATCCAAGTCGGGCTTGTCGAAGCTCCATGCAAGAGGAAGGTATTTCACGTCCAGTAGATCTGGTGAAGAGCGCAATAACTCTAGCAGTCGTTCAGGTCCCACTTCAATGGGAATAATGGAAGGAGAGGGTTTTGGATGGTCGGGGTAGGGTTTCTCAATCTTAAGATAACCTACTCTCGTTGCTAGGTGAAACCCATCCTTACGGGCAACCCGCATAGAAGCGTCGTTCAGACTGCCTGTTGCATACCACAACGTTTCAACTCCATGTTTCTTGGCGACATTAATGATCTCCTGGACAATCTTGGTACCGAGTCCCTGTCCTCTATAGCCGTCTTTGACACGAAGGCCTTCTATCCAGGCAATCTCAGTGTCAGGTACCAGCTCCAAATTGGCAAGAGCGACCAGTTCATCATCGTAAAAGGTACCGAGAGTATAGCTGTTGCTGCTGTTGATCCACTCAGGGAAGGTTCTGGGGGTGTAGTCCCTGCCATCCCATACGGTCTCAGCTAGGCGTTTCACCTCTCCGTGGTCGTCAAGAGTGAGTTCTCGGGTTTCGAAGTTCATGGCGTAATCTCCACATGGTGACAATCTTAAGAACTTGAGGATGTGTATAGACGGTCATGGCGTGTTTTGCAGAACCAGGCAATAGTGATGGTGGACGTTGCTCACATATGTTGTCGGGAAGCCCCAACAGCCCAGTCGCTTGTTGTCTTGACACCAGATCTGCTCCTGACGTAGCTCGTAGTGATTGGACAAGCGTTGGGCCATGTCCCAGGCAATGGGCCGTAATCGTCCATCTGTATCTCTCATGTTCTGAACCACTACTACAAGATAGGCACCATCTTTCATCAGAGGCCTTAGACTCTCAAAGACCGTTGCAGCTTCTTGAAGATACTCTTCATAGTCTGCGAGATTGCCTATGTCAGACTCCGACATGCTATACGTCTGTTTCAAGCCTCGCTCAGCACGTTCCTTGTGAGCTGTCTTATTCCCGCCTCGCGACTTGTGCAACATGTTCCAATACGGAGGGGAGGTGACCAAGAGGTCGAATTTAGGACAAGAATCACCGAAGACCTCTCGAATCAAACGTCCGGCCTCACGCGCATCACCGACAATCATCTTCTGATCACCAGAGCCTCTTGCCTTACTGAGGTCAGCCCTGGCAACTGCCGCGAAGGCCTCATTCAGTTCTATGCCCACAGCATTCCGCTTCAATCTCCTGCAACTCAGTAACGTGCTACCGACTCCTGCAAAGGGGTCAATAACCCAACCGGCTTCATGTGTAAAGAACTCCAGGAATCTATCGACCAACTTCCGAGGGAATTTTGCGGGATGTTCAAGCTGAGACCTTGACCTTGGAGGGGGATTGACGACGAACCAGGATTTCGTGCGTTTCACCCATTCCTTTCCATCTAGATTGTTGAGTCGATTCCGTTTCAGGATGATCACCTGACAATGAGTTGTAGGGCGGAGGATAAGAGTGTTCTCGGAGACGACACCTTACTGTCCTGCAATTCGTGCGCTTACTATTCTGTTAATTCCTACCTCTCCGATATCTGCACAGTAGGATGCAATTCTGCCGAAGTGCATGATCAACAGAACATGTTCCGGCTTTACTCCTTTGCTGGAAGACTCAAATTTCGCGAAACGGTTCACCAGGGAGTTAGCCCTCTTAAGCGCCTCAAACGCCTCGTTGCCTTCACCATACACATCGAGCTTCTTTCGCCCATGGCTCTCCACACTAAAGAAGGCCTTCATCATCTCTTCATAGGCGTCACCTGTTTCACGGCAAGCCTCTTCAATCTTAGATGGGAGTTTTCCAGCATCCTCTAGTTGAGCTGCGGCACCACAGATGTGATCCGCAATTCGTTCGATGTACTTGGCTGCGAGACTGAAATGCAAACAGTCTGATGGGGTCACATCTATCTTCCTTGCATAGGCAGAGTCCTGCAGCGCAAGGTGACACAATCTCTCGACAAAATATCGATGACGATCGACATCCTCATCGCGTTCCTCTAGGCGGCGACTATCTTCGAGATCCCGTGTCTTTGTCGCGTTGATAAGGACACTGAGCATGTACTTTGTGGTCGCGAACTGCCTCCTCAGAACTGGAATTATCACCTGCTTCTCACTGGTATCGCTTATATCAAGGCGAGTACTGTGCTCGTCCAGAACTTCAAATCCCGGAAGTCTTCGGATCCACCTGCTGACTCGCTCACGAGTTTCCATATCTAGGTCACCAGAGAAGCCAATCTCGATGTCACTGGCACCGACAATATAGGCTCCAGTCAAAATGCTTTCAACACGATCCTTACTTGCATCTTCCATGGTGATGCTGAGCTTTCCACCTGTCCTCGTCTCATATTCTGGGGGATAGACGGTCAAGAGACCCTCCTCTGTTTCACCAATCCGTACTTCGGAATCCTTGTCAAGGTGGAACTTGTCACACCATGCACGAGGGAGGTAGACATAGAACGAGTTTCTTACTTGATTCAGCTTCCGTGTGACAATCATGTCAAATGCACCGACCCGTGATACATATGATTGCATATGAAGTTAATGCGGGCTTCATTGAATCCAACATGAATCCTCCTTGGAATTTCTCAGGCGCCAATCAATTAAAGCAACGACACAGCGAACGCCATTCAGCCGAGTCTGCTGCTTTCTGTTGTCATTGGCCCTTGAGTCCTCGTATTTACAACATCCGCATATGCAACATATGTAGTCATCAATTGCACATGCAGCTCATGGGCCCAACTCAAATACTGAGTTCAGCGCGACCGAACCAAAGAATATGGAGAACCAAAAATGACAGACTCGAAAATGTCAATCATCGTTGGAATCATCATTGGACTACTCCTCGGAGCCGGTGCAATGTGGGTATTGAATCCAGGTTCAGGTGTAGGGGCCGAGACTTATACCATCTCTACGGCAGGATCCACAACAGTGTATCCGCTATCCCAAGAATGGGCTAGTCAATTCCATGCGGATATGCCCTCGTTCACTGTAACGCCCGGCACTGGAGGCTCTGGGCTGGGCCAATCACAGGTTGCAGATGGGCTGATAGACATAGGGGCCACGAGCTCATATCCAAGTAGTACCTATCGTACTGAGAATCCACATGTCGAGATAATCCCAGTGAGCGCAGATGCCCTTGGAATCGTTGTAAATCCTTCAGTTAACGGATCAATCTTCAAGATGGATTGTGACATGGCTGTTGCAGTGTTCCAGCGAAATGTCACTACTTGGGAGGATTTCGAGACCATCTTCGGTGTCACAATCCAGCAGACCGGTGCCATCAACGTCTATGTTCGTTCAGACGCCAGTGGTACAACTGCGACTTTTGCTGAGTGGCTTGAGAAGGCAGACGAAAACACTAATCCGAATGGAGCGGAGTTCGAATGGAAACTTGGCAAAAAGGAAACCGTTTCGTGGATTGCCGGCACTAATGCTGTAGAAGGTAACCCCGGTGTTGCATCCGGTGTCAAGAATGATGAGAATGGGATTGGATATGTAGGCCTGAAGTTCATGGAAGACCTAACTCAAGTTACTCTCTACAACCCAGGGAACGAAGAATGGGTCGAGCCCACTCTTGAGAATGCTCTTAACGCACTACCAGAAACACTGAGCGATCCCGGTGCGAACCTGATGAATTCTGATAGAGACAGTGCCTATCCCATTGCGAGACTCTTGTTCTACATGGTCAACAAGAACAATCTGAGGTGGCAGACACTCACCTACCTCTACTGGGTTCTAAGCATCGGTCAGCAGTACATCTCTGAGGTCGGCTATGTTCCAATCAGTGGAACATCGGCAATGGCTTACTCTCTAGAAGCTGTGGGCAGTCTTGCTCCATCTTCATAGTTTACTCCTTCCCGGAAGTGCCGCAAGGCACTTCCAACCCGATATTTTCGGCAACTTAAAGTGGCGGAATCTTGGTTCGCAGACTCGAAGGAATCATCGTTTCCTCCTGTCTGCTGATCAGATAATAGAAGCAATGGTGCAGAGTAATGAACGGTCAACAATCCAAGCATCGAGGTCCAGGACGATCGGATGAAGTAAAAGGTAGGTTCAGAAAGAACTTTGAGAGTCTGAAGACATCGGCAAGGTGTTTCATAGACGAAGTGAGGACTGCGAGGGGAGGGGCAAGAGTTGATTTGATGGGACGCTTCGGACTATTCATTCCAGCGATAGCCAGCATTGGCATCATCATTCTCATTCTAACGTTCTTATGGTACGAATCAGTGCCGATACTCACGAGTCCGGAGGGTGGGCCCAGCATCATCTTTGAAACGACGTGGGATCCCAATCGCAGCCTCTATGGAATCGCTATTTTCATCACGGGCTCTTTCATGTGTACATTCCTTGCAATAGGAATGGCAGTGCCACTCGGTATCGGGGCAGCTATCTTCTTGAGCGAGTTCTGCCCTCATGGAATTAGAACAGGCCTGCGCATAATTGTGGAGATGATGGCCGCAATCCCTTCTATCGTGTACGGTCTCTGGGCATATGTTGTTCTTGTGCCCTTCATCAAGTATGAGTTTGCCCCCGCAGTCCAATCGAATCCTCTCACGGCGTGGATGCCGTGGTTCAGCGGCCAGTCCAATGGCCTAGGTCTACTGGCTGGAGGAGTCATTCTGGCAGTCATGCTCCTACCCACTGTAGTCGCTGTTTCTGATGATGCACTTAGGTCAGTACCCAAATCATACCGAGAGGCATCTTTAGCCCTCGGCGCGACCACGGGAGAGACCGCAAGAAGCATTGTCTTGTCAGCTGCAATCCCAGGAATAGGAGCAGCGGTGATTCTCTCTCTTGGAAGGGCTGTTGGTGAAACCATGGCGGTCCTCATGGTGACAGGCAACTCGCTGCAAATCGCTTACTCGCTTTTCGACCCGATGTACGTCATGACTTCGATTATCACAAACCAGCTTGGTTATGCATACACGTACGAGCTCTGGCGCTCTGCCCTGTTTGCAGTTGCACTGATTCTGATGCTAATGTCCATCCTCTTCACAGCTGCCGCCAAGCTGATCATAAAATGGGGGATGAGAACACGTGGAATGGAATAGGAGGCGATGAATAGTGGACGAGCGAGGCGCATCACTTCATCTTGATAGGAAGGAGGCCTACAATGACTCTGAGATTGCCATCCCAAAGACGGGTATCCTGACTGAACTTGAAGGATGGATCAAGCGACAGACTGCAATCAACTCCAAACGAAACCTAAAGGACTTCATATTCAAGGTTGCGCTATCGCTTGCTGTGGTCATCGTGTGCGCACCCTTCTTCTTGATTCTGATTCAAGTAGGATCTGTGGGGCTAGATGTATTCTTGGGTTCTGGTCCTGGCAAGGGCTTGGACTTCTTCCTTAGCACTCCCGGACCAGGGTTAGAAGGAGGTATACTCAACGCAATTGTAGGAACAACATACCTGATCGGGATTGCCACACTTGTTGGCGTTCCACTCAGTGTCTTTGGCGCAATCTACATCACAGAATATACTCGTCCAGGACTCGTTCGAAGCTCCGTTGAGTTCGCTGCCGATGTCCTTGCGGGCATACCCAGTATTGTCTTTGGTGCATTTGGGTTCACATTCCTGGTCATCTATCTCAAAATCGGGATGGGGATGCTAGCGGGTGGACTGACTCTTTCATTCATGATGATTCCGACTGTATTGAGAACAACTCAAGAAGCTCTCAGGCAAGTACCCATGTCGTTGAGAGAGGCATCCTTGGCCTTAGGAGCCACAAAATGGACAACAACTTGGAAGATCACTATTCGTGCAGCGTTTCCGGGCATCATCACCGGCGTGCTCTTGGCAATGGGAAGGGTGATGGGCGAAACGGCACCGCTCATCTTCACTTCCGGGAATAATCTGGAGCTCCCGACTGGCGTTACTGGACCAGCTTCTTGGGTGGCCTCAATGCCCTACACCGTTTGGAGCTATATTAGTGATCCCCGTAACTACGTCAATGCCAAGGCACAGGCCACAGCCCTTACACTCATGGGCATGGTTCTCTTCATTGACCTCATTGCGAATTATGTTTCAAGGAGAATCACAAGGAGAATTGTCTGAAAGATGGATGAAGAAACCACAATTCAAGTCAAGAATCTAAACACATGGTTTGGGTCAAAACACATACTCAAAGACATATCATGCTACTTCGAAGACAACTGCGTCACAGGCGTCATGGGCCCATCTGGTTGCGGCAAATCTACCCTTTTGCGCACCATCAACAGACTCAATGACACGGTCGGTAACTTCAGCATGACCGGGCAGATTCTCATCGAGGGAAGGAACATCTATGACCCCGCAGCTGATGTGTATAACCTTAGGAAGAGGGTGGGAATGATCTTCCAAAGGCCAAACCCATTCCCGATGAGCGTCAAGGACAATCTCACTTTCGGGCCAAAACTCCATGGAATCACCGAACGAGAGGAACTAGACGAGATTGTAGAGACTACCCTCAAGAAGGCAGCACTCTGGGACGAGGTCCGCGATAGCTTAGACCAGCCTGGAACAACGCTCTCGGGAGGGCAACAACAGAGACTCTGCATCGCACGTGCACTCAGTGTTGATCCCCCAGTCTTATTGATGGATGAACCTGTGTCGTCGCTGGACCCCTTGAGTGCAGCCAAGATCGAAGACCTGATTGTGGAGCTGAAGAAGGACTACACTATCATCCTTGTGACCCACAACGTTCAGCAGGCTTTTCGGGTATCAGATCGTGCAGCCTTCCTGTATCTTGGTGAGCTCGTTGAGTTCGACAAGACCTCGAGGATAGCTGAAGCGCCGAGTGACCCAAGAACAGAAGCCTTCATTACAGGTCGAATAGGTTAGAGGTGAAGTCATGAGATCGCAACTCGAATTCTACATGGATGAGATTGTCAAGAGACTGGAGAGAATGCATGAGTTGGCAAGTAAGGCGCTGACCGACTCTATGAAGTCCTTTGAGGACCTTGACGAAGAAGCCGCGACTGTGGTCCAGGAACAAGTGGACGACATAGAGGAGCTCGCAGACAGGATTGAGAGCAACGTCTTCGAAACGATAGCAAGAAGACAACCGGTCGCAAGCGACCTTAGAGCATTAGCAACATACAGCCATGTCGCTCATCACCTGCATCGAGTAGGGCGCTACGCATACAAGATAGCCTACATCACCAGACTATGCAATGGTCTCGACCACTACAAAGAACTCGAGTCCCTACCTTACCTGGCCGAGCTCGCAAAGTCAACTCTAGACATTGCAATGAAGGCTCTTATTGAAAGGGATCTATCAGAGATTGACGAACTTGAGAAGCTGGAGGCCGAGAGCGACCGAGAGACTGCTGAGATGTTCGAAGAGATTGCCGAGTTTCTCAAGAAGATGGACAACATCGAAACCATGTCGATGTTCTACGTGATCATTGGCCGGTACTGCGAACGCGCTGCGGATCAGGCCTTCGCAATAGCTGAGAGAGCCTACTACATGGTGACTGGTGAACGCAAGAAGTTAGGGCTAGCCTATAAGAAGCGAGAAAAAGAGATAGGTCCCCATTAAGAGTCCACAACCTCGACATCCTCCCCTTCAATGCGGGCCAAGATTGCCTCGACCAAGTACTTGAAAGCTAAATCAACGTTGAGATTCTCTGTTGCTGATGTCTGAATCAGACGGGTTGCATGCGTTTCAGCGACTTCTATCACACTCTGAGGATTCAGTTCGGACTCCAAGTCAATCTTGTTCTCAACAAACACCACCGGAACGCTTCCAGCAGCTGCATGTAAGGCTCTCAGCCACTTGCTGTAGTTCATGAGAGTGTCCGAACGGGTGCGGTCAAACACGAAAAACGCACCGGAGGCCTCAGAGCAGTACTGCTCCCGGAGTTCTGCAAAGGACTCGCCACCCCCGAGGTCCCAAATAACGAGCTTATTCATCAAATCTCTTATCTCAACGGACTTAACATGCAGGATTGCACCTATGGTACGCCCCATCTCTTCAGAGAGGCTATCGTAAACATAGCGTTGAACAAGTGAAGTCTTCCCAACAGCGGTATCTCCCAAGAATACAATCTTGTGGACATAGTCATGTTGTCGCTGTTTCAAGTGGGATGCCTCACTAATTCTGGTAGGGACCTCTCCATCAGAGTGATGATTTGGCCTTAAGTGTGTTTCATGGGTCTACTTCGAGCCTTCTGGAGCATCTCACGGGTCATCTTCTCAAACGCACGCTCCACATTCTCATCTTCCTTGGCGCTCGTTCGAACGAGGGTCAGATCATGGCGTTCTGCCACAGATTCAGCCAGACCGTCAGGCATCTTGCTCTCTAGATCAATCTTGTTCTCAATGAGTACGAGGGGAATCTTGTCGGTAACGCTGTAAAGGGCTTGTATCCATTCATCAATCCGCTCAAGTGTCTCCGGACGTGTCGTATCAAAAACAAAGAAGGCACCGGTAGCGTTCTGATAGTAAGCCTTCCTGAGCTGTGCAAAGTCGTTTTGGCCGGCGATGTCCCATACGACAAGTTTGACTCGTGTGTCATCAACGTCCATGGTCTTGACATGTATGTCCGTGCCGATAGTCGCCAGATAGTCGCCCTCGAAGCTGTCGTAAACATAACGTCCAACCAGAGACGTTTTGCCCACTGCCCCTTCACCAAGAAAGACAAGTTTGAACAAGTAGTCGGCGGGTTGCAGCAGTCTTACTCTCCAGATGGCATTGCTTGACTGATTAGGGTACGACGCTCAGATAAAACTATCGTACCCGAGTTAACCGGTAGATAGGAGAAATCAGCAGGAGGAATAGACTGAAGGTAGTTCTCTGAATAACCAATTCTGATTCTATCTCCCACATAAAACCTACACGGAGAATGGGCGTCAAATACAAACATCACTCGTACCAAAACTAACAAAAAGACACATATCCAACCGGAATCTGGGTCTTCAAATGGAGATAGGTACCTTCGCACGTAATAACGATCAGATCAAAGATGCATTGAAGCATGACCCGGACTTCATCGACCTTCGGATGGACCTTGCTCACAGCATAACGTTCAGCGATGCAACCGAAGACCTTGAAGATGCCGGCGTTCCATGCACACTCCACTTGCCCAGTCACCCTAACTGGAAACCGATGGACCTGAGTCAGGAAATCGTACCCTACATAGACATTGCAGCAGATATTGGTGCAGAGCTTGTCACAATCCATTCCACCCTCTCGACCCTCATGTACACAGACGAAGACATAGACACGTTTCTAGACGCTGTACACCTAGCAGTAGATGCAGCCGAAAACGCGGGAGTGCCCATCGCCGTAGAGACCCTTGGTCTCTATTATACTGAACTGACTCTTCTGTTTGACTCACAACCATCCATGCAGCTCTGCCTAGATATTGGTCATGGGCAAATCATGGCACATAGGAACCGATCATTGGGACACGTAGATTCCTTTTTTGACCGAATAGCTATGGTCAATGTTCACGATAATCATGGCGAGAAGATGATCGAGGAGGTTCTAGAACAGAGGAAGAAGCGAAGGTTATCCCGCGAGGAGATCAGAGAACTCGCACACAAGTATGATGAGCACCTCCCGATTGGCGAGGGTGATATAGACTTTCAATCCATCTTCCAACAGCTAAAGCAACGAAACTATGATGGGCGCTTCTTGATGATGTGTGCGGATCCAGCAAGATTCCCTGAAGAAAGAGAGAAATTCATGAGTCTCTGGCTCAATGCCTAATGTGACTTGGCCATCGAATCCACAAGACGCAAAACCTCTTTGAGCCCACCTTTGTCCTTAGCCTTCTCAAAGAGAAAGCGTGCAATTCTTACTGAGCGCATCGCGTCATCGTCTTTTCCCTGAACCACAAAGAATCGCGCCTGCTTCAGACGAGCATGACCCATCGCGCTGTAGACCTCAGACGGATAGTCAAACGAATCGGCTAGTACCATTTCTCCGCAATTCGGGCAGGGAATGAGAGTATCGGGAGTGATCTCGCTTGTTGTGGGAACAGCAGTCCGTTGTGTTTCTTGAGCGTCCTCGTCGCCAAGTTCCGTATATTCTAGGCCTCCCGAGTCTCTATCCTCTGCAGATATCACAGGAATATCCTCGTCGACCTCCTCATACTTGGCTGACCGAAACTCGCTCATCTCGCCACTCTCTGAACTCAGAGTCTTGGATAGCTTTTCAGTTTCTTTCGAATCCATCGAATCTCTAACAATGGCCGAGTGGGATCCGAGTATCTTCTTCTCCGCATCGTTAGACTCTTCATCTGTAGTCTCAGATGCAATATGGTCAGACTCCAGCGGTTCCGAGATATCAGGAGCGTGAGGACTTCCGGTTGTTTCAGAGAGCATTTCTGCTGTTTCTTGTTCTTCAAGCAGACCCCTCACATCACTGGCTCTGAGCATCCTAGACTCAACAACACCTGAGCTTGGTTCGTCAAAACCAACCTCTTCGGCTCTGCGGAAGGCCTCCTGTGCCTTCTCAAGTTCGGTCATCCCACGACTCTTTCCGGTCTTGCGAACTCGGTCGCGAGACACCTCTGAAGGTCTCACCCATCTGTCCTCTGTTGTAACCGAAGTTGTATCAGAGGGAGTCGGAGGTTCCTTGGGCCCTTCCTTGTCGTAAGTTGCCTTCGTGGTGACTTTGCCTGTTTCGCGAGCAGAAGGCTTCGAAATCTCACTGACTTTGCCAGCCTTGACTAGCTTCGCTCCACACCTGATGCAGAACTTGCGAAGGTCTTGATTGGCCTTTCCACATTCCTCGCATACCCGCATGCAATCACCTACAAGAGATAATACTGGTCATATCTTGTATGTGGATTCTGATATACATTTGCTATGTCAGGAATCTAGGCCGTGAAGGTGAAATAGTAACATGCAGTAGACATCTAATTCTAAGCGGATTGCATGACCAAAGGCCTCGAGTTTGCAGGCCAGATCTAGTGCGATGTTTCGGATATTGACCGAATCATTGAGCACAAGCTTGCATGATAGGTGTTATCGAAAGTGTTCGAGCTCAATGTATTGGGGCTAGCCGATCTAGACATGGGCGCCATGAATGGAATGCGTCTAGATGGCTCTGTTGACAAGACCAGTATGAGGTGGGCAGAAGTATGGACAGACACAACCTATACGGAAGCGCCCCTCATGGCACATTAGCGAATGGCTGATGAGGGGCTAGAAACTTCCAAGGGCGCCTATATTGTGACATACCGGGATACAGGATACTGGTTCCGAACTCCGGAAGCTTGGATTGGAGATAGCAATTTCAGAGCAGGTATGTAAATGAGACCGTTGGCAGATTGGGCTTCGTACCTGGGCCTATCCCAGCTTGAGTGAACGGTTCAATCCAGTCACCTAACAGATGCTTGAATAGATGCAGCACGCTTGCACACAAGACTGTAGCATTCCGGTAGAGAGGTACTGCTCTCAACTATAGTGCAGATCGGGTCACCTCGCTTCACCCTTACACCCTTGGGAGACCTGTCATGTGTTCCCTTCCATTGTGAAAGGTCGGGTAAGGTTCCTCCACGCCGGGAGTAGACAATCATCTTCACTGCGGGCAGGTATGTAGGAATCCTATCGGGCAACATTCCCTCACAGGCTGAGATATGCATGTGACTGACGTTGATATCACTGGAAGCCTCAAGCATTTCAATTGTCCCTTGGATTCGGGGATTGACCTCCATGAGCCAGCCGGCTCCCACATAGTCTATGACCAAGTCGATCCCATTAGACCCTAGAAGCCCGAGTTCCGCGCATAGATGGGCACACGCCGACCTCAGGTGCTCAGTAGTTTCCTTATCTAGCGCTGGCGGAAGGTAGTTGCCGCAATAGATGAAATCGCAGTTTCTGCCTGCAGAAGGGAGGCCGATGAGTTGCCCCTGTAATGAGAGAGCGACAGCATCATCTCCTGTCCCCAATACGCTGCAACTGATGTCTAGCCCGGGTATATATTGTTCGATGACCCGACTCAATTGTCCCTCTGAAGCCAGAATGTGTCCTCCGATATCTTCCATCAAGTCACTGTTTCTCACAAGCCGAATACCAGCACCGCCCCCAGACTTGTGAGGGCGTATCAGACAGGGGTAGCCAACCTGCTCAGCCGACTTGAGTGCCTCTTCGAGCGAAGTTACTGAATGCCTCTCTGGTGTCAGAAGATCCATCTGTTTCGCCAGCTTGGCCACCTTACTCGAATCTCTCGCTCGCAAGAGCAAATCTGAACTGTTCCCTGTCAAAGGACAGGCCTCCTCTATTATCTTAAGGCTCTCGGGATGATCGTCGAAGGAACTCCCCACGATGACATAATCCATCTTGGAACAGTCGAAGTTGTTAATCAGATTTTGAGCAAGAGAACGGTGAACGGGCTCTTCGAGGTCAGTTCTATGTCGCTGGTCTGGACGTGCATTGAGAACAGAAACCCATCTGTGACAACACGATGACAGATCTTCATCACCCCAATAGTCGGATACGTACACCTGGGCACCTGCAATCTTCAGCGAACACGCCAGTGGACGGGCATTGAACCCCGCTACTGCAATTCTTTTCCCAGACAGAGGTTTCTTCATCACATAGTCAGTAGGCCAAAGACACGATGTCCACATAAGAACATCGCCAACTGCGGAGATGACATGATTTGAAGAAGGTTCATGAGTCTGAACTCGAAACCAATCGAGTATTTGGGCAAACGGGCTATGTGGATGTGATGGATGCAATTGACGGTTCAGTCACCGCAGGCGTTCGCCTAGTGGGCCCGAATAGCGAGGTTCCGGCCCGTCCACACTCCCATGCTGATGCACAGATAGTCTATGTTCTCACTGGTAGGCCGCAAATTCAGAATGAGAAGGCAACTCTCCAGCTTCGTCCGGGTGATTTCGTCATCCTAGAACCATTCGAAGAACACTACATCCTGACAGACGAACTTGAATCCAAGATATTTGAGGTCAAGTTCCCTCAGATAGACCAGTGACCACTAGAAACCAACCATTCGCACAAAGCTTATACCTAAGAGAATAGAGTTGATTCATTGACTTGGTCTTGAGGTAATGAAATGCCAGATGATAAAATGACCGAAAAGGAGAAGGCAGCGCTGCAGGAGTCCCTCAGAGAGGCCTCTCTCTCGGACAGAGATATCAGGCTGATGGTTCAGGGCGAAACTGAAACCGGTGAGCCCATTTCGACCGACGAGGCAGAAGACATAGTGCTGGCTGCATCGTCAGCATTGGAATTTGTGGAGGGACTAGAGGCTCCCGAGCCTAAGGCCGAAATACGAGGCGCAGACGCAGTAGCAGGCTTTGATGCCCTTCTCCAGAAACTGGAAACTCTCAGGTCAGACATTTCCTCACTGCAGCGAGGTGTAGTAGGAGTCTTCGCATCACAGCTACTTGCTTTCAGGGGTCGCGTCATTGAAATCAAGTCAAGCATATCTGAAGAAATGGTCGAGAAACTCAAGATGCCCATGATGAAGGGATTCATTGAGACATCATTTGCTGAAGTCGTTGATCAGGAGTTTGGAGCACTGGAGAAGGAACTCGTTGACAAGATAGTTGAACAGACCCAAGAGAGGTTCAAGGAGTTTGCCTCAAGAGTCAGAGAATCAGAAGTAGACCTACGATCCACCATTGTGGAACAACAAGACGTTGTCCGATCATTCATGGAGAGTCTCGAAGAAGACAGTGCATCCATTAGACAGGAAGTAAAGGAGAAGGAAAATGAAATCAAGAGACTCGAAAAGGAAATCGAGAAACTTCACGCTCGCATTGACATGGAGGCCGCCTCCGAGACAAGTAAAGAAGAGCTCAGCAGAAAGGTGGGCGAATTGGAGGCACACGCAGCCAAACTTGAACAGGAGCTAGAAAGAAAAGACACAGTCATAGAAACCCGTGAAGAAGAGATCAAGAGCGCCAAGGAAGAAACGGCGGAAGTCCAGATGAAACTCGGTGAGGTCCTCAGTCAGCTTGAGGTTTACAAGACAGAACGTGAGATGGAAACTCCGGCGGGAAGTAAGACAGACGCGGAATATGAGGCGCTTCAAGAGAAAGTCGAGCTTCTGGAGAACAAGCTGGGCGAGAAACGGGAAGAAGCAGACAAGATCGCAGCCACTGCCAAGGAGCTTGAGATGAAGCTCGACGAAGCTGTAAAAGAGCAAAAGGCGGCAGAAGAGGAAGCAAAGAATCGTCTTGACGAGCTTGAGTCGATGCAGAATCGGATAATGGAAGTGAAGGAGCTCGAAGAGGAAGTCTACGAGCTAAAGCAAAGCCTTGCAGAGCAAGAGAAGGAGATGCATGTTCTCGAGATGCAAGCCACTGCCTTCGAGAAAGCAACTAGGCTCATTGAGAAAGAGAGAGATATGGCCCTCCAAGAGAGAGACCTTGCGAAAGAGAGGACAAGGCGTTACATTCAGGTTCTCGGGAAGGAGGCCAACACTAAGGTATTGCTTCTAGTGGATGAAGTGGGTTCTATCAGCTTTGCAGACTTGGGAAAGGCTTTAGGGGTTCCTGCAGGCCTGGCTGCGAAGTATGCACGTGAACTTGAGAAGCAGGGCGTTCTGAAAATCGAGAATGAAAAGGCAATATCGACCCTCGAGGATTTGGACATCGAAGAGGGAGAAGTCAAGGTAGACTAGAACTCGATAGACCTGTCACCACTTCTAAAGGACTGAACTATCTCCGACCAATATTGAGCCATCTTCTCCAGTGCCGATGACATGTCTGTTACCAGACGATACTCTCCAAGACGTTTCTCAACTAGCCCGACGTCTCGCATTTTCCTAATGACTTTGACATATAGACCTCTGCTTGACAGTACGAAGCGTTCCCACTCTGAATCTGGAACAACGCCATCGGACCTCACGATCACGTTGAGTATCTTGGCTGCTTGTTCTACCTGCATCTCTGTGAAAAAGATGTAACGCAGAAGATGTTTGGGAGTGATCAGTGACGGCCGCTTTACCAAGTCAATCTTCGCCATATTCGGAAACCGAATACAAACGATGTGCCACCAAACATAAGGGTGAGTATTACCTTGTCCAACTTGCAATGAATGGTTCATGAATCTCCTACGCGAAAAGACCTAACTCCAAGCATAGCGGCCGTACCTGCAATCAGCACCGCAATGGCTCCAATGGTGGAGAAAGCGGGAGTTGCAAATCCCAAATACAATATGACAAATGCGGAAGCAAGACACAAAGCAAGAGGGATGGCTTGAAGGGGTGTCCTCAAGCGAGATAAAGCAAAGACTAGAATGAAGAACCCATATCCCACCGCTGCAAAGGCCAGCGCCAAAGCCCACATCACAGCCAAGAACTCGAAGAGGCCGTAGAGGAGTATTCCTGCTTGAGGAACGAAGTAGGCGATTATCAACCAGATGATATTGAACATAATGATTGCTCTGAGCCCGGGAATTGCATTGCGGATATCCACATCGCTAGGAGCATTAGAGAACATTATCGTCATTGCCAAGAAGGCCACAATCCAGAAGACAGGATTAAGGACAGTGAGCCCCGCAAACGTGTAAAGGAACAGATATACAAAATCAACAATACGAATGATTGGATAGGCTGGATCATTGAGGAGGACAGGATTGGATTTCATCTCAATCAACTCGCCAAGCAGAACTAATGCTTGACCTCCTATACCTGGAGACCCGGGTACCAAGTATGTGACACCCAGCGCAAAGAAGACCAACAGTACAAGTGAAACTACTACAGGGGCAAGATTGATGATTGTGCTCTTGATAGCACTCGCAGGCCGCCTATACTTGACATAGCCAAGAACGATTCCTTCATCGGTGACCTCAACGTTGATGGGTTTGAACTCGACAACTGGAGTTCCCGTGAGAATGCATCCCAGCCAATGCGAAGACTCGTGCAGCGCCACTCCTGGACCTACTAGGAGATACCATGCTCTGGAACCGATCTTGCTCACTGTACCAAGAAGGCTTCGGGATATCTTCTCGAGTAGCCATCCTAGACCCCACACAATGAAGAAAAGAACCACCGCAATCAAGACTAGAGTGAAATATGCGTTCACTATTCTAAGCATCTCCCGATTATTCTCTAGATGTGACCTTCAACTAGGCCACCTATATTACCTGTAAAAGACGTTGAGGACTATTTTAGCGTTTTCAGGGGATGTATCGTTATAGTCTCCGGGTTTCTCAGCCGAACGCTTTCATAATCGCCTCAGCCATATCTGAAGCAGTGAAGCCAACTGCATAGGCAGAATTTGCGTCTAAGGAAGACTGTACTCTACTGGCAATCTTGTCCTTGTCAAGAGGGCACCCAAGTAAACTCTCCTCTATCTCCGGAAGAGTACTCTCGGGGTGCAAGAAGAAATCTCCGGTAATGATAAGCTTGGATATTCGGTCATCCTCTACTGCAACTCTCACCTTGATGAGCTTGCCTCCGGGAACCTTATAGCTGGATTCGTACACCATTTCTACCTCAGAAAGTTCCAAGTCATTGTTCCGTATTTCGACTCTGCGAACTCAGAAGCGCGCCTCATCTCAAGATCTGTAAGACCCGCAACATCGAACTGAACATCAAGAGCCTGAGAGAACCCGGTCTTGAGAGCTTCACTGAGCTCCTCAATTGATACATCTTCATCAAGCAGTTGTCGGAGAGAAACAACCCTCTGCTTCACGTCGGTCACCAGTTTGTCAGATATCTTCTCAGGATCAACCTTCAGTATTGAGAACATTGTTTCGATGTTCAAATCAAGCAGTGTTGTTCCATGTTGGAGAACACACGAATGCCGACGAGTCTGAGCGTTACCGGATATCTTCCGTCCCTCAACGATGACATCATTGATTGGACAGAACTCCGCTTCAAGACCAAACACCTCAAGCGCAGAGATGACACCACCACACAGAATCTTGTATGACTCCTGAATGTCAAAAGGTGCCACGCGATGCCCCTTGGGGACAATGACACTGTAGGTCACTTCGCCATCATAGTCATGATAGACTGCCCCACCCCCTGTCAGGCGTCGGACCATGTCAATGCCATTCTTCTTGCAGTATACGACATCAACTTCGTCATCCATGCTCTGAAATGTGCCTATAGAAACTGCAGATGGTTTCCATCTGTATAATCGAAGCGTAGGGGGTGCCAATCCATCCTTCACAGAGAGCATGACCGCCTCATCTATAGCCATGTTCTCCTTTGCGCTGTGAGTTTCGAGTTCGACTAGTCTGAAGGTCTCCTGTTTCAAAACAGCTCGGTCTCCTGAATTGCCTCTTGAATTTCTTCATCGTTAAGGGGACGAGGGTAATTGTACATTGCTCCTCTCGGTCTCTCGTTATAATACGGCCGGTTACAGCCGGGACAACCCGAGGTCATGAACGGCACTCCGAGTGATAAGGCTTCCTTCAGTTGAGGCTTGAGAATGTCAAGAGTCACTTTCCCGTTGGGACTCACAACCAAATCCTCTTGAGTGATGTCCCCAGTAGAGGCAAAATGCCTTACTACCTGAAGTCTCCTGTAGGAGGAGAGTGAAGGTGGACCCTCATGCTCAAGAGAAGTCCCCTCGATACTTGTGAAGGCAAATAGCCCAACGCGAATACTCATAGAGTAGAGTTTCAGAATCATCCTTGCCGCTTCTTCCTCCGATTCGCCAAGACCAACGATGAGATGCGTTGTCACATGACCCTGACCAAAGATGTCCAGAGCCGTTCTTAACGAGCGCAAGTGAGTTTCCCAGGTGTAGCCGCTCCTACGTCCTCGGCCCTTAATCTGATCGAACAACCCTGCTGTACAGGCATCCAATGCAATGCCGATATCGGTTGTGCCCGCCGCTCTTAGCCTCATCATTGCTGATTTGGGGATGGGATGGATGCAAACTGACATGGGCTCGTCGTACACCTTGCGTACCTTTCGGATGATTTCTGTTGCATCGTTGTCAACACCGGGGTAATTCAGACACTGAAGACATACTCGTTGAAAGAGGCCAAGGGAATCTGAGTGACCTATGACCTCTGATAGCATGAAATCTGGCCAAGCTATTCGAGATAATCTATCGACCTTCGAAGTACTCGACTGAGCCTGAGGACAGAAAGCACAGTCTGCACTGCACCTGCCCTCGTGATAAGTCATGAAGAACGCAGTGGTGGGGGGAACATCGAGTCTGCCCTCTGTGAGACCCATTCTTATTGCAGTGCCCAAGGACAGGCGCAGTTTTTCCACTGAAGTCATCATGAGGTTCCTGTTGCTTATTTGCTATAATCATACCGAAAGGGAAAGAAACGAAACCTAGGCGAAGGTCAGAATCAATTCAGACTGCGTTCTACAATCTTGAGAGAGATGGTATCGCCCGGGGTAATACTCTCACAGAAAGCTCCAAATTCTCGAGGAATGACTACGATGGGCATTTCCGAGTCACTGAACGAGCTTGTCGGATACAAGAAGAGAGACAAACCAAGAGCACGTTCATCATTGACGAATACCTTCAGTTCTCGATTAGTTGCAAAAACAGCTGGAGAAGAGCCATCGTCAATAATGGTGCCTATCTGTGATTGCCACAATGTGACCGCTTCATCCTCCTCCAAGGGTCCATCTATCAGAGCTCCACCCCGCTTGTAGTGGGGAATGCCACCGTCGACAAGACCCGTGTGTCCCGAGCTTGTCCTGACCATATGCCCCAGGAATGGTCCGGAACGGGCAATAGGTAATGTGTTACTGACACACACAAGCCGCCCCGGTTCGCTGAGAATAACAGTGCAGATGTGTTCCCGTTCTTCTGAAGGTCTTACAACCCTGACGTTTCCGACTGGCAACTCAAGTGGCAACGACTTGGTTGACCGTGAGAACACCTCCCCAGAGAGAATCTCCACGTGGTAATGGGGCCCAGTCCAATAGTTGAAGAATCGGGAACGGATGCATGAGCCAATTGATTCACCAGCGGCAATTGTCTCTGCAACTGAAACTGTTGGTCTGCAATGCAGCACTCTCACAAGGTAGTCATCTCTTCCCTCCGGTTCAATGCCAATGGCATAATCTAGTTCAGCAGTTGGAAACGGTTTTGGACTGCCCATTCGAATTCTCTGAATTTTCTTTACTGTACCAGTGATAGGGCTGAATACAAGACCTGACCATTTCTGATGGCTAGGATAGACATCCACTGCCGCGCCCAACGAATGACCGACATACGGGCTGTTCAAGTACGATAGATAAGAGTCTCTGGGCGCCAAGATCTCAATACCTGCAGATGAACCAACGCTAAACACGTGATCGCCTCGTTGGTTAAGCTTCATTACCAAAATGCATTGCTCAAGAGCGCAATCGAGTCAGAGCCTATACAGCCTTTGCCTCGTCATAGATGGGCTTAATCTTAGCCTTCCACTTCTGCAAGCCCTTGGGGTCAGCGGGGTATTCCAAGTACAGGTGTCTTATCTCATCCATTAACTTTGCAATCTTAGATACTCTCAGCAAGAGCGGAAGCTTTCCAAAACCCGAAACAAGTCTCCGGAATTTCTCGCCAGTTCCGATCTTCATCTTTCCAGTCATGCTCGTATCAAGCAGATCGGATGCCTTGATAATCCCCTTCTCGAATGCGAAGTTGATGTCATCGTTTGTTATATTCAGCAGGAACCATCGAAAGACATCAAGTGATGCTTGTTTTGCACCATAGACCTTCATGTATCGAGGGTTGTATGACCACAGGGACTTGATACTGGTATCGTTCCCGTCAAGAGCGTCAGCTGCGGTTATGCCTGCTAACGCACCTCCAAGCATTGATGAGCCTATACCTCCTCCATGGATCGGATTAACTTGGCAGGCTGCATCACCCACGAGCATGAAATTGTCATCAACGAGCGTATCGATAGGACGTCTGACGGGTGCTATCCCTCCGCTGCTGTCTATCTCTTCGAGGGGCGTCTTCATGAAATCCCAGTTTTCTTTCACGAAACTATCGAATATCTCCTGAGGTTTTCTATGTCCGGGCAGGGTCATCAAACCTAGACCTACATTCACACGATGTTTTCCCTGAGGAAATACCCACGTATAACCACCAGGGGTCTCGTCTTGGTTCCAGTAGATCTCAAGGATGTCAGGATGCTCAAAGGTGTATTCTGGAGTTCTGTAGATATCTCTCCAGGCAACCATCATATCGGCCCTGTCTATCGTCTTCTCAACAGGTGATTCTTCAGGAAGTTGTCGCCTCAGCATCCCTGTTGCACCAGTAGCGTCAACCACAATCCGAGCGGTGATGGTCTTCTCGGAACCGTCATTGGCTGCAATCTTGAGTCCAGAAATCCTGCCTCCCTCAGATTCGAGCCGCTTCGCTCGAGTCGAAGCCACAATCTCTGCACCAGCTTGTTCTGCTAACTCAACGAACCATTGTCCCATCTTCAAACGATTGAAGGAGTAGCCCTTTGTTGTGGGACCGCTCATCCGAAGGCGATTCTCTCTATCGGGGGCAATAAGGTCAATACCGTTGACTTCATGCTCGATGATGCCCGGGGGTAAGT
Organism: uncultured archaeon; assembly: GCA_964558645.1. Taxonomy (GTDB): domain Archaea; phylum Asgardarchaeota; class Thorarchaeia; order Thorarchaeales; family Thorarchaeaceae; genus TEKIR-12S. Next base: position 98,755 of record CAZLEV010000012.1, read on the forward strand.
CTGGCAAATCAACTAGTTCTTTTAGTTCCTTAATGTGGTGCTGCCCGATGGCGTCTCCACAGGTCTTGTCACCAATCTCATCGCGGTCTTTCCGATCGAGTACGAGAACCGAATGACCTCTCTTAGCCAGAGTATACGCAGTGGTTGAACCACCTGTTCCGGCACCAGCGATTACTACGTCATAGTCAACCATGGCTTGAACCTCACATCCTCATCTCTGGATTCGTATAAGGCCGTGAACCTAATCCCGGGTGTCCCATCTATTCTTTAAGACTCTTCTGCAATGCGAAGCCGCCAAGGACCTCTTTGAGAATATCCCTTCCCGCGACAGCCGTTATACCCCTTGGATCGAGCATGGGGTTCAACTCTACAATGTCAGCGTAGCGGACTTTTTGGGTGGCAAATGCAGTCCTGAGATAACGGCAGACATCTTCGACATACAATCCACCTGATTCAGGGTGACTCACACCAGGAGCCACCTCTGGCCGGAGAATGTCCAAGTCTACCGAGATGTAAAGATAATCAACACGTTCGGCAATGTCTTGGACCTTCTTTGAGAAGCTCCTGAGGTCATAGACCGGAATGTCTATCCCCCCTGCAAGTTCTCTTCTCTGAGAAGGATGTGCACATCTTAGATCGTGTCCAATAACATTCTCGATTGAGACCAAGCCTTCTCTAACACAGTTCCGAAGAGTAGTCGCATGGGAGAGCTTGTAACCGCCGTAGTCCTCATAGAAGTCGGCATGAGAATCGAACCAGACAATACCGTACTCGCCTGTTCTACCACGTTTTAGCCCTCTCAGTAGAGGATAAGTGATGTAGTGATCACCACCTAGGAAGAGCAAGTAGCTATCCCGCTTGGCTAGCCGCTCTGCTGCATCGGAAATGTCGTACATCGCGGCCTCCGGCAATCGTAGATCGACATCGAGGTCCCCAATATCCTCCAAAGTGATAGCCTCTGATAGAAGGGGTCGCTCCTCGTACGAGTCGAATCCAATACTCGTGGGTCTGCTGTGAGATCTCTGCAATGTGGTCGCGAGCCGCAACTCTCTTGGTCCAAACCTGCAGCCCGGACTATAGGATGATGTGAGGTCATATGGAACCCCCAGAATGCCCACATCTGGGTCACCCTCATTCGGACTTGGAATGCCAAAGAAAGCATCAGGGTTCTTCAAGAATCCGTTCAGGACGTCGCGAAGAGGCATATCAAATCATCCCTCTCTTGGTCTGTTTCAACTATAAAGAATACTGAATGACCGTTGATGTTCCCGCAAAAGAAAGAGGGTGTGTGACGTGCGGGTTCAGTTGAACCCCCATGTCACATCTATGCTCTATACTTCGTAGTATTGACCGCCACCAGACTTGGAGCCTCTAACAAGCCCGAAGATCTGCCAGATACCCACGATAGCCACTAGGCCGATGATGCCGCCTGTGTAAGGCCAGCCATCAGCAACGGCTTGTGAGAGCACCGATACTGGATCCGCCTCAACAACCACAGAACCGGTTGAACTCCTCTTCTCGTAGATGACACCGTCGTATTCATAGAGTAGGCTTGCCTTCGGGAATGTGTAGCTGCCTTCATTGGGGAATGTCACCGAGTAGGTTATCGACACAGACTCGCCGCCCTCAAGCTCGAGATACTGCAAGACCTGGTCTCCGCTAACGGACACTTTGCTGTAGATCTGGCCTATCCCGAGGTCTGAGAGGGTGAGATTCTGTATTGCAAGTTCTCCTTCGTTGGTCACGGTTACCGTGACCTCAGTGGTGCCGCCCACACTGACACTCGTTGGATTGAAAGTACGGGTGATGGTTATTGGAGGTGGGAACTCATTGCTACTGAAGAAAATCTTGTAGTCAAGCTGATCACCGAAGTAGGTGCCATTCCACATCACCATTGCATCCGCTTCGTTGTAGAACGAAGCTTCTTCTGCCGCAGGTTGGTAGCTTGTTATGTTGACGCCAACGGGGACTTGCATAACGACCATTGAGAGTCCACTCTCAAGTGGCGAGAAAGGCGTGTCTGCATTGAGCAGCTCCTTGATACCAACGCTGACTGTTTCAGATGTCACCACCTGATCTCCAAGGTAGCCTGCCGCAGCCACAGCAAGAGGACCTGTGATATTGGGTGCCTGAGCAGTCAAGAACCTATTGAGCGAGGTCTCTTGTGACAGTGCGAACGTGTCCCCTTCGCCACCGTCATCTCCTTCAAATATTGAAACAAGGTCTTCCATGCTGGGAATTACCAACAGGCCTGCCGCTGAAGCAGGGGCTTCGGTGAATACACTCTGGTCAATCGCTCCGAGGAAGCCAGAGTCATCCATCACGGAGAACACTGATGCTACGGCATTCGAAAACGAAATTGCCACTTGGTAGATATAGATGTCAAGAGATTCGAATGGCAGCTCGACCTCGGCATCTGGAGGAAACATACTCTCGTCAATACGTAATTTGAAGAGTTCTGAGAAACTGAACTGAAACTCTGATCCAAGATGATTCAGAATCGAAGACATCCTCTGCTGTGACGTTGCCTCATCAACGTTGACGAAGACATTGAAGAGCAGATTGAACTCCGTTCCAATCAACTCGAATATATCCTCAGGATTGAAGCCCATACCATCCTGAAGGGGAGAAAGGTCTCTTGCTCCCATCATTCCTCCATCTCCACCGAAGAGATCACCTCCGACAAGCTCAAAGACCATCTCAATGAACTCGCCATGAGTCGATACCAGAGCCATCGCCAAGCATCCATCATACATCGGATCGTCGAGAGCTAAGGCATCTGAAGGTATTCCAAGCTGTCCATAAATCACTCCGGGTACTCCCTGGTCATCAATATGAGTGAAGACTATCTCTGCACCTTCGTTCAGGATGAGTTCTAGAATGTCTTCTCCTTCCTGTGCAGGGGTGAAACTCGAATTACTCAGGGCTGCTACTGATGGTGCAACGGCCAAGAAGGCCAAGAGTACTATTGCAAACGCGTGCTTGTATTGAAACTTCATTTTTATCTCACTCCTTTGGACGAATGGTGGCCCCAATCATTCCAGCGATGATAACAACAACCACGGGTACTATCAAGTAGATGACCAGCGGGGTTAGGATTGCCATTATGTCTGGTTCCCCACCGGATGCCAGCCCGATGATACCTAGCAGATCACCGATAAGAGATTGAACAAGGGGTATCGACAGTATATCCACAATCGAACCACCCTGGGGCATTGGGGGAAGAGTGCCCAGCTCAACTCCTGACTGAAAGAGCTGAAACGCACAGAATACGAGTATGCCAATGCAGCTCAACCAAGTGAAGAGACCTACTACGAATGCACCCTTCTTGGTGCCGGCGATGATGCCCCCCACAAGGCCAGCGATGGCCCATATAGCGAACATTATGATATTGTTCAGGGGATTTACTAAGAGCGCGTTAACCATGACTAGGGTTGGCCGGATATAATTCCCCAGCTGTGGCGCCAGCCATAGTATGAGCGTGTTGTAACCATTTGGAAGGAGGAACCAAGCACCGGCCAAGACTATGACCAATGCAGCCAACCAACCAAAGTATTTGCTTCCAAAACTGATATTGAGGACCTCCTATAGAGTCATCTTGTCAAACAAGAAATCACATCCTGAACTATTAACATTATGGTGCTCAGATGGTAGACAGCAAGACAGGATTAACTAATCCGTCAAAATTGATTCGATAAGCAGAAATACACCGCCTGACAATAAGCGGGCTAAGAGCTAAGCTCATGGTGAATACCTGAAACCTCATTGTGCGCTTACTGACACAAGAAGCTAGATAGCGGAATGAGATGGAATATGAGTGAGGACACACGACAGAAGGCGTATGAAGTGATTCAGCTGATGTCGTCGCTCAACGACACAAGACGAGCGATTGTCATGGCGCTGGCTCACATCTACCCAAGAAGTGTCAGTGGTGTCCAACTGAGCCGCCTGATCGGCTATAGTGGAAAGTCAAGGAGCCTCTACAGAGGTGTACTGTCCCATCTAAGCGAGGACCGGCTGATCCTGATTGACGAGCTGACTCCGAAGCTCTATGCAATCCGAATCAACCACGAACACCCGCTGCTGGAGTTTCTTGTCGAAATCTGCAAAGAGCATGGAGCTGACGCTCGAGAGCTCTACGAGCAGGCATTGGAGGAATGATGATGGACATTCGGTTGAGAAATGCACGCAGCCTCTATGAAGAGAGGACTAAGATAGCGTTAGCTGCGTTCATCATCGTCTTTGCTGTCACGTCCTACATCTTCTATAGCCCAGGAATCTATACAATCGGAATTGAACCACCTGAAGGAATCCCCCAGGGTTGGGTCCAAGGCTTCGAAGTGGTCTACTCGTTCAATACGGCAGGCTTTGTTCTGGCCTTGTCACTGATGGTTTTTGCGTACGCATTCTGGCAATGGGCATTTCTCCCCGCTCCGGCAGCATCCTTCACGACTTCAATTCTAGAGGGGATTTTTGGGTCGAAGTCAGTAGTCGAGAGATTGATTGGGAAGAGATTTCGGGTCAAAGCTGGTGATGATTCACATATTGACATCGCTTGCAGAATCAAGGAGAGGGGTACGGATCAATGGTTTGTCTATCAAGTGCACTCATCCCCCATTCGCAATCCTCGGCTGGAGAATCTGGCCCTCCGTCACGGTATGCATGTCGAGAATGACAGAATCACGACTTCTATGAGTAATGATGAGCTTCACGGTCGCCTTCTATTGATGGCTCGTGCGATGCGGCTGGCTACAAATTCATCCTAAGGACGTTATCCTTGCAAGAGACCCCACATACCTATTTCAACTCCACACGCCACCACTCACATGGTCATGTGCCTTGATGAGAATAAGAAGAACGGTAGACATTGCTATGAGTAACTATGAGTGTATTCTTGGCACAGCCGTCTTTACGTACGAGGGACGAGTAGTCTACGCCAGCGAGAACATGATGATTAACGAATTAGACACAAGCACAATCGTAAATGCTTGGAGAGAGAATCTACCCCAGTTCTGCGTGAAACAAATCCCGTTTCTCACAGCCATGGCCACGAAGAACGGTCTAGTCGGGATAAATCCTGATGGTGCCGTCAGCCTGATATGTGCCACCGGGAAGGGCGTTTGGTTCGTTGCTGTCTTTGTCCCAATGGATGAGAACAAAGAAGGAGTCCTCAAAGAGTGCATTCAGGCTGCGAAGAACCTTGAATCCTCCGTTTCGATTCTCGATGTCTAAGGCTCATCATCGGGCTTACGCCCTTCACTCTTCTTCAAACCAAGAAGCTCAGCGGGATAGTTCTTCCATAGATAGTTTCGAACCGTTATTATGACTATGCTCACAGTAATCCCTATAGCTATCAACAAGATACCCAGCTCTAGAGACCTTCCAGATAGCCAGTAGATGAACCAAAGAAGAGCCCATATCAAGAGCATCAACGGCCCAAGAACTTGATTAATACGTCCAGCGTCCATTATACCACTTCGACAATCTTACTGCATCCTCATAGGTTTCTGTGAGGCGATTATTCGGGCCTGTAGTGCAAGGATTGCGCCAATCCACGCAATAGACTGAGTGACCTGCAACCCCAAGTCCATCATGATTCGGCCAGCTATCGCAGACTCTGCAAGTGTCATGACCAGGCTTAGTACTCCAGTACCGACAGCTACGAGGATTACATTCCTCCCTAGCTCTACCCTGTGAGTTGTGAGAATCACACCCCCGAGAATCACTGCCACCCCCGTCATGGAGGTCAGAACTCCAAGGATTCCCATGATGATCTCGAACGACATGACAAACTCGGGACCAAAGAGGAGGCCAAAATCCTCTGAAAGCTCCCGAGCTAGGACCAGCGAGCCACTTGTTCCGGATAGTACCAACAGCACTCCTCCCGTCAAACATAGGAAGAAAGGCGTTTTGTTATGGAAATCCTTCAATGCATCGAGAAGGCCAGAGGCTATCAATTTAAGGGTAACTGCGGTCAAGACGTCCAATTTCGCTGGATTTCGCCGAATAGATTAAGTGTAGTGGGCAGTTTTCAACGTCGAAGAAAATGCATGTACATTACGAAGAAACTGGAGACCTAGATTCGCCGCACTTGATCCTAATACACGGTGCCGGTGGTTCATCTGCAACTTGGTTCATGCAACTCAAGGGCTTAGCAAGAAACTTTCACGTTATTGCGCCTGACCTCAATGGTCACGGGAAGACACCAGATCGTCATGAAGATGACACACTCTCTGCATATCTCCGGGATATCGATGAGGTCGTCAGTGAGTTCGATGAACCTATCTTGGGAGGGCATTCGATGGGAGGGGCTCTCACTCAGCTATATCTTCTGAAACATCCGGGGAATACTAAGAGAGCTGTTCTGATAGGGACAGGCGCCAGGTTACGTTGTGCTCCGTTCATATTCGATCTTCTGGACAACGATTTCGAGGGCTATGTCGATGCGGTGGGAGAATACATGTTCTCCGAATCTGCATCGCGAGAGCTGATTGAGGCCTCTCAGGCGGAAGTAAGAAAATGCAGTCCCAATGTCATAAAGAGGGACTTTGCTGTGTGTAACGAGTTTGACATTATGGATGAGGTTGACAAGATTGATGTACCCACGCTGCTGATAGTAGGAGAAGATGATGTGATGACCCCGCTGAAGTACTCTGAGTATCTACACGATAGGATTCCTGACTCAGAACTCGTTGTGGTTCCAAATGCGGGGCACAGTGTAATGCTTGAACAACCAGCCATGGTGAACACTGCAATCTCAAAGTGGTACTGGCCGTAGGACGCTTCTGGAGCTGTTTGAAGAGTTTATAGATTGATGAGTCTCTGTTTGGTTCGCCTCTGCTTGACAGCCGCGACGAGTCGCGTTCTGTCAAAGTAGACTTCATTCCTAGAGATTTTTTTTCCTTCGAGCTCCACGATATCGAGGCCCACCTCGTGAAGTGTTTCAGGGCCTACAGGGATTGTGCATTCCCATTTGACGATGGCTCCTGATTCGATTGGGAATACCTCTATCGGTCTCCAGACCCAGTCACGGTATACATCCAGAAGTCTCTCAAAGTACTCTCTAATCTCATCCTTACCCTTGAGTCCGTCACGATTTGCAGGATCGACGTACAACGCATCTTCGGTGTAATACTCCAGCAGTTTGTCGGGATCATTGCCCGTCCAAGCCTGAAGCCATTTGTTACAGAATTCAAACAGTTCGTTCTCATCCATTTTTCATCCCACAGGTTCTAGGCAGGTTGAAGCATCGGTCTCGAATTACGCCACCAGATTTCTTTTCGGGGCGCGCTCGGAGGGCGATAGCCGAATCATAAACCTATGCGTTCTTTCAATGTGCAGTGAAGGAAACGATGATCCACAAGATCTAGAGCCGGTTCATAACCTTAACCAGGGGCTATCGCGGACATCAATCATCCAACAAGCTTCTCAGAATGCCGCCTACTCACCACTGATAAAGGCATACGTCCACTTCAAAGTCATACAAGGTGAACTTGAAGTGACGATAGTAATAAGGATTGATAGAGAAGAATGCATCTCTTGTGCCACCTGTGAAGATATATGTCCCGAAGTGTTTGTGATGAGCGATGACGATTGGGCATCCGTCGCTAAGGAATATAGAAAGGGCGACAGGTCTACAGGAGAGATTCCTGATGAACTCGAGGGTTGTGCACACGAAGCTGCTGATGCTTGCCCTGTAGCCATCATCCACCTTGACTAGGAGTAATCTGTTAGAGTAACCTGCTCTCGACGCCGAAAAGACCGATGAATGTTGCTTCCCAGATATGATACACGCTTTCTAGTTCATTCTCAACAACTGGAATGGACTGACAAATGGGATTAGAACTCCGTTCGTTTTCCGAGCCCACGGTCTTCCTCTAACCTATATTCATTCAAATGGCTCAAAGAGTGGCCTGAGGTCTTCAGGCATGGTCTTTCTTACGTCCTCCAACTCTCCGCCTTGAGTCTTGTCACTATAGACTTTTACGAAGGCTCGAAGAGCGTTCTCTGCATCAAGGGGACCTTGGTCGAAATTCTCTCTGATGAGTTCAAAAAACTCGTCGCGGCTTCGAATCTTGAGAGGTTTGTCTTCCGGCTCGTACTGATCGAAGTACATCCCCTTCATCAGCATCGTAATTGGTGCCGAAAAATGGACAGCCTCCCCAAGAGGTAGACGGTCGCGTATTGCATGCAAAACAGCCTTTGTTGCTGCGTATGTCCGCTCATTATCGGGCCAACCGAGTATCTCGTTCATCGCATTGAACCACTCTATCGTCTTCTGAACTGTACTGTCTAACGATTTTACACTTGTGTTAGCCATACTAATATCTCAAGTTAACTATAATTTACGTAGTTAAAAACATCAGGAAAGCAACATATCTTCCATGAGTAGGGAGTGATGTATCAAGTACGATACAAATAAGAAGCAATGGACGACAACCTACGCTCATGACAGACCCCCTTGTTGAGATACTCCGCGAGTCCTTACACGGGAAACACTCTCATGTAAATCCCATCAAGGCGTTAGATGGCCTCACACACGAGACCGCAACGCAGCAGATGAACGGCGATGCCTTCAGCACATATGAGATTCTCTATCACATGGTGTTCTGGCAGGAGGCCACACTCACAATCGCAAAAGGACAGGAATATGATTGGGAAGATTCGAAAGGTAGGGACTGGCCATCATATGCGGAAACAGAAAAGACTGATTGGAATGCACTGAAGAAGAGGTTCCTGACAGGACTCAAAGATGTAGAAGGATTGATTGGGTCACTAGATCTCAGACTCCCAATGCCCACATGGAGAAACGAACCTGTTGCAAAGGCCTTCGCTGTCCTCGCGACGCACAACTCATACCACTTGGGCCAGATTATCTCGAACAGGAAGATCCAAGGCCTATGGCCCCCTCTCAAGTAAGAGACTCCCAGTAGCTACTTCAGAAATGAGAGTCCTTCCCATCTCCAGAAGCATTTCATGAATTCTTTCGTGGTCCCGCGACTAGATTTTGCGAGAGTGCGTCCTGTCTCCGTCTGGAGCAGATGAATCATGTTTTCTTGCAGCTCTTCAGCCTGACGAACAGCCTCTTCCATAGTCAACTGCTTTGTTGCCATTCTATAGACTATTTCTCGAATCAGGCCAAACGGTCCCAGCGTCTGCAGCTTATCTGCATCAAAGACAACCTTGGCCTCGTTTGTCAATGCATTCTTGATGGTTTGAGGCTCAACGCAGGAGACACAATGGGTGACCGCAGACGCAAGCTGTTCGTCTATTCCAATCCTTGTCATGAAGTCTTGTACGAGAGCAGCCTCTTCAGGGTGATACTGATGAAGTAATGCACCTAATCGCGATATCAGGGAATCGGCATTCTCGCTCTTTGCGAGGAATTCTGCAAGGCGCATGGTCCTCTCAGCGTGGGCCTTGCCGTGAGTTGGGTCCAGACCATTGTATTTCTCAAAGGCAAAAGAATAGAGGGCATCGAGTTGGTCGTCTGTAATATTCGGACGCTGAGTCTTCATATCGATACATCCCGTACATGTTGGACAGATTCAAGCAGTCTATCGTATGCTCGAACATTATTGCGATAGAAAAAGACACTGCAAGAATATATCAAGGTTGACGAGAGATACTCTATTGGGATGAAAGCTCCAAGTGTGGACATGGCTGTATGTGGTCTGGACTGTGAATCATGCAGTTTGAGAACGTTTCAGTTCGATTCGGAGGCAGCAGCAGAGGCTCTATCATGGTACAGAGAGAAAGGCTGGCTGGAAGAGACAGAAGGAGTTGCAGACGCCATTCAGAAAGGACTCTACTGCAAGGGATGTCACGGCCCTCGGGAAGAGCACTGGTCGCCCGACTGCTGGATTCTGGCTTGCTGTGTGGATGATAAACGCCTGAATCACTGTGCAGAGTGCAATCAATTTCCGTGTGAGAGTCTCACCAACTGGGCACGCAAGGAAAAGCAGTACCAAGAGGCGCTGAGCAATCTTACTAAGAAACGTCAAAGACTGGCGCAGATATAAAACGAGGACGTGACTCACATAGTGCCATGGTTTGCCGAGAAACACTTCGTGAGAATCGATAGCCAAACATTTGATCTTCCAAGAATCTGCCCAGTATGTCTGGAGGTTGCAGAATCGCAGGGAGAGATCCTTGCTGTTTCTCAACGTGACAGAAGAAGACTTCATGGTAGGTCTTTGGTTGGGTCCTACACAGGCACACCCTTCGGACGTTCAACTCATAACAACCGATTACCGCCGGCTTCTATTAGTATACTAAGAGTCCCGACATGCAGAGTACATGCACACACTCCGGACAAGAGTTCTCGGAGAAGAACCATCTTCGGCTTCACCGCCGGTGTTTCAACCATGTTCACTCTACTACTTGGAGCGTTCATGGCTTTCAGCTTTTATGATGGAAACCCAATCGCCCTTAAATGGTACATCCTGTTCTTTCTTGCGGCATCTTTGATGATTTCTTCACTGGCTGTCCTGGGACCCAACGCGCTTGAGAGGGCAATCTCGGTTCAGGACATGCTGCCGAATGCAGGCAAGATCATCCTGAGAGTCAAGAATAAGGAGTATCGTGACGAGATTCTCAGATTGAATCCCACGAACTCGACACCTGTCAGAAGAAAGCGTCACCCATCCCCTTGGCAAGATGGTATGTTTCAAAAGTGTTTAGAGGCTTAGAACCTCCAAGCGAATAGAACTCTGCAGGTTGTGAGAGAATGACTGACGAGAATCCCATCTATCTGGACTACAATGCCACGACACCGATTGCCAGTGAGGTGGCTAATGAGATGGCTCCGTACCTATACGAACACTTCGGAAACCCATCAAGCAGCCATTCTTACGGTGCAAAGGCCAAACGAGCAGTAGAAAAGGCCAGAGAACAGGTTTCCGAGTTGTTGGGTTGTCTTCCATATGAGATTGTTTTCACTTCGGGCGGCACAGAGAGTAACAATCTTGCAATCAGAGGAGTTGCTCTGGCAAATCGAGAGAGAGGGAATCATATCATAACATCTGCTGTCGAACACCCTGCAGTTTCCGAGGTCTGTTCGTGGCTTCAAGACCAAGGATTTCGCATCACTGTACTCCCTGTCGATGAGTACGGCGTTGTTGATCCAAATGACCTGCGAGATGCGATCACTGAGAATACAATTCTTGTAACAATCATGCATGCCAACAACGAAGTCGGCACGATTCAACCTGTTAGTGAGCTGGCCGCGATAGCCCATGAAAACGGGGCAATTATGCACACTGATGCAGCGCAGTCGGTTGGAAAGATACCAGTGCGTGTTGATGAACTTGGCGTTGACCTCTTATCAATAGCAGGTCACAAGCTCTATGCGCCAAAAGGTATCGGAGCTCTTTACATTAAGACAGGAACCAATCTCGCCAAGCTTATGTACGGTGCCGACCACGAATCAAATCGAAGACCCGGGACCGAGAATGTGTTGGAGATAGTTGGTCTCGGCAAGGCGTGTGAGATTGCTCAGAGAGACCTCGACAAGAATATGGCGCATTTCAGAATTGTGCGGGATCGACTCTATCAGGGACTTCTAGACAATCTAGGACAGGACAGACTGCGCCTGAACGGACATCCAGAAGAACACCTCCCCAACACGTTGAACGTAAGCTTCAGAGGTGTCGAGGCCAATACACTGCTCTCAGAGATAGGAGATCGCGTTGCCGCCTCGGCCGGAGCAGCCTGTCACGCCGAAGAGGTGGACGTTTCTCCGGTGCTTGAAGCTATGGGATTGCCAGTCCAATGGGCGATGGGAACTGTCAGGTTCTCTGTTGGTCGAAACACCACCGAGGGAGATGTGGACAGAGCTGTTGAAGTTGTGACGGATGCTGTAAGAAGGCTCCAGCCAACAGATTTCGATTCCGGTAAGATCGTAGTTGAAGAAAGAGGTGAGTACAGGCTGACACAGTATACTCACGGCCTAGGCTGTGCATGCAAGCTTCGCCCACAGGCGCTTGAGGAGGTCCTTAGAGACCTTCCGATGCCCTCAGACCCGGCCATCATGGTTGGTGTTGAAACCTCAGATGATGCTGCCGTTTACAGACTTGATGATGACAACGCAATAGTGCAAACTGTCGACTTCTTCACGCCAATCGTGGATAATCCATACTGGTTCGGAGCTATCTCAGCTGCGAACTCACTCAGCGATATCTACGCAATGGGAGCAAAGCCGCTCTTCGCCCTCAGCGTTGTGGGGTTCCCGTCCAATAGACTACCCCTGTCGGTCCTGAAAGAAATCCTGAGAGGAGCACAAGAGAAGGCGGCCGAAGCGGGAATCGCTATTGTGGGAGGGCACACAGTCGATGATACCGAACCAAAGTACGGGCTCGCAGTCACGGGGATTGTCCATCCTGATCGTGTGCTAAGGAACAGCACAGCGAAACCGGGGGACGTACTTATCCTGACCAAACCGATTGGGCTTGGGATTATCACTACGGCAATAAAACGAGGTCTCGTTGATGAAGACGTAGCTGATGAAGCTCGTGAAATCATGGCCGAACTGAATCGAGCAGCAGCAGAGGCTATGAGTGAGCTTGATGTCAGTGCCTGCACGGATATCACAGGTTTTGGACTGCTGGGTCATCTGAGAGAGATGGCTGCAGGCAGCACAGTGGATATTGAGTTGAGCGCCAAGAGTGTCCCGATTCTTCAGAAGGCAAAGACCCTAGCAGGAGCAAATGTTGTTCCAGGAGGCACAATGGACAATCTCGCCTATGTCAAACCATATGTTGAGTTTGATGCGGCCGTTTCTGAAGTGGACAGAATCCTACTCGCAGACGCCCAGACGTCCGGAGGTCTGCTGATCAGCCTACCCGCAGAACGAGCCGACAGTCTGATGAGAGAGCTTGATAAGCGCGGCGTGAATCGAGCGGCAATCATCGGCCGAGTTATGTCGGAAGGCGAAGGGAGGATAACGGTCATCCCGTAAATCAACAGGATAAGGTGTTCCATGTGGACGACCACTCCGTATACCACACGTCATGGCAGAAGACCTATCGCGAAAGAGGCGATCTATAGAGGGCAATGTATCCACAAGGATATTTGGAGTTCAAAGGTCTTGCCGATCTGGTCACAAGGGCTGAATCAGGCATGATAGTCCTTGATGCAGGAATTGGAACAGGTGAGGCGGTCCTCCCGCTTCTTCAGAAGGGCTTAAGAATCATCGGAATTGATATCTCGAAGAAGGCCATCGAGATTTGTGCAAAGAAGTTCAAGGACATGGGGGTCAGCGAGGAGCAGTATCACCTGGTCAACACAAGCGTCAGCTTGTTCGAGTATCCTAAAGACCACTATGATATTTTCATCGACTACTACACATCTCAGCACATTCGTCAACCCAGAAAAGATGAGTTCTATGAGCTGGTACACAGGTCATTGTTGAAAAGTGGCATGTTTTTGCTTGCCCAATACTCTCCGGAATACTTGTCACGCCAACCAAATCTTAAGCAGAAGAAGAAAGGGGTGTTCTACTCGGATGACCGATACTTCTGCTTCCTCAGCCCAGATGAGATGCAGCAGCATTTGGAATCACTGGGATTCTACATTGAGTCAACATATCGTTACGAACCCAAAGGTCTGTACGAGATTCTGGCACCAAAATAATGAATCCTGAAGGGCCCGAAGGATAGATTCAGAAGCCTGAACCAAAAACTGCAATAATCATGTCAGCTGTAACATGTTGAAAGAAGCCAAAGATTTGACTGCCAGATGGTGCTTGTGATGCTGCATGAAGGAGATGTTCTGGTAAGACTTGATGGTGTGAACAGGATACAGTTTCCAGACACTTGTCCAGTATGCGGCAGAAACGCCACAAGCAATACAAGGATACCATTCGTGCAACAGGGCAAGATGCCGAAATCACCGATTCCAAGAGACCGCCCTGCAACCAAGAAACTCATAGAAGCAAGGCAAAACATGGCCTCAATTCAAATCCCCGTATGTGAGTCACATGACCTCTCTTACCAGGAACTGGGGAGAGCGAAAGGGTTAATGACCGTGATGGGGGGAATATCCCTCGTTGCCTTGTTCTTCCTGATTATTACCATTGGATCATCAGTCATTGCTGGGAGAGGTCTTAACTACCTCTCGGTCTTGGGACTCGTCGCAGTGATCCTGCTTATGGTCTTCAGTGCCAAACTAGTGGGACCAAGCGCAGTGGAAGAGGCGGTTTCGCTGGTGCAGTATGAACCTCAGTCAGGCATTGCCATCATCAGAGTCAAGAACAGAGCGTATGCAGAAAGAATCACTGAACTGAATCCGATGCGAGCCACACTTGGAATTGTCAAGTCGGTCAAGGGGAAGGTTTAGGTCTCAGAAGCGGGACCCCTCTGATGTCACCAGCCCGCGTAGGTTTCCGCTATCTTGTCGATTCTCCAGAGCATGGGCAGCACGGTTTGGAACAACAGAAACCGTGTCACTGCAATTGCCCCTTGTTCGATGGTTGATGAAAATGCAATATATCCGTCGGGCCTGTCAATACTCCGCATTACGCCCAACCGAAGATTGTTTCTTCGGAGCGAAGTGACAGCCCCAGACTGTTCCTCGGATAGACGCTACAGATCCTCAGGCTTGAGCATGGTAGTTCGAGCTTGGAAGATAGGTCCGATAATGCTCATCACGAAACGCACGAAGCCATCATCCTCTGACACAAAACCAATGACATCTGAATCTGCAGAGGCAGCAGGAGCGAGCAACACCTCCTCACTGTCCCGAACGCATGCATAGACATCCTTCTCAGACCTGCTCCTGACACGAATGTTTCCACGTCCAACCAGTGGTCCAGCCTCACGATTCAGCACTGGGCTCTCTGTCACCACCAGTTCCACACCGATTGTGCTCTTGAGCTCTTTCAGGGTGTCCGTAGGAATATCATGCGCCTCAGGGATTATCAGTGTCACCTTGGACTTTGCCCTCGCAAGCATGTCTTTCATGTGTGCCAGAACTGCATCACGAGTGACGATCGTCCAAGTCTTCTTGGCTCCTGGGAAGTCGGTAGTACCTAGACGTTCCCACACCTTCGAGAGCACATCAGCAACCCGTTGTGTATCCAAGGGTGTCTCCGTCGCAAGTCCAACTGCCTCATCTACTGACTCTTCAGAGATTCCTATCGCTGGCCTCTTCTCAAGGTCATTTACTGCATCGGCCAGTATGTTTTCAAGACTGCCCGCGTGAGCCATGATGTCATCATAGCCGCTTCTGATGTCATTTTTCGCACTCACCGATACTCTCTCAATAGCTGCTGAGGACTTCTCCAGAAACTCTGATAGGGCAGCTATCGATTCTGAAGAGAGCTTGTTCGCCGCAGATGAGATTGAGCCACCAAGTCTCTCCTCGGTTGAGCCAAGATTCTGGACAGAAGATTTGACAGTCGAGTTGACCATGACCTTCGCCGATTCAAGCCTCGATTGCGCCCCTGTTGTTGCAGCGCTAACTCCCTTATCAAGCCGGGAATGGCCTGTGTGTTTGTGTTCAGACAAATCGGATGATACATCATTCAAAGTGGCAACTATGTCGCCACCGGCTCTGTCTATTACTGTGGCAATTTCTGTTCGCGAATTGGTAAAGGCATTATGAGTCTCCTCCAAAGCGCCGCCAATTACAGACCTCATTTCCTCTAAAGCGCCGCCAATCTTTGACGATGATTCCTGCTGTAATGCCTCGAGAGATTCAGAGAACGTGTTCATTCCTGCTGCAGCGTTTTCTCTCACTTGCGAACGGCCAGAGGATGCCATTGAGCGTATCTGATTTGAGAGCGAGTTGACTTGTGATTCCAAGTCATCCTTCGTAGATTTGAGCAGCTCCTCCTTCGCTGTAGTATGTCCCACTTTCAATCTCTCCGTAGATGAGTCAAGTGAACTGCTCGCAGCCTTTATACCGTCATGCATCTTCTGCACCGAGTCTTGCAGCCCGGTATGCAGGAGGTCTACGAGGTCTTGTGTTTCCGCAGCGGCCCGACCCAAGGATTCCTCTGCGGCCCGTCTCTCCTCACCCAGACCGGATTCTAGTGCGCCCAGTTGGTTCCTACGGTTTTCATCAGCGCTGGCAACAAACCCGTCCATATCGGCGTCTATCTTGTTCTGCAGTTCCTGCAATATCTCGGAGCCAGAAGAGATCTCATGTGTGACCGTGGCGTCAATCCTGTTGACCATCGAGTCGTGCTTCTTTCGAGAACCCTCAATGCGCTGACTGACATCAGAATCAAGGCCTTCAATACTGGTTGTAATTGCCTCTGTAATCTGCTGTGTAGCGCGTGTCTGCATTGCCTCCGTCTGAGATTTCGCTCGAGATATGGCCTTGGCAATCTCGTCTCGCACAGAACTAGAAAGAGAATCAAGTTCTGCAATAGTTTCATGTGACACTTGCTCTAACTGAGTGCTAGTCGACTCCATAACCTGTCTGAGCTGTTGAGTGATCTCAGACCTGTAGGTCTCGAGTAGCCCAGTAGTCAAGTCAAGAGATTCACGGTTGATTGCATTTATCTCATTCCCAGTTGACTGGAGGGATTCTCCGAATTCTTGCCTCTTCTGTTCCAGCTCTTTGCTGACATGCGCGAGAGTGGTGGTTGCATACTCGTCGACTCTCTCGTAAGAGTCCTGTAGTGCGTGTGAAGCGAGTCTATGCATTGAATCAGATGCAGTGGTCACTGATGATTTTGCTCTCGCAGACATATCCTGAATCTGTTCAGACATCGATGATACGGCAGTCCCTGCTGAAGACTCATACTCAGACACTGCATTTTCGAGCCGGTTCTTCAACATTGAAACGGCCTCATCCTTTGACGATCCAAACTCCGAGATTTCATCATCAAGGGCTTTCGAGTGTTCATCCAGAATCTCATACTCCCTAGCAGCGTGGTCGCTCAGGGCCTGTATCATCTCAGTTTCTAGTGTATCGTATTGATCACTCGCCATATTCACCGCGGAGTCGATGGAAACACCAACATCCCCCTCGACTTTTTCAATCCCTGTGTTTATCCGGTCAGAGATCTCCTCGAGAGATGTAGCGGTTCTCTGGTGTGTATCCTCAACACTGCTAACAAGACTTCTCTCAGTCGTTGAAAGACCCGCAGACACCGACTCAGAGTTTGAGATCAGTTCTTGGTTCAGTTCCTCTTTCTTGGCCTCTATTCGTGAAATGGCCTGCGAAGTCACATCTGAGAGTGAGGAACCGAGTTCCGAGTTCAATGCCTTTAACTGGTCCTCTATGTCAACACTGATTCCCGATAGTTCGTTCTCTAGTTCGCTTCCCAAAGAAGAGAGACTGCCTTTAGATTCGTCCAATGCAGATCGTGCTGCTGAAACTGTCTCTTGCGTCCAGGCAGATGTGGTTTCGCGCATTTGAGCACCAAGATGATCCTCCAGAGACCCTCGTTCTGACTCCAAGTCCGATAGAGACTTCTCAAGGCGGTCAATGGCATCACCTTTTGATCTGTGAATCTGCTCTTTCTCTGCGCTTATTGATTCGAGTTTCTCCGAGCTTACTGCAAGAAGCGCATCTCGGACCTGTTTCGAAGCTGCAAGTATCTGTTCGCGGAGTTCTTCCCTGAGCGATTCCATTCTCTGCGAAATGTGACTCACTTCTTCAGCCAAACCATCAAAAGGAGGCACTGCCTGATACCTGGTCACAATCCCAGGCAGCTCCACTACCATCTCCTTTTCAACAAGCCTCTGAACCAGGGAATCGACATCATCGAATCCTTGGTCACGTAGCAGAAGGACCAAATCACCCTTGGTTATGTTTCCTACAGATAGCACAACAGAATAGGCTCTCATTTCTGATTCGCTGATACCAAGATCTTCGTATAGCGGGCTCTGTGATGCGTCGCCCTCATCGCTATCGTGTGCCTGTTCTTTCGGTGAATCTTCGTGTTCGTCTTCACGTTCCTTCTCATCAAACTCATCTGTGTACTCTCTCTCAGACAATCCAGTTCCACTCCTGAAATCGACTGTATCTGTGTATGTTAAACCCCCTATAATGCTTTGATGCAAGTGTGTCAAAAGCGAACTCACTGGGATCATCCAACCGTTCATCGACATCTGGAAAATCTTTCTATGAGTAAGAGTATGAGGACTATGTACTGAGAATGGTCTCTTCTCGCCCTAGAACTCCTCGAACCATTCGTCTGAGCTCTTCTGATCCATACTCTCTACTCAGTTTCTTGAGCCGTTTCTTTTCATACTCATATTTCTTCTTTTTTCGTTCAGCATCTCTCCATTGTCTATGTCCTTGAAGGACTTCCCATCCTGCAACATCTTCCAGATCATGACCATGATCCGCCGTGCCAGGGCTATTGCTGCAACATGATGCCCCTTCTTCGCTCGTACCCTCTTTTGGAACTCCCACAGACGCTCATGCACCGCTCTCGTGAAGAGCTACTCTGTTTCTTCTGCCGTCCCCGGTTGCCGCCTCTTCGCCAGTTCAAATGACATCCACATCAATAGAGGAAGGACAACCATTGCTATCCCCACCTCGAGAAAAAGAGTGGGATAATCAGTGACCAACTCCTGGACGTATGAAGTGTCTATGGTCCACACATACAGGATTGGAAGTGCATAGGCAAGTCCCAGACCCCAGATAATCATCAACATAGCCCACTTACCTCCAAACATCTCCCAGCGTAGGTATGCAGTCATGATGATCGCGATAACGACCCCTGCCAGCTCGCCACCAAGGGTCAAGAGGAGGACCCACAGAAGTACCTCATTGGGAATCATCAGAACACCTCCGCCAGAGTCGAAGCAGCATACGCATCATTGTAATGGATTCCCTCCATCCCACAGAGTTAATGCAACCATGAATACCCACCACAGGAACACCAAGTCCCAGAAAACCATGATATATGATGTAAGCTGGAGATTCTCACTTATACCCACGACGCTCGCATGAGCCAATACAAGAGTCACTATCTTCCGGAGCTATTCGTCACTATTGCCTTTATCTCTGGTTCTCCTCTTCTCCAGTGCTGGAAACAGCCACAAAGACAGAGCTAGGACAACTATCGGTAACGCCACCCCAATAAAAGGAACGGGAGAGGCGATCCATTCATGGACGTACGAACTATCTATGGTCCAGACATACAGGATTGGAAGTGCATAGGCAAGTCCCAGACCCCAGATAATCATCAGCAGGGCGAACTTGCCTCCAGGTATCTCCCAGCGTAGGTATGCAGTCATGACCATGGCGACCACGATCCCTGCCGCCCCGCCACCAAGGGTCAAGAGGAGGACCCACAGAAGTACCTCATTGGGAATCATCAGAACACCTCCGCCAGAGTCGAAGCAGCTTAGACATCATGTAATGGCTTCCCTCCGTCCCACATGGCTAGTGCCACCAGACACACCTGCAGAGGAAGCGTGTATCGGAAAGGCCATGGTTGTTGTTGGCCTCACATCTCCCTGCAATGCCTAGATGAGCCAATAAGGGAGTCACCGTCTTCAACAGCTATTCGTCATTTCTGCCCTTATCCTTTGTCCTCCTCTTCTCCAGTTCCTGACCCAGCCACAGGGCTAACGGAAACAGAACAAAACCCAGCGCGAGCTGATGCATGCGAACAGGATAGTCACTGATGAGTTCATGAAAATACGCATTCCTCATGGTCCAGACATATATGAACGGAACCATATACCAAGCTATCAATGATGCAAGGATTATCACCAAGGTGGACTTGGCCCCGAACACCTCCATTCGAAGGTGCACGGCTAAGAGCACTGCTCCAAGTCCCGCAGCGGCGGCTCCGAGAGCCGAGAACACGTAGACCCATAGTAGTATTTGGTCCGGAATCATCAAGTCCTCCTCCTGGTATGCTGAATCAGCTTATAATCGTTAATACGGATTACCTCCCTCCCATAGAAGCTTTGCTACGCACATTAACCATACTAGGAAGATAAAGTCCCAGAGAGCCATGAAGAATGGGTTCATTGGCGGAGTGTGGCTTTCTGAAAGATGGACAATGCCCAATTCAAGTAGCATAGCCCGAGGGATAAAGAACGCGGTTGTGAATATCCTGTACAGATTACCATGATTAGAGCATCGTACCATGCTGCAGACCCATAAAATGGATCATGAGAAACCTCCATAGTCCGAGAAAGAGCATAAGCTGCGTAACCCATCAAAAGAATCGTGTATATTCCATAGAAGAATCAGAACCTAGTTGGGGAGAGAACCTTGCTTAGGCTCTGCCAATAGCCTGTCACACACCTAGCAGAATCATTCGTAGAGTATCGCAAAAGACAGAGAGATAACAAGGTCAGTAATACCCAGCAATAGCATTATGTCGCCTACCATCACAAGATATCCCTCTGGCTTCAACTCTGCGGCTTCGTCGTCCCGCGTGAAGTACTTCCACGAAAGCAATTTCAGTATTGCTCCGACTAGGCTTATTGACGTGATGAGAAGACTACCCGGAAACGGGGATATCAGAGAAGAAATGCTAATCAAGAAACCCCCGGTCATAAAGGAGAAGGCTCCGTAGATCTTCGTCTTGCGTTCATTGAAGCTAGTATTCAACTCGTACCCCATTACATCACGTCTCGCTATCTGATACATCGTTTCTACATCTGAAACCTCTTTCGGTTAGTGGGATGTGTTCCAGCTCAGTAAGAATGCTTCTTGGAATGTTCAGCTCACCTCAGAAATGACTAGAGTGATGATCCTAGAATGTAGAATCCGTCCCACTGCAGTATTTCCGTCATCACCGGCCTCATCGTCTGAGCGCATACGCTCATGCACCAATCTCGTGAAGAGCTACTCTGTTTCTTCTGCCATCCCCCATTGCCGCCTCTTCGCCAGTTCACATGGCAACCAGACTGTCAGAGGAAAGAGAACCCACACTAGCCCCCCCAAGGAAAGAGAGCGGGATAACCAGTGACCAACTCCTGGATGTATGAAGTGTCTATGGTCCAGACATACAGGATTGG
>CAZLEV010000013.1:0-108994 GCA_964558645.1 uncultured archaeon
CCGTAATGCCTATAAGCAGCAGCGGTGGCTGAGCGACTCGTACGGTGATTCATTGTGTTCGAAGAGGTCCGGCCAGAGATTAGAGCGCTCATCTTTTTCATGATTGGTATGTCACTTCTTGGAATCGGGATTCTCCTGAACCAAGCATCCTTCGCCATTGAGTTTCTTAGTCCGTAGTGAATATGCTGAAATGAGTGATTTCGGTTGAGTCGGCTACATGAGATAGTCAAACTCCTGAGGGGGTTTGAAGGTATATCTCGCAAATACGTACTCCCAGGAATCATCCATCGACTGCGAACCGAGTCATATGACGGAGAGTATCCTCATTCATTGGGAGAAGACTCGGCCGCTATTTGCACCGCTTGCGACGATTTTGTTCTTCTGACCACCGATGCCATAGTGGAAGATCTCTGCCTCAACCATCCTAAGGCAGCTGGGTTCAATGCTGTTCTGGCAAACGTGATGGATATCTATGCAGCAGGAGGAATCCCCACATCATTTGCAGTGGCACTCTCCTACTCCAACAAGAAAATAGGAGAGAGATTGCTGGAGGGGCTCATCGAGGGCTCTCATAGATTCAAGGTTCCAATTGTGAGAGGGCACACCAACCCTACATCATGCTCAACCTACGTGGTTGGATCAGCAACAGGAACTGTGTCAAAGGCAAACCTTTTGACAGCGGGAGGTGCGACTCCAGGGGATAAGCTGGTCCTAATCTACGATAGACAGGGCAAGAGAGGAGAACACTACAGGCTTGGATGGGATAGTGTCACTGAACGTGATTCTGATGACACTGTGAAGCGACTGGCAGTTATGACAAGCATTGCGGCCAAGCAGCTCGTTACTGCTTCAAAGGATATATCAACCGCAGGAATCATAGGAACTGCAGGCATGATGGTGGAGTACTCTGGCGTCGGCGCTCTGATTGACTTGGATGCAGTAGAGGCGTCGTGTCCCCCGGCAATCGTCTTAGAAGATTGGCTGAGAATGTATATTTCATTGGGATTTCTCGTTGCAGTCACACTTGAGAACACGAAAGCCCTCAGGGATATTGTCACGAAACATGAAATGGATGCAGTGATTATAGGTGATGTTGAAGATACCCAGCTGGTCCAACTCAAACTGGATTCTGAAACAGAAGTCCTATTCGATTTCTCCAAAGGGTCCCTCTTGACGCCGAAAGGGAATCAAGTCTAACGCCGTCATAGTTATAATGCACGTGCTCGGCTTGATGGTGAAGTGACCAAGTTGGCCAGATCAAAGAAAGTCTGTAGTATAGCAGGATGTGATAAGCCGGCCAAACGCTCGTTTTCAGCATCACGAATCGGCAAGAGTGTAACCGGTGCGGGTCTGAAAGTCAAAGATCCTCGTGAACGGAAAACCTACCTCTGCAGAGACCACTGGAAGATTGTGAAGAAGGCTTACAAACAAGATACCAAGGCCGAACGCCTTCGTTGGGGCCCTTGAGTTACTTAGAGAGGCGGGCAAGTACTACACTGTACCGTCTGGGAGAATCATCTGTTGAAAGAAGAAGACATCGTTCGTCAGCTGCTTCCGAACTGGAAGCTCTGGCTTGAGAAAGATGGGCAATACATCTTCGGGCCCGGGGCTTATGCCATTCTTCAAGCGATAAAGGAAACAGGAACAATCACTGAGGGGGCAAGAAAGCTTGGAATGTCATACAGATACGCTTGGGGGGTCATCAGGAAGATCGAGAAGAAACTCGATACCAAACTCCTAGAGACATACAAAGGGGGAACTGTTGGTGGTGGAGGAGCGAACCTCACCGAGGTTGCCCATCAGCTGCTAGAACGGTTTGCCAAATACCGAGATGAATTCGAGCGGATAGCAGAGAGAGATTGAGAGGGAAACTCTTAGGAGAACCTGAGCTCGATAGCGCCGTTGGGGCAGTGACTCTTGCATTCCAAGCAGAGTATGCAGTCGGCACTGTACATATGTTGATACGGAAACTTGCGTATTCGGATGTTCATCGGACATACTTCCTCGCATATGTTGCATGTGTCCGGAGTGCATCGAGCGGGGTTTCGCCCAATACCTATGAGTGCGTCGCGAGAGAAGACACCATAGAACCACCCTGCTGGACATAGCCATCTGCAGAACCATCTGGGAATCCAGTAAGATATCACGAAGACGGCAGCAACAAATGCAAACTGAAGCCAGACAACAAAGTCCCATGACAACAAATACCAGAGTGTATCCAAGCTCTCGGGCCATGTCTGCTCGGGAGCAACGACAAATAAGATATACGCTGGATTGAGAGGATCAAAAGCGGCGTTAGCAAATATCCCCAGTGCTGTTCTGAGGACGTTTGCGGTGCCCGTCAATGTACTGATTCCAACCCATACCGCAAAGAACATGACTATAATGAAGACATAGGCCTTGATACGACGGAGCTCCTTTTCAGTCTGAGGAGAGGGTCTAAGCTTGGTGCGTTTTGGAAGTGTGATGAAGTCTTGAATTGTGCCGATAGGACATACCCAGCCACATCCTGCACGGCCAATGACTGTAAGGATGATTATCATTGCTCCAAGTGTGAAGAAGGGAAACGCTCCGGATGTGAAGACACGCTGCATAGTATCAAAGGAACCGGCCAGAACAGCAAAGGGAGCCTCAAGAGGCGCGATGATTGGCAAAGTTGGTAGTATATCCCTGAAACTGGTCCAGAATGCTGTGACTTGCTCCATACCAAACCATGCTGTGAAGATGTAAGCGTTTATTCCCAGAAAGAAGATAATCTGTACCACTCTTCGCAACATGCGTACATTGAGAATCAGGCCCAAAGATCCTGTTAGTCCACGACGAACAGGCTCGCGCTTCTTATCCTTGGTATCTTCTTTGGTCTTGATTATGGTTGCTTCAGAGGGTGTCTCTTCATCAACAGTTTCGGACTCTTCGGCTTTTTCGCCCATGTCACTCTGTCCTCGCCTTAGGCACTGTGAAAGGCGAAAGCCTGAGAGATAATTAAAAACGTTGTGTTGAAACATGGCGAAGGTGCAGAGAGCGAAATGTCTAGGTGGCAGGCGCAAAGGATATGACCAGTATTTCATCAGCAATCCTGATAGTCACAGACTGGTAACCTGTCTCCGGTGGAGACTCAACGAGTATATCATGTGAATACTCTTCGGTCCAGACTCCCTGAATCCCGTACTCATTCCGATAAGAAATCGAAAGGGTGTTTCCGATTGAGGTCAGTTCAATTCCATCTGGAACAGCGAGGTCAAAGTGAACCTCTGCCAGACTACCATTGTCCACCCTCGTGACTGCTTCATGCACCTTCTCTGAGAACAGATTGGCCATTTCATACTCAGTTGCACTGTTCAGAGTATTGATGGCGAAGAGGAGTACGGGAACACCAATCATCACGGCGGTAGTAAGACCGACGGCAATGAGAATCATCTTCTCAAGAGATCTGGAAACCATGATTCTGTGTTCATTGGATGTCCCAATAAAGTCCTCGTAATACATTGGGGATAGATTCAGAACAACAGTGAGTGGCCAAGGTTAAAATCAAGAAATCTGTGTGAAGAACTGGCGTTCCTGATGAAAGATCTCGTACCGGTACATGTGGGTCTCATGGGACATGTCGACCACGGAAAGACAGAACTTGCCAGGGCTCTCACGGAGAAAACATCAACTGCGGGTCTCGACAAGCACCCGCAATCCAAAGAGAGAGGGATCACAATTGATCTGGGTTTCACTATGTTCAGACTAGAACAATATCTTGTGACTCTGGTAGATGCACCGGGTCATGCAGATCTTATTAGAAGTGTTGTGGCTGGAGCCAATATTATTGATGCAGCAATCATGACAGTAGCTGCAGACGAGGGGCCAAAGATACAGACTGGAGAACACCTAGTTGTTCTTGATGCAATGGAGATCGACTCGATTGTGGTGGCAATAACCAAAGCGGACCTTGTTGATGAGTCTGCTCTCGACTTGGTCGAGAAACGTATGAGGGAAGTGATGGCAGGGACCAGATTTCGGAATGTTGAGTATGTTCGGTGTTCCGCAAAGTCTTCGAGGGGAATAGATGAACTGAAAGAGAGCCTCAAGAGGATATTACGTCCCAAAGAACGAAACCTATCAGGCCCGCTCCTCATGCCCATCGACCATGCATTCCCTGTTCGCGGCCATGGCACAGTAGTCACTGGCACAATAGTCAGAGGAGAACTTGAAGTAGACACGACCATAGAAGTCTGCCCCAAGGGAGAGTATGCCAAGGTCAGGGCAATACAGACCTTTGGAGAGAATAGAAAGAGAGCAAGAGCCGGGGATCGCATAGGAGTCAATATTCCAGATGTTGGACATGAAGATGTAGAGAGAGGAGACTACCTGATAGAGCCTGGCTCCGTTCGCCCTTCAGATCTGGTCACTGCAAGAATCACAGTCAACCCCCTATATCTCGGCCGGGTGACTGAGAGGATGACGGTGAGTGTGGCAGTCGGTATGCCTAGCACAACAGGTGAAATCATACCCTTCGAACGCATTGATGACAGAAGAGTCTTACAACCCGAAGTTGGAAAGCCTCAATTCCTGGCCATCCTCAAACTCAAAGAAAAGGTGGTTGCGGAGAGAGGAATTAGAGTCCTTCTTCTAAGAACAGACCTTGCTGCCAATCAGATGAGAATCATTGGATCCGGAGAGATAGAGGATATCTCAGACGACCGTGTGGTGTTTAGGAGACGTACCAGAGTGGGGAGAGTCGAGAGAGTTCGGGAGAGAGACGTCTTACTTATTGGACTGGCAACGAGTAAGAAGGGAGCCGAGAGGCTAAAAGGGTCAGATGTGACTACTTACTCAGGCATCAACGGGACTATCGGTCAGGCCTTTGGAACAAGAGGATTAGTTTCGGCGATATTCGAAGATGCTGTCAAGATCGGAGAAGAGGTTCGACTCGATATTCTACGAAAGGAGACAATTGAACAATGAATGACGAGATTATCACTAGGTTGATGGATACTCTGCCGGAAAGCATCCGCCGAAGAGCAGGTGTTACTCTCGAATCGTTGATGTCCCCCATCAAGGACCTTCTCAATCGAAGACAGTTTCCTGCAACAGGTTTCACGGACCTTCAGGTTGAGTGGTTGCTCAGGATTCTCTCATCAATGGACTCGGACAAGGATCCTGAGGCAGCCCGAGTGGGAGAGCGAGAGGGCAGGATAGCGTCGGGTCTGATAGGAGAACTCTCAGCAGGATTCAATCATGGCATAGGAAGGAGTGGGCATATCACGGCACCACAGCCAAAAGCTGCAGGGGCATCACTCATGCAAAGGCTTGCCAATCAGGTCACGCTCGACGCTATAAGAAAGCTGGGGCTTCCAAATGTAAGGGATGGAATGATTCTTCCAATGTCAACCGGCATGACTATCTCCCTCACACTCTCGTATTTGAGGTTGAAGTACGGCGTCAAACGCGTCCTCTATCCTAGAATAGACCACACCTCCCCGACAAGGGGCATAGCAATGGCCGGCCTCGAGGAGATCATCATCAAAACGAGAATCGATGGAGATGCCGTCAGGTGTGATCTAGATAGTTTGGAAGAAGCTGTTTCACGAGAGAGCAAATGCGCAATACTTGCCACAACCACATTCTTCGCGCCCCGCGAGTCGGATCCAATCAAGGCTATCGCGAGAGTCTGTCAAGAGAAAGAGATACCACTGGTCATCAACAATGCGTATGGGGTCCAATCTGAGTCTATCATGAAATCTGTCAGTTCTGCAGTTGATGCTGGTAGAGTAGATGCCATTGTTCAGAGCAATGACAAGAACTTCCTCACACCTGTTGGCGGAGCAGTAGTTGTATCTCCACATGAGAGTTGCATCGAAGGTATCGCTGAAACGTATGCAGGACGAGCCTCTGCGGCTCCAGTTGTGCAGACATTGGCCGCTCTTCTGGTCTTAGGCCACGATGGGTATCGTAAGCTGATGGAGGAACAGAAGATGAACCGCAGACTTCTGGAGTCCAAACTATCAGAGATGGCAGACGAGTTGGGCCAAAGAGTTCTGAGAGTTGAGAATCCTATTTCCTGTGCCATGACCCTTGATGGCATTGATGCCAGTGAGCTGGGAGCAAGATTGTACACGCGAAAAGTGACCGGTCCCCGAGCGGTAGAGAAAGGCGCGCGAGGCTCATCTGTAGACGGCTACCCTCACAGCTACATCGTGATGAATGCGGCAATTGGAGCAAGAAGAAAGGATGTTGAGGGAGCAACAGCCAAACTCTATAAGGAACTCAGTAAAGTTTCTTAGAGATATCATCGGGAGTGTTCGCTTGGAAGAGATGGATGATCGCCCCAAGATCTCGCGGACTCTAAGCTATGACCGACCCGAGTCGTCAGTCATATTCAGGTTGGCGTGGTACATTGTCGCCGGCAAACCAGGGGTAATCCTGAATGAGTATAGCGAGGCTGAGAGTCAAATTTTCAAAGGCAAGGCAATATTTTCGGTCAAGTCGGATGATGAAGATATCGCGGTACGGATATGGGTTGAAGAGGCTCAACGCTCCATTGAATTCACTGCATGGGGAGAGGATGAATCCGCACTAAAGACGATGGTGGATGGAATTGCAGAGCGCTTCGAAGACGCAGTTGAGAAGTATAATGAACTCTCCGACGACGAGCAAAGCAGACTGAAACGAGCGTTGACTGCAAAGATGTGCTGGGACCGACTGGTATTTGAGATCCTCAACAAAGCACCACTCACTTCGGTCTACATTCAGGTTGCCCACGGAAGAGAGATGCTAATCAAAGCCACTGAGGGCGAGGAAGTTCAGCCCACTTCACTGACGACAAGCGCATGGCTATCGAAGATAGAAGAATACAGCAAAGACGAGCCACTACCTGGTGACATAGCTATGGAACTTGCCAAGAAGTCAGTGGAATGGAAGAAGGCAACTCATGGTGTGATTGAGGACTATCTCAAGTAGACTAGAGAGGTCTTCGCACTCCAATGTGATGCGAGTTATAGTAGGCGGAATCTGTCGATGAGTAACTGGCTCAAAGGAGAACAGAATAGACTCCGTAAGAGCGTCATCAGGAAAGATGACAACATCCTGAATAGGAACCATGTGACAGGCGTCGATGTTGCCTATCAAGAGAGTCTTGCTTTTGGAGCTGCAGTGACTCTAGATATCGCAGACAATACACCACTCCGCGAAACCCGGACTGTAGTGACTGAAGTGGGAGAGTATGTGCCAGGGCAGTTCTACCTGAGAGAAGGGCCAGTTCTGGAGCAGTTGCTGTTGAAAGACCGCCCAAGGGGACCAGTTCTTGTGGACGGGAACGGGATCTTGCATCCGAGGCGATTTGGTCTTGCATCCCATATTGGAGTCAGATTGGACCTTGTAACCATAGGAGTTGGAAAGAGTCTTCTTCTCGGCGAGATTGGAGAGAGCGATGATGATAGGGCGGAAATTGTTCACCGAGGAGAGGTTGTGGGAATGGCGCTGTGGCTTGGGGAAGGAGAGAATCCAATCTACGTCTCGGTCGGCCATAGAGTCTCCCTACAGACTTGTGTTTCCATCGTACGGGCATGCTCTCAACGAGGTTTCCCTGAACCGTTACGGCTTGCGGATAGAAGCTCCAAGGAACAGAAACGGCGCTTCTTGACAAACCGCAAAGGAGCATCTTCAAGGGACTAGTCTAATCTCTTGTCGACCAGTTCTTCAACAAGCCCTTTCTCTGGAATGAATGGCACGGTGATCTGCCCTCTGCCTTTGAGATTCTTGTTCCATCTTATTGCAGTCTCCAGAGCATGGTCATTTCGAGCCCATGCCCGCCTTGCGACACCACAGTTAACATCCCAGTCAAGGGCTGATTTAATGATGGAATCAACTCTCTCACTACCATCAAGAACTAGACCGAAACCTCCGTTGATGGCCTTGCCTGTCCCTACACCGCCGCCATTAGATAGGACACACATTGTCATGCCCCGAGCGACATTACCGGCCCAACAGTGATGCGCCATGTCACTGGTGATGTTGCTTCCGTCATAGATGTTCGACGTTTCTCGATACGGGGAGTCTGTTCCGGCTGTATCATGATGGTCGCGACCAAGCATGATAGGCTGAACTTTGCCATCTCGAACAAGCTGATTGAACTTCAGGGCGATCTCTACACGACCCTCTGCATCTGCATAGAGGATTCGGGCCTGTGAACCCACGACAAGGTTGTTCTCGTCAGCATCACGAATCCAGACGTAGTTATCCCTGTCTTGGCCGCGTCTTTTCGGATCTATGCAGGACATGGCGGCCTTGTCGGTGGTCACTAAATCCTCATGTCTTCCACTCAGACAGACCCAGCGAAACGGGCCATAGCCATAGTCAAAACAGACAGGGCCCATGATGTCCTCGACGTATGAGGGAAATATGAAGCCGCCTTTCGTGTCCACACCATTCGCAACAATCTCTTTCACCCCCGCATCGAATACTGCCTTCATGAAGCTGTTCCCGTAGTCCCAGAAGTAAGTACCACGTTCGGTCATGGTCTTGATGAGCTTGAACTGTTTCTTGAGTGATTCATCGACGAACTTCTTGAATTTCTTGCGGTCGCTCTTCAGAAGTTCTCGGCCCTCTTCAAACCCAACCCCCTGTGGGGTATATCCGCCCTCGTATACAGCATGGCAAGAAGTTTGGTCTGAGGCAAGCTCAATAGGAACCTCGTTGTCAACTACGTACTGCCACAGGTCGACTATGTTTCCATAATAGCCGATGGAAACAGCCTCCTTGCTCTTGCGGTGTGTTTCCACCCATTCGAACACCTCTTCTAAATCACCAGACCATTTGGAGAGCCATCCCTGCTCACTGCGGGTGTCTATACGGCTCTTATCAACCTCGGCAATCACGCCGATGCCTCCTGCGATCTCAATGGCCTTGGCCTGTGCACCACTCATCCCTCCAAGCCCGGAGGTCAAGTACACCCGCCCCGCCAAGTCCTCGTCATCAGGAATGTCCAGATACTGTCGCCCCGCATTAAGAAGGGTGATGTAAGTGCCGTGCACAATCCCTTGTGGTCCGATATACATGAGTCCTCCAGCTGTCATCTGGCCATAATTGACCACACCCATCTGTGTCGCCCAGTGGAAGTCCTCAGGGGTGTCGAACATGCCCACCATTAGACCATTTGTGATGATCATCCTCGGCGCCTCTCGACGCGACGGAAATAGTCCGAGGGGGTGTCCCGAACTCATAACGAGAGTCTGCTCTGCATTCATCGACTCCAGGTACTTCTTGACCAGTCGGTATTGCAGCCAATTCTGCATGACCTGCCCTGACTCTCCGTACGTCACCAGCTCGTATGGATACAATGCAACATCAAAATCCAAGTTGTTGTCTATCATGACTTGAATGGCTCGAGCTTCAAGGATTCCCTTGTATTCATCTATTGGCTTTGCCTTGATGGCACCAGAAGGGCGATAACGATATGCGTAGATTCGTCCACGCTCAAGCAACTCGTTCAAGAACTCTGGAGCCAGCCGCTTGTGGAGTTGCTCGGGCACGTAGCGCAGCGCGTTCTTCAAAGCCACTACGGCATCCGACTTGGAGAGTGTGTAACCCCTGTCTGGAGCTCGTCGTATGCGTGATTCAAAAACAGGATCTGGGGGAAGCTCGTCAGAAAGTCTCACTTGCATTGCATCCGAAATGTCAAACTTCAGGAGCATCACATCCGCTTACACTACACCAAAACACACCTGTTATTCATAAACTAGTCGGAGGTCGCGTCTATCCCAGATAATGACATCCATCTTCGTATCTCAGAACCCGTAGATTACTACAGAGAGAGACAGCAAGAAGATGGCAAGATAGTAGGTTCCTAACACCAGCGGCTCCTCGCGATTGAAATGATGATGGAACTCCTTGATGCCAATCAAAGAATCCGAGATGATGAAGAAACAGGCACCGAGAAACGGTAAGAATCCCACCTGTGTGCCGGATGTTAGCCATAGAAGCAACGAAGAACTGGCAGTCAATGAGATGACGACAGCGTAGAGATCAACTGCATGAATGAGGGGTGTGGGGTTCTCGGATGTCTGGAGGTAACGATGATAGACACCAACGTAGACAAACAGCGCAGCAAGGCCGGATAGGAATCCAACCAGCGGTAAGAATGTAATTCCCAATATAGTGCTCTGCAGTAGAAATGCTGCCACGTAACAGACGTGGGCAATCAGAAACAGAACAAGTCCCTGTAGGATATTGTGCTCCATCCCGATGTCCCCAAATGCACAAAAGACCAGAGATACTGAAAGCAACTGGTGGAACGGGTTGGAGGAATCAGAGAGCAGTACGAATACGGCAGCCAAGAACGCAGGTACAGCCTTGATTATTGTCGCCAACGACGTTCCGCTTTTGCCTTTTGTACGGATGGCAATGAATGCAAGCGCAAAGAGCCAATATGGTATGCAGTAGAAAATCAGATCCATGTCGCTCCGTAAGAGACAAGTCGATTTAAGACTGTCTGACTGAAAGAAGAAATACAGGGACTAGGGAGATTGCTATCTCAGAAGAGGTAATTGGAGCATTCTATGCCAGAGATCACTGAGTTCAATATATAGAGAGGTGAGTCAACGGCAGACGACGAGAGAGATGCAGCATATAGAATATTGAGAAAAACAGAGGATATCAACGGTGCCCGCGGAGGGCGATGTCGAAGTTGTGACCATGAGAGTGCTGATGCATATTTCTTCGAGTGTGAGTTCTGTGGTAGGCCTATCTGTACCTATCGCCACAACCTGACGAATGATTTCGAGTTCATCTGCAGGTGGTGTATCAAAGAGAGGAAACTGACTTTAGATGATGTGCAGTTCGAGTCTGATGGGGCAGGAAGGCCATTCTTCTGATGTGTGTGATTGTGTAGCGGTGTCACGTGAAGGAAAAGGGGCCTGTTGCTCAAGGTTTCTGCATCATATGAACAGACAGTTGCGATAGGCTGCTACAATGAATAACGTGAAATAGAAGGCTCTACTAGTGGATTCCAGCAAAAAGGCGCGCGGAGACTATACAGTGTCAAGCACGAAAGATATCATTCTTGATGGGTTTCTAGAAGAAGCGAGACAGGCGCGATTTGTGCTATCAAAGGCCGAGGGCATGAACCTCTTCTACACCCCATCGGATAATCTAAGGGCTCTGAGGGATCTTGCAAATCATCTTGCTCAGATTCCCCGAATTGACACCGCAATATATTCGGGCGAGATCGAAACGGTTGAAGATGCGCAAGCATTGGAAAAAGAGCTCACAGGGAGCTCTGTGAGTGAAATGGTCGAAACCTTTGATAACGGCCTCAAGTACGCGAAATCTTTCTTTCAGGAAATGAGCGAAAAGAATTTTCATGAAGCAAAGCTGAAACCATTCTATCAGAAAGAAGGAACCAAGACATGGCCGGAGTGTCTTCAGGAGATGACCGGTCATCTTGCCATGCACAAAATGCAGCTATGGATGTATCTCAGAATATCGGGTAAGTCTGTTGACATGTACACCTATTATGGGATTGATGCCTAGTCATATGTGATGAAGGAACATCTATCTTTCCGAATAGATTATCAGTCCCCTC
Organism: uncultured archaeon; assembly: GCA_964558645.1. GTDB lineage: Archaea > Asgardarchaeota > Thorarchaeia > Thorarchaeales > Thorarchaeaceae > TEKIR-12S. The sequence goes on from CAZLEV010000013.1 coordinate 11,567, forward strand.
TTGTGTGAAGGATAGCATCGTACCTTCATGTGGGAACATCAATGCCAGGAATAGTTTTTCTTCGCACAGAGATACTTGATGAGATTGTTGAGTTCTACCAGACTAAGATAGGTATGAAGCTGTGGTTAGACCAAGGCGACTGCAAGATACTGAGTTACGACAATCTCCTGCTGGGTTTCTGCGAGCGGGAGAGTCCACAGACAGACATTATGATCACCCTCTACTACCCATCCAGAGAGAAAGTCCGCGAGATGCACGAGTCTCTGAGAGATATTGCCGAATGCGAACCACGAGAGAATCAGAAATATGGCATCTATCAGTTCTTTGCCAAGGATCCGGAAGGGCGGGATCTCGAATTCCAATACTTCACATACGCTGTGCCGCCGATAACCAGCAACGAGAAACACTTGGACCGAGAGTCATAGTACTCATTTTGGTATTGGCGCTTGAGATGGCCGTCAAATCCCAGCTGTGTTAGCGCTCTATTGTCCCAAGTTGGCCCTCTCAAGCCCCGACATTTGTTTCTTGGCATAGCCCTTATCCTGTTCTGTAGACTCAGAGTTGGGGTCGACTCCTAATGACTGACCGTATTCATTGCAGGCGCACTTTTTGGTGTTGCTTTAGGATATGTTGTCCTACTACCACTCGAGAGAGTCCGATCGGACCCACAGAGACCCCAAGTATCTGAGATTGTGGTCAAAGAGCTACCAACTTGTTTGTTTCGGGGGTCCAGCCCGATTTTGTTGCCTTCACGTATGCGTTCTTTGCAGCTCTGTATCTGCCTTGAATCCAAAGAAGAAGTCTGAGCTGGTTGTAAAGGTCGGGGTTCTTGGGCTCGTCCTTGATCTGCTTCCGGATCCTCTTCTCTATCTCCTTGTACTGCTCAATCTCTCTCATCCGCGATTCTTTTGCAGACTGAAGCGCACGCCGTACCTGATCTGCGGAGTGGATGAGCTGATAGTTCTTTGTTTCATCGGAGAGTTCGTCTTCTAGATTCTCAATGGCTGCCTCGGGCGTATCTCTGGCCTCGTGGAGTCTGGCCTCTACCAGCATTCGTTCGTAGTCATTCTGCATGAAATCGATGATTCGCGCGAGATCTTGAGCAAGTACGGCATCCTCACCCAGCGCATCACTGCAACATCTTCGTTCATAATAGAAGATATCGCAGGCAACCTGATAGGTGATTGCAGGTGTTGCCTCCATGAGCTTGAGGTCCGAGAGAATATCCATAACTGTGTAGGAGTCTCGGTCTGGAAGACTTAGTTCATCAAGGTTCATGGCATGTATCTATCATGCTCATCTAAGATAAATCATCTTAGGAGAGGCTAGAGGGAGTGCACTTTCTCCACATAGTTTTTGATGGCGAACTTGCGTTCCAGGCCCTGAGCATTCATGTACCGCACCTTACCAAATATTGGCCTTTCCTGCCATGCCCGATCGTGCTTTCCAAAGCACCAAGATACACCTGTGTATCCATTCGGATCGCGTCCGTCAAGCTCATACGTGTTGTTTAGGTAAAGGGCGATAGTATGAGCGTCTTCTGGCGTTTCCGACCACTCGAGAATCTTCTTACCCCAATACATACGCATGTAGCCATGCATCTTTCCGGTTTTCATCATCTCAAGCTGTGACGCATTCCAGTAGGCATCGTGAGTTTCTGCCTGTTCAAGTTCCTTGAGAGTATAAACGTACTCTCTATCATCAGACTGGTGTTCGTCCAGTGTGGTCAATGCCCAGTCTGGTAGTCCGCGCAGTTCATCATAGTGAGCATTGTAGTACACAAAGTTCATACTGAGCTCCCTCCTTATGACCAGCTCCTCGATGAAGGCGTCAACCCCGGGGCTCTCAGTGGACTTCGCCTCAAGTGCTATCTGGAGTGGTGATATCTGACCGAAGTGAAGGTAAGGGCTAAGATTCGATAGGTAGTCCTTCGAGGGGTCATTGCGTAGATCAGGAAAACTGTCAATCTTCTCCTGGAGGAAGATGTCCAGAAGACACTCAGCCTCCTTAGCTCCGCCACGAAAATGGCCCGGCGTTACGTTCTCACCCAAATTGAGCTCATCAAGAACCTGCGCGATATCGTGGATTGGGAGTGAATCAGTATCCAGACGTGGAGCCGACTCATTAGCTCGTGACATCTCAAGGGGCACAAGGTACTGATCTAAGTGCTTGGAAATACGAGGTCGAAAGGTATAGGCCGCGTATTCCTCCTTCTGGGATGCCACCTCAACCGGCACAACAACGTTGCTTTCTACTTGGTAGAAGGGAACATCTATTCTGGAGGAAACATCGGATCTCCAGTCTCTTTGGAGCTTGAGGTAGTCTGTATCAGTAACAACCAGAGAGGCTTGTTGGGAGAGCTCAGTAACCCCATCCGGGGGAGAACACTTCTGAACAACAAAACGGATGCCCCGTTCTTCTAGCCTTGATGCAGTTTCTGAGAGGCCCTCTAGCATAAAGCGGTAGTGTCTGCTGTTTGCCTCGGGAAAAGTGTCAGTGAGTCCGAAATACACTAAGAGGCCAATACCGAGTTTGTTGGCACGGCGGAGGGCATATTCCAAAGCATGGTTGAAGTCAAATCGCTGCGAAGCCTGCATCCAGTACAGGACATAGTCCCCAGCAGCCGGTTTCTGGTCATTCAGTAATGATATCCGTTCTTCATGAAGCACGAGCGCGTCCCTCAGCTTCTGATGAGAGAACTAGTTTATTGATTCTCCGTTACTGATTCTAAGCATCTTGGCGTCCTCACTAGAATGGTAGACCCCAAGTCATCCACAATGGAAGTGGAAGGTAGAATCGGACGTAGACCAAGAAACAGAAGGAGATAAAAGAAACAACGACCAGTGCCCAATCACGAGTTGTGAACTTGAGTTGTTCAAGGTAGGTACGATTCTCACATGCACCAAATCCTCTTGACTCCATGCTCTCAGCTATGGACAGCGCTCTTCGGATTGACACTATTATCAGAGGTACTATGATGGGGACAATGTTGCGTATTCTCTTCAACGGGCTTCCTCGGTCCAGTTCCACCCCTCTGGCCTTCTGCGCATCCATGATTGCGTAGGCCTCCTGTCCAAGTGTGGGAACGTACCGCATAGCCATACTCATGGCGAAGGCAAACTCGAACTTGACGTGCATCTGAATGAGGGCCTGAGATAGTTCATCCGGATGGACTGTGAGGAAGAACAACGAGAACGAGCTCATCAAGGCAATCAGCCGCAACGAGAGTGCAATTGAGTAGGAGAATGGGTTCGCAACAGTAGAAAGCAACGTGTTGAAGATGACAATGAAGAGAATCAGGACAGAGAGCCCTCTCATACTCTTCATCCAACGTTGGAGAGATTTAGCTAGGCCGAGTAGAGGTATGAGAACCAGTAAGAGAATCAACAGAGGAAGGATATTTACAAAGAGAAGAGATATCATGGCCAGAGTAGTGGATAGCACCAATTTCGATCGCGGGTCAAGCCTGTGAATAACGGAGTCCTGCCGAGTATATTGGAACACCTCAAGAAAGGACATCTAGTTCCCTCCTGCCAATCTGAGAAGCTCTGACACGATATCATTGACTTGAGCCAGCCTTGGAGAAACCTCTGGATAGAACTCTTGGAGACCTTGAGCCACTATGGTCATCTGGGGAGCAGTCAGAGAACATCTCTCAATGATATCTCGATTGCTAAGTACCGACGCAGTATTCCCATCAGCAACTATTCTACCATCGCTCATGGCAACCGTGCGCGGGAAGTGCTCAGTCACAAACTCGATGTCGTGGGTCACAACAATCACTGTACGTCCTTCGTCCTTCAGCTGGTTGAGTATCTCGGCCAGACGTTCTTTCTGTCTTGCATCTTGGCCAATAGTGGGCTCATCGAGAGCCAGCATGCGTGGCTCGATTGCAAGCACAGAAGCAAGAGCGACCCGTTTTCTCTCCCCTCCTGAGAGCGAGAAAGGAGAACGTTCTGACAAGTGTGAGAGCCCTAGTTGCTCAAGTGTGCGTGTACTCCTCCGAACGATCTCGTTGTCATCATATCCGAGATTCTTGAGTCCAAATACTATCTCTTTCTGAACCGAGTCCAGAAACAGCTGATGATCTGGATTCTGCCACACCAGTCCTATCTGGCGGGAGAGTTGGGCCACTGAATACTTGCTCGTTTCTTCACCATCCAAGAAGACGTGTCCCTTCTGTGGACGGAGTAGTCCATTTAGATGCTTGAGGAGTGTTGTCTTACCAGCCCCGTTTGAACCCATTATGGCAACCGATTCACCCTCATCAATCTCAAGAGAAACACCATTCAAGGCGGGATAGAGGCCGTCGTAGATATAATGAACGTCTTCAAGCTGAATCATATTCTACGACCTCTCTAAAAACTCGTATCAAGTCCGCCCCACTCATAGGTACCTCATTAAGGTGTAGACCATTTGACCTGAGGCGTTTGAAGACCTCTACGGCCTTTGGAATGCCAATTCCTATCTCTTGACATATATCCATAAGGAGGACCTCTCTTGGGGGTCCATCAGCAACTATCGATCCGTTGCTCATCAAAACCAGTCTCGATGCATCCTTCGCAACCACATCGAGACGATGTTCAACCAGAACAACAGTCATCCCCTCACGGTTCTGTTCTGCAATCAACTCAAGTATGAGCTCAGCACTCTTCGGGTCAAGGCTTGACGTTGGCTCATCTGCAACAAGGATTCTTGGCCTGAGAGCTAGAGTTGCAGCCATAGCAACTCGCTGTTGTTCACCACCCGACATCTCATGGGGATGTTTCTCACGAAGGTGTTCCAGTTCCAGTATGTCGATTAGATGCTCAACTCTCTGGCGTATCTCCAGCGGGTTAACACCCAGATTCTCAGGCCCAAAGGCGATTTCCTTCTCCACATTCAATGTTACAAGCTGATTAGATGGGTTCTGGAAGACCAGCCCCACAATACCAGCCAGCTCCGCCACTGAATGGTCACGGGTGGACATCGAGTCGACAAAGACATTGCCTGCAATGTATCCTCTATGAAATTGGGGTACGAGACCGTTCATTGCCCTACAAAGAGTAGTCTTGCCGCAACCGGACGGGCCACTTACAACAACGTATTCTCCTTGCTCCACTGACAAGTTCACTTTTCTCAGAGCAAGAGTGTCCGAGCCGACGTATTTGAAGCTGAAATCATTGAACTCTATCAGTCCCACTGCTGCAGCTCCTCCTATGAGCTGTTTTCTTCTTCTTGTAACGCGATAGCTTGGCGGATCAGTTCTACCGCCTGCTTCAAAGCTTTTCCACAGTTTCTATTACCATTTGCGCCCGCAGCATTCGCATGACCCCCGCCAGTCCCACCTATGATTTCGCCCACGGGCTCCATCACATCCCTTCCCAAGTTGACACCGGTTTCCCTTGAAAACTCCCGGGTACTTCTTGAGCTCAATCGTACAATATCCCTCGCAGGACGACCACCCACGATTGCAACATCGGCCCCTGCATCAATTAATGCTCGACATGAGCTTGCCTCATAAGCCCCCACCTTAGAAGTCACCACAATCCACTTATCGACCTGATGTAGTTTGAGTCTTCCAGCAGCCTTTAGTCTGGCAATTCGCTCAGAACGCTCTGGACGAGAAATCAATGATTTGACACATTCATCATAGTCTGCACCACTCTCGATCAACTTGACTGCAGCCTCCAAAGTGGCTCTATTGGCATAGAAGAAACGACGGGTGTCGAACAGCATCCCAGCAAGCAGGAGATTCGCTGTGTTGTTATCAATTGGCAGGGCAAGTTCTCGAAAGATATCCACCATCATCTCGCACGTGGACGATTTCTCACTATCTAAGATAATGAAATCCGAGATTACCTCGGTCTCGGGATTTGCCTCGTGATGGTCAATGATCACTGTCCGAGAAGGATTGTTGACATAAGAAGAAACAGCATCTCCCAGCTGTAACCTGCTGTTTGTATCAAGCAGCACTACCAAGTCGAAAGTACCATGTGGATCTGCAATGATATCTACAGGGCAGTCGAAGTGCTCTAGAACTTGTACAGAGAGCTTACTCACGTCATCACATGCAAGCGTGAATCTGCCCTGAGGATTGAGATGCTCGTATACTTGGGACAGGGCATACATCGATGAAACCGCGTCTGGATCCGCATTCTGATGGCCCAGAATCAGGATGTCATCTGACTTCTCCAAAAGCAGTTTCAGTTTCAATCAGCCTTCATCTCCAGAAGCCTCTGCTCAAGCCATTCTGAACCATACTCAGTGACTTGACTCACAATGTCGTCCAGAGCATGACCAGTCTCATACTTTTGCTCGAGAATGATCTCAAGATCAAGGTCAAGCTGGCCGTCTGGACTGAGGTCTAGTGTACAGGAAACTGATAGATCTGATATACTCTTTTCGGGTACCAGCATGAATAGCCTCTGAGTGACAGCCGCCTCGCAATCTTGGGCAAGTACCTCGATATGCTCTTCTGTAAGGGCGGGGAGGCCAATCTCCAGTACTGGGTTCATCTCAGTCACTGGACCCTGAGGTTCTGCGCTCCCAGCTCAATCTGAATGTTGCTCTGAAGTTCCTGTAGTTTCCCGGTTGTTGACTCTAACCGACTGCTGTAGTTATCAAGACTCTCCTTGATTGTGCCCTTTCGGCCATTCATCTCATCAACCAGCTTCTTCTTTCCAACACGAAACATGACTTGACCAACTGTCTTGTATGTCACCGCATCGTCAGGCTGCTTCCCAAGCTCTTCCAGAGTGGCCTCAAGCTCATTGAGTTCCGACTGCAATCTTTGGATCATCACCTGGAGTGCTTCATGTCTACGGCGCAGACTCTCGTACTGTTTTATCTTCTCTTCAAGTCCTGGAGGTATTTGTTGAGCCATGATAATCATACTCCCCCGTTCTTTAAGGGGCATGTTCAGACTGCGCCGTCTGAGTTGAAACTTAAGGATTTTGGCCTATGACAGAATCCAGTATTCGTTCGCACGCAGAGATCCAAGAGAGAAAGGAATTGATTGCCGCACGCATAGCAGTCAGGTCGTCTGCGGATATCTTCAATATCAGCTGTGAACCAGATAACTCAATCTGCGTTCTCGACCGATCAGTAATCGCGCTAGTTTCAGGTTCGAGAGCCTGCCGGATAATTCTTGCTCTCTCCTCCGATCCCATGTCAATATCTATGACAGCATCGCCCCCGAGCACGATATCTTCCATTGTTATTTCCCTCTTAATGCACTCACAGTCATTCGTGGGCCAATCTCTACCGCATCAAGCGCGTGATAGTAAGTCCACACTGTCCTTCCCGATGCCGCGTCTTGCAGGCGGAGAATTGCGCTGTTAGAATGCTCAGGACCCAAGGGGTAGACTGCGCTCTCTTCTACCCAGCCCATACCGGTCATTCTTTTCAGGAGATCGGCCATGTTCTTGGTGAGTTCTGATGGTCTTGAGCTCACTGAGAGTCTTACTATCCTATTAACACGTACGTCGGAGTCGGGCAGCACCTCTCTCCGGAGAACACATCCGGACAGCTGCACTACAGCCGTATCATCATCAGAGAAGTAGATTCTTAGCCTCCCGGGATTGCCGCGATACGTTGTCACAACCAAAGCTGCATCTGCGCCCGAGTGCTTGAAACGTGCCTTCAATTCAGCCATGCTCATACTGCCACGGTTGAACCGCTCACTGCCAGGGAACACAATCGACAAATCCCTGACAAAGGACCTAACACGATTGGAGGTCCGACGGGAGGTGGTTATCAGGAGCAACTGTGTACGAACCTTGGATTTATTCTTCCTCGTCCTCTGAGGACTCATCAAAGCTGTGAATAAGGTCTTCAGCCTCGATGACTTCTGGTTCCGACTCTATTACTGGCTCACCTTCGATATTGGGCAAGAACTCAGGAAGACCTTCCTCTCCCTCTTCATCTCGAAGTGCAAGGAGATCATCAGACACTCTCTGAGCAATTGCTCGCTTGGCTGCCTTGCCGGCGTCTGTGAATGGAACATATGCACCACCAGCAAACACAAGACCACACTTTCTGCATGTCCAAAGACCGGCCGCCTTTCGCTTCAGGGCCTTTGTTGCACAGGCCGGGCAACGATTTGGCTCACGTCGCCTCAGGTCCAAGTCCAGTACTCTTCGACGCAATTTGGCGCCGTATCTAGCTCCGAAGCGTCCTGTGCTTCCAACTTTCTTCGTCCTTCCCATTGTTATCAGTATCCAGTAGTTGGTCATGCGACTCCAGTCAGTGAACTTGATGGGGCCATCAGAGTCGATTTGTCGCCCATCGACTGTGCTTATTAGGCTATCTATCGATGAGTTGGGAATTGACTGAAACTCGGCACTGGACCAAGAATCAGTCCTCAACTGGTTAGTCCTTCTGCTTGGTTGCCTCAATGACTAGCTTTCGAAGATCCTTTGCACGTGCAAGGCCCATGTCCATGGCCTCTTCAATCTGATCCACCGAGATAGGACCGACGCCACCGCCCTTCTGCAGAGCCGTGAAGCTGTCGTCATCATCGATTGCCATCGTAAGACGGCAGTCCTGTACCATCTCCTCGCGGATGTGCGGGTCGATCACAATGTGATTCCCAATCTTTGAGGCGGTGCATTCTATTGCCATGTTCTTCAGAGGCACCTTCATTATCTTGCCTGTTTCAACAAGTTCGTCATCCTCAAGCTTAAGCTCGGGGAATCGAGTGTCAAGGAGTGCAGCATTTGCAGCCAGAGACGATGCGTCAATCAGATTGCCGTCGTACTCCAGCGTATACAAATCGCAGAAGACCATGTACACATGCTTGCCCTCTTCTATGCACAGCTGCTTTGTATCAACTGTTCCAGATTCTCTGACACCTCTGTCAACCACTCTAGCTAGCTCGATGGCGTCCTCGCGGGGAGGACCACTCTCGAACATAGGAGAGGCTATAGGGGCAAGCTCTGCGGTCACCATAGTGACACCCTCATCCGGCGTGTCTGGATAGGGCTGTCCTGTTAGGACCTTGACCCCTGCAATGACGCTTGTGCCGCCCAATCTGGCAATTGCAGAACCCTCCGCCTTGGCCGCGACTGGACCGACTTCAATCTCAATATCACGATATTCGTCAAAGGCCCGATTGTCAATCCTCTCTCCATTATCTAGTAGGGTCTTGATATAGTGCCGGTCAATGTGGCTTATTGTTTCTGAACTAAAATCTCCCATTACTAATCCTCCTCCTCAGGAAGGTCAGACTCCCCAAGATCCGTCTCAAGGTCGTCCTCGTATTCTTCGTCGTCTTCGTCATCATCCATAGGAGCCCGCTTTGCGTATGCTCGCTTGAGCGCCTCTTTCTGGAGTTCGTGAAGGTATTTGCAGGAGTTGACTCCCATGCGTATCGCCTCAATGAGCTCCTCCTTCTTGAAGGAACCATCTTGCTGAAGCAGTGTAATCTCTTCAGTGCGAGGGATTATCGCCATCGGAATGTCGCCACCACCATACTTGTCTTCCATATCACCCAAGTCAACTACCAGCACATCGTCAGCTTTGCCAACTGCCACAGATGGTACAAGACTCCTCATTGGAATCCCAGCATCCGCAAGCGCAAGTGATGCTGCATTGATAGAGGCACAGCGCGTACCTCCATCAGCTTGAATCACCTGTATGTAAACATCAACAACGGCCTTCGGAAACTCCTCTAAGAATAGCGCAGGTTCCAGTGCGTTTGCAATGACCATTGAAATCTCGCGTTCGCGTCGAGAAGGCGCAGGACGCTTCCTATCCGGAACAGAAAACGTCGCCATTCTGTATTCGCATCGTAGGTATGCTCTATCATTCAATGTCAAATGTCTCGGGTGCAGTTCACGGGGACCGTATACAGCTGCTAATATGTGCGTGTTCCCCTGCTTAATCATAGCCGAACCATCAGCCTTTTTCAGTACACCAACCTCAAGCTCTGTAGGCCTGATCTCATCGGGCCGTCGACCATCTAGTCGCAGACCTTCAGGGTTGATCAAAAAGTCCGGCTTCGTTTCAGGACTCATTATTCTATCTCATCCTCCGATTCTTCATCTTTCTGGGTATCTTCATCTTCTTTATTCTCAGTATCCTTAGATCTTAGTTTCGCAAGCTCTTCCTTGAGCATGGCGTCGACACGATCGGTAAGCTTGGATGTGTGAGACTGTTCCTCAATCATCTTGAATGCCTCAACTGCCAGCCGTGAACGTTCAATATCGGGAGCGTTTACCCAAATCCTCCCGTTCTGGCCCACTACTGTCTGTAGATTCAAATTGTCCTTAATCATGTTGATCATAGACCCTCGTCTACCGATTATCCTTGGTATCTTAGCTGGACTCACTCGCACTATCATACCGTCGTCCAGTTTTCTCAGACCTCTCCCCTTCATAGTGAGGAACGGCCCTGTTACTCTGTCAAAGGCGGACACCTCTGCAACGATGACGTCACCTATGTCCATATATTTCGAGATCGGCTCATCATAGGGCCGCCTCAGTGCATTGTTTGCATGTATTGATGCCTGATATGGCCCGCCTATGTTGACCTTCCAGTTGTTACCGGCTACTATCTCGATTACACCGATAACTAGGTCGCCCTCGCGGGGGATATAGACTCCCTCAAGAGGTACAACCTTCACTGTGTTGCCTCGTAACTCTGCGAGACCCACAAGGGCTGAATATATCTTGCCCTCTCTATCGTAGGTCCCTACTGAAGGTCTGTATCGGCCTTCTGCCAAGAGTTGACCTGGCACCACTACTTCCCTTTTTTGAAAGAAAATTCCTGCCAAATGTATTGCCTCGTTATTTGAATTTGTGATCCTAATGTGTACAGCCTAATTGTACTGTGAATTTATCGAACAACCTCGATGCGTATCTGACCCTTTGTCAGCTTATTCAGGTCGTCATACAATTCTTGTCTTTGTGCCGCGGGTATCTCAACAAGCCCAGTCCAAGAACCATCGGGGTTCCATTCCTCGGACTTGATAACACCGGTATTTGCGACCATGTTGTATCCCTTTCCAGTGTAGGCCGCCGGTAACTGGATTCGCAGCTTCACGCTCTCAAAGGAGATCGGAATGACCACACGTATCGCTTTCACAACCTGTGGAACCTGTTCCTCCGCACTCACCCACGCGTTGACACTCACCTTGGCCTCCTCCATAGCCTGACGAATACGGTCAGGGGGGTGGGGATGCCCAGTCTGAGGATTCATCGCACGTTTGGAAATATTCTCAATAATCTCCTCAGTCTTCTCCTCAATGAGTTGTTTTCTCTGCTCGTGAGTTAGCTTGAACTCTCCGTACTTGATGATTTCAGGTGCAATCTCAAACACCTCAGTAGTACCGAACGTGTCTTCGACCAAATCCGCCGAGGCATGTTCGCCTCGTCTTGCATCCTCATAGATATCATAACTCTTGAGAATAGATTCGAGAGAAACGTCTTCACCACGTCTATAGCTGAAAGCAAGATCCGCATCAACGAACAACTCGAATCGGAGGTGTCCCTTCTGAATGCCTACAACAACAGCATCCAGATCAAGCCATTTCTCACCTGTTTTCTTACCTGATCCCATCATAGTTCCAGCTCAACTCCTCGAGTATCTATTCAGACTCCGATTCTAGTATGTCCTCGATTTCCTTGTTGTCAAGTTTTCGAAACTCACGATTCTCAACAGGAATGACAACAATCTCGACATTATCTGCTGTGAGCTCCGAGTCACTTGCCGCTTTCAATGCATTGAGCGCCAGCTGGATTGCTTTATCTATTGGAGTCTTACGTTTGTAGTTCTTCTCTAGATACTCACCTGCTGCTGAACTGCCCCGTCCGATGACCGCAGCTAGATATCCCCAAGAGGTGCCCACAGGGTCCGTGACGAACAGTCGTGGAGAATCATCAGAGTCAACTGAGCCAATTATCATGGCTACGCCGTAGGGTCGTGCCCCACCACCCTGGGTGAACTTCGCCTTTATGTCACAGATATGATCTGCTAGAGCCTCTGCAGGAATCTCCTCCTCGTAAGTGAGCCAGTACGACTGAGCCTTAACACGGGCCTCCTGAAGGAGACGCCTTGCATCAGCCATGAACCCCGAGGTCGCCACACCGATGTGATCATCAATCTTGGAGATCTTCTCTACACTGTCCGGTTCTTGAAGAGGCATGACTCGCTTCTCTGCAAGCAAGACGATACCCTCATCAACAAGGACCCCTATAGATGTGGCTCCCTGCTCTACAGCTTTCTTTGCGTATTCTGCGGCGAATATGCGTCCTTCAGGGCTGAAGATGCTAGTTGACATATCATATCCCTGGCCGCCCGAAATTCCAAACATAGTCGTTCCTCCAAGGTCTCTTGTGACAGTCCGGAAGACAGGATATTGGTTATTGAACTAATCTGTCAATTCAGGAATGACGATATAGACCGGTATTGGTATTTGTGCCTGCAGCTCTTTGGCTGACCAAGCTCAATTCGCTAAGCTCTGCAGTAGCCACATAAAGCTTCTGGTATTGATGAATTCTTGTCTGAGATGGATGAAAAGAACCTCTATGGTCTACTCTTGCAACAGGTACAGGTACACTATGAAAGCAAGGCAGAATACAATGGTTGCACCCATGACACCTGCGCCAAACATCGCGTAAGATAATACACCGGTGACAATGAGCACAAGTGCAACTTCAGCCCAGCCTGCTCTAACCTTTGTCATGAATAGTCTGAGATTGACAATCGTGACTGTCGTGAAGAAGAAGAAGAAAGCCATGAAGACAATCTCAAGGACATAGGTGATGTACGGGTTGATGTTGTTTATCGTTCCCACAATCGTCTGATTAATGATATCTGGTGACGACCAAGCCCAGAAGGCAATAGCCAAAATGAGAGGCACCACCGCAAAGATGATGGTGATAACACTAGAGCGTACAATCTCGCTTCTGTCGGGTATTCTGTCACTCATTATCGCTCTCACCGAACTTAGGTCGGCAAATCTAAGTACCTTACTTAAAGATACCGACAGACCGATTCGCGTATCAGACCTCGGAGGCCATCTGCGGACTAGGATTGGGTAGCTTCAGTATCAACAGCGACGCAACTAGATTCGCCACTGTCTTGAAGTAAAATGGAACGGAAGCACCAAGCATTACCATACATCCCGTCAGTATTGGGCCCAAGAACAGAACACTACCCTTCACAGACGAGAACCAACCCATCCAAGTCGCGCACTGGGAACTGGAATAGTGATCGGATATCAATACAGGCGGCACCGACGTATCCACTGTATCAAGAGAGACCCATATGCAGTATAGAACCAGCAGTTGCAGCTCATCAGGGGCTATTCCAAACAAGAGTACAACCACGGAGAGTAGCAGCCAAGCAGGAACAAGAGCTGTGCGTCCGCCATATCTATCAACGAGGTAACCAGATAGAAGACTGAAGAGAGAGATTACAAGAGTAGAAACCGAAACTAAGAGCCCGTAGAATACCACGCCTAGGTCCTTCAGATAGACTGGAATGTACCAAGATAAGCCATTTGACGAAATGCCATCAAGGATGAATGCCACAGCAAGAATTCCGATGAATGCGTCGGGTCGTATTAGCTCCAGTCCTTTGCGATGCTGGCTGGATGACGAAGTCTCCAGAGTTTCACTTGTACCCGCGGCTAGAATCAATGATGCGATCACAAAACCAATCAGGCCAGCTCCTACAAGCAACTCAAACTGGCCACGTTCGTAGCAGAATGAACCTAATAGGACCGTCAAGGCAGGAGGAATTGAGGGCACAACTCGCTCAGCCACCATGTAGTTGCGTCCCTTCGTTCTGTGTTCGCTGCTCTCCATAAGAAGCATTGCTGTAGCAGGGCCGCGAAGGCCACTCCCTGAATAGAGGATGAGATACCCGGCACTGGCTACGACAGAACCAAAGGATGAATGAATATCTTGGCATACAGAGAGCAGGATAACGGCAATGCCGCAGCAACTGATGCTCCTACCAAGTATCATAACTCCTTTTCGTCCATATTTGTCAGCCAAACCGCCTCCAATGAACTGAGAGACAGCCATTACAAGAGATGAAATCCCAAACAGGATTCCAATCGAGGTCAGGTTCATCCCGATACTCAAGAGATAGAGGGGGATGAACATAATCCAGAAACCATTTACTGTCACCGCAAGTGTGTTGCTAGCAGTCACAGTCACGACATTTTGCCGCCGCACACCAATGTCCATGCACTACACTTAGCCGTAAAATACATAAATATGTAACTACAGGAAGATATAGGAGATCTAAGATGAATGAAGGATTCAACATAGATCGTGAAGTGGAGGTCCTTCGAAACCTCATGCGCGAAGTGAAACAAGACCTAGATGAGCTGAAGAAACAGCAAACAACACCTAAGACTGAAACACAAGTCACACCGAAGGGAGCATCGCGTTTGGAAGAAAAACTCACACAAGAATTCGACCACAGAGTAAGAACCATGATTGGAAGGATGTCAGGCAAGGTAGTTCCAAGCTTTGATGTCGAAGCGGTACCTGCCAGTAAGATTGCCGATCTGGTAACACCTCTTGCAAATGCTGATAGAATCAGGATTGTAAGAGCCCTCATTGACAAACCAATGACATTCACAGAGATAGAAGACTTGATTGGCAAGAGAGGTGGTGCACTCAAGCATCATCTTGATCAGCTGATACAGGAACGATATGTTGTAAGAGAGAGCGTACGGGGGCGATATCTTGCAACAGTGCGAGGAAACCTAGCTCAACGACTGCTTGGCTGGTTTGCTGGCCATGTCTTGGAGAAGAATGATGCAGAGAATTAACCAGAGCCATGGGATCAGTCTTGCCATCACTCGACGACCCATTGACATCATCTCATCGGAGAGAGCGGTTCTATCAGTAAGTGGAAGATCGCTTTGGAAGAAGTTGTCTGAAGAACTGACCCACAGAAGGCCTATACTCCTATTGGATGGAAGAATCATGCTCCTAGTGGATTCCATAGTGAGAACTGAGCTCGGAGCGGTTGGACTCGCTCAGGAGATCATCTTGCAACCTCCAGTCTTGTGTGTCCTCAATGACGAGCTATTGCTAGACGTGTCTAGACCTCCCGACCTCAGTGACCTGCGAATTCGTGGTGTTCAGTGTGTAGAAGATATCGAACAGAAGGTAAAGGAGTATCTTCAAGAACCACAAATGAGTACAGCCCATCGGTACTTGAGATCCTTAGAGAAAGACCGGATTGACCTTGCCCTCTTCGGCACTAGTAACAGCACTAAACAAGTTAGTCTCATTAGCAGTGATGATTATGTGAGGTTCGTAACCACGAACTTGGTGTTTGAAACAAGCCTGAATCACGACCTCATTTTCGATGAAACAAGCTCACTATTTCGCGATAGGACTATTGGATTACTTGTCAACGAGCTTGGTTCATTCATCTTGAGAGGGAAGGATACCGAAGCGGTCAACTGCTAGTCGTCTTATTGTCGTGAGACGAACCTGCAGTCGCGATGTTATTGCCTTCTGAAAGAAATCTATCTATCATGGGATGCTTCATCTTTGTTTCTCTGGATACGCGGATTTTCTCCCGATGGCGCTTCACCTGCATGGCAACGATATATGACATTGCGGCTAGAATCCCGGCAATCGCACTTGGTGACGCTCTGAATGCAAACGAGGAAACAATCCCGACTAGCTCCGAAACAAGAGCCACTGCGAAGACTCCGAGCACAACACCCCTAACCGAGTGGAGGAGCTCATTTGCTGCTGCCGCCGGAGCAACAAGAATCGCATAGACGAGAATCGCCCCAACCGCCTTTGTGGCTAGGGCAATTGCGAGAGCAGATGTGATCAGCATGAGATAGTGATATGCCCGTGCATTCATCCCGTGGGCCAATGAACCCTCCATATCCACACTGACATAGATGAACTCCTTGTTGAAGACCGCCGTGATGACAACTAAAACCAGTGCTGTGAGAGCAAGCATCACCACGTCAAAGTTATTCAGTAGCAGAATATCGCCGATGAGATAGCCCCAGATTTGAGGGACCTGGGTCGGGGGGATATAGTACATCAAAAAGACCGCGATGCTCATAGAGAGGGCGAATGATACACCCACGGCAACCTCCATCTTCTGTGCAATACCTGATTCTCCAGCATGTCCAGTAACAAGAGCGACAAATACTGCGAAAGACAGGGCGCCCAGAATCGGATCAAACCATGGGACGAGTCCGCTCTCTTGAAGGAAAAGACCCAGCGCAGCTCCCCCTAATGCTGCATGTGCAACTCCCGCCGTCATAAAGGAGAGACCTCTGAATACAAGAAACGTCCCACTAGCCGATGCCACTAGGGCAACTAGAACAGCACCAATCAGAGCACGCTGCAAGAAGGGCGTAGTCAATATGATTTCAATTATCTCAAGCATGTCTGTCAACTCCCGAGTCTCTCGTCACACAATAGCGATGGCCTGCATATTCCACAACTCGCGCATCTGGACCATACACCTTCTGAAGAAGCTCCGGATCCATGATCGAACATGGAGTGCCAACCCCTATCACAGTGTTCTGTAGCAGAAGAACATCTTGCACCAAGGTATGTATCGGATTCAGGTCGTGGGTCACCATGATAACGCTCACGTCGTTCTCCTCATGGTAAGCCTTGAGAGCTTCCACAATCATATTTTGGCTCTCCACGTCAGTCCCCGCGAGAGGCTCATCAAGCAGTAGAAGTTTGCCTTCACTGGCAAGCGCTCTGGCAACAAGGACACGCTGACGTTGCCCTCCGGAGAGCTGGGGAAATGGCCTCTCCCAGAGCTTCTCCATATTCACCTTCTCTAGTGCGTTCATTGAAATCTTCTTGTCCGTCGAAGAAGCTATGCGAGGGGGGCTCTTCTTCAGAAGTCGGCCCATCAAGACGATATCAACGACTCTCATCGGGATGTTAACATCGATGCGATCTCTTTGGGGTAAGTAGCGGACTCTTTTCCGAATTTCACCAGGTTCTTCCACAGAGTCAAATCCAAATAATCCGATGCGACCACGAAATGGTTTGAGTAGGCCAAGAGCTGTCTTTACCAGCGTGCTCTTCCCGGATCCATTGGGGCCGATGACAGCAACAAAGCTTGGTTCTTGGATTTGAAATGTGACATCGTGAAGGGCAACCTCGCCATTTGGGTATTTGACCCAGAGGTTATCTGACTCGAACAGAACACGATTCTCACGCAACTATTGTCAGCTCCCAAGGACTGTAATCTGTATCTGGTCTACATGCCTCTGACTACGAAGGTTCTTGACAAACTCTCTGACTTTTTCAGCAGACCCCTTGGTCATCAAGACATCGACACAACGGCCGTCTGACGCATGAGAATGCATCAGTGCAGTAATGAGACTGCTGTAGGCATGTTGCACGCGATTACATACAGCATCCTTGCCCGCCGAGGCATAGCTCACTGTCATTACTATGCTAATCTCCCCCGCGAGTTGCTCAAGCTCTCTGTGTTCTGCCAAGAGAGACCTTATCGCATGCCGAACAACATCAGACCTGCTGGAGAATTCTCCTTCTGACTGGAGGTCTTCTAGGTCTTCCAAATCAGAATCAGACATTGATACTGCTACTATAGGCAATTATCTCACAACCTCGATTTCTACTGTCGTTGACCTGTAAAGTGCAATCCCGTGATTATTAACTATGACATAACACTTAATAACCTACGCATCTATGATAGAGCGTTATTAACCAATGCAAAGAAGTTAATAAAAATGGAGTGTCCTTCATGAGAAAGAGTGCATCTATTATACTAGTCCTGATACTGGCAACACTAGGACCATTGGGTCTGCTATCGGGAGTGGAAGCACAAGAAGATCCCACGTATTCTGTGGCGGTTTCCATAGCCCCACTCGGAGGCATTGTCAAGAGAGTAGGCGGTGGTTCCGTCGAGACTGTCATCATTTTGCCAGAAGGGGTGGAGCCTCATGCGTCTCAGCTGCCAACTGAGGCTGTAGCCGCTGCTCAGAATGCCGACCTACTTGTCTTCACTGGGCATTTTCCATGGGAGGATAGTCTGTCTGAGCAGACTGAAAAACCCTTCATAAGCCTTCAACACGCCGATGCAATTGAGAACTACACCGACTATGGTGCAAGACTGTCGCCTCTTCCGGGAGACCTCGAATTGGACCATGAAGACGAAGAGCATGAACACGAACTCGAGGGGAACCCACATGGCTACTGGTTGCTTCCGACAAATGCATTAGCCATTGCCAATGCAACGAGAGCTGCGTTATCGGCAATAGATGACAGCCTATCAGGTTTCTTTGACAACAACTTCGAGAGCTTTGTGGAAGATGTCACAGCCTTCGAGAACCTCGTTGAAACCACCAATAGCGACTACGGATTCGCAAGCATGAAAGCCATCACTGTGTTTCCAGCGGAAGCCTACGTGGCGGAAGCATTCGGTATAGAGACTGTGGCCTATCTGCAAGAGGGAAACATCCAGATCTCTGGAAAAGATCTTCTTCAGGTACAGGACGCTCTAAAGAATGGATCAATCTCGTTGATCCTAGGTTCCGATGTTGCTCGTCTGCAGGCTGCTGGAGAGTTTGCGTTGCAAATGGTGGACGACTATGGAGGGACCTTAATATGGTGGAGGGCGGTCTTCTTTGAGGGCTTGGCGGACTATTTGGCGGTCATGACATACAATCTCGGTGCGCTTACATCGGCACTCGACTTTAGAGAAAGGACAGGCGCGGATTCTGTATTTCCAATCCTCCTTGGAGGCTTAGCTGGTATCTTTGGACTGATAGCAGTGCTAGAGGGTGTGGTAATCTACAGAAGAGCAAGAGAGGAATAGACAGTGACCTAGTCAGTCAGACTTCGCCGATGTTCCAAGGCGAAGATTGTACACTTCGAATTCCAGACCAGTCAGTTCGTCTTGAATCTCCCGATACTTACGATCGAACTCCTCAGGGCCGATCAGACCGGCCTTCTTGTCCATGACCAGCCGCTTGAGTGCCTTCTGGCGAGTGTGTATCTTAGTCTTGAGTTCGTCCCACCGCGCCTTGTTCTGATCCACAGAGACGCGCCAACTTTCACTAGATTCGGATACCTGATCCAACCTCCTCACCATATCATTAAGAGACTTGCGAATCTCCTCTGGGCTCTTCTCACTCTCGGACTCCTTCTCATTCAATGGGGGCACCAATTACTCGGTTGCTGCTAGAAGTGATATATGCATTGAGATTTGCCAGTCAAGGGAGGGAAATCACCAGATGCCCAGCATCAACGGCATGAGAGGAACAACCGGTAACAAGAGGACTGTTCCTACAGTCACCAGCGCTGCGGCCGTGTCGGAGTCCAGTCCGAAGTTCGAGGAATAGACGACAGTGAGGACAGCCGGAGGCATCATGGCCTCAAGCAGAAGGACGCTCTTGGTAACCGTTGAAACAGGCATGATGGTCAGTAGCAAGAATGTAGCCGCCGGGACAAGGAGTTGTCGTATAGAGAGAGGCGGCAGGTTTTCGCGTAAGCTTGCCAACCTGAATCGTTCTCCCAGACCCAAGCCCACTGCAAACAGTGAGAGGTAACTGGTAATTGCTCCGTTAAGAGCGAATACCGGTTCTAGCAGTGTTGGCAAAGAGAAAGAGAACAAGAGAAGAAGGATGCCGATGATTGCTGCTAGGAATGGAGGAAAGAGAACTGCCTTCTTGACGGTCTTTCGTAGACTGGCATGGCTCTCACTGTATACTGAACCAATAACTGCACCACCCGTTGAGAAGAGCGTCATCTGGGTAATGGAAAAGAGTGCGACAATCGGGATGCCCTCCGGCCCAATAAACATCAGTATCAGGGGAACTGGAAGGAATATGCCGTTATTGAAAGTAACAGAAAGGGCCTCCGCCCCGAGTCGTTTCCTCTCAATGGTACTTGAACGCCTGAAGACGAGTATCATCACAAGACCTGAGATGTGAATGAATACTGTGACAAGGATCACTAGCGGTAGTTCCGAAAGAGCGTTTGCAGTTGCACCGAGAAAGGTATACATTATGAGAACCGGGAGCAGAATATTGATGAGCAGACCCGTGACCAGCTCGTTGACCCGAGGGGCTCTTTTGCAGTGACGAGATATGACAAAGCCCACTAGGATAAGCAGATAGAAGAGAGTCAGTTGCGAAAGAAGGTCAAACCAGGGCTGCATTTTGTTTTCTCCTGGTACGGTGATGGTACTACTACGAAAGAAGCTAACGGTGGGTGCTATTCTTTAGCGCATCCAGTCGGAGATTCTTGAGTGAATTATCAGTGGGCCATCCTGAAACAGCATCCCATCCCCTGTATTCATAGTATTCGTGCAGTTGACGGGGCAGGTCAGGTACATACCCATCAGTGATTGCGCCTTTTAGAGGCCGGAGCAAGCCTGACG
The DNA here is from genome assembly GCA_964558645.1 of uncultured archaeon. Lineage (GTDB taxonomy): Archaea > Asgardarchaeota > Thorarchaeia > Thorarchaeales > Thorarchaeaceae > TEKIR-12S. The sequence goes on from CAZLEV010000013.1 coordinate 31,925, forward strand.
GAAGACTATCGGCATCCGGTGTGAGGCCACAACCAATATTGAACAGGCGTTTCATTGTGACTGCACGCGATCCGTATTCAAGTACCTGAAGGGGATGCAATACAATCCCGGTCGCATATTCCAGCATCTTTACCAGAGTATTGGATGGGAATGTGGCAAAGTGGCATAGAATCAATGAATCGTAGAATGCCCGAACATCCTGTATTCGTGCCGACAGCACACCTCTCCCCGAGTCACTCAAGCGATTTGCAGCAACCACTTTCAGGTCGGGAAACTCAACACCCATGTCCACAGCATAGGCGTCCGCCTCCGTATGACTTGCACCCCGAGATGCCACTGCGTAGACAACAGCCATCCCTGCAAAAGCACGAGGATCATGATTCGGAACCTCCAGCCCTTTGACATGAAGAACCTCGCTCTCGCGGCCATATTTCGCTCCTAGTGCTTGTGATCCATCTGCAAGCTCTGAACCCAATCCCGTTCGATATGCAATGGCCCTTATGGCCTCCCGTATCTTGTCAAAGTTGCCCCACTCCAGGTCATGGTCGATGATACCTCGTTCAGATAGATGGGTGGCGAAAGCGATTGTAGAACCAGTGCTTATCGTGTCCATTCCCAGCTGGTTACAGAGGTGATTGAGAAGAGATATCTCACGGATATCGGAAAGTAGAAGATTCGGTCCAAATGCTGCAATGGTCTGAAACTCTGGCGCGGCATACTCCTCTCCTCCACTTGTAACTGAGACCCGTTTCCCACACCCGATAGGACAGGAGTGGCATGCAGTACTTCCTGTAACGAATGATCCGAGAGAAGTGGCATTCAGATTTGACACATCGAACTCGGGTAACTGAAAGTACCTGACCGGCATATCATTATGCAACATAGCACGATCCACATACATCGGGGTGCCCTCGTTGCTCAATATCTTGTTCTCTGCTCGTAGGCGCTTGGACTCGGTCTTGACGAGCTTCAGGAAGGCCTCCGGATTGTGAAGGTCGATGGTCTTGTTGCCCCTTACCACAATCGCCTTCAGTCTCTTGTGACCCATCGTGGCGCCAAGTCCACATCTGGCCGCGACTCTCTCTCTATGCACGATGCTTGAAAAACGAACGAGGTTCTCCCCTGCAGGTCCTATGCACGCAATCTCACAATGGCCGAGCTGCTTCTTCAATTCTGTTTGGGCCTCTCCCGTCCTCATGCCCCAGACATCACTTCCTGAGATAACCTCGGCATGTCCATCAGAAATCGTTAGAATACAGGGAGAGTCGGAGCGGCCGACAATAACGATTCCATCAAAGCCTGCAGACTTGATCTCTGCCCCGAAGTGGCCCCCAATATTGGACTCTCCCCAGAACCCGGTAAGAGGCGACCTCCCGCAGAAGACACCTCTTCCGCTGCACGGTGCTAAGGTGTTGGTCAATGGCCCTGTCATGAAGACCAGCGGATTAGTGGAGGCGAAAGGATTGGCTTCGAAGTCGACCATTTCATAGAGGATTCTTGATGCGTAGCCGCTCCCGCCAATGAAATCGCTGATCCAAGGCTGTTTAAGAGGAACACTTCTGACTGTGTCGTTTGTCAGATTGACATGGAGTATGCCTCCTGCATAGCCAGACAGTGTCAAGTAACATTCAACTCCTATGGAATCTGTGCATGCCTCACTCTTATGAACGATAGCAATTGTGAGCATGAAGGGGTGCCCGCTAACAAGTGGAATTAGGACTTCCACGATACATGTCAGATACGGAAAGCAACCTCGGTAAAGAGGAGGAAGTGGGTTTGTGGTCAGAATGAAGAACATCCTACACAGCATAGTCTGTTAGTTTCTTCATTGCTGTGGATTCCAATGTGATTATCTGACACTTCGGACTGCTCCTTGACAGACTCGTACCACTACCGGACCAAGGCCCAGATTAATACTATTAGCAGCTTTCGAGGAGCGACTTCTGGACGAGGACCATCGTATTGGTCTTCTATCGTGCGCATCAATCCAATCTGAGAGGGGTGAAACACTGGAGAAGAACAAATTCGAAGTCGCATCGCTCCAACCTCAGGACTGACGCATAACTAAGGTGCCATTGGAGTGAGTGTCTTCTCTGTGATACTTCACCGACGGCGGATGGTTGTACGACTTGAGGCTTATTCCACGTCTGCAACATGGACGCTACATGAAACACAGGGATCATAAGCACGGACAACAGTTTCCAGCTTTGAGCCTATGATCTCAGTGTCCTTAACCCCCTGTTCCGCCAGAGCTTCAGCAAGACGTCGAAGGTCAGCCTCAAGCATCGGTAAGAACATCGCTGTGGGAGTCACAATGTCTGCCGAGGTGACCCTGCCTGCCTTGTTAATCCTTATAGTGTAAGCTAGCAGGCCACGTGGTGCCTCTGAAAGCGATACACCAGTACCGGCTTTCTCAATCTTGGGCTTAATTCGCCGTTCGTAAGGCTTCAATTCACCTGCCAACTCCCGAGACATCCGCTCGGCCCGATCCACATAATAGATCAGCTCTACAGCCTGAGCAAAGTTGTTCGACATTGGGTTGCCGGGGTCAAGATGTGCTGAATACATCTCGGCAAGCTCCTTTGCTCTGCCATCCAGCCCGTTTCCGAACAGCGTGAATCTTGATAGAGCTGAAGTCATGAACGGCTCACAGTTGTAGTGACTGTGTTTTGCAAAAGAGTGTGGTACCACCGATTCGTTGATTCTCATCTTGTATGCTTCTGCTCGGAAGGCATTACCATCAGTACTCTGCACAGTGTCGCCGAGCATCGAATAAGTCCCATCATAAGGTTTCAGAGCCAGGTGCATCCGCTCTGCATCTACCTCGGGCCAGTTCCTGTAGCTCACCAGATTCTCCAGCGCCTCTTCAGCATCATTTCGAAGATTCCTGAGCCGTTGGGCAATCTTCTCCAGCTGATTCTTCGTTGGCAGTCGCCCGAATCCTCCTATGAGAACATTCTCTTGGTGAATATAGCGAGAACCCAGGACCGTCTGAATATCGGCACCTATATCCTTCAGTGCAATGCCAGCCCTTAGGATGTCAGGGTGTTCTTCTCCGAGAGTGAAGGCGTCATGGTAGCCAAGAAAATCGGGCAGCGCAAGTAGGAACAGATGAAGCGCGTGACTCTCGATATAGTCCCCAATATAGAGAATCTCACGAAGGCGCTTTGTCTGTCCAGTGGGGTTGAGCCCAATTGCATTCTCCGCGGCTTGTACGCCAGTAATCTTGTGTGCTGCTGCGCAGAAGGAACATACACGGGGATATACGGCAACTGCCTCATCAATCGGCTTGCCAATAGTTATTGACTCGAAGAAGCGTGGACCTTCGAATACGTTGAACTGGACGACATCTACTTCCTTACCGGTATAGGACACCTCGATTCCGGCCTTTCCCTCTATTCTTGCAATGTGGTCAATGGATACTGGGTGCTTTACCGACCTCTTCTTGCCCTTAGTCTTGGCCATTACTTCGTCCCTCCAAAAATCTTCTCGAGCATCGGTTCCAGATTTCCATCATGCGCTCCGAATATCTTCATTCGATTACGTATGTACTCTTCATCAAACCCCTTCTTCTTGAACAGCTTTGCAAGAGAGTCGAACCAAGCAGTTTCATGTGGGACTGGGCCTCTGCATCCTATGCAAGGCACATTATGGCTTAAGCATCGTGCCTTACACCCCGCTGTGGTCACGGGACCAAGACAAGGTTCTCCCTTTTCAATAAGAATACAGGAGTTTCCTGCCAGCCTGCACTCAGCACATACCGGATAGTCCTTGGGTTCTGGAAAAGTACCAAAAAGGAAGGCCGAAATGAAGTATAGCAGTTCGTCCTCCTCAGGAGGGCAGCCGGGGAGGAAGTAGTCCACCTTGACGTGGCTAGAGACAGGAGTGGCCTGGAGTCCCTGCATGTCTATTCTGTTCTCACCATACACTTCTGCGTAGAGTTCGTTGTAGTCTCTGTCACCCTCAGCCCAGCTCTGGACACCTCCATTGACAGCACAGGCGCCAAGAGCTACGAGAATCCGCGAGTGCTTCCGAATCTTCTTGAGTTCTTCAAGGTCTTTCTCAGTGGAAACAGAACCCTCGACAAAGGCCACATCAACATCAGAGCCCATCTGGCTGGCGCTTGATATCATGTAGAAGCTCTTAATCTCCACTGCCTGTACTATCTCTACTATCTTCTGAACCGTAGCAAGCTTGAGCTGGCAACCATAACAGGAAGTCAGAGCATAGACAGCCATTTTTGGCCTGCATATATCCCCACATTCTTCGATAATAGCCATCTAGATCAGCCCCGGAATGGAAGTGATAGCGTAATAGTCGAAGACTGGCCCGTCCTTACAGGCATATTTCCACGACGTTGCGGTTCCTATGTTGCAGTGACCGCATTTTCCCACCCCACACTTCATCCGTCTTTCGAGGGTAACGAAGATGTAGCGCGGGTCGTATCCCTTCTCAACAAGATAATCAAACATGCCACGATACATTGCAGGAGGACCACACATCGCAACAGCGCAGTTCTCTGGGTCAACATTTGCCTTATCCATGTGTTCGGTTGCACGCCCGTGAAGACCGGGATAGTCTGGATCACGAGTGACACTCTGAACTATAGCGATGTTCTCAGCAGTGGCAATATCCTTCATCGCCTCGAGTTCCTTCTCAAAGAGAAGCTCCTTGGCATACTTCGCGGTATTGATGATGGTGATGTTTCCGAACTGCCATCTGTTGTCGATGGCATACAAAAAGACAGATCGTAGTGGAGCCATACCGAGCCCAGCTGCAACACAGAGCAAATCTCGACCGTGAAATTGTTCCATGGGAAAACCGTTTCCGTAAGGCCCTCTGATTCCTACAAGGGTACCAGGTGCTAGCTTGTGGATTGCAGAGGTGACACGTCCTGCATTTCTGATACATAGTTCGAAGAAGCCCATCCGCCGTGCGGACGAACAGATCGATATCGGAACCTCGCCAAGACCTAGAAGAGAAACCTCCACAAACTGGCCAGGCTTGAAACGCCAGTCCTGTGCAACGTCCGAGTCCTCAAAACGAAAGAGAAAGAGAGTTTCCAGATCGGTGAGACTGTACTTCCTCAGTAGTCTGCATTTGTGAGTGTCATACACAGACTTCTCAGTTGTTCCCATCTTAGATCGCCTCCTTATAGCCGCCTATCTCCATCAGGTTTCTTCTGAAATTGATGTCTGCAGGACAGAAATAGGTACAACGCCCACATCCCACGCAATAGGCCGTGGTCGTATCTTTGTTGTAAGCATTCTTGCACATATACCGGTTCTCAAAGCGCGATTTCTTGGTGGGTCTGAAATTATGCGGGCCGGCTACGAGGCCATGGGATCGAAACTGACAAGAATCCCATATTCGCACCCGTTCCCCAGTCATTCCATCAATGCTAGGTACATCCTTCACATCGTAGCACCGACAAGTGGGGCAGGTGAGGGTACAATTTCCGCAACCGAGACACTCCTCGCTCTCGCGATCATACATTGGATGATCATGACGAAGCTCAAGGAAGTACCTGAGGTCGTCCCAGTTCCCCTGGGTAGGAAACATTGCACTCCTCTTCTCACTGAATGCGCTTAGGTAGTCAACGTCATCTTGTGTCACCTCATCAAACATCTCCATGTTGGGATCAATGAGTTTGTGTCCCGTTACAGTTCCAACTCGTACCAGAAAACCATCAGGTAGTTCATGGAAGAACAGGTCGAAGCCTGCATCGACAAGGTCGGCACGTCGAACATTACAGAAACAGTACTCATCCGGCAGACATGAAAGACCAATTATGATACCGTTCTCGCGCCGCTTCTTGTAGTACGGATCGGGATTCTCGTCTATGAACTCAGAGTCCACAATGCGGAGCCCTACGATATCACATGAGTGTACGCCAAAGAGAATTGTCTTCGTGTCTTCGGGAATATTCTCATAGAGTTCTACCTTTGTGGTGTCAAAGGTGAACATCGTTTCCTCGACAGGGTAGAAGAAGCGACGAGGAGGTCGTATCGTTCGGTTGTAGTGGAACTCAACATTCTTGACGTCATTAACCTCACAGAAGTCATAGAACCTCTCCGAGATCTTCATCGGAGCGTGGAGAGTTCCTTTTGATTTCAGACGCTCAAGGAACCTGTATGTGTTTGCCTTGGATATCTTGACATATCTCAAATGTCCCAACACCTCGTCAAGTATCAATGGACAACTGAGGGGACGTAGATTTGGTAATAAAGTCGAGGGTAGGCCAACGTCTACATGAAACTTGAGCAGAGGTGGACATGTACTAGACTATAGCCTGATCAAGGAGGGGCCTCAGGGAGGCGTCTAGGTGCTCTGTCCCAGAACTCGCATCCGAGCGCATCACAAGATCTCATGAAGCTCAACCCAGCCAGGCCCTTGAGAGGACGACACTCTTGTGTCAAGTCTGCTCAACTAGGACTGAATGGAGAATCTATCGTCAATCTATGGCCTCCAGACGAGCAGCGAGAGCACTTCGTAATCGCTTTCTAATCCATGACCATGACACAAGTATTATATCGCTCGCTAGGCTCTCCCCCTCGACATAGCACCAAGTTGGAGATTAGGCCCCATGGTCAGTAAACCGGCAAAGAAGTCAAATTCGGAGAGTAGACCAACAGACGTGCTCATCATAGGTGCAGGTATGGGGGGCATCAGTGCGGCTCTCGACTTGGCAGCCGGAGGCCACCATGCCCATTTGATTGAGAGAACTGTCAACATAGGCGGAAACTACGTTGCGATTTACAAGATCTTTCCTGCACTTGAATGCTCAGCCTGTGTTATGACGCCGTTAACCTCATTCGTGGGGCGGCACCCCAATATCACAATCCATGCGCTTTCCGAGATTGAAGATGTCAGGGGTGACGCAGGCAACTTCACAGTCACAATCAGGAAGAAAGCACGATATGTGAACGAAGACACGTGCACAGGTTGTCAGACCTGTATTCAGGCCTGTCCTGTTGAAGTGCCAAATGAGTATGACTTCGGGCAATCTCTGAGAAAAGCCATCTACATGAATTTCCCTCAACAGATTCCCCTAGTGGCAACAATTGACAGAGAAGCCTGTATCGGGTGTGGAACCTGCGCGGGTGTATGTCCTCAGGACTGTATCAATTATGATGATGAGGACCAGCTGTATGAACTCAATGTGGGATCCATTATAGTCGCAACTGGATTCCAAGAGTACAAACCCCACGACTATAGTGAATATGGCTATGGTGTCTTCCCAAATGTGGTGACGTCCCTGGAGTACGACAGGCAGACCCATCCAACTGGACCCACCGATGCCCATATGGTAAGACCCTCCGATGGACGAGAACCTGAGAGGATACTCTTTGTCAACTGTGTAGGAAGCCGCGATGTACGGGAGAACATAGAGGGATACAGTGATCACTGTAACAAAGTCTGCTGTTCATTTGGCCTCAAGCTTGCCCAGGTCACAAGGATGCACTACCCTGAGGATCACTGCGAGATAATCTATACCTACATGGACCTTCGTACGGCAGGGAAGGCACTTGAAGAGTTCCTCTGGGACTCGCAACACAATCAGGGGATAGATTTCATCCGGGGAAGAGTGGCCGAGATATCAGAAGACCCAGACACAAACGATCTCTTCGTCAAGATTGAAGATACCGATACAGGCGAGATTCAGGAACTGGAAGGAATCTCGATGGTGGTTCTCAACGGTAGTTTCAGACCTAATGATGGCCATGAGGAGTTAATGAAGAAGCTTGACATTGAGTTAGATGAAACCACTGGTTGGGTGAAGGAGAAACAGGCAAACTCTGCAGCACTAGAAACGAGCCGGCCGGGCATATTCATGGCTGGATGTATCCATGGACCCAAGGATGGCACAGATACGGTTAATGAAGGAAAAGGTGCTGCAATGGCGGCGCATTCTATTCTGCCCTTGCCTGAGCCAAAGCAGAAGGAAGAGATCGCCCCGATTGAAGTGGGCGACGAACCGCGTGTTGGGGTATTCATCTGTCACTGTGGTGGTATCATTGGGGACGTCATTGATTCTCCAGCTCTGGCGGAATGGGCGAAAGACCTTCCGAATGTTGCATACAGCACTGACTACATCTTCATGTGTAGCGACCCAGGGCAGGAACTTATCACCGAGGCCATCAAAGAACATAACTTGAACCGTGTAGTAGTTGGTTCCTGTTCACCCCTCCAACATGAGGGTACCTTTAGAGGGGCACTTGAGAGGGCAGGTCTGTCAGGTTATTACTTGGTTGGTCCTGTCGGGCTCCGCGAGCAACTCACACTGGTCAACAAGAATGCACCACCTGATGAGCGACAAGAAAAGGCTCAGGATATGATTCGAAGTGGTGTTGCCAAGGCGATAAACAATGAAGAGGTACCCCTGAAGTCAGTAGAAGTTGTAAGAACCGTCATGGTCGTCGGGGGAGGAGTCTCGGGGATGACTGCATCTCTGGATATAGCCAGAAAGGGTTTCAACGTGATACTTGTAGAGAAGACAGACCGATTAGGCGGACGACTGAACGAGCTTTACAGGATATTTCCAAACATGCAGTCCGCTCAGGAGATAGTGGACGACCTTATCGAGAGGGTAGAGGAGGAAGATCTGATCACCGTGCTTCTCAACTCCAAAGTAGTAGATCGTGATGGGGCGTATGGAAGCTACGAGATCATGATTGAGAATGTGGAAACTGGAGAGCGACACCCATACAACATAGGCACAATGGTGATTACGGTCGGAACGGATACATATGAACCCGAAGAGGGAGAGTATGGATGGAGCAAGCTTGACAATGTCATAACCACGCTTGACCTTGAAAAGATGATGAAGAATGGCGAGCTGAAGAAACCACCAAAGAACCCGGTCTTCATCCATTGTGTTGGTTCAAGACAAAGTCCTGGAGAGGGCAATCGGTACTGCTCCCGCGTCTGCTGCTCTGCTGTAATAGCGATGCAAAGCGAGCTTAGCGAGATGTTTCCAGACATCAAGATCTTCTCCGCATACAAAGAACACATCCGTCCCTTCGCTAATGGTATGGAAGAGATGTGGAGAGAGAATCGGCAGAAGGGGGTCACCTACCTGCGATGGGTCAGAGAGAAGCCTGTGACTGTGGAGAAAGCCGAAGATTCAGACGACGCAATAGTCACCGTGTATGATACCCTTTCCCAGGAGACCTTCGAGATAAGATCGGACATGGTCATTCTTGCTGTAGGACTTGAGGCGCCACACGATGTGAACGAGCTTGTGAAAGCACTTGGAATCAACAGGAGCCAAGACGGCTTCCTGGCGGAGATGCACATGAAGTTCAGGCCTGTAGAGACTACGGTTCCAGGAGTGTTCCTCGGTGTAACCTACGCAAAGAATGTCACTGACTCCATCAATCAAGCACGAGGAGCGGCCAGCGAAGCCACTGCACCCCTGAATATGGGCACCGTAGAGATCGAACTATTGGTTGCAGAAGTGGACCAAGACCTCTGTGTCGGCTGTGACCTCTGCCATTATTCTGAGATTTGCCCATACGATGCTGTATCAATGGTTGAGGTGTCCCCGGGAGTGAAGAAGAGCGTCACCGATGAGATGCGATGCGAGGGGTGTGGTGCATGCTGTGCGATATGTCCAACTGGTGCAAGGGATCTGCGATGGTGGCGGGAGAACAGCTTCTTGGATCAGATAGAAGAAATGCTCCGGGAGTAGGATGTAGATGGTTACACTCGACGGACTGTATTCAGCATGGATGGTCCTTAATGACTTGCTGGGCGACCTGCGAGAGAAAGGAGTTGCTATCCCCGATTTGACATATGCAGACTTCCGAAATAGCAAGATGCTCCTCGAGTACCTCCGATCGCTAGAAGAAGACCTTCGTGCCTCTGACAACGCGGATGAGAAGCTGAGAGTTGATATGGAGAGCAAAATACTCCGACTTCGTGAAATGCTGCTCTCTTGGGCCGAAGCCGAGATTGGCGTTGAGTATCGCAAGAAATGGGAAGAGGATATACGAAGGGGACTGAGAGAGGAAATTGATCTTCCGGAAACGGAAACTGCCGTGCCTATCAGCGATCTCCCCAGAGAGAAGGAAGTCAGTTTTTTCAGAATGAAGCTGCCAGAGGGGATTCCTGTTGAGGTAGTCTCCGAGATTGCTGAGCACTGCAACGTACTTATTTCTCTGGATGGTGAGCGCTACCTGCAAGTGAGCGGAAAGAAAGATTGTGTCAGGAGAGCAATGACACTACTTGGAGAAACGTTCTACGGGAAGAGCCAGATCAAGAACTAGCGATCCGACTCGCATTGCTTAGATATCTCACTTCTCGCATAGTAGCCGCTATATTCCGAGCTTCTCTGCCACAGGATCTAGAGAGACACGGTTGAGTTCAAATCCAAGAGGTTCTGGGTCTAGTCCCATAGCAGCACCGAGAATCTGAGTGACAAAGAGCGCGGGGAGCTCAAGCGACTCACCTTTATCATCTTCCATGCCAAGGACTTGCACATCAAACTGTGTGTGACAGGCAGGGCAGTTAGTAACAACACAGTCCGCACCAGCTTCTCTTGCAGACATCATCTTCTCCTTCAGTATGCTGGTGGCCACCTCTTCACTAGAAATGAGCAGGGGAGAACCGCAACATCTGAGTTTCAGGCCCCAAGGAACACTTCTCGCTCCTGTAATCTCAAGTAATTCGTCAACTTTGCGTGGTAGTTCTGGATCATCAAACGCAGCCACTTGCGATGGCCGTATCAGGTGGCATCCTGGATGAAATGCTATCTTCAGGCCATCAAGGGGGTGTACAATGCTGTTTCTTATTTGATCCCTGAGGTCGTAAAGAACATCTACGAAGTGTCTGATCTTCACATCGCCCGAGTACTTTAAACCTAGTTTCTCAAGTGCTACATTCACTTGTTGTGTCTGTTCTTCGTGATTGTGTAGAACATGGTCAACATCCCTGAGAGAGCCGAAGCATCCATTGCATGGAGTAACGATGTCATGGCCACGACTCCCTGCAAGCGCAATGTTGCGTCCTGAGAGAGCCAACCAGCTTCGCTCATCAATAGACTTCAAAACCACAGTGCCGCAGCAAGAGGCCCCATCAAAGTCGAGCAACTCGATATCAAGGGCTTGAGCAACGGCTCTCATAGAACTCTCATAATTATTGAAACGATTAGGAATTGCACACCCCAAGAAAACTTCATAGCTCTGGGTCATTCTTCCTCATCCTCCTGCAGTTTCATGAGACCTGTTTCTTCGAAAATCTTCTGAGTGTCCTCAATATTCAGTGCAGGAACGTCTTCGAGTCCCAAATCTTCCCGTTCCCAATCTGTTGGTTCATAGAGCTTCCCAGTGTCATAGAGACCTTTTCGAGATACAACATACCCCTGAGGAGTAATGCCCCTCTTGAATGCCATATTCTTGAGACCAAAAATGATGTCAGTGATGTCGATTCCCTGAGGACAACGCTCTTGGCATGTATAGCAGGTAGTGCAGAGCCAGACCATATCGGTCTCGAGGACTTCCTTCAGTCCAAATACGAGCATCCTCATGAGCTCATGGACTTGAACGTTAACTTTGTCGCTTACTGGACACCCAGCACTGCATTTTGCACATTGAAAGCAGGTGGTCAAATCTTGCCCTCCCAGTAGCTTCGCCGTTTCCTGAGTGAACTCTTTGTCTAGAGTAGAGAACTCCTTGCCTTCGAAACTCTTGAACTGACCCCATGTTTCTGTCATGCATATCACTTCTTGGGTCTGCTGACACTCAGGTTTCGTTTCTTGCTCCGCTTATATCAATAGCGTCGGAGGCAGATGCAGTTGGTGCATAGGGGACAGAAACCGCAAGCGGGCATTCTCTCGATGCTCCATTGCGTTGCTAACATTGAACTCGTACAGTTCTGATTCGTGATGATTCTCTTGGATTTGTACACTACAGTGATTCCGTGACTTATGCAAGTCAACGCGATACAATGGCGCCATGTAATCCTGGGGAAACTGTGTATAGGAATAGCATTTCTCAAGAAGATTGCTTTGATGCGACCTGTCACAAGATTTCAAACAGTTGAATGAGTGATCTGGAAACGAATCAGGGCAACACGACTGCCAGAGAGGTGACACTGACAATGGCAAAGGATAACAAGGCAAAGAAGACCACCGACGAGAAGAAGCAGAGGCCGAAGAAGTAACGGCGGATGTGAAGTTCACACATCACTCAGAACAATATAGAGGAGGGAGGCCAGCACGAACTGGCCAATCTCTCTATCTAGAACCCACCGTCCGGTTCAGAGATAGAATTCGATGACTGTTATCCACCCAGTAGGCTATTCTTGGTGACAGATTGGTTGGCATGGTATTACTCTGATTGAGTCAATATCAGAGCTGATTAGTGTGATTCTGAACCTACAAGAGAGGATTCTGCTGAAGACCGAGAGTACAATAAGATGCATGCTATAGCGAATTAATCGAGCATTATTGGGTGCGCAAATTGAGGGACGACAGCGTATACGATTAGCAGTGTTTCTGTTACGTTGCCCCAAGCAGACTGTGTCCACAATCTCTTCAGGGCATTGTGGAACTGCAGCACGCTACCAGGAGCAACATGACTGCCACAGAGGTGACACTAATAATGGCAAAGGACAAGAAGGGAAAGAAGACCACCGACGAGAAGAAGAAGAAACCAAAGAAATAACGACACCTCTGGTTTTTTCCATTGATCTACTAATACTTGGAGCATAAAGGCCAGTGAAGGCTGGCCAATCTCTATCTCTTTCTAAGCGGGCTCGGCCCGAGTTTCTCAACGAGCTCGGAGAGTTCTTTGACCTTCTCCGCCCAAATGGGGCCTTCACTGGCACTTATCTGTGTGAATTGCAGACGCTCCGGTTCTAAGCCAGCCTTTTCAACTATTTTCTTGGCTATTGCATATCTTCTCTCAAAGGCCACATTGCCATCAACGTAGTGGCAGTCGCCGAAGTGACAACCCGATATCCAGACCATATCAGCTCCCTGTCGAAAAGCCTCCAGTATGTGGGTGACACTCACTCTCCCGGTACACATCACACGGATATCGCGGACCGTAGGTGGCTGCTGAAACCTTGATACACCGGCGCTATCGGCCCCGGCGTACGAACACCAGTTGCAGACTATTGTAAGGATTCGTGGTTGGTTCGCAGGCATGTCAGAGAGAGCTGCGCGGATTTGAGCCAGAATCTGGTCATCTGTGAAGTGTTTCATCGTGATGGCACCAGCGGGACAACCAGCAGCACACTTCCCACAACCCTGACAGAGTACAGGATTCGACATGGCATAGTCATGACCCCCATCGCCCGGGATCACCTCAATAGCGTTGTACGAGCAGTTGATCTCGCAAGTACCACAGCCAACACAGACCTCGGGGTCAACAACTGAAACAATCGCCTCAGCCTTCCTTATGCCACTAACAAGAGGTATGAGAGCACGAGCGGCCGCACCTCGACCCTGTGCGATTGCTTCATCAATCGGTTTGGGAGCAGTTGCAGTTCCGGCTACGTAGACACCATCAGTCTGGAAATCAACGGGCCTGAGCTTTGGATGTGCCTCCATGAAGAATCCCGACATGTTCGTGGGAATCTTGAAGATCTCGCCCAGATCCTTGTTTGTTTCACAAGGAACCATTGCGGTTGCCAGAATTGCATAATCAACGTCCAAGTTGAGTTTCGCGCCGAGAATCTGGTCCAACACCTCAACACGTACCGCAGTGGAATGACCCTTCTTCACTTCAGGAGGGCTATCCTTATCGAATCGGATGAAGACAACTCCCCTCTTTCGTGCATCCCGGTACTTGTCTTCAGCCGCATAGTGGACCCTTAGGTCACGATAGAGATGGAAGACTCGGGACTCAGGGCGTTTCTCCAAGAGCTCCAGTGTGTGTTCGAGAGCGACAGTACAACATATCCCTGAACACCAGGTTCGAGCGCCCTCAAGGGACTCATCCTCACGGGAACCAGCACAATGAATCACAGCATAGGTCCCATCGACAGGAAGACCATCCTCATTGATTCTACGGTTGAATTCTTCCTCAGTAATGACCTCGGGAATCTTCTTGAATCCATAGAGACCCTCTTCCTCCAATGATTGTGCGCCTGTTGCAACGATTACAACCCCCACTTTGAGGTCCGTCTTCTTCTTGCCGGTCTTGATGACCACCTCGAAGTCACCAATAGAACCCTTAGCGTCGACAACTTCTGATTCGAGCATCAAATCGATGTTTTCGATGTTAGATATCTCATTTCGAAGCTCCTCAACAACATCGGAGGTCGACCTGAAATCGAAGTTAACAGTTGCAAGACTGTTCAGATATCCACCGACTCTATCCTTCTTCTCAATGAGATAGACCTTGAAGCCCTTCTCGGCAATTGCCTTCGCAGCAGACATCCCCGCCACACCAGCACCGATGACAAGAGCACTCGGTTCGATATCGGTGACGGCCTCTTCCTGCGGCTCCAGTAGCCTAGACTTAGCCACAGCCATTCTGACAAGATCCATCGCCTTTGAAGTCGCCTCATCCTTTGCGCCCTGATGAATCCACGAGCAATGTTCTCGAATATTGGCCATTTCAAAGAGGTACTTGTTTAGTCCTGCTTCCTCGATGGTTGAGCGAAACAGCGGCTCATGCGTACGGGGTGTGCAAGATGCAACAACGACACGGTTGAGATTGTGTTCTTTGATGGCATCCTTGATCACCACTTGAGCGTCAGAGGAACAAGAATAGAGCAGGTTCTCGGTATAGACAACTCCCGGAAGACTATCTGCATAGTTCCTCACTTCATCAACATCAACCGTTCCCGCAATATTGATACCACAAGAGCAAACGAAGACACCAACACGAGGGTCAGCCGTCATCATGTCGAGATCGGCCTCTGTCAGCTCCTCGGTCTCACGTCGCTCTGGAAGGCCGGTGTCCTGTATCGCTAATGCCGCAGCGGCGCTACCTTGAGCCACAGAATCAGGGATATCTTTTGGTTGATTAACGGAGCCACACATGTATATCCCTGGAACCGTCGTCATCACGCTCTCGATGTGGCCATCGGGGCCATGCACAAAGCCGTATTGATCCACATCTATTCCCAGAGTCTCATACAGTTCTGCATTCTCGTTTGGTACCATAGCTGGACAGAGAACCACTAGGTCATAGTGGTCATCCAGAACTTCATGCCCCTTCGCATCGCTATGTCGTACAATCAGTCCTCGGGTCTTCGGGTCCTCGATGATCTCACTGGGAAGACCCTTCACGTAGTTGATTCCGTACTCATTCTCGCCCCGTACAAGAAACTCCTCAAATCCCTTGCCGAAGGCACGCATATCATTATAGAGGAGATCGATATGTACCTCTGGCGTGTGCTCTTTGGTGATTATTGCCTCTTTCGTAGCATAGGTACAACATATCTTTGAACAATAGGCACAATGATTCACATCGCGACTGCCCACACACTGGATAAAGGCAATCCTGTGGGGTTCAAGTCCATCCGAGGGGCGCATGACAACACCTTCGGTCGGACCACTGGCTGAAACCATTCTCTCGTATTCAAGAGCAGTCACAACGTTGGGGTATCGACCGTAACCATACTCTTTGACCTCTGATGGATCAAGAAGATGATAGCCAGTTGCAAGGATGATTGCCCCTGCGTTGATTTCGATGGTTTCGTCCGGGATGGAGAAATCGATTGCTTCAGCCCTGCAGCTGTTGACACACGTCATGCACTGAATACAGTTCTCGATATCTATGGTCGCAACATTGGGTACTGCCTGTGGGAACGGAATGTACGACGCCTTGCGCATCTTCAGGCCCATGTCGTATTCATTTGGAACTTCAATGGGACAGACACGCTGGCAGTCACCACACCCAGTACACTTCTCCGGGTCAACTCGGCGGGTATGCTTCAATACGTTCACTGTGAAGTCACCCTGAACACCGGCGACTTCAATCACCTCAGAATAGGACAATATCTCGATGTTGGGATGACGGCTTGCATCAACCATCCATGGTCCCATGATACACATGGAACAGTCCAACGTTGGAAAGGTCTTGTCTAGTTGAGCCATATGGCCTCCTATGGACGGTTCACGCTCCACCAAGAATACTTTGACACCCATATCTGCAAGGTCTAGGGATGCGCGGATGCCTGCGATTCCTGCACCGATGATTACGATTGGCTTTCCTGCCATTACCGTGTTCACTCCGTTGGCGTCATCGCGTTGGTCTGAAACCGATGATAAAAGCTTAGTTGTGTGACGTTAACGAGCCGGCAACGTACTACGAGCCGATTGGCGCGAAATGCATCCTTGATGTCTCACCAGTGTCCATTCACCGATGAGCATTAATATTACGGGGGCAATACATGGATGGGACGCAGATGAAGGCTACAAGATTGTACACCCGTGCATATATTTCTAGAAATCACTCATATTCTAAGAACGATGTTGATACATACGAAGAGCTGGCCAACATGGAGATCGTGGTCCCTCCACCCAAGCAACCCACGTGAGAGTACAGTTCTTCTATCTTCTATCTGGTTGCATCGAGCGTCTGAGCACTGCCAAGTGTTCGTTTGAACTGCACTTGGTTGTACATTAGATTTCAGATCTTTTCGAGGCGTGCCCTTACTACACTACCACAATAGTTGCACTTCGCCTCAAGTGGTCCGGTCCAGTCGATGTCCTCCTGCGAAAGCGATGCACCACACGAGGGGCACTTGGCCGGGAGACGAACTGTTCGAATGTCAGCAGTCTCGGGCTTCTGACGATAGCTCTTGGGAATTACAAACGCAGGAGCCTCAACTTGCATGCCTTGATCAACAGAACGACGACCCCTGGATTTCACCCCGTATACAATAGCGACCAACAAGCCAACAAGAAGCACGGGAGCGATGATCAACCAGACACCATAAGTAGCATACAGAGCACTGAAATCATCGTAGACACCAATATCGAAATAGCCAGCCTTACCGGCTTCCTCATCGACCAAGATGTTGACAACCGTATCTTCTTCAAGTGTGAACTGTAGAGAAGCAGTTGTCTTGCTGGGACCTTCAGTTTCTGCAAGCACCACCGCAGTGTTTGCATCTGATACGGTGATGTCGAAAGTCATTCCCCAGAAAGCGACACTCTTGACAACCACAGTCCAACTCCCTGCAGTGAGATTTGCAAAATAGTATCCTCTTTCGTTCCCCCATAGATGTTCAAGGCTTCGGGTTTCGTTCGGATCAAGTCTGGCTCCAAATTGAGCCCTTGCACGCGGAACAGAAATCAATACCAAGAGAAAGATAAGACTCACCAAGATATGGCAACGGCGCATTCAATCTAACCTCGCTACAGGCTGAGTTACGACGCGCCTTAAACTTCTTTCCAAAAGAACGCCTGAGTGAAGCCAAGATCTATCGTGGGATGGCTAGCGAGGAAATAGGTCTTCTAGGCCTTGAGCCCAAGGACTTCCCAGTTGGGTTGACTCTTTCTCTGCATGTATTGAAGGTGCGTATCCAGACCGAACTCATCAGGATCATGGCCGAATGCAAGTGCAAGCAACTCGGTGACATGAAGTACGTCGAAGACATACTCGGCATCGAAGTGTTTCTGTATCTCCACCTGTCCAAGATCAAGCTGTAACTCACAGAACGGGCAGGGTGTCACAATCATATCGGCCCCTCCTGCCTCGATAATGCTGTCAAACTTCTGCTTGGTGAAGTCCAAAGCCACAGCAATATCTGCTGTCCGAACTGCCCCTCCGGCACCGCAACACATCAGTTCGTCCTTGTAGGGAACATATTCTGCACCGGTGGTTTCGCAGAGCTCCCGGAAAATGTGGGGACGTTCAGAGTCGTCCTTCTGTTTCAGCAGCTTTGGCCGCATCCAATGGCACCCCGGGTGCAAAGCCATTCTCACGCCCGTCATAGGTCGTTCGACATGTTTGCGGATCTTTTCAAGCCCTGCGGTGTCATAGAGCGCATCCACATAGTGAGTGACTTCGATAGAACCCTTGAACTCACGACCGATTTCTCTCAGGCCTGCATTCACAGCCTCACGCAGTTTTTCATCGTGCTTCAATTCGTGATTGGCATCCCAGAGGCTTGCAAAACAACCGTTACATCCAGTTGTAATCGGGTCACCTGTTTCCTCTGCAATAGTGAGATTTCGTGCAGCAATGGTTGCCCAAGTTATCCGATCAAAAGATCCGAATACGCCGGGTGCCGGGCAACAAGTCGCACCTTCCATGTCCAGAAGGTCCATATCAAGGTCTTCGAAGACCAGTCTGGTTGCCTTCTCAATGCTGGGGTATCTGTGCGGAATGATGCATCCTAGGAAATGATAGAAAGCAGGTCTCTTGGGCAAATCAAATCACTCCTCATCCTTCTCTTTTTCTTCAACGAGTTTGTCGAAATGGGTCTTCTTCGCAATCTTGACAACATCCGCGATGGCCTCGGGAAATCTACTGGCATTGGGGGGTATGGGTTCGAGTCCCACCTTCTCTCGTAGTTTCTGCCAAGACTCCTTGTCAAGAGGGACTGCATGTCCAGCCTCAAGTACCTTCTGAGCAACTTTCTGATGAGGCTCCAGCATATAGCCCTCCTGAACAGCAATGTTGCGGATTGCCTTGATGACATCTGTAGGCTTGACATCCTGAGGGCACCGGTCTGTACAGGTGTAGCAGGTGGTGCAATACCATAGCTCCGGAGCAGAGATACAGTCCTCCTTCAGGCCAAGTAAGGCCTTCCGGATGATGCCTCTCACAAGGTAATTGGTTCTAGCACCAGCAGGACAGCTGCCGCTGCAGGTCCCACATTGATAGCAACTCTGGATGTTGGGCCCGCCGGTCCTTTTGATCATCTCGACGAACTCAGTGTCGGGCTCATCAAGAACAATGGGGGCCTTTTCCTCAGCACTGGTCAAGTTTGTCCACCGACTTCTCGTCATAGCGTTGAATGCGGCCTTAAATCCATTTGTCTAAGGCAGTATCGAGTGAGGCCCTTCATGACCGAGAAGATGCCAGAGGATTCCAAAGATTCATCCGAGTAAGATGGATATCTTCGTCTTGATGAACTGCCCGAATCACTCCGAAGAAAGGCATGTTGCCTCCAGGACCGTGGGCTATTGCGGAGAATGCCTCATCGAAAATCCCGCACGGCTGCAAATAGCCTTGCTATCGCATGAAGCTCAAAGAAAGAAGATGGGGCTTGTGTCAGTAGTCCCGTCAGACGGGAATACTGTATGTACGGAATGCGGAAACCACTGCAGACTCAGGGATGGCGAGACCGGGTTCTGTGGACTACGTACTGCGAGAGAGGAATCCATCGTCGAGATATATCAGGACTCAGCAATCGTATCTTGGTATCGTGATCCGCTCCCAACGAACTGTGTCGCAGACTGGGTCTGTCCTGTCAGAGAACAGCATTGTGCGCCCAACGGAAAGAGAAGACATAATCTCGCAGTGTTCTATGGCTCCTGCAACTCCGACTGCCTGTTCTGTCAGAACTCGAGCTACAGAGACATGATGCGAGATGGGCATCCGCTGATGACTCCTGAGCAGTTGGCCTCCATGGTGAACGAAACTACAGCATGTATCTGCTATTTCGGAGGGGACCCGTCCTGCAATGCTGAACACTCGATCAAGGCATCACGTATAGCCAATGAAGACAGAAGAGTTGCCATCTGCTATGAAACAAACGGAAATATCTCTCGAAAATGGCTTCACCCCATTGCAGATACCGTGGAGAACTATGGGGGCACTATCAAGTTTGACTTGAAGGCTGTTACTGAGGAGGTATACACCGCTCTGACGGGCATCTCAAATACCACTACTCTTCGAAACTTCAGGATCTTGGCTGAAAGAGGACTGAATCGCGATGGTGAGAGTCTAGTTGCCAGCATCCTATTGATACCTGGCTACGTGGGAACTAGAGAACTGAAGAAGATCTGTGAATTCATAGTTAGTTGTGACGATGCCATCCCCACTGCGCTCTTAGGATTCCAGCCCCACCACTGGATGAGAGACCTGCCAAGAACCAGTCAAGAGCATGCCGAGCAAGCCAAGAGTATTGCAGAAGAGGTGGGACTGAAGAATGTGCGAATAGGCAATCGCGGACTGCTCTCAGCTGCAGATTATCTTACAGATTGAAAACAGAAGCACGCCGCCAGTGACTGAATCCTTATATCCTTCGAATCCTGCCAGCTGTCGTTATACAGCCGTAGCTTTGAGGACTCCCCATGAATGACTCCATCTCAAGAGAAACGATAGAGAACGATTCCATTGACCCAGACTTCGTCGAAAAGATTGTTCAAGCAGGAGCGGACCGCATCAGAACGTGTATTCAGTGTGGAACATGCTCAAGTGTATGTCCGAGTGGTCGACGGACTGCATTCAGAACCAGAGAGCTCATGAGAAAGGCACTGCTGGGGTTGAAAGAAGAGGTGTTGAGCTCTCCAGACTTGTGGTTATGCGCGACGTGTCTCACCTGTCTTGAACGATGCCCAAGGCAGATCAAGGTGACCGATGCGATTGTCATCATGAGGAACATGGCTGTTGAGGAGGGTTTCATGCTTCCTCAACATAGAAAGGTGTCAAAGAAGCTGCTCCAGACAGGCCATGCTGTGCCTTTAGATGAGGCAAACCAAGAGATGCGAAAGGAATTGGAAATCCCAGAAATACCACCCACGGTTCATGCTCATGAGGATGCGCTGGAAGATGTCAAGGAGATCATGAAGAGAACTGGCTTTGATAAGCTCATTCAAGAGAAAGAGGGAGGAGAGAAAGAATGACTGAAACAAGGAAGTATTCGTTCTTCTTGGGATGCGTGATGCCGAACCGATTCCCGAATGTAGAAAAGAGTATCAGAGAGGTATTGCCGAGAATTGGTATCGAGCTAGAGGAACTTGAGGGTGCCAGCTGCTGTCCTGCTCCAGGAGTCATACGTTCATTTGATGAGCCAACTTGGTTGGCACTGGCTTCCCGAAACCTTGCACTTGCTGAGAAAGCAGGCAACGATCTGATAACCGGATGTAATGGTTGCTACGGTACTTTCAAGGAGACCTTGGCCGAACTCAGAGAAGATCCCGAACGGCTGAAAGAAGTGAAGGGGTATTTCCATGGACTAGGAATCCCATTCAAGGCCGAAGTAGATGCGAAGCACATCATCGAGGTCATCCATGAGATTGGACTTGAAGAAATCAAGGAACATATTGTACGCCCATTGGAGGGACTCAAAGTAGCAGTTCACTATGGATGTCATCTTCTGAAACCTAGTAATAACAGACCATGGGAGAAGACACAGCGACACACGTTTCTGGATGAACTTGTCGATGTCACGGGGGCAAAGAGTATTCCGTATAAAGACAAGTTCATGTGTTGTGGTGCAGGTGGAGGCGTACGAGGAAGCAATGTCCCAGTCAGTGTAGACATTGCCAAGGAGAAGCTTGACAATATGATAGAGGCAGGGGTCGATGCAATAGTCAATGTCTGCTCTTTCTGTCATCTGCAGTTTGAGGTTTCACAGGCACAACTGAACAAGGAGCTTGGAGAACAGAGATACAAGATACCAGTGTTTTATTACACGCAGCTGTTGGGTCTGGCAATGGGTATGGATCCACAGTCACTGGGACTTCACAAGCATGTTGTCAGCACGGAGAGCCTTCTTGATCGGCTTCTGACCTAGTTCAGAGCCACCTCTTAGCAGCAAAGTAGACGATTAGTGCCATGATGGCACTTGTAGCAACCATCGCAGCCAAGAAAGCAGCTGTTGTGTCTAGGGGAGGAACCACTGTTGTTGATGTGATTGTAGTTGTTGTGGTTGTTGTAGTAAGCGTTGGGATAATACTCCCCGCTGTGAACGTACCATCCATCACTGCAGAAGTCGTATAGATGCCATCGGTTGCCCGTACTTCGACCGAATAGTTTCCATGACGGGTGAAGCCGGTGCTATTCCATTCGAACCAAGTACGGTTGAGACCTGAGGCGAGGAGTTGGAAAGTGGTGCCACCATCTTGAGAAATCAAAACCTCATACCTCAGGACTTCATCGGTGTTGTTGTCATAGCCGAACCAAGTGATGTTATTGATTCCGGTCCATATGTCACCCGGTTCTGGAGACAATATCTCGACATGGGGGGCAAAGAAGTTGCCCAAAAAGACATTCGGCACCAATTCTGTGATGACAGTGCCATTAGTGAGGAGTGCTGACGCATTTACAAGGCAGGTGAAGTTGTTGCCGAGAGCCCGAGTATTGATGGACACAATATGAGAGGTAGTCCGATTTGAGATCACCTGTGGAACGACCGTGGCATTGACCTCAATTATCGATTCATTGACCTGGTCTGGATGGCTCCACTCGACCAAGATGATGATGTTGTCTCCTGCTATATGACTTCCGCTCTTAAGAGGCGTTGGCGTTGTGTTCCAGCGCGAGTAGTAAAAGACCTGTGCGGTGGGAGTTTCCGCACTCAGGCTATATGAAGCTGATTCATCAAAGGCAGTCAAGATTGAGGATGGCATGTCTTCTAGAATTGCCCCTTTAGCGGAGAAGAGCAGGACAATGAAGACAAGGAGGTAGATAGCATCTCTCTGGCTCATCATGGCATCCCTCATGTTATTAGCACGGTATCTTTCAGACAGCTGTATCTTGTCAGGTGTATACATAGTTCTAATCTTAGAACCTACTCCTCTTCCTCTGGAAATGGCTGTTCCCTCCATATTCTGAAAGCTTCATACCATAATACAACACAGACTGAAGAAAGCAGCAACAGCAAGGCCAATGAGAACCAGTCGGAAAGGGCTCCCAGTAGAATCATTGTCGTAGATAGTGCAGCGAGAATGGAACTATAGAATGTTGCATAGAACAGGAACCGTGGCACCATGAGCCGTCCCTTTCCAATAAACAGGTTCAACACACCAACGCGAACATCACGTCGGATGCTGTACTGACCATGAACATTCTTGTCTACCAAACCACAGCCCTTGAGCTTCTCCAGATGGTGCATGGACAATGACGGGCTGGACAGACGTGCGCCGCGCTGTATCTCTCTGGCGGTCATAGGTGCGGTATGACGTAACATATACCAGTACACACGAAGGGTCTTGCCCTTAAGAGACTTGGAAAGTTCTTCTTCCGAGAGCTCGGCTTTCTTGGGCAAGACTTACCTCTCCAGTTTCGTCAGCCCTGTTCTGAACTCGGTTGCTCTTAAGCTTTGGTCGTTGCATAGATTTCGGAGGTCCCTTAAAGTAACGCCTAAATAGCTGAGAATTCAGCCCACTCGTGTGTAGACCGGCAGTATTGTTGGTTGCTTCACAGAACAACTCCTATGCGGTACAAGGTGACCGCAGTGGCCACGGAGTAACATCATATGTCAAGTGCTCGCAAGCCGATAACACCGAAACCACCGAGAAGACGAGAGAAGGTTCTCGTTATTCTTCAAGAACAATGCAAAGAGTGTGGACTCTGTGTGGAGTTCTGCCCAAAGAATGTCCTTTGCTTTGACATGGAGAAGTACAATCGCAAGGGGTACCATCCCGTTACAGCATGTGATATCGAGGCATGCGTGAACTGCGAGTTCTGTGAGAGAATCTGTCCGGATATGGCCATCTTCCTATCTGATAGCAATGAGGCACGTGAGGCATACGAAGAAGGGAAGCTGGAAGAAAATACTCTCATCCCGGAATTTGAGAAGGATGAAGAGGAAGGGTCTAAGGAGGAATGAGGCCAGTGCCCGAGAGAGTTATGTTCACAATGGGAGATATTGCTGCAGCTGAAGGTGCGCTCAGTGCTGGATGTAGGTATTTTGGTGGATATCCAATCACTCCTGCTACTGAGATTGCAGAGTGGATGTCACGTCGTATGCCGGAGCTTGGGGGGGCATATGTTCAGTATGAGGATGAGATTGCATCAATCACCAGTGTGATTGGTGCGTCATGGACAGGGACGAAATCTATGACGGCAACATCCGGACCGGGAGTCAGCCTCATGTTGGAAGCCATCGGTCTGGCGGTCATGACAGAAACGCCGCTCGTTCTTATCAATATCATGCGTGGAGGACCGAGTACAGGACAACCCACAAGGGGTCAGCAGGGAGATATCATGCAGGCAAAGTGGGGAAGTCATGGAGACTATCAGATAATCGGACTCACCCCCGCCTCAGTCCAAGAGATGTTTGATCAGACTGTTCAGGCATTCAATCTTGCCGAGAAGTATAGAACACCCGTCTTTGTTCTTGCAGATGAAACCGTGGGACACATGCGTGAGAAACTAGTCATTCCTGACCAGAAGGACATCAAGATAGTCAACAGGAAACAGCCAACAGGAAATCCGAGCGAGTACCTCCCATTTAAGGCGGATGATGACCTCGTTCCACCAATGGCGTTACTAGGTTCCAAGTATCAGTTCTACGCCACAGGACTCACTCACGATGAGCGCGGTTATCCAAGTGACAAGGAAGACATACAAATCGATCTAATTACTAGACTGAATGATAAGATTCTCAAGAATGCTGACGACATCATTGATCTTGAGAGGTATCAGCTTGATGATGCAGAGATTGCAGTCATAGCCTATGGCACACCATCACGGAGTGCTAGAAGAGCTATTGCCATGGCACGAGAAGAGGGTATCAAGGCCGGGCTGCTCAGACTCAAGACAGTCTGGCCATTTCCGGAGGAGGCAGTGGCACGGCTTGGCACTGAAGTCGAACACATTATTGTGGCCGAACAGAACATGGGCCAGATATACCACATGGTGAGAGCAGCTGCAGCACCGACGCCCATCACGCTCATGAGAAAACCCGCGGGGATGCCTCAGTTGCCAGAAGAGATAACTCAGAAAATCAAGGAGATTGATTCCCAATGACAACCACTCAGAAAACACTAAGCCATCCAATGGCCAAGTATATCCGAGAAGACCGACTTCCTTGGATATACTGCCCCGGATGTTCCGTAGGTATTGTGACCAACATGGTCGCACGTGCAATCGACAAGTTGGAGATAGATTTCAGCAAAGTTGTCATAGTATCAGGTATTGGTTGCACTGGGCGAACCTCTGGCTATTTCAAGACTGGAACCTTCCATACCACTCATGGTAGAGCCATTGCATTTGCTGAAGGTGTGAAGATTGCAAATCCAGACCTTGAAGTGATAGTCATAAGCGGTGACGGAGACATTGCTGCAATCGGCGGAAACCATCTAATCCACGCATGTAGACGGAATATCGATATGACAGTGGTATGTGTCAACAACTTCAATTATGGCATGACCGGAGGGCAGTTCGGCCCAACCACTGAGCACGAGAGGTACTCACAGACAAGTCCACCCCCGATTGGAAACTACGAACACCCATTCAATCTCGTAAAACTTGCAGCGAGTTCTGGAGCATCTTTTGTTGCTCGTTGGACAGCCGTTCAGGCAAGAAGAGCCGCACGTTCCATCCAGAGAGGGATCGAGAAGGAAGGTTTCTCCTTCATCGAGATCATCGGAGCTTGCCCAACGGCCTTTGGCAGGAGCAATCGCCTCGGCGATGGCGTTACCATGCACAAACACTTGCTCGAAGTCGCAGAGATACAGAATGGCTTGCCAGCCCACGAGGCAGAACTCGACTATGACACCAGAATCGTCTGTGGTGAGTTCGTGGATATTGATAAGCCAGAATACACAGACGTGATTAGTCGGATGCGGGGCAAGATTGAGGGGTGATCTGATGGATAGATACGAAATCCGAATTGGAGGGTTTGGAGGCCAAGGAATTGTGACCATGGCGGTCGTCATGGGAGAAACCGCATCGCTACACGATGACAAATATGTAGTACAAACTCAGTCTTATGGCCCAGAGGCACGAGGCGGTGCATCAAAGAGTGAGGTTGTCATGGGCGATGAGGAGATTGACTATCCCAAGGTACAGAATCCCGATGTCTTTATTGCCATGAGTCGAGCTGCATTTCTTTCTTATATCGGCGGTCTCAAGGAGAATGGAATTCTCATTATAGACCAAGACCTTGTCGATATCGAGGGCGACATACCTAAGGGGGTTCAGATCTACAAGATTCCCGCCACGAGAATTGCAGACGAGAAAGTCGGCAACAAACTCGCAACGAACGTCGTGATGCTGGGTGCATTTACGGCTATCACGGGTGCTCTCTCGGTTGAGGGTCTCAAGCGCCAGATCGAGGATCGCTGGCCACGCTTTGTGAAGACCAACTTACAGGCCCTAGAATACGGATTCGAAGCTGGAGAAGAAGCTGAACCCGAGATTATCGAGTGAGAATCTCCTACCAGACGACCCAAATCCTGAAATCATACTATCATTGTCATATGGATTCTGCTTCTCGGTCCAGAGAGAGTAGTCGAGCATTGATTGCGACAATCACTGTACTCAGGGACATCAGTATTGCCCCTGCAGCAGGGCTCAGCAGGATGTTGGCCCAATAGAGAACCCCCGCGGCCAAGGGTATTGCAAAGGTATTGTATCCTGTTGCCCAGACCAGATTCTGGAGCATCTTGTTATAGGTGGTCTGAGACAGAGTGAGTATGACTGATACGTCTAGCGGATTGTTCCTTACAAGTACGATGTCTGCGGTTTCAATTGCAACATCTGTACCTGCTCCAATAGCGATTCCAAGGTCAGCCGTTGCAAGAGCGGGAGCATCATTCACACCGTCTCCGACCATTGCAGTCAGATTCCCCCTATTTTGAACCTCCTCGACCTTTGCGGCCTTCTCATCAGGTAGTACTTCGGCGAAATAATCATCAAGTTCGAGCTCCTCGGCCACCCATTCTGCAACACCTTGGTTATCGCCTGTTAGCATCATGCACTGGATTCCCATGCTTTTCAGCTTAGCAATCGCATCTCGTGACTCATCGCGGATCACATCGGCAAGGGCCAGGACACCCTTGGGTTCTCCATCAATCAAAACATGGACTACCGTCTTGCCGCGTACATCGAATTCTTCGGTCGGAACAAAGTCGGTCTCTATTCCCTCTTCGCGCAGGTACCCGGGACTGACCACCTTGACCTCCAAGTCACCCACGTAGCCCACTGCCCCCTTGCCGGGGATTGCAGTGAAATCATGTGCCTCTTCTAGGTCAATGGCGCGTTCACGAGCCCCTCTAACAACTCCCTGAGCAATGGGGTGTTCGGACAGATTCTCGATGGAAGCCGCGAGCCGGAGAAGTTCCTCAGACTTGGTGCCTGACGTGGTAAGGACATCTGTGACAGAGAATTTCCCTTCTGTTAGAGTTCCTGTCTTGTCGAAGATAACAGCATCAAGGTCTCGTGCGCGCTCAAATGCCGCCCGGTTGCGAACGAGCAACCCATTCTTTGCTGATATGGAGGTAGACATGGCCACAACTAGGGGGATTGCAAGCCCCAGAGCATGAGGACACGTAATCACCATGACCGTCACCGCCCGCTCAATACCGAACTGAAGACCGAAACCCAGGCCGTACCAAGTCGAGAGAGTTATGCTTCCAGAAACCAGGGCTATGATCGTTAGAATGAAGGCTGCCCGATTTGCGAGATCCTGTGTCTTTGATTTGCTCTCCTGTGCCTCGCTGACAATCTTGACCACCTGGGACAGGTACGTATCCTCTCCCACCTTCTGTATCTCAACTCGAATGGTGCTCTCTCCGTTTATAGACCCACCAATCACCTCATCCCCAACGACTTTCTCAACCGGTTTAGACTCGCCAGTAATCATTGCCTCATTGATGGAGGTCGCCCCGTCTGTTATCTCACCATCAGAGGGAATCTTCTCACCCGGTTTCACCACGACCTCCTGTCCGGTCTCCAGTTCATCAACAGGTATTTCCTCAATCGAACCATCAGATTGGACCACATGGGCGGTTGCTGGAAGAAGTTTCACAAGTTCCTCAAGTGCCTTGGAGGCCCCCATGACCGACCTCATCTCAATCCAGTGGCCTGCCAACATGATATCAACAAGCGTAACCAACTCCCAGAAGAAGACACTTCCTTCGAATCCAAGAACAACAGCACCACTGTAGACATAAGCTACGGTGATCGCCACGGCAATCAGCGTCATCATCCCAGGCTTTCTGGACTCGAGTTCGTCCTTCATCCCTGAGAGAAACGGATATCCACCGTAGAAGTACACAACCGTAGATAGCAAGAGTACAACGTACAGCGAACCGGTGAAGGCAAGGAATTCTATCCCGAGCCACTGTTGAATCGTTGGTGATAGAACGAGGATGGGTATCGTCAATATCGACGATATGACGAATCTTCTTTGGAAGTCTGCGACCATCTTCTTGTGGTGTTCGTGCTGTTTGCTCATGGCCAATCCAGACTTAACTATGATTTATCATATTAAAGGGTTGACAAGTATTCATTTTCTGGGATTGGAAGAATCTCAGCCTTAGACCTTGGACTTGAGAAGACTCCTCAACCGATCAAAGTCAACATCACGTTGGAAGAGCGGACGTTTGTCATCTTGATACACCGTCGAATGCTGCTCGAAAGTCGGTTGTCCCGATTCCGAATAGAACACACCGAGAGGGAGCTTATCAGTCTCAAGTGCCTTCTCGAAAGCAGCAGCCCTATCACCTGGGTTGTGGTTCTCGTCTAAGTAATAGGTGTTCTTCCTGAACCAACCAAAGGTGTTGAGCTTGTTGTAGGTAACACAGGGTTGGAAGATGTCTAGAAAAGCAAGGCCCTTGTGACGGATTGCCTTCTTCATGAGTTCCTTGGACTCGTCTTCATCACCGATGAAGGCACGTGCAACAAAGGTTGCTCCCATGGAGATAGCGAGAGCGATTGGGTTGAATGGCGTGTTAGTCACCCCGCCGCGGTCAGCAGTCTGTACTGGGGTTTCGAAGTCCTCTCTGCTGGTGGGAGAAGCTTGGCCTTTCGTGAGGCCATAGACCATGTTGTTGTGCACAAGAACCGTTATGTCAGGATTGCGGAGCATGGTATGAAGGAAGTGGTTGCCTCCCTCCCCATACATACATCCATCACCACTCTCCGCGATGACCGTCAGCTCTGGATTTGCCGCCTTGATGGCCAGAGCAGGAGGCAATGATCGACCATGAAGGCCGTTGAACAAATTCACACGGATATAATGGGGTATCTTTGCTGCCTGCCCTATTCCTGATGTCATGACTATTTCTTGAGATGTTAATTCCAGTTCGGCAAGGGCTTGCATTAGGACCTTTCGTATCCTGAAGTTCCCGCAACCCGGACACCAAGCAATGTCGTAGTCCACGTCATCCATCATCTCGAAGTCTTCTGGTTTCAAATCTGACACCTACCTTCCATAATTGCTCAGGAACTCCTCTATCTCTTCCGCGGCGAAGGGTAATCCATTGTACTTCAACAACTTATCATCAGACGAGATGGTGAATCCCAGCTCGTCCTGCAGGACCTTAGTGAACTGCCCTGTGGCATTGTTTTCGATAGCCACAACACGATCAGCCTGTTCAAGATGCTCTAGAACGTCCTCTGAAAGCGGGTATGTCTGTTTGAAATGAAGCATGGAAAGCCCGCTATCATCCATCTTCTCAATGACTTCTCGTACCACATGGTAGTTCGAACCCCACGTGATAACCAGTGTCGAGTAGTCCTCTGGCCCAACCAGCTCGGGCATGATGAAATCCTCACGGATTGCACGCATCTTCTTCATGACTCTTCTTTGAACCATTTCCACCCGGACATGCAGATCCTCTGTTATATGACCATCTTCATCATGTTCGTCACTGTCCACACAGACAAGACCTTCGCCATGCCCCGGTATTCCCCGAGGTGAGATTCCATTCTCAGTGAGCCTGTACCGTTGGTATCCGGTCTTGGTCTTCACAATATGCTTCTCCACTTTGACGCCACTCAGATCGAAGACGGGGGTATTCGATGACGAATCCACAAAATACTGATCTGTCAATACAAATACCGGTACTTGGTACTTGTCAGCCAGATTGAAGGCCTTCTGGGTCAGATAGAAACCATCTCTGAGCGTGCCGGGGGTGAGAACAATCCGCGGGAAGTCCCCGTGTGCAGTCCGAATCACATGCAGCAAGTCACCCTGCTCGGTTCTGGTGGGCAGGCCTGTTGCAGGCCCGGGCCTCTGCGAAAGATGTATCACCATTGGAGTTTCTGTTATACCCGCCAGGCTGAGGCCCTCAGACATGAGTGCGAATCCACCACCAGAGGTGGTAACCATCGCTCTTGCTCCAGCATACCAAGCACCAAGACCTTTGTTCATTGCAGAAATCTCGTCCTCTGCTTGATCCACTATGATGCCAAACTCCTTCGCCTGTTGTGAGAGAAATACCAGCACCCCAGTCGAGGGGGACATTGGATATGAGGAAATAAAGTGACAACCCCCGGCAATCGCACCCATCGCGACAGCGTCTGTACCGCTAATGAGCATCTCATTGGCAATATCGGCTTGGGGCTCTATGTCGATGTCAAGTGAGTCTGATGGAATCTTTTTCCCTTCTTCCACACCTCGGGCATATGCCTCTTGGTTCTGATCTACGACATTCTCACCTTTGGAGCCGAAACGTTGGGTTAGATACTCATTCACTACTCTATCTTGAACGTCGAAGAGGGCCAAGATTGCGCCAGCTGCAACAGTATTCGAGTAAATTTTGCTTCCCACATCCTTCGCAATCTCTGTGAAAGGGATTTTGACAGTCTTTTCCGGATGTGTTTCGGCACGGGTACTTACAATCTCATCTTCGCCGATTACAAGTGTGCTATCGTCCAAGCGGGAGTATTTCGCAAGGTGGTCTATCGCAGTATCATTGAGCGGGACCATAATGTCAGTTCGTCTGCAATAGGCCGTCCGTCTCTGGTCAGAAACACGGATTTGCAGTGAGTTCGTTCCGCCACGGATGCGGGACATGAACTCACGTGTTGCGAATACATGGTAGCCAGTATTCTTCAGGACCGTGGCCATAAAATCCGCAACAGTTTCTATCCCCTGTCCGGCAGCACCGGCAAGAACAATCGAGACTTCATCCAACGCTCTGACCTCCTGATGACAACCGTTCACCTGTGTATTAAGGCTTCACTTGTACCAGACCACAGTCCTTCTCAGTCGGACTGCTCACGATAGACCCGAGCCAGCTCGATGTACGATTTGGCACCCATCATGAAGGCATCCTTGAGATCCTTTGGAACTTCTCGAATCACCTTTCCGGGGATACCGAGAACAAGGGAGTTGGGCGGTATCTCGGAATTCTCTGTGACCACGGCGCCCGCTCCGATCACGGAATCATCACCTATCTTCGCGCCTGTAAGAACAACAGAGCTTATGCCAATGACACAGCGGTCGCCTATATCACAGCCGTGGATGACGCAGTTGTGACCAGCAGTGACATAGTCACCAATATGAGTGGGGTGGGTGAACTCGGTGTGAACCGTGGCATTGTCTTGAATTGATGTGCCCTTCCCTATACAGATCTTGTTCATATCGGCCCTCAAGACAGCAAACTCCCATATGCTGCTCTCAGGACCAATCTCTACATCGCCTATAATTGAGGCACGTTCTGATACGTACGCCTCTGAATCGATTTTCGGAAACTTGGTTTCGAATCTGTGAAGTGTCATTGAATGCACCTCCGCGCGAATCGTCCTTCTTGCTTAATAGTTTTGAGAAGGAATGTGTAGTCACTACAAAGAAATCCTCAAGATATATCACGAACATGGTTGATTGACTGATTATCTCACTGGTTTGTAGGTAGATGGTCTATGTCCGAGTCGAAAGCCAAACTTATGCTTTTCATCTTAGTAGTAGTTATGCTCTCATCACTTTACTTGAGTTGGTCAACAGAGCGAGGAATTGGTGAGCTGACTGTTGAGGACTATGCCATTGAGAGGGGCAATGGAAGAGCGGTATATTTCTCGGTCTACCAGCCACGTCAGTCACAATATGGCAGTGCCTATCCCTGCGTGGTCACCATTCACGGGATATCTGGGTCGAGAGACGTGATGTCACCATATAACATCGAGCTGGCAAGGCGTAACTTCACTGTGGTATCGGTAGACTTGGCTGGTCACGGCGTTTCTAGCGAGAGGTTTGGATTTGATACGTTTGACGAAGTCATTGATGATGTCTATGCTGCAGTTGAATATGTACAGACAACGTTTCCTGATGTGAATTCAACTCACTATGGGGTGCTAGGCCACTCATTAGGAGCTGGTATTGCTCTATATCTACAAAGAGCACCAACCAGACCGACGAGCACGGTAATCATAGGTGGCGGAATGGGGCAGGGCTTTGACTCGACTGGACCGGTGGTCAATACGACAAGTCCTGAGAATCTCCTGATAGCCTCGGGAATTTATGATGAGTTAGTGCCTGTGGAGCTGGCCTTTCAGACTCTGAGAAACGCCACGGGCTTTGAAGAAGTCGAGAGCAATGTCACATATGGCAGTTTTATGGACGGTTCAGCAAGGAAGTTGGTTCTCAGTGCAACGAACCATCTCTTCGAGGTGAGCGATTCTGTCTTGGTTGGAGCTTCCGTTGATTGGTTGGTCCGATCGCTACAGGGCAACTACAGAGTCAACACAACACTGGAACCAATCCAACATGTCTACGGTTATCGAGAACTGGGAAATGCTCTTGTGTCTGCATCACTTCTGCTCACAGTATTTCCGCTCTTCTTGCTGACAAACTCCATTCTATCTTCAAAGATGGGATTTGTTCCGCGTCAAAGCAACTATCGGGTGGCTCAGAAAGAGCATAGACTCACATATAGTGTTGTGCTGGGATTATTGGGGGGAGGAGTGCTCTTGTTATCTCTTCTTGTAGGACTCGGAGTTGAGTTTGCAGGTGTAAGACTCGTCCCAGTTTCATTTGGAACGTCAATTGTAATCTATGCCCTCCTCATGTTTTTCATTGTGTGGCTGGTGAGTCGATTTCTACTGGGCAAGGATATATCCCTGCAAGACGCACTGGTGCCTACAACTAAGGAAATACTTGTGGGAACTCTGAGTGCGGCTGTATTGGCGTTTTGGTGCTTATTCTGGTCTTGGTTCGGCTCAGCTATCTTTGGTCTTGAATCGATGATAGGTGTCAACGTGGGCAGAATCATCGGTCAAGTCAGGCTACTGTACACGGTTCTCCTGACACTACCGCTGTTATGCCTTTTCTGCGCTGAGGACCTCTGGTTAAACAGCATCGGAGATATCCGGTCCAGACCAGCTTCAATAAGGCAATTCATCTGGTCATCCTTGAGCCTGCTTGCTCTGCGAATGGTGGGACTCTTGGTTGTCCTCGGACTCATCTATGGCCCGTTTCTTGCAGGGATACAACTCGGATTCATCATGTTCATAGCACTGATCATGCTACCGTTTGCACTCCTTATCGGCGTGAACACGCTCTATACAATTTGGATGGGGAGAACATCTGGGAGCCGAGTGCATGCAATTGTGTTCAATGCATTTCTCATTGCACTGATTGTTGCTGGGACCTTCCAACTGGTATGAAATTGTCCATATCCGATTTCCAGGGTATATCAACAGCTACCGAAAACGTAGACAGAGTTGTACATTTCCGCGTAAGAGTCAGTGTCCTCCAGCCATTGACTGAGAACTGGTCACTCACGCGGCATCGCTGACCACGACGAAGACCACCCAATGCCGTTACCTAGGGGGACAAATCTCTGGTGTCCAAGCTTGTCCAATATACAATGAGCAATTGATCCTGGCACTTTTTCGAGGGCATCTTGATAGGAAGCAAGGCCTCACAGAGTTGATTACAGCGCTACTTCCCGAAGAATGGAACCCCAGTGGCCAGATTTGTCTAGTCTGCAGTGAACGCTCTCTGAGGGGGGACGAACCATTCCTCAAGAGAGATCTGTGAACGAGTATCGAGGATGTCTTGGTTCTCATAGAGGTCTCGCAAGAAGAGATTGTATTGTGGGATATCTGACGAACGGACGGTTGCAAACAGGCTGTATGGCTCGCTTGTTCTATGGAGGTCCCATACGGCATCCATGTCTTTCATGAAGTGAGCAGCCTCCCGAATCTTTCCTGGCCGAACCTTGACTTCCAGAAAGAACTTGATTGGTAGTCCCAGATAAGCAAAATGTAGATCGAGGGAGTAACCGACAAGGACTCCCTGTTCCTGAAGGCGCCCAATAGCCTTCGACACTGCTGGCTGAGTTATCGGCTTCTGCATTCTCGCTCCTATCTCTTTCTGAGAGAGAGGTAACAGACAATCTTCAGACGGCCATTGGCGGCGAATCACCTGAATCAGCTCATGCTCCGAAGACATGAGGGTTCGTGTCGTGTTTCGCTCCTCTATCACAAATCCGCTTGATTTGTATGTCGTGAGAACCTGCACTAGCTGATACATCTTGCTATCAGAGGCCGCTATGATACGATCGATCTTGTTCAGGAAATGCTCAAAGGACTGCCCCTTTCTGAACCTGAACAAGGCAAGAAGAGAGTAGTCGCCGGACACACCGTCAAGTGATTCAAGACCAGGAATCTCAAGTAATGCTCTGCTGACATTCAACTCTCGAGGATTAGACTTGATGAGTACCATAGTATTGCGCTCTGCATAGACAAGAGCAGGGTTGAGAATCGTAGTATACGCACGGATGATACCTCTTCGAACAAGCCGCTTCATTCTTCGTGCTATCCAATTACGGCCCTTCCCAGTAGTCAAAGCGATGTCTTTGATATCAGCCCGAGAGTCACGAACCAAGGCCCACAATAACTCCT
Source organism: uncultured archaeon (assembly GCA_964558645.1). Taxonomy (GTDB): domain Archaea; phylum Asgardarchaeota; class Thorarchaeia; order Thorarchaeales; family Thorarchaeaceae; genus TEKIR-12S. Next base: position 66,589 of record CAZLEV010000013.1, read on the forward strand.
GTTCGGCGTCTGTTATGGATTGCATCGTATCATGCCACAGAGATGTATTATCATTACTAGAACATATGGAGGATTCAAATAAGTCCTACTGAAAGAAACAGGTGGGTAGAATCACTTGACAGATTATAAGGTGAAAGACATAGAACTTGCCGAAGAAGGCAGGGGTCTAATAGAATACGCAGAGAAACACATGCCTGTATTGATGCATCTGAGGGAGAGATATTCCAAGGAAAAACCACTGAAGGGAATGAAGATCTCCGGTTGTCTCCACGTGACCAAGGAAACGGCAGTGCTCGTCGAAACTCTTAGAGAAGCAGGAGCAGAAGTTGCTTGGTCAGGCTGCAACCCACTATCAACAAATGATAAGGTCGCGGCAGCGCTCGCAGCAAATGACGTCCCGATCTTCGCATGGCACGGACTGAACAATGAGGAGTACTACTGGTGTATAGAACAGACACTCAAGCAGGAACCAAACCTGACCATCGACGATGGTGCAGACCTGATATTCACATTGCATAACAAACACCAGGAACTGATTCCAAACCTCTATGGAGGATCTGAAGAGACTACAACAGGTGTCATCAGAATACGGGCAATGGCTGAAGATGGCGCGCTGAAGTATCCAATCATGGCGGTGAATGACGCTGATACAAAGCACCTGTTTGATAATGTATACGGAACTGGACAGAGTGTCTTCGACGGTGTGATGAGGGCCTCGGCAATTCTAATTGCTGGAAAGACGGTAGTCATCGCGGGCTATGGTTTCTGTGGCAGAGGAATGGCAGAGCGGGCAAGAGGCCTCGGTGCAAACGTGATCGTGACAGAGGTCGACCCTGTTCGAGGGCTCCAGGCGCGAATGGACGGTTTCCAGGTCATGAAGATGGACGAGGCTGCTCCTAAGGGAGACCTGTTCCTGACGGCTACCGGTATGAGAGATGTGATTGTGGGACGTCACATGAAGATGATGAAAGATGGTGCCATCATGGGCAATGCGGGCCACTATAATGTGGAGATCAATGAACCTGATCTGGACAGGATTGCTACGGATAAGAAACGAGTTCGTCCTGCCCTGGATCAGTACACAATCAAAGATGGGCGCAGGCTCTATCTGTTGGGTGAGGGCAGACTGGTTAATCTGGTGGCAGCTGAAGGACATCCCAGTGAGGTGATGGACCTGTCCTTCGCTGGTCAATTGAACGCGATGCTCTGGCTTACGAAACATGGTAAGAACCTAGAACCAGCAGTCTATGAGTTCCCCGATGAGCTCGACAAGAAGACAGCACGCGACAAGCTCGAAACCATGGGCATCGAAATCGATGAATGGACACCCGAACAGGAGGCCTACGCTAAGGCCTACGCCGAAGGAACCTAGGTTGTGACCGATGGAGTGGGCCTAGGATTCCACTCCATTCTATAGAGGACAACACCAGGCAACTCTTCCACAGCATGCAGCCATCCAGTCAAGATTGGGGTCAGCACCGTTAAGCTGGCTGATATATCGACAGCAGAACCAAACTAGTTGCATACGCTAGGCCTTAAGTAGCAAGAGGGTGAACAAAGAAAATGGCGAGTGAAATGTCTCGAAGATTCTCTTTCCTGGTTGTCTTCTCATTACTTGTGTTACCTCTAGCTGGAGTGCCCCTCACCCAATGGAGTACTGTTCCCCCTGATGTTCAATTCGAATCGCAGACTATGGCGGCAGACCCCGTGTTTCCCAGGGGGCCAACGGTTCACATGGTAAACAAGACCGCAGCTATGATCTACTGGAAGACGAACACTGAAACAGATGCCACCGTGAAGTATGGAAGTACTTCCGATAGCTTGGATTTAACGGTAGAGAACTCAACGCTTAGTACAGAACACCGAATCTGGATTGGTGGTCTGACTGCCGGTACTACCGTATACTACCAGGCTGTTTCAGATGGTACAAGCAGTGAGGTGTATTATTTCAAGACCGAACCTGAGGATGGCGAGCCGTTCAAGCTCATAGCGCTGGGTGATCCCCAGCCCATCCCAGGAATCGAACCAGAGCAGTCCGAGGTCTTCAAAGATATTATTACAATGGTACGCAATGAGGAGCCCCATCTTGTCATAATCCTGGGCGACTATGTCCACGATCTGTCAGACACAGACGAGGAATACAACGCCATTTGCTGGGGAAACTACCTCAATGTCACCGACAAGATAGGCCATTATGCTCCAATCTACGGAGTGATTGGGAATCATGATACGATGTCAGGCGAACGGTACGCAGATGGTTTCCTAGACGCCTTCCAGCAATACGGTGGAGATTCCACCTATTTCTCATTCGATTATGCAGGTGTTCACTTCACGCTTCTTGACAGTGAAATGCCCGAGTTCCAAGGTAGAATAGGAGGGGCACAGTACGACTGGCTAGTGAATGACCTCGAGAGCACTGATAAGGACATCAAGTTTGTAATGGTTCATCAACCGATGTTTCCAGTCAGCGCGATACGTAGCTCTCTGGACAGGAATCAGACAGAGTGGAACCGACTCCAGAACTTGTTTGAAGAACAGAACGTCACCGTCTTTCTGGCAGGACATGATCATGTCTTCCAGAGGGTGACGGTGAACGGAGTTGTATACGTTACTTCAGCAGGGGCAGGGCCGAAACTCTATCATACTCCTTGGGGCGGTGACTTCAACCATTACACACGCTGGAATCTCTCGTCTGTATCTGTTGAGTTAGAGGTCATCAATGTAGATGAAGAAGTGGCAGCGGACTATGCGCTTCCATATCAAGGCCATATCGAGATTGCTCTGCGAAGGCACTTCAATACATCCAATGGGCGGCCCGATGAGTCCCCCTTGATTCTGTTTAGTGAAATCCCGCAAGAGAAATACTTCTCGTGGGACGGTGGGGAAAACAGCACAGTGCTCGGGACTTTCCCCGACAGCAACGGGCTTCATACTCTTGATGTCTACGCCCAGGGTTCAGACGGTGTATGGAATCACAAGTATTACGAGTTTACTACTGTTGGCGGCGAAGAAACAGAAACAACGCCTCTCCCACCATCGGATATTGATCCTCTCATCGTTACGGGTGTGATTGGAGTCGCGTCGGTGATAGTTGTCATCGTTCTATATAGACGGAAACTTAGCAGTGCATGAGAAAGAGGGGACATCTCCTCTGCTCTTATGCCGCGTAGAAATTCATTCAGCAGTTCTTGGGCCATATAATTCGTGGATATTGCCCTCTGGATCTGCAAACATTGCAGTACGTCGCATCCACGGTGTATCGTGTGGCTCCCGAATGGGAGTGGCTCCAGCTTGGATTATCTCATGATAGCCCTCATCAACAGCCTCAGAACTGGGCAGAGGAAATGCATGCTCAAAAGATTGACCCCCTCGTTCCCTCCTATACGACTCATGATTACTGAGCCCGTGCAAGGTGGAACGAGCACAGATGGCAAATCTGACGCCCTCACTCTCGAATTCCACATAATCCTCGGTGATGTAGTTCTTCTCGAAACCGAGGACCGACGAGTAGAAACTCGCCACTTCTTCCACATCATTGGCCAGTACTGTCACAAGTCCAATTCGGGTCTTCATGCTGAGTAATCACCAGATAGCTCTTGAACACGAATAGAGAACTGTTTTTCGATATGGGTATACTAACAGCTACCGAAAACGTGGACAAATCTGGACAGTTCAGCGCAGGAGTCTATACCCTCCAGTCCATGACTGAGAGCTAGTCACTCACACACTATCGCTGACCACGACAGAAACCACCCAGTGCTGTTACCCGGAGGTACAACTCTCTGGTGTCCAAGTCTGCCCAGCATACAGTGAACGGTCCAATCTTAAGCATACTATACCTGGGAATGGAGAAGACAAGAGGTGGGAGCCAGCAAGGCATCAATACATTGGGTGTGGTATACTTACCGTGATTCCCTGCAAGCAACCCACCGCCCTATTGTATGATAGAACTTCTACTAAAGCGTTTTCACAGGAGAGTTGAACGAAAAACGCCATATGGAGACTGGTTAGAATACCTCTCCAAGGGGCTCATCGAGCAGGTATTCTTCGTCTGCTCTCCACTCACCATCACCGAGATAGTTCTTGTGATAGAAGAAGTAGGTGAATGATGAATCAAGCTGTAGCTGAAACACATCTAGATTACGAGTGTGTTCCCATATGAACTCCGATACTTCAGGGGCCACTGAGGGAGGGGCCGTGATGAAAAGAACAAAGCGTTTCTCCTCTATGCTGGCCTTCGACTCGAAGGGTATACCTCCAGACTGTAAGAACCAATACAGACTGTCGGCATCGAGTTCGTCATCCTCTTTGAACTGCCCGGTCATGAGTTGAGGATAGGTCAAGTCGAAGACTGACCTGTCATAGTAGAGCATGTCATCTGGTGCCACACTCTCTCTAAGTCGCTTGAGCCTCCTTGAAACTGTAGTTGGATCCCGATTGTAGACTGGACCCAGCGGCTTGATATCCGGTTTTCCGTTGATAGTGAGTTCTCTCAAGAGAGCTAGGTCTATTTCATCGAAACAGAATGCCATCTCAGGTCGGGATGGTTCAAGAGGGCGACCATCATATGTGTCTTGAAATCTCCTCCAGAGGCTCTCAATGCGACTCAGGTGGCTGCCTCTTCCTGACTTTGTACCATATTCTACAGCCCATTTGTTCTCAACAAGACTCCATTTGTCAAAGTCCGCTTCGTGCTCTGCCAATGATTGTGTTTCGTAGAGTTGGAATACACGGAACAGATTACGTTCCTTGAGCTCCGCATACATCTTGGCCATCAGCTCGGTAGCAGCTGGAGGTATGTCGAACTGGGCATAGAGAGTGGCTCCACTGCTGTAGCCTATTGTACGGAAATGCGTGTAGGGATGGACGTCACAGAGGGTCTTGAGATTGTCGAGAGATGAACGCCCAAGAACATCCACAAATAGCACATGCTGACGCAGAAGGCCCAATCGGTGAGGTCTGTAGACGGCTTCCACTTCTGTCTGGGTTCTATTTCCAAAAATGGGATCCTTTATCGTACGATCGGGTCGCAAGAAACCTGAATCTTTCATCCTCTGGATACGAATCCTGACAGACTCCGAGGAGATGGGTACTCTCTCACTCACCTCCCTGCTAATGGCGGTGTTACTTAGAGATGGGTCTCTCTCGTGGCTGAGAAAAATGAGATAGTCCTTGAGGTCTAGACCATAGCTACTCCAAGCCACCATATTCAGTCACGCCTTCTTGATACAAACGTCATATAATCAAGAGAACCGGTCAACGCAATCGCACCGCCGGTTCTCATATCAATAGACTCCAAAGGCCGGTTTTCCGCCTTCACTTCCTCCAGGTGGGTCAAAGACATACTCTACCGAGTCCTCGGCAATAGCGGGGTAGACCATCAAAGCGTCCACGAAGACTGTATAATCGCCGCTCTCCGTTGCATGATCAAAGAACACGTTGTGGAGACGGACAGTGTGAACCCATGCGAGTACATAGACCAGATATGAATACTGGTTGCCTGAAGGTAGTTGAAGAGTAATCACATAGGCGAACTCGTAGTATGGGAAGTCAGCGAGATCGAACCTCACGATTACAAGGACATCGTTCTCAAGGAGATCCTGATCCAGGTCCAGATAGCATGCGTCTTCAATTGTCACCTTGATTTCTGCTGTGTAGTCTGTAGAGTCGGACGACGCAGCGTGAGCAACGGGAGTGGTCGCCATCACCAGAAACACGGAGAAGAGTACTGCCATGACTGCAGCCGTTCTTCTTGAATCCCACCGGATATTGCAGCTTATGGTTCTCATGGCCTATATCTCTCCTCTGCATGGAAGCAAGGAAGGCATTTATTCGTTTTGGGAAGTCGTGCACACTGTTTTTCCAGAATCATTTATATATTTGCTTGTTATACGTGCGTGCTATCAGGGGATCAGTTTTCCCCTGCGGAGTCCCTTCTGGAGAGAGAGGGACTAGCGGTGATTGTGATGAGAAGTCAAAAGAAGATAATGCTCTTCTCAGCCATTCTAGTACCACTGCTTCTTTTTTCAAGTGCAAATATCGCACTTGCTGGTACTATTGGTGAACAGAAGATAGTAGATGCAGTCATCCTGTTCAAGCCTGGTGTCGATGTGAACCTGCGCGATGCAGATATCACCCATCGATATAGTGCTCTAAACGGGATAGCAGCAAGGATGCCTCTCTGGCTCTATAAATCACTCGAGTCGATGTGGTTTGTCGATGCCATTGCCCTCGACGAAGAGATGAGTCTGTTTCAGGACACCCTTGACTGGGGAGTCGACGCTATCGACGCCGAGGTAGTCTGGGGCGGTGCCCAGGGTGCCACAGATGTCATCCCGGGTAATATTGCCGGTGCAGGAGTAAAAGTCGCCATTCTCGACACAGGCATTGATTATACCCACCCGGACCTCGAAATCAATTACGCAGGAGGTTATGACTTCGTGGACAATGACAATGATCCCAAGGATGGGCACGGTCATGGCACCCATTGCGCTGGGATTGTTGCGGCTGCAGACAACGACTTGGGAGTCATTGGTGTTGCTCCAATGGCATCGATTTACGCTGTACGAGTTTTGAACGATCAGGGTTCAGGTTATACCAGCGATATAATCGCGGGGATTGATTGGTCGGTGGATAATAGCATGCATGTCATCTCGATGAGCCTCGGTGGAGGTAGCTACGACAGTGCCTTCAACGCTGCCATCAATCGTGCATATGATGCCAACATAGTTGTTGTTGCAGCCTCGGGGAATGACGGAAAGGGGACTATTTCCTATCCTGCAAAATACGAGAATGCCATTGCTGTGGGAGCCATCGACAAGAATTATCAGCTAGCCAGCTTCAGTAACTACGGACCTGAACAGGAAGTTGTGGCGCCAGGTGTTGACATATACTCAACTATGCCCACATACACTGTCACAATGAACAGTTGGTGGTATGGCGGATATAGCAAGAACTACGATACCATGAGCGGTACATCGATGGCCTGCCCGATGGTGGCTGGTGCTGTAGCCCTCGTTCGTGAAGCGAACCCAGACTTGACTGCACCCGAGATAAGGAACATCTTGCATACAACCTCAGTTGACCTTGGAGAGCAAGGATGGGATCAGTACTATGGCTATGGCCTCGTTAATGCTAAGGCAGCTGTCGATGAGGCAGGTGAGGGTACGCCACCTGACACCACACCACCTGCAAAAGTCACGGGCCTAACGGCCACTACAGCTTCCCATTCTCAGATAGACCTTAGCTGGGATGCAAATACCGAGGAAGACCTCAGCCACTACAACGTCTATCGCGATGGTGCAAAGATTGCAGAGACTACGAATACATACCTCAGCGATACGGGTCTCTCACCCGAAACAACTTACACATACGAGGTATCAGCTCTGGACACCTCAGGCAATGAGGGAGAGAAGTCGGATTCAGCGTCAGCAACAACCGATCCTGAACCACCCGATACAACCCCGCCCGATAAGGTGACTGGTCTCTCGGCTAATGCCATCTCGCAAACAGGGATAGACCTTAGCTGGAATGCAAATACCGAAGAGGATCTCAGCCATTACAACGTATACCGCGATGGTGTCAAAATCGCAGAAACGATCAACAGCTACTACACAGACAGTGGCCTGTCCTCGCAAACAACCTACACCTACGAAGTTTCAGCTGTGGACACCTCGGGCAACGAGGGGCAGAAGTCTGACCCCGCCTCAGCAACCACTTATGGCGAGAACTCGATACATGTTGCATCTATCGATATGTGGTATCAAACAGTGAGATGGTGGTGGTTCGTCATTGGTTACGATGTCTTCACAAAGGTAACGGTACATGACGGAAGCGGAAATGCTTTGGAAGGCGTGACTGTATACCTTGAGATGGAATTACCGGGTGGCGGAACCGCAACGGGCAATGCAAATACGGGAGCCGACGGAAGTGTCACGTTCGTCTATGAGGCGAGTTCCAGTCAGAAGGGCACGTACACATCGACGGTGACTAACCTTGTCAAGAGTGGATACACCTATGTCCCAGACGACAATGTTCAGACGTCCGAAAGCCTGAATGTGCCATAGAGCGAGAAACTCTTTGGATGGGAATGCGTATTCATATTGTGTTCCCATCCCTCTTTTTTATTCGAATCTGGCCTTGCGTTTCTTCCGGTCCTCTCTTCTCTGACGTATCGGTAGCTGGAATGTCTGGCGGAGGCCATCTACCGTTGACAATGTCTTGACGCTACGACGGGTCTCCTCCAGTATCGCGTCCAACACGATATGCTCATCTACCTCACCAGTTTCCTTCACCAACGCGAGTCTATGAAGAGCGTAAACACCAACAACGACGGAAACCACAAAGACGAAATCTAACCCACTCAGATGGAAGGTGAAGAATTGCAGGACTCCCTCAGGTGCTGTCCAAATCACAGTGAATGACAGCTGACGTAGTGAGAAGAAGTCTGCAAGTATTCCCCCAGCAAAGGGAGCAATGGATCCTGCGATTGCAATCACGATTCCCCTCGCCGCAAGATACGACGTGGACTCACCACGGGGTGCCAACTTGAGTCCGATATTACCCGAGGTGAGGACTACACCTGCAGAGGATATTCCAGTCAAGGTATGGATAACCAGTAGAAGAGGAATTGTGAATATATGATATCCCGGGAGTGTTGTGAAGGTCCAGAGTAGAACTCCAGTCATGTACATGGGGACGGTAACCTGGAGAACCGACTTGTTGCTGTATCTGTCAGAGAGCCGGCCCCAGAGCCTGAAGAATCCGATGCTAGCAGTCTGTGTCAAGACTGTAAAGAAGATTGCAGAGGGAACACTCAAGCCCAAGTGGGAGAGTAAATACACAGAGAAGAATGGAGCAGCAAGTGCTGTCGAGAGAGTCCAGACAAACGAGAAACGCATCAGGTTCCCGAAGTTCTCATCTTGAAATGGCTGAGTGATGGACTCGCGAAAAGAGCGTCTGGAGTCAGGAGTGTACAGTCTGGGCTCTGGTATTTTGAAGATGTAGTATATGGCTAAGACTCCGCTTAGGATGGCCACTGAGAAGAGAACGGAATAACCAACTAGGGGAGCCGATGTGTTCTGTAGTGCCCAATAGTCCACAAGCACTCCAGCCAGAAGAGAAACTGGGACTCCCACTGCTGTAGAGATTGAGAGTCGCCTCGAGAAATACGAACCAAGACGATCCTGTGGAACCAAGTCCCTTAACCACGAGTTCCAACCTGGTGATCCAATGGCCACAAACGTGGCTTGGAGGAACACAGATATGATGAGAAGGAGGAGGCCAGCAGCCGATTCTGCAATGAACGGAATCAATGCCATCAGCAACAACGCAACACGATTCAGGGAGGTCGTTATCAAGTTGATCTTCTTCCTCTCGTGATATTTCTCTACGAGGAAGACAGAGGGAATCTGCAGTAACTGCGCAAGAGAGGGAATAGCAGCAAGGATTCCAATGACCACATTGGAGGCTCCGAGAAGTAGAGCGAAAGAAACCAGAAGGACTCCCTCTGTCAGTGTCAGACGAATCTGGGTGAAGAAGCCGTGCTTCAGGAGATCGTTGAGTGCGTCTTCTCGTTCCTGTGTTGTGAGGGAATCACGTGTTCTTAGATCCAAGTTGGTGCTGCCTCCTTGCCTGACATGCGGAGAACTAATGCACAGAAAAAGATGACGCGCCTTAAGATCAACATTCGATAATCAATTGACGGGTCATAAGACAAGCCTTAAGAAACTGCAGACTGGGAACCGTAGGTCAAGCAGAGAGTTTGGTCCATTTGTCATACTGTGTCTTGGTCAAAGGCCCCTGCAGAGGTAAGAAATGTGACTTCTGGGCCAGAGTCAGACTGAAAAAGAAGTCAGTCAGCACTATCGTCAGAGAGTTGGAAGAAGCAATACAGATATGCAACGCACACGATGGCAAGACTTTGGATGATGCCATCAGAACCTACTGGTCAGAGGTCGGAATCAGAGATATGAATAGACTCTGCGAAGAAGAACCAGAGCTCTGCTCCAAAATACGACAAATCGAGGAAATTGCCGCCTCTAACACCTGAGAACCTCCGATCGCAGGTGGTGGGCATTCCTGAGAATCACTGGAACTCAGGAGGGACCGGCACCATGTTCTCCCGGTTTAGCAACCAAAAGGAATCCAGTGCCCTCTTCACAGTCTGAATCTCGGCTATGCCTTCATCACCGTAGAGAACCTTGAGAAATCGGCGTTTGAGTTTCCCAATCCCATGCTCAGCTGCTACAGTGCCTCCGAGTTCTACTGCGCGTTGTGCAAACAGCATATAGTTGTCCATGCCCTGTTGAACCTCCTCCGAGTTACGAGGAATCATGTTCATGTGAAGATGGTTGTCGCCTATGTGTCCAAAAATCACATGCTCCATATTCTGTGATTCCAGCGTGGTTCTGCAGAACTCAAGGTAGCCCCTGAGAGCTGGGTCGGGAACAGCCATGTCAGTGCCTATCTTGTGTATTTCGGGATACTCTTGCTTGCGTTGCGCAATCAATCCGTTGATTGTTTCTGGAACAAAGTGTCGAACAGTCTTCATCTTTTCGAGTTCGGTATAATCAAGACCAGCCCAGCTCGACTCGGATGATGAGTTATGTCTATTCAGAATCTCCTCAAGGCCTAGCACCTTCTCCTCCATCTTATCTTCAGTGTAGGAGAACTCAAAGAATACAATCGCTTGAGTGTCATCAGTCATTGCAGGTACGGTCAGACCAGCGCTGGATGCCTTCTCTCTGATCATGTTGAGAGCGTTCGGGCCGAAATACTCCAAGAAGTCCATAGGAACGGGAGTATCGGGAGCTCTGACTTCATAGACGAAATCGACAGCGTCTTCTTCGCTGGGAAAGAATGCCATGACTGTCATGAGATTCTCGGGAAGAGGAATCAGCCCCAATTCGACCACAGTAATGACACCAAGAATACCCTCGCAGCCTATGAAGAGGTCAATCAAATCCATCTCCTGTTTTGCATAGAGACCAGCTGCATTCTTGGTGTTCGGCATCTCGTATGTCGGGATGGGCAATTGAATCATCTCACCGTCTGAGAGCTCAATCTGGAAGATACCTCCCTCAGACAGTACCTCGCCCCGAGTAATGTCCAGAATATCCCCGTTAGCCAATACTACACGAATGCGCTTCACCCAATCACGTGTGGCACCGTACCGAAACGTTCGGGCACCAGAGGCATTGCAGGCCACAACCCCTCCAAGCCAAGCGCTAGTTTCCGTTGGGTCAACAGGAAAGGTGTATTTGGACTGCTCTGATAGGAAGCGCTCAAGAGCTGACTCCTGCTCAGCTGTCCCTTTGTCCTTAAGCATATCCAGGTTCTTCTTCTGAATGAAGTCGACCAAGTCCTCCAGCAGAACTCCGGTCTCGGCGGCGACCGTGTACATGTCCTCATCCGGATAGTAGTTCACGTACAGCATTCGATTGAGCTTCTCAAGATTCAGAGCCATTCCCCCCATTGGGACAGCCCCTCCTGTAAGCCCTGTTCGCCCGCCCTGTATTGTGACTTGCGTCCGTTTCTTAGTTGCATTATGAAGTATTGTTGATATCTCAGCCTCGGTAGAGGGAAACACAAGCTGGTCAGCTGTACCATCGAAAGAGTGAGATTCGTCATCCAAGTACAGTGCATAGGTATCTTTGATATCTGCCTGATTCGTGATCGTCTTTGTGTCAGACAAATCGACATACTTCGCCTGTTCAGCCTTTATTCGGTTCGTGCACAAAGTCTTCACCCAAAAGGTCTTGAGAACAGTGACATGGATTATGTTATCAAGTCTTAGGTAAGTCGGTGGATAGTGGGTTATACGAAAAGGAGGACCTCGAAGCAAGATGAGAATAGCAGCAATCTCTGACATACACGTACGTCCTGACGGGAGTGATGCACCCCTCATTCGGGAGATTAGACGTCGTGTAGAGGAGATTGCACCTGATATCTTCATAATTGCGGGGGACATAAGTGATCATAGTGCGGTACTATCAGAAACTCTCGCCGAATTGCATATTGAAGATATACCCTGTCTATATGTTGCGGGCAATCATGACATCTGGTTTGAGAGTGAGGCGGGGCTGAGCTCGCTAAGGAAATACTCGTATCTGGTGGGCAACATCTGCAGAAACAACGAATTCATACACCTTCCTGACAAATCACATGTTGAAGGAACCCTTGCATTTGTTGGGAGCATTGGCTGGTCAGACTATACCTTCAGACGCACCGATTTGGATATCCCAGAAGAGCAGTATGAGAAGAAAGAGTATCGAGGTGCTTTCTGGTACGACATGTTCAATATAGACTGGGAATTCTCAGACAAAGAGGCTACAGACCTCTTCAACCGGAAGTTGGAATACGACCTCAGCATCTTGCCTGAGGAGGTCACAAGAGTTGTCTATGTTTCTCATCACCTGCCCTTCAAGGAACTGACAGTCTACAAGAATAAGATGCCTTGGGACTTCTTCTCAGCCTATATGGGTTCGATTAAGACTGGTGAGATACTACTGAGCGATGAGCGCCCGATACTCTCTATATCGGGCCACAGCCACATAAGAAACAAAATCCAGAAGGAATCTATAACAGCGGTGACAGTACCCCTAGGCTATGGCAGGCCCCTCGATGATGACTATTCAAATCTCGTACGAGATGCCGTAGCGGAGATTGTAATCCAAGGGCGGGATGTCGTAATACCAACTTTCGTTGAGGGAAACATCTGCAGAGGTTTACCGTACACCAGATGATGGAAATCGGTTGTTGTCTTGGTTTGAAGATGCATGGGATACTGATGGAAACCGAGATCTCAGGAACTCGGAACGTGAGAAGCTCGCAGAGCTCATGCTGGTCCGATCTGGCACGTGTCCGCCTGCAGAGTCTTTTCCTAATGCTGCTGCAACTCATACGATTGTCAGTAGGGCCAAGACCAACAGGATAGCAACATCGCTGCTTAATGTGAGAATCATGAGCATCCACACCTATGCATCCAGTTTCAGAGCCAACGCTGGATTTGCCTGCCAAGGAAGAAGAACACGGTCGGTACATTAATGAATTGAGGGCCTCTCAGCATCCTAGACCCGTTCGATAGAGAGATTCTTCATGGTCACCCAGGCGGTGCCAGCCCTTGAAGGTAATCAGATGATGCCGGGAAACGCTCCAAGCGAACGGTGCCATTGGAGACAAGTGTAGTGCCCAAACGAGCTCGATGCCCCTACTGTGACAGACTCTTCTCTCGAGACCGTCTTGACGACCATGTTAGCCACTGCAGGAGGAGGATTGTCCAGACAGGGACGAGCAAGCCTACCCATCGGCCCATTATGATTGTGGACGGAAACAATGTGGCATACTATTTGTCAAGCACAGGTGTACCGAAAGTGCATAACCTGATTCTAGCGAGGCAGAGTCTGAAACAGGCGGGATACAGACCAATCATTGTGGTGTCGGCTGCACTGATTCATAAGATTGATCGACCTGAAGTGCTGAGAAACATGATAGATGGCATCTCTGTGGTCGAATCGCCCCGAGGGACAAACGACGATCTGACCATAGTCAGGCTTGCAAAGCAAAGAAACGCAGAGATATTAAGCAATGACAGGTTCCTTGACTGGCAGGACCGCTTTCCGTGGCTCACTTCTCGACTAAGGAGGTATAGGATGACGCCCGCGGGTCTGATTCTATCATAAGACTTCGATGCTTCGAAAGCGTTAAAATCGCCTTTTAGGTGGCGATTCTATAACATTTCGAGTCATGGTGAGGCGGATGCGTATCGACGAGCTACGAGAGAAGTATCTTGAATTTTTCAAGCAGAAGGAGCATGCCATAATTCCATCAGCATCGCTCATTCCTGAACACGATCCGACGGTACTCTTCACTACTGCCGGCATGCATCCCCTTGTGCCCTATTTGCTTGGGCAGAAACACCCCATGGGAAGACGGCTTGCAAACTGTCAGAAATGTATCAGAACAACCGATATAGAAGAAGTAGGTGACCCAAGTCATCTCACCTTCTTTGAGATGTTGGGAAACTGGAGCTTGGGGGATTATTGGAAAGAAGAAACCATCAGATGGAGTTTCGAGTTCATGACCTCTGAGGAATGGCTTGGTCTTGACCCTCAGAAACTGTCTGTCACTCTTTTCGCCGGTGATGACGATGCTCCAAGAGATGAGGAATCAGCTAGAATATGGAAAGAGATGGGAGTCCCTGAAGAGAGAATATACTTCCTTCCGAAGAAGGACAACTGGTGGGGTCCAGCAGGCATCACCGGCCCATGTGGGCCGTGTACTGAGATGTTCATGGAAGTTGATGATGTGCCAAAGTGCGGCCCCAAGTGCATGCCCGGGTGTAACTGTGGCCATTACTTCGAGATTTGGAACGATGTGTTTATGGAATACAACAAGGAACAGGACGGATCCTATTCGAAACTAGAACAGAGGAACGTTGACACGGGGATGGGAGTGGAGAGAACCGCGGCTATGCTACAAGGGGTCTCAACAGTATACGAGTTGGAGAACTTTACCCCGATAGTAGACAAGATCAAAGATCTCTCTCAGAGAGAGCTGGATGAATCGGATGAACATGAGGTCCGTGTTGTAGCAGACCATGTGAAAGCCGCGACCATGATAATGGCCGATGATAGAAGGATAGCGCCTTCAAACACTGAACACGGCTATGTCGTTCGTCGATTGCTCCGAAGGGCGATATTGAGCGCAGACCGACTAGAACTAGGACAGGGGTTCATGGAAGATATAGCACAGATGGTCATTGATGTGTACAAAGATATCTACGAAGAGGTTGAACGAAATCGCGAGTTCGTTATGGAGAACCTAAGACGAGAGGAGAAGAAGTTCAAGCGAACCTTGCGACGAGCACTAAGAAAACTTGAAAGAGTTCTCGATGATACCGGAGATATAACAGGCGAGGATGCTTTCTTGCTGTTCACCAGCTATGGCTTACCTATTGAGATTACAAGAGAGATCGCCCAGGAACGTGGCCTCAAGATAGACATGGATGAGTTCAGAGAGGAGTTCGAGCATCATAGAGAGGTATCTCGTGCTGAGAGTCAAGGGAAATTCAAAGGAGGGCTTGCTGACCACAGTGAAGCAATCACCAAGCTGCATACGGCCACGCACCTTCTACAGGAGGCTCTTCGCAGAGTACTAGGGAACACTGTGAAGCAGATGGGTAGCAATATCACAAAGGAGAGACTGAGATTCGACTTCAGCTTTAATCGGAAGCTTACACCAGAGGAGATTGAGAGTGTAGAGAAGTTGGTGAATGATGTCATAGAGAGAGACCTGAAAGTGAAACAGCAATTCATGTCATATGATGAGGCGATTGAGAGGGGAGCCCTCGCCTTCTTCAAAGAGAACTACGGAGATGAGGTCTCCGTTTACTCTGTTGGCGACTTCAGTATGGAACTCTGTGGAGGACCACATGTGGATCACACTGGGGTTCTTGCTCGATTCAAAATCAAGAAGCAAGAGAACATTGGCTCAGGGGTAATGAGGATCAGAGCTGTCTTGGAATAAGAGGATCGGAACGAACGCAAGTCATATCTGGCAGCAGGATATAGAGCAGATAATCATTGACATTATTGGAAGCGGATGATCATGGGCACTTTCTCGCGCATATTTGGGTTGGGTGACAAAGAACTACAGGAGAAAGCGGAGAAACTTCTTCTTAGTCTCAGTAAGCTACTCCAGAAGGCATGTGCAAAATTGCATGCACAGGTCGAGTGCTGGGCTGATGGCGATGAGGAGAAGGTAAGAGAGATTGCTGATGAAATAATCCAGATAGAACGAAAAGCGGATGACACCAAAGACTCTCTAATCAACAGCGTCTTCGCTAAGCATGCATATCTTCCTCAACAAACACAGGAACGGTATGACCTTATCACCATGATGGACCATGTGATTGATGCAGCAGAAGAAGGAGCTCGAAGCATTCTTGCGGGTCTTCACAAGAAACCTCCGGAGGAGATTGTGACTATATCTGAGAAGTGTTGGAATTGTACAGATATGCTGCAGGATGCTATAAAATATATATTCACTGACTTTGAGGAGTCCATCAGATACTCACGGAAAATCGAAGATATCAGAGAAGAGGCACGAGATGCAAGATTCAACCTCATCGGGAAGATATGCACGGATGACTACGGACCGATTGATGCGATGTACTATCAGCTGGTCTCAACAGAAATACTCGAAGTAGCAATCCGAGCAGAGGAGACCGCGGATCTCATTCGAGCAATTGCTGTCAGGTACGTTTAGTCGGAGGAAAGACTCCATTGGACATCTTCCTCCTATCTTTGCTGCTCGTCATAGGTTTTCTCGTTGCATTCGCTGTGGGAAGTAACGACGAAACCATGAGCCCCGCCGTTGGTGCAAGAGTCTTCACCATCAATGCCGCGGTTGCCATTGGGGGAGCAATCAACATAGTTGGTGCGCTTACGCTTGGAAGCAACGTATCAGAACGGGTCGCCTCAGACATAGCAAGCGGAAGTCCACTCACACTGGCAATGGCCTTTGCTGTTCTTCTCTCTATGGCAACATGGCTTCTTGTTGCATCTATCACTCGCGGGCTGCCAATCAGCACAACACAGAGTGTTGTTGGATCTGTGATCGGTGTGGTTGCCATAGGACCGTTCTTGGGCCTGACCAACGCCGAATCGTATCTGGTAGACTGGGTAGTTGTCAGCCAGATATTCTTGGGCTGGATCATATCACCTGCAATCGGCTTCATCATCAGTGGGTTGGTCTACGCTGGAGTCAGGAGGTTGCAGAAGAGCGCAACTGGGCTGACATCGAGAGAGGAACAGGAGAGAATCGCAGCTTATGGTTTGGCTGTATTCCTGATCATAACATCATTGAGCAGAGGTGGGAATGACGTTGCCAATGCGGTAGCTCCTCTTATTGGATTGCCGGATTTTCAGGGTGTAACGGCTCTTGGCCCATTTGTCATCCCGATCGGATATGTCCCACTTTTCGTTGGAGGGATTGGGATGGCACTGGGACTGACAGTAGTCGGACGACGAGTTCTCAAGACTCTTGCAACAGAGGTTGTTACTCTTTCACCCACATCGGCCTTATCAGCGAGCATCGCGACGAGTACGGTGATGTTTGTTGGTACCTGGTTGGGCTTCCCCTTGAGTGGCACCCATGTTCTCGTTGCGGCACTTGTCGCAGTAGGATGGATATCTCGCGAACCAGTCAAGAAGCGCCAGATTAGAAACATCGTTATTTCATGGATTGTGACCGTACCTGTTTCCGCGATTCTTGCTATAGGTGTGTTTGCAGTAGTTCGACCTTTCTTCTAGGCCACAGTGTTATACAGTTCAAAGAAGGCGTCAGGGCCGTCTACTATGGTCTGAACCAGAGCCCTTCTCCCGAGTTTTTCATCAATACGCATGGCCATATGAGCCCCTGCAATGTACCAGAGCCGACGGTTTCGACCAGACATGTCTTCTAGTACCTCCATATCATTGGAAACAAGTGGGCGCTGGCCCTCCTGTTCGAGATTCTTGACCGTAGCAGAGTATTCCGCCACCCGCTGTTCACGCAGTGATGTATCAAGGAGTACTCGATAGTCTGTGTTCCCCAAGACTCCGGACTCGATACGCCTCTCAAGAGGAGCATGTACTGCAAGCCCCTCAAGATGAGTGGCATAACGAATGACTTCAAGAAGGTCAGCGATTGTCTTCACCTCTTCCATTTTGAATATAGGATTATAGCGGGTGAATCCAACATGGTGAATCTCGTGCATGGCCATGAACGGTATCTCACGTGGATCCTTCTGAAAACAAGAGTGTGCAAAATTCACAATGGCCGAACCTTCGGAAACTATTCCGATATCGTAGCCAATTATCGCATATAGAACAGTTTCAAGGTCACATCCATCAGGGAGATACATCTCGAGCTCACTGAAGAGGTCTTCGTACACATCCCGGTTTTGCCTCAGATGACTAAGCGAGCTCTCTGCAGCCCGGAGTGTTTCAAGACTCTGACTGCGTTTGGTTTCAAGAATACTTTCCCAGAAGCTTCGGATTGTCTGCGTTGTGTTCTCAAATCGTATCGCATGATTGTACGTCTTGATTGCTGCCGGATGTCGGATGATGGCATCTAAGAGGCCCGAATTGACACCACGAACGTAGGCTAGTAGATCGTCCAGGAGCGAGATGTCTATCTCCACGTGGACGGATGCGACCAATACACAGTCACTCCCGCTGAGTCCAGCCCTCTACTTTGGGGATTCGATGGATCAACAACGACTCTTTTGCGAGAGTTCCGAGTTCCTTGGCTTCAGACTCAGTGAGATGCACACGGGGTTCTGAAGGCGATTCCTCACCAAGGGTGGCCTCGATGATGGCAAGGTCAACATCGCGGACAATCTCTTTTGCCGCGTCGCACATACGAGTGTCGCCCGTGTATCCAATTTCGGTCTGACCAATCCGGACTCTATAACCCAGAGCCGGCATAAGCCTATCCTCTCCCGAAACATTCTCCATACCGAAGTGCTCGACTTCTTCTGCTCTCACCTTGAAGAAGTCAGTATCAAATCCTAATCCGTGGCCCACTTCATGACAGAAGGTACGGAAGGGCATCGATTCCCGATGACATCTTCGATACTCAGCAATCAGGTTATGTGCCTCAACACATCCACTGGGAATAAGGATGTTCAGGGTCCTCTTTCGCTGCATCATTCTCATGAACCCGATTAGTGAATAGAGACCGCCAATGTGATCGAAATGTCCATGGGTTATGGCAATAAGATCCGTTTCATTCACAAAGTTGGGTCCCTCTGTTGCCAGCAAATCCCTCAAGGCACCGTCCCCAGTGTCCATGAGCATAAGCTTTCCCGTGAACTTGGAAAAGACTCTGATTGTCGTACTGACACCGGCTGCGCTATAAGGAATCTCTACTCTGACTTCATCATTCTCCCATCCGTATGAAAACCGGGATTCACTCATAATGATTCACCACCAACTGACGGCCCAACCTAGATGATAGGTCTTTGCCTACACTAGATGAGGAGGTAAGGAGAGAAAAATGTCACGTTCTTGTGATTTCAGAGGGCTGCTAGTTAGCAGGCTCTTGTAAGGACAACATGACCATAACATGTCCATAACTTAATCATCCAAAACGACAGGGCAGCAGCACTTCCGAGCGATCCTCAATCAAAGAAAGTAGGAGAGCGGGACCTGACAAATGAGCTTCTGCAACCCATGACGGCCCCGAACATCTCCAAACTAATCATATCCCAACTTGGGCATTCTTGCAAGAAAGTTCATGCAATACCCAATCAGGACAGATACCACAAGCCCCATTGCGGTTGTGAGGAGGACATCTACCCAAGAGGGAATTGCACCGCTGATCAGTTGCATCCAGCTCCAATAGGTTCCGGCCAAGGTCATGCCAGAAAATGCAACTTTCTTCAAGGGTACTTTGACGCTCTTCGTCTGGAAGACACCCATCTCCGTGAGAGCTGCAGCAAGCGCACCGGCCTTATCGGGCTTGAGCTTTAGACGTTTGGCGAACTTGCCAACAGGTACCTTGGAGCCGTACGGTACGGCCTTTAGAGCCTTTGGAGCATACTTACCTATGTCTTTCGAGAAGAAGTCAGTCGCCTCTGATGCCCGAAGACTGCATTTAGAGCAATTGTCTGAGTCTTCCTTCCACTTCTTGCCACAGCGTGGACAGCGAGTCTTGTCCCACGACTTGCTGGCGGCTTGGGCCACTCGCCTTACAAGTTCCTCTTTCTCTATCTTCTCTGAGCCATCCTTCTTGTGCCTGCGGAGGACCACCGCACGTGGAAAGATTCCAATGCCTGATGCACTGCCCGCACGACGTACCTTACTTGCCGCAATAATACCCTGTTGGAAATCATCAAGCGCCATGAGAAGACCAAATACTGACATGAGCGTGAAGCCAACTGTGAGAAGACCTGTTACCGAATAGACAACTCCGAATCCTGTTCCTCCGAGCCGTAGGATGAAGAAATCGGATACCGTGACATTGGTGTCAGGGCTGCTGGATAAGGCGTATACAAATGAAAACGTGCCATTGATTATCCCCGTGACTAGAGGTAGACCTCCAACACTCAAAAGGGATCCCAATGGCAGGGATTCATTCATCAGTTCTTGAGTTGTACCCGAGGAGACGGGAACACCAAATGGAAAAGCCTGGTCAATAATGGGAAAGCCTAGGTATTGCATCACGAAAGCACCGGACTTCAGAATGATGTCAGCTCCAGTATCAATTCGAAGCTCTATGCTGAGGTCAGCATCTACTCCCACTTCTATGGGATTCTCTGCATCAGAGTCTGCAATCGATATTCCATTAATCTCCATCTGAAATGCAAGATTTCCATCTCCACTCCATCCCGGGGGTTGAGCGTCTATCGGGGTAAGGAGTGCAGACCACATGAAGAGGGTCATCATAACGAGGGCTGCTAGCGGTAGATTACGCTTCATCGTTTCTCATTCCTAGAGTTGTCTGAATGAATATCTGCAGTATCGCTTTAATTCATTGTGTGAGCTTATATGCGAATTCTCGGGCGTCAAGTCATCTCTTTCCCAGTGCCTCATCTATCTGTCTGTCGAACTCTTCGTCGTCATCTGGGTCGAAGAACACATAGCGGGTTGATCCACTCTCTCCAGCAGGAACCCAGTTAGATGCAGCGCCAACTATAGTACCCCCGATACAAGATAGAATCTGTAGACCAAAGAAGTAGGTGCCTGTCACTGTCGTGAAAGCAACAAGAAATAGTCCCAGAATCAACCCGCCTATGAAACCGAATGACACGATTATTGCTATCCTGTTTCTAACACCGAGTTGGCCCTGTCCTGCAATGACGTAACCAGAACCCAGTCCGACCAAGAGAGAGGGAACAAGGAATATCATGAGAAGGGGGTCTAGTGTATACTGCAACTGGATGCACCAATATCATTGATAGCAGTGCCACATTAGAGCATTGTGGAGGTGTCGCTGTGTTGCGGCATGCCGAACTACCACTTGTTCCAGTGGACAATATCATCAGAGGGGCGACGGCTTGTGCGAGTGGTTTCCTTCTCTCGTGTCTCTTCATCAAGGCTGTCCAAGTCCGCTCGGTAACCGAAGAAGACTACAGTCACGATACGGTACTCGTCAGGTATGCCTACTGCTACTTTGAGTCCGTCTTCGTCCCATCCTGCAGTTGGATGGCCCATCAGACCAATGTGAACCGCCTGAAGAAGCATGTTTTGAACAGCCAGTCCTACATCCATCATGAAGTAGGGTAGGCCGTGGGAGGGGCAACCTGCGTCTTCCTTTGCAGCAACAATTACCATCACAGGAGCCACCTTCGCCCAAGCGTTCCCACGACTTAGATGTTCATGACCTTCTTCCAATGCAGCTTCGTCTTTGAGTACTACAAAGTTCCATGCTTGAGTATTTGAACACGAAGGAGCCCATCGCCCTGCTTCAAGTATGGACTTGATGGCTTCATCACCGACAGGTTTCTCAGAATAGGCTCTGCCGCTGTGGCGTTTCATAATCTCCTCTAGTATCTCTACCAATGGGATCTCTCCATTTTCTCGTTGATACACTTGGGACCAATCAGTCTTTTAATAACATGGTCTGACCGCAGTGACTGGGCATATCCTGATGCCCGCAGGTCTTGCCCATCCAGCAGACCAGTTGGTCACCTTCTTGATGCATCTCTTTACCACAATGGACAGGAACAGACACTTCTTTCCCACACAGTTCACAAACAAGTTTAGCCATTTGATTCTACACCTCAGTCCTACAACTGGTGTTTAACAATCGTGAATGATTCCCTTATGAATGTGTTCTTAGGGGAGGCTTGCAGAGAGCCGTAGGCTCTACTTGAAATCGCCTAGTCGATTCTCACCGGTTATCTCCTGAAGAGGAGTGAGATTCAGAGTTGCTTCCAGAGTGCCAAGATACTTTCCATCGTTATCTCGAATCGCAAAATACCTGATGAGGAGCTTCCGCGGTTCTCCTTCCGCCGGTAAGTCGATCCAGAAATCGACATGGTCCTTCTCTCCCGAACGGAGAGACTCAATCACCTCCAGGACCTTGTCCAGCGACTTTTTGGGATGACAATTACGTACATCCTTCCCAAGTACCCCATATCCACGACGGAAGATGCGGGTTTCGTGCTGATTCCAGAATCGCACCTTATCGTCAGCATCGATGACTGAGAACTCCATCGGGAAGGCGTCAAGCATTGCCGCCAAGAACTCATCATCCATCTTCTTAAGAGCGTCCAAGAGAGGATCGTTGTCGTTCAGTTACGTTCACCAAGACTGCTGCTGACTGTATTGCGTCATAAGTGTTGTGCGATGAATGGAAAGGTAAGTGCAGGAGCGTCCGATGCGGGATATCCGCAACATCTTGCCTATCGGAGGAGATGTGTCATTTTCTCAAGACACCTTACGAAA
Source organism: uncultured archaeon (assembly GCA_964558645.1). Lineage (GTDB taxonomy): Archaea > Asgardarchaeota > Thorarchaeia > Thorarchaeales > Thorarchaeaceae > TEKIR-12S. Next base: position 89,028 of record CAZLEV010000013.1, read on the forward strand.
CTCAGATACTGGCCAATGAAGCAGTAGGATTATTAAGCGAGTTGTTCACCCTATCCAACCGCTGGTTGACGATACCATGCAGCCCACACGCACGCCACCAGACGGAGGAACCTTGGTGGTCGAAGTAACGCTGCTCTGCAAATCTCGAGAGGGTAGTGCAGAGGAGATTCGCCTTTCTGATGACATACGCGAATTGAATCTCTCGTATCGGAGGATATCCGAGATAGACCTTCGCCCTCTGGCCAAATGTCAGAATCTTGAAATTCTTGACCTGTCAGACAATCTCATCAGCGAGATAAATCTCTGGCCTTTGATGAAATGCAAGCAGCTGAAACAACTAAGACTGTGCCGTAATAGATTCAAACGAATCGATGTCACACCGCTTTTGGACATTCCGCAGTTAAGAACCATTGATATAGATGATACAGTCGAGATTGTAGCGAACTACGACATGCGCACGAGGAGGATAAAGGGGATATCTCTCGAGGAGCTCCGAAGCAAGCATCCATTGAGATGGCGATTCGACTCGGAGACAATGGATCCATTGATTGAAGTGGAGAGAGTTCGAAACAAGCTCTTCACCGAGCTGAATGAAATCTACTGTAGCCCCGATAATCGCCAAGTTATCCATGCAGAGATGATGTGCAGACTGCAATCGGCCTTAGAAGACGCCCTTGTCCATGAGATTGCCAACGCGGAAAGAGCTGAAAACTACAAGAAACTGTATGTTCTCCAGAGAGGCCTAGAATACATAAAGCATAACACCCCAGCTGCCATATAGGTATCTTGGCTAAGCAAGAGATGGATTGTTGTCCATCTGACTTCGATCTATGCTGAATGGTGAAGGCACGTCTGGAGGACACGTTGGTTTGGACCAGATTATTCTACGCTACAAGACCACGACCGGACTGGAGAAGATGACCCGTATAAGAACAGATGAGTCACACATCAACTTGGAAGTACGGGACATCCAGACCATCGACTTGCTACCTCTAATCTGGTGCGGAAATCTGGAGGGATTAAGCCTCAGCTATAACGCACTCGAAGAAATAGACCTTTCACCACTCAATCGATGTCCTAATCTGCAGGGACTCTGGCTAAGTCATAATAGGCTGAAGGTTGTCGATTTCTCCCCACTTGCTAAGTGCTCTCAGCTCGAGGAGGTCTGCCTTCAGAACAATGATATCAAGAGACTGGATGTTTCCGGGCTCTTCAATTGTCGCAATCTCCAAGTTCTAAGGTTGGATGAAGATGTGACCCTGACCGCTGATGTCTTTCTCAAGTCGATCGGAAACTGGCCAGACCTGCTTGTGAAGTACTACGACAAGATACTCTGGCGCTCAAATGTGGATTGGGGAAGACTGAAGTAATTCGGCATGCTAGGACTACTCGACAGCTCCCAGCTCACTCATATTACCAACAACTTCAAGGCCAGCATTCATTCCCGTCCCCTCGAAGAGCAGTTCGTTCTGTCCGTCAGTTGTTTCATAGAGTTTCAGATGAATCTCGGCAGTTAGACTCTCAACAATTCGACCGTCCATCAGACCACTCTCAGGAGAGCGCAGTGTCGCTCCTCCAGAACGAGATGCATTCACCAAGAGATTATGCTTGCGGTCAGACACCTTGAACTGGACTTCCCTGGGTGTGATCTGAATGTCAGAGACCTTGGCTCTCGTATATGTCGTGAATCGGTAGACCTTGCCTTCAAAGAGTAATCCGATGAGGAATCCTGCAAAGGACCTTCTAATCCAAGGGATTGTTGCTATCGAAGATGTGAAAGAGATGCCGGTCTCCTCAAAATGGTTTGACTGCATCCATATCCAAGCACTTGGAAATCCAGCTCCCCAGTCTTTCTCGATGTAGCCGCGGCCACCAGAGAAATCGATGCTCTGTCCATCAACCTCAATGGAACCATCCAGTGCATGATCGAAACTGAGAATCCCGTGAAGACACTCCATTCCGGGGATGAATCGGAATGGGCCCATGGCCCCGGGACTGAGTCGTGACACCGGCCATGGAACTGGTTCTCCGAATCTCACATGACCTCTCACTGTGTCCGCTTCATCGGCTATATCCAGAGAGATTCCTTGGAGGCTGAAGACATTCTTGTCAATCCAGATCTTGAAGCTGTCATCAGAGGTCTGGAAATCATCGAGCTGGAAATCATGATAGGTAGAACGAGCGTTGGGGCCTCTCATGACTTGAATGAATGAGTGTGAGTCCTGAGCGCTATCACCAAAGGAAACGCCCGGGATGATAGCAAGAGAGTCATCGCGGGCCTCATTGACCATCTTGAAGTACCAGCCCTCGAAGTAGTTCCTCATCTTCGCCCGTCCTTGGTACATCTCGGGTCTCCAAATCGCTCGTAACCGCCTCGGAATCATTGAGTTTCAACTACAAGTCTGATAATGATAAGTACCTGTTATTTGTGTCCATCGAGTCGCATAAATCATATTCTCATAGTCCACTATGACTGATGTGATACAGAATGGATACAAAGCTTAACGGAAGACATGTGCTGATTAGTGGAGCCTCTGGCGGTATCGGCCATACGACCGCCGAACTCTTTCTGCAGGAGGGCTGTATGGTAACTGCATGCTATCACACCAAGCCCAGAAACCTAAGTAGACTGAGTACTCAGTATCCTGACACGCTCCTGCTCGCACAAGTCGATGTCACAGAAGAACAGCAGGTGGAGAAGCTCTTTGAACAGTCGAAGGCCGAGTTTGGCAGGGTAGACATACTGGTCGCAAATGCGGGAATTGCCAATAATCACGGGCGTGGAATCCACGAGATGCCTGTGGAACAGTGGAACAGGACCTTGGCGGTCAACCTCACCGGCGTGTTTCTCTGTGCAAAGCACTTCTTCAAGAATCTCGATGAACACCGAGGGGATACGGCAGCACTCGTAATGATAGGTTCTACCGCAGGGATCTTCGGAGAGGCGTGGTACTGCGACTATGCCGCATCAAAGGCCGCAATGCACGGTCTGATGATGAGTCTGAAGAATGAGATCGTTCACCTTACTCCACGGGGAAGAGTGAATATCGTGAGTCCTGGCTGGACGATGACGCCCATGGCCAAGGGCGCACTTCAGGATAAGGACATGCTGAAGACAATACTCCAGACCGTTCCCCTTCGTAAGACAGCCGTGACAGGCGACATCGCCAGTGCAATCGTCTTTCTCGCATCAGATCGACTTGCAGGGCACATCAGTGGACAGACCGTCACAGTGGCAGGCGGAATGGAGGGCAGGGTGTTATTCACACGGGATGATTTTGACATGTGACCCCAGAGCCAAGCGTTTATATCTTAATGATACATATATGTAATAGCTACATATTGGATATGGAGGCATATGGAATGGCAAATCTATTGGTTCTGGGAATTGTGAAATTCCTTCACGATCTCTTTACAACAATATGGGTCGGCGGATTAATCACACTGGGAATCAGCGTCATGCCATCGGTCAAGAAATCAATGGGAATGGGGCCGGAGGCAAACAAGTTGATGGACACCATCAGGAAGAAACTCAGCATATTGGTCTATGTCAGCATAATTGGCCTGTTCGTAACTGGGCTGTTGATGGGAAATAGCTCGCCCCTCTATTCAGGCGTTCTGTCCATCAGTAACGAGTATTCGGCCCTGCTAACGGCGAAGCATCTCGTCGTTGCATTGATGGTAGTCCTGGCCCTTGTCAGAAGTCGAGTTCTTCCGAGAATGTCGCTAGAGGACATGAAGAAGACAAAGATGGGTGCAAGACTAACAATCCTAAACATGATCCTCGGAATCGTAGTACTGCTACTGAGTGCATTCGCCTCTGCGATGACCATCGTCGCACTTTCTTCAGGCTAAAAAGCGGATACTATCCTCCGACGGTCTAGAGTAGGTTATGAAATCGTGACAAAACACAGCGGGCAACATAAAGATCACCCTTCAGGCGAACAAGAGTATAGTCCACTTGAACCACTTCCGATTGTCAGGATAATGCTTCTATTGCTGGTACGCGATGAACCCGGATCAACGGGGTATGATCTGATAGGACTGATAGAAGAACTAACCCATGGTCATGCGATGATCCAGTCAGGCACCGTCTATGGGGAGCTGCGTAGACTGGAGAAGCATGGGATGCTCACTTCTCAGAGAGAGAAGGATGGCAGGCGGAGAAGGGAATATCAGATAACGGAGCAGGGTGAACAGGAGCTTGCAATGCTGATGGCTCAGGTGAGGATGCGAACTAGGACTGTTCTAAAGCCCTTACTCTCTCGATACTACGAAGAGGACACTAGCGAATAATAGGAGGCATCATTGTTGAGAGCTATGGGTTTTGATGAAGTTGCACTTGCCTATGACTCTTCAATAGACTGGGAAGCACGCCTTTCTAGAGAGATTCCATTTATGATTGAATCAACTGGGAGCATCGACCAGAAACGCGTACTTGATCTGGCCTGTGGTACGGGGAGGCATGCAATTGTTTTGAGTAAGCTAGGTGCAACTGTCGTGGGTATCGATAGTAGCGAAACGATGATTAATCAGGCAAGAAAGCTAGCTGCAGAGGAGCATGCTGATGTTAAATTCTTGATTGCAGACATGAAAGAGATGCACGTGTTACTTCGAAACAAGTTCGATCTTGTCATATGTCTGGGTAACTCCTTGGCGCTTCTCAGTAATCTAGACTCATTGAAAGAGGTGATATCAGACATAAGAGACATACTCGTTCCGGGCGGCAGATTCATCGCACAGATTCTCAACTTCGAAGAAATCCTCAATTCACGGTTCCGCTATATGCCTCCGAAGTCCGGGCGAACCGTAGACGGAAACGAGATTGTCTTCTTCCGCTTCTTCTCTCATGCTGATGAATCAGAGGTTTCTACACTCATACTCAGTGCATTCGAGAGAAGAGGAGCTGAATGGGAAGTAACGATGCGCTCCATGGATGTATTGCAACTCAATCACGACATTATTGGGAGTATGATGACTGCTGCTGGGTTCACGCGTTTCAGATACTATTCGTCCTATGAGGGGGTGCCTTTCAATAGCAGGAGAGACAGAAACCTCATTGCTGTCGCTATCAAGTAACATGAGAAACAGTCGCCGGTTTTCGGCGCCCATTTATGTTTCTATGGCCAGACATCTTCCTGTTCAGGCTCTGTGATTTCCTCTGTTTCTTCTTTCTCCCACCACATCTGCTCATTATCGCTTTCAATCCATGTTGGTGTGGCAGGTGGTGGCCAAGTCCTCAGAACCAGGTATCCAAGTAGAAGCACAATCGGCACGGGAATGAATGCAAAATTGGTACCGCAGGGATAGAAAAGCACCATTATTATGGTCGGAGCCATCATGAAGAGAAACGGCAGCAATTCGGATAGAATGCCAACTCGGATTGTTGTCTTTCTTGTCTTTTCAACAGAGTAGCATTTGTGCACGAAATAGATGAAAATGACCTTCAGCCCATAGAGTGGGAAGTTACTCAACAGCATGATTGGGTTGATGTAAAAGTAACTGTAGCTTCCAAGCGCCAAAATCCATGTTGGTGCGTAGATAGACAGTGTGGAACCGCCGATGTATACTGTGAAGACGATAAACATCGGACTAAGCAGCATCACAACAAGTAGGATGGCGGCCATGGTCTGTTGGCTGACAGGCAGGTCATGTCGATATGCAGAGTTGTCGACGGATTGCAATCCATATCCTCCTATGGAACCAAATGCATGTGTTACCTTTACTAGTTTTCTCTATCCGATTGCATACATCTTTGTGAAACTTGGGCATTCCTAGACATCAATCAGACGACAGTCCTAGACAACTGATAGAACAGTATATCGCTAAGCACGATTATCTGAGGATGCTGGTGACCCGACACAGTACAGACCTCGCAGAGCTGCCCCATTACCGTTACATCGATGTACGAAACTCTGGTGTCCAGGATCATACAACTTACAATGAACGATAACTATCTGTACTTTCTCATAGCTAGTATGACCAAGACAACAATCACAGGGACTACAACCACAGAAATGAGTACAACAGGAGGTATTGAATGAAAAGAAGGAGTACTCGAGGCGGTAGTAGTTGTTGTAGTGGTTGTGATGGTACTGGTAGTTGTTGTGGTTGTGACATTAGTAATCGAAAGCGGATTTCCTGTGAAGTAGTCGGCCATTAGATAGAAGATTTCTGTGTTGTCAATCGTGTAGTTATCAGGTAGTGATTGGAGAGTACTTCCAAAACCATAGAGTGGGACAGGTACTGCGGTGTGATAGTCCGAGCTCCAAGATACCGTGATATTGTTTGCTCTCTCGATTCTGAGGCTACGATTCCCGCTTTCGTCCATCGATGAATCCGGAAGGGCTCCATTCAATGTTTCACTGATGACTGCAAGCCCACCAGTCTCATGGTCGGCTGTAACCAAGAGAATCGTGTTCGCGTTTGATTTCACATGTTCAATGGCAACACCCACGGCTTCGTCGAAGGCAATTGTGTCCAAGGCGTCATTGACTTTGTGGTTGTCATGCCCAGCATGGTCAATCCTGCCTCCCTCGACCATCAGAAAGAAACCATCTGAGTCCTGAGACAGCACATCAATTGACTTTTCAGTCATCTCTGCAAGTGAAGGGGTCTCACTAAAATCGCGATTTTTCTCGTAGTCCATATAAGAGTCGGAAAACAGGCCGAGAATCTTACCTGATGCCACGGATAGAAGTTGCGACCGATTCGTCACAATAGAATACCCATTCCCCTCCATGGTTGTCAACTGGGATCCAGTGAAATACGAGGTCCCACCACCCAGGATTATATCAACACTAGTTTCTTCAACTAGCTGTCGGGATATCTCGCTGTAACTGGAGCGACTTTGAACGTGAGCGTAGAAGCCTGCAGGGGTTGCATGCTGGACAAAGCAGGTCGAAACCACACCGGTGGACTTGTTGAGTCCATGTGCAATCTCTAGGATAGTTTCAAGTGTTTCTCCGCCGGGGTTCATCGAGAGTAAACCGTTATTCGTCTTGAATCCCGTGGCCAATGCAGTGGCAGCAGCAGCTGAATCTGTGATCTCTTGGTCCTCACTGTGAGTCAGGACTGACGCAGTGAAGTCGTACCGCTCCATTTGCAGCGTGCCATTCCGACCCACCTCGATCCAACGTGCCAGTCTAACGTGTTCATAGCCCATCCCGTCACCAACCATCAGAATCACGCTCAGTGGTTCTTCTTCAATATCAGACTCCAGTGGAACTGCGATTGTCAGGGATGATATTGTGGCAAGAAGGCCTACACAGAACATGGTAACCAGCAATACGGAGATTGAACGCTGGGAAGGCATTCTCGAAGTCATGATGGATGGTTGAATCTCTGTGTGTTAATGTGCATTACTGTAGCTGACCAAGATGCCATGTGTACAGAAAGGCAATCGGGAGGAAACACATATCTTGTGAAATGTTGAGAGAGAGCGTGATGGAGAGGTTTGCATCATGACATCGGACAACAACTGCGGAAAAGTCGTAGCAGTATGCTTCTTCACAATCTTTGTCGGGACGGCTTGGGGTATGGCAGGGTTGACTGCAGGGACAGGGGCACCCAGCTTCTTTGCTATCATCCCGTTTGGTATGGGCATCTTTGGAATTGTGATGTGTATAGCTATCATGAAAGGCTCATCTGGTCATTCCGGCATATCGTATCCAACAACCTCGGGAGTCACCTCTTACTCCGATGGTAGCAGGTACTCGGAAAGAACGAGGGAACGCAGAGTCATCTATCAAGTCCCTCCACGATGTCCATCATGCGGTGCAGGCATCAATTCAGAGATTGTGGATTGGGTGGGACCGCTTCAGGCACAGTGTCCATACTGCAGGGCCACAATAGAAGTGATAGGCAGAGACCTCTAGCCGTTCCTGAGGAAAGTTATTATCGCGGGCAATGCCTTCATTCTTGTTAGGATGATTAGAATGGGATACAGTGAGGGACACCTGAATCAACTCCTTTCAGCGACATTCTACAAAGACAAGGGAATTGTTCTCTTCGGACATGGATTGATCTTCTCCCTTGCACAGCTGCCTGTCGGGTTCGCTGGGAGCTTTGTGCTAACCCTTGTCATTGTTCTCACGGCCCAACTGTTGGGATCATCCGCAGTCTATCTCGCGATATTTGTCTTCTATGCAGCGACCATCTTACTACTGGGAATAGCCAATGCAAAGCTATCCGAGTATATTTACGATGTTCGACCTGATTACGGTCCCTATCCCCTACTGATGCAGGGCCTTGTCCTGTTTGTCGCATCCCAAATCTTGGTGAACCCATTGAGTGACCTGCTAGACGCCACTACAGATCCTCTCGTCGGGTATGCAATCATTATATTCCGCTACACTGTGATTGCCTTTGTCATTGGCATCCTGTGCTTCGCACTAGGAACTACCTTGGTGGAGGGAGCGAAAACCTCTGTATTCGGCCACAGTCCAGATAGGCACGAGGGGAACTATAATCAGATAGAACCTGAAGAGAATCCGGATGATGACCAATAGAGTGCGGATCTATGGGACTAAGCATCTTCCTGTGAAGGCTGCCTGAACGGATCCAAAACATATCAGTCAACGTGAATGCGGGCATGTATGGCTTTGACTCAGGGCCTGCTGACATGATTCTTGGACTTCACAAGGCTGATTGTCCATTCTCAATACAACCTATGGTGAGAGAGGATCGGAGAGCCCCCCAGCTGTGTCGGTCTTGACTCCCCTCGTGTTAGTTCTTCCATTCACAGTATTGTTCTCACAGACTATCCACATCCGGTGCAACCGTTCATTGTATATTGGATAAGCTTGGACACCAGAGGGTTGTCCCCCCAGGTAGCGGCACTGGGTAGTCTCTGTCGTGGTTAGCGATGCTGTGTGGGTGACCAGCTCTCAATCATAGGTTGGAGGATATGGACTCCTACGCTGAAATGTCCAGCTTTGTCCACGTCTTCCGTAGCTGTTGGTCTACTCTGCGGGCGTCCTTATTGTTTCCTTTTCCATGTCACATATCTCTTGTAGAAGAGTACCAAGAATGAGATAGCGAACATCACGGTGAATAGACCAGAAACCAGTGGATTGGCGAAGTCGGTACCAATCATGAGCCCATGGATATACGCTAAGACCAATCCCACATAGACTAGACCATGTACGAAACGCCAATACTTGGGGACTGCGCGACGGGCAAATGCAGCCGCAAGGGCGAAATAGAAGAGATAGATTGCCGCTCGCCCTCCCAGAGATAGGAACGCCTCCAATGATGAGAAGACCGGGAAAAATACGGTCACATCCATACTAAGAATAGCCAGTGTTAGCGGGTGAACAGTTATGAGAATCATGCCTGCTGCAGCGAAGATGTGGTGTACTCCCATGAAGGGGCGGGAGAAAATCTGGTAAATCTCTCTTGTGAACGCCGAGAGTACGGTGGAGAGAAAGAGAGAAGTAAAGCCTGCCAATGCAGAGAGACGAACGAGGGAACCAGTCCACTCTGGTGATGGATTCAGAAGTACGGGCAGAGAAACAACCACATAGAGCGCCAAGATGATCATGATAATCAGGCTCTTCCAAGTTCGATTACTGATTTTTGAGTCTGTAGTCATACGATTACCTCAAGTTTGGTTTCAGGTAGTGACATTGCAGTGATTCGGACAGTATTGAGGATTCCGACCGGCCTCTTGAATTATGTAAAGGGCGCCCATAGTATAGGCCTGTGCTCAAGAGTAGCAGTCACTGAAAATGAACGCATCGCTGTTGCGGTAATGCTGGTCAGTCAAACCACCATTCTTGTCGAAGTATTAGTGGCGAATTAGCCGTGCGACCTTAGCAGAGTCAGCTTGTATATCCAAGGATACATGAGGGGGCCATGCCCCGTGCAGATATACGATAGTGAAATCATGAGGAGATTTGAAGACCGTGTTGAAGCAGGTAAGGAGCTCGCCGAGGAACTCACGAGCTATAAGGATGAAGATGATGTATTGGTCCTAGGTCTCCCCCGTGGCGGAGTCCCGGTTGCCTATGAAGTAGCTAAGAATCTGAATGCACCTATGAACATACTCGTTGTTCGAAAACTGGGACTGCCATACAACGAAGAAGTGGCATTTGGAGCCATCGCGTCAGGAGGCATCAAGACGCTCAATGAGGATATGATGGAACGAGCAGGCCTTGACGAGAACACGGTGGAACAAGTAGTCGAGAAAGAGAAGAAAGAACTCAAACGACGGCAGAAGGAGTATGGGAGCGGGCTATTGGAGGGGAACTTTGATGGCAAGACGATAATCCTGGTTGATGACGGAATCGCAACTGGGGCGACCATGCGCGCGGCAATCAAGGGACTGAGGCAGATAAACGCAAAACGTATTATCTTAGCGGTGCCCACTGCACCCCCGGATGTTCTGAGAGAAATGAAATCCATGGTGGATGAGACCTTCAGTCTCATGACACCCTCGCCCTTCGGCGGAGTTGGTGCCTGGTATCAAGATTTTGCCCAGACCACAGATGATGCGGTCAGGAATCTTCTAGAAAAGACAGAAAGGCTCAGCTAGGTTGTGAACGGCCAGTCGATTGTGCTCCGATTGCGTTATTAGAGCTCGGACCTCAGAAGGAGAATGGGGACGGAACATGCCATTCACTCCATTCCATCTTGGTCCCGGCCTAGCAATCGGTCTTCCGATGAGAAGACATCTTCATGTACCGACATTCATAGCGGCCAGTGTCCTCGTCGATGTGGAGCCGTTGCTGGTTCTCATCCTTGGTTTCGACTATCCGCTCCACGGATATCTTCATACATTTCTGCTTGCTGTACCTGCAGGTCTTCTAATTGGACTTGTCCTTTTTGGACTTGAGAGATACCTTCAGCCCCTCTATTCGGCGCTCCTCCTTGAAACAGAGAGCATCTACAGCCTGAAGTCCTTTCTAGCTGCAGGCGCACTCGGGACGGGGTTGCACGTTCTGCTGGATACACCCCTCTACTCCGATATCACTCCTTTCTTCCCCATCATGGCAAATCCATTCTACAATCCCACACTAGCGCTAGAGATCTATGGTCTATGCGTGATTGCTGGTCTTCTAGGGATTGTGTACTATCTTGGACTCGGAGTAATCTCCGTTTCCCGGAGCAATCGAGGATGATAAAGCCCGCGAGGAGGCGAACACCCATCTGTGTATCAGAGGGCTCTTTTCCGCCTGCATCACCTGTGCAGCCATCATCCATCTGGCAAGGACTTAGTTCTTCTAGAGATATGGAAGATTCTAAGCATCCTGAATTGCTGCGTTGCACCGCTTGTCGATCATGAGTGTCTGATTCTGTCAGTACTCGATAACAGTGAATCCCTCTATGGAACGGAAATGGGAGTCACACGCGACAAGGGGCAAGTTGTAATGAGAGGCTGTGGCTGCTATGATCACATCAGGATACGGAATCATGGTTCCCCTGCGGTATAAGATAGCATCCAGAAGCGCTGCCTCTCGGGCAATTGCCGATGTGAAGTCCAGCTGCTCAAAGTGAGCTAGATCTACCAGGGCCTTGCGCATCTTCTCGTCCCTCGTCTTCTTGTCTAGATGGTGATAGAATACTCCCCTAGGTATTCATGAGCCGTCACCACTGATACTGCCTTGACATCAGAGGTGCGGTCCAGTTGTTCTTCGAGGATATGGCGTTCTCATCACCGTTTGTCAGATCGATGAGGTAATTGGTATCAACGAGAGGCACCGACCGTCTCAATTCTCTTGTCGAGACAGGAGGGCCTCTGCCCGTTCCTAGTCCTTCTTAGCCCGCTCGTTCTTCAGCCTCCTCATCTCCAACCATTCATCAACCGTAAGTGTTGCAGAACCGGCAAGGTCTGCAATCTCCCCTCGATTCTTCATGAGCCTGCGGATGAGCTCGCTGAAGCTCTCGCCCTCTCTCTTCATACGTTTCAGGTCCCGATAGACATCGTCTGCAAGGGCAATGCTCTTTGCCATGAGCATCAGCATACAGATACATATGAGTACACATGAACTTGCTATCTCTTGGATTTGCTAGGCAAACCTTGAAACTGTGTTTCAGACGGCAGAACACCCCAGGGCTCTGTAAAATAATTCATCCTGCGGCACACTCCAGGAGATTCAACTGGTGGATATTATGCAGGAGGACCTTGATCAGCAGTTCTCGCCGCTGCTCTCTGTATCCTCTCGACCTCAGACTCCCGGTGAATCGTATCTTCAACATGCTGAACACGGTCTCCACCAGACTCCGCCGCCCATACTCATGCACCCGTTTCCACTCATCAGGGTCTGATCGATACTCCCTGATCACCTCCTTGTAGCCTCGATAGCCCCGTGACTGCGCCTTCAACCTCCTCTTCGGTTCAATGGCTGGATATGCTCCGATGTCATGGACGTACTGGACATTCTCTCGGGAGATGTATGCCCTGTCACCATAGACATGGTCAAGTCTCTGCTGCGGCACTCGTCTCAGCAGGGCCACCAGATGTTTCGCATCGCCCCCGGGGCCAGCCTTGACTCTGACCCCATGGACCATGAGGGAGTCAGTGTCCACCGCTGCGTGGAGGGCCGTGAACCGCCGTCTCCGCGTCCTCTTGAACCGGACAGTCTGCCACTCGCCCCCGGTGGCGTGAGAGAACCCGGTGGCATCCACCGCGATCCGCCTGGGAGGGGGACGTCGCCGGGCAACGGTCTCGTACAGTCGGTGAAGGCCATGGGGCTCCAGTCGTTTCAGCGCTCCGTTGAGGAGGGTGTGACTGGGTGGTCGCTCCAACCCGAGTCGATGGAGGAGTTCTGGCTGAAAGGCCAGCCACGCCACGAAATCACGATAACCCATGCCGGAATCGAATTTGAGTCCGAAGAGGACAAACAACACCGGGAGGGGAAACTCCACTGGTCGGCCATAGCGAGACCTGACATCCGGAATGGTATTGCAAAGGCTCATAAGTTCTTGAAGCAGGAAGTGAAAGCGGCGAGCTTTGGCCGCTTCGTATGAGACGGTGTAATTCATAATTCATGTGATGCGGTCAAATTCGCCTCTGAATCCTTGTATTATTTTACAGAACCACACCCCAGAGAAAGAATATAACAAGAATAGAGCCTGCACAGGATGATGACATTCTTACTTGACCAACTTCTCACCTGACATATCTGGGTACTGTGCGAGTCACACTTTCGACACGCTCGCCTCAGACATTAGTAGCAGCGGACTAAGCCTCTCGGCGAATCTCTTAGGATTCAAAGGATGTTGATTCAGGCATTGAGAACACCGATTCAGAATACTACTCACCTTGAGGTGGTGAATAGGACTTGATTTGTCTACCTAGCTCTGTCCCCCGAGTCTTTCACTATACCCACGGCAACGAGTTCTTTACCAGAACGACGGAGAATATGTGAAATAGTGGGTGTCTTGCAAAAGACCATAAAGAGCAAAATTGAAGATGCTACGTTGTTACCGTAGACTATGGAGGCCTGAAACCTTGCATCAAGACATATCCCCCGATAAGGTCGCTAAGACCCTTGAGGAATCGATTCAACATAGCTCTGTCATAGCGTGCTATCTGTATGGATCATTTGCAAGAGGGGAAGCAACCTCTCTGAGCGATCTGGACATTGCAATCCTCTGGGCAGAGAAAGCCTCTGTCAGGGTACGAAAGAGAGAATTGCTGCGATTATCGCAAGAGCTATCGGAACAGCTCGGGTATGAGGTGGATGTGAGAAGCCTGAATGAGGCATCTCTTGAGCTCCAGTTTCGGGTCGTAACAGAGGGCAAGGTAATATTCTGTGAAGATAAGAGTAGAAGGCTCGAGTTCGAGGATCGAACAGTAATGCACTTTCTCGATTTCAAGCCAATGATAGCTATGTATAACCAGTACATGCATCACAGAATCAAGGAGACCGGCAGACTGTGAGTAACACGGGTGTCATCGATGCTAGACTGGCCAGACTGACGGCAACCGTGGGATTGCTTCGAAACATTGCTCAAGAGGAAAAGAGAGTCTTTCTTGAGGACAGAATCAGACTGGGAGCTGCGAAATACTACCTACTAGAGGCAATTCAGATCTGTCTCGATATTGGGAATCATATCATAGGATCTAGGGGTTGGGAGAGACCTCAGGACTATGCATCGGTGTTCGACATCCTTCAGAAGAATCAAGTCCTGCCCACTAGTCTCGCTGAGAAACTTGAAGAAATGGCAAGATTCAGGAACAGAATCGTACATCTCTATGGAGACTTCGACAATGAGATTCTATACTCAGTTCTCCAGGAGAATGTCGGAGATATCGATCTGTTCGCTCAATGTATTGTTCAATTCATCGAAGAAGGGCGAGATAAGTAGGACTAACAGAACAGGACTCTACCGCGTGGCAAACGCGATTCTCCCGACTCAATGGCCAAACCTTTGTGACTCTGGCTACCATAGGAGGGTTCCAGCTTTGGGCTGGATCAGACACAGCTCGGGCGGGTGGAGCGGGGAATACGCACAGTTCAGCTATGGCTTCACAACCCAGGGCAGTCTCGTGTCTGAAACACCCTATCTTGCATCACCATTGCTCTTTGTGTATCGCCACAGGACAATACAGCCTATGGTGATGATGGGGATTACGATGAGTGCAGCCAGAATAAGCGGGTGCGGTAACGGTACTGGAGGCGGTGATACGATACCCTGCACGACTGTCACTTCCAAACCCAAATTCGGATGGTGTGCTATTGTGTCTTTCTCCGTATGTGTAGATCGATTCGAAGATGGACAGACAGGGAAACTGAGTGCTTGGTGGGACTTGGGGGGCAATCAGAAGTCAGTCTGCACAGGATGATGACGTCTTCACTTGACCCTCTTGCTTGACATATCTGTGTACTGTGCGAGTCACACTGCCGATACACTGGCCTCGGGAGTAAATCATCCTAGACAGCCACTTAGAGAGGATTAGCATCGAGCTTGATGAAACAGTGAAACCTCCCTCAATTCCAGAAACTTGAGGACGCCTTGATTTCCTAGTCATTTTGTCAGAAAAACGTGTCAGATATGTGTAAGATTTCCTCCTTGCTGACATGTAGTCTTGAACACTCTCAGGGGAGGGATGGAACGCAGAAGTCTCTTACAGGTGACGTTCACTCACCATAGTGTAAGAAACGGATTATTCAGAATGTCCGATGCTGCTTTCGCCTGAACAATCTATGTGAGTGGCCAGCCTCTTTTTGAATATGGCCATCTCCAAATCATGATTACGGCAGAAAGGAACATGAAAGGAGTCGGAGCTGTTATTGATGGTCCCCAGGTGCCTATTGCGGTCAGAATCGACGCGGCAATACACAGAGGCAATTCTGTCAAGAGGGTGACCAGTAGTGTAGTTGCGCCTGTGCTCTTACCCCTGTAGTATCGGAACACCTGGTAGGGAAAGATCAGCCGAGGAAATGTCAAGGGGAATATCGACCACCACCATGCAGGACCCCAATCTACGACCACTCGACCCGGTTCAAACTGAACCCACCATAAAATGGCTGGAACGGATAGGGTAGATGAACGCAGGAATAGGGTGATTCCGGCTGGAGCAAGCAGTGCAATTGATGCCGCAATCATAGATGCTGCTCTTGCGTCAAGGGGCCTTCTTTCATGCTGTCCTTGAGTAGTGCCTGACTGGTGCATTTTTCACAGCGCCTTCATAACCTTGACTGCAGGGTTCTCAACACTATGAAACGTAATAATCGATTCTGTCTACCGTTAGACATGCTGGATTATTGTGGTCGGACCTAGCTGTACACTGATAGAGCCATCCACCATCTACGATTGTGACTTTCAGCATCACCCGGAATGTATAGGCTTTACCACTCTCTAGGTCGACCCAGAAGCTCTTCTCTATGACTCTATCGATTACAGCTTCTTCATTCACCCACGTTGTCCCTTCTGCGGTCAGAATCGCAGCCCACGCGACCCTTTGCTGTAGCTGCTCTCCGAGTGAATTGTAGACCAGATAAATGACCTCCAGCTTTATCTCGTTGTCGGGATCCCAGCAGTCCTCGGCTGTAGCAAGCCGGTAATCGAGAGTCCAAGTTGCAGATATGTACCATGTGGCAGTGATGGTTTCTCCCATCTCAGTATCAGATCCTATCCAGGCATACGAGTAGGCGCCCGTTGGATAGCCATCCAACCACATTCTTTGATCGACTTCTACTCTGCACGTTCCAGCACTAGCGGAAACACTTGGAGAAGGCAGCTTCACTGAGGACTTGAATGTCCCACTGTATTCGTATGTGGGATAGAATGACCCACCCCAAACGGCTGCCACTGGATACACTTCGAGTGCCCCCACAATCAGCGCCAAGAGAAGCATACAGAGTCGATTTCGTCTTGATATTACTCTAGACAAACCCTCACTTCCTAAGCACGGTAAACCCACATGTGAAAGCACCGTGCCGCACATTCTATCCATCCACGGCCGCATATAAGACTATCACCGACTCGGTACACTCCTACGACCTCGGAAGTGTCATATGTCCTTGGTCTGGATGGACACGGTGATGGTCACCCGCAAGTGGCACTGCGTGGAGTTGCTCGAGGGGTTCTCGAATCGCACAACCCACACGTGGACGCCGCTCTCAAAGAGACTTGACCAGCCAAAGTATGATTTTGGGTATTCCTTGGAGTCCTTCAAAGAGTATCCTGGAGTGACGTTCAAACGTTCGGTCTCGTTCATGGCCGCGAATTCGTCAGCGTGCAGGGGAAGCAGGTGGCCTCTCTCATGCAGCGGCAGGGGGCAGCCGCCCCAATCGAGAATCTCGGTAGTGATGCCCCACAAGGTCTCCTGGCCGGCAGGGGGTTCCGGAACGTCGACCTCACCGTAGAGCCACTCACCGACAGCAATCTCCACCCCCGATGGACCCGTGTCATAGAGCACCGTGATGTCCTCCTCCTGCCAGGAGACCTCAGTGAGCTGATAGAAGGGTGGAAAGACCACGATGAAGGCGACGAGGATAGCTGCAAAGACCCGTCGGCGGAATCTCAACGACGCATGGGCAGTATCAAGCAGCTGTAGCCTGGCGGCATCATCGACCTGTCGCTTAGCTGGCTTTGTCCTGCCTGCATCCATCCAACCAGTCTGCCCAAGCCGCCACAGCCGGACATTCCTCCTGAAGAGCGAGCGAGTCAGAGGGAGAAGCAGGAGAGAGAGCCCAACCAGGGTCAGAATCGGAGGGAGGAGATACACCGGGTCGAAGGCGATGCCGATCAGCATCTCCATGTTGCCTCTGTCGAGAAAGCGATGCCCTGACAGCGCAATGGCGGTGAACCTGTACAGGTGGTACGGTGAATAGAGTACGAGCTCGTTGTAGCTGACCATCCAGGGTGTGAGGCCCGTCGCCATGGCAAAGGTCGAGAGGAAGACGCTTCCTCCCACTGCGGCCCACCGCCACTCGTCCAGAATCACTGCGATGAGGGCAGTGAGGGAGCAGAGAAGCAGGGAGAAGACCGGGATGGGGAAAAGAGCAGCAGGGAGATAGGCAAGGACCGCTGCCGGTTCAACGTCAGGGAACTGGGTGATTGCAATACCGAAGGCAACGAGGGTGAAGAGGGCCATGTACAGGGACGTGAGCACAAGCTGCGCAGCGAACCGCCTGCGAAGAGATGGTGCCTGCTGCGTGGAGGGGGACTGATTATTTACTCCGCCAGGTGCATTTGAAGTGGTCAGCAGGAGAGCAGCACTGAGGGAGAAGGGCACCCCGGTCACCAGTATCGTGGCCACCAGGTTGATGGCGACAAAGGCCGCACCGAAGGGTCCGTACCAGTAGGCATTGGGCAACAACATCGTCACCAGGGTCGTCCCTGCTGACACTGCCAGCCAGATGATCCACTCGCACCTGGACAGGCCCAGTTCCGGAGGCCGCCAGCCAGCCCCGTTCAGACCCTCCTGAGCGTCCTCCCCGTCTTTCTCTGTGTTCCTATCGGCGTACGTCATTCGACGAAAGCCCCCGTCTGCCTTCTCTGCTGTAGAGAAACCAAATGAGTATGTCTGCCTCACGCGTAATAACGATTTCGAGAGGACCAGGATGTCAGTCCATGAGCCGGGCGATGATGGATGTGCAATAGCAATAGATGGATATCAATTGAGCTCCTGGATCTGCAGAAGTCGCGTACACATCATTTCCCATGTAACCCCAGCCCACCCGCTCCACGAAGGAGATAGGGGCACCACTTGTATACAAGTAGCCATCATAACCCTCTGGAAGATTGACATCCAAGAGAACGAAGAGGTTACCGGTGATACCGTAGGGCTTTTCGATAGTCAAGATGAGGCCTTCGTAGGTCGCGAGTCCATCATCTTCGTCCACAGCGACCCTGATGATGCCAGTCTGGTATACCTCAAACCGTGTCTTGTTCAGCAC
Source organism: uncultured archaeon (assembly GCA_964558645.1). Taxonomy (GTDB): domain Archaea; phylum Asgardarchaeota; class Thorarchaeia; order Thorarchaeales; family Thorarchaeaceae; genus TEKIR-12S. The sequence goes on from CAZLEV010000013.1 coordinate 107,384, forward strand.
CGCGCCATTTTCAAATCGCACCGTGGTGTTCAGGTTCTGCCCCCGCTGGATGTAGAGGTCGTACTTCGCAGCTGTGCCCAGCACCACCTCAACACGCCGCTGGCGACCGGTGGACTCCAGATTCACCTGATTCCCCACCTCACGCACTAGGACCACCGAGCCTGACTGCGCATCGTACAGATCCACAGCCACCCTGCACATCAGCGATGTGTCATTCTCGAAGGAGATGGTGAGGTTAGCATCCGTCAGGTCACGGATGTACATCAGGATGCGGCGGTTGGGCTCGGGGTTCCACTCTTCGAACCGGAACTGGGTGCGGTTGGACTCGTAGAACCAGAATACACTCACCCCGGTGACGAGGACGATGCCGATGATAAGGAATGCCAGCGGCTTCTTTCCAAGGGGCCTCATACGATCACTCCAGCAGGAGAATAGCTATCGAGAGATAAAAGTGCAGCTACAGACTCAGTCGATGAGCCGGGCGATGATGGCGTCACAGACGGAGTTGATCACCACAAGAGGGTGGTCCTCATTGCGGGGTGTTCCGAAGATGTCGTTACCGAGATAGCCCCACCCCACACGCTCGACAAAGGATATAGGGGCACCGTGGGTGTACAGCTTGCCGTCGTAGTCCTCCGGGAGATCGATGTCCAGCAGCACGAGGCTGGAACCAGTGAAGCCAGAGGGACGGCGGACCGTGACATACAGAGAATCGATAGTTGTGAGACCGTCATGTTCATCCACGGCAATCCTGACTATACCCGTCTGATAGATGTCTACGTCGGTCCTGTTCAGTACGGCCCCGTTTCCGAAGCGGATGGTCGTGTTCAGGTTCTCGCCCCTCCAGATGGTGACGTCGTACCAGGTGGCAGTGCCCAGCACGATATCGATGCGCCGCTGTCGGCCCTCACAGTACAGATGCAGGCTGTGCACGTTGACCTCATCATACTGCATCCTCACCGACCCGCTCTGCGCATCGTACAGCTCAGCATCAACACGATAGAGCAGCGATGTGTCGTTCACAAAAGAGATGGTGAGGTTGGCATCCCGGGGCTCGGCGATGGCCAAGATGACCTTGCGCGTGTCACCTGCTGGGTAGGTCTGCTCAAAATGGAACTGGGTGCGGTTGGACTCGTAGAACCAGAAGATGCCGGCTCCGCCACCTAGGACTATCAGTATGAGGAGAATGGCTGTCTGCTTCCTCGTCAACGACCTCATACGATCACTCCAGCACTAGAGTGTCCGTTCAGAGATAAAAGTCAAACTGCTCACTATCAGTCGATGAGCCGGGCGATGATGGCGTCACATTCACAGCTGATGGACACCAGGGGCTCCTCCCAGTCTCCGGGAGTCCCGTAGTCATGATGACCCAAGTACCCCCAGCCGACACGCTCCACGAAGGAGATTGGCGCACCATTGGTGTGGAGCCGGCCGTCATACCCCTTTGGCAGGTCGATGTCCAGGAGGACAAGAAGAGAACCAGCAATGCCGTAGGGATGCCCGGCATACACAAACAGACTGTCATACGTTGCAAGACCGTCGTGTTCGTCCACAGCAATCCTGATGATGCCTGTCTGGTATGCACTTAGGTGCGTGTCGTTCAGCACTGCG
>CAZLEV010000014.1:0-72772 GCA_964558645.1 uncultured archaeon
TCCATGTTCATCGGGATGGGATCCCTCCCACGGTCCTGGCTTCCTCCTCCTGTGCATCTCCTGAGGCATCACGCTCAGTCACAGTGAGGCTTTCCACAGTTTTTACCACGGCGGGTTCATGATCACCCTTGTTGGCTCCGTCACCGAAGACAGCAAGGCTCGACTGAGTAGGGTGAACAGCCGCGGACTCTCCGGGAGCCGATGCAGTCCCTTTGGCGGAGAGTACGGATCTCCGTCGAGAAGTCTTGGCTTTCCCTCGGGCTTTCGGTGGCAACCGCGGTGCTGCTCTTGCTGCACTAGCTCACTCACCTAGTCCGGTACTCTGCTAGTGATGGTGCATTATAAGCTCCTCTCAGTATTGTCTCTTCAGGGGAAAACAGGCAATAACCTGACACATTTCTGACGCTTTTGTCGGATAATTCACCTAGATAATAGAGGCTAACGCATGTTTCCAGAGTCAAATCAACCGTTTCTTCGTCGACCCTGAAGAAATGCATCCCGTAGCCTAGAAAGGCCCGTCCCTTCTTCGTCCCCTCCAAGGGTCCCAGGCGTTTCACAAGATAGTGTATTGTTTCAACGACGATGGTTGCATTGCTAGCACCTCCGCAGAGAATACAGGTGATGGTCAGGAAGTATTGTTTCAACGACGATGGTTGCATTGACTGCAGCCTTGTTCTGTTTTAGGGCGGCCTCAAGGGGTCTGATGACCTTGCCATGTTCAGGAAGACTCACATCAAAGTAGTACGCCCAGATGTTGCTGTCGACTGGTATCATGGGGCGGTTCTCCAGATCTCCTTGAGCCGCAGGGGGTCAATATCACCCTTCATCGTGATACAACCCTTCAGTTCGGTGATGAAGTCATTCAAGTCAATGGCCTTCTCGATCTTCACCACGTTCTTCTCGGCTGTGATTCGCACGCGAGCCTTGGCTCTGAGACCGGTCTTTTCACGCAGCTCCTTGGGAATGGTGACTCTTCCCCGATCGTCAATCTCTTCAGTGCCCATTGAATTATCCACTCCGCATCCATTCCAACAATTATCAGTCTTTCCACTAATGAAGACAACGGAGATTGCAGGGATTTTTGCTAACCATAGAGAAGCTCGAGAACATTTGCAATATGAGGTCACATTTGCCTCGTATATCATCCTGATTCAGCCTTGATATACTTCTGAATTACGCGCACGAATCTCGGCCCATCAACCAGAAGAGAGTCGATTGCAGCCCATACTATTCTGAAATCGATCTCTACGTACTGATGCACTAAGACGTTCCGCATGGCAATGACCTTCTGCAGATTAGACGCGAAACTACTGGAAACGATTTGATTCTTAGCCAAGAGCTCGATTGTACCTTTGTAGGTATCACTGATCCCGTAGTGTTTCTGTGCAGCTATGTGGCTGCTGACATCGATTATCGACTGGGCAATGGTCTCAATGGCTCTAGCTGTTGCCCTTAGGCTCTTCCCATCATTCAAGAACTCATCATAGTTCTGTGCCTTTATGGTCTTCAAGAACTCGAGCTCCTTTAGAATAATTGCCAGTCGTCGCTCGACAATGGTTGCATCAAGGCCCACCCTAGACACCTCCCAATGACTCTCTAAGCAGACGCTGTTCAAAGATTCTGTAGTCGGGATATCGTATGAGGACTTCTTCAATGAAATCGGACCACGAGTCAGGATTCCTCTGAAACAGTACAACCCCATCTCTCGCTATGCGATAACGTAGAGACCAGTTAGCGTCTTCAACGAGAACCACATCTACGGGAGTGTCGGGCCCCTCCAGTTCAGAGATGACCCTGAGTCGGAGATCGAATCGTTTCCGCGCGTCTGTTTCTGTTGTGCTGATGGCAATATCAAGATCACTCGCTTCAGAGTGGTCACCTCGGGCTCTTGAACCAAACAATATAATGAAACTGATGTCTTCTGGTGCGGCTTCCAGAATTCTTCGTACTATCTCACTATTGTCGAGCATGTTCGACCACTCTCGGTCGTTCCACACAACCGTACGTTAACTTTGGCATATAAACTCGAAGGTGATCTCTCACTCTCAAGAGATTCTGAAAAAGAAACTGGTTCTTGATACATTGATGGCAATTGAGCCAGAGAAAGGTGGAGTTGTGGCTCTCGATGTGCTTATGTCGAAACTCGAAGCAGAGGACATGCCAAAAGAAGATGCAGATCTGAGCAATGAGGGAATACTGTTTTCTCTTGAAGAAGGTTTCATTGCACAGTTCTGAAGATAGTGATGCATCCGGTGTAGAAGCCAGTTACGCATGCACGCTGTACCAAGAGAGAAGAAACAGAAGGAGAAGAAAGAAGAAAGGTTGACAGCTCGCGCTGCCAACTCGGATGATGCCTCTCTATTTCATGGTCTTGACCCATTCGAAGACTGGCTCAAGAAAGATGAAAGAAAGTGACCTAGCCGGCTGAGGCTTCTCACCTCTTCACATCAGCAGTGGGTTTCTGTATGATGTGAGTTTTAAGCGTCAAATCCCAGAGGTAACAGCGTGGTATGTTTTGCACACAAATGAGTATTCTGCAATTATCTCTGGCATTAACCGTATACTGAGTGCAGCAAGTGAACGGAACATCACCCTGAAACTTATGGGAGGATGGGCAACCCATGTGCACTGTTCGAATCACGATTTCTGTGATAGAGAACATCTCGACATCGACTTTGTGGGACTGCGGTCTCAACACAAAGAGATAGTCGAGCTGATGGAGGATTCAGGATATACGGAAAACCAAACCATGACCTTGGCCACGAGCGTTTCCCGTTTGCTCTTCGAGAAGCCAGATAGTTCAGACCACATCGATGTCTTTCTCGACTTCATTGATATGGAGCACTACATAGACCTCAGAGACCGCTTGGATATTGAAGAAACCACCCTCTCGGTCAGCGATCTTCTGTTGATCAAGGTCACAACCTCTCCCCTCAATGAGAAAGATCTGAGAGATATCGTGACCATGGTGAAGGATCTTCGTGTTGGCTCCGACGACTCCCCTGGCACCATCAACAAGGCATACATCGCCGAACTCTGTGCAAAGAGATGGGGTCTCTCCCATGACGTTCTGGTGGCGTTGAGGAACAGCCTGAATATGCTGTCCAGATACAACCTCCCAGAAGATGTTGAGCTCTCTGTGAGAGAGCGGCTTGAGTCCCTGATTGAAGCAATAGAATCGCATCCCAAATCACTTCGCTGGAAACTGCGGGCTTTGCTCGGTGAGAGAGTCCCTTGGAGAAGGCTTGTGGAAACTGGGAAGGTGCTTTAGACTCAAGTGCGTTTCAGTTCCCCTAAGAACCGTTCGATGAGACGCATGTATCATTAAGTGGACCGACAACAGCTGTAGAACTCGATGGAAAGGCACGGAGCGACAGGTCTATGGCACCTGACAATGAACCGACTTGGCACTAGCACTTATCGGTGGTTCGTGCGAAACCAAAGGAAGAGAGTTGGCTTGATTAGCCAACTCCGTCAATTCCGTTCCATTTCATAGTCTTAACCCATTCGAAGCCATGCCGTCACAAGCTACACTGGATCGATAAAATCTTTCTCAGGAATACGTTTGAAAGATTGATCGTGTGTCATCAAGATCAAATCCGCAGGACTGAAGTCGCTATTCTTTAGGCCCGTGCCTTTTGTCTTTGGGTCGATGTAGATGTTGTGAGTGTCCGTCCTAATCTGTATACTCGCATGAGCCAGCAATCGAATCGATATACCTACGATTTTCACCTCTGAATGAGAAGATTCCTACGTCTGTATGTCTTTCATGTCCTCTCTTGATCTGAGAGCACCTGAATGGAGGCTTCTCTCTTTCGGCCAGATAGACCAAGCCGTCGTAATCTTGAACGCTGTATTCTGCCATGGAAGCAATAATATCCTGATACGCTCCATAAAGCATGATTCCTGATGATACGTGAAGTGCTGGGCTGCCTGATACTCGATGAGAACACGGGTCAGCCACTCTACTCTCAGTTCTTTGATGCGGAGCTCAAGAAGAATCCATCCAAAATTTCAGCGAAAATCAAATCAAAGGAGCTAAAGCTAGTCCACGAAATGGGCACCCATGCTGTCTATAGTGCTCTGGTCAGTCATGAAACGCCTAAGGTCAAGAAGTATCTCAGGGCCTTCAAAGAGAGAGTGGAGAAAACCTATCCTGATGGGCTCAAGCGAGGTAGTGGCAACTTTGCGGATATGTTGATCCTTCAGAACATCGTGACTGACGTGTTCGGTGAGATCATGAAATGAGAAAGCTTGGAATGAACCAAGTCAATGCTAGGAGCCCTGCAATCCCTAATGTTATACCCACATACAGCAATGATAGAATGAAACCGATGATTCCAGAGCCGGACGCGACTGCGATTATGAGTTTCCCCGAGTCAATGTGTGTAGTCGTTGGCAGACATCCGCCAGCAATCTTAGTGTCTTGGTCCATTTGAAGAGAGACCTAGTCCTTCATCGCTTCCTCTTCGCGCTTTCGCCTCTCTTTCTCCAGTTTGTCAATTCGTTTCTGTCTGGCATCTTCTGCCTTCTTGATTCGCTTTTCCACATCCCGGATACGCTTCTCTGCCTCTGACAACTCCTTCTTCCGACGTTTCTCCGAGTTCTTGTACTCCTTGCTTGCCTCTTTATACTCCCTCTTCGCAAGACTTAGTTCCCTCTCCAACCCCTCGAGATGGGTCCGTTTCGGCGACGGTGAGGTAGCGGTCAACCTCAGCGTCAAGACGGGGCCGCATCTTATCCAGCTCGGAGTTCAGCTGTCCCAGTTCGATGGTGTGGGTCTTGATCTCCGAATCAAGACTTCTGATTTGCTCATCTCTTGCGAGTTCATCGACAGTCTGTGCAACAGCCGACGGAGGAGTGACCGGAGCATCCTCATGCAAAGCGGCCTCTTGGGGTTGCGGAGAGGTTGGCTTCGGATGTGGAGGTTCTATCTCTGGCTCAGTCTTAGGCTCTTCAACGGGCGATTGTTCTTGAATCGTTTCAACTGGTTCTTCCTCAACAGCCTCTACTTCTGCTTCTGGCTCCACTATCTTAGGTTCTGCCTCGGAACCCGCCTGTGCGGCTCTTACTCGCTCAAGGATGTCCTTGACAACTGCCTTACCACTCTCACGGTCCAACACATAGGACTCAGCCGCCTCGGCTTCTTCCGTTTTCGCTAGATCAGAGGGAGTATCGCTTGTAGGTTCTACGTAGGCTTCTTCGGGTTGAAAAGCCACCTCTTGGACCGGTTCAGGTCCGGGAGCCTTGACAGGTTCTGGTGCCGATTCTTCCTCTCTCTTGAGGAGAGAGGCCCCGCAACGAACACAGTGCTTCCTCGTCACATCATTTGCTCTCCCACACTTCGGGCACGTCTGCAAGTTTTGACAACTCCTAAGCCAAGTAATTACGCAAAATACTATGGACTGCCTTCAGATATACATTTGGCATATCCTCTCATTAAGTGAATCTTGAGAAAAAGAGAAGGATGAGCTGGTTGTCCCGCGACTTCCAGCCCGTTTATACTGAGGTTATTTCATGGTCTTGACCCATTCGAAGACCGGCTCGCACAGCTCCTTGATGCGACGCTTCTCGTCATCAGTGAAACGGGATTCAACGACGGAACAGGACGGGGGCAAGTTGAGAAACGTGCTGGACGTTTTGCCGCGCCCATAATAGCTTTGTGTCGGGTTACCAGCGCTTCTATAACCAAACCTTTGAACAAAAAAATATAAGGCAATGTATCTAAGAGTTTCGTGAGTTTGTAGCACAAAGGGGGTATATGTCTGTGTTTCGTACGGTAGACATCAAGCACAAGTGTCCGAAGAAGAACCGATTTGTAGTTGCACTGCTCCTAGGTTTCCTAATCCTTGGTCTTGGCTCAATCCCAGATGCAAGGGCAACAACGGTCAATTACTACGCAGTCATTGTCGGGATCAGCGACTATGATGACTCCACAGGAGTTGAGGATTTGTCGTATGCCGATGATGACGCGAACGATTGGTACTGCTTCCTCACCTACACGATTGAGTTTGATGAGGTAAGAGTTCTGGGAGATGACACAAGCTACTATAAGAGCTACTACGCACTGGCGACGAAGACCAACATCGTGAACTCCCTGAACTGGCTGGTGGGTGTTGCTGACTCAGATGACCAGATTGCGGTCATCTTCGCAGGTCATGGGGGACCACGAGACTACCCCACACCCGATAACGTATATTTCATCACATGGGACGGAACATTTCTACATGACGATGAATTGGCCTCAATCCTGGCAACTGCAGTGGCCAGCCGCATCTTTGTGTTCCTTGACTTCTGCCGCTCCGGAGGCTTCTTGAACGATCTCGCCGACATGGGCAACAGCTTCAATGTGTTTGCCACATCAGCCTGCCAGTACAACGGAGTATCGTTCGAGTGGGATGACTTACAGAATGGAATCTGGACCTACCATTACATTCTTGAATGGGACAATCTCATACAATCATATGGCTGCAACGTTGCCCAAGAGCTTGTGTATGACGAGGCATTCGACGGCCTCATGACGTTTGTGAGCAGAACGTCTGAGCTGCAACCTTGGAAGAACAAGAACGATCCTCAGAAATACGATGGCAATCCGAACGGAGGCTTTGTTATCGGTCCAAAACTCTGGTGATGATTATGGAACCTTCGCATGGATAATTGCCAAAGAACTCCAGCAGGAACATGATTGAAGAATCATGGGATGGGATGGATGTTGACAACTGACAACTGGATTGGAGGTACTATGAGCTTCCTGCCGATTATTGTGGAATTAGATAATATTCACAATCTGGGTGAGTCGGACGGAAACGCGGAAAGAACATCCCTAGGTGATATCGGTGGATAGAACGAAGATGCTGCATATGAACAGCTGGAAGTATCTTCTAATCACCATGATACTCATTCTCCCACTTGGCCCATCTGACAGTGGCGTGGTCACTCACCTGACAGCAGGTACAGCAGTACTACTTGGCGATGGGTATCAGAGGACTATGGTCTCATTATATACCCCCCACGGACCCATCACCATCAACGGGAATGCTGACTTCGAGGACCAGGGGTGGCCGGGGAGCGGGACAGAAGATGACCCCTATGTCATCGAGGGGCTGCGGATCATAGACAGCTCAACATGCATCACTGTCAGCAACACAGATGTCTACTTCGAGATAAGGGACTGCCTCATCTCGGCAGCTCTGCCGACCAGCAGCGATGGCATCGTCTTTGACAACGTGACCCATGGAACTGTGAAGGACTGCGTCATCGAGCTGCACGGGTACGGAGTGAGGTTCTCCTCATCACCGAACTGCACTGTGGCGGACAGCATCCTATGGAGCAATGGATGTGGAGTCTTCATCGATCACTCAAGTGACTGCTTGGTGAAGAACAACACCATCAGCAATACTGATGGGAGTGGAATTGCCCTCTCGACACTTCGTGACTGTGTCATTGCGAATAACACCGTCCACAATGCTGGTTGGGCTGGAATCTCTGCCGGATTCGCCTACAACTGCATCTACACAGCAAACACCGTCACAAACAGCTCACAATATGGGTTCTATGTTGACTACTCCAACGGGACCTTCACCAATAACAGAGCCATCAATAGTCTAAATGGTTTCTACTTCTGGTATGGTTCGACATCTAGCATGATAGGCAATGCTGCCATTGATGCCACCGACTACGGCTTCTACTTCTTCTCCTACAAGCATCTGATGATGGAGAAGAACAGAGCTATCTGCAATGGTCGGACGGGATTCTTGTTGGACGGTGATGAATGCACCCTGACCAGCAACGCGGCCATTAGTAACGGTGAGAGAGGTTTCCTATTGAGTGGCTCTGACTGCATGCTGATCAACAATACCGCTGCTGACAATGTCTGTGGCATCTGTCTAAGCAGATCCAGTCAGGATGTTTCGCTGTCTCTCAATCGGCTCTACGATAACACTCAGCACAATGCCGTGGACAACGGCACTGCGAATGCCTGGGACAATGGCACACACGGCAACTACTGGGACGACTATGATGGCGAGGGTGTCTATCTCATTCCGGGTTCGGCAGAGAGCATCGACAACCATCCCTACCGTATCGATAACATCCCGCCCACGGTAGACAGTCCAGAAGATATCGCGTACGAGTACGGAACCACCGGGCACAACATCACATGGAACCCTGAGGACCTGAACCCTCACAGCTACGCTGTCTATCGCAACGATACAGTGGTGAGAACGGGAGTCTGGAACACAAGCTCCGAGACCATCACCGTGTCTATCGACGGGCTGTCTGTGGGCAGCCATACCTTCACACTCGCTGTGAGAGATATACTGGGAAATGAGGGGAGTGACATGGTGCTTGTCACCGTGGTGGACACAACACCACCCATGATCAGTCGTCCAGCAGACATCGAGTACGAGTATGGCACGACGGGACACACCATCACCTGGGTTGTTGAGGACCTCAATCCTCACAGGTATACTGTCTACCTCAGTGGTGTGCCGGTGAGAGCAGGGATGTGGAACTCGAGTTCTGAGACCATCACCATCTCCGTGGACGATCTTGATGCTGGCATCCACATCTACACCATCGTCGTGACTGATGCACACGGCAACAGCGTCTGTGACACAGTCATGGTGACTGTCGTTGACCCTATCATTCGGCTCCAGATGCTGTCCCTCATAGCGACCATTGTCGGAGGAACCGTCACCGCAGTATTTGGAACATTGATTGTTCTCCACCGTCGGAAGAAGGAATAATTGTAGGCCTCTGCGTTGGCTCAGCACCTGCGTTGCGAGTTTCGTCCCTGAATACCGGCAACGGGAGGGTTCCACATGGCGAAGGGGAGTGTACTGAGTATTCACAATCGGCTGCAATGATTGGTCAGAAGAAAGGAGTACTGGGCGGAGATGACCGCCCAGATAGTTCAAATCAAGTCTATTTCATGGTCTTGACCCATTCGAAGACCGGCTCGCAGAGCTCCTTGATCCGACGCTTCTCGTCGTTCATCGGGCTTGGCTCCCAGTCATCTGCCGGCTCAAAGTGCCAGTCGGTCACTGTGCCGCGACGAGTCTTCTTGTCGTGCCAGACCACCTTGACGGGCATGCCGAACTCAGCATCCCACGGGTCGAGACCGCGGAGCTCGTTGGCTATAGCCACGTTGCAGCCGTCGACGACCACGTATGCGAGCACGAAGGGCAGGCGTTTCAATGAGCTCTTACCGCTCCAGCCCGCGATGGTGAATGTATGCACAGTCCCGCGCTGTGCGAGCTCAACCCATTCTGTCTTCTCGAGATTGCAATCCAGACGCCAGCAGTTCACCCTCGGCGGGAAGAACTTGTCACCGCACTTGGGACACTTGGTACCCCAGAACTCGCCGTCAACGAAGCCCTTGCCGAGCTTCGACACCTCAGCGAGTTTCCAATAGTAGAGCTGATCGTAGTGCAGGTAGACCTTGAACTGCTCCTCGGTGGGATCCCAGTCGTAGCCTACGAAATGGATGCCATCTTCCTTGACGTCGCCCCTGAACTCCTCAGAGTGCTTCTCAGCGTAGTCGACATCGCCAGGAGTCTTGTGTAGTCGTTTGTCTTCTACCATTTCACGGCCTCCTCAGAATGAAGTTCGAGATACTGGTCCCAGTACCTGCATGACTGTTCACAAGCCCGGTCTCTGCGTCCTTGACGTAGGTCTCTGAGCTCAAGTGTCTCTTCGGAGCAAGGTCATTCAAGTGGTACATGCACTCGATTGCGGACATGATACCTGTTGCACCGACCGGATGACCGTAACCCATGAGGCCGCCACCCACGTTGGTCGGGACCTCGCCGTCCATGAAGGTCTCCTTGTTTCGTATGAAATCATGGATGTTCTCCTTATCACACCAGTGGAGAGCCTTGTATATCTGGACCTCAGATGAGCTGAAGGCATCGTGGATCTCTGCAACATCGATCTCCTTGGCTGCCTTCTTGTACTCGATTCCAGCCATATCATATGCTACTTCACCAGAACGACGACATGCCGCGAATTCCGTCATGTCAGGGTAGCCTTTTCCGTACATCTCGTTCCAGCCGGGGAAGTCAAGTCTGTCACCGGCACGAATGGTGCAACTGCTCAGTCCCGCACCATCTATACGCACATAGGTGTTAGGCGCGTGCTTCTTGGCCCACTCCTCAGATGTCACAAGTGCAAAGGCTCCACCACGACTCATCAGACAGCAGTCAAACTTCTTCAGCGGGTAGCTGATCAGCCTGCTCTCCATGATGTCGTCCACCGTGAGCTTCTTCTTGTAGTATCTCGAGTCTGGGTTGTTGTAGTCATGACGATACCACTGTGAACGCTCGTTGTCAGCTGCGTAGTTCCTGTTCTTCATTGCAGCCAGAGCGAAGTCTTCCTCTGTGAGGTCGTGCTCCTTCATGAACTTGTACGCCATCGCTGCGTAGTAGATCGGATAGATTCCGCCAGCGAGTGCCTCGTAACGTGTATCTGAGGCGAGTGCAATGAACTCCGAACCCTGTGATTGGGTCACATTGTCCATTGTCTCCCAGCCGTAGACCCCGACAACGTCGAAGAGTCCCGACTTCACCGCCATGAATGCTCCGTATAGAGCTGAACCTCCAGTATTTCCGCCGTTCTCGATTCGCACGTGGGGCAGACCAACCAGTCCTAGATGGTCATGCACAATCCATTCAGGACAGAGCTGCTTTCCAAAGTGCACGCTGAAATGCGAGTAGACCATGAACTCCAGATCCCTAAGAGTGAAATCTGGAATGTCATGCTGCGTTTCAACGATGCAGTTGGCAGCCATGGCCTCTGGGGTTATATGCATTGGATAACCAAAAGGAGTTGCTGCGCCACCTGCGATACATACATTCCTAGTCATTCGTATCACGTTTTCCTAGTTTCGCCCTCTCCGAAGAGATGGCCGAGAATATCACGCCGCTTCCCGCGGTACTACTTATACATTACCGTTCATAAGGAGTAGCGCTCTTTCCGATGCCAGAGGGGTCTTTCGAATGCCAGCATAGGAGCTGACCTAGAAGAGTAACAATATTGACCCCATACTCCAGCCAGTGACTGAGAGCTGGTTGCGCGCACACCATCACTGACTGCGACAGAGGCCATCCAGTGGAGTCACTAGGGGGACAACACTCCTGAGTCAAAGACCGTTGAAGCAAATGATCAACTGACTCCTCGCGACAGCTGGCCAAGCTGATAATCGACAGAACCGGTGCTAGCCGTAAGACTTCTATCCTACGTAGTACACTCAGGTTTCAAAGGTGATCGAAGTGCCATTCTTTGAGAGCTCGGAACAACTGAGAGATGTGTTTGAAGAATTCTGGAAACGTGCAAAAGAAAATGAGGAAGTCATGGAGAAGCTTGAGAAGTCAGGGATTGTCGTAAGGTTCGACATTGAACAACCCGAACTCCACGTTACAATCGACTTCAAGAATCCAGGTCCAGAGGGTGAACTGGGCACTCTATCATTTGACAGTGATGTTGAACCCGAGATTGCTGTCTGGAGCACATCAGAGACCACAAACAAGTTCTGGCAGGGAAAGCTTAACACAACCATAGCCATGGCAAAGAGAGAAGTCAAGATGGAGGGGTCCATTCCCAAGGCACTGGGACTCCTATCTAAGATTAAGCCGCTCTTCAAGGTGTTTCCAGAGGTCCTGCGGGACAAGGGTCTTGACCACATGATTGTGTAGAGAAACTGTGAGGACTGAGGAGAAGTGAATCATCTTCAACCTGTAGACAGACTTGAGATTGTGATCTTAGTTGACAACTCCGTCTGCCACAAGCAGACCACGGCCCCGGTAGTCTCGCCGGCATCTGAATGGATGAATCTGCCCGAAGGTATCGAACCGAACCTGCGGTCAGGGCATGGACTTGCGCTCTTGGTGAAGACAGAAGTTGATGATAAAGCCCATCAGGTGCTGTATGATACTGGACCGTCGAAGGAACTACTCCTGCACAATGCGTCCGAGTTAGGGATTGACCTGGAGCAGATCGATGCGATTGCAGTCAGCCATGGGCACTGGGATCACATGGGCGGTCTCCTCGGGGCGATAGAAACCATTGGTAAGCCAGACATTCCTGTCTACGTCCATGAGGCCATGTTTCGAAAGAGAGGTGTTGAGCGCAAGTTCCTGTTCTGGAAGAGAAACCGAGAGTTCTCCAGAGTTCCAACAGAACAGGAGATTGAGAGTGCAGGCGGTAGGCTTGTCTATAGCCCCAATCCAACGCCCCTTGCCGATTCCACCCTTGTGACAGGAGGAGAGATTCCCCGCACTACTTTCTACGAGAAAGGCTTCCCGGGACATAGGGCATTCATCAACTCGGAATGGGTGGAGGATGAAGATGTGATTGATGATAGCTGTTTGGTGGCACATGTCCGTGAGCGAGGGATAGTCATAATGGCAGGATGCAGTCACGCAGGTGTTGTCAACATCACTCGTCATGCCGCAAGCATAACGGAGGAGAACGAGATTCTCAACATCCTTGGTGGATTTCATCTGGAAGGCAAGAACGAAGACAGGATAGATCCAACAATCTCGGACCTGCAAAAGCACAGACCACAATACATTACGCCCATTCATTGCACAGGATCAAAGGCACAGAAGGAGATGCAAAGTAGCTTCGGGGACAGGTACATCAGGGGATGTGTAGGAGACCGTTTCGTGTTCGACGCCTGATAGCAAAAGTATATTAGGCCACAGCGATTGTGTACTATTGTTAAACTTAACTATAATGAATACAGCGTGATTACAATGGCACAGACGATCACTAAAGAAATGGGTATATCCGAAGTAGTAATGAAGTGGCCAAAGACAGCCAGAACATTCATGGAATGGGGCCTACACTGCGTGGGGTGCATGGCTGCCAGATACGAGAATATCGAGCAGGGTGCAACTGCACACGGTATCGATACGGACAAGCTTGTAGATGCGCTGAACAAGACCGTGGAAGAAGAATAGTCTATTCATCATTGGGCTTGACCCGTCCGTACAGACGGCCTGATTCCTCCTCAGACATCTCGAAGCTGTGATTAGAGTCGGGGAAGCTCCCCTTCCTAACGTCATCAGAATATTCTTGCACTGCTTTGACTATCACGCTTCGGATGTCTGCATATTTCTTCACGAACTTTGGTTTGAACTCTTCAAACAATCCCAGCATGTCCCATAATACCAAGACCTGTCCGTCACAGTGAGGCCCTGCGCCAATACCAATAGTTGGAATGGTAACAGCCTCTGTGATGAGCCTTGCAGTCTCGCTGGGAACGAGTTCAATCACCAGAGAAAATGCGCCGGCTGATTCAAGGTCTTTTGCCTGTTCCACAAGAAGTTCGGCCTTGTCTGCTGTCCGCCCCTGTACTCTATAGCCACCAAGCTCGAAGATCGACTGTGGCGTCAAGCCTATGTGACCCATGACAGGTATACCTGCGTCCACTATGGCCTCAACCGTAGGCAGCACTCTCCCTGCCCCCTCAATCTTCACTGCTTCAGCACCGCCTTGTTGCAGCATACGACCACAGTTCTCAAGAGCCTGTTCTATGGAGACCTTATAGGACATGAAAGGCATGTCTCCGACAATCAACGATTTTGGCCCGCCACGTTTCACAGCTGCACAATGGTGGATAACGTCCTCAAGGGTCACAGGGATTGTGCTTTCGTAACCCAACAGTGAGTTCCCCACGGAATCCCCCACAAGGATGATGTCAACACCGCATTCGCTCAGTATCTTCGCTGTGGGAGCGTCATAGGCTGTGAGCATCACAATCTTCTGACCCTTTTCTTTCATCAACTGAATCTTGTGAGTCGTCTTTCGCGCCAAGGCTATTTCATCCGAGTAAGACTGACTCTGACGGTTATATATAGAGTTCCCATAGTAGATATGAAGCGTATACAGAATACATAGATACATCAACCTTAGACTCTTAACAGGTCATCTGTGGGAGTATATCTTCCGTCTGTGTGGCGCCTCAGAACTCTCAACATCAAGGAGCGAGGGAACCAAGCCGACCATGGTCAAGGGAATCTGGACCAACATCAGCCATGTATGCTTTACAGCTCTATGTTTCGATCCCTAAGGTACATCTTGTACAGCTCCATTCCGACGATTGCAGGAAGAGACAAGATGATGCAGATGAACCAGTCATATGATGTGAGCGGCATGAAGTAGAAGTCCAAACCGTAGAAGCTCAAGATTTCCTGTACGATAGGCACATACATCAGCAGGAGATGTGCCAAGTAGATGAGTCCTAGGAAAAAGACATACCTGATGGTGCCGGGCTCTCGCAGGCTCTCATGAAGGGGCATATTGATTCTCCGTATGATCAAGACTAATGTGCTCTCTACAAGGAGGATTACGGTTAACATCATGATAGTGGCCTTCAAGGGAGCGTCTACTATCCCTGCATAGGTTCCGGCAATATTCTCAGGATACAGACCGACCACTCCCATCCAACCAGTAAATGTCAGGAAATACGCCATGCCTGTTCCGAAGGCCATAAGGATGACATTGATGGCCATGAACTTGGCAAACGGTCTGTTGATTATCTCCTCGCTATCTCGAGGCTTCTCTTTCATTGCATTTGGTGAGACCTTATCAAACACAAGAGCCAGACCGGGGAAAGAGTGCGTGGTCACAACAAGGTAGAGGCTCTGCCATGAGGACAGCATGTTGACATATGCAGGAAGGAAGAATAACGCCCCAAAGAATATGATACTCTCAAAGAGATTGACGGCTATGTAGAAATACACCATCATTCGTATCTTGGCAAAGAGGCCTCTTCCTTCGTGAACCCCGGTCACGATAGAAGCAAAGCTATCATCGGTGATGACCAGGTCAGCTGCCTCCTTGGCCACATCGGTGCCTGTAATGCCCATTGCAATGCCTGCATCACTCATCGCCAATGCGAGTGCATCATTGACTCCGTCACCAGTCATGGCTACTACCTTGCCCTGATCCTGATACCGCTCCACTATGACCTGTTTATGCTCAGGATTGACACGGGCAAAAACGTTGACTCTGCCAAAGTCGTCATCTGACAGGTCAGGAATCTCGGTGCCCTCAGCCACGAGAGAGAAGTCAGACATGATATTGAGATCTGAGGCAATAGTCTTTGCAGTTGCTGAGGCGTCACCCGTGATCATAATGACGTTGATCCCTGCATTGTGGCAGGCGTCTACAGCCTCGCGAACCCCATATCTCGGGGGGTCAACCAACGAGGCAAACCCAAGATACGTAAGGCCGCGTTCTGTTTCCTCACGTGCTCGGTTCGACCGAGGCACTGTATTCATATTCTTGTAGGCCAAAGAAATGACCCGATAACCTTGCTCTGCAAATGACACAGACATCTCTTCTATCTTGCGTCGCGTTTCTGAGTCCAGTGTAGATACGCTATTCCCGTTGTCAACTGAGTCACAGCGCTCAAGGAGTATCTCAGTGGCCCCCTTGACAAAGGCAATGTACTTACCATCATCCTCGCATATCTTGGACATCCTCTTCAGTCCTGACTCGAAGGGGAATTCTTCGACAATCTTATAATGAGAGCGAAGCGAATCCTCATCTAAGCCGCTCTTGCGAAAGAGAGTCAGTAGGGCAGCATCGGTTGGATCGCCCAGAGGTGTCCATACCTCTTCACCCTCTTCAGTGACCTGCTTCTTGATGAGAGCAGCGTCGTTGTTGATTCCTCCACATACTATTAGTTTCTTGAGGGTGGGCATACTAGAAATGTCTGAAACAAGAGAGAGATCTTCAGGATTCGTGTAATCTTGGAGTCTCGAGTCTCGTACACGATAGATTGCGCCCTCAGGCTCGTAGCCTGTTCCTGTCACCTTGTAAAGATGCTCCGTGTCGCAGATGTAAGTGACCGTCATTGCATTACGTGTCATGGTACCTGTCTTGTCTGAACAGATCACGCTGACCCGGCCTAGGCTCTCCACGGCGGAGAGGTCGCGTATGATGACTCCCTGTTTGGCCATTGCCAATACTCCTGTCAAGAGCACGATTGTGGTCAACAGGGGGATATTGATGGGCATGATGGTCATCGCCCTAGTTATTCCTTCAGTGAGATGCGCAGCAACCGCATAGATACCGAAGTCAAATCCAGAGGCATCCAGTAGTGGAAGAACTAATGCACGCCATATGATGGATATGGTCATGAGGCCCACCGCGGCTATCCCGAGGTATTTCGCAAGCCTATTCACCTTCTTCCTGAGAGGGATATCACCTGTGTTCAGTCTTTCAAGAGAGCCCTGTATCTTGCCAATCTCAGTATTGCTACCTATTGCTGTTGCGATAGATAATGCAGTTCCAGTGGCAACATATGTTCCAAAAAAGACCATGTTCTTCATTTCTGTGAGAGGAGCATCTCGTGATACTTCTACAGACTCTTCTTTGGCTACAGGGACACTCTCTCCAGTCAGAGAGGCTTCATTCACACTCAGATTAGAGGCATTTGCAAGACGAGCGTCAGCAGGCACACGGTCACCCTGCTCAAGCTTGACAATATCACCGGGCACAAGCTCCTGAGGCAAGATCTCTTTCTCCGTTCCATTGCGGATGACCCGGCACTTGCCTGCGGACAACTTCTCCAGAGCTTCGAGCTTCTTCTGGGCCCGAAACTGCTGAAAGATAGCCACGATACAGTTGACCGTCACAACCGCCAACCAGAGGAGTGCCTGGCTGATGTCGGTTTCTGGCGAGGGAAAAGCCCATGCTAGGAAGAGGAGCGCAAAGGAACTCACAAGATAGATCGTGATGAGCCAGTTCAATATGGGCGCAAGGTATACTTTCCAGAAGCTGCCCTTGATTTTCTTGACGGCGTTTGGCCCATACTTGTCCTGGCGCGACTTGACCTCTTCTTCTGAGAGGCCGTTCGCCACATCGGTTGAAAGATGCTTGACAACATCCTCAAGTGGCATCGCATGATAATCCACATCTTCTGATGGAGCTGTTGTGATGGCTTCCTGATTGGACAAGTTGTCTACCTCTCGTTGCCTAGAGCAGAAAATCGCCCTGAACCAAATAAATGAACTTGTGCCAAAGCCGACTCACTGATTTCGCTCATAGAGTTCCTCTTCCGATTTGCTCTTGGGATTATGTCTAGGCCGCCTCCTTAAAACAGAAATGGCTAGAGCTCATATATCTTACCATGCTTCTTAGCCCTAGATGCCATTGCCGATAGGTTCATGTGTTCTTGGGAGTCAGCAGACAGGCCGCATTGAACACGGTCCAGCCGGTGAAATAATTGTACAGATACTGGGAACCATCACCTACAAGACCCGAGAGGACTGGCTCAGGCACAAGAAAGATCCTGGCCATTATCATCATTGCCATGCTTGTACTCAGCGGCGGGATTTTCATGCTCTTGGAACTGGAGTTCCCGAGTACAGAGTCTCAAGCGTCAGTCAGAGTTGCCGTACTTGACTCTGGGATGAACATTGATTTGACACTGCAGGGAAAGGTAGTGGCTGAACGGAGCTTTGTCTTGCCAGAGTTTGGGTATAACATCTCAGACCCATCAGTTTCTGATTCGAGTCCTCAAGGCACTCCTCATGGCACTCTGGTTGCAAAAGGAATTGTTCAGGCAAGTGGCAACGCACTTCTTGTAAATGCCAAGGTCATGGGCCAGGAGAGAGGAGCAACAACAGAAGGACTCATCGCGGCAATTTACTGGGCAATAGAACAGAATTGTTCAGTCATCAACCTGAGTCTCGGAGGAAGCCCTACCTATGGGGATCCATTAGAAGAGGCCATGGAATATGCGTTCTACCAAGGAGCTGTCGTTGTAGCCGCAGGAGGAAACTCTGGGGAGGGCGGACTAGCAGGAAACACCATATCCACCCCTGCAGTATATCCACATTGCATAGCAGTGGCAGGACTCGATGAATATGGACTTCCAGCAGAATACTCCAGTAGGGGCCCAACAGCCACAAGAATGATCAAGCCAGATATCGCAGCCCCCGGTTACGTTGAAACGTCTTCTGCAAGATACTTCGGTACGAGTTTCGCGGCACCCAAAGTCAGCGCGGGTGCAGCCGACATTATTGCTTACTGCAAGTCCAACAACATCGGTTGGACCCCGGGTTTGGTCTTCTCGTTGCTCTTCAGCTCAGCAGAGAGAATGCGCTATGCACCATACGTGGTTGGTGCAGGAAGCCTTGACGTTTCTGCAGCAATCCACTTACTCAGTCAATTCAATGTGACCGGAACAATACCCCATATCGCTTATGCCCATCCGGAGAGATTGCCACTCGATTTTGAGAGGTTGTTCCTAGGAGATAAATACTATTTCAATGTCCAACTGTTTTCATCACAGTATACAACTTTTGAAGTGGAAATAGAGTCCACAACCCCAGAGGTATTCGAGCTTCCTGCGACCTATTCAATCAATCAAACTGGTCTGCTCAGAATGAACATCTCAGTACCTACAAGCGGTCAGGGCACGTACGCTGCAAATATCACCTTTGAGGGGGATTCTTCTGCTACATCACTATTCGTCGAATTCGAGGCTGATGAGCCAGTGGCACGAATTGCATTTGATATCAGCCACACGACGTGGAGTATCGACACCACATACGGTCAGTTCAAAGAGCTCTATGAGAAGCTCGTCGCTAACGATATATCCGTCACAGAGATCAGAGACAGCTCCCAGACATCGCTTGCCACGCTGCTGGAATACGATGGGGTATTCCTTCTCGATCCGTGTGCGTGGGATCTCAACGAATCGACTCCAGACCAGTTTGAACAGTTCTCGCTCCCATTCTCGCAGCAAGAGAAAGAGGCCTATCAGCAATACTACGAGCAAGGAGGGGGAATGTTCGTGGCAGCATTATCGAACTCAAGTCTCGACATCGCCTCCCTCAATGACTTTCTCAATTGGACAGGTATCCAGTTCAACTACACAAGAGTGCCTTTCGACTCCAGCCCGGCGCTTGTGGATGACCTTTTCGCCCACCCAATCACCAGTGGCATATCAGATTTCGACTTCGTCGGAGCTCCCATGAAGATCCCTGAAGATGCGGTAGCACTCGCCACGCTGCGTGGTAAGATTGTGCTCTCCTGTTTGGAAAAGGAGGGTAGAGGACGCATTGTCGTTAGCGGTTCCAACTTCTTCATTGACAACTGGGGTATGAGGGGCCAATACAACTCCAATGCCAATGACCTTTTGGCTCTGAAAATCACACTATGGATAACAGGTCTACTGTAGAATATGATGTACAGATGCCAAGTGCTTCCAGATACACTTAGCTTGCTTAGATTCGGAAGGTTAAAAGGGAGCACTTCATAGTCAACGCACACAAAAAACCGAGTCGAAAATCGGATGCGCTGATGGCCGAGGTTATCCTTGGTCATCAGCCTGCCTGATGTTGCTACTTCTACACAAAAAGCTCCTCTCTCAAGTGACTTCTCAATGGTGACACCAGCACTCTTAATTCGTCATCCTTAGTCTGCCTGACCACGCAAAAACGTGAGGTAGCGTTGTGAACAGGGTCACCAGCGCATCGGTTGCAGTACTGGCTGCGTGCACAATTGCACATTTTCTAAATCACGTCTACACAGGGGCAATCGCCCCATTTCTGCCAGTGATAACTGAAGAGCTCTCCCTGAGCCTGACACAAGCGGGAATGGTCACAAGTGCAGCAATACTGACCATGACCCTGGCACATCTCGGTGTTGGATACTGCGCAGACCGCGGATGGCGGGACTATTTCATTCCGGCCAGTGTGTTATTGGGCGGTTTCTTCATCCTCATAGCAGGTTTCGCAAGCGATTTCATCTATCTTCTTGTTTTGATGCTTGCCCTCGGACTAGGCGTTTCGTTGTTCCATCCTTGCTCGTTTCCCGCCCTCGCAGAGCGCTTTCCTACCAAGAAACGGGCCAGTGCAGTTGGAGTCCAAGCTATGGGCGGACTGATCGGAACGGCGCTGATACCTGTACTCGGAGTTGCTCTTCTCGTGACTCTTGGAAACTGGCGGGATTCTCTTGCCCTTCTCGGGTTGGCAGGAATCATTCTCTTTGTGCCTGTGATGATACTGATGCGCCAAGACAGGCTCGACTCGCAGTGTCAAGCCAGTCCAAATGATAGAAATGGGCCAGATGGGTGGACCAGAAACTATTTCCTCGCGATACTGTACTCGGGACTCAGAGGGATACCATTCCGTTGCACAAGCCTCCTAATGCCGCTCTATCTCGTCGTAAGCTACGGTTATGAACCAGTATGGGCAGGATCGCTTACAACACTCATGATATCAACGGGTCTTGTTGCAGAAACAATCTCAAGTCCGGTCTCAGACCGGATGGAGAAGAGAGTGCCCTTCATGATCATGAGCACGGGTATCATGGCACCGTTGCTTCTCCTCTTGAACTTCGCCCTAGCACCAATGTTACTCGCTATAACGTTGATGGGAATAGGATTCTTCTACTACTGGGGCACTCCACCAGACCAAGCCTATCAGACAGAGGTGAGTCCACAGCAGAGTAAGGGACTGGCGTTTGGAATCCTTTTCTCACTAGGAGCCCTTCCAGGAGCACTCTCGCCATGGATATTTGGGGCAATAGGAGACCTGTATGGGCTCCAAGCATCAATCCTGTTTCTTGTCATAACAAGTGTATTGGCAACAATCGTTGCCCTCTTCATGAGAGAAGAACCGCTGAGGCGCTCTCCTCTGGAGGAATCAGAAACTATGGTGAGAGAGGATGACACAGGAGATGAACAGGAAAGCACCGATTAGAAGTGAGGGGGTGCGTATGCTTTGACAGACAGAAACTGGATTTTGCAGGATCACCACATCCACCCCAACTACTCAATCGATGCGACAGGTTCTATTGACGAGTTCTGTCAGTCTGCTCTGGCGAAAGGACTTGAAGAGATAGCATTTACCACCCATGTTGACACCGATCTCCTTACTGATGACTGCTTTGTCATGGTTCACGGACGGAGAGTTCCAGTTCAATCGAGCAGATGGGTTGAGGCGTACGAGGAAGAAGTACTTGACGTACGTGACAGGTATCGGGACACAGGACTAAGAATACTCCTCGGTGTCGAGATAGACTATCATCCCGAATTTGAAAGGATTCTTCCAGACAGGTTTTTCGATACCGATTTCGATATCATCATCGGGGCTGTACACCTTATCGATCACAAGGCCATTTCAGCACCGGAGGGTGCAGAGGAGACATTCTGCAAGTACGATATGCGGCAACTAACATCGAAATACTACTCGTCACTTCAGGATGCCGTAAAGACTGGGTTTTTCGACGTCCTGGCCCACATCGATCTCTACACAAGATATGGAGAGGATAACTTCGGTGCGGCAATCCGTTCATCATGGAAACAGCACGTAGACGAGCTTGCAGGTCTCATGAAGAAACACGATGTTGGTTTTGAGGTCAATACGTCATCCCTGAGAAGGGGTTCGAGCCAACCCATGCCCGAGGAGGAACTGACTCGAGCGCTCTTACAACGAGGTGTTTCGAAGGTCACAGTTGGCTCGGATGCTCACTGCCCTGAACATGTCGGAGCTTGTATATCCGAGGGATATGACATGCTAAGAGCTCTGGGAGTTGACAGGCTCTGGACTCACAGATAGTGAGATTTCGACAGATAGAAACAAAAGCCTGACCCACATCTTCTTGACGGAGATTGTAGAATTGCAGAACAAGAAATCGTTCGTTCTCTGTCTGATAGGCGGAGTTCTTCTCATTATAGCAGGTGCTGTGGGAAGTATTGGTGCGCTTGAGTTTCTGAGTGTGATTGGAACCATTCCCGAGCTGGAGTTTTTGGTGCCCCTTGTTGACATCCTGCTCAAGGTGCTGATTTTCATTGCAGGTCTCGGAGGGATCGGCGTCATTGCCGGGGGCTTTCTCATCACCACTCCACGTGTGGGAACGGGAAAATTCATCATAGGAATTGCCGCAGGGATGGGTCTCATTGGACTTATCATACAGCTAGTGAAAGTAGTATACTTCGCAGGTGTGGAAGGCCTAGTCAACCTCTTGGAGGCCATCTCACAGTCAATCGGCTGGATTGGGATCATCTTCACTATAATCGGCAGAAGAACTGCCAGCACACCCGATTAGTCCTGTTTCGGAAGTCTTTATTCGGTGAGGCCCCCTCGGCGTATCGATGTCAGACGCGAGTGAACAACTACAGAAAGCAATTGAGCTGCTACGGGAAGGACTGTACGAGGAAGCAGTGGAGAATCTGAGAGAGTTCCTCAAGGGGAATCCAGATTCGCTTGAAGGATACTACAACTTGGGCTATGCTCTGCAAGAGTCGGGAGAAGTTGAAAAGGCAGTAAAGGCCTACGATGACGCACTCTCCATTGATAATATGATTCCCGAGATATGGTTCAACAAAGGAAATGCCCTCTATGAGCTCTATGATTATGAGAAGGCCCGAGAATGTTATGAGAGAGCAGCCGAATTGAATCCAGACGATCCAGAGGTCTGGAACAACTTGGGCAATTGCCATTCTCGTCTGGCTGAGGGGAGACGAGCAATTGAAGCATACACGCGAGCTGTGGCACTCAAACCAGACTATGCAGAGGCGCTTTACAACAAAGCAAATGCCCATTTCATTGAGGGAGAGCATGAGAAGGCAGTTGTATATGGTGAACTGGCTGTGAAACTCAATCCATCACTCAGGCCCCATGTGGATCGTTGGATTACCGTTTCGATGAGGAATCTCGAAGCTCAGCGGCAACACAAAGAATACGAGGAAAGGAAGAAACATGCAAAGAGGTTCAAGTCCCAAGATCGGAACCGGCCCGGAGATTGAGTCAGCAGACCTAAAAGCGGGGTCTAGACTCCTAGTAGGCGGAGAACTATCCCATGCTTGATGAAGGCATAGACTTGGACAAAGTCCCTGAGAGAGAGGGAAGAAGCCGAATCAAGATAATGCTCGCAATTGGAGGGGTCGTGCTTATTTCCGGCATCGTGGTTGCTTGGCTAGGAGGCCATGGAGTACTGCCCGTTGAGCCATTGATGGTCCTGGGAGTCACGGTGATAATAACGATGCTGATTGTGTGCTGTTCCACCACTCTGGTGACAGGAAAGATAGCGAGTAAGATACCTGAGTACAGTGACATGGAGCTGAGATTCGAGAAGGGCATGGAACACTATGAGAACGAAGAGTGGGATGAAGCGATGGCAGTGTTTCATGAACTCATGGGGCCAGAAAGAAATCACAAGAGGGCATTATATTACACCGCAAAGATACATGAGGCCCGGAACGAATGGGAGGAAGTCAAGGTATACTCTAAGAGATACTTGGAGATGCAGCCGAATGACAGAGAAGTATGGGAACTTCTCGCCACAGCTCACAAGAGATTGTTTGAGTATGAAGCAGCAGAGGATGCCATAGAAAGGGCATCAAGGCTATCTGACTGAGTCTGGCAAGCAAAGAATAAGAGGGAGATGTATAAGGCAGCAGAAGAGAGGTTGGTGGCTACTTGTCTGAGGAAAACCCGTGTCAACTTGAAGTGACTGAAGAAGGAATCCGCCTGAGCAATGGCAATGTCACGATTTTCTTCGACACGCAGCTTGGCCTCCTTATGCTCACTTCTTCTGATGAGAAGGATATGTGCTTCTCGCGGGGCTATATCCAAGTCCATACAGAACAGGAAGTCTTCGACTCGAGACAGATGATCTACAAGAGTCTGAGCACTCTGGACTTCAGGGATGAGCGGGGAGAAGGAAAGGCAGTAGTGATCCGTCTGCAGAATGCCGAACAGTCAGCTGAGATTAACCTGAAACTAAGCATGACGAAGGAATACCCGGGGTATTCATCTGTAGTGCAATTCAAGAATAAGACAGGGGGTTCGGTGAAGGTAGACTCGATAGACCCCCTAGTCATCGATGTGGACGATGCCACTAGAGTCTATACCGGGTGGAAGTCCAAAGAACTCTCCTTCTTCAGGAACGGATATCATTCCTGGGAACTCAGCCAAGCCACAGGGATAGCCGATGGGAGGAACGTAAGTCACTATTACTCTGTGCTTCACAACACTAACAGTGGCAATTCAATTGCCCTGGGCTTCGTGACTCTAGCAGACCAACATCCAAAGATTATGGTCTTTGGAAGAAAAGAAGAAGACAGAAGATTGGCCCAGATAGCATCAAGCTGTTTTACAGATGGAGTTGCTTTGGGCAGTAATGCAACTCTGATGTCTGAAGAGCTTCTTGTGACAGTGGGAAACAATCCATCAGATTGTCTTGGGATGTATATCGACATTCTTGCCAAGAGAATGCAGGC
Organism: uncultured archaeon; assembly: GCA_964558645.1. Lineage (GTDB taxonomy): Archaea > Asgardarchaeota > Thorarchaeia > Thorarchaeales > Thorarchaeaceae > TEKIR-12S. The sequence goes on from CAZLEV010000014.1 coordinate 24,251, forward strand.
AATCAGCTGGGATGGTATTCCCACTGGCTGGTGTAGCTGGTACTTCTACTACACAATGCCTGATGAAGAGGAGATTACGAATAACATCTCATTCCTGAAGAAGAGATTCCCGGAGATTGAGTGGATCCAGTTAGATGACGGGTATCAGAAGGCAGTCGGAGACTGGGAAGAGAACGAGAGATTTTCATCAGGGCTTGGTAAGATAGTGAAAGAGGCAGAAGAAGCCGGTTATCGTGCCGGTATCTGGACAGCACCCTTCATCGCCTCTGAGCACTCGGAGATATTCAAGGACAAACCTGATTGGTTTGTGAGAGATAATAACAATGAGCCCATTCCTGTAGACGAGAACCCGCTCTGGCTGGGCAAGTACTACGCTCTTGATCTCACGAATCCCCTTGTGCTTGATTTCATTGAGATCCTTTTCAAGACACTGAGAGAGGAGGGCTTTGAGTACTTCAAGATTGACTTCCTATACCATGCTGCTGTTCAGGGAAGAAGGTATGACAACAAGCTGACCGGCACTCAAGCTCTCAGACGAGGGCTGGAGAAGATACGAGAATCAGTGGGGGACTCGCTCATTCTGGGTTGCGGAGCCCCCTTCGGACCATGCATCGGCCTTGTCAATATGATGAGAATAGGTACCGATATCGCCACAGACTGGCGTCTTGAATGGGGTGGAGGGGTTTACGAGTGCAGCATCAATACTATGACCAGAGCGAATCTCCACAACAGGCTCTGGATAAACGACCCAGACTGTATTCTTGTAAGACAGGATGATAGTAACCTGACCCTCGATGAGGTAAGGCTCTGGCTCTCGATTGTTGCCGTGAGCGGAGGGGCTGTGCTACTCAGCGACCGGATGATGGAAGTCAACGAAGAGCGGCTGGCCTTGGTGGACAAGATCTTGCCCCCAATGAGAACAGGTGGCTTCAGCCCTGATGCCCTGTACAAGGCCGAGCCCAGTTTGTTTGCCCTGCCAATCGACTGTCCTATGGGTCAGTGGACCATCGTGGCAGTCGTGAATCTAACGGAAGAAGCCACAGACAACCAGTTCTCATTGACTGACATAGGACGCGATGAAGGCGTACCCTGCCATGTCTTCGAGTTCTGGGAGCACACCTACGAGGGCGAGACCGAGGACATGGTGAATATCGAAAACGTGGAGCCGCATTCCTGTAGACTGTTCACCGTCAAGCCAAAGACGCAAGTTCCGTGTGTTCTTAGTACGTCGATACACTTTTCGCAAGGAGCCCTTGAGCTGAAGAATCAGGACTGGGATCCATCTCAGAACGAGCTGAGTATTGTCGTGAACAGAAACACTCACGTGGAAGAGAGTGTCTTTTTCGTGTTCTCTAGTGAATGGGAACCAATCGATGCTCTAATCGACGACAGACAGGTGGATATTGAGAAGGTTGCGCCGGAGGTCCTAGGAGTCAAGGCAGAATTCAGCGCAGGACAGGAGATCAGAGTCCGCTTCAAGCGACTATGAAGCCATTCACTTCACCCAACTATGCGGTTACTCAGGGTTCCTATTCCTTCGATATGGAGCTCCATAACATCCCCCTCACGCAGATATTCTGGGGGAGCGCGTGCATCTCCAACTCCTGCTGGGGTGCCGGTCGCGATGACATCGCCGGGTTCTAAGGTGAATGACATGGAAAGGTATTGAATGATATCGGTAACACCATAGAGCAGGTTAGATGTATTGGAAGACTGCTTCACCCTGCCATTGATTTTGGTCCACAGGTCGAGACCCGACCCATCACCGAGCTCGTCGCAAGTCACTATCGCTGGGCCCATGGGACAGAAGGCATCAAGTGACTTCGCCCGAACCCATTGACCATCGCTTCTCTGCAGGTCTCTTGCACTGAGGTCATTCAAGACTGTGTATCCAGCCACATACTCCAGAGCCTCCTCTTTCGATGCGTCTTTGCAGCGTTTGCCTATCACAACTCCGAGCTCAACCTCCCAATCAACCTTCTGACTTACTCGGGGTAGAGGGATCGGGGCATCTGGACCAACCACTGAAGAAGAGAACTTCGCAAATATCACAGGAAAATCAGGAATCTCACGCCCTGTTTCCTCTATATGATCGCGATAGTTGAGGCCAAGTGCCACCACCTTTCCGGGACGTTCAATGGGGGCTTGTATGTGGATAGCATCATGAGGTAGCAGGGACGGACGATCTCCATTCGGTAGAGCAGCATACCCATACAGCATTTCTCGGACAGCATCGAGACCCTTTTCCCACTCAAGGAGGTCCTTCATCAATGTTGGAAAGGACTCGCCTCTAACTGGATGAGTCACATTCAGGTGAGAGGCAAGCTCAGGGAGATCCAGTATCCCTTCCTCTAGCTGGATTCCAATCGATTTCTCCTCATCTGTGGCATAGGTCACTAGTCTGGTCATGCAGCAACCGGTAAGACCGTCTCATTTATCCGTAATGGTGCTGATGAAGAGCAAGGTGTGTACATTGGGAGAGAAGAGCCTTGACGAGCTGCCAGACGAGGTCTTTGTTGCACTGGGAAGAAGAGGGATGGAAGGAATCCCCCTCAAAGAGTGCACATATGCTTGTGATGGTGATGAGCTATCACTGATTGATTTTGAACGAAGACCGGATACCATCACAGGCAGGGGACTAGAACCTGTTGTTGAGGACTGGACGGTTCGCTGCGATAAATGCAAGAGAGCCTTCACGATACGCTGCAAGATACGATATGTGGATGGAGAACGCATTGATACGATGGTCAACCTGATGGACGACAAGGGAGTCGACTTGGGTTGGCTTGGAAGCTTTTGAAATCAGGGGATTCGGATGGCAAGAGAATACACTATTGCGGTACTGCCGGGCGACGGGATAGGAAGAGAAGTCATCCCTGAAGCAACCAAGGTGCTCGAACACATCCAGGCTGCACAGGGAAAGAGATTTCTCAGATTCAAGGATTTTGAATGCGGAGGAGAGTACTATGCTGAGACAGGCAGAGAGTGGTCCCAGGAAACAGAGAGTTTCGCCAAAGAGCAGGCTGATGCAATACTCTTCGGAGCTGTTGGCGGTATCGATGACAATGGAAACGCGGTCAGACTACCAGATGGAAATCTTGCAGGCTACAGCATTGCATTAGGACTAAGATTCGATTTGGACCTCTATGCCAACGTCAGGCCAGTCAAGCTGTATGAAGGAGTTCCTTCACCTCTTAACCTCCAGAAGCGAGGGGACATCGACCTTGTGATAGTCCGAGAGAATACCGAGGGCCTCTATAGCCCTGTCAGAGGAACTCTCACAAGAGGGGGAGAGCAGGAAACAGCCATCGATGTAAGAATCATTAGTCAGAAAGGAAGTCAAAGAGTAGCCAGATTTGCATTTGAGATGTCGCGGAAGCGGAGCGGAGCACCTGCAGATCAGGTCAAGCGAGTCACATGTGTGGACAAGAGTAATCTCCTTGCTGGATGCATGCTTTTTAGAGAGACCTATGAAAAGGTCGCAGAAGACTTCCCAGACGTGGCACCGGACTGCCAGTATGTTGATGCCTTTGCACAGGGGTTGATTCTGAAACCATCAAGATACGATGTGGTGGTCACACCAAACGAGTTCGGTGACATTGTGTCAGACATTGGAGCAGCCATACAGGGGGGACTCGGGATGGCTCCGGCAGCAAGCATTGGACAAGAGAAAGCAGTCTTCGAGCCAGTTCATGGCTCTGCTCCAAAACACTACGGCCAAAACACGGCAAACCCTATCGCTGCGGTCTTGTCGGCAGCAATGCTACTCGACTGGCTGGGTGAAAGACATGCGGACCCGAGATGCACTTCTGGCGCAGAAGCCATCAGAGAGGGGGTTGCACAGGTTCTTCGAGAGGGGGAAGTCAGAACCTTTGACATATGCCGGGGTAGGTGGGCCGGAGTCGAACCCGCATCAACGCAGGAAGTTGGCACTGAGATTGCCAAGAGATCCGAGCAAGCCTTGCGGGGGGAATGACCGATGGGAGAAACTCTCGCTGAGAAGATCCTTGCAGATCACTCGACTGAGGGTAAGGCAACAGCAGGAGAGATCATTGAGGCCCAAATAGACCTGCTGATGACCCATGAAGTGCTTGGCTCAAGAGTCCTCCCGATTCTAGAAGAGATGGGGTTTGAGAAGGTCTGGGATCCACAGAGGATTCTCGTCGTCAATGACCACTGGGCACCTGCAAAGGACACGCAGAGTGCAGAGATTCACAGACGTAACCGTGATTTTGTCAAGGAGCAGGGTATCGAACACTTCTGTGACATCGATTGTGGAATCTGTCATCAAGTATTGCCAGAGTTGGGACTGGTCAAACCGGGCGATTTGGTGATTGGCTCAGACTCGCATTCAACAACCTATGGTGCATTCAATGCATTCTCAACTGGCCTAGCTGCTACCGACACTGCAATAATACTAGCCACAGGGAAGAACTGGTTCAGAGTGCCCCAGTCAGTCAGAGTTGAGGTCCAAGGGGAGCTAGGCCGGTGGGTGATGAGTAAGGATTTGATACTCAGGATCATCAAGGACATTGGTGCTGATGGAGCTAACTACATGTCAATGGAGTTTCACGGACCCACAGTTGAAAGAATGTCAGTTGCATCGAGGATGACCATCTGCAATATGACTGTTGAAGCAGGTGCAAAATGTGGCCTTATGACAGTAAATGACTCAGTCAGAATGTGGCTTGAGACATATACACCTGATTCTTCGTGGCAGCCTGTTTACCCTGATGACGATGCTGAGTATCTCGACACCTTGGAATACAATCTCCTTCAGGACCCCTTGGAACCCATGGTGGCATTTCCCCACAGCCCAGCAAACGGCAAACCGGTCTCCGAAGCGGAAGGCATCGAATTCGATCAGGCCTTCATTGGGTCGTGCACTAACGGAAGAATCGAAGATTTGAGAACTGCTGCAATGATACTGAAGGGTAAGCATGTTCACCCCGATATTCGCCTAGTGGTCACTCCAGCAAGTAGAATTACCTACTTGGCTGCTCTTGATGAGAGCATCATTGAAACGCTCCTCAGAGCCGGCGCAGTAATCACCAATCCAACATGTGGAGCATGTGTAGGGGGCCATCTTGGCGTCTTGGGGAAGGGAGAGGTGTGCGTGTCATCAACAAATCGCAACTTCAGAGGGAGGATGGGAGACCCTGACTCGGAGGTGTATCTCGCATCGCCTGCAACGGTTGCTGCAAGTGCACTAAAGGGGAGAATAACGGATCCGCGAAGAGTGTAGACCATGAGAAAAGAGATATGCACGATAGAGGGCCGCGCCTGGCTCTTGGGTGACAATGTTGACACAGATCAGATCGTGCCAGGACGGTATCTCACATATCTCGACTATGAGGAGATGGCACAGCATGCTCTTGAGGGGCTTCGCAGGGAATTCAGCAAGCAGGCAAGAGAAGGTGACGTAATAGTCGCAGGGCGTAACTTCGGGGGAGGCTCTTCCCGTGAGGAAGCACCTCAAGTACTTCGTACACTCGGCATTGGGTGTATAATTGCAGAGTCTGTCTCTCGGCTGTTCTATCGGAACTCGTTCAACATTGGCTTGCCAGTTATCATTCTTGAAGATGCGACATCGAAGATAGCAGAGGGGGACGTGCTATCAGTTGAACTCACAGACGGAACGGTAATAGACCAGACAAAAAACAAGACATTTGATGCCGACCCAATTCCGCAGTATATGCTTGAGCTGATTCGAGAGGGAGGAGCTGTGAAGAGGTATCAAAGAGAGATGACAAGAAAACGCTAAAAGACTATGTGGAAGCTGGTCAACTCGTTCTATAGGTGATAGTGAATGAATGTTATGCTGTTCCTTTTGATTTCAATATTATTGCACGCGATCCCTTTGCCTTATATCCCTGGAATGCTTACAGCACGAGGCCTCATCAGATGGTTGCCTCTGCGGCTGATATGGGCAACTGTTGCATGGTTGATAATCTGCATCTTCACAATGATGGCTCTCCCCTGGGCCATCTTGAGTCTTCTCATGAGCGTTGGAGTCCTTCTGATATTCTCGGGCGGTTTCCGTCCAGGAGGGCGAATCCAAGACATGATGGAAGGAAAGAGGCTGCCTTTCATCTGTATGGGCTTCATCATTGTACTTGTCATTCCAGGATTCACTGGAATCATAACTTGGACATCGGATGTTGCCAATGCCCAGACAGTAGACCAGTTTATCACTGAAGAAGATGGAATGCTGTTCGACAACCAAATACCCGATGATCGAGTCCGCCTTGTGACTTCGCTCTATGCCTCGTTTGTTGCAAGGAAGTTCCTCTCGTCGATAGGATCAAATGTTGAGATTGCCGCCTCACATGTCACAACCCGTGCCGGGCGACTCGTATGGGTTTGCATCGTTGTATCCACAAATGTCCTTGCAGAGAACTTCATCCAAGGATTCATTGTGGTCGATGCAAACAACCCGAGTCTGGTCGAGGTCATCACAGATGTGCAGATACCTGTAGGTGAGGGGCTCTTCTGGGATCGGAATATTCAGTTCGGCAACTATCTCGAGGACATGACATCTGCGTATGAATATGCCTATCCGACATGGGATCCTGTAGACAATCTGGTCTATGTCCAGACACGTACACAACTTGGATGGGATTTTGTTGAGCGTCCCTTGGGGCCGAAGGTCTACTGTCAGAATGGCACAGTAAGAGCGTACGGAACTCTAGAGGAAACACCGGACTGGATAACACAGGCATATTCTGAGGAATGGCTGGAACGTCAGATAAACCGCTGGGGTGGATATAGACGGGGTGACGGATTTGACCTCTTCGCTGGAGGATTCTTGTGGCTCATCCAAGCATCAAGAGACAGACTCAGAATGACCGAGGATACCCGATACATACTAAACCCCGATACGAACCGGGTAGAGGCGCTAGTTGCGCTCCATCCACCCGATGCGGCCAGCCTTACTCTCAGCGGCCTTATCAGAGGTACATCAGATGGCATCTATTACTATGACATGTCTGCGCTTTCATACGTCAGTGGCGAGGCCGCAGTTAACGAAGTGATCAAGCAGTTTGCACAACCTGTCAGTGGGTCATACTTCGGAGCCATGCCATTGTTGTACCCAGTACAGATCAACTCAACCTACACACGTCAGGCATGGTACTGCCCGGTCTACTGGTATGACTCAAGCTACAATGAGGATGCTGAGGCCTACGAAATTAGCGACTTCAGGCTCCATGCGTTTGGTATTGTGGACGCCCAATCAGAGGGAATCTCCTTCACCCAGACCAAGGGAACAACCTCCAATCCGGATCTTGTCGCCGCCGTCAGAGAAGGATATATCGAAGAAGTGGAGAATTTGCTCGGTGTTGTGGAGGAGCCCACTGAAGAAGAGCGTCTTGAGCTCAGCGCAACAGCCCTTAACGTGACATCCTATGTTTCGGGAGGTAATACGCACATCGTGTTGAGAACGGATAACTCAACCTACGAGTGGATTGAAGGAATGGCCGACTGGATGAACACGACCGATTGGTACGAACTGCTCACAATCTCACCTGGTGATAGTTTCACAGCAACCCTAGAGGAACACGAGGGAATCCTCAGGATTGTGGCATTCGTCAAGCACTAGCTCTGGAGGGAGGAACTCCCTCCCTTCTCGCTTATTTGCTGGACATCTTCTCTCTGAGGGCGCGGTATTTAGATTTCATTGAATTCCAGATCTTTTCTCTGCGAGACATCACTGCATCGGTATGCATCGGGCATTGATCTCCCAGAGGGCAGGCATCCTCGAAACCGCCGTGATCATGAAGAGCGTCAACTAATGAACGTTTGAGCAGCTCTTCTCTGAAATTGTCCATCTCGTTACGCGTGATAGTGCCCCAATCCTTGTCTCGGAATCTGGGCATATCAAGCACTTCCGAAACGGCCTCGAAGACTGTACGCACGACCTCGGGAGCCTCTTCAGAGAGCCCGATGACAACAGAATGACCGCTTGGCATCTTCTTCGAGAAACGCATCTGGGTGTCCCCCATTGTGATTGAGTTCAGGGATAGACCGGCCCCCAGGGTTGGGGGTATTGTCTCTATAGCGGAGAGCAGTCCAGATAGCATCTCAGGGTTCTTGAAGGCAGTCCTGCAGAACCCACCGAAACACTTGCTATAGATGGGAAGACCAGATTCTGTATAGACCATCAGATACTCCAACTTCGTCATGAATACATTCCTCTCTTCTTTCATGCAGATTTGATTTACACGAATACTCGACTAAAAAGGGCTTCTAGTAACATCCTGGCAGCCCTTATCCTCAAGACAGAAACTCCTTGTAGACTTCTCGCTGGATGAGAAATCTGAGTATCTCCACAGTACCCCCTCCGATAGTCATCAGACGCGCATCACGAAGGAATCGTTCTATCGGATAGTCGGTCGTATAACCGGCACCGCCAAGAATCTGTAGAGCATCATTGGCTATCTCTATGGCAGCCTCAGTCGTGTAGAGCTTGGCAATCGTTGCTTGCTTGGTAGCCTTCATTCCCTTGTCAAGCATCCTCGCAGCTGTGAGCGTCAGCGCTCGTCCAGCCTCTAACTTCATGGCCATGTCGGCGATTTTGAAACTGACACCCTCGAACTGCCTGATCTTTCTTCCGAATTGCTCTCGCTCATCAGAATACTTAACCGCAATCTCATAGGGAGTACGGCCGTATCCTATTGCCTCACCTGCAATAGCCGTCCTCTCACTGTCGAGTTCATCCATGAGAATCCAGAAGCCCTGACCGGGCTCACCAAGAACCATTCCGGGCCTCACACGAACATCTTCAAGCTTGAGATGCGATACTCTTGCAGACTTCATTCCCATGAGGTCATGATCTTCAACAACACTAAACCCATCAGTACTGGTATCCACAATGAATGCGGTCATTCCCTCCTTGGACTTGACCTCAGGATTAGTGATTGCAAAACAGCACATATAGTCAGCCTGGCTTCCATTCGTTATGTAGCGTTTCTCTCCGTTGATCACCCACTCATCGCCATCTCTTCTCGCCTGAGTCTCCATACCAGCAGTATCTGATCCTACATTAGGTTCAGTGATTCCGATACAGCCAATCTTTTCACCGGTGATAATCGGCTTGAGATACTTCTCCTTCTGCTCCTTCGTCCCAAACTTGCTGACCGGCATCCCATACAAGGTGGTCGAGGCCATGCGGGCCATATCGAGACCTCCATTCACAGCAGAGATCTCCTCGGCCACGATTATCTCGAAGGAGTTTCCACGTTGTGAACCGCCGAGTTCCTTCTCGTGAAGAACACCCATATACCCAGCTTCTCCAATCTTCCGAAGAAGGTCTTTCGGATAGGGGCCGTGGTCAATTTCGTCAGCGATTGGGGCTATCTCTCTCTCGCAGAAGTCTCGCACTTCCCTGCGAAAAGCAATCTCATCTTCTGTCCATAGAACATCACTCAAGTGAGCAGTCATGTCAATACCCTAACGCGGGTGTAACGTATTACTCCTTAAATGAATACCTGTAAGAACTGCACCATTCAGTGGACCATATGCAGTCTTCAGACGGCCGCAGTAACACTACACCTGCTAGACTGGTCGGAACCGAAAACGTTGCGACTTGTCAACTTCAACAGACACTGGGGTGCCTACTTCTATACTGCTGGAAATGTTGGTGTCCCCCACACACAACACCGCGGCGCCTCCCTCCAGTTTGACCAGTGCAAGAAGCAATGGAGCATCAAACCCCTCGGGAGGCATATGGAGAAGCGTGTAGCTCTCGATTGTACCCTGTGGAGGCAAGTCAACAGCCACCACATCAGAGCCATCGCTCCTGCAGTAGGGGCATATCTCGCGTGGAGGTACCACAACCCGCCCGCACTGGGTACATCTAGATGCTTTGATAGTCAATTGCAGTCCCAACATCTGCAAGGAGAGAATAGAGAAAAGAGTTTTGCCTCACACTCGCTTCAATACAACTAATCCGGAGTTCGTCTCTTAAGCGTTCGAATGACCGACTTCAGATGCTTCTTCACAAAGGACCTGAACTTGGGGTCATCCGTCAGGTAGATCATCGTTTGCGATTGGATGCTCTCGACACCACCTTCTACCTCAACGGCCTCGCCGAGCTCAATCAAATCAGTCTGAAATATGCCGTTGATAGCATGTGGGGAGAATCCTTCCCTCTTGAATGCGGGCATAATCTGCTCCTTCGTTGCAGCTCCCCCAAGCTTTAGTAACGAGAGCACAACTAACCAATGATGCCAGGCAAGTGTGTAGTTTTCAAGAAAATGCATTACATCGTCAAGCGATCGTGTCAATGTCTTTGCTCTCCTTCGCATCGAATAGTGAAACAAGTCCACCTAGCTATCGTTGTCATCAATCTCTGGTCTTTCGGCAGGCGGGATATCTTCATCTACCCTGCTTTGTTCCATCGTCTTCTCTAGCTCAACCTTTGCATCCTCTAGGACCTTCTCTTCAGCACCCGCGGCCTCTTGAGCCACTTGGGAGAGATTCCGTGGGCGGATACGTTCATCATCAATCTCCAAGAGACCCACATCTATGAACTTCTGCAACTGTCGCTTTAGTAAGACAACTGGCACTCCAAGCGCTGATGAGAGGTGAGAGAGCTGAAACCAGTGTTTCTTGTCCGCAACAACGAAGTAGGCCTTGAATCCTGGTTCGTCCTCAGCCACCTGATAGAGCATGTCCCAACGCGCCTCCAGCTCCGCAATCTGAATGGCAAGTCTCTCAGCCTCGGCCTCTGAAGAGTCCCGTTCTCCGCTGAGGACGGCGAGTTTCTCATCCAGCTCGTCTATCCGTGCTTCCATGTGTACCGCAGATCCACTGAGTTGTGAAACTTCATCACGAAGCTGTTCGATTGTCGAGTTTCTTTGTGAAATCGTCTCATTGGCCGCTGCGAGTTTCCCCTTGAGTTCAGAGATCTCTTGTGTCTTCTCTTCATAGTCTGACACAAGTTCCTCGGCCGAATCCAGTTTTTCGATGAGTCTTCGTTGTTCATCAATCTGGGACTTTGCCTGTTGCAGTTCTCCCTTCAGTGCAGATAAATCGGCATCACGAGACTCCAATGTAGCCTCAAGGTTCGATACGACTTGTTTGAGCTGAGCGATTTCCTCCTGACTCTCATTCAGCGACTTGTCCTTTGATGAGATTACGGTCTCGAGCTCAGTCACACGTGAGCGGAGTTGTCTAATATTGACTAGAGCGGCCTCAAGATCTTGCTCTCTCTCATTTAACCGGGCATAGAGGCGTACCAGGCTTGACTGCAGACTTGCAGTAGACTGTCCGATTGTGCGTACTGTCCCTCTACTGGACTTGGTTACGATGTCTCTGACTTCCTCTCGAACCTCACTGATCGTGTCAAAGACTGGTGCTAGAACGGCCTCGCTCGATAGACCTGACTCCAGCTCATCTTTGGCGATAGATACCGCCCGTGTTGTGAATACACCTAGGCCTGCGGCCTTCAACTTCGATGATAGATTCTCTATGATTCCGTCGACCTGCTCATCGACTCCATCTTGTGTAGATTTCAGACTGTCCTCAACAGTAGACAGAAGGTCTTCCATCCGAATCTGTATTCTGTTGAATGTTTCATTTATGAGTCTGGTACTCGAGGTTTCATCTGTCCTCTCCTGACCGGTGTTTCCCGAAGGCTCACGACGATTCGGGTCAAACTCAATTCCATCTGCGGACATGGCTTGGTCCATCAGACTTCTTGTCTTGTCCTCAATCCCCGGTGTTCTGGTGTCATCTCCAGGTGTATCTTGCTCGTCGGGCAGCGTTCCTCACCTCAGTGAAGAATGCCGCGATACCCCATGGCTGTCAGTCTTGAGGAGGTCGAGTTCAGCTTCTCAGTCACTTGAGAAGCCTCCTGTATGCGAAGCATGAGCTGCTTCCTGAACTCGTTGGGTGTCAGTTCTCCACGATCGAGTTGCATGGTGAGTTGACCACGCTCATCTTTGAGCTCGTCACGTCGCTTCTTCAGACGTTCGTATTCTGCAACGAGAGATGCCAACTCGCTCTGATCCTCAGGCGAGAGTTCCTCCACCGATTGTTTCATCTTAGAAGGAGGCTTACTAGTAAGGATCTCACGACCCTTAACCCTAGTGTCTCTCTTGTCTTCTTTCTTTCTTCTCCAACGATCGAATAGTCCCATTTTCTGATCACCTGATTAGTCTAGTTCTTCTTTAATGCTCTTGAGTTGACTCTCAAGGTCAAGTCGCATCTCTCTTGCGACTCGTGCCTTTTCTTCATATTCGGTTGCACTGGCAGGATCATTGAGCCCCATCTCCAAAAACTCGTTCTCTCTCTCAAATAGACGTCCGATTTTTAGCTCTAACTCGGAGGCTTGTTTCTTGAGGTTCTCCCGACTTCTATCAGTAGCTTCCTCGTCGGCCGCTCGACTGGCCATCGACAATCCTTCAGCGGTGACTCCTTTGTCAGGCTCTGCAATCTCTACCTCGCCAGAGCCAGAGGAAACTCGAAGCTCTATTCCCTCATCTAGCTTCTTTTCAAGAGAGTCCATCCGCTCCATGATTTGGAGCATAGTTGACTCCAAGCGCTTCATCACCACTGTCTGACGATTCACAGTCTTGAAAATCTCATCAGCAAATTCCTCGAAGTTCAGACCGTACTTGAAGCTATCAAGAACGTCCTTGATCCTCGTTATATCATCTATGAGTCTCTTGCGTTCCTTATCATCTACTAGATCTTGTGCGGATGGGTTCGGATAATCCATATCATTCCACCTCAATATCGTTGACAATCTTAAAGTCCAGAGTCTCAAAGGCTACCCCCTTCAGGAGTTTCAACCAGCGGTCTCGAAAATCTCGCCGGTTGGCCTGCATTCCATATGCAGGAACATCTAGGCGCTTGCCTACCTCTTCCGGTGATAACGCTCCCTTCAGGTCCTGCTTGTTAGCTATGGCTACTACACGTGCGTAAGGCAGTTCTGACTTCAGAACGGGGTATGCAACCCGCTTTGTCCATTCCATGTTCTCTTTCGTCGAGTCAGTAACTACAACGACCATACTACCTGCACGGATGATTTTCCCCCATTCTTGGACGAAGCGGTCTTGACCTCCGAGATCAAACATACTGAACACGTAAGGATCGAAATCGGCCTTTAGAAGGGCCTTATCGCCAAAGAATGTTGGAACATAATCCTGAGGAGGACCCTGGGAGGGTAGCGTTGCCAGCTCGAGAAGGGTGGTCTTACCAGTACCACCATGCCCTGCAAGACACACCTTCACAGGTATGCGACCCACAATAGAACGGAAACCGACTTTGAAGGGTGAAAAATCGGTAGCTTTCCACTCGTCTGACTCCAAGACGTTCTCGAAAGCCGTCATGAACTTCGAAACCATGCTCATCATGGCTTCAGTTACTTTCTGCAACGAGGCCTGACGGTCCATCGTGACGATGAACTGCGTGTCATGAGAGTTCATGTACACATATCGGAACCGCTCGATCTCCATGCTATCTATCTTCCATTCCTGGAGCTTCTGTGCAGAAGAAGAAACTAACATCATGACCGCCTCTGTGTTAAGGTCGTTGTTGGGAACAATCACATCGCTGAACAGTGTTTGTCCTTCCTTGAACACGTATATCTCACGAATCATGGTTTCTCACAGTCCATCTATGAGAGAGAGCCTTCATTTGAAAGAAGACCCATCGTAATACCTTTCGATATATTCTCCAGTTGGTCATGCAAGTACCAATATGATGGAGTCCTCGGCGGGTGAATCGGCCCGTCACGCATGCAAGAGAGCCTGTAGAAGACAGGCATGAATTCCCCAAGCTATGGGTCCCACTCATATGATACTCGGGATTCTCTTTCTGAAAGTGGCTTATAGCGCTATCTTGTTTATACTTGAACTTAGAGAGCAAGAAAGCAGGAAAAGAAGAGTGAAGGAGGGAGGCCTGAAGCTCCCTCCCATATTTCATAGTTCGGAAACAGCTATTCCTCATCGTCCTGAGTCTTCGACTCCAGGACTCGTCGCAGCTCCTCAGCGCTGAGTTGCATCAGCTCCTCTGTCGGAAACGCCTCTCGTATCTCATCAGGTAGCGTCTCGATGAGCTCCATCTTGAGCCGATCTTCTTCGGAAGGCTCTTCTTCGGCCACTGTTTCGACTTCTTCGACCTTATCTTCAGCCTCGTCCTCAGAGGATTCTAACTCAGGCTCGAGCTCGTCTTCGATCTCAGGTTCCGCATCAGCCTCCGCCTCCTCTTCCGGTTCAGCATCGGCCTCCGAGGTCTCTTCCAATTCAGGCTCCGCTTCTTCCTCCGGCTCGATATCTGCCTCCGCGTCACCCTCAGGTTCAAGATCTTCAGTTGGCTCTTCAACGCTTTCAACCTCCGGTTCTGGTTCAGCCTCGGCCTCTGCCTCAATCGAATCCATCTCTGCCTCAAGCTCAGCCTCGTAGTCTGCCATCTCGGCTTCAAGGTCATCAGCACCCTCCGCTCCAACCTCGTCCAAGGCGTCGAGTTCGCCCAAGAGATCTTCAGTATCTTCGTCGAGCATCTCCTCATAACCGAGGTCAGAAGTGACTTCAATACGAGGTGCCTGAATATCGAGGTCTGCAAGACCAGGAGCAAGAAGATCTGATACAACTGCACCCATGTCCTTGATACCCTCGACCTTGGCAGCCTTGTTGTCTGCAATCTTCTTGAGCGCAGCATTGATCTGCTTGATCTGATAGGGTACTCTCCATCGACGAACGGCAGTGACTACGCTTCCGACAACAATGAATCCACCCAACATCAACAAGAAGAGGAACAACTGTGACTGCGGGACAACTAGTGTTGTCACTACAAGTGGAATTGTGAACTGGGTCTCTATGACGCGGGCCTCAGCCGTGACTCCGATATGACTCTCATAGCCATCTGCAACAATACTGACTGTGATGGCGTAGGGATCACTGCTTATTTCTCCAATCTGTAAGGGGGAGATCTCAATGTAGTAACGACCATCTTCAGCCACAGCAAAGTCATCCTTGGTGAACTCTGCCATTGGCGTTGTCAGCGTCAATGAGGTTACAGCAGAGAAGGGTACCTGCTGGTTCTTCGTGGTGTCAAAGTAGTTCACGTATATAGTTACAGAATCATCTATCTGTACCTGGATGTTTGGCACTGTCAGGCTCGTCGACGCCGAAATGTGCAAGGTGACCTGTGTAGTAGCTGTCGTGTAGTTGTCCAATGTGGCGGTGAAGTTCACCGTGAATATCCCAGGTATCAGAGAGGAATCCAGTGTCGTGGGATCGAGAACGAACCTGTAGGTTGCAGTGGAGGCATCCCAGGTTCCGGCCTGACCACCAGCGAAGTCTGAAATCATTTCATCTGCTCTAAGGACTCGGCCAGCAAAGGTCATTCCTGAGCTGATGTTGTAGGTCAAGCGCACCGTGAAAGCAGGACCTCCGTAGATACCCTCGAAGGTGCTCTGACTCGGATACAGACCGGCTGTCACGGCCTCGACTGTGACTTCGACAGTCCAGCTACTGAAAGTGTAATTCTTGTTAGATGTGTGAACCACAATGATGTACTCGCCCGCAGAGATCTGGCTTGAGTTGACTGTGGTGAGATATCCGCCGTTCCCAATACCGCTGAAAATCCCGGATACTGAGGTTCCTTGCCAAGTGTACATGACAGTCAGTCCGTTGATAGGGTTGTCCAACGAACCATAATCTTGATTCACGTTGACACGAAGGTCAAACTCCTCACCCCAGACCACCGAAATAGGAGTCGTCTGAGATACGTCCTTAGTAATGACCGCCGGAATCGGACGGACATAGAGGTCTGTCGAGTTTGTACCATCGACATAGTTGTCGAGAGTATACGAGAACTCAAATGAGTACTCCGTGCTCCCACTGAACCAGTCGTCAGTTTGGATGATCCAAGTGAATATGCCCGAACCGTTGTTACTGATCAGCTGAGTGTAACCAGTGCCAGGTACTGTCAGGGTTATCGCTGCCGCTCCATCCACCAGCACGTTGTGTTCAGTGTCCCAGAGTCTAGCCACAAGCTGCAGTTCGTTACTCCAGTTGACCTCATCCACCTCATCGATTATAAGTGCAGTAGGTGCCTCCCGAATGAGAATGACAGCCGTTGTGAGTTCATGAGGTTCGAATCCGCTACGAGTCATGGTGATTCTCACAACGTAGACAGAGCCCTGAACAGCGGCCGTCATGCCCAGGTCCCGGGTATTCAGGCTGAATGTGTACCATCCATCACCACTGTTGACACCCGTGGTAACATTGGCTGAAATCCCAAGGACTGCGCAGGTGGCTGTGTCAATCTCAGTGATGGGGAGATTGTCAAGCGTATTGTTCCAGTAGAACAATACGTCGAATGTATCGTCGTAGAACTGCTCGTAGTAGTCCTGGTCCAAGATTATCTCGTTGGGAGTTGAACTAATCACTACATAGATTGTGGACACTGTTGTGGTGCATCCTGCCTTTTCTGCGGTGAGTACGATTGTGTAGTAGTCATCAATGTAAGACAGGTCGTTTGGAAGCGCATTGTTTGCATTCAGAGTCACGTAGTAGAGTCCTGATGCCCCCTCTGTCAGCGTTCCACTCTGATCAATCACCGACTCCATGTACCAGGAGTAGGTGATGCCAGCTCCATCCACAGGTGTATCAGTTCTTGATTGGTCGAAGAGCGTGACGTTTATGTCGAACGTATGTGTCCAGTAGGTCTCCAGTGGACTCTCTGCGGAACCGAAGGACGTCTCAACCAACAACGGAATGAGGATTGTGATATCAACCTGAACCTCTGCGTTCTCGTGATTGGCAAGGGAGAATTCGACGGAAACTGTGTAGGTATCCGACTGCGCTGACGTGTCGAAGCCGAGCCTGTAGACACCAGAGCCCTGGTAACTCACCGACATCGGCTGTGTCCAGTTGCTTGTAACAGACGCACCGGACAGGCCAACAATCCCGCTGTCGCGGACGAATGAGAGGTCAAATACTCCTGTGTCCAACCAGTCTACAGTTATTGCGGATGAAGTTATGAGATCGAGAGTCGTTGGTGCAGGACTGACATGTAGTAGCAGGGAGTCAGCTGCGGCTGTTTCGTAGTTAGACTTGGAACAGGTGACCCTCAAGAAGTAGTCTGCATTTGCATCTAACAGATCAGAGGGGAAGGTTGTTGTGTATGTTCCAAGCGTTGGACTAAGTGTCCGAGGGGTCATATTGTAAATCGACACCCAGCTGCTAGTGAACCATTGTAAGGTGACAGTAATCCCGGAGAGTTCTGGGTTGCTTGAGTTCAGGTCGTTAATGTAGTCGAAAGCAATTATTTCGCTTCCGGTGTCCCAGAAATAGCTACTTGCAATCAACGAATCAACTCTCATCGGAACAGGGTCGATGGTGACATCTAGGACAACCGTCCTATTGACATAGTTCTGCTTCGATAGAGCAATCGTGACCGTATAGAATCCCACCGGCAACCCGTGTAGAGCACTTGCTGGCAAGGTATAGAACTCACCAGCATCTACTAGACTACCCCAGCTCACGTTTGTGGCACCCAGTTTGACAAGGTATGTGTACCCATCCAAGTCTGCAAGATTCATACTACTCGGAATACTTGTGCTTAGCCAGAAGTCGTGCGCTTCATGTGTCTTGTAGTAATCGTCAATGGCACTTGTACTCTTTCCCAGTGTGGTGGAAGTAGCCTTCACTGTTATGTAGAAGGTCAAGGGCGTCGGATCATCGACGCTATCGTCATGAGCAGAAACAATCACGATATATGCCGTATCTGATACATTCATTTTCCAGAAAAGGGTGTCAATCTGGATGGTGAAGTTGAGTCCACCGGTCTGGTCGTAGACATGGTTGGAGCCACTCCAGTTCCAAGTTCCACTACCTATTGGATTTCCTGAGAAGTATATTGTGAAGTTCACCCAGGATGACGAGTCGAACAATATTAGCTTGTCTTCTGGTGAACCAACACTCCCATCTCTATCGTAGAATCCAACTGTGAAGTTCACATGCTGGCCATAGAATGGGCTTGCGAAGTATGCAGTTGAGTTAAGCTCCGAATAGAGATCATCATATAAATCAGTGGGAAGAGTGATGACGTTCACATACGTCCAATTGTAGTCACATCGCACGACAATCGCGGATGTAGTAGTTTCACCGGACTTGATGACTACTGTATAGCTCACAGACTGCGGAGAAGACATGTTTCCATGAATATTGTAGAACACCGCATATCCTGTGGAGTTCGTTGAGCCTTGAGCAACAACCCCTATTCCTACGAGTGTTACATTGACTTGAGCCCCTTGTACAGGAGATGTGTCACTTATCTGAGCCTTGACATTGAGCCGCGTAATTGCGAGGCCAACTGTCTGAGAATGTTCTCCTTGAATGTCCAACATCTCGATTGAGTTGTTGTACGCGATTGGCGTGTCGGAGTAGTCATCATGTTTCTCCACCCGGGCATACCAAGAGCCATTAACAACACGGTGGAAGTTGTATTTGCCATCAGCGTTTGTCTTTCGGGTCAAGTCATACTCGGGACCGGCAGTATTGTTGATAGTTACATATGCGTTCTGGACTGGTTGGTCGTCCCAGCTTACAACATCTAGCCGGATTGTGACTAGTGGCATAGTCCACGAGTGCTGGAACGGGGACGAACTGAACTCATCTGATGCAATGGACCAGCTACCAAAGTCCGCAATTTGTTCGTATGTATACGATGATACGTTGCCATTGTAGCTAGCGAAGACAGTGTAATCATCCTGAGGAATACGATAGAAGTTCGCCCAGCCACTTGAGTTTGTGGACACCTGAGCAGAGTAGACGCCGGAATCGGACTCATTTGACATCCGCAGCGTTGTGGTTTCGTCTGGCGTCTGAGCCATTGCATCACCCATGAGATCCTTCATGTAGATGGAGAAGCTACCCATAGGAAGTGTAACAGTGACGGGTGTCACCGGCCCGGTGATGCTTTCTGTCGGACTTGCCTGAACCCAGAGTTCAGCATAGGATGTGGTGAGCCAACTCTTTGCATCGATTTCTGTGCGAATCGTGTAGTCCCCGTCACTGAGACCCTCAAAGACAACGAGACCATTGCTGTCAGTTGTTCCTGTTCGATTCAGACCGTTGTCATCCACCCAGAGGGTTCCATCGCTTGCGTTATAGAGGGTTACCGTTGCTCCCTCGACTGGGAAACCATCAAGGTCCTCTACAGTTACGTCGAACTCGAAGAGGTGGATTTCATCGCTGATGGATATGGCAAGGGCGTTCTCATCGGCATCATTGTTGAAGGTCGGAACCATCCATCCATATCCAGTGTCTCCTGTCGGGTTGTATGGTGAAGAGGTCGAGAATTTGCCAACCAGCACTACTGAGACTGATGCATTTGAGTTGATGTGGTAAAGGGTAGCGGATGAAGATAGGGGGCGAAAAGCGGCCGCCCCGCCTGCGGGAATACTCAACGTTCCGCTGTTGTAGCCGCTGACCTCGACTCGGGCGTTCTCTGTGGCCACAATCATGAACTTCCATCCGTTGTTGCCCCACATCTTGAAGCTCGATCCGTATCGATCGCCTGACAAGGAGGGAACCCAATCGCCTGCGTCTCCAGGAGTGTCAGGCCTGTATACTCCATAGACCATCAGATTAGCTCCTGACTCTCCCTTGATATGGAGAATGTCTTCTTGGTCACCAGAACCGGCCGAACCACGTGGGATATCGACTGAACTATTGGCGCCGATCCGTTCCGTAGTCTTGGATCCCCATCCCGAACCGGCATTGCGCCAGTAATCAACGTCTACGGCTGAATCGCCCAGATTCGTAACGCGTGTGTAATCGTAGGAGTGCCCCATGTCTATGGTGTAGAATTCCTCGCCGCTCAGCTTGCCATCAATTGCGGGGTATAGACCCAGGATGTCACGGGCATATGAGCTGTCGGAGTCTCCAAACCGGGCCGATACAGGCTTCGTCGCATTGACATAGAGGTAGACTGTATAGACAACATCACGACGCGAGATATATTCGCCTGCAGAGAGCTTTGCGGGCCATCCAGCGAGGCTCGAACCATTGTGAAACTGCCAGTTGCTTGCTGTTTCTGCACTGCCATCGGAAGTCCAAACGTAGACCTCTGTGTCATCAGTCTGAGCCTGAATCCAGTACTTGCCCTCATTCTTGTCTTCGAATCCCTCGACACCACCGAGAATGAACTCGGTATCGGTTCCAGTGCCTATCTGGCTTACTGCTGGGAACCAGTCGTTGATGGCAGGGTTCGACCCCTTGTCGCCTTGACCCACGCTGACAGCAAGTGGATAGTTGGAATACACGGCATAGAAGCCATGCCAGTTTGTGTAGCTGTAGGAGTTAGGCTCATAGCGTACGTTTTGCATGCGATTCAGGGTTCCATTTGGTACGTTATCAGGAGTCATTGTGTCGGCACTCCAAACAGAATCCACATCTCGGGGGTCTTTCCATGCTTGATCGGAGCTATCCCACATCTCCACGTAGTAGTTATTCTCATCGTAGAAAGACACCAAGTTCAGAAGAGAGAACGTGTACGACTTGTAGACGAACGGGTAGAAATCAGGATAGCTGACCGACCCGACATCCTCTTTCGCATAGTAGAGATAGTAGTTCGTTTCTATGTCATTTTGACTCACATTCACCATGAAACTGATAGTGGTAGAGAGGACGAAGTCCCCATCGTATGTCGTATTCCAAGTCTGGAATGGTAGGTCAGTCCAGCCAGGACTGTTGTAGTATTCAACTCTGATTGAGTCACGATAGCAATGTCCTGATGTGAATGTGAGATAGAGATGAACAGGAACTAGCGTCCTATCTGAAACATCAGGTTCGGTGAAATTGAGGTACCTTCTGTAGATGAAGGACGAATTCCACCACTCTGCTTGGTCCTGAGCACCGGCGAGTTCGGACTGATTCGCGTAAGGCTGCATGAAATCGTTGTCAACAAGGGGATCCAGGTTGATATCATGGGTGTTCGGAGAGCCAACAATCATGGGGAGTATCATGATTATTCCAAAGGCAAGTAGTAGGGCAAGACGATTTCTCTTCACTTACTGCACCTCCATTGCTGCAGCCACATTGCTTGGGTGGAATTTCTTCAACACCTCAAGATAGTGCTTGGCCTGTCGGCTCGGTATCTCCTCACCGTTGTAAAGATCAACAGTTCTCTGGATAAGCCATTCAGGATATACGGTCATGACCTCGGGATTTGATTTGAGAAGAATGTGTTCTCTGCCCTCTTCATCGTTGATGCGCGTGACAATGTTGCCCTTTTCCAGCTTCTTCACTTGCTTTCTTAGCTGTGACTTGGTCACATCAAGGAGACTTGGCAAGTGTTCTGTCTGCTGTGGGCCTTCTCGTAGAATCTCAATTATGTCATATGCATCGAAGTCCAAGAGATACTTGGTGAGCTCTTGAGCGTCTTCCCATAGCGAATCGGTGAGGTCCTTTCGAAGCCGGCCAACGTAGTTCTTGTGATATCTCTTCGCAGAGTCAAGGTACTGCTCTGCAACTCCTGTAGGCAGCTGACCCGTCTTCACAGCGCGGATAGTGTCCTGTGATATGGTTCGCAGCAGAAAAAGTGCACGCGTAAGATAGATGACTTCGGTGGAGAACCCTTCAACCCATCCAGTTGCGATGATTCCCATCTTCACCAGCGGTCTAAGAACCATGTCTACATCAATCTTCTTTCCGACCTCTTCGAAGATTATCTGCTCTAAATCAGATGACTCGATGGTTCCGTTCTTCATCAGCGTCTGTAGAATAGACCTTCTTACGGGATCGCTGAGAACAGATGCCTGCCTCTGTTCGGGGGTCATCTGGGTGTATCGTGCCATCTGCCCGTATAGTTTCGGAACAAGCTTCTGATATGCATCATCATCTGCGTTCAAAAAGATCTGGGTGGCAATCTCGGGCAGTGCATCCTTGTACACATCAGCATCCTCTTCGGGGCCGAGTACCAAGAACACCATCGAAGGTTTTCCTTTTAGATGCATGTTCAATCCGCCGTAGTATACTGCCAGTTTGAACTCATCAAAAGCCAACGATGTAAAACCGGGCTTCTGAGACTCTTCAGTCTCCCCCAGTGTTGCTATGCCATAGACGCGCATGCTTGTCGTCGGATCAAGCCCTAATTGTAGACTCTTCGGTGTCTTAGAAGTCACAACGGGCCCGAGCTCATCATCCCATTTCAATACAGCCAATCCTTCGGGCACCAACTATTGTCTCCTTGCTTTGTAGCCCAGATACAGGCATTGTGGTTGTCCTAAGGTTTCGTTGTGCAATGTCTGGCCCCACTGCGCATGTTCGGACATTTCACCAAACCTAAGAGTATCTGGACATATTACAACGTAGACACTTCCAGTATCTAATAAGAGAATCTTGGATATCCTACTCGCCGAGGAGTCATCTTGAGAAGAACGCAGCCCGTTTCAAGAGAGAAGGCATGTCAATCACCAGATCAAACGATGGCGAGGGGAGAATGAAGGATATGACCCAGAATCGAAAAAGAGAGAACATGGGCCCGGGGCCCATGTGTAGTCTACCACCAGTCAGCCTCTTCTTCCTTTGCCCGGGATTCGAGATCTCGATATAGAACAGTCTGGAAGATGAAGTTCAGAGGGCTGAGTAGCAGAGATACAATGAGACTTCCTACGAGAGCCAGTGCGGGACTGACGAAAGCCACTGCCTCCACTATCACTAGGAGTACAAGGCTAACCACAAAAACAGCAATCGCCATGATGATCACTCCTCCCAGCGTGTGCCAAAAGGCACCTCCTGTAATCTGATAGGCCCTCTTGATGGCTCCGAAGGCAGATTGTTCCTCTTCAGCCACGACAACTGCGATTGTCGGAATAAGCCTGACCACGAGAAAGAGGGTGACCAACGCACCAACAAGCAAGACCACTCCGCCCAAGGCGATGGAATTCCAAGTTGACGGATCCGCGGGGTCGAAAGCAAGAGCACTGAGTAGCATTATGCCAAGACCAGGGAGGATCGGTATTGCAAGAATCAGACCCTGAAGAAACGATGCGGCAATCAGTGTGATTGCTCTGCTTACACCGTATGACAACGCGGATCTGACGTCTCCTGCGCCGGGATTACCATAGTCTTGGAGAGCGAACTTGATTGCACCGCCTCCCACTACAGCGCCGACCAAGATACTGACAAGTGAGAGCGCTACTATAACTACGAGCAGCACGATGTCTGTTAGACCAGTAAGACTGAAAATCGAAACCAGCAGACCCAGAGGGTCCGAGAACACTAGTTCCAACAGATTGAATGCAGCTGCACCGTAGAGCGCATAGAGGACTACGAACGAAACTGCACTCATCACAACAGACACAATACCCACAATGAGTACGTAGCTTACGAGCCTTCTCATCCAAAGGCTGAATGTGCGCGACACCAGACCTGCTACTCCGACCGAGTAATCTCGCCCAGAGGGTTGCTCAGGTGCCGGACCAGAATCATTTCCTATTTCTACCAATCAACTACCTCCATATACCGATGCTTGTTCATGTATGACTTGGCTTATAGAACTTGCCAAAGATTGTCAGCACCCATTGCAATCTGTCTTGCATCGAACATAGGACAATGCTAATCAGTGGAAACCTCGTATGAAGGATTACAACATCTTTCTGTGAGTTGTCCACAACGAGGAAAAAAAGGAACAGACGTGGTAGAGGGAAACATTCACCACGCGGATATTTGCAGCACAATTGGAGACCAAGGGAAACACACAGTCCGAGTGTGTTTTATCTTAGTGCAGAGAGGATAAGGACTCAGAGAATACCTGATAGCAATCTCACGTCCCAGCAGCGTAGATTCTCGGGGGCCAAGCCGGTAGGGGTCGACCCGGTACTCTGTGTCGGATGTGGAGCTTGTATCGATGCTTGTCCACAAGGCGCGATAGATGTCACAGGACGAAAAGCCCATGTTGATCCGTACAGGTGCTCTGGCTGCGGCTCATGCACGCAGGTCTGCCCTCAAGGAGCCATCGGATGGGCGAGGTAGAAACCACGCAGGGCATATCCGATACATGAGCCTAACGTTTAGTGGCCCTACTCGGCAATGCACGCATGTAATAGGATGAGCCCCCATATTCGAGTTCCACAAGCTGGCCATCATCAATCAGACTATGAATAATGGTCCAGTCGGACTCGGACTTGGCCAGCAGTTCTCGAACCGCATCTATACGCATTGGATGGACTGAGGTGATGCTGAGCAGGTCCTCTCTGGGGTCTCCAGTTGAAGCAAACTCATTTCCTTCGTAGCCGATAAGGTGTTCTACACGGTCGGTTCCAAGCTCATCAGCAAAACTCTGGAAAGCTTGGTTTATCACTGACTCCGCGGGCGGGAACACTCCGTCCTCTGCAGGGGGCCTCGTGGGAATCGCAACATACGCTCTATCGATGCCCAGTTCACTCAAGAAACGTGCAGTCTTCCCGAACTCTCCCTTGTAATCAACCGTATTGACCAGCATTGTCTCCGAGAGTATCTTACCTTCGTACTCTTCACAGAACCTGCGGATTCCGTCCATTACTCTTTCAGGGGCCAAGGAGCCATGAGGCCTGTTGACACGATGCCAGAGTCTGGAAGTCACAGCGTCAACTTTGATCGAAACAAGGTCCATATGATTTAGACGAGCTCGCACATCAGCATCCCAGAGAAGTGATGCATTAGTCAGAATTGCAAGGGGAATCTTGAAGTCCTTCAGCAAAGCAGCAGTATCTCCCAGATTCGAATCGAGAGTTGGCTCACCATCAGGGACGAATGTGAGATAGTCAATTCTCTCATTGTTTTTCTTGGCATTGCTGACTTGCTGCGTCACTTTATCCAAAATCCGTTCAGGAGAGTAGAACGATCTCTGCTGTACCGTCAGATCAGTGGTTCGCCCCAGCTGACAGTAGGTGCATGAGTAGGAACAGGACTTCGCGCTGATGTTGTTTATTCCAAGACTTCGTCCTAGACGCCTTGAGGGAACAGGACCGTAAGCGATCATTGATGACCATTATCCAACCCTGGTATATCACTGAGAACGTATCAATATTGTGTATTGACACAAAACTACACTGCCAGGATCCTATGGGGCCTGCAGAATAGATACCACCATATTGTTGCCAAATCCGCCGATGTTATGCGTCAGACCCACAGTGGGGGAGTCCACTTGGAGACCCTTGGGGGCCCTATCCTGCAGTTGCAGAACGATATCTCGAATCTGGGCCACGCCGGTTGCCCCCGTTGGATGCCCACGTGCCTTGAGACCTCCAGTAGGATTTACAGGCATGTCACCTGAAACCTCGGTCTTGCCATCCTTGACAGCGTCGATAGCATGTCCCCGGTCCACTATACCTATGTCCTCCATATCAATGAGTTCTAGTATAGAGAAGGCATCATGAAGCTCACATACATCTATGGAAGCAGGCTCAAGACTTGCCATGTCAAATGCTCGTTGCGCGGCTACTACTGTAGCGTTCATCGAAGTTAATGACATCCTGTGCTGGATCGAGTGATAGTCCGTGGCATGTCCGATACCCAATACTCTCACAGCTAGGTCCTTGAGGTCAAGCTGTCTGACAAGACGCTCAGAGGACAGCACGACAGCAGCTGATCCATCACTTGTCGGGCAGCAGTCATATAGCGTCAGCGGATCAGCAACGAGTCGCGCACCGTTCACCTTCTCCACCGAGACCTCTTTCTGGAAGTGAGCGAGAGGATTCTTCGCACCGTTCCTGTGCGCCTTGACCGGCACAAGAGAGAGTTCCTCCCTTGTTAGACGATAGTCGTGCATGTACCTTCTGGTGACAAGAGCGGCTAATGCTGCAGGTGTACCTCCGTATCGAATCTCATTCTCGTAAGACATCATCTTGGCAAGTATACCTGATGCCTCTGCTCGACCAACCTGAGACATCTTCTCGACACCAATGATAACGGCGGACTCAGACATACCAGAAGCTATGGATGCAAAACCTGCCTCGAATGCGCTAGACCCAGAGGAGGGGCCGCTCTCAACACGTGTTGCTGCAGCAGGTACGATGCCGATATGGTCTGCAAGAAGCGTGGATAGATGGCCAATCTGTGTAAACTCATCGGGATTCTGGGTTCCCACAAACAGCCTGTCGTAAAGAACGTCCTCTGCCTTAGCATCTTGGATGGCCTCAAAAGTAGCCGAAAGCGCGAGCTCAAGGATTGACTCCTTCAGCACTCCGAATGGAGTCATGCCAACCCCAATCACGTAGACCGGTTCCATCGGGACGTACCTCCGTCACTCAATCAATATGACTAGGTCATTGGGAGTGACAGATGAACCCTCTTGAACGTTCACGTCCTTCACTACGCCATCCTTCGTGGCCTTGAGCTCATTGAACATCTTCATTGCCTCAAGAATGCACAACGTGTCGCCACTACTCACCTCGTCCCCCACCGAGACATGGACTTCAGTGATCTTCCCCGGCATAGGTGGATAGACTCCGCCAGGCACCCTATCTGCCCCGTTAGCGCCGGTGGATAGTGTATCAGCCGTGGGTGTACTTGCCTTTCTCACGCGGGTAAATTCAACTGCTCGTTTTGTCCCATCGAACTCAAGATCGTAGCTATGTCCCGAACGGTTCAAGAGTCTGACCTCATGTTTCGAGTCGCGTTCGTTGACTGTCCATGCCTCACCGTCGTCAGGTGGTTGAGTGGTGAAGGTGAAGCTCTGGTCTCCGACCTTGACTACCAAGACCCCACCCTCGTCGAGCCTCTGGATGCTTACTTCAAGGTCCTTGCCGTCGATGCTAACGTTGTACTGCTGTGACATCTCCTCGTTCCTCCTACATTCCGCCCCGCATAAGCTCCATTCGCCCAGCCATGGTCCATGCTGAACTACTCCGCCCCCAGCGTCCAACGCTGTAACCTTGCTGGTCATGAATACCTGCAGAAGCAATCTGCTGTTTCATATGAAGAACAGCCGAGATGATGGCCGCTTCGTGCTCCAGAGTCATCTCTCCTCTGAGCTTCCTCTCCGCCTTGCGTTTCAGGAAATCAAGTGCATATTGTGGGAATAATGCATAGCTCACAAGGTCACGTTCCTCATGAGGGATGTCCTTTAGAGCCTCCCTTGCCTTGGGGAGCTCTGGCTCAAGTAAATCAGCAGGTCTGCAATCGAGGGGTTCTTCATCACCAATTGCCTTCTTCTTGACTTCGGGGTCAATCTCAGCTGGCGGGCGACCGTAGTAACCTCTGATGTACTGCTTGACCTCGTGAGGAATCATCTGATAGCGTTCTCCTGTGATGACATTGAGAGTAGCTTGAGTTCCCACAATCTGGCTTGACGGGGTCACCAGTGGAGGGTAACCGAGTTCTGCACGGACTCTAGGAACCTCCTTCAGTACCTCATCATATTTATCGAGTGCACCCTGTTCCCTCAATTGATTGTCTAGATTCGAGAGCATACCCCCTGGAATCTGAAATCGCAGAACCTGAGGATTCACGCCCTTGAGGCTTCCTTCAAAACCAGTGTACTTACCACGAATCTCCCGGAAATAATCCGCAATCTCAGCAAGCAGAGCCACATCCAGACCTGTATCTCGCGGCGTGTTTTTCAAGGCCTCAACGATAGACTCCGTTGCAGGTTGGGAAGTAGCAAGTGAGAGTGAGGAGATTGCACAGTCCACAACATCCACGCCAGCCTCGGCCCCCTTCATGTAGGCCATCGACGCCATCCCACTGGTGTAGTGAGAATGGAGCTGAACTGGAAGTCCAACATCGTCCTTCAGCATCTTCACGAGGTCATATGCCGCACTCGGAGAGATCAAACCCGCCATGTCTTTGATGCAGATTGAGTCTGCTCCCAGAGATGCCAGTTCAGCAGACTTCTCAGCGAACTTCTCAAGTGTGTGCACTGGACTGAGAGTATAACTAATACTGGCTTGAACATGAGCACCCTCATTCTTCACACACTTGATTGCGTGTTTCATGTTCCGGATGTCATTCAGGGCGTCAAAGATTCGGAAGACATCGATACCGCCCTCTGCAGCATGATGCACAAAGGCCTCAACAACGTCATCGGCATAGTGACGGTAACCCACCACGTTCTGAGCTCTTAATAACATCTGTAGACGGGTCTTTGGAAGGGCTTCGCGCAGAGCCTCAAGCCGCTCCCAAGGGTTCTCATCCAGAAAACGCATCATGGAATCGAAGGTGGCGCCTCCGAACATCTCGAGGGACCAGTAACCCACCTGATCAAGCTTCTCACAGATTGGCAGCATATGTTCTGTCTTCATTCTTGTCGCGAGAAGAGACTGGTGTGCATCTCTGAGGACTGTGTCTGTAATCTGCAGCCTTGTCATTGTGACCCGCGGGTCATGTCACATCTTGCAATATAATAGCATCTGTCTATGATACACAAGCATCTCTCCTAGCAAAGAGGCTCTTACTCGAACTTTCCCCAGTGCTTTGTGATATCGAAATACAGCACAATCTCTGTTCCATCTGCAAGGCTGATATCCATCTGGTCGATCCAGCGATCATCGATATTCAGTAACGTCTGCCGCACCAGATTCCAGTCAGTGCCTTTCACTCCATACTTTCGGGAGAGATAGGAGTACTCAGCCTCGATGGCCTCCGTGTGACCAATCACGTTAGATATGACTATGGGGTCGTCTGTTGATGACCCATGTCCCTCGTATTTCACCATCGCAAACACCTAATCGCGCCTTGTAACTTGACTATTTGGAGTCTATTACGATAGATTCTCAGAAGCATTGAAACCGGACTAGCTTTGGCAAATCCATGTACCACCTTGTCGTGTGGGCATCTACTGCAATATCGCTGGCACGAGGATAGAGGTTCTGGTCTTGAAGAAAGAAAAAAGAGAGGAGAACTCGAACCCCTGAGATGGGGCTCGAGCACAGAATGTGAAACTATCTACGCTTGATGACCCAGAAGATTGCCACAACCGCCACAATGCCGATTGCGAGCAACAGAAGTCCACCACCGTCACCAGGAACTAGAGAACCTTCTGCCAGATTCGTGTACGCCACGTACACAGGATCCTGTTGAACTCTCAGACCGTTCCAGTCCGGAAAGGTCACCGAGTACCACCATTGACTGCTATGGAATGCAGTCTGTGCGTTGGTAACAAGATGCTGTGGACTATTGTAGGTATTCCTGACCTGAGCAGATAGGCCATAGGCCATGTGAGCGAAGAGGAATGCAGACAGGGGTGCTTGCCATGCTATGAGCAGGAAGTCCCCAGGATTCGTAGCCAGCAGAGCATTCAGAGCATTGACTCCCTGCAAGACTGTGATTCCGCTTGTTTCGTTTATCAGGTCGTATTCTCTACCTAGACCGATGTCGAAGGCACGCTCCTGATCATCACCAATCGTTATGGTCAGGTTGTCATCCAGCAATTCCGTGCTGGTCGGAGGAGTAATCTTGTTTCCACTTGAGCTGCGGGTCACGTTGTAGTTGCTCTCAAAGGTCGAGAGATAGTGAACCGCACTTATCGCCATGCTCTCGCTAATGACCTCCGAGGGGTCCTTGTCCTGAAAACCCATCCGAACGCGATTTACCTGTCCTATGGTATAGACGGTCTCAGCGTGTACCTCGCCCGTTGTCTGATCAATCTGGATGTCATATTCAATGACTATCTCGCTGAACAGCACAGTCATGAACGGGAACAGAAGGCTGAGCCAGAAGCCACCCTGGGCTGAAACAACCGTTCATTGTAAGTTGGACAAGCTTGGACATCAAGCAGTCCGTCCAGGAGCGGCACTGGACTGGTGATTGTGCACGTGAATGATGTTTCGTGCCGCATTCACATCGGCATGGAAGTGCTCCTCACACCTCCCACAGTAGAAGTACTCCCCACCCCTTCTCTCCCTCGTGGAACTCTCATGCTCCACCCGGACTCCCCGCCCCCCACAGACATGGCAGGTCTGAGAGGTCCACGCCGGGCTCACCGTCCAGATCCCACCGTAGCGGTGGCCCAGAGTCTGCCGCATGTACCGTATGGTGTCCAGCACCTTGGACCAGAGATTGTTCGATAGCCGCCACGAGTGAGTGCCATAGCCCCTGGGCGGCTGGTAGTTTTTGAGGTTCTCCAGATACAGGGTCTTGACCCCGTGGCGCTCACAGAACCAGACGGCCTCTGACGCAATCTGTCGGGCTATCTCCCTGTCCAGCCTGCGAATCTTGCGCCAGATGGCTGCAAGACGACGCTCCTTCTTCCTCAGATGCCCGGGCCTTGGACAGTCCTCCCCGTGCTTCTTCTCCCAGTTGTTCCGCATCAAGGCCACTCTCGATGACAACTGCCGGGTCTGCTGTCGGAGAAGATCCCTCTTCTCGACCAGCCCTTCAAGAGAGATGAGCTCATCGACATACTCTTCCTCACCATCTCTCACCGAGAGCACGATAGGCACACGGATTCCTCGGTCGGCACCGGCTCTCCTGTTGTAGTGCCGTTCACCCAGGACCGCATCTACCATCTCTCGAGTTGGCGGGAGGAAGGGGATCTGGAGTTCTACTCTGTGCTCACGAAGCAAGAGGCGAGGTGGGCCGCAGGTTCTGGACTTCCTGAGCTGCTGCACCTTCTCCTTCAGTTGTGCAAGCTGCTCAGGGTCCGCATCCTTTCGGTTTCTCCACTTCGCCAACTGGTAGGTAGTATGCTGGAGTTCGATGGTGTTCATGAGCTGTTCGTGTTGATCCTCGAACCGCACGGCCCGGAATCGCAGCTTCTTGGCTCGCAGGTGCTTCCCAGCTCGCTCTGCCTCATCGCCCTTCATCCGGTCCTTGACGGCAGCCCGTGGGAGCCAGTCCAGAAACCTGAGGCCAAGGGTTCTGACTCGGAAGGGCGAGGCATCATGCTCCGCTCCCTCCATCGCCTCTGGCAGCTTCAGGAAGAACAGCACCTCGTTCTCCTTCTCCAAGTCCTGTGAGTACCAGTAGCCCTGACCGGGAGAGTTCTCGGTGCTTGCTGAGAAGTCCTCGGTGTGGGAGTACATCCTCGGGACCTTGAAGGGATAGCCCTCCGTGGTGAACTGATGAAGGAGGGCCTGAACGGAAGCCATGGCCTCTGAGCACTCCTTGTTATCTTTGACGTACCGTCGAACACGGCGCCGCTGCGATGGTCTGGAACCAAGGGGCTCTCCGCGTTCGCTCAGGATGTGCTCATCGAGAGCTCGACGAAGCTGCTTCAGAACAGAGAGGGCGTAGTAGTAGCCTGAACCATTGTTCTTCGTGCTCTCGCATCTGGAGCGCAGATCTTTTACCATGTCCGAGGGGATGTATTTGTTCTTCAGTAATCGCAGAAGAGTATCCTGTTCCTCATTGAGAAGTCCGATAGCTGTCTTCATGAGCTGACGCCGTAGCCAGTTGGACTGGATGATCCGAGCCGCCTGCTCCAGGACGTTCCGGTAGAGTCTCTCGAAGCACTGCTTGCTGATATCGGGATTGTCCTTGTATGCAAGATACTCCTCCTTCTTCAACAGGACATATCCCTGTCCTCGATAGGAGTTCAGCTCGTCTCCAAGGAAGTCAATCCGTTCACGGGAAGCATACACACGCTCGAGAACGAGATTCACGAGCTCTACATACTTCTCGAAGTATCGACCCAGAAGAGAGAGGTCCACATCCCTGACCTTTCGCCCGGTAGCCGCCTCGATATCTTTTCGTACAGGTTCAGGACTCCAGCGGCGAAATCGAGGATCGGGTCGCTTCCCTTTCCCCTTCGTGTTCACCTCTCTATCTACCGAGCAGAGGGTGAACGACTGTACCAGATACTTCAGTCCCGTATTCTGATGCGCGGTTGATGGAAACAATATAAGTTTGCCATCCATTGTGAGATGCTTCTGGGAATCATCAGACTCCTCTTGCTTCCGGGGACGGCGCCGGACTACCTTGGTCATCAATCGTGCACCTCTCTTCTGTCTGGGTCTGATAATATAATCTCATGAACCAATATAAGTTTATCAAGACGAAAAGGCAATTAGAGCATTATGAAGCCTATTTCGCTTCTATAAGGCTCTCATAACTCTTTTCTTTTCTCTGTTTGGTCACAGTCTATTTATAAGTAACTTTGACTTTAGACTCTAGAAGTATCATGGGACGCAGACCGAGATTGCTTCGCCCGAATGCTGTGCTAGCGAGAGCGAAGCATGCTGGTCTCATGGCCCTTGTCAACCTCCTTGGCCCTAGAGCCAGTGGCGACCTCGTGAAGTACTACCGTTCAACAACAAAGATGTGGGATGCCGTTCGATCTGCTCTTCGGGCTCAGGGCGGAGAGCGAGAGGACTACCTGGTTCTTAACGACACGGAGCCAAACATGCGGAAGTCCTTTCTCCAGTTCCTGTGGCACAGCACTGTACCCTACGGCAACAAGGAGTTCAAACGGGTCTACGACTGGACTGAGGGTACGGTGGGGCCGCTCAATGTCCTCTTGAACTACGCGGGAGCACGACTAAGGGACCTGGCAATGACGCGGTATCCCTTTCCTGAACCACGGGTCTTCCAGATAGCAAGGTTCCCGGATGGCACGGTGAGGGTCTATTCTCTAGCCCTCGTCAACCGGCTGAAGGCAAAGGGTCTGTACCCACCAAGTGACTTCGGCAAGAACACCGAAACCTCCTGGAAGGCGGGCTACAGCGGGACAACAAAGACTCCACAGGTCTACCTTGCGCACCCCACTCTCCCAAGCCTTGATTTTGTCGATATGATACGCGCCCACGTTGTCGAGCTCTGCAGACAGTGCTTCATCTACAGTGTTCCTCGCACTGAGGCCCACCGCTACATCCGACTCCTGGTCTACCGGCTGCGACCCTTCCTCGACTGGGTCTACACTGAGAGGGCCACAGGCCGACCCAACTTCAACCGGGATGCCAACAGGGAACTCCGAGAGATCGTACTGGAGATCAGAGCGTTGTACGGACTTCATGCCGGGCAGAGACAGTCGATCACTCGGTCCCTAGATATACCATCGCCAATCACTCTTGGGGATATCCGTAAGGCGGTAAAATGTCTCCCGCAAAAGACGGTGGATGAGGGCGAGATGACACTCTATCAGAGCATGAAGGACCAGATCGATGCCGGGACTGTGGTGGAACGGGATGCCGACAAGCTCACTGACCAGCTCTCCTCATCGACTTCACAGGAGGGCAACCGCTGGCACAGGATCCTCCTCTCGGGCTTCCACCACCCTGCCTCACTGAAGCAGGTGGTCTTTGCCGGGGACACCATGTTGGACCAGCCCTCCTCCGTCTTGGCTGTCGCAGAGCTTCCCGTAGACTCACGACGGGGACAGGCTGACCTCGTGTTCTTCCTCCGCCGAGAGCTCGAGAAGCGGACCATCTGGACACCGATCATGATTCTTGAGGTCAAGACCAAGAGTGCCTTCGATATCAACCTCTACGGTGTTGAGGTGGGGAGCAGAGAGGAGAACGAGTATGCGCCCGCCTTCTTTGCGTGGAAGAGGGCACTCACAGGGGGCGAGTGGAATGCATTGCTCACATCACCGCCGAAGAAGAGCACAAAAGGTCAGCTCGATGCGTACGAACAGGCCATCATCAGGGAGTACAAGCGCACGGCGGACTTCGACCCGACACCGCCCACCTCTCTCTGGAAGGGGGTCATCGTCCTGGATGCTGACCAGATTCCCATTGATGCATACTCAGCATTTCAGACTCTCATCGAAAACCTGCTGGTGGAACTGACAGGTGACACTTTCCAGGCCCCACCAAAGACTATCTCACAGGTGCTTGATACAGACAGTATCTTGCCTTCTCCCCGGGTGGCGCTGCTCCTTCTGCCAGACGCAGGCCCTGATAGAATCCTCTCTCAGAGAGCCCCTCCGGCAGAGTTGGTCTCCGAGGACCCCTTTGCGGATCGCATTACAGACGACCGCATACTCACAGTCTACGTGTCCGTTCCCTCCCCGACATCATCAGGTAAGACGTCCGCATGGCAGTCGTCCAACTGGCACCTTCTCCACCACATCAGAGAGTGCAGAGAGGCCTCATCGCAAGAGATAGGTGTGTTCTGGCTGGATCTCATGGGGGACTACCAGACGGCTCAGCTGGCCAATCTACGGTTTGGACTTGACAGACTCCTTGCCGAGAGGAAGATATCCCGGCAGGAACACGGCGAGCTGGTCGCCGAGGTGGAGGATATCTCCTTCGTTGACCTTCATGTTCACACAGAGAAACTCCTGCGGGGCGAGAACGATTCCATAGAGGGCATGCTAACCACTATCTGCAATGCTGTTGAAACCGAGGTCGAGAAGATCATCATCATCGATGGGTGGGACGAACTGAGTAAGATGGTTCCCAATCATTCTCGTCATCTCCTACGCGCCCTGGAAGTGCAGCTACTGGATACGCTCCCCTCGACAGACACGAACATCATCTGGATCGATACCGGGACCGAGGACACCCTGACCTCCGCAGACTGTCAGCGAGGATGCATCAAACCTCTCCGCCATGACTCTCCCCGCAGGACGCACCTCGACGAGGTGATCTATAACCTCCCGTCCCCTCCGCGCGTCTTCGGCAACCTGTCCCCCTGGCGTGAGGACATACGAGTCATTGTTCAGGACACCCCCACATCGGCACCCCCATGGAGAACCACCATCCACGTCCCTCACCTTTTGGGTGCAGCAGAGCGATTCCGGGGGGCCTCCTCGAGGCATGGTTCACTCTCACAGGATGATGTGGCAAGGTTGGAGGTGAACGACTCCAGGATGTACGCGCGGAACATCAACCTCTCCTCCATCCAGTCCGGGCTGGGGAACCTAACCATGGACACGCTCGACAACGTCATGGAACAGTCCTGCAGTCTGGTTCCGAGTCTATGCCGTGCGAGAGACGGCCAAGAACAGCAGCCGCAGGAGGCACTGGAGATTCCGCAGATACTGGTGCAGGGTATCAGCTCTGCCAGGGCAAGTACCCAGCGGCAACGCC
This sequence comes from uncultured archaeon, assembly GCA_964558645.1. GTDB lineage: Archaea > Asgardarchaeota > Thorarchaeia > Thorarchaeales > Thorarchaeaceae > TEKIR-12S. The sequence continues at coordinate 59,166 of CAZLEV010000014.1, forward strand.
TCCGGTTCCAACCGGCTCGACCGCCTCCAGACCCCGTACGCTCTAAGGACAGGTATGTGGAGTCTGGGAAGATCACACGGCGGTGGTTCTATGAACGGAACCCCACACCCCGGCCTGAGATACCTGCCCGGCCTCGTAGCCTCTGTCGCCCACCAGTTCCTTCTGAATTGGATGCTGTGACTCTTGACAGCTGTAGCACACGGAGATGGGAACTCAAGCGTTTCCTCACAACTGCAAGATACTTGGCAGCACGACCCCTAGGCAGGACCCTCAAGGGTGTCTGCGAGGAGATTGCCGACCTCTGTCAGGATGTCCTCTCAGACTCTGAAGACACTGGGGATGGCGATGCCTACTTGGATACCCTGTCCTTGGTCCGAGATATCATCCTCTCAGAAACATCCCTATCTCCGGTCTGGGAGAGACTCCGACCCGGACGGGAGCAGCTTCTCGATCTCCTGAACTCTGACAACAGGAAACATCTGGAGACCATCACAAAAGAGATTCCGGATGCTCTTCTTCTCTATGGAAACAACCTGTTCCTCATGGTCTGCGCGGCTGCGCAGGAGGAGAACTCTTGTCACTACGAAACGCTGTGGGCAGCGCTGGCTGAGTGGACGCTCTACCAGATGGGACTACGGTCCAAGGACAGTGCCTTCAAATCGAAGTATGACCTCTATTCCATCTACCGGACCCTCCGGTCCCGCGCACGGACTCTATCTGACCGGAACATTCCGGAGACCTCCCTCTCACAGGCATCCACTGGCCAGATCATCTGGTGGGAGGAAGGAGATAGCAGCAAAGGCCTCTTGGTGTTTCCTGACCAGCGGGGAGAGATGGTCTCAGGCCTGGTCACCACCGGGGCCGATGCGTCTCTCCGACCGACGTGGTATCGATGTGATATGCATCCAGGCTCACTGAGGGAGTACTCAAGGAGTACTCTAAGCTCGGAGGAACGGACTACCATCATGCTTTCGGATGTGGCTGAGCACAGGATACTTTGGCTGCCTACTGATGATGATGAGTGGTGGCCGTACCTCCTCACCCACGGATGCCCCGACAAGAACCAGCGGACCATTCCCTGGCTGAAACTCACTGATCCCTTCACGGTCCCCGATATCACCCAGAGTCTGCTCATCCCGCCAACACCAGACAGTGACCCCGGTCAGGCCGTGGACCAGTATCTTCGCGAGCTTGGCCAGCTGGAGAGACCCGTCACGCCTGTCAAGCTGGAGGTCTCTGTGGATCCTCGTCGAGGGGTGTATGTGGTCCAGTTCACGGGGGATGGCATCTCTGTGGAGGAGGAGTTCAGCGACACTGATGAGCTGGTGGGGGTCCTCCGCTATCCCATCCGAAGAGGGGTTGGATACGACACTGCTGCCGGGGCGGTCACGTGGGACCACAAAGAGGACATCACGTACACGGATGACTCCCTGACCTGCCTCATCCCGCTGGTCTTGAAGAGCAGGTTTCTCCCTGACCACTACTCCTATCCAGAGAGCTGCGCTGAGTTGTTGGCCGCATCGGCGGGCGGGGATGTGACGCTGACGATATGGACTGAGAGGAGTGGAAGCGGGTTTCGGCTGCAGCTTCAGGGACTGGAGGATGACTCACCCCTCAGATCCCTCGAAGAGGCCTCTCCCTCTCTGTACGAGGTGGGGCTCCTTGCCGAGTGCGAACAGCTCATCGACACAAAAAACCGGCTTCGCCACGAGGTGGAGCTGGACGTGTCAGGCCACTTGGACCTCAGTGCGTCACAGGTGGAACGGTATCCTGCCCTCTCTCATGCACTGGCAGAGGTGGATCGGGATGCCTTCGACTGGAGTCGTGGCTCGTGGGGTGTCCGGTGGAGCTATGTCTCACGCGAAGACCGGCTGACGTGGAGCATCGTGGAACTCTCCTCTCGGCGAGCATGGCTGGACCAGACCTATACGTTTCAGCCTGATCCTAGTTCCAGCGTTGATACCGTCCTCGAGGCGTTCAAGCAAGACGTCGCCGCTGTGGTGCCTCTCGGACATCTTGATGGGTTGGAGGACTCAATGGCAGAGCTCAGGGATGAGCTGGAGAGTCATGGCTGGAGGGACACACCTCCGACGTACGTAGGCGAGGTCCAGCACGGAGTGGAGGAGTATACCCTGGTCATCAGCAGGGTGGAGAGGGATGGCTCATTGAAGCGGGTGGAGGCCATCAGTCTCACCGCTGAGCGGGTAGAGGAACTCCTTGAGGTACTTGACCACGAGGGTTTCGAGGCCTGGCCGTACTCTCTTGAGAATCAGGGGGAGATACGGGAGGCGCTCAAGGCAATCCATGAGGGAGTGGATCTCTCTGACGTGGCCGTAAATGAGGACGATGTACTCGCGAGGGAGTACGAAGAAGTCATCACAGAATATAGAGAGGAGGTTCTAGAGGCGCCTGAGGAACTGAAGTATCTAGCAAAGACGTTGGTCTACTACGCTCAGCTTTGCGCTGAGAGGGGGCAACCGGTGGAGGCGCTGCAGCTCGTAGAGGAAGGGATCGGTCTGCTCAGGGAGGAAGACCTGAGCGACATCATCGTCCTTCAGGCTCTTGCGAGAGGACTCATCCTCAGGTCCCACTGCCTCCTTCATCTTGATATCGAGAAACGAAACGAAGTCAAGAGAGATATGGAGGAGTCGAGAGGGCTCTTGACAGAGCTTCGAAGACGTGGAGAGAAGATCACTGCAGACACCCTGGCAACCAAGATGCGAGCCATTGAGCCACAGATTCATGATGATTCAGACGGAATAGACGGACGTTGAGAATATTCCTCATCCAAGAGTCTTACTTGCACCCAGTTCAATGGTGCGGGCTATCTGCAAGCGGTTCTTGTGAATGGCCGTGGTGATGCGGTAAAGCGACACGATGAGGCTGTTGGTCTTGTACGTCTCGTAGAATCTCTCCTTTTGCTCGCGGAGCAGGTGAGCCGCTTCAGGGAATTGGTATTCCTCTCCGGTGGTCGATACCAGCTCGACGAGCGCATCAGCAATCTGTTGGTCGATGGACGAGTCCATGATACAGCCATCCTCTCAGACTCCTGCACTGGCCTATATAGACTGCGCCATTAGAAGGCGATATCGTTTTGAGTTCGCTCTTTCAATTGATGGGTATCATGACTCTTGAACGGGGAGTACTGGAGAGCATCTGCAGACTTGTGATGGAGCTGAGCATGAGAAAGCGTCGTGGGCTACACACCATGACACTGAGGAGGATCAAGAGGCTCTTGGAGACGATGGGCTGGTCGGTCATCCTAGAGTTCGAGACCTATTTCGACACGGTCATCAGATACAGGAAAAAGTTGTCGCGGGTGCGTGGCTTTATCGATCTCCTTGCTCGGAAGGGAGAGAGGCAGGTCATTGCTGTGGTGTTCGACAACACCAACGTCCTGAAGTATCGGAGCATCGAGAAACTCCTGCAACATCCGGGGATGGTGATAGGAATGACCGCCGGTCGCTATGGGGTGGACAATCGGGCACGGATTGAACGGGTCATGCGGGAACGGGGGCAGTGGAGATGCTCGGAGTTCTGGCTGATAGAGGTGGGTCAGGAGAGGATTTAGCGATTTGTCGGCGATTTCAGTCCCGTGTCAGAGGAGTGGGTTCTGGACTCTCAAGGTCGGCTGAACCTGCAGTAATGTTTCATAGCTAGATTAGGAATAGTGGCTAGTCATGAAGAGGTTTATGAACCCTCAGGCATCTTTTCTAACAGATGGTAGTCGTGGACGAATCTCATCTAGAACACATTCACAGGGTTCGGGGAGAGCAATGGACCATCATCATCACAGCGATTCTTTTTGGCTTGACTCTTAACCTGACATCCGACTTCATCAGTTCAGTTTATGACGTGTCTGTTGATTCAGCTACTTTGGCAGTTAGAGGTATTGTTGCAGGTCTAGCCTCTCTCGTCACAATAGCCACGATGTGGTGGCTAGCAGTTCGCAGTCTGAGTCCTCTATGCAAGGTACAACGTGATATCCAAGTTTCATATTTCTTCGATACTGACACTGGATATCCGCATGATGTTCCCGGATACCCTCCCACGGAGAGGGTTCTTTCCGAGTTTGCTCGATCTACAGAGAAGCAAAAGGAGGAATTCAGTCAGGCAATAAGGAAGGCGGGCGAATCGACGAAGTCTGCCACATCGGAGCTCCCAAATCTGGTTCCTTTCCTCGAACTTCTCACAATGCTCAGGCGGAATGAGCTCAGAAAACCTCGTTGACTTAAGGGCATTCCACCGAGTAGGCAGGATTATGTAGTAATGTTCACCAGTTGCCATGTCCCGTGCCACCCGGGTGACATCCCTCAATGATTCCTGCAAATAACACTCCATCCTCTCTCGTTCCCTCTTGACCAGGAAGTACTGCTCTAGGCTAATTGCTCCCAGAAAGCCCAATAGCGAACCGATTATATCAGGGCAGAATTGATGATATCCAAAAACGGAGGGCACTATGAGGAAACTTATTGATATGGCAAAAACGTTCACAGCCGCCTTTCTCCACCAATTGAGCCGTGAATCGAATGATGTTGACATGATTAGGTTCCCAATCGCATTTCAGAGCTTGGGCATGTTAGTATCACCTAATGTTTCTGCGCCGTTTCCGTGAACGTGAAGCCGAAAATATTAGGATTTACGATTTCTGACCCTCCAGTATATCCTGAATCACCATCAGTTTCTCCGTCATACGCTTCCCCTTCTCGGTGATCACCAGAAAGGTCTTGGGTCGAGCGCCCTCCTCCATCTCCTCCCGGATGATGCTTATCCATGGCGATTTGCTCTGAATTCCCTGACTTGATTTAGGTTGTTTCATGCCTTCGAGTTGCATAGGGTGCAATAAAAAAAGAGGAGAGAAGCACATGCTTCTCTCTAATTGATTATCTGAAGAACCTCCAGGAGATTGAGTGTGTGTCCCAATCTGCGTTGCCTTGTTGTGATGTGGTCTTGTAAAAGTCCGAGCCCATATACAGTCCACATCGTACCCATAGCCCTACGTAATACCAGTTGGATGTTGAGAACTCGTAGTAGTCTTGGTAATCCGTGCCGTCGTAAAGTTCTTTATAGGCGGTTGTTGAACCCCAGTCTTGGTTATCCTTGTAACCCCATGTAACACTGTCACCATCGGTGTAAGAGCTCCATCCTCGCCTTATTGGAGGATTCTGCCCCATATCAACCACTACATACTGAACTGTCCAACTTGCAGAAGCACCAAATACAGCGCTAATTGCATATTGGAAATCGGCATCGATGCTTAGCTCCAGGTATTTGTATGTGTTATCAGCAGGTTTAACTTTGATAAGACAGTAGAAGTCCACATACTCAGCAAATCCCCATTCCATGTGTCCATGGATATCAAGATCCCCCTTGTATTCATCGACGTTAACGGTGGTCCAGATAGCGGAGCTATACCCACTTACTACAAAGGCAACCATTTTGGAATCTCCCGAGTATATTGTTCCTGTGCGCGCCTGGGTTCCCGCAGGTTCATGTAGAGCCTCTACAGGACTTAGCAATCCAAGCATCACTACAAGGATAGCCATGGCTAACGCTATTCGCAGTCTTTTCTCCATGTTTATTCCCCCCACCCCGCGTGTGGGCGTCCTCAATTCGCCCCTTCTTCCACACGAGATGCCAACGAATCTATTAGCTCCATACTATATATGTTTTGTCAGTTATTTGGCTCTGTGTGGAAAGTCACCTCCCGACACACTCCAGATAGTTCAGTCGACTCACATTGTGCAGGACCACCTTGAGCAGCAGCTCTCGCCGTCATTCCTTGTATCTCCGTGACTGGAGGCTCCCACCGAATCGCACCTTCATCATGCTGAACACGGTTTCCACAAGACTCCGCTGTCCATACTCGTGAACCCGCCTCCACTCCACAGGGTCTCGTCGGTACTCCAGGATCAACTCCCTGTAGCCACGATGTCCCCGGGACCGGGCACGCAGCCGCTTCTTGGGCTCGATGGCAGGATAGGCTCCCAGGTCGGCGATGTGCCCGACGTTGTCTCGGGAGATGTAGGCCCTGTCACCATAGACAGTCTCCAGCTGGGACCAATCGACCCGTCCCATCAGGGCGACCAGATGTCGTGCATCACCACCCGGCCGAGCCTTGACTCTGACCCCATGGACCATGAGGGTGTCGGTGTCTACAGGTGCGTGGAGGGCCGTGAACCGCCGTCTCCGCGTCCTCTTGAACCGGACAGTCTGCCACTCGCCCCCGGTGGCGTGAGAGAACCCGGTGGCATCCACCGCGATCCGCCTGGGAGGGGGACGTCGCCGGGCAACGGTCTCGTACAGTCGGTGAAGGCCATGGGGCTCCAGTCGTTTCAGCGCTCCGTTGAGGAGGGTGTGACTGGGTGGTCGCTCCAACCCGAGTCGATGGAGGAGTTCTGGCTGAAAGGCCAGCCACGCCACGAAATCACGATAACCCATGCCGGAATCGAATTTGAGTCCGAAGAGGACAAACAACACCGGGAGGGGAAACTCCACTGGTCGGCCATAGCGAGACCTGACATCCGGAATGGTATTGCAAAGGCTCATAAGTTCTTGAAGCAGGAAGTGAAAGCGGCGAGCTTTGGCCGCTTCGTATGAGACGGTGTAATTCGTAATTCATGTGATGCGGTCAAATTCGCCTCTGAATCCTTGTATTATTTTACAGAGCCTCTATTCACAGAAGCTATATAAGCAAATACTGAATGGTCATACGAGAGGGTGTATATTTGAGAGAGCATCCCCCCGCGTTTCTACTTCTCTTAGTCCTATTGGTCATAATCCCAAATGCGAGTGCTAATGTGGAAAGCCTACACTGGGGCGTTGAAGAAGGATATACCAAACGCTACGACATCATCGAACGGTACTGGGGGGAAGAAACCGGTAGACAAATGATGACTCTAGCCATCGAGCAATTACCAGACCTTTCGAATCAAATAACAAATTGGAGCCAACTCCCATCCCCAGAGATCATCATCGAATTGGAGAACGGGATAGAGATAACGGATTGGATCGACTTGTTTCCTGCTCTCCCCAGATTCGTGCTTCCCACTGGGAACTGGAGCCTGATCACTGGACTTGCAGGAAACAAGTCCCCAGATTGGGAGGTTGACTATGATTCACAGCAGGAATTATGGGAGCTGACAATAGAATCGAATACAACGAACGGTGATTGGCGTGCCAGCATCGACTACTCTCAGAGTGAGGGTGTCTTGTGGAATTACCATTGGAGGCGGCGTGACCCGGGTTCTGGAGAAAACATTGAAGAAGTCATAGTTAATACACATTATGAACCCGACTATACGCCATTTCTCTTGTTTTTCGGCGGTTATCTCTCAATCCTCACTGTCGCAGCCACGGTACTCATCCATAGAGTAAGGAAGATACCACGGTATAGGATTGACCCGGCAGATGAAGAGTACCCCAATGTGCAGGAACGCATGGCACTCTTGACAGGTGTTGCTCTATTCGCACCGTACCTGATTGTGCTAAGCACATACGCAAATGTGTTGGCTGTCCTCTGGCAGGTCATTTTCAGTATGGCTTCTTTTACCTTCTCTTTTGTTGACGCATTTTCATTGGTCTTTCTCTCTCTGTTTACCTTTCCTCGATACCTCTTTGTCTATCAGGTCTATAGTTTCTATAAAGGAAATACACCATTTAGTCGCACAATGTGGTGGGGTGTGTTCAGCATCCTCTACTCAACAGCTCTATTCTTAATGTATATGTTCAGTACAAAATCTGCATTATACATACCTACTCCACTGTTGGTTCTCACTGGCTACCTCTTGATGAAGAGAGAACCTAAGATTCAGCACACCGACTGGCTAGAAGGGAAAGACTCCCAATCCGAACAGGGTAAGTAAGCTAATTAGGCATAGCCCTAATCATGCAAGAAACACATGGTCGCCGTGAGGAAGTCAGATGCGGTCGCGTTTCGCAACCCGACACAATCTACGTTCAATCGAATCTCGCCCGAGAGCATGAACCAAGGACCGGGATCCTCATCTCGTCTGACTGGGTGGTGGACGGTCATGCCGGCGTCTACGGGGTACGAACTGCGGGTGGCAGACAACGGGCCGGGCATCCCGGAGGATATCAGGGTGGGGCTCCTTCAACCCTCGCGACGGAGAGCTGGGCTGGGCCTGCACATGTCGTGGCATATCGCTCAGAAGTACGGGGGCAAGTTGCAGATCAAGGACCACGTGTCAGGCGACCCCGCGCAGGGTGCTGAGGTGGTTGTGTGGCTTCCTCCAGTGGTATGTGATGAATAGGGACTCAGAGCCTGGGTGGATAGGACTGGCCGTCTGACCTAGGTCTCTCGGCCCTCTCTACGTCCAGCAGATGCCCTAAGTCATGATGATTGGGTTCTATGTGGAGAAAATCCCCTAATGCATTGAGGAACTTTGCATAGATGGAGTCTGAGAGCGCTCCTAAGCTGAAAGCAGTTTGAGAAATCCACATAAGTTTCTGCACCGACTCTCTTGTGTCGGTCTGGAGGTGGTTGAAAGTGCGGTAGGCATCGGTGGCTTCATCTCCATCTATCCAGACAATTCGGTGAGGGACTGAGATGGGTGGATGCGGAATGATATGTCTGCCTAATCACTACGATTTCATTGTGATGGTAGTAGCAGGAGTCTTTTACGGCAACATCTTGGTCGGTAGGGGCTGGAATCAGCTTGTGGCCTATCTCTTTATTGGGCTCTTCACAGATCCAGCTCTGGCCACCCTCAAGTTTTTCTCCATGATTCTGGTAGACACCACAAAGTCTTGGCCTGCACGACTTGTCATGGCAATCGTATCAGCTCTAGTTGGCTGTTTTATCTTCGCCCTAGCATCACTTGCTGTTGGGCCGGTGATCATGAGTTCAATCAGTCTATCTGAGATCATTCTCGCCCTTGCACCGCTTGTTCGAGGGTATCTGTTTGAAAGGGAGGCCCGCGGCTAGATGCAAGAGCCCTTAGGACATCTCCTCGCTCAGAACCCCTTTCAACCAGTCTGCAAGCACATCTGATAGTCTATCGGCACTCTCTACAACTCTTCGAGCTCGATTGGATGGGAGGCCTCCCACAGCAATTCTATGTGCGTTATTGGCAATCTGGGTCACACCGTCCGTGAAAGGTCCAGATTTCTAAGAGAGTCGTGTCAGAGTTGAAGCCAGCTGTTCAAGCCGAAACCGATGTCTCTCTCGGGACTCAGGGTCCCCTACATTCAGGACCCCCTCGATAGCAAAGGCAATCTCGCGTAAGGTCTTGATGTTCTCACTCACAGTATCTATGAACCCGTCCTCACGTTGGATTCGTCTGTACAATCGCACCTCTGCCGCGATATTCTGTCTTTCAGATGCTGCCATGCTCTTGGCACATACGAGGAGCAGCAGATTGCCTATCATCGTGAAAAAGGAGAAGATGAACGGTACCCATTCAGGCAGAACTTGCATCTCGACTATCACTCGCCCCTCTGGTTAGACTGTGGTTTCTTGTTCATTGGGCATCTCATTGAGAGATGCCGCTGGTCCTAGAAATGCATCCATTCGCACATAAGTTTGACGTGCTGCTGGAATAGCATCCTGAGGATTGGGAATTGCGGCAGTGGAACCTGGACTGCTAACGCAGTGAATATCCTAGGCCGGACATCGAACTCGCTGAGGAAATCGTCGGACATGCTAGGATAGCCCGTCATAAGGTGCCCTGAACGAACCGTGATCTATTCCTCAGGCCGGAAGTAGTATCCCAAGGCGTCAAGCATGAAGCCGCACTTTCGGTTCACACACTTCCATGTCGTGTCTCTCTCCTCCTCGGCGCTGAAAGGTACCATACCGTTGCCGCATTCTGGACATCTTGGACATAGTGAAATCCTCACCGAGCTTTCTTCTCTCTTCATCTAGTCACCTCCTTGTATTCTCTTTTTACCCATTTCGGGATTGCAACCCGTCACGTCGATTCATCTTCAATCTCGTCAAGATGCTTGTTCAGTCTTTCAATCTATCCATCAACTTCATCAATCTTCTGAAGAATATCAGCTGCCAGCTCTTCCTCATCCTGTAGTAGGGCGATTAGATGGATGCCTCTCAACAGGGCTTGATTCTTGGTCATGGCTCTTGCAAGAGCACGAAGTTGAATATCAGGAGGATTCAGAGGTCTATCTCTTACGACAGACACATAGAAAAGAGTTTCAGTCCTTGCCCTCCTGTCTGCTATCTCGCCTATGGAATTCCATCAGGTGGCAGTAAAGTGCCAGATTCTCATAATGTGATTTCTAGAGATCGGCCCCACACTTCTGGCAACGCGTTAGCCCTTGTTCGGTCTTTCCGCCACAGAAGGGGCATATGATGAAGACCCGAGCCGCCTTCTCATCCGATAGCATCTCCTCCAGAGTGGAACTTCCAACTATCTTGTACCTCTCGGCCATCAGACGATAGATCTTCTTTCCATAGTCGTTCAGGAAGTACCTTGTCCTCTCCTTGCCGTCCGAGTCGGTGCGTACAAGCGTTCCAATCATCTTATGGTCCCAGAGGAACTTCCAGAGTGAGTAGATATCATCATCGAGGTTTCTCAATCCGATCTCCCTGACCTCTCGTGGTGCTGATAACTTAAGAGTGTTTCATCCAGATTGAGTAGTGCTCAGCCACTCCGCAGCAAGCAGTTATCTATTCTCTTGCTTAGAGGACACGTGGGTACTGGAACTGAAACACCTCTACTCAAGTCGACAATTGGAACCACGCTCTGAGGTCAACAGTACTAGTTCTTGAACGGATACAAACATGAGCAACTAAAAACACTAGAGATAACATCACCATAGGTGAACACGCTAGCAGCCTAATCCGGAGGGCCTAACGTCGTCCCAAACAATCCAAGCCACGATACGGGCTCACTCGTTCCTTGACGGCGTCACATCGAAGAGGTGTCTTCCGCACATTCCTAGGCTAGCAACCGCGTGTAGCCGGTGCTAGCATGACTCAGTAGTCGTAGTAGGCGTCAGAGTAGTAGTGGTCATCGCGTTCGTAGCCAGATCTCGCATGCGACTGACGGCGATGCCATAATGACTCTCTCTCCCGTAGCTCGACAATCCTCTGGTCGATCCTCTCATGATACTCCTCGGGAAGGTCTCTCCTGATGCTGCGGAGGCCATAAGAAGACATCGACCCGAGTATCCCCTCAATCGCCTCCTTGAGTGGCTGGCTCTGCAGGATGCCCGGGAACTGGTCGATGCACTCCAAAATACAGGATGGGTACTCGATGTTCTTGAGAAGCGATACCACCGCCCGCTGGAACTCCTCGATCTGGCCCATCTCCGGATATCTGGCCAGACTACGAAGAACAGCATCGAACTCATACTCGGTCGAGTCCCAGTCCACCCAGAAACACCGGCATGCATTCTTCACGTCCGCCCAGTGCCTTTCAAGCAGCTTTGCAACAGCGGCCCGGACCCTTGCGTCACGCATCATGGTTGTGTTGTCTGTCACATGGTGAAGAGAGTCGATTGAGTCCAGTCCCCATTCGAGATACTCTATCACAGCGTCGCAGATCCTCTGGTCTGCACTCAGCCCCGAATGGTCCTGGATTGCATGCAGGATATCTTCGGGACGCACTCCGTTCCTGATTGCATCTGCAAGCCCCTCACGGATCATCTCGGAGTGGTAGAGCAGTGGGACCTTGGTGATGTCTGCCACATCGGAATACCGTGTGCGTTTGGCAGACTGAAGCTGCGTGGCCACACGGTGGAGTCGGGCCTCAGCTGTATCCTCAAACTGACCCTCCAGCAACCCCATCTTGTACACGTCTGCGATGACTCGTATCGGGTGGCGACTCTTCTTCAGGGCTCTCAGAATGGCCTGTCGAATATCAGGATCTTGGAGTAGCGAGGGGTGGGTCTGAAGGATGCCACGGCAGGTCAGACCATTTCGCGATCCGCCTATCAACCTCAACATCAGCTGGAAGAACTCATCGTTCTCTAAGAGGGAGGGGTTGTGTCGTACAAGCAGGTCCATATGGCGGTCACCATGCTGCTTGACAATCCTCTCGATGAGAGGCAGATTCTCCATGACAGCCGGTAGGGCTGTCGCTCCCATGCATGCAAGGTCCATCAACGGTTGGTAGCTGGAGCGGTCCTCTCTCTCCATCAGGCTGGCCAGAGCCTCTGCAGCCCGTGTATCGTGAGTGGTCCACAGCGCGTTCCTGGAAGCGTTTCTCTTGCTGTAGTTTTCACAATCCACGTATTCCAGAAGCACATTCAAGGTATCAGGATGCTTCACACCCGCTATCGCCGTCAGCGCACGAGAGCCGAGCTCATGATGTTTCACAAAGGGGAGCAGGTGGTCGAAGGAGCTGGAGTGCCCGATTGCCGATAGTGCCCACATCACCCGCCAGATGACCGGGTTGTCCTCGGACTTCTGGAGTTGGGCATGGAGGATGGGAAGACTCCGGGAGTCAGCCAGATTCATCAGTTCCACTGCGGCCTTTATCTGAGTCTGCGGTCTTGCGACCACCAGTCTCATGCAGTTGAGAAGCACTCGACCCAGATGCTCAGAGCACTGGTGGAACGTGGAGGGAAGAAAGGAGGGGCACTTGGTCTTCGTCTTGAGTTGCCCGTTGAGAAGGTCGTCCAGGATTCCCTGTTCCTCTGGAGTGATCTGTCCCGTCACGAGTGCATAGCCGTAGTAGGTTCGGAGTATGTCATCGTGTGTGGGTCGGGTATCGAGGGCGAGGACCTCTTCTCTCCGCTGGTCGTCTATCAGGGGAATGAGCTGCTCAAGCGGGGTCTTCCTCAGTGCCTCCCCCCGGATGAAATACGTGTTTCCGTTCTCTATCTGAGTGCGAAGGACCTTCGGTGCCTTCCGCATCACCTTCCCTCGGAGCTCGCTCAGGCTGTGGGCCTTGAACCGTCCGAACATACGCAGGAGGTCGCCATCGATATCCACCGGCATATCAAGGATGCTCAATAGTGCGTCCCGCAGGAGTCCAGGAGGGATGTAGTATACGTCGTGGTAGGTGAGTTGGAGGTGTCCCATGTCCTTCCGTTGAGCAACCCTGCAGAACAGCGTGATGACCTCTTGCCAGCCAAGCTCCGCCAGCAGCTCGTCAACCACCTTGCATAGCTCAGCGTGTCTCCGCAGGTAGATCAGTCGAGCAAGGTCGGGTTCCACCGGGTTCAGTGGCGGGGTGAGTTCTGCAGTCACGCTCTCCTCTCCCCTGTCCCCTGGTTGCTGACATCGCTCTCTGTCAGCCTTGGAAGTATGTCAAGAGCAGGAATCGTCTCGATACAGTTCATCATGACCTCGCAGTCACAGTACCCACCATTCTCCCGGAGCCTGTCCTTGACCGTCTCCGCATCCAGCCCGTGTCTCTCGCAGAACTCGTCCACAGCCACCAGCGGCCCCGAACAAGAAAGGAGTGTCACACCGTTCTCCCGCCTTGTGCATCGTGAGTCAACGTACTCGAACAGGTCACCATAGGTCTTGACCTCCCTGTCTGCGAGCCCCCTCGCCACGCAGACGGAACACACCTGATCTGCGGTGTCCCCTTCATCCACAAGGACCGGCTCGCCACACCTGACACACCGCGTCCAGTAGCATCCGTTGACGAGGGGCGGCACCAGTTCCATGTGGT
>CAZLEV010000015.1:0-62138 GCA_964558645.1 uncultured archaeon
CCCGTAAGGCCTTCAGATACCCCGGCGAGTCACTGGTGATGGCCTCGTAGACCTCCCCTGCCAAGCCCTTGCCCAGTATCCGTGACCACCTGCCTGAGGAGTCCATGGCATCATCCACGATACCAAACCATCGTGCCCTGATGCTGTGGCCCACATACCTTGCCGCAGCACTGATGCCGAAGGAGAGGACCTCTGATAGGGCCTCCTGCAGGAACAGGTTCAGCCCCTCGTCGTGGGTGAAGCAAAGGAGATCTGACTCAATAGGACCACCGATGGCGCAGCCTATATAGGCCAGTACAGGACTCTGAGAGGGGGAACATAGCATGGACTTGCCCATCGACCAACAGATTGCTGATGCGCTCATCGAGCTGGTATCGACCACTGGAGAAGAGGATCAATACCCTGACGAGGCTCACCTGCTCAGCGAGCATAGGGAGAGATTCTACGAGCTGTACAAGACCAATGGCCTCATCGCATCCCTGACCCACCGCGTCCTGATGAACCGCGTGGTGGCTCACTACTTCGTTGTTGTCCTCCGCGACCTGAGGGAGCTCTGGCTGGAGGAGGAGGTTCAGCTGGCCTTTGCTGACGGCCTTCGAGGGGGCAACACCCTTCTGGTCGACGCTATCTCTTTCGTCCGTGAGTACCGGGAGCTCGACATCATCCGACAGGCCATAGCGTACAACATCGCCAGCTGTGAGAGTATCCTGTTCCAGGTTCACATCGTGTGTGCTGGGCTGGGGCTGTGTCACCATCCACAGATCAAGCGTGCCATCCTTGCACGGAGAGATGATATCCTCGAATCGATACGCAGGAACTGGCATCACGCAGCCCTGGTGGCATACGTCCCGTATCTTGCAGAGGATGAGGACTTCCATCGCGCCTTCGTGAGAGCAAAACCGAGGATCATCGAGAGTATCAGACAGGACAAGAGCCTCATCGATGCGGCCATCATGGTGAAGCGATTCGCATGGATACGAGAAGACCCTGCTGTGATTGAGGCACTCTGTGACAGGATTCGTGATGAGTCCAGGGACACCCCACACTCGATGCTCCGCACGCTGAGAGAGCTCGATATGTTCTTAGAACATCCACAGCTGAGGGCTGCACTGGACAAGTTCAGCCCTGAGGAGAGAGACGTCATTCTCGGCCTGTAGCCAGCTAGGCAACTCTACGACCACGAGAGACGAGTCACAAGGAACGTCTCAGAACAGGTCTGAATGAGAGATGCCACCAAAGAAACAACCTGCACAGGATGATGACATTCTTACTTGACCAACTTTTTACTTGACATATCTGGGTACTGCGCGAGTCACACTTTCGACACGCTCGCCTCGGACATTAGTAGCGGTGGGCTGAACACGTCGCCGAAGCTTCGTGCTTACACCCCCGCCCTATTAACCTCGTCTTCTACGAGAGTCCTCGTTCATGGACACGCGTCACTGTCACCAGTCCCGCGTAGGACCAACCCGGTCCTTGCGTCCACAAAGTGAATGGCTATTTTTACGGTCCGGCTTCCAGCTTAGATGCATTCAGCTGTTATCCGTTATGGCTTAGCTACCCGACAGTGCCCTTTCGGACAATCGGTACACCATTGGCCACGACAATGCGTTCCTCTCGTACCGGCATCATCTTACCGGCAACCATTCAACAGTGCTAATAGATAGAAACCAACCTGTCTCGCAACGGTCTAAACCCAGCTCACGTTCGGTTTTAATCGGTGAGCACCCGCACCCTTCGGACCTTATGCAATCCGAGGATACCAAGAGCCGACATCGAGGAAGCAAGCCGCGCGGTCGATAGGAACTCTAGCGCGCGACAACTCTGTTACCCCTGGGGTAAGTTTTCTGTCATTCCAACCACTCACAATGGGCCAGTTGGAGTTCGCTAGGCCAGACTTTCGTCTCGGGATCCGTTGCTTTGCGGGATCCCGTCAGCCGAGCTTATGCCCTTAATCTCAACGAGACGTTTCTGTCGCCTCTGAGCTCAGCTTTGGTCAGGGCTGATCTCCTGTCAGCCCTGTGCCGCCCCAGCCCAACTGCCTACCTGACGGTGTCCCTAGACTCACTTGGTCTAGGTTAGCCACCCCCAGACACATAGTCAGTGTTACATGGTCGCATTCCCACAGCCCGGAGACTGTGGTTCGACGCTCCTGACTACGCTCTGTATGTGCCCAGAGATGGCAACGACAGGCTGCGTAGTAAACCTCCGCAGGGACTTCTCTTCCCATTAGCACTACCAAGCCTGTTCGCTTGGGTGTAGTTTCACCAGAGCACTCCTGGGGACAGTGGGGACCTCATTGCTCCCTTCATGCACGTCGGCATTTAACCGACAAGGCGTTTGGCTACCTTAAGAGACTCATAGTTAGTCCCGGCGTTAACCCGTGCTTGGACCCCTTCCGGAGTGTTAACATACGGGCACAGACCAGGATTCACTGACTGTACTAACGCTTACGCGCTCGCAGTCAGCTATGTTTGTATTAAACAGTTGGGACCCCTTAGTTGCTAAGACCTAGGAAAGCTTGCACTAACCCAGGCACGGCATATCCCGAAGTTACGCCGCTAATTGGCCGATTTCCCTCAGGAGGGTTGACTCTGATACACCTTGGCCTTCTCAGCCAGGGAACCTGTGTCAGATCTGGGTACGGACTCGGAGAATTCTTCCGGACTCGTTTTTCAAGGTCACCAGGAATAGACCGAACAGGTGTCCGACCACCTGCTATTCCACCTTTCGCCTGGTTCTCACCATTACGGTACTCGACAGGCTTATGATGTTAAATACGACGAGGGTCGTACTCGGTTTGTCCAGATGAGTCACAAGTCCGGCTTTGCGTTGCCGCGTGACGTATCTCCAAGGTTCAGGAATATTAACCTGATTCCCTTTCGTGACGCTCGTGTTACGACGCCACTTAGGATCGACTAAGCTTCGGCTGACGACGCATTGCCGAAGAACCCTTTCCCTTTCGGTGACATGGATTCTCACCATGCTTCGCTGTTACTACTGCCAGGATCATCAAATCCGGCCGGTCCACAGGACCTCACGGCCCCACTTCTACCCAACCGGATCGCTCCGCTACCGGATCACGCAGTATTACCTGCGTGCCGTGTGGTCTCGGTGGTCAGATTTAGCCCCGTCCATTTTCAAGGCCGAGAGCCTCGGTCTGTGAGCTGTTACGCTTTCGTTCGGGGATAGCTGCTTCTAAGCTCACCCCCAGACTGTCTTGGGCTCTCGACGCCCTTCTTCACCGCACTTATCTGACACTTAGGGACCTTAACCACACTCTCGGTTCTCCCCATCTCGGCCTGCCGGGCTTACCCCGGGCACCCGTCTCCCACCGTCTACGGTTCACGCAGCTTCGGAGTTTTCAGGAAGGTGGAACTCTTGACGAGTCCCTCGCCTATCCGAAAGTGCTCTACACCACATGATACCTCAGGTAGGGCTTGGCTACGACCAACTTCGCGGAGAACGAGCAATCACCAGTCTAGATAAGCCTTTTACTCCTAGGCCCAGCTCAACGGAACGAGTTGCACGTCAGAACCCTTTCGGGCTTCCACCGAGCTTTCGCCCGGCTTCACCCTGGCCAGGCCTAGATCGACTGGTTTCTCGTGTCATGAGAGTGACTACGCGCACATTTCACACGCCGCCTCTCACCGGACGAACCGGCTGCAGGCATATTGGTTTCCCTTCGTTTACGACTTGACGTCTTATCCTCGCCACGCTCATGAACTCCCTGGCCCGTGTTTCAAGACGGATGATGCAGACGCGATCCACTCAGATCCTACTCCAGGGTCCCCCCTGTTTCGTTCTCCGAGTATCTCCTCTTTTAGTCCGCATCCTTTGATTAGATTGCTGGTTTCAGGTGCTTTTCACCCCGCTTCCGCGGCGCTTTTCAACTTTCGCTCGCGCTACGTAGTGTGCTATCGGTTTGGTTGAGTATTTAGGCTTCGCAGATTGTGCCTGCGTCATTCACGCGAGAAGTCCGACCCGCGCTACTCTGGTACCTGGGACATGCCTGTGGTTTACGTCTACGGGGGTATCACCCTCTCTGCCGCGTCGTTCCAGACGACTTTGACTTTGACACGTCGGCACTTGTCCCGGCCCTTACACCACATCTCCCGGAGCTCTTCGCTCAGGGATTCAGTTTGGCCTATTCCCCTTTCGCTCGCCGTTACTCGGGGAATCCCTTCTGGTTTCTTTTCCTGGGCATACTAAGATGCTTCAGTTCTGCCCGTACCCCTTCCAGATTTGACTCTGGAATCATGCAGGGTATTAACCCACATGTGGAAGTCCTATTCGGGAACCCACGGATCAATGGCTTCATGCGCCTACCCGTGGCCTATATCGCAGCTTGTCGCGCCCTTCATCGGCTAACCAACCAAGTCATCCACCAACAACCGTTTAGCGAATTGCATGTCTAATCATGTAACCGGCACAGTATTACCCTATGCCAAGTTTGGGCCAAGTAGTTGTCATCATCCTATGCAGTCATGACAGAGGTTCTTTCGTCACAGTGACGGCGGGTACAACCCGTAGAACCTATATCAGGACAGACCCCCCATCGAGAATGACTCCATCATCGTGTCTGGTCTCGATGGTTCTCCGCTGAATGAGCGTGTTGTGCCCTTTCAGAGGTCAGGATCGTTGCTCCACACCCAATAGTGGGGTGTGTGCTCGCGAACCACTTCTGGTTCTGATTTAAAGCTTGCTATACATCGAGATTCGCCAGAACGGCTTCACAGCGACCTTCCATAGCCGCCGAACAACGCCTTCTCTACTCGATGATTGCATCATTAATTGCGACGAGTCTGAAGATAAAGCTTCCGCAAGATGCTACGCTAGTCAGTTGATTAGTCCATCATATGGGGTCGTCAAGTGCAATGACCTGGAGCTCCATGAGTTCCGAGATCCCACTCTCAGCCAAGTCGAGCATCTCATTCAGTGTCGTTCTATCAAAGGGAAGCCCTTCGGCAGTACCTTGAACCTCGACAAAATCCGAGCCTAACATCACGATATTCATGTCAACATCGGCGACCGAGTCCTCGATGTAGGCAAGGTCGAGAAGACAGTCATCCTTGATGACACCCACACTGACCGCTGCAACCTGCCCCTCTAGTGGCAGGTCGGGAATGAGATCCATATCCACCATATACTGAAGTGCGTCGACCAAGGCCACATAGGCCCCAGTGATAGATGCAGTTCGAGTACCACCATCGGCTTGAATCACATCACAGTCCAGGCGAATGGTGTTCTGACCCATTCGATCTAGAGCCACCACTGCACGCAGAGAGCGTCCAATGAGTCGCTGAATCTCTTGATTTCGCCCACTGAGCTTGAACCTGTTTGTCCTGTCGTCTGTGGCTCGCGGAAGCATGCCGTATTCGGCGGTGACCCAGCCCCTGCCGCTACCATTGAGCCACCCGGGCACGCTCTCCTCTACGGTGGCCGTGCATATCACATGTGTATCCCCGGTCTTGATGAGGACAGAACCCTCTGGATGCTTCAAGTAGTTTCTCTCAATCTCCACCGGTCGCAGCTCGTCATTCTTTCTTCCATCGAAACGGGGCATTGTATCAACTCGAATTTTCCCAAGGTAAACTCCTCTTTAATTGCTGTGGCTCAAGGACAGCCACCCGTGACAGATAGTTTTATTGTCGATGATTGGATAACTCACACAGCAATCTTCTGCGTAAGCAATCATACGAGTGTGTGTTTCAGTTGATGAGTGTCCGAAAGCAGTTTGACCAGGCATTGAAAGATACCGTTCAGGAATGGAAGAAGAGAGAGCAGGTGAAGGGCGTCTACGTGTTTGGCTCCTATGCAGAGGGATTCGCCACGAGCTTCTCGGACCTCGACATCTGTATCATCTGGATAGGCTCCGAGGCCCCGGTCAGGCTGCTTGCACAACACAAGGGCGTAAGAATAGACATGATCTTCCTTCCAACCAGGCAAATCGAGGGAGTGCTCTCAGGAGAGATAGAAGATCCCTTCCGTATTGCAGAGGTCGTTGGAACCTTGGACGATGCGGATGTCGTCTATGATTCAGATGGCTCACTTCGTAAGTGGCAAGAGGCAGCTGCAAATCACACTTGGTCCCAGAACGTTATTGAGAGGATGAAGACAGAGGCCATGCAGTCTCTGGCCAATGCTGAGAGATACGTAGATAGAAACGACACAGAGAGTGCTGTTAATGAGTTGCGAAACGGCCTACTTGACCTAGGCCGGATTATTGTCATGAAAACCAATGAGTATTGCATAATTAGACCATCTGAAGTTCTTGCTGAAGTACGAATGCTAGACCCGATAGCATACCCACTCTTCTTACGCACGTTCAAACTCAAGGGAATGGAAGAGGGAGAAATACTGGCCATATTAGATGACGTTGAGCACTGGCTGACAAGAGTAGCCAAGAGTGTGGATAAAGAGGATATTCAGGATGAAACCATCGAGTTCCTCTCCCAAGCTCAGAGAATATACTTCGGAGCGCGCAATCTAGCTATGGCAGGAGATTTGGAGCTGGCGGTTTTGGAGCTCAGACTCACGATCAGGAGGCTGGGCTTCGCGCTTCTTGCAGCAGAGGGCCTCATGTTGGATGACAGAGGGGATCTCGTTGACGCTCTGAGAGATCGAGAACCTGACTTCTTCGAGAACGTGTATGTGGAATATGGTGCTTTCGACTTCCAGCCAAGAGGGATTAGGCGTAGCATTGGCGAGGCGAAATTCATAGCAAACCGCCTCTGAACCATCGGGTATATTGATTAAGCGGCTTGATTCGAACAGGACAGAGGTGGTCAACATCTCATCAGCTGAACTAGAGATCATCAACCTTCTCAGTGTCACACTCACTCAAGAGAAACAGACGAACCTTGAGGAGGAGTTTCGACGGTATGCCGACGCAGTCAACTATATCATACGGGCCATAATGCGGGGGCATCTCCCAACAGCGCCAAAGACCATCGCTGCTGTGCAGGAGGACTTCACAGAACGCTTCGACCCCCGGATTGAGTATCTACAGGATGTCATCAAGACGGCACGGGTCACCATTGGGCGTCACAGGAGAATGGCCAGACTGGTCCGAACAATGCGAGGGAAAAAGCCTCGTTTCAAAGAGGGAAAGATGGCATTCTCAGAACCAATAGTGAAACTTGACTCCAAGGGAATACGGCTCTTCATCACAAGAAACGACGTTCTTCCAATCCCCTTTGATAAGCATAGTAGGAATGCACAGAGCGATATCCTCCAAGAGATAGAACGAAGAGAGAAGAGATTTGACAGGGCCAGACTGACCAGACACAGAGAGGGGTTTGTGGAACTAGATATCAGAGTCATTGGATAGACTCGGGTTCCCAAGACAGAAGCGAGCCAGAATAGTCTGACAGCAAGACACGCGATGGCTTCATGCATGTACTAACAGCACAGACACCGGTCCCGAGTCTGATGCTTTCCACAACCTGACCGGTTGCAAGGTCCCATATATTGACGCGCCTATCCCAGCCGCCGGATGCCAGATGTGTACCGGAGGGGAGTACGGAGAGAGACGTGACTACATCTGTGTGAGCACGAAGGTCGGTCACCAGGTTCGGCTCATCAAGGTTGATTGACTTGATGACACCACTGTGAAGACCAAGAAAAACCTGATCCGCATGTGGAGCGATTGCCAGACAGCGAATCCTATCCTTTGTATGAAAGACCTCATCGACAAGTGAGTAATCCGTCATATCCCATAGACGACAAGAACCATCCCAGCCCACGCTGACAAGATGTCTCTCGTTATCCGAGAAGGCCAGACCCGATACATCTCTCGTGTGAGCTGATATATTCCGAATACACTTCAATGACTTCGTGGAGAATATCTTGATCTGACCATTCCGAGAGCCTGCGGCCCCCTTCCCTCCTCCAGGTGCAACTGCCAGAGACTTGACAGCGGCCGGATGCTTCATCTCGTGATGTTCGGCAGGTCTCTTCGACACTCGCCACATTCGCGTGGTACCATCCCAGCTTCCTGAGAAGACACTATCCCCTGATTTCGAGAACCCAACGGCTGATATGACCTGCTCATGGCCACTGAATGCTTTCTTCGGTCTGCCAGATTTCGCATCAAGAATCAGAACCCGTGCATCCAGGGTGCCACATGCAATCTTCTTGTTCTTCGGGGACACGGAGAGCTCTGTGAGAGGTGATGCTGTTGAGCCAGAGGGGCGGAATAGTAGATTTGTCGACAAGGATGCTCACCGGAGAGTGCTCCATCCTCCTATCTAGACTCCTTTGAATAAAAACGTGTGTGGAATAGCATCATCGCCTTTTGTGAACAACAAGAGCCACAATCATCAAGATGGGCACGAGCAATATTAGAGAGAAGACGAAATCGGAGCTGAAGGGCTCAATAGGATAGGACTCGTCTGAGAGATTCAAGAGGAATCTTTCCAGAACACTTCCTACAGCTTCCAGGCTTCCAGCGCTGCATTTGTCGGGAGTGTCCTCTAGAGTGTGCCAGTACCAGGGAAATGGGCTATGCTGGATTATATCAAGGGCGGGAATCTGTGCTTCCAAGAAGGGGGTATGGTCGTCCAGTATAGACGCACCGGTGACGTCCAAGAACTTGTCATCATGCCCCATCTCTGCAGCAAGTGCCCAGATGGTGTCCTGCAGTGAGTCTGTGGATGTGATCTCTCGCTCAAGGCGAAGGTCAGCATCTCCGACCATGTCAACAAGAATCATTCCGCTCAGGCCCGAGGTCTTCCTACTAGACAGTTGATCAACATAGTGACTAGAACCGACAATCCAGTCCCACCCGTTGACATTGCCGCTGTCCTCGGCATCGAAGAGCACAATCTCGATGGCAGATCGAGATGCTTCAGGCAGAAGCCGAGCCAACTCCAAAAGAACGGCAACCCCACTCGCACCGTCATTGGCCCCAAGAATGGGCTTTGAACGATTCTCAGCTGCAGGGTCCCGATCTGCTACGGGGCGAGTGTCATAGTGGGCGCCAAGAATGAACTTGGGAGAGACACTACAATTCCAATTAGCGATGATGTTGACACACTCTGTTTCTCTGTAGGAGAAAGACTGGAGAGTAACATTCCAGCCACTGTTCTCAAGAATGCCGGCAAGATATGTCCTGCATTGACTCAGATTCTCCGAACCAGGTGGACGGGGGCCAAAATTGCACTGCTCCATCAGATAACCCATTGCATTCGTCCCGTCAAATGAGAGATCTTCAGCTGTCGTTGTCATGCTATGGGACCGGAAGACACCTGGATTGAGTAGGAGGAAGACTAGCATGAGAACTACTTGTCGCATCAAACACATATCCTGAATGCTGATTGCGGGAAGAGCCTAAGAAACTTTCCAGTTACGAGCACATCCTGTGCAGTATCATGTTTCGGATGATATCGGGAATCTCGGCGGGAAGCTTCCGCATGACAGTAGCCGGAAGATCGGAGTACCCCAACTCTCCCCTAGCCAACATGGCCATTATCTCCGAAGAAAAACTGAGTTTGGAGGCCTGCCGCAGGACAGAAGCTGCGAATTCGGTTCCTCTCAGTGCTGCCCAGCGGGCCAACTCAAAGTCTGAGGAAAACGCCCGTCTGCATCGCTCATCATATCTCAATAGATGCTCCTCTGACGAATGCCCCTCTTCCAACAACTGGTAGATCACTTCAGCTGCAAACTGACCGGACCTCATGGCATAGGCTATTCCCTCACCCATCATTGGATCTACGAAACCAGCAGCATCTCCAACCAGAACACATCTATCTGTGACATTCTTGTGGTCAAGGCCACCTCCGCCGAGGAAATATGTACGTCGCCTCTCAGGATTCAACTCGAAACCAAATCTTTGTTCCAGCAATCCCACAAATTCGTCGAAGTCAGGACGCAGTCTTCTCATGTGTACTGCTGCTCCAGCGATTCCGATATCTAGATGGTCGCGTTTCGGAAATACCCAGCCGTAGCTCACCTTGCCTCTTTGGAGATAGATTTGAAGAATGTCAACCCGACCATCACAGGCCTCTTTGACCCTTTCCTCACCAACTACAAAGTCTGCTTCCATGCCAAGACCCACCTCCGTGAGGTCCTTCTTTTCGGGTCTCAGCCCCAAGGCACGGCTCACGACGGAGTTGACCCCATCTGCTCCAATAACGAATTCGGAAACGTATTCTCTACCATTCCTTGTTCTTACCAGAACATGGTCAGAGCTCACCGATACGTCTTCTACAGGCGTTTCCTCCTCCAAGGCAGCACCGGCCCTTTCCGCGCGCCTTGCCAGGTATTCGTCGAATCTCGATCTCTGCGTAGTAACACCGATGAGTCGCTTCGAAGAAAACTCCGCCATGTTTCCGTCGGGAAAGACAAATCTAAGACCATAAATTCCCCGTTCAACTAGCCGCCGGGGAAGCTCACCTCTCAGGATGTGGATGCCTCTGTACATCAGAGCCCCTCCACAAGGCTTGTCGCGAGGGAAGCGACACTTCTCTAAGACAACCACATCTGCCCCTCGGCGGGCCAGCTCATAAGCCGTGATTGCCCCAGCTGGACCAGCTCCCACCACAACCACTTGGTTCATCTCGCCAATACAGCCTCCCTAGTACCAACTCAGGCGGATGTTTGACCCACCACCTATGGCATTCACATGCTTCCACGTATATAATGATTCACATCAGCGAGGCTCTGTGTGAAAAGTCAGTAATCGTGAATCAACTAGGTCAGAAAGAGGGACTGTGATACTAGGATTCGTACATGAATCACTGGATAAATTCCATTCAGCTATCTTTTTCATGGACTTTTCACACAGCACCCATCAGCGAGGACCAAAAGATGGATGACATGGACATTCGGGGTGTCACCATTATCAAGATGCTCTCCTACCAAACGTTCATTGTGTGCTGGCCACACTTGGATTCCAGGTAGTTGCCCCCCTCAGGTAACGGTACGGGGTGGTCTCTATCGTGGTCAGCGATGCTGTGTGAGTGACCAGCTCTCAGTCATGGACTGGAGTATATGAATTCCTGCGCTGAGATGCCCAACTTTGTCCACGTTTAGGGTAGCTGTTGGTATATCCGTGGTACTAGATATCTCGACAGTCCTTACAGCCGGGACGCGGTCTAAGTCCGAGATGACGCATTATCTTTCCACCAGGCATCCTTGTTTCTTCACCATCTTCATCATCAGACGACTCTACTGGCACGTCTCGTCGGCCAACCTGTTTGAAACCATATGCAGTGATGAGTAGCCGGGATGGTCGATTTTCCTCGTAGACCTCACAGTAGATCTCTTCTACACCTGCTTCGAGAAAGTACTCGGATGCTCTCTGAATCAATGCAGTAGCTATTCCTCGACGTCTACGAGAGGGGAGTACTCCGATACCTGTGATTTCACCATATGTGGACTCTTCATCCTTCTCCACAAAACAGGCAATGAACCCCGAGAGGTCCCCCCCGAGTAAGGCAACAAATATGCCATCGGTATCGAGCTTCTTGGCATCTTCCAGAGTTAGTGGACAGAAAGGGTCAGGCGAGGCGATGAAACAGCGATTGTAGAGCTCAACAAATCCTTCCATCTCATCTTGACGAAGCTTTCTGACCGTGATATACGTCGGAATGTCTTTGTCCTTCCACCATTCACTGGCCAGTTCCAGTGCCTCTTTAGCATCTGCCTTCATAATCAAGTAAGAGTGCACGGAAGTATCCGTCTTAGACTCAACTCCATCTGCCGCCATCAGCCAGTCCTCTATTGGTGCTGTGTGATCATAGATAACAATCTGCTGATTGTTTGCATCGCCTACTCCGATAAGAGTAAGTCTATGGCTGCCACCGTTGCCTGTATCGACTTCTCAACAGCCTCGATCAACAGAGGGTTCTGTTCGCCCGTTTCTTCACTCTCGTCGTCCTGTTCGCCCTTTTGCCCACCGTGAAGATTACCGTCGCAGGATAGAATAGATGCGGCCTCAAGACCATGGGTGCTTGCAAACACGTATACGAGCGAGCTCTCCATCTCAACACACTTGACACGCGCCTTTGTCCAGATGTCTAGCTCGCCTGCAAGCCGATCAGCATAGTAGACGTCACTTGTCCAGCAGATTCCTGTATGAACGCGGTCAGGTGGCAGCAGCTTGACAATCTCCCCATGAAGTGCTTCAAACCAACTGTGCGAAGCCACCGCAGGATACTCAATGGGAGCATAGTTGAGACTGGTCCGTTCATCTCGAATGCATCCAGTTGGAACAACAACATCTCCCACCACAACCTGAGGGTCTATACCCCCACAGGAACCAATACGGATTATGACCTCGGCTCCTAGCTTAGCAAGTTCTTCTATGCAGATATGAGTCGAAGGTGTCCCGATGCCAGTGCCTGAAACCGTCACGGGAACCCCTTGGGGTGTATACGCTCGATAGGTCACAAACCCTCGATATCGAGCAATCTCTTCCGCATCGCTCATTGCAGACGCGATCTTGGGAACTCTATCAGGATTCCCTGCAATCAATGCTATTCGTTCTACGTCACCGTATCCAACACGGAGATGCGGCTGAATTCGACGCTTCAAGTCAGACACCGGGTAACAGATGCTACTTGCTCCCCTTTTCACTGTTCGGTTCCTGAATAACTGGGCGAAGGCTGGGCGGATTCCATTCTCTTCATCACGCAATCAACGCAAACCCACTGACCAGCTATCAGGAAAGTTCTTCCTAGATACACGAGAGATTTGCGGCATATAGAGCAGGGATTCAGCGAGTCAGAGTAGTTCTCAGACAGGTATACCAGTAGAAGGGATATGAGTTTCCTGCGTCCAGACAGCGTTTGCACAACATTAGCATCCTTTCCAATGCATCTGCATGATTCCTTATTAGCTCCGAGAACATGATTTTGATTCACTCATCTCCAGAGAGACCTTATGTGATCATTTTGCGAGCATCTGTTATTTCCTGGTTTGCACGACCTACCTGTCCATCCGAGTCTGAATGACGGAGGTACGGAACTGATAAGTGTCCACGAACAAGCCCCCAGTGAACGCAAGCTTTCCCTCTGGACATGTATTCTCCGTGGATGTCCCAATTGCTGGTCTGGACTGATGGTCATTCACTAGCAATGATAGAATGGAGCATGACTCTCCTTCTTTGGAAAGAGGCTTTCAACCAACCCACGTATTCTACCACTCACAATGAAGTCCGAATTCATCTCGCTTAGTTCCTTCACACTATTCTGACCAAGCAAGAGCCTGACGAAGTCCCGACGCATGCTTCTGAATTCAGTATGCTTGTCGTGTCCTTGAAAGCCGATATTCTCCACAGATGTGATTTGACCCTCAACAAAGTTGAGTATGTAGCAGTCGCGATAGGTATTGATGGCGAACTCTCTCGTGAGAGACTCATACATCGTGCCTTCCAGGCGCCCCTCAAGAACTGGAATCACCTTTCTCAGGAACCCAGTCACATCAGGAATCCTGACCTGGTAACGCCAACCACGACTCATCTGCCCTCCTAAATCTAGACCAACTTGGCTCATATTGCAGACTTGAGTACCCGGAAGGGCAATGCTGCACACATCATTATCCTTTGCCAGTTCACGAACATGGGTGAGTGCGCGTAAGACAGCAGAGTAGCTGCGTACACTGCTCTCTAGGACATCGACAAGGTGTATGCTCTCGGCGTCTTTCTCTCGTCGAAGTGCAACACGGAAATAACCGATAATCCCGCCCGCATCCTCCAACACGTGGGTGGTGAAGGGCTGTGCATATTCTTTTTGATTCGTTTCTTGTTGCTCCCAGAGAGACGTTGAACGCTCTGAGCTGATAAGAAGACGGTCACAGAAGTGCTCATAGAGTGCCATCATATGCGGTATGTCCTCAGTGGTTGCATGACGGATCTTAAGGGACACAAGAGTAGGAAAATCGTCCACAAGCGTATCCGGGATTTGATCAGGCCTTATGTAGACACCACGTCCTAGAGGAATGATGAAATCGTAGTCGAATTGACGGTAGAAGAAGGGGATCCCTGCAATAGTGGAAATGTCGTAGTTGCCTTTCTTTAGAACTCTGTCGAAGTACTGATACAGAAGCGCCACGAGGCCCTTTCGCCTGTACTCTTCAGTGGTTCCAACAAAGCCCAGCTCCAGGTTCCTAAGCGGGATGCCTTCGTAGGACCAGACACTGGGGATTGCATTGAGAGAGGACACAATCTTGCCGCTATCGCTCTCACAAATGTAGTAGTTCATCTCCCTAGCAAACTCTGGGAGACATTCAATCATTCGACGAAGGGCTTCAGCATCCTCATCCCCGTGAATGGTGGCATTGAACTCGATTAGCTGCTCCAGTTCCTGGTCGGTTTCCACAACGCCGAATTCTAGACCGTCGGGAATGTCCAACCCATCAACATATTTCACGGTCATGATAGACTCATCTCCATGAGTGTCCCGACCATCACATCTCTGCTTAAGAAGGATGTGAAGAAGACCGCACCGTATCAGCTAGCCTTCAGGTGGTATTCACATAGATTCGTGAGGGGACAGGCTTGGCACCGAGGGGAAATCCTCAAACATACTAATGCCACAAGGTCAATCATTCCCCAGTATAGTCGCCTGTCATGGTCGGGTTGACCAATATGGCCGACCAGTGTCCAGATGGTTTCATTATCAGAAGAAGCTACCTCTAGACCGAAGAATCGTGAGACTAGATGAGCGATGTTACTGTCCACCATGGGCACAGACTGACCGAAGGCGAAATTGAGGATTGCTGCAGCACTATAGCGCCCGAGTCCCGGAAGCGTGCACAAGATGTCGATATCATCCGGCACCGCTCCTCCGTGCTCATCCTGGATTATCTTGGATGTCCGAGATAGATGCATTGCCCTGACTCTCTGGAGACCCAAGCTCTTGACCGCCCTCTGAATCTCAGCCAGCTCGGCCTGTGCCAATTCCTCGATACAGCCGAACCTGTCAAGGAAAGCTGGGTATACCCGTTCTACTGCCGTGGCCGTGGTGCGCCGCAGAAGCATCTCGGCAATTAGAATACGATATGGCGTTGCATCTTCACGCCACGGGTAGTCACGGCCATTGTCAACAAACCAGGAAACTACGGACGCCCTGAATCTGCCGAGAGTCTTCTTATCGGGTATTCCTGCAGAAGGCAATCTCATCAATGTCCCTGTGGTTTCAAGTCATATAGCGGGAGAGGTCTAGCTGATATGGGTCGATATCCCAGTCGTCACGTCCATAGGACCACTCTGCGGCGAAGTCGGTCGTTCCTCGCGATCCTTTCACCCTTACAGTCATGATTGGCTGAACCAGATCGATATCCGGACGTTCTTCTAGATGCTTGAATGTATTGTAGTATTGGACTTGGTGTTTACCAGGAACGGTCAACCATACGATTATTCCCTCAGCCGACACGAAATAGGTGGCTTGTGGTACAAGAGCCAGAAGGCGCAGGATGTAATCCCGGCCATGTTCATTGCATATTATCTCGAAACAGAAACTGGAGTCGAGTCCTAGTCCATCGAAGCTGATATATGGCAAGACGATTCCCCGTTTCTTGAGCCGCTTCACAACCCCGCCCACCTCTGCCGCATCAAAATCGAACCCTCTTGTCCGAAGATTTCTAGCTAACTTACTAGGTTGTGCACGGTAATCAAGTTTCAATTGGCTGCCGACCACAAAATCGATGGGCGAGAATCCTTCAACTGGGCCACGGCACCTGAGCATATAGCGGTCAAGGCTCTCCACTGGAATCTCGTCGCCCCCATGGAAACCCAGATGTTCGGAGAGAGCCCACTCATTGTTTTTCAGGAGACTGAAATTATACCTCTGGCCTGTCGCTTGCTGCACGTGGATAGTTGCGTAATCGAAGATGTTATGCGTGAGCTTGGAAACACTGCGACTGAAAGATGAAATCCGTTCTTCTCCTCCCGGGAAGAGAAATGTCGCGTAGCCCAAATCGGTCATTGTCGTCTTCAGAATGGTTTTTGTGAAGGGGAAATGAGCCAGACCCATCTCTATGTTCGGCCAGTCGGCGTCATCCTGTAACCTAAAGAATACTACAACTGAATTTATCCCAAAAGCGGTCGTATCTAGGAAGCAGGAAAAGCGGAGGTATACCCGTTCTGTCAGACGCTTCAGGGATCGCGTTACAGTCCGAGATGAAATACCCAGATGACGAGAAGCATCCACCGTCGATGAGTCCGGATTCTTGGCAAAATATGCAAGGGTACTCAGGTCACTGGCTGCAATCGGGGTTTCGGGCATCAAGAAAGCAAAAGTAAGCGCGGACCTCACTGAATCGACATTGTTGAGGTTATACTTCTTGAGCGTTCTCAGGTTGTCGATAATTCTCTCTTTCACAACCTCGTTCAGAGGAACGCCGGTGGGATTGAAGGGATACTTTGTATATTCTGGGTTTCCCTTGAGCTCTGAAACACCCTTGGAGGCAAGATCGAAAGATATAGTCCCGGAACACAGACCGAGATAGATACGCATGGCATCAAGATAGAATCTCACGGTTTCGTCAGTTGTAGTGGGGACTATGTCGTCGTAGGGTGTCACAATTTGTGACAAGGCGTCTCGTTTGATATCCACGTGGTGTCCCACCTTGGTTAGGACGCTGCTATACTAATCAAAAGAGGTACGGCAGAACGTCCACTAATCCTTTTCTGATAATTCGTGCTTCCGTTATGAATGTAGATACTTGCGCGTCTGACTTAAGCATGTTGGATAGCGAAATTGAGAATCCAAACCAATCGGAGGCGCTAGGTAGGCTGATATCCATTGCCACAAGTCGACTCCCCGAGAGAATCCTAGCTCTTGGTAATACATGTCCCTGAGAGTGCAAGAGCCTTGAAACGTTGCTACCCCTAGTAAGATCATTGACACAAGTAAGGATGCTTGGTCCGAGTCCTATGTTCTGAATCTCTATATAGGGGCGAGCCAGACTTCCTCTATAATCAGAGAGCCTTCTTCGGATTGTCCTGAGTGAGGAGGGCGAGAGGCCAAGAGTGAGCATGTAATCATAGACCTGAGCAGCACTGGTGTAGTAATCACTCTCGAGGCATGCGCCGGTTGCCAAGAAATCAGGTGAAACTTCTTTCGATGGTCCTTGGTCGAGCCGAGCGTTAGCTGGAAGAATCTCTGAGAACTCCCGTGCTGCGTCGATTGATGCTTCAAACCTGAAATCAGTCGTGAAGTCCCAGCTACTGCCATTGAAGAGCCCAAGGTTCAGGTGCTCCGTGATGGTCGAAACAGGTTCGCACTCAATGGTCAGATTGTAGGGACGTTTCTCAAACTTCGCCAGTTTCTCTAAGAAGTCGGAATGGTGTGTTCCAAGAGGCAAGAGCGCTTCGAAATACACTCTCTCGTCTGTCTTAGTACTCATGAGCGCGTCTGCCTTGGCTATGACAAACGGATTTGCATCGAGCCATCTGGAGAACTTCTTAACGGCAGCTGCATCTTCCTCACTCCATGCCCAACCAATAAGTATCGAGAAGCCAAGGAGGTAGTAGTCCAAAAGACTACGAACACGTAGTTTCCGTTCATCCACCAATCGATGCCATATCTGGCTCACCGCAGATCGACTGACACCAAGCTGTTCTGCAATACCAATTTGTCTCTCTGTAGGGTTGATAGCCAAGCGCCTCAGCACTCGGAGCTCAGAGGAACCAAGAGGTTTCAAATCCAGTCATATCTGGATATACGTGGCCAGTTGTTAAGATTTTGGGTCAAGAATTCGTCAAGATTTTCGGCATGAGGGATGAAGGGCATAGGAGCGAACTCTCCCATGCAAAAGAATGCAGACAGAAGGGCAGAGATATCGATCTTTCGTACCCCGTCTCTTTTATTTAGGACTTTGGCCTTCATCTACTTGTCAGTTGGAAATGGAGTCCGACGAAGAACGGTCTCTATGAAGTGTTGCGCAAATGGAAGCCACACAGCTTCAGTGTGGACACTTAGCTAGCTGACCATCTGGCGGAAGAAGGCCAGGAGGTGAATACAATCAGCGCCGCAAGTATGCGAGAAGTGTACGAGTCTCTGACTGAGAGTCGTGTTATTCTCGAGCTTTGTGCAAAGGGTGTCGGTGGCCTATCCACCATCGTGCAGCCCCCATGCGAGGATCCTTGTCCTTTCTAGACTTCAGCTTTTGCTACGAGGAGACTGAGGTCGGGAAAGGCAGGCTGACGGCGTTGACTGGCCGTAAGCCGGATGTGTGAAAACATCGACTTACAGCAAAATTCACAGGAGGATGAGAGAAAAAATGACACCAGGACCATGGGAAGAACCAGAACCATTCTAAGAGAAATACTTCGAGAGATGTTGAATGAAAGAAGAAAATCGGAGGAAAAAATGATTGATAAGAAGTGAAAGCATCGACACGCTAGCATTCCTAGTTCAGCCTGAAAATGGGCGGGAAGTTGATCCCTTCAACGACCCTGAGATTGTCAGGTTAGTAGCAGCCAACCTTGAGATGGCAGTCAGGAACCTGATGATGGCAAATTCAGCACCGGGGTGCCTTGTACTGACCGCAGACATCTGCAGTCACAAACTGGTTGCTGCTCCAAAGGCAGACGGAAGCATTAGTGTCACAGTATACGATGAGTAGCCCGACGTCAGATTTGTCAGTGTGGATTGCCGTGCCCGAATATTGGGCCGGTAATCCTTGGCACCAAGAATTGATGGGAGGCTAAATAGCTATGTGGATACTCAAGACCGGATTGACTCGGTATTTATGGGTCAGGAGAGTACTGCATGCAGAGTCTACAAGAAGATAAGAAAGAGGGATCAGCTACGGAGGACCGTGATTCCATCACCAATGCCCCTCCGCATGGCGAAGACGGGGAGTCTACTGAGGGCAAGAGCGTCATAGCGTCACTGAGAAGAGTCTTCTCGTGGCGGAACTATGTCGTCTATTTACTAACGTCGTGGACCTTCAGCGCACTGGCTATTATGGATGGTTTTCGGAATCTCTATCTGCGGAACCTTGGCTGGGAT
Source organism: uncultured archaeon (assembly GCA_964558645.1). Classification (GTDB taxonomy): domain Archaea; phylum Asgardarchaeota; class Thorarchaeia; order Thorarchaeales; family Thorarchaeaceae; genus TEKIR-12S. Next base: position 18,966 of record CAZLEV010000015.1, read on the forward strand.
TTCATCTTGATTGGTGTCGTTGCGAGTACCACTGGTGTGGTGGCTGCACTTTCGAGACTTGGAGGGGGATACATTGGGGACAACTATGATAGAAGGGCACTCTCTGTCGTGGCGATGGCCGTATCAGCGGCGTATTACTTTATGATTGGCATTAGTGATGCGTTCATCATTGTGTTCATCGCACTTAACACCTATGCCCTGACGAACTTGGCAAAAGGAGGCTCCACGGCCTTCATCATGGATAATATCCCGAAGAGCGACAGCGGATTTGCGCTCTCAATCTTCAATGCTGGAAAGTCCTTGGGGGTCGTCACACTTCTAGTATTCTCAGCTCTGATTCCAGTCTTTGGATTCGGCCAAGGCTTTCGGATTTTGTATCTCTTCACCGGAATTTCCCTGCTGATATGCGCGGTCATACGTGAACGTCTGCTACTGCCAGCTGAGGAGAATAGGACACGAGAGAGAACATTGTCTCTCTTCAGGGACTTTCTGCAAGAGAATGCCAATGCCCTTCGACACCTGTTCTCCCTTATCCCGGGCGTCTTCCTTGTTGTCATTGTCGATGCGCTAAGTGATGATATGTTCCACTTTGGAGCCCTTATCTATTCAAACGAAATTATCGGAGTCTCGATTAGTGGAATCACTATCATTATGCTTGTCTCCTTACTTCTTATAGGACCACTTGTCTTGAAGGTTGGTCGCATGTCTGATAGAAGGGGAATCAAAAGAGCGGGAACTGCTGTGTATACTCTCATGCCTGTTTCTGCACTTCTGCTTGTCCTTGCTTCTTACATGACCTTCTGGGCGCCCATCGAGCTCTATGTCTTAGCGGAATCGCTGTGGCCCGGATTGGGTGCAATCTTCACAGTTCCCTTTGTCGCCATCGTACTGAAAAATGTCAATGATCTGCTCTGGTGGGTTCTGCTCATCACAATAATCCAGAAGTCCCTTCCAAGGACGGATACAGCCAAGATGCTTGCCTGTTTCTGGTTCACGGTGTATGTAGTAAGGGCGATTGGCCCTCTGATTGCAGGGTACATCTTCCAGTATTCCAGTCCCGTCCTCCTCTTCGTCATCGTATTCTTCATGAATCTTCTCATCTTGGGGTTGATCCATCTGGGAGCTTTGGATGTCAACGGAGAAGAGATACCTGAAGTAGAAAGGGAGGAAACTTAAGGCCTGCCTGCTCCCATTGCAGGTGTCGAACAGACATTCCATTCCAGACGAGGAACCCCGAGATGGATTTTCAAGAGCGCGTTGATGAGGTCATGAAACGGCTGAGGAAGACCTATCCTGATGCCCCGCCCACATACCTGGATTACAGTAATGCATTCGAGATGACAATTGCTACTATTCTCTCAGCTCACACAACTGACAAAAGCGTGAATTCGGTCACTCCAGAACTCTTCGATAGGTATCCAGACCCGAAGGCCCTGAAGGAGGCAGACCCCGATGAGGTCAAGGAGATCATTAGACCCGCGGGCATGTACAACCGGAAAACCGAATACATCATGAAGACCGCCAAGATGCTGGTTGAAGACTTCGGGGGAGAAGTTCCAACGACCATCAAGGATCTATCCAAGATGCCCGGCATATCACGGAAGACAGCCAATGTGATTCTTCAGACTGTGTTTGAAATCAACGAGGGCGTGGTTGTCGACACACACATTCAGAGAGTCACTCAGCGTCTGGAATTCTCCGAAGAAGAACGCCCAGAGAAGATCGAGAAGGATTTGATGGATATTCTCCCCAAAGACGAATGGGACGACTATGCACGCATAATCGGTGCTCATGGGAGAGAGATTTGTACAGCCAAGTCTCCAGACTGCCCGGCCTGTCCGGTAAACGATCTGTGCCCATCAGCACAGTTGGAGTAAGACAGACAGGAGCTTTTATCAGAACAGTCCCGGCCTCGAATGTAGTCAACCATAATCAGAAAGGTGAGGACTGATTGAAGATAGGCATGGTGAGCAAGTTTGGGGCGGGAGACGGCCTCTGCGTCAGGGCTGATGCAGTCATGACAGGGCTGCTTTCAAGGGGCCATGAGGTCCATGCCTTTACTCAGTCCCGAAACGTGCATCCGCTACCAGAAGAGCATATTCATAAATTTCGAGCTTTTCATCTCAATCCCCATTTTTCCATAGACTCCGTAGATGCGCCCAACATGATCGCACGAGAGTCGCAGAAGCATCACATTGATGTTTTACACGCCCAGATGAACTCGGGATCCACAGACTTCGTCTTACCATTCTTCAAAAGAGCACTCCCACCCCTGGTTGTCACATACCACTTGGCTTATTCTGGTTCCGACTCATTCCTTGGAACCGTGTTTGATATTGCGAATAAAGTATCGCTCTATGCAGGTAGGAGATACGACGCGATTATACTGGTCCACCCACTGCAAAAGCGAATCTTCCTAGAGAACGGTTTCCAAGAGGATATGTTACACATCATACCAAACGGAGTGGATACCCATCGGTTTTGTCCAACACCTATGGAGAGAGATGACCATATTGTTGATTACATCTATGTTGGACGGCTGAGCCTCGACAAGGGCGTCGATATAGCAATCAATGCCTTCAGAGAGTATCACAGAGAGAACCCAGATACACGACTCACCCTCATCGGAGATGGAATGCTGAAATCCATGCTTGTGCGCCGAGGAGACCTCAATAACGGTATCCGTTGGATGGGAAGAGTTCCTCATAACAGGGTGGATTATTTCCTCAAAAGGGCTGATGTGTTCGTGGCGCCGATGAATATTGGACCACTCACTTGTTCATTAAGCGTCTTAGAAGGCATGAGTTGTGGGCTACCCTTGATAGCAACCAGAGTGCGAGATGCAGAGAAGCTTCTAAGTCCTTCGGAGAGTGTGCTGGTGAAACCCCAATCTGTCAGAGAAGTTGTTGATGCAATGAGACTAATGGCAGAGGACAAAACAAAGAGGGTGGCAATGGGCATGAAGTGTCGGGAACGAGTTCTTCGAGAGAGCTCTTGGGAGAAACAGGTAGAACTCATTGTGGGGGTCTACAGAGAGATTATGGAATAGATATCCTCCACATCTCATATCCCTGAAGCCCAGCTAGCGCATAGAAGTAGGCATGCAATCCGTCTTTTTGAAACAGGTTCCATCTCGATTTCATACAGGAGAATAGACCAGACTTTTGACTATCAGTGGAGAGGAACGCAGGCAGGTACAGGGATTCGATACAGGGCACCAACTTAGTATGTCATCTCCAAGACATTGAAAAGGAGAGACCCTGTCTCCAGAGATGGACAGAGTAAAGTTCACCTGTCGATCTCGAAGGTGGAAATCAGATGCTGCACATCAGATTCATGCGTGATAATCAAGAGATTGTGCGAGCGAATCTCCAGAAACGCAAAGAGAGTGAGAAGCTCGCAGAATTCGAGAAAATGCTTGACATGGACGAAGAGGCCAGACGACTGAGAAGAGAAGCACAGAAGTTGAGAGCGGAACGAAACAGCCTATCCCGGGAGATTGGCAAGCTCAAACAAGCGGGTCGGGATGCCCCAGACCTCATCAAGAGAGTCAACGATGTCAATGAGTCTATCGCAGAAGTCGAAGGAAAGGCTGAGAAGCTTGAGGCCGAGATAAGGTCCATTCAAATGGCTATCCCAAATATCTTGCATGAGAGTGTTCCTTACGGTGAGGGTGAAGAGGACAACGAACTCGTAAGAGAATGGGGGGGTCGTCCTGAGTTCGACTTTGAAGTGAAGAGTCATGTTGACCTGCTTGAGGAGTTGGACCTAGCAGACATAGGCAGAGCGGCTAAGATTGCGGGATCCAGATTCTACTACCTGAAGAATGAACTTGTTCTGCTTGACCTTGCAATGATGAGAATGGGCCTAGAGATGTTGCGAGAGAGAAGATTCGTGCCTATCTATCCACCCTTCATGATGAGAAGAGAGCCCTATGAAGGCGTTACAGACCTTAGTGATTTTGAGAACGTCATGTACAAGATTGAAGGCGAGGACCTGTATCTCATCGCTACTGCGGAGCATCCGATTGCAGCAATGTATATGGATGAAATCTTCGAGCCCAACGACTTGCCCATCAGGTTTGCAGGAGTGAGCACCTGTTTCAGAAAAGAAGCGGGCTCACATGGAAAGGATACAAAGGGCATCTTTCGGGTACACCAATTCAACAAGGTGGAACAGTTCGTTTTTAGCCACCCCGATGACTCCTGGAAAATCCACGAGGAACTCATCGCAAATGCTGAGGAGTATTTCCAGCGACTCAATCTACCCTATAGAATTGTGAACATCTGTACAGGAGATATAGGAATAGTAGCAGCTAAGAAGCTCGATTTGGAACTATGGATGCCGGGTCAGGAGAAATACAGGGAGGCTGTTTCCTGCAGCAACTGTACCGCCTATCAGAGTACCCGATTGAACGTCAAATTTCGACTTGAGAAGGGAGGACTTGAGAAGGACTATGTCCATACTCTGAACAGCACGATGGTCGCCAATCCAAGGACGATTGTAGCCATTATGGAGAACTACCAGAGAGCAGACGGCAGTATCCAGATTCCAAAGGTGCTTCATCAATACCTTCCATCCGATATGCGGGAAATAGTACCTAAAGATGTCTAGAGACCTTTCTTCAGAGTCATTTTGATTGCATCGTCAATAGACTTCTGTAGACTGGGCGGAAGATCGGGCGCCTTCAGCTGTACGAAACCATTCACAATCAGCGTAGTGGCTTCTTCCTCAGTCAGCCCACGCGACATTAGATAGTTCAGTTGTTCCGCACCGACCTTCCCGACTGTCGCCTCATGGCTGAGCTCAACTCCTTCAGAACTGGCACGAAGTGCAGGCACGGCGCCTATCTCAGCCTCATCACTCAGCAAGAGACCATTGCACTCGAGGCGGGCCTTAGCTCCACTATGTTTCCCTATGAGGTCACCACGAGCAATAATCTCAGACTGCTCCGTGGCAATACTGCGCGATATTATCTTCCCACTTGATGCAGGTGCTTCAAGAATGAGTGCACCTCCCACATCATATTTCGACTTCTTGGTTCCGTAAACAACCGAATACAGGTCAGCACGAGATTGTCGCCCTGTAAGCCGGACCTTTGGAAAGGTCTGGATAGAACGAAGGGGACTGAGTATTGCATAGCTGGATACAAACACTCCGTTATCCTCTACTATGGCTGCAGACCGAGGGCGGATGTCCATCTTGTCGCTCCACTTGTGAACCATGGTGAAAGTCAGCCGAGCATCCCTCTTGACGTAAAACTCGGAGACACCAAGGTGTAGGGAACGTTCAATATCACTAGGGGTGGCACACCCTGTGATGATATGCATCTCTGAACCCTCCTCGGCAATGATGATATTGTGAACATTCTGGACAGATCTACCTTTCTTGAGGACAAGACAGCTCTGAACCGGCATGTGAATCCTATGCCCTGCCTTTGCGCGGATGAAGTATCCATCGTAGCGCTCCAGTTCACTTGCTGCTGTGTACTTGTCGGTGTCAACAGGAACTGCATTCCATAGATAGTCTGACAACCAGTCATACCGCTCTAGGGCAGCACTGGTAGGTAACACCTCGAGGCCCTCTTGGTCGATCATGACATCAGCCAGAATGCTCTCGTTATCGAACTGGAGAAATGATCCAGATGCTCGTTTCTCCGAAACGTCAAATCCAACTTCTGAAACGAGATCTCTATCTCCCTCAGAGATTTCATCTAGGTTCAGCGATGCGGGCCGGTCACGACTGAACTCAAACTCGCCAAGGTCGATGTCTTCACCATAAGTTGCTGGCTTCTTCTTGGCTGCTTCAGCACGCTTCCGTTTCTCTCCGGTATCTGCCATCCTCTGTCCTCCTGGATCTCAACTTGCAGCCTGAGCTAGGAACTTGTCGTAACCCTTCTCCTCGAGTTCGGGAATGATATCCATATCTCCAGCATAGGCTAGACGACCAGACTCTAGAATGTAGACCCTCTCGACCTCGACGAATTCCAACACATAACGGTGATGACTGATTATGACCATGGTAGAGTTCCCCTTCTCTTTCATAGCCTTCAGTTCGCGTCCAACAACTTTGAGCGAGTCATAATCAAGACCACTGTCAGGTTCATCCAAAAAGACCACATCCGGCCGCATGGACAGGACTTGAAAGAGCTCACTTCGCTTCAGTTCCCCCCCTGAGAATCCCTCATTGAGGTCTCGGTCAGCAAGATTTTCGATTCCAAGTCGTTCAAAGTCATCATAGAGCTCCTGCCGACACATACATGTCTCACCCATGAGTTCCTCATCCGGCTCTTTGCAGGAATAATCAGGACATATACGACAGATGAAATCCTCAAGCTTGACACCCGAGATAGCAGGAGGGGTCTGAAAGGCATAGGCAATACCCATCTTCGCGCGCTCTGTGATACTCTTGTCCAGTATCGATTCGCCTTTGTAGATAATATCTCCACCCTTGACCTCGTACTCAGGAAGACCCATGACAGCCTTTGCCACAGTGGACTTTCCTGATGCATTGGGCCCAAGAACTGCATAGACTTTTCCGCGCTCAAACTGAAGATCAAGCCCTCGGAGAATAGGTATCCCGTTGGCTTCTACTCTCAGGCCTCTGATATCTAGGAGTACATCAGCTGTCATTCCAATCCACCAGGTCTTCTCTCAACTGCCAGATGTGTGATTTTAAGCGTGTTGCTGTGAAGAGATACTACTTGGTGTATGTGCCCATCAACTGATCAGATTCGATTTTGTGTTCCTCACACTTATCTTTGAACGTATCTTTAGATACGCCTTCAAGACGGGGAACATCAAGCGCATAGAGAGTGAAGTAGTACCTATGTGTGCCAGATGGGGGAGCAGGTCCACCATATCTAGTGATCCCAAAGTCGCTCTCAACCTCAACTCCGCGGGGGTTCTCTCCCCTTGGTATCGAGCGAACCTCTGGGGGGATGCTATGTACTAACCAGTGTATCCAGTCACCAACTGGCGCATCAGGATCATTACACATGAGCGCGAAACTCTTGGTCCCTTCTGGTACGTTCGACCATTCGAGGTGAGGGCTTAGATTATCATTGCGATAGGCACACATATCGGGGATTGGACCGCCGTGCTCGAAATCATCACTTCTTAAATCCATGGAACTCCACCTTCATCATACCTGACTAGTGAAACAGGGGCCTACTTGGTTCTTTCCAAAGTGGAAGGTTGGTACATCATTCACGGATATCAGAAGAGGGAGAGATACTCTCCGCCATATCAGTCAGCCAGTCTGCTGCCCACCTCACGTAGACATCACATCTGTTCTGGACATAGGGTTTCTCGCGAGCTGCGCCGGCTGGATTCATCTCACCACGATCCATGGCTTTGAGGAACCTGCATCGCACAGTGCCCCAATCTTCTGTGAACTCTGTAATCATCCTGTTCACTAGTGATCGAGCCAAGGTACGTTTCCTATCGAATTCATTGGGTGTTTCAGTACCATCAGATCCATAAATCAGACCGATGCACGCCGAGGCTCCACTCACGGCACCGCATATCTCCCCGGAACCTCCAATACCCCCGCCGAGTATGGAAGCAATCTTCATACATGATGCATTGAAGTTGGGTAAGGAAACCTCTCGGTCAACTCCAAGCATCACACTCTCAGCACAGTTGAAGGATAGACCGTCCCTAGTTTCCATGTATACTCACGAAGATGCAGGCCTCGACATCATAACAAAAAAGTTCGTATTGTTACCTTCGCCTGCGGTCGAAGCAGCATGCTTAATACCCACTTGACACCAGCCAGAACGGGGAAGGACCTTGACTACTGTTCAACAATCGTTTGAGAACTTGATTGCGCTTGCAATCGAGAGAGAAGAGGAAGCCTATGAGTTTTATATGTCAGCTGCTGAAGAGGCTGAGACCCAGGCATCCACGAAACTCCTGAGAGAGCTTGCCCAACAGGAGATAGGCCACAAAGAGAAGTTGAAGGCTGCACTCAAAGAGGATGTCTGCAGTACTTTCGGTTGCACACTGGAAGAGATGAGAGAGCTTAGTCTCGGGGACTACCTCAAGGACATCCCCTTGAAACCTTCTTCGTCTCCACAGGAGATCCTTATCGTCGCAATCAAGAGGGAAGAGGGGGCATTCCAGTTCTACAAGTCCCTATCTGAGTTGACAGAAGACCCAAGTCACCGAGTAGTATTCGAAACTCTGGCAAAGGAAGAACAGAATCACAAGCAGCGTCTCGAACGCATGTATGACGATGTCTTCCAACCAGATATGTGAGGGAAAGAGGGCCTCTCGAGGCGTCCTGCTGCAGCTCTACCTCTCATGCAGATTTGGTGCCGCAAGAAATGTAAGTCCGCGCTTGGTGAGCTCCGCAGCAGTCCGATTAAGTGAATTGTGCTTATCCAAGTAGTTGCGGCGGAGATAGTCCATCTCGCCTTTGTCAAGAATATCCTGCTTTGGACGGAAGTAATCCAGAATGTCACTGGGGTGCTCCCGCGTCTTATCAATCTCTGGAACCGCGCCCTCATGCTTCGCGCTTATGTTTTTTACATGATCGGCAAGATCCAGAAGCTCATCCAGTCGGTCGTAGGGTTGTCTGACGATGCTCTTGTAGGTCTCCGTAATGTGATGCTCAATCCGAACTACATCTGTGAAGCCGAAACTCTTTCTTATGTACGCGGCCATCTCGATAGTCTCATTATTCACGCTGTTTGCCAGATTGAAGCCAATGAGAGGGGTCGTCCCATCATCTCGACTGAAGAGTTTTGCAGTCAGGAGGGTCCAGAGACAGGCGTAGGGATTGTCATTACCCATATAGACGCTGATCTTGAACTCTATGTCAATGCCAAGCTTGTGCATCATATATCCAATGAGAACACTTCCAGGATTGATGTTCAGAACCTGCTTGACTCCGTATGTGGTGTAGTAGTGAAGATACTCGTCAGCCCAGTCTATTGGAAAACGATTGGGCATACCAACTCCGCCAAAATAACCAGTGATAGTCTCAGGACCACCAAGATGGATGTTTGTTGGCAAACCATCTGGGCCTGGTTTGGTTCCTTTGGTATCCAATGTTTCCACATAAGAGGATCCAACAACCTGCATCGCAGCAGCAAAGGCCAGAATCTGGTTGTCTTCTACTTGCTCAGCCATGTTTCGTACACGGATGAACCTACCCGGCATCAGATCTTGATTCTCGATCGCCACTTTGGCCTCGTCGATAAGCCAGGGGAAATACTGGCAGGCGCTGATTTCTAGAGTCACAGCGAAACTATCGTCGAAGTCCATTGACTCTACCTTGTCACCCAGTATCTTCCGCCGATACTCGGGGACGGAAATGAAGGCACCGTCATCTCGTTGTTCCTGGAGCCAGAGTATGTCCTCTGTGAAAGGGGAATCGGCCTCTTCAAGACGCGCCATCAGATTCTCAAGCTTACGAGCCTCTCTGGCCTTTCGGTTTATCTCGTCGACACCACCGTGCTTTTCTACTACCTCAAGAATGTCATTGACAAGAGGGTTATCCTCCTCAAGGAGGAAGCCATTGACCTCTTCGAGTCGCCCGTTTGTGATATTGAGTCTGTGCCTGTCGGTCATGTCCCAGCCATCCTGTGAACAACCATCAGAGGACTGTACTACCAAATAAACGATTCTGACAGAGCGATGAGAGAGTTGGCAGAAAATATCTTCATGAAATCACAGATCAGACTGAGAATCCCCAATCGGTGGCATGTCGGTCGAGAGCAGGACAAGATATGTCAGCCCTGATTGGGAGCTGACGAGAACTCAGACCTTCCTTAGATGGACAACGGAATCCTCGACCATATGTTCGATTTCTACTGGGGCCTCGCTTCGTCCAACGTTAAGGCCCCTCAGGTAGTTTCTCACATTGGGTCCCACCACTACTGCAATGATGCCGCCTGCGGTAACCTGAATCCAGTTCACAAATAGGAGTTCCTCCAAAGCCACAGCCGGACCGAAGAGTACATACTCAAAGAAATAGTATCCAGCCAACATGGCAAGAGCTCCAAGAATGATTCCAGCGATATCCCAGGGTGTAATCGTTGATGAATCCCTCGATCTAACAGCAAGCAATCCAACAAGAAGGCCCTCTGTTCCCTTAACCACGAAGGTTATCGGCGCAAAATGGCTGAAGCCCAGGGCAACATCAGCAAACGCCGAGCCTACACCACCTGCAAAGAAACCGCCAACAGGACCAAGCAATAGTCCGCTAATCATGACAAGTGAGTCGCCAAAATTCAGATACCCCGTACTGGTTGGAAAGGGAATGGATATGATCATTGTTGCCACAGTGGTCAGTCCAGTGAATATAGCAGTCAGTACCAAGTAAACAGTGGGATTCAATGTGCTTGCACTCCATCGCTTCAATCTGTTCTTCCTCCGTCCTGCAGGTCAGCAGGGACAGGCACAACTCGCCCATAGATATATATAAGTTTGAGCCTATATATAGGCTCGATTCTCTATGTCTTTCCTTATTGACTTCCGTTGTGCGTCTTGCGGCCATCGGCAAACCCCAGACTCTTACTACGTAATCTGTTCGCGCTGTGGCGGAATCCTGCACGCAGAGTACAATCTCGATAGCGCAAGAGAGAAGATCAGCAGAGAGATATTCCGAGGTCGGAAGAAGAAGCTTTGGAAATACCACGAGATCTTACCCATACTGGACTCTGATGGACAGGTCAGTCTTGGTGAAGGAAACACGTTTCTTCAGAGAGGGAATCGATTGGCAGAACAACTAGCCATAAAGAGCCTATACCTGAAGGACGAAACAAGAAATCCCACAGGGTCTTTCTTGGACCGAGGCGTTTCTGTAGAGATGACCAAAGCAAAGCAGGTCGGTCGGACGGGAGTGTCCTGCGGAAGTACGGGTAATCTTGCGGCCTCATTGGTTGCCTATGCAGCACGAGCGGGAATGGAGAGCAAGGTCTTCATTGCACAGAGAGGGAACGTGGACATCGGAAAGTTCCATCAGATCCTCGCATACGGCGCAGAGGTAGAGATTGTGGCCAACCATCAGGATGCAATGAAGAGAGCAGCAGGGGTCAGTCACGAATATCACAACATCCTGCCCTACAGTCCGTTCTTCCTTGAGGGCATAAAGACCACAGGAATTGAGGTAGTAGAGCAACTGGATTGGGAGAACCCTGATTGGATTGTACTTCCGATGGGTAATGGTGGACACCTGTCGATGACTTGGCGAGGCCTGCAGGAGCTAGAACATCTCGGCCTTATTGATGAAGTGACAACCCGTCTAGTAGGAGTTCAGGCTGCAGGATGTGCACCTATCGTTGAGGCCTTTGCGTCCAAGAGCAAGAGAATAGAACCGGTAGAGGCCCAGTCTACAGTGGCCCTAGATATCGGTGTTGAGAATCCATCTTGCGGGCGCCTTGCCTTGGAGGCTCTTCGAGCGTCCGGCGGCGAGGCAGTAGCTGTGAGCGATGATGAGATATTGGACGGCGTGAGACAACTCGCCAGCCGCGAGGGAATCTTTGCGGAACCTGCAGCGGCCACGACGATTGCAGCGCTGCACCACCTCGTGGGAGAGGGCATCATCCACCGAAATGACCGGGTGGTCTGCCTGATCACAGGGACGGGGTTGAAGTATCCAGATGTAACACGTGCCCTCGTGAAGGGGCGAGGAAAACTGGAGTATCTCCTCAGCAGAATAGAGGGACGAGGATATACAACTGAGATTGGACAGACTAAGCAGTACATCCTGAAGATTCTGTCCGAAGGCGAATCGTATGGATATGACATCTGGAAGACCCTTGCAGAGCGATTCGGTGTCAAGATCAAGGTGCCAAGCGTCTACCAACATCTCTCCGAGCTCAGGAGTAGTGGACTAATCGTGGAAACACACTCTAAACTCAGTGCCGAAAGACGACGACGCAACTACTACGACCTATCGGATCGTGGAAGATGGACGCTTGACCAGTTGGAGAAGATGTCGCACGAGTAGATGGACGCTGATTTTCCGAGTGCAGAGATGTTGTAAGCGAAGTATTTTAACTTCCTGCACGAACTGCCTAGTGAGCAGCTTCAAGCAGCTCCACAAGAGAACAATGAGGAAGAGTAGAATGGCAGATAAGAGTTGGTTGCAGACAGACGATTGGAAAAACGAGAAGCATGTACCCGTGATCGAGTGTTCCGACGAAGTGAAGAAGGGCGAACTGGTGGAGGTTACGGTATCCGTTGGGAAGGAGATACCCCATCCCAATACCACCGCTCATCACATCAAGTGGTGCGATTTGTTCTTCTGGCCTGAAGGAGAGAAGTTCCCATACGAGATCGGATACACCAGCTTCGATGCACACGGTGCCTCCGTGAAAGGCGCAGACACAAGCACGATTTATGCAGAGCCTCAGACGAAATATGTGTTCAAGACCGACAAACCTGGCACATTGATGGCCACGTCATATTGTAACATCCACGGATTGTGGAAAGACGAGAAGAAGCTCAAGGTCAAGTAGAAAGACTTGCGACAGATTAGCTGCCCTGCAGAGAAGACAGCAGGGCGGTTTTCATTCTTTTTGCTATAGACATGCAATTCAGCCGTGGAAGACTACACCAGTTCATACTCTGAAGCCCCAGATTATTGCGAGTGTTCCATCTGAAACGATGTAAGGCATCCGGTACTTGTATCTCTTGTACATTCTAGACAAGCCGTTTGGAATGCCTTTGGAGATGCTTCCCCCCACTCAATGTGACTCATAACTCAGAACGTGCACGAGCTTGTACGAATCCTTCCTCAACCAAACGACAGACAAGCTCTCTCATGCCAGGGCACTGGCTCCAGCGCATCGAATGTTTGCAGTCCTCGCACTCTCTGGCAATCTCAGCCATACGCTTTGCATTGAGGAATGTCAGCACAACGAGATACATTATGATAATGAGCAGAATCTTCAGTCCAAATCCTAAGGAGAACAGTCCATCAGCTAAAAGAATCGACCAAGCTATTGCAGCAAACGAGGAACCAAGAAGAAACTTGGATGCGATCTTGACTGACGTGCGAATGTCGGTGACGCCAGAGGCACTCAGCATTGCGTAGATAGCAACACCACCTACACCGCCCCAGAAGAGATAGAATCGAACAAGAAGCAGGGGCGCAGAGAGCCAGATTAAGAGAAAGAATATCATTGCGGATACGAACGACACGGTGTTGAAGGTGCAGCCGATACACCACTGCCGTCTTCTGATGGTGATTCTGTGATCATCGAACTGAGGACAAGAGGGATGATGCGAGGTAAGAAAGGGGCCGGAGGCCTTGAGAAAGCCTATTGGATGGAAGAGTACCATCCTCAGGGATAACTCTAGGCGACCCCGGTCCGGGTCATCCAGCAGCTTCGTACAGTCGACGGAGCTATCTGGTACATCTCCCCGTTCGCCCACTGTCTACGCCAGCCACTCCTCTTATCGACTACGGAGAGAGGGGAATGAGTGACCAGAGAAGTGCATACATGCCTGGGAAGAACAACAGCAGTACTGCGAATATCACTATGAAGGCTATAATGCCTGTCAGGATATAGGCGATGATGGCACCACCCCATCCGGTGCTATGTCTGCTCTTGATGAAGTACAGTGATAAGATACAGCCAAGGCAGGGTATCCAGCTCACACATGCAATCAGAATAGCTGTGACAAAAGTATCGCCAAGGGCCCGATTGCGCCCATTGACAAAACCAAGAGCGATTCCAAGAAATACACCATTAATCACGAACAGAATGACAACAACCAATATGATGACGATTATCGCACTGCTTGATGTCAGTAAATCCATCCACCATTGCATTCTCTCTATCTCCTAACTCAGAGTATTCTATACAGTACAGGCTTGCATCGCAGGATAAAAGCTTGACGAGTGCCAGAGAGAGAGGCTTCGTCAATTCCCGATTCGATGTAATGAAAAGAGGAAAGTCAGGCTTATATCGCAAAAGGGGGCTTTTCGATTACATGTACTATGGCGACAAGATACTTCTCAGAGCCCTAGAGATGCAAGATCTTGATGATATCATGAAGCACTGGAACACCTATGAAACAAGACGATTCCTCAACTCCGCCATTCCGCATTCTCGAACAAGCGAGAAGGAGTGGCTGGAGAAGGCAACCAAATCGAACCCGTGGACTGATGGCGAGTTGATCTTGGCCATTGAAGACAAGACCACGGGCGCGTTTCTTGGAACGGTTAGCCTCTTTGATATCTCCAGACAGCATCGAAGAGCAGAGTTTGGAATCGCCATCCACGACCCTGAGAACTTGGGCAGGGGCTACGGTACCGATGCGACAACAGTGATGCTGTGGGTAGCATTTCACGTGCTTGGCCTCAATAGCGTCTATCTTTACACGCTCCTTAATAACAAGCGAGCACAGAGAGCGTATGAGAAGGCGGGCTTCCAGAGAGGGGGCATCTTCAGAAGAGCAATGTTCTCAGAGGGGGCATACACCGATGTGGTCATGATGGACATCATCAGAGACGACTTCTTAGAGCAGTATCCACCTGGAAGCAGAACCGGTTCAGAAGAATGATGCAAAGCATCCTGAAACGGAATTTTGCACCTGTTTTTAAGCCTTAAAAGTGTTCATAAACTTAATTTATATCCTTAAGGTGTTATGAGTCTCTTTCATATGATTTAGGGCCAGCTTCGTCTAATAGTCCCTATAAACAACATCCGTGATGGTATCTATGGTGTAATAATGAACGTAATAGCAAAAGGTTTCTTGATGGCGTTTGCGCTGGTGCTAATCGGTAGCACTGTTCCACTGGCTGTGGCACAGGGAAATCAGATTCAATATCAGCACTCTCAAGGCATCGTGACCTTGAGCACTGACGCAATCGAGATCAAAATAACAGGTGCCGGTGAGGTACCACACTTCCATTGGTGGGACCCGAACACGCCCACGGTAGACTATCATGTAATGTTTGTCAAGCTGTTTGAGGCTAACGACACCGATTCCAATGGTGTCTTCGACCTAGATAGCGACACTATGGTTGGACCTCCGTTTGCCCTGCCAACAACTGACTGGGAAGTCAGCGATTTTCTGACAGAAGAGCAGGATGGCAATGTCACCGCGGTCCATTTCAATATGACCAGTACAGGAACCCATGACCCGCGTCCAGATGGACCAGGCAATGACTATGGGAATCTACCAGACATGGGGCAGTTCGACGTGGCAGTCCAGATCCAAGTTCACATGAACCTCGAGAGTCCTGGCGAGTTCAAGTTTGACCTCGTGATTGACGGCTGGGAGTGGACGTATGAAGACTCCATTCTTGTCCTCCAGTTCACTGTGACAGAGAGTAACCATGGCCAGAATCAAGGTTCCCGCGAACCGGCAGGATTCGAACGAACCGGTACGAGATTCGAGTTCAATAATGGCTACATGGAGTACGAAGAGACCGCTCTGGCCGCACAGAACACTATCCAAGTGAGAGCGAGCTATGGCGAGGGGACCGGGCAGGAGGCGGGTGAGTCTGTCTATTTGGCCTTCGAGAACTTCGGAAACGAAACCCTCGAATACGATCCAACACTGGGCATCGAAGCCGATGGCGTCTTGCCCCTCTTTGACACCAACACACTACTCTTGATTGGTGGCGGGGTTGTGGTCTTAGTGGTCATCGTTGCCCTTTTGAAACTCAGAAAGTAGAAACCAGAAGGAAGCAGAACACTCTGCTTCCCCCTCACTTTTTCTTAGCCAACCATCATGATGATGTGCCCGGCAACCCTAGATCTATACCGGGCGTAAGAGCCAAATGGCGGATTATTGACAGCTGAGCTTAAAGGCAAGAGCTTGTGCCTTGCAATCACCCTCAATATACCACGAACAGGAGACCCCGCAGATGCCACCCGAAACCGAACTTCAAGAGAGAGCAATAGACACGATTAGGTTCCTCTCGGCAGACGCCGTTCAACGAGCCGACTCAGGACACCCCGGAATGCCCATGGGAGCTGCGGCCATGGCCTATACCCTCTGGACGCGACATCTCAGGTTCAATCCCAAGAATCCTGAGTGGCCTGACCGTGACAGGTTTGTTCTCTCCGCCGGTCATGGATCCATGCTGCTCTATTCCCTACTGCATCTCACCGGATATGACCTGACTCTGGAGGATATAAAGGACTTCCGGCAATGGGACAGCAAGACACCCGGTCATCCGGAGTGCTGGAAGACGCCCGGTGTTGAAGTGACAACTGGACCTCTTGGCCAGGGTCTCGGAAATTCAGTCGGGATGGCTATCGCTGAGGCGCACCTAGCTGCTGAGTTCAATCGAGAGGGTTATGAGATCGTCAACCACTACACCTACGTCATTGCCTCCGACGGGGATCTGATGGAGGGGTTGTCCTCTGAGGTGGGTTCTCTCGCAGGACATCTTCAGCTGGGGAAACTCATTGTCCTGTATGACGACAACAATATCTCGATAGATGGGAGCACAGACTTGACCTTTACAGAGGACGTTGCCAAGCGATTTGAGGCATTCCACTGGCATGTTCAGAAGGTGGAGGATGGCAATGATGTAGATGCCATCGATGAGGCTATTCGAAGGGCGAAGGATGATCCTCGCCCATCTATTGTCATGATTCGCACAATCATAGGATATAGCCTCCCAACAAAACAGGACTCGGCCGCTTCGCATGGAGCTCCGGCAGGAGAGGAGGAACTCAGAGGTGCAAAGAAGAAGCTTGGGTGGCCTGAAGACAAGAAATTCTACATACCTGACGATGTGCTTGAGCATTTCAGAAAGGCCATTGACCGCGGCAGGCTGCTTGAAGAGGAATGGGATGGCCTCAAACGGAACTATGCCAAGAACCATCAAGAACTCCATGCAGAATTTGACAGACGATTGGAGGGCAAATTGCCAAATGGATGGGAATCAAGTCTCCCGTTCTTCGACCCTGACGAGAGGGGGGTCGCGACCCGTGCAGCATCAGGGAAGACCATCAATGCACTAGCACCACGACTACCAGAACTCATCGGTGGCTCTGCAGATCTCACCGGATCAAACAAGACATGGATAGATGATAGCAAGGCGTTCCAGAGAAACAACTACCAAGGACAGAACATCTACTTCGGTGTACGAGAGCATGCCATGGCCGCAGCAGTAAACGGCATGGCACGTCACGGTGGAGTCATGCCCTATGCAGGGACCTTCTTCATCTTCTCTGACTACATGCGTCCCGCAGTTCGTCTATCTGCACTATCCCGACACCCGAGCATATGGGTATATACTCACGATAGTATCGGGCTTGGCGAGGATGGGCCAACACATCAACCCATTGAGCAGTTGCCCTCTTTGAGAGCCATGCCCAACCTTGTGATCATCAGACCTGCTGACGCCAATGAAGTGACTGAGGCCTGGCGTACGGCCATCAGTCGACGGAACGGACCAACAGCAATTGTGTTGACAAGGCAGAGAGTACCCATTCTGGATAGGAGCGAGTATGCCGATTCTCAGGGTCTGAGGCGTGGTGCCTACGTTCTCAAGGACTTTGGAAACGGAGAGCCAGATCTCATCCTCATGGCATCAGGCTCTGAAGTTGATCTTATTGTGAAAGCAGGAATGACCTTACACAGCGAGGGTGTCAAGGTTCGGGTTGTTTCGTTCCCGAGCTGGGAACTCTTTGATAAGGAGAGCGAGGAGTATAAGCAGAGCGTGCTTCCGTCAGGAGTCAAGAAGCGTCTTGCAGTTGAGGCGGCGTCCCCATTCGGTTGGGAACGGTGGATTGGCGAGCAAGGAATCGTGATTGGTACCCATGGTTTCGGAGCATCTGCTCCTAGTGATGTCATGTTTGAAAAGCATGGATTCACGGTAGAGAATGTTGTGAAGCACGCAAAACAGTTGCTTCAGTGAAACCTACCGTGAAGATACAGCATCCTCTTTTGCCACTCATAGCAGTCGGAGCCAATACTCCTTGAGCCATGATGATGAAACTGATGGCCGTCATCTCGGGATAACATTGGTTGTTACAGTGCTGTCCAGCCACCATCAACGAATATGGTCTCGCCGGTGATATAGTCAGCCGCAGGAGATACGAGAAACAGCAGAGCACCCTTCAGGTCTGCTGGTCTACCCGTACGTCCTAAGGCAGTCCTCGAAGCAAGTAGCTGTCTGGTCTCCTCGTCTTTGAAGATGTCTTCGGTCATCTCGCTGGGGAAGAAACCTGGAGCAATGCCATTGACATTGATACCATAAGGTGCCCATTCAATCGCAAATGCCCGAGTCAGGTTGATGACAGCTGCTTTGGAGGCATAGTATGGGGCCGCTTGGAACTTGTCACCTACAGCTCCATAGATGGAGGCGATGTTCACAATCTTTCCCGACTTCTGTTCGATCATCCGTCGAGCGGCCGTTCTTGCCGTAAGGAAGACTCCGGTCAGATTCACATCAATGACCTTTTTCCATTCCGCTAATGGCATATCAATAGAGGGATCCAATGCACTGATGCCAGCGTTGTTCACGATGATGTCAAGTGAACCAAACTTCTCGACTGTCTTCTCAGCCATCTCGACAACCTGTGCTTCCTCTGTGACATCTGTCTTGATGGGAAACACACTCGAACCAGTCTCCTTGGATAAGCGGTCAGCAACTTCCTTCAGCTTCTCATAGCGTCTCGCTATTATGACTACGTTAGCTCCTGCCTCAGCAAGAGTCTCAGCAAATGTGATACCTATCCCAGACGATGCACCAGTCACTATTGCAGTCTTACCCTGTATTCCGAAACATAAGTCCATTATGTCTTGATTACTCATCATTATCAAGTTAACTATGTTGAATGGGCGTTTAAGAGTGCTTGGTTGTAGCAATTTGCGCAAGAGAGGCCGATTGTTTATAAGAGGAGGTACCAAATCCAGATGAGACAGCAGAGAACCCTCCTCGCCGGACTATGAATACTCGTCAGGAACCTGCTCCTCATTGGAGTCGGCAGGAGACCAGACAGGGAAGATACCATGGCAAGAACAGCACGAGGCTCAATACAGGAAAGAGAGAAGAAACGGATATGTTCTGTCTGCGGCAGCGACTCATTCTACGAAGACCCGCGTCGAGGTGAGAGCATCTGCACCTCATGTGGGTGTGTTGCTGAAGACCATATCATGGACCATGGACCTGAGTGGAGAGCATTTACTGCTGAAGAACGTAATGCTAGAGCTCGAACTGGGGCCCCTATGACCCTGACCATTGCAGACAAGGGTCTCGCAACGGCCATCAGCTGGAGCAACAGGGATGCAGCAGGCCGATCCATCAAGGGAAGCCGCAGAGCTGAAATCTACCGGATGCGGAAATGGCAGATTCGAAGCTGGGCGCACGGCTCAAAGCAGACCAATCTACGTCAGGCAATGAGTGAGATGGACAGGCTTACCTCTCAACTTGGTGTCCCACGAAAGACAAAGGAAACAGCAGCACATATCTACAGAAAGGCCCTGGACAAACGACTTGTGAGGGGACGGACAATTGAGGGGATAGTTGCCGCCTCCATCTATCTCTCGTGCCGCATCCACAGAATTCCGCGACAGCTGGATGAGGTTGTGGGCCAGTCAAAGATCAAGCGCAGAGAACTAGGCAACTGCGTGAGACTCATTCTGAGGTACGTTGATGTGCACGTGCCACTGCCGTCTGCTAGAGATCTCATCCCCCGAATCTCCTCGGATTTGGGCGTTCACGGCAAGACCATCAAGACTGCAACAGATATCATCAGTCAGGCCAGACGTGAGGGCATCACCACAGGCAAGGACCCTGGAGGGATCGCGGCAGCAGCGCTCTACATTGCCGGTATCTTGGAGGATGACCGGAGAACTCAGCGAGAGATTGCTGAGGCCTCCAACGTCACAGAAGTGACTGTGAGGAATCGGTACAAGGACCTTGTACGCTCACTCGGCATAACAATGAGATAGGAGAAGGGGGGACTCGGTTTCAACCGAGTTGTAGAGAAAGAAAGATGCATGGGACAAGAATCGCAATCCCGTCCCAAGTATCAGAAACAGCTGCTATTTGATGCCCAGTTCTTCCATCTCTTCTTCGACTTCCTTCATCCCCTCGTCGTAGAGGTCCTTCTCATCAGGGTCAAGATGATAGAGCAGCCTCAGGAACTCTCCGGCATGCACTCGTTCTTCATCTGCAATATCGATGAGTACTTCTTGTGCAAGCTTGTTATCAATTGATTCGGCCAATTGCATATACAGTTGAATGGCCTCATACTCTGCTGCAATCATGTATCTGATTGCGCGGACGAGTTCTTGGTCTGTCAATTTCCTGTCATTAGCAAGTCCTGAAAAAGCGTCTGCATACTCGGGCATTTTCCATCAGGACGATATCAGTATGAAGGCCTTAAATGGCTTATCAAGCAGAAAGCAGTACGCATAATCATTGTAAGATTACAAATCGGAACTAAGATGGGGTGGTCTTCCCATTTCGCACCCCTTAAAAATGACCTCTGTGAAAAACCCCATGCATCATGAAGGTTTGATAGAAGACGTCAGACGACCACTCTATCCAACACGATGCGAACAAATGGACGAATGAACAACATGGGAAAACGAGGAAGAGAGATAGTAAAGTTAGATGTAGATGAACTCATAGGCCTTTTGAACAAGGCTCTCGCCGATGAATGGCTTGCGTACTATCAATATTGGATAGGAGCGAAAGTCGCAGTCGGACCCATGAGAGGAGCAGTTGTTGCAGAGCTCATGGAACACGCAAACGATGAACTACGTCACGCAGATATGATAGTCGAGAGGATTATCCAGCTCGGTGGCGACCCACTGATAACACCAGAGAAGTGGTACGACGAAACCAATTGTGGCTACGAAACCCCGAGCGATCCCTCGGTGAAAGCACTGCTTGACCAGAACATCAAGGGCGAACAGTGCGCCATCGATGTCTATGACAAACTCCTGAAGGTGACAGAAGGCAAGGACCCCGTTACATACAATATGGTTCTCGAAATACTCGAGGACGAGGTCGAGCACGAAGAGGATCTTCAGGCCTTGGTCGAAGACATGATGATTGCCAAAGACCTCTACTAAGAACTCAAATACGTGAAACAGGGCTCTCACGAGAAGCTCGTGCTAGAGCCCCGTACTTTTTCTTATCAGCTGGCAATGGCAGTAGGTAGACACTCTGGCTGTACCATGAGAAGGGTAGACCAACAGCTAAAGCCAAATCGGACATATAGTAGAAGACAGTCTGACAATGTAAGAGCCTCCGTACAGTGTCCAAATACTCTATCTCTGAGGTCTCATCCAAGATCATCTCCTGACCTCAAAGAGTTCAACCCAAGTGCCATCTCTAGAAGAATGACACTCCTGCGTCCAAGACTGTCTCACCTACAATGAACTGCACTAGAAGCTGGTCACGAAATGTGTCTTCACATTAGGCAGATTCAGGTATAACAGCGTTACGCCACAGATGACGAGTCCCTCAAGCCAGAATATGGAGAAGAGGTACAGGACGGCACCTATTATGTTTAGCATGACGGCCCAGTTCCAAGACCAGTCTTCAAGGTTCCAGAGACCGCGGGCGACCCAGAGTGCCGCAGCAGCAACGAGGAAACCAATTGCGGAAAGCGCATCACCAGACCATTCCAGCCCCAGAGCGCCCGCCACCAGCCCAAGAATTGCATTCACTACAAGGAGTATCGTCGCAATGGTGACCTCGAATGGTCTGCCATCTTGACCGCCAGTATCAGCTACAGGTATTTCTGTCATTTTGTACACCTTTCAGATCGGAGAAGAGAGAGACCTAATCTCTCTTTTGGATTCTTATGAAACACCAGAACCCGCAGTCCAGAATTGCTTGGTGCATATAAGACAAGCGTCATATGTTCAGTGGCGACTTGGTAACAGGTCATGATTCGCATCCACCTCTATGGAATGCTCCGAGCCCTGGTACCCGGAAGCAACGCACACGAAGACACCGTACTCGAACGGGAGGTCACATCGGGAGATACGCTCAATGACCTGCTCAAGGCATTAGGGCTGACACCTGAAGCCGTAGGAGACTGCTTCCTGAACGGACGGTTGGCCGTGCTTTCAGACAGTGTATCTGACGGTGACCGAGTCGGGCTATTTCCCTTCAACATGAAACTGATAGATGGGGGCATGCACCTCAAACACCACCCGCAGAGGCGAAACTGGGACTTGTAGTGCATGTGACCTGTTTGGCGCCACCAGCAGGTGCATCTATCATTCCTGTCTGAAGAGAGTCTTCGGATGAAGCCAAGATGTATTCTGCGTCAGCATGTCACAGAGTTCCCTCCGATATTGGCGACAATTGCAGCGGGGGACAGAGAGTTCTATGGGCTGAGACCACAAAGATTGACAGTTTCATGTCAGTGTCGATTAATGTCAAGACGGGAAAGAGAGAAGGGGGCATACCAACAGCTATCGAAAACGTGGACAAAGGTGGACATCTAAGGGTAGGAGTCTATATCCTCCAGCTCATGACTGAGAGCTGGTCACTCATACACTATCGCTGACCATGACCGAAACCAACCAGTGCCGTTAGCTGGGGGGACAACTCCCTGGTGTCCCAGTCTGTCCAACATTCAATGAACGGCTAGCAGGGGGTGTTCTTGCGAAGCAGTTCCAGTTCTAGGTCCCCTGCAAGCCATATACTGAACAACGGCAGCGGAATTATGTATCATAAAACAGTGCTGCCGAGAGTCTTACGAAGTCTACCAGCTAGTTCCACGAGATCGCTGAGGGCGTCTGTGGTTCTCCTCAGACATGTTTCTCTCGACATTAACTTCCTCAATCTCGTCCTCGGCCTCAATCAACTCGCTCTCGCGGCCGAACTTCAGGCGAAGATTCCCTCTGAACAGCCCTGTATGGGCATTTGTCAGGGTGTAGGTCTTTCCTACCTCAACATTGTCTATGCTATCATCCCAGAGGGGGACTACAACCGTCCCAGAACTGTCGCCAACAACGGCGTCCGCGACTCTGTGGGTAGAGTCGTCCCGGCGTGATGTGACTTCTTTCGCATCACTCTTTTCAAGTACTTTAAACGTCACATTGATGTCCCCGAGTCGGGGTTCAAGTTCTGCAATTTCGACGTCTCGCGTATCGGATGTCATGTGTATCACTTTTCCACAGGCATTCATAGAAGGAGCGTACCAAAGGAATGCACTGAGAAGCGCAGATTCTCGTTGCTACGTGACTCTCAATTTCTGCACTGCTACCTCCTCCGTGAAACGCCGACTTATAAACCTCAGGAAGAGATGCCCAAAGGATGCATAGAGCTGAGTTGAAGAAGACTCAACCTTTGTGCTAAGCGTAGAGAGGAGAGAGGGGCTCGTTCCAGCGTTTCAGAGTATCTAGAGTATGAGCGCGTATGTTACCAAGTACGTATTTCGTCTTCCAATCGGGGGCTTCTGAGAGCTCAGTGTCCACTCGCTGAAGAAGAGCGCGGAGATGTTTCACGGGATCCTTTGCCCGTTCTCCCCAGTCCCATATGGAACACCAGATGCGTCCCAGGTGTTCTCCATATGCTTCTACTGCCTCTCTTCGGATCTCGGGAGACACTACTGTGGCAGGATGAAGCCAGGGCATATCCGTACCATTGGCCGCAACGCCGAAGATTGCATTGGAGAAGAACCAATAGGATGGAATCTCCAATTCGTTGCTCAGGGCTCTGAATCTGATGGCACCTGCCAGTCCGCCTGCAATAGAGTACACCAGAAGCGCTTTCGGGTCAGAGCCCTGTTGTATGGTTGCTCGGATGATCCTCTCCATCGTTCCACCAGTGGCGACAGTATCACCAATGATGATGAGCCCGTCAGAGGTGAGGGCCTCGAAGTTCTGGTATTCCAGGTCGGTGACCCAGCCTGTGTCAGTCAGTCTGCGTCTGGCTCCGATGAAACATCTGTTGAGGGTCTCCCCGAAGACATTCCTGAACGCACCACCAAGCCGATAATACAGTGCACCGGCCAACGGAACAATCTCGAACACAGAGGAGAGAGTCGAGGTTCTCAGCTCGGGCGACAAGGCATAGGCCGTACGAAGAAAATCCTCGCTACTCTCACGAGCACGCTCTGCAAGCTCTGCGCCGATGATCCAAGGCTTGAGCAGGATGTCGAGAGCAGGGGCCGACTCGATTATGTAGGTGTTTCTGGGAAGATGATTACTGTCAGCCCTCAGAACTCTTGCGGAAAGCCCCTCTCCAGCTTCGGTTGGAGTCAGTCTTGTTTCTTCTGCGACTTGCGTTTGATCTCTCATTGCTGTCATCGGCTCATTCACCTTGCCGGGAGTTAGTTCCCGTTTTTAGCTCTTGGTTTGTCGGATGATAATGAGAGATTACATGTATACAGGAGAAGAGCGACCAGTTTCGCGACATGGCATCCATAGAGAGAGATAGACTAGAACAAGACAGGACTGTAATGACCGGTGCATTCGGAGCCGACTTCGAAATCTTGGGACGAGATTCCAGCTTGCCTAACGACACCTTCTTTACTCCCGCGCGGTCACTAGCAGAACCATGAAGATTGCGGTCGTCGGAAAGGGTGGAGTCGGAAAGACAACTGTAGCGGGAACTCTCGCCCGATTGGTGGGGGGAGACGGAAAAAGGGTTCTCGCCGTGGATGCAGACCCGAATTACAACCTGTGGTCAGCCATTGGGATTGATAGTAAGCGTGCGGCACAGATTGTTCCTCTGCTCAATGATGAGAGCCTTATCGAAGACAGAACGAAGAGGAAGATTGTCAAGGTTCTAGGGGAGTACTTTGAACTCAATCCTCGTGTTGAAGATATTGCAGACAAGTTCGCAATCGATGGACCTGATAATGTTCGGCTGCTGGTTGCCGGCACAGTTACAATGGGGGACTCGGGATGCATGTGTCCCTCTGCAGCACTGCTCAAGGCATTGATTCGACACCTGACGCTCCAAGAAGATGAGGCGTTCATCATGGACATGGACGCAGGGATTGAGAATCTGGGAAGGGGTACGACTAGGGGAATGGACGCGCTCCTGGTAGTGGTAGAGCCAGGAAAGCGCTCTCTGGAAACCCTGGCAAGGGTCAAGAAACTGGCTGAGGACATCGGGACCGAGACCGTCTACGCAGTTGCAAACAGGGTTGACGGGCAGAGTGACAGTGACGCCATTGCGGAGTATGCAGAAGATCTGGGAGTGGAGATACTGAGCTATGTCCCACGTGACCCTACACTCAAGAGAGCCGATCTGAAAGGGATTGCCCCACTCGATATGCCTGAACAGGGTCCCGCAATGGAAGAGATTCGAGCACTGAAAGTGAGACTCCTAGAAGTTCTCAACTAGATATGGTACAAGAATTCCCCAAGAAAAGACCGAAAAGAAATAGATTCGAGGACTGCAAGATTCGCGTTTCGCTACCTCTCGCAAGTCACTCATTCAAGTTATTGCGGGCAGGCCACTCTCAGCCTGTCCCAGTCCGTGTATGATTGGCGATCGTGGCTTTACCAGCTTGTGCGGCGAGAGCTGCGCCTGCGGCTGTGATCAACCTCAGACATGTCTCGCTCCACATTTACTTCCTCAATCTCATCATCAACCTCTTTTAGCTCGCTCTCGCGACCGAACTTCAGGCGGAGATTGCCTCGGAAGAGCCCTGTGTGGGCGTTAGTCAGCGTGTATGTCTCTCCAACTTCTACATTCTCAATGCTATCGTCCCATAGTGGGACTACAACTGTGGCTGTGTTGTCGCCAACGACGGCGTCAGCCACACGGTGAGTCGAACCGTCACTTCGTGAAGTGACTTCGTTTACATCGCCCTTCTCAAGCACCTTAAAGGTTACATCAATGTCGCCCATGCGGGGCTCAAGGTCTGCGATCTCTGTTTCTCGTGTTTCTGATATCATGTATATCACTTGCTCGTAACAGGCGTCCAAAAAAAGAAACGTATCAAAGAAGCATGCCATGGTTGGCTGCTTGCGTGTTCAACTTAACTCCTAATATTCGCGCTGTAGTTTCAGCTCAGGAGGCTGCCCTTATAAACCTCAGGGAACGAAGGAAGCATAACTAGGCAAAAGAATGAAGAAAGACATCCACTACATGGCAGTTCTAAGACAGTCACGGTTTTTGTCCCACAACTATGAACTCCACAGGATATGCAATAGAGGTGGCATCAGTCGCCGAAGTGAAGCGGCCTGTCTTCTTGTCTCGCGTCTGAGGGAGAATCTTAGATGGGATATCCCGCTTGATGACCCGGTCAAGCCGGAACCCGGAATACTGGATGCTCTCAGCAAAGACCTGCGCATTGAGTATGTCTACACCCTTCAGTGTAGTATTCCCGATGACAAAACAGCATCGCCCACCAGGACGAAGAATCCTGAAGCTCTCATCAAAGACGTGATCCATGTCGCCGAAGAATACAGCTATCTCATCAGCGGTCCTCTCGTCCTTCTCCCTTACTTGCTCAACCACAGATTGGCCGATCTCGCTTCGGAAGTGAGGAACTCTCGTGGATCGATATGCTGAGCCTATGAAGTCCTCACGATAGCTGCGCAGATCTGCTGCCAGGTCGAGCCAGATGGTGGACAGCTGATGCAAGTCAGCATACTCGTAGCTTGTCACATAGGGACTCGAGGTCACAATGAAATCAAC
The DNA here is from genome assembly GCA_964558645.1 of uncultured archaeon. Classification (GTDB taxonomy): domain Archaea; phylum Asgardarchaeota; class Thorarchaeia; order Thorarchaeales; family Thorarchaeaceae; genus TEKIR-12S. The sequence goes on from CAZLEV010000015.1 coordinate 45,525, forward strand.
ACCCTCGTCTTCAACATGCTGCTGCCGCGCGTCTCCGCGACGTATGTCGAGGTACTCGTCTAGGTCGGATCGGACAGATTTGGGAACCACCTCATAGAACTCCCTGTTACCTCTCGCCATCCTCCGTAGATGCCTCTTCAAGGCCACATAGGGCCTTGTGGGACTCTTATCCATATGACGTGTTGGTTTCGTGCTCCTCTGCAACCAGACGGAACAGGTCTTGAGAATGTGACTGAACCCTACCAACAAAAATGTCCGTATCCGCGCGTCGCCCTCTTGGATGATCAGGGTGAGCATCTTTCCGAGCTCTTCTCTGTGCTCTGGTGGAAACCAGTAATCAATCCGCTCAGAATGCCTCTTGGGTATCGTCTTGTCAATCTCTTTCGAAGGATGAGGCGGATCTGATGTGATAGCTCTGGCCACTCGGAGAAAGTCCCTGACCTTCTCATCAAGATAGGCTGGCTCAATAGGAGTGGCCTTCGCCTTTGTGATGAGATGTGCAATCCCGTTGATGTCTGTCCCTGTAGCCCTGTACCCACGAGAGATTGCGCATGCAATTGTCGTCCCACTTCCATAGAACGGATCGTTAACATGAGCGGTCCCTGTGGGGAGGTATGCATCGAACAGCCTCTCGACAATCTGAGGAATGAACTTCGCGGGATATCTATGATACCCATGCGTCCACTTGTTCGTGTCAGAACGAGTGCATTCAGCAAAGCTCCATCCTGCGTCCACTGGAGTGGTCTCAAACAGATGTATAATCCTATCAGAGGTCAGAGGGGGTCTTGATTCCATCGTAGATAGGTCCTCAACTGTGTATACTTCTTGCTTGCTCGCACTTCAACTAATCGGTCTATGAAAGGACAACTCCAAGAGCACAAGGTAATCAGGACAGTTCTGGCAGGACAACAGACCTCAAGACTGACGTTCTGGACGCTTCGTTTCTAGGTAGGCATCACCAGATCATCAGCCATCAACAGATTTATCGAATGATATAAATATCTGGATTATCCGATGTTTATGCAACCTTGGCGTCACATAATTTGGGAACAAGAGGTGTAAAGAAAACATGAAGCAAGACAACGATTCTGCGGCTGTGGATCATGAGCCCGTTTCGCCACACGGAGAAGAGATTGGTGAAGAAGAGCACAAGGACTTGGGAGTGTTCGAGAAGTACTTGCCCCTCTGGGTAGCCATCTGTATGGTCATCGGAATTGTTCTGTCGCTGACGATTCCCGGAGTAGCTGAGGCAATCGATTCGATGCAGATAGGAGGGATTTCAATCCCTATAGGGATCTGCCTTTTTCTAATGATGTATCCGGCCATGTTGAATGTTCAGGCCTCTGAGCTACGGAAGATGAGAAAGAAGCCGAGACCAATCATGCTGACCCTCTTCTCGAACTGGATAGTGGCGCCTCTGGTGGGTTTTGCACTCGCAAACCTCTTTCTTGCTGGGAATCCTCAGTTGATAGTAGCAATCATTCTGCTGTCCTCTAGTCCGTGCACAGCCATGGTGCTGGTATGGGGGTACCTAGCCGACGGAAACCAGGAACAGAACGTCCTCAACACGAGCCTGAATACTGTGACCATCATGATCCTCTATGCCCCTGTTGTTGCCCTCTTCACAGGCATCTCGAATATACCTGTGGATCGATGGCTTCTGGTGATAACCGTGATATTGTTCATCGGCATTCCTTTGTTCCTGGGTGTTATCAGCAAAAGGGCCCTCACCGATTGGAAGGGAAGAGAGTGGTTTGACGATGTATACCGCCCTGCGGTGGGGAGAGTGGCACTCTTGGCGCTGTTGACAACTCTGATAGTGCTGTTCTCACTGAATGGAAGGGTGATGCTGGAGAATCCAGACCTTCTCGTTCTCGTGTCTGTGCCTCTTCTGCTGGGATTCGTAGTCGTCGTTGGCTACAATCTCATTGTCACCAGACTGGCAGGACTGGCCTATCGTGAGGGCGTGATCACCGTCCTCATAGGTTCCTCAAGCCACTTTGAGATAGCAATCGCTACAGCCATCTCAATGTATGGTATTGGTTCCATCGCAGCCCTCGGGACCACCATGGGACTCTTCTGGGAGGTTCCGGTGATGCTGGGATTAGTATATTTTGCAAGATATCTACGCCAGAAAGACTTCTGGAAGGGAGAACCGCTATAGTCATAGGGGATAGATGGTCTATAGCAGAGGTGCACCCGACCGAAGGAGTGGACCGAAATAGCGAGAGACCAGCAACTCAAATGGAGAGCAGACTTCCACAGTGCGTTGAGTAATCCCAACAGGCTGGAGATTATTGACCTTCTTGGAGAGGAGGAAGTATGTCAATGCGATATCTTTCCAGAGATTGGTCTGGCTCAGTCGACGGTGTCATCCTACTTGGCCCAGATGGTGCGAGCCGGAATCCTGCAGGTTCGCAAGGATGGAACGCGGAAACTGTACAGTGTGAGCGACAAGAGAATCAGCCATGTTGTGAAAAAGATACGTGAGCTTGCCAGAGACCTGGGGGACTAGAATCGACTTAGCTCTCTGATAGTACTTCGAGATGAATCGGAAGTCGATAGTCCTAGAGTTTCACAGAGTCGTTTCTGGAAAGACCGTTTCCGCCCAGGAGATTCTAACCACAAATGAAAAGGTATGCCAGTAGATGGAGAGTTGCGGTTGAACCGTTCATTGTATGTTGGATAGACTTCGATACCAGAGAGTTGTCCCCCCGGTGACGGCACTGGATGGTTTCTGTCGTGGTTAGCGATAATGTGTGAGTGATTGCTATCATTCATTGGTCCGAAGATATGAAAATTCATGCTGGGATGTCCAGCTCTTTCCAAGTATTCTGTAGCTGTTGCTATACCCAGAACCCTACTGCGTAATGCTTTACTTACTAGCTGTCCGTTCTCGGCACCGTTCTCGATAGCCAATAGCAATGGAGGAAACTATGCAGAGGAAGAAGGGACTGGTGATTACAAACAGCCAGCCGATGAGAAGGGGAACATCGGCATTGGAGAGAGAAAGGATCCAAGAGATTGGTAACTGCATGAGTATCAGAGCAACTACTAAAACTACAGCATCGATGTACAGGTCTCCCGCTGCGCGACATGAGAAGGAACAGTAGTTCCGCCTGAAAGAGCCAGCGAAGAAGTGCCGCTCTAGCCAACTTGTGTTCTTCCCACACCAAGCACATCGCTGTGCAGTATCCCCGTATCTTCCACGCTTTGGATACTCATACCTGTCAGAATAATCTTCTCGCAACTAGGTGTCTCCCTATCAATGGATTACGACTAACCGCTGAATCTTTCATTTGAACACCATATGAGCTTACTGCCATGATCTCGGGATTAGGCCAAAAAGAGAATGCCAGCAGAGATAACCGAGAGGTGTTCACTGTCCGTTGTCGAATAATTGATCATGCCAGGACGTTGGATGTCTGGCCAATCCTAAGTGAAACTAAATCCAAGTTGACAAAGAAAGAGGATGAAGAGAGTATCTGAACTCTCTTCACTGTATAGTGAGCCTATGTTATGCTTGCACCTATTCGGGGAGGAACCTGCGAACAAAGGGGGAGGTCTCGCCTCGGCGCATGAAGTGACCAGACGGTCCTTCGCCAAGGAACTCTGAAAACCAAGACTCGTGTTCTATCTCTTCGTTGAGAATAGATAGAGCAAGCTCATAGGTCCGATGGTCTTTCCCTGCGGTCATGTGACAGATCTCAGTGTAACCTCGGACTGCACAGCGTTCAGCACCTACAAGGACCTTCAATATTTCCTGCACATCTGTGGGGTCTTTGGGAAGACTGGCAGGGGGACACGCTGAAATGTTGTGGAAATCCACCATGTTCTCTGGAAGCTGGCCACCAAGCTCGTAGATACGTGGGACCAATGCCTCAAAGTGATTCCGGTCCTCTATCCGGGCGGCCTCTGCAATCTCCTTCACTCCCTCACCCTCAAGCCCGATGAGATTTGCCCGAAGAATAGTGTAGTAGTAGTATGTTGTCAGCTCAGCAGCTGCGTTCTTGACGAGAAGATCGAGGAGCTTGTCTACATCGACTCCAGCCTTCTCAACCATCTCTCTTGCGACTCTTGCCATCTATTATTTCACCTTGCTACTAAATCGAAGTGACTTGTATTTAACTATTACTTTCCATAACCTTATTATGTTAGACAACTAGCATCAACCTGCGATGAACCGTCTCAGAAAACATGGACTCCGTCTGACCCCACAGCGAGCTGCAATACTAACGATTCTGGAGAGTAAGGGAAAACTCCACCCCTCATTCTCAGAGATATGCGAGGGAGTCAGAGTAAGACATCCGAATGTAAGCCAGTCCACTGTGCTCAAGAACCTGGTGACATTCGAGGAATTAGGCATTGTTCGTAGCTTTTCATTTCGGGGAGAAACACATTACGAGCTGAATGCTGCTCCACACGTGAACTTCGTGGACAAAGAGGGAAGAATCACGGACATTGACGATGAGAAGGTACGAGACATTCTTGACGAACTCGTCCAGACCATAAAGAAGCGCACCGGGATGAACACAGGCAACCTGCTTGTCATGATGGAAGCCAAGAGAACCTAGAAGAACCGGCTGCACACCTCGAAACAACCCACATCATGATACAACGTACCCCGTCAGTGGAGAACAGATGGAAGAGATCTCTCGGACTGCCGAACTACGAATGGGCAGACAGGGAGGGGTCTGAGTGACTACATTCACCAAGTAACTCACCTGTGTGTGAGTAAATCGTGTTGAGCAGTTGTGATCTCCTCTGGATGCAAAGGGATATTCTCAAGACTGGGGGGCTTGGCATCAACAAGTGCTGGAAGAACGCACAGTTCTGTTGCTTCCAGCCAGTTCTGCATTCTATCTCTCACAACGTCCTTCGAATTATCTCGTTGAACCGGCTCCAGACTCTGAATGCCAAATCCATCAAGTAGCAACGAGTAGTTCAGAACGCCTGAGGTTGTCTTCTGCTCTCCCGTAGTTACGTAGGCACGGTTGTCAAGAATCAGAATATGCAGATTCTTCGGTCGAACAAAGGAGGTGGTGGTCAGTGAGCTCAGCCCCATCAGGAGATTGCCATCGCCAAGGATGGTGAGAACCTTTCTTTCAGGCTGGCTCATCGCTACTCCCAGACCCACGGAAACAGGAAGACCCATACTGCCTCGAAGGTAGATCTGAGGGCGTGGGAGATAGTGATAGACCTGGCGACTGATGTTGCCATTACTGCTGACAATCAGTTCGTTCCCGGTGAGGAGCGACGCAAGTTCTTGGATGACCTCATACCCGTACATTGTCACAACACCCCTTCTTTCACCAGAAGAGCCACGGGTCTCGAGGTCTCCTCCATCTTATCAGACGCCGATTCAATGGTATGTTCCCAGTTCTCCCCTCTCAGTTCCCAATATGGAACTACATAGGCGTCCAGGACGCTTTCCGTTACGTTCCCCATGAGGGAGTGTTCTGGAAAGTCGCGGTCTGGTTCAAGCCCACGCCAGCTGATGATGAGCAGCATAGGCAACCTATAGAGCTGAGCAAGTGAGGTCAGTACATCACCAATCGTTGCAAACCCGGAGTTCTGCATGATCACAAAGGCACGGGCTCCACCGAAGGCCACACCCGAGGCAATACCTACTGCCTCATCCTCCCTCGTTGCTGGGATGTACCTGATCGAGTCAGTTCGCTCGAGTTCATCTATCACTCGTGAGAAGTACGAACACGGAACTCCCGATGCAAAAGCGAACCCCTGCTCTCGCAGAACTTGGAGAAACTCAGAACTGCCGATCATACCCTCACGCCCCATTCCCCTGACTTAAATCTCGCGATTATAAGGGCGGGAGAAACCGTCATTTCAGGCTGCTATCACGTCATGGTACTTGGAACACGTGTTCTAAGTATCTGGTTCTCGGGAATGAAGGTGTTTGGTGAGTAGCATCGATCGGTTCCAGAGGGTGCACCATAATAAGAGGGGAATGCCTAAGGTATGGTGGGAAAACACTAGCAATCTCAAGGTTTGAAGGATACGGCATCATCACCATAGCTGTAGATACAGGTAACATAGCCATATCCTCTTCCTGCAGCAAACAGTGTGGGAGTTTCTACAAAGACAGAATTGTCACACAGCCCCCTTGGAGAAACTATCAGCATACTAGACAAAATCAGAAGGTGTGTCCTCTTCAGTCACTCTTGAGGAGATCAAGCGGCTACTATAGATCGAACAAAGACCAAAGCGAACCTAACTGTTACCCACCCGTTTAATGACTGAAGATTGGTTGGTGGTGGTTCATCCTCGGGAGTAGTCACGTCGATTTCTCTTCGACTAGCTCACAGCGTTGGGCTTCTTGGACACGACTCAGGGTTCTCTTTAGGTGAGAGAACTTATAACGTCACAAGAGCAGATATACCAAGGGGAAGAAGAACTGGCAGATAGCATGCATATGGGGAACTCGATGGACTCCTATCCAGCCGTATGCTGGTGGTGTGGAACAATCGAAACCGACAATTGGGTTGAACGGGAAGGCCGCATATACTGTTCAGTTGGGTGTCACCTCGCCGCGACCTACAAGGAAAACATAGGAATGGGGTTCTGTTTCTTGTCGATAGCATTTTTGATGGGCGCAATCCACCCAGTGGGCGGCTTCTTTGGTCTTTTCTCGCTAATCTCGTTCCGGGTAGCCTATGAAGGCAGGAAGTATCTCCACAAGAAGGATAAGTACGGCGCGCCTCCCCGGGAGAAGCTCCGCACACTTGACTTCTCGCAAAGACTGCCATCCCCTAGACCAAGACTCAATTTGATCTGCTCTCATTGTGGTCATCTCAACCGGGTGGACATTTTAAGATGTGAGAACTGCGGGGCATCGCTTCTCGCGTCCGATTTGGCCAAACTGACCGTGGTCCCCTCTAGTAACTCCAAAAGAGTGAAGTGCCCCTGGTGTTCGGCGGTCTATTCCTACAGTCCGTCTAGTTTCAGGGAGGAGGGGAGTGTGGTCTGCCAGAACTGCAACAAGTCATTCTTCATCGAACAGAATGATGAAGATGACTGATCCCGACTCTTGGGTGACAGATACTCAGAACTCCGAACCTGTCGACCTCGTACGGCCAGAAATCTCAGAGGGTGGGTAGCGAAAGGCTGCCTGGAACAGGAACACAATTGGACACCTCAGAATGGGAAAACAAGTCCCCCAACCACCGACTGAGAGCTGGGTTCCAAGCTGCTGCCCGCAGAACCTGCAGAGAACCGCTGTCTGGAGCTTGAAACCTGCTCTAATGGTGGGAAGAAGAAGATTCAGTCAACACACGCACGAGTCAGAGAAACGTCACCGTTACACCCCCTCTTGCAGCAACACTTGACTATTCCGCATCTTCTCCCTCATAGAACCCGGCTCAAAGCTACAGGAGAGCTGTGAAGCCCAGAGTCACAGTGAGAACGCACCCTTGAACTTGCTGCTTCGATAGCAGGCCTTGATACATTTTCCACAGATATCCTCAGTGATGCCCTTGGACTGAAGAAACAGCATATAGCGACGACAGTTCTCCCTGTAGTCAGGTAGAGCGTCACGATGCCTGATGAAGCCACAGGCATCCTCACAGGCAGTGCAGTCGCCGCATCTAGACTCCATTCTCGTCCCGTGGAGAAGCGGGATTCCAGTGATCACCGATGCAAATCTTATGGCGCAACTGAACCTTTCATGTATGACGAGCTGGTTCTTCCCTCTCCATCCAATCCCCGCGTTCTCTGCCACCACTCTATGAGAGATGACCATGGGGAAGTACTCATGCACATGCTCTATGTCCTCAATCACTCCACCCATCGTCGCCTCTAGCGCAATACCATGGAAACGGGACGCAATGCGCTCAGATAGCCTGTTCAGCAATTGATTCAGTCGGTCATACTCCTGTGCATACCTGTCCCAGAGCGGATAGTCCGGACTGTGATTCTTTTCCTCATCAATATAGTCAATGACAGGGTCCCGATATGCGACTGCAATGCTGATTATGGAGCCCGAGTCGTAGAGGGAATGAAAGTCACTTCCCACAATCTCGCGAATCTTGGTCTTCTGTGCATCCATCAGTTCGTCGTATACGACACTGAAACTCGCGACCCCGATGACGCCTCTCTCATGCTCCTCTTGGACCAGTTGGTGAAAGAACTCTGATAGCTCTCGGGTGTTCTCTTCAGCGTCGTTCATCCAATCCATCTCGATACTCTCTCTTACAAGTCACTCATCCATCGTCTCTTATATCGGGTGTGGAACAAGAACAAGGGGGATTGTCACAGAGAGAGAGCAACCTAGTCGTGGTTCTCGTAGGCCTGGCACACCGCGGCCTTCGGACTCTCAGGGGGTTAACCAAATCTTTGCTATCTGTTACTTCTACCTCATGGATGGCTTCAAGCAGTTCTAGGCTGTCTTCCTGGCGAATATCCAGTATTGCCTCTCGCCACCCAGACTCAATACCCCTTCAGACAATATCTCAAATCCCAAGTCTTTCACAACTGCCAGTGTCTTCTTCGGATCGTTCGTGCTCCACAACATGGGCTCACCAAAGAACTGGCTCATACCCTCGGACTCATAGACTCCTGTATTGAATACCAATATCCCATCATCGCTGAGCATGCGATGGAAGTTCTGAATGATCTCAGGATGGTGGGTTCGCGGAATGTGCCACAGAGTATAGACACAGATGATACCATCAAAGGACTGATTTGGAAAGTCCAGCGTGGCGATGTTCTTCTGGTGGAATGTGGCCTCAGGGACATTGGCTCTTGCCAGATCCACCATGCTCTTGGAAATGTCAACTCCTGTCACCTCGAAGCCCTTCTTCACCAGGAACTCTGCCGTAGGTCTTCCAACGCCACAGCCTGCATCCAGAACCCGACCTGAAGAGGGGAGTAGGTCACAGAACTGCTCCAGCTCATCCCTGAACTTGTTGTTGTTTCTGTAGTTGTGATATGTCTCTCCCATCTTGTCGTAGCTCTCTTCCACTGTCTTGAATATCTCCAAGAATACCAAATCCTCCTGTGAATCACTGACCAATTAGTTACGGTCAGAATATAGTCTGTCAAACCACGTGTATGTTAACAATATTTAACTGCTGTGCTGAGGGCACAAGGCATCAGTTTCAGCTCTCTAAGGAGAGCACCTGCCAATCTGGGCGGTACGAGTCATTCCGTGAGCACAACTCCAATTAGAAGCGAGAAGAGCATCAATGTCTGGAAGTCAAACATGACCTTCCCAATCTTGGCCATCTCAATCGCGATAGGTCTACTCTTGAGCACATATAGACTCCTCGTGGCGCTATCATGGAAATCGTCATTGCGCACTGTCGTCTAACATCTGAACAGTGTCTGAAGAGTGTGCTGTACATTGTCAGAGGACAAACGGTTCAGCAAGATTGCTGGAGTCTTGGACAACGAGGACATCGATGTCATCAAGCGAACTATCGCAGCAGTCAGAGTCAGAAGTAGAGAACAAATCAAGGCTATTTTCACACACGACTGATATTCAGCAGTCTTGCCGACAGAGCGCTACGATAGAGTGGCTTATCGCTGCGCCAGGAGCAGTCTAGGCCATCATCCAACGAACTCGATTCTGTCGGATAGTTTGCCCGACTCCATTGCATCGACTATCTCCTTCTCTCTGCGAGCGAATAGTGCGGTCCCGCCTGTCAGTCGTGCAGCTGCGATAGTGAAGCAATCGGGCAAGGCGACGGCTGCCTTGCACTTTATCTCTGCTGCCTCAGTCCAGAGAACTCGAAAGGGGATTACCGCAACAAGGGCCGAACGTAGGAGGCTCTCTGTCTTCTCCATAGCCTCAGCCCAACTCAACCTTCGACAGAGGATGTAGCTCAGTTCGCAGAGGGCGATCTCCGTGCATGCATACGAGCTAGGGCCATCAGCAATACTCTGGGACAGGTCCGTCATGAAGGGCTCGCCAAGAGCAAGAGCGATCAACACCCCAGCATCTAGTATGATTGTCTCATCTTCGCCGGTCTTCATCAAGGCGCCTCTCCAGCATAAGGTCGACATAGAGTGAATCGAAATCAACGCCTGAGATGGGAGCTGTGAACCGCTCCCAGGCCTCCTTGTCCACCTGCCTCTCAGTATACTCATCGATAAGGAATCGGATTACCGTATCGAAATCCGCCCGTTTCTGAGTCCTCTTTTGAAGCTCACCTGCAATGCGCAGCAGTTTCTTCCGTGTTTCCTCCTTGATCGAGATCGTGGTCATAACCTGTCATTGTAGGTCTATGTGTTTATTGTAATAAACACAACGATTGTGTTATACACAGTAGACACAGGAAACTCAGTGAGGAGATGTCCGAGATCAGCCGGCGTATCCTAGACTTGGCATGTAACGGAGAGAATCATCAGTCTAGATGCCGACCAGCATTTTCGTAGCTGTCATGTCAGGCTTCGGACGCCCCCTTGAAATGGTGGAGGAGTTGTTGCCTCGGTAGAAAGGTTGTCTGTTCCCTCTATCTGACTACGAGAGTCATCATCAGGAACGGGAATCTCGCAATACTAGTGAGATACCCCCAGATCGGTGCAATGAGACCATCACCTATTTTTGGGTCCCGTGCGAGTGTTTCAGACATGACCGAGAGAGAGGGAAGAATAGCCGAAGAAAAGAGAACGGTTGAACTGATGATTCGGTACTACTGTGAGCACAGACACGATTCAGAGGTTCTATGCCCAGACTGTGAAGACCTTCTCGACTACGCCCGGTCCCGGCTAGACAACTGCAGATACGGCAACGATAAGCCAACCTGCAGGAAATGCAAGACTCACTGCTACAGTCCACAGTACCGAGACCGGATCAAGACGGTCATGCGATTCTCTGGCCCGCGAATGCTGTTCACAGCGCCCTTGCGATGGATCAGACATGTGCTCCACGACCGGGAGTAGACACTGATGTGTCTAGGATTTGGCTGCACTCATAGTGCCTATAGCTGGTGAGGGATGCAGACAGCCCCGTGGACAACGAGCATCCACGAGATGACTCTGTAAGGTACTGTGTAGGACTCTACACAGCCTGATTTCGGAGCCCTCACCTTGAAGTCAAGAATACAGACATTCCATCCTCACAGAATTGGTCCAATGCCGCTTCTCGAGGGTCATCCAAGTCACACCAGATGCCTTTCTGCTCCAATACCAACGGGGGACCAGCATCAACTCTCGTCCAGAAACTGCTTCAGACTCTGAGTGGCCTCCCTCGTGAGTCCTCGGATCACAATGGGAGAGATGGTGATATTGTTCCGCTCAGTGACCTCAATGATGTCTTCGGTGTCACCAAGATCGGTCTCGCCACCCTGAATCCAGTAGTAGGTGCCGCTGTAGGGGTCCTCTCTGGCCTCTATCCGGTTCGGTACGGCCGCAATAGTAGATTCGGTGATCACCAGTCTTGAGTCCTCTGTGACCGTTCATTGTAAATTGTACAATCTTGGACGCCAGAGTGATGTACTCCCAAGAACGGCACTGGGGAGACTCTGTGAGGCCATAGGGCGTGTCAGTCAACCTCATACTCTCATCTCTCTCCGGGAGTATATAAAGACCTACATATTTATTCAGATGCTCATCTATGAAGTGTCCAACTTTGTCCCACTTCTATGCAACTGTTAACAACCCTTTTGGGAAAGTTCAGGTTGAGTACATCGATCCCTTCGGGGAAACCCTCTGCAAATATGCACTCGATAATCCTGAGTGTGTGTGAGCAGATGAGGTCAAGGCCACTCTCGACACCGTTCTGCGTGAACCAGTACTTGGACTCGACATCCTGTGACACAGCCAGAGCCGGATAGCCCTGCAGTGCGGCCTCCAGAGCGGCGCCAATCGTGCCACTGGTGAGCATACGGTGATAGCCAAGGTTAGCACCGGGGTTGATCCCAGACACGAAGAGGTCAAAGTTATCTCGCATGGAGAGCGCAATGGGAACCGAGTCTGCAGGGAACCCGTCATGGATGATGAGTTCGTAGTCCTCGGTCTTGGAATGCTCAAGATAAACCATTTCTGACACATTGAGGCACCTCAACCTGTCGGAAACTTCTGTGTTCCACCCGTCCCCTGCCAGTGTCACCACTCCCAGCAGTCCCAAAGGACGCTGAGGCAGCAGAGGCTTTGTCCATGCTCATCGGGATGGGATCCCTCCCACGGTCCTGGCCTCCTCCTCCTGTGTTCTTCCTGAGGTATCACTCTCAGCCACAGCAAGGCTTTCCACAGTTCTTACCACGGCGGGTTCATGATCACCCTTCCTGACCTCGTCACCGAAGGCAGCAAGGCTCGTTTGAGCATGGTGAACAGCCGCGGACTCTCCGGGACCTGATGGGGCCCCTTACCTGGAGAGTAAAGACCTCCGTCGAGAAGAACCAGTCTTCCCTCGGGTCTTCGGCCGCGAGCTCCGTGCTACAGCACTGGCCCACTCACCTAGTCCTATATCTTGGTATGAACGGCACTATATAGACTCCTCTCGGTATGGTCTCTTCAGGGGAGAACAAGCAAAATCTGACACATTTCTGACACTTCTATCTGACAGATTAACCAGGAAAAGGCGGTATTTTCATGCTTCAAGAATCCTGATGGGATGACCAAGACTGAGAGCCTTCCCTGAGCCGCTGCGCTGGCTGTCCGGAATCACTGCAAGCACGTCGTTGCTCTCTGACAGGACGGCCAGCAGCCGCTTCATGCCGACACTTGCCGGTCCATCGTCGTCCATCAGGCAGATCGTGTGCAACTGTTATCTCTCCGTGTCGGTATACTCGTACCGTCAGGGTTTGAATCTTCTGATAAGAGCTGGGCAAGTCCATTTTACGCTGAACCCGTCAAGAACCGGGACTTCGATTGCTTTCTCACTTGTTAGGGATGGTCAGGTCTATTGATACAACAACATGAACGCAAACGAGACAAGGTCCTGCACGAGAGCCAGAGAAACCACCCATAACAAGACAAGTGCCACGGTCCTCTTTGCGGACAGGTCTGACATGACCCAAATAGCAACTGCCTGGTAGACAAGTGCTAGGATCCCGATAAGAAAGAACGGGTTCGGAATCCAGCCAAGGATAAGCCCGGGGGTCATCCCATAACACACCGCGGAGAACCCGGGTCTGAGAGAATCATCGAGAGGCTTGTCATCCAAGACAGTAATACCGCCAGCAATGATCAGACCGGAGATCAGACCTAGGATCAGGTAACCGAGCTCATTGCTCAGGGCAAAGGAGGCTATCATTAACAGCCAGTCGGAAAGAGCCAACCATTCAAACACAACCCAGTGTGCAAACAGCTGAGCGCTCCCGCCGCAGTTGCTCGGATTGGAATAGTCCACACCACAGAGTGTTGCCAGGATAGCTGATAGTACCGAGGTCACAAGCCCGTAGGTCAAAAGGAAGGTCATGCTATCTCTGACAGGACGGCCTCTCAGCCGTTCGAAGCTCCTGACGGGTCGGAGAAGTATGGTAAGGGGGTTCGTGAATGAGCGCGCCGTTGAATCCTCGGTCAGACCGTTTCGCGACATCCTTCCTCACACCTCTGAAAGCCGGAAATAGCATCATATCATCCCCTAAGGAATCCAAAAAGCATGCTGTCTGAGCAATATAGGAGTGTTTGATTCTCAGTGAGAACTGCTGAGACGTACTCGATTCATCTAGATAAAGAGAGGCAATAGAATGTGCAAGACTACATCCATGCCAAAATGCGACAGCATAGCATACTCGAGTCCGCTCCTCCAGAACATGAAGCCAAACACAATCCCACCAATGGCGTTCAAGAACACAATCCGAAGGATGTGAGCTATAGAGAGATCAGCGAAGAAGAGAACTGTTGGTAGATGACTCACGCCGAACAATACTGCCGCGATAATGATTGACAACCACATACCGGCAGCTGTAGGTCGCCCGTCGTCGTCCGGCTTGATGCGCAAGAAGACCCATGCGAAGATGCTCATCGCGCAGAGTCTCATTGCCACCTCCTCTGCAGTGGCACCATAGGGGAGCGCAAGAATGGTCTGCCAGAGTGGGGGTGTCTCCTGACCGGGATATGGCTTCAGAAGTTCTATGTTGCCTATCGTCTGTGCGAGTAGGACGTCAAAGACAAAAATCACAAGGCCTGTCACAACGCCGGACAACAGAGAGATCAGGAGTGGCCCTCCAAGGTATCGATTCTCTCTCTCAGAGGACAACATGTTCTCCAATATCGGTATTCTGAGTCCCACCTTCTCTGAGAATCTCAGCCCCAGAAAGATAAAGACTGCAAACTGGACTCCATTCGCAAGAACCTGAAGGGGCAGCAAGAGGGCCAGGGGGATAGGAATCAGTGCGAGTAGTTCTCCCTGCGTTGTCAACACATACGGCAGGATGGCGATCACAGACATGAAACAGAGTATCCAGATAACAAGGAAGACTCTCCTCTCTAGCTCATTCATCTTAGACTCCCAAAGAGAAGGAGGCAGGACTGCTATAAAGACTTGACATCGGAGAATCAGAGAGGAGCCAATTCCCTCTGCACTGACACCTGTCAACCCATGCCCCTATCCATCTAGCAGAGACTAGTCCAACCACTTGTAGTCTCTACTTCTGTGGATTATCTCAGTGACGCGAACATCATAATCCACCACGAAGTAGATCGCTCGATAGTCGCCGATGCGTAATCGGAAGAGAAACGGTTCGGCAGGGGTGATGAGTCTCCTGATGTCCCCTCCAGAACGTCTTCGAAATGGACCGTCTTCCAGCTCCGATGCAGGGACGATCTGCATCTTGAAGTAGCAGCGAACATAGCATCTGGAGTCACGCTGTGTAATTTATAAGCCCATATATGTATACATATAGTCATGGGTAGCAAGACGATCTCGGTCTCAGATGAGGCCTATGCACGACTGAAGGCCCTCAAGAGACCTAACGAGAGTTTCAGTGACACGATAAACCGACTGACTGGCAGGAAGCGGCTCAGTGAGATTGCCGGGGTCTTAGATGATGAGGACATCGAAGTCATCGAGAGAGCGGTGGCATCAATCAGGGCCAGAAGCAGAGAGCGACTCGCCGACATGGCCACGGAGCTGTCTGACTGATGATCCTTGATACTTCCTTCATCATCGACCTCCTGCGGGGGCGAGAGAGTGCTGTCAAAAAGGTCAACATGCTCGAGGCCGAGGCAATCGCCACCAACATCTCATCGCCTTCAGTGTTTGAGCTCTTCGTGGGAATCAGCCTCACTGACAAACTTGCAGCAGAGAAGAAGAAGATCATGGACGTGCTAGAGTCGTGGGGTACATTGTCGCTTGATGCTGAGTGTGCCGCACGCGGTGGCAGAATCCATGGTGAGTTGATCAGAGAAGGGCAACCAATCGACCCTGAGGACTCCATGATTGCAGCCATCGCACTGGTGAATGGTGAGACCCTGCTCACAAGGAATACCAAGCACTTCGGTCGAGTTCCTGACCTTGAGATAGAAGAATACTGACTCCTCGAAGCAGATGATTTCCGCTAAAGACGCCAATCATCCGGTCATGGATAGCAAGAACCTCGTCAAAGGTCAGATAGCGCAATCTCAAGGCCTCGGATGTTGCCTCACTTGGCCAGTCGTTCCAGAAGATCTCTGTCCTCTCTCACGACCTCGTCAAGGGCCCTCTCGAAGGCCTCACCGCGAGGCTTCACACCACAGAGACGGAGGATGGTGTCATCGAGCCGCTCCCCTGGAAGCCGCATTTTCTCCAGTAACTGATAGACCTCTTCTGAGACCGAGATTGTCCGTGTGGTCACTGACGCCAGTCCTCACTTTCTCATGGGCGCTGAGCGATATAAAGATGCATATGGGGAGTGACAGTCATCGTTGCGCGTAGTCTCATGGTTCGCTGAAGTCTTGCCCAGTCTTAACGTCCACTCAGTCTTGATAACTATGCTAAGAGATAGAGTGATTGTACAAGAGAAGGTACGCAATCCACGTGGGATTTTGTATATCTAGTACGACTGAACCTTCAATCCTTCGACGAACTGGAAATGCTTCGTGTTGCGTGTCACGACCACCTCATCGTGCCGAAGAGCAATTCCAGCAATCTGTCCATCAATCGGGTCGATTATCTTCCCAGACCTCCTCAATCGACCAATCTCGATACCAGCACGCCACGCTGCAATCGAGTCCAGTGGAAGGATCTGGAAACCGGTCAGAATCTCATCGACTCTCCTGTGTTCGTCCTCCGGCAGGGCAGCCAGTTCAACGCCCACTGCCAGCTCCATCACGGTGGGGGCTGTGATGAACTGAAGCTGGCGGCTCTCGTGAATCTCCTTCAGCTTCTTCAGGGCAGAAGGGCTCTCTCGTATGAGGTCGATGATGAAACAGGAGTCTGCAATCACCGTAGTCTCACCCGGTCAGCTCTTCCATACTCTCAGACCATGTCTTGCCGCGTTCTCGTCGGAAGACTTCCAGTGCATCTGACAGCTTATCGACTGACTCTGATGGGAGGCATCCCACGAAGTCCTCCAGTGACCGCCTCTTCGCCAGGCGGATGACAACCTCGCTAAAGCTCTCCTTGCCCCTCTTGGCGTTCTTGAGGACCTCATATGCCTCCTCGGAGAGGGAGATTGTCTTGTAGCTCATCGCCATCAGTTTCTGTGTATGTCTGTGTATGCATTTAAA
>CAZLEV010000016.1:0-59646 GCA_964558645.1 uncultured archaeon
CTGCGGTTACTGAAGAACAAGTACATCTCCTCGGATATCATCAAGGATGTGCGCTCCAGATGCGAGAGCACGAAGAACAATGGTTCAGGGTACTACTACGCCCTGTCTGTCCTCAAGCAGCTCCGTCGAGCTCTCGATGAGCACATCCTGACCGAGCGAGGCGAGCCCCTTGGTTCCAGACCATCGCAGCGGCGCCGTGTTCGACGGTGCGTCAAGGATGAAACGGAGTGCTCAGAGACCATGGCTTCCGTTCAGGCCCTCCTTCATCAGTTCACCACGGAGGGCTACCCCTTCAAGGTCCCGCGGATGTACTCCCACACCGAGGACTTCTCAGCAAGCACAGAGAACTCTCCGGGTCAGGGGTACTGGTACTCGCAGGACTTGGCGAAGGAGAACGAGGTGCTGTTCTTCCTGAAGCTTCCTGAGCCCATGGAGGGAGAGAGATATCAGGGCTCCCCCTTCCGAACGCAGGCCCTTGGATTCCGGTTTCTAGACTGGCTCCCACGGGCGGCCACCAAGGACCGGATGAAGGCTGAAGAGGCCGAGCGCCAGGGAAAGCATCTGAGAGCCAAGAAGCTACGATTTCGGGCCATGAGGTTCGAGGATCAACACGAACAGCTTGTCAATACTATCGAGCTTCAGCATGCCACCTACCAGTTGGTGAAGTGGAAGAACCGCAAGGATGTGGACCCTGAGAAGGTTGCAGAACTGCAAGAGAGAGTGCAACGTCTTAGGAAGTCTCGAACCTGCGGACCCCCGCGGCTCCTTCTTCGCGACCAACGGGTCACCCTACAGATTCCCTTCCATCCTCCAACCCGTGAGATGGTTGATGATGTGCTGGGGAAGCGTCGTTATAACAGGAGTGCCGGCGCGGACCGAGGAATTCGTGTGCCAATAGTGCTCTCAGTACGGAATGGTAAGAACGAGTACACTGACAAAATGCTCTCCTTTCTTGGTCTTGTGAAAAAGAGAAACGCTCTTAGGGACCAGACAAGACATCTCTCATCGAGAATCGCCTTGATGCAGAACAATTGGGAGGGCAAACATGGCGAGGACCACCCGAAGCCCGGCCATCTGAGAAAGAAAGAACGCCATCTTACAGCCATCTGGCAGAAGATTGGACGATTGGATCGGGAGATTACCCGACAGATTGCTTCAGCCACTGTCTGGTTCTGTGAGAGGCACGACGTCAAAACACTCTATCTCGAGAATCTGAAGAACTACAAACCGCCCGGGGGCTATGGCACACTCTCGTGGAGGCTCTCAAGCAATCTATGGTCCAAGGTGCTTGAAACCATCCGCTACATGAGGCAGACCCTGGGCCATCGTCGGGGCGGGATATGGACCGTGAGTCCTGCGTGGACATCACGCAAATGCCATGTGTGCGGAGAGAAGGGACTCAGAGTTAGAACACAAGACTCCCGAACAGAGTGTCGGGCCGGTGAGTTCTTCTATTGCCCTCATTGTGGGGAACAGATTCATGCCGATGTGAATGCGGCGAGGAATATCCTTGACAGTCACACAGAACAACCCAGTGCCGTTGCTGGGAGGACTATCTGAGGTCCAACTAACAATCAGCGGCCCGTTGCATAGCTGGAAAGAGGCCGTGGCTGAAAGGAAATACATGTAGCCAAGCCTCCACTAATCAGCGTTTCATCTTTCGGCCCTGATAGGACACAGACCTTCTTCTTTACTTCGGAGCAGACACCATAGTTCCAGTTTCTGGAATGAGTCCAATGCAAAAAACAGTTTCCACTTCTAATCCGTGACCAATGATCAGAATCCTTTCTTCACATAGCACTCTATTATATCGATTCCAGACTGACCAGAAGACGGCTCTGATAGCAGTCCATATGAAGAACCTGACAATCAAGATGATAGCCATGCTGAAGCAGATCGATTAGTCACAACCTTTTTATCGAATTCCGAGTGACATCGATTTCGAATCACCAACGGGCCCGTAGCATAGCCTGGTCATTGCGCCGCTCTGATAAGGCGGAGGCCCGGAGTTCAATCCGCAGAGGACTCCCCTCTGCTGGAACTAATCTCCGCGGGCCCACCATCTCCCCTTCCGACTCCTCTGCGTGAAAGCTGTATACTAACATACATCATGTGTGTCTGAATCAGGCGACGAGTGTGAATCCTCATAGAAAAGAAACGTTTGATTCCATTGCTCGAAGATTGGAATCCCAGTTGGACAAGACAAAGGGAAATTCGGTTGCGAAAGGAAGAGTAAACCATCTTGGGGAGGATTACATAGATTGCATCAGACAGGCACGGACTGCTATCGTATTCTTTCATCAAAGTCAGTGCCCTCATTGCCGAAGAATGATGCCCATACTTGAGGATCTTGCTGAGGAGTTCAACCGAAGGGTCTACTTCGCAATGGTCGACATCGAGAAGACGAAGGGGGTCAGAGATGCAATGAACATCACTGCTGTACCGTTACTAGTTGCCTTCAAGAAGAGGCACCGAGTGGCGCATATAGAGGGCTTTCGACCTAGAGATGAGTTAGATGGATAGACCGCATTGCCTGGGGCTTGTTGCCGATGGGCCTGAAGAGCGGTCCAATGTCCAGACTTGAATGACTTGGACATGGGTGCTGCTACAGGTTCAGTTTGAAGACGTATTCCTCGTCTGCCATGCTCATCCGACTCTCGATAATCTTACCGGTTTTGTGGAGAAAGCGAATCATGGGTTGATTGCGCGGGTGAACATAGGCTATGAAAGCCTCTACACCCTTACTCTTAGCAATACGCATGAGCTGGTTCAGGAGAAAGGTTCCTATGCCTCTACCCTGGTACTCATCCTGAACTAGCAGGGCAAATTCGGCCTCGTTCGTGCTGCGATTCAGCAGATACCTTCCTGCCCCTATAATACGCTCAGCCTCTTCGTCCTCGTCAGGTTTGACAACTGCAACAATAGATATGTCGCGGTCTTGATCAACGTTGTAGAACTCCTGCAAAGTCTGTCGACGCAGGCTTCTGAGGGGGGTCAAGAATCTGAAGAAGATGCTCTCCTCGGATAGATCATAGAACAGTTCCTTAATACGATCGGTGTCATCGGGACGGATGAGTCGGAAATGGACTGTGACAGGTCCATCCGGACCCTTGAACGTTTCTTGTGTTTCGTATTCCGATGCAAAGTATGTTCCTTGGGAAAGAAATGGTACTTGATCCTCGTGGACGTACTTCATGGTCTTTGCAGCTTCGAGAAGCTCGTTTCGGAACTTGGGATGGGCAATGGCAATCAACGAGAGGACTCGTTCTCTTATGGTCTTTCCATGCAATGATGCAAGCCCATATTCTGTGATTATGATGTCAACGTCACCGCGAGTTGTTACAACACCGGCACCCTCACTGAGCCGAGGTACTATTCGAGATATTTTCCCGTTCATGGCGGTCGATTGCATGCATATGATCGCCTTACCATCAGGAGAACGTGAAGCACCCCTGATGAAATCGACCTGACCACCAATGCCGCTGTAGAACTTATGGCCGATTGAGTCTGCACATACTTGACCGGTGAGGTCAACTTCGAGTGCGGAGTTGATTGCCACCATTTTGTTGTTTTCACCGATGATGTATGGGTCATTGACGTACTCAGAGGGTCTAAACTCGAACAGAGGGTTCTCGTGAACATACTCGTATAGCTTCTGAGAACCCATAGCGAAACTTGCAATGACTTTGCCTCTATGAAGGGTCTTCTTTTTGCATGTTATCACGCCCTGTTCGATAAGAGGAATAAGACTGTCACTGAACATCTCCGTATGTATCCCTAAGTCGCTCACACCCGACTCCATGAGGTTATTACAGACTGCCTGTGGTAGTGCTCCGATACCGAGCTCAAGCGTCGATTCATTCTCTATTAGTCTTGCAACATACGAACCAATCAAGTCAATTGTTTCATCAACTTCGACTGACTCAAACTGCCGTAATGGCTCTGTGAATGGAACTAGATAGTCTATATCGCGCACATTGAGAAACGAATCCCCAAGGGTGATGGGCATACGTTCATTTACTTGAGCGATGATGATGTCTGCACTCTCTGCACCAGATTTCGTGATGTCCACAGATATGCCAAGAGAGCAGTAACCATGTTCATCTGGGGGACTTACCTGAATCATGGCAACGTCAATGGGCATCTTACGTGATCGAAAGAGACGTGGAATGTCAGAGAGCATGATTGGTGTGTAGTCAGCTCTTCCCTCTGTAACAGCTTCACGCATGTTCTCGCTAATGAAGAACGAATTGTGTCGAAATTGGGCCTGGAACTTTGGATCGGCAGAAGGCGTGTCACCAAGTGTGAGTAGATGCACGATTTCATTATCTGCCATTTGGTCAGCATGGTTGGCAAGCTCTTGAACCAGATGATAAGGAACGCCACACCCTGTACCGAGGAAGATTCTCGTTCCGCGCCTAATCTTCTTGATCGCCTTCGGAGCAGTTAGCACTTTGTTCTTGTATTTTTCAGTCCAGTCCTGCTTCGTCATTAGAAACACCCTAGTGTGCCATGACTCGTCCAACGCCTAGCCCATATAGAGCTTTGCAAGTGGTTCGAAAGAACGGAGAGTGCCATTTCCGTCAAGACGGTCGGAAGGCTTTTAGTACCGTTTCTCTGGCCGAGAGTAGACATTCGCCATTCGAAAGGTGAACACATGATGTCCGAGAATGTTGGAAATCGCTACTTGGTAATGTTTGGTGCAATCATTGTCCAACTATGCCTTGGTACCATATACGCCTGGTCTGAGTTTCAGAATGCTCTCAAGCTTGCAATGTCACAAGGAGGGCTCTATGGGTGGCTGGTCTTGAATACCCAGTGGCCCTTTGCGGCAGGTCTGGCATCCTTTGCAGTGTTTATGGTATTTGCAGGCCGTTGGCAAGACAAGATAGGTCCTCGTAAGGTTGCCACCGTTGGAGGCGTCCTCCTGGGCCTAGGCTATATGCTAGCTTCGCTTGTTGACATGTTGGCTCTCGATGAGATGATGGGAACTCTGTATCTGGTACTTACCTACGGTGTGATTGGTGGTGCAGGCATTGGTTTTGCCTATGTATGCCCAATTGCAGCTCTTGTAAAATGGTTCCCCGATAAGAAGGGGAGCGTGTCTGGAATTGCGGTTGCAGGATTTGGTGGAGGTGCACTGATTTTCCTCTATGTGGAGCAATACCTTATTGAGTCCGCGGGAGGACTAATAGGTCCGCCATTCTTCGTCCTAGGCATAATCTACCTAGTTGGGGTCATTGCTGGTGCACAAGTACTCACAATACCTCCTCAAGGATGGGCCCCTGAAGGGTGGACTCCACCAGAAACCACAGCTGACGGTTCGGGCAAGGGTATGATGCCTAGCGAAATGATTAGAACCGGGACATTCTGGTTGCTCTGGCTCGCGTTCATATTCGCTGCAACAGCAGGCCTCATGACACTTGGCAACGTGAAGAGTGCTGCTGCAGAGGTGGACCCATTAGTTGAACTGCTAGGGCTGGGAGCTGCAATTGGAGGAATTATGTCCATTTTCAATGCGGCTGGAAGAATAGTATGGGGTGCTACATCAGACAAGCTTGGCCGTGTTAGGACCATGATGCTTATGTTCCTCATACTTGCAGTTTCGATGTTCAGCTTCGCATATGTCGTCACGCTTCCGGAAGCGGAAGGTATGTGGATGACAGTCACGGTGATTGCATCGATTGTCGGTTTCTGCTTTGGTGGCAACTTTGCATTGTTCCCATCGGCAACAGCTGACTATTTCGGCTCTGCGAATGTGGGCAAGAACTATGGTGTCGTCTTCACGGCTTATGGAATTGCTGGAGTGCTAGGTGCTCTTGTCGCCGGGTCTTTTGTAGATCTCACTCAGAGCTATTTCCTAGCGTTCATTGTAACGGGGATTCTTGCTATCCTTGCCATTTTGCTCACAATCATCATGAAAGTCAAGGGTACTAATTGATCTGAACACAGGTCCGGGTCTGAGCCCCGCGACCTGTCCACTTCCTTTTTTCTGGTGGTGGCATCCCTACTTTTGTGGGTACAGACAGAATATGTCCGCTATCGAGATATGCTGCCCACCTCTTGGATAATCTTTATAATCTGTGGTTTAACGACGGGCTCAAAGTATCGATAAAGATGGTTCTGGGTGACCACCATTGAGTAACGAAAAGAAAATCACAGTAACAAGCCAAGAAGAGAGACGGTTCTCTCCTCCCAAGAGCTTCGTTGACAAGGCTTACATAAAGAGCCATGAAGAAAGGATGAAGCTGTGGAAGGAATCTATAGAGAATCCCGACAATTTCTGGCTGAAAATTGCAAAAGACTTGTGCTATTGGAAGAAGGAACCTACTAAGGGGTTCAACTGGAAGGATCCCGAGAAGGCTCGATTCACCTGGTTCGAGGATGGAGTAACTAATCTCGCCTACAATTGCCTTGACAAGCATGTAGAAACGGGAAAAGGGGATCAGGTGGCCCTCATTTGGCAGGGTGAACCTCTCGATGATTCAAAGACATATACTTACAAAGAGCTGCTTAGCGAGGTCAACAAGGCTGCTAATGTCTTGAAGAACCTGGGCGTGAAGAAGGGTGACAGAGTAACAATATACCTGCCCATGATTCCTGAGCTGGCCATCATCATGCTTGCATGTGTACGAATTGGTGCAGTTCATAGCATTGTCTTTGGTGGTTTCAGCTCTGATTCACTGAAAGACCGAATCCTCGACTGCGAGGGCAAGGTGCTTGTCACAGCTGATGGATACTACCGTAGTGGTAAGATAATCAATCAGAAAGAGAATGCAGATAGAGCAGTAGAAGAAGCCCCAATAGTGGAAAAGGTCCTTGTGGTTAACAGGGTTGACCGCAAAGATACGCCATGGACTGAGGGACGTGATGTCTGGTATCATGATGAATACGAGAAGGTCGATGACAAGTGTGATGCAGAATGGCTGAATGCCGAAGATCCTCTATTCATTCTATACACTTCCGGATCCACTGGTAAACCAAAAGGCGTCCTTCACACACTTGGCGGCTATATGGTTTATACAACTCATACATTTCTGAACATCTTCGACTGGCACGAAGGCGACATCTATTGGTGTACTGCCGATATCGGCTGGATTACAGGACACTCATATATCGTCTATGGCCCACTGAGTGCAGGTTCGACCTCCATGATGTATGAGGGTGCCATTTGGCCTGAGCCTGATAGATTCTGGCACGAAGTGGAGCGATGGGAAGTCAATCAGTTCTACACAGCCCCAACAGCTATTCGTGCGCTCATGCGTTATGGTGACGAACCGGTCGAGAAACATGACCTCTCAACGCTGAATCTCCTAGGTACCGTTGGCGAGCCAATCAATCCTGAAGCATGGCTCTGGTATTACAAGGTGGTTGGGAAGGAGAAGTGTCCAATAGTTGACACATACTGGCAGACCGAAACTG
This sequence comes from uncultured archaeon, assembly GCA_964558645.1. GTDB lineage: Archaea > Asgardarchaeota > Thorarchaeia > Thorarchaeales > Thorarchaeaceae > TEKIR-12S. The sequence continues at coordinate 7,423 of CAZLEV010000016.1, forward strand.
GTGGTGTGATTATCACACCATTGCCTGGGGCTGACGACCTCATACCAGGTAGTGCCACATTCCCATACTTCGGCATTGATCCAATAATCGTTGATGAAACGGGTAAGCCTGTGGGCGCGAACGAAGGAGGCTATCTGTGTATCAAGAAACCCTGGCCGGGTCTCATGCGAACTGTATATGGTGACCATCAGCGATTCATTGACACATACTGGTCACAGTACAAGGATCCCGAAACAGGACAGCCTATGTACATGACCGGTGATGGCTCACGCTTCAATGAAGATGGGTACTACTTTGTGATGGGGCGCATCGATGATGTGCTCAAGGTGTCAGGTCACAGACTTGGAACTGCAGAGATTGAATCCGCGCTTGTCTCGCACCCAGCCGTTGCAGAAACAGCAGTTGTTGGATTCCCCCACGAGATTAAGGGTGAAGACATATACGCATACATCACCCTGAAGGCGGGTGTTGACAAGAGCGAGGACCTGAAGAAAGAACTCAAACAGCACGTGCGAAAGGAAATTGGCCCCATTGCAACTCCTGCGAAGATTCAGTTTGCCGACGCACTGCCAAAGACTCGTTCCGGGAAAATCATGCGCAGGATTCTGAAGAAGATTGCCGCAGGCGAAATCGATGACCTTGGTGATACTACAACATTGGCCGATCCAACAGTTGTAGAAACACTAGTCAACGGAAGGATAGAGTAATCCTATTCGAGAGGGTCTTTCCGGATCCTCTCGTTCTTCTCTTTTTCTCTCTCGCGGATAGATTACAGGCTCTGGTCAATCTTCACCACAGAATACTCAACTCATGTGGTTCAATTAGGCAGGGACTCCTTTTCCGGCTCTTGTAGTGTCATCGGAAGTGTAAAAGCCAGAGCATAAAGGACAGCGACGATCGTTCCAAGAAGACGAGCCGACCGCAATTTGGTTCGAAACCAGTACTTGGACCAAGAGAAATAGCGAATGACTTATACGACTCCGCCACAGGTTCACGCCAAGGATTGTGCTTCTTGTCCCGTTAGACGAAATCAGCGAGGCAGATTATGTGAGTTCAAGTGTAAGCAAAACCAAGCTTGTGTTTGTGACTGGAGGTGTCCTATCTGGCATTGGTAAGGGGGTCACCACGGCCTCCATTGCGAAACTATTCCAGTTCAGAGGTTATTCTGTAAGAATTGTGAAGATTGACCCCTACCTCAATATTGATCCCGGAACTCTCAATCCTATAGAGCATGGGGAGGTCTTTGTTACTGATCAGACATGGACATTTAGGCCAGTTGATGATTTTCAGTTCAATATCTCAGAAATAGATCTGGATTTCGGAACGTATGAACGATTTACAGGGATGAATGCACATCCCTCTCAGAACATCACCTCAGGACAGATTTATACCTCAGTGATTCTTGGAGAGAGAAAGGGAGACTTTCTGGGGAGAACGGTCCAGATAATACCGCATGTGACTGATCAAATCAAGAAACGAATATGGGAAACCATAGCGAAAGATGCAGTGCCAGACGTGCTACTTGTCGAGATTGGAGGGACGGTGGGGGATATGGAAGCTATGCCATTCTTGGAAGCGGTGCGTCAGCTGATCAGGGAAATCGGACGCGAAAGAGTTGCACTAGTCCATGTTACGCTTGTACCGTTTCTGAGTTCTGTGGGCGAATTCAAAACAAAACCGACCCAACACAGTGTTCGAGAGCTTCAAAGCTTGGGACTTCAGCCAGATGTCGTTATTTGTAGGGCAGAGAAAGAGTTACCAGAGGCTGCAGAAGCAAAGATAGCATTGTTCTGTAATGTTCCGGAGGAGTGTGTCATCTCAAATCCAGACATCCAAGTAATCTATCAATTGCCACTGTCTTTTGAGAAACAGGACTTGGGAAACATTCTGGTAAGACATCTGGGATTGGAAACGAGGACACCACAGACGGAAGAGTGGAAGAGAATCGTTGATTCATTTCAGAAGATGTCAGAAGATGTCACAATTGCTATGCCAGGCAAATATACAATGCTTGGTGATTCTTACAAGAGCATTAATGAGGCCTTGGCTCATGCCGGTGCAGTATGTGGATGTAGAGTCAACATCAAATGGATTGAAACTGAAGCTAGATGCGACGAGGAGTGCCTCACTGAAGACCTAAGGGATGTCGACGGGGTGTTACTTACCCCTGGATTTGGAGATCGAGGTGTAGAGGGAATGATAAGCGCAGCGGCGGTGGCCATAAAAAGAAAGATTCCATTCCTTGGAATATGTTATGGTGCACAATTGGGAGCGGTAGCATTTGCGAGGAATATCATGGGGTGGAAAGGTGCAAATACAACCGAAGTCGATGAAGACAGTCTCTATCCTGTTGTTGACTTGATGGACGAGCAAAAAGTCACCGAAGATAAAGGCGGGACAATGCGTCTTGGGGGCCACGAAGTCCGAATTGTGAAGGGAACCCACCTAAGCAAATTATATGATGAAACTGTCGTGAGAGAAAGATTCAGGCATAGATACCATCTGATTGAACGTTATATCAGCAAAATGGAGATAAAATCCATGGTCATATCAGCTTTTGATATGACCGGGACGATAATCAATGCAATTGAAATCGAGGACCATCCCTTCTGGATTGGAGTGCAGTTTCATCCAGAGTTCAAGTCGAGGCCCGATGAAGCGCATCCCCTATACTTGGGGCTAATTAGGGCTGCAGTGCAATACAAGACAAGAAGAGGGAATCCACTTGAATCGGGACCTTGACCGCATGTTATCTCAACTAGTCGAAGAGATTGAACGAGTTGAGGGGACAAGAAGACGATTCGGGGCAGTCATGGCCAAGTTAAAGGATTCGATTGATTTAGCCAGATTTCCGGCCATTTCTAGGGATACATTAGAGTCTGAACTCGTCAAAAAAATCGAACCTGTAAGACTTGACGGTCTGAAGATTGTGGGTATTGATGGGGGATTGGTCAGGAAGAGCTTCCGATCGATGGATCTTCTGCTCACCCGAGGTGTTGCAGTCGTCTTTCGATTTGGGGCGAGGGGTACTCTTGATGTCGATTTCTTCCCAGACGCATTTCCTGAACCCCAAATAATTCCACTCACTCAGCGGTTCTCAGGGCCTGAGCTGGACCAGTTTGCATCCTTGGAAAGACTGGCAACAGAACTGCGAGTTGCACTGAATGTTATTGATAAACATGAAGCAGAATTGGTTTTGATTGATGGTAGTCTATTCTTTCATCCACGGGACCGTCCGCAAAATGCTTCGATAGTGTATGAGAAGTTCGAGGAAGTCACTGCGTTGTACAAGCAGTTGTATAACAAGGCCAGCAAGAAGAAGAGTCTGGTGGCGGGTATAATAAAGGACAGTCGCTCATCAAGAGTCGTGAGTATGTTGGGTGATATTCTCCCACATGTTTTGCGAGAACCAGACCTGTTTGAGATGATGCAGGGAATTGACTATCGTTGGTTGTTGAAGATTTCTCGCGATTGTGATTTGCTTGACACATTTCTAGAAGAAGGTGAGAGAACCTTTGCGTTTAGATATTCAGCAGAGCTTGTACAGAATACGGATTCTTTGGAAGAACTCTACTCCTGGGCCTCATCGATTTGGGTCACCTATCTGAAGACAGCCAAGGAAGATTTCCCCATCAGGGTTGAACTACTGGGGGATAGAGCGTTCGATAGAAAACAGCTTGATAAGGCCCTCTCAGCAATATTGCCTCTTTCATGGCAGCATCCCGAATACGGTATTCCAACCCCTATTTTGGAAGCTGATGCAAGAGCTAGGATAACCTACAATGAAACCAGTCTTATTGTGGATAGACTGATGGCACTATCTGGACTAACTTATAGCTCGCTCGAAAAGCGGAGATCACGGAATCCCTTTGGGGGTTAGGAAATAGATGACAGAAACCACACCTAGTAGGCTAGGAACAGTTGTGTGCATAGACTCTTCACCAAATGTTATGGAATTCAGTTTCGTGGTTGAAGGGGATTCGGAAAAGATAGTTGTACGCCGGGGCGAATTTGTAAACGTAGCCACACAGGCAGGCTTGATCATTGCAAAGGTACAAGACTTAGTGAGAACTAATCGATACTACCAGCATGCTGAAGCAGTGAGAGAGTATCAGTCCAGGGGAGAGCCCCTCAGGTCTATATTTCCCACTGATAGATGGCAGTATACCATCGCTCATGTACGTGTCGCAGGTCTTTGGAGCAAGAACAGGACCTTAAGACCGTACTTTGCGGTTTCCCCCGGAGCTGTGGTGAGACAAGCAGATGAAGACATTCTATCAGCTTTCCTCAAATTGGATCAGGAGAACGGTTTGTGTCTTGGACGGTTAGGTCACCATGAGGCTGATTTCATGCCCAGTATTGACGGGCTCCTATCAAAGCATCTTGCAATATTGGCCATGAGTGGGGCCGGAAAATCCTACTTCGTGTCTGTTCTACTAGAAGAGATATTGAGAAGAAGTAAGAATCACGGAAGATTAGGTGTGGTCGTGATAGACGTTCATGGAGAATACTCGTACTTCAAATCTGTCGAAAAGGAGGACTTGGGTGTAGACGAAGCGGGTTTTGAGGTCGATTACATCAGGGGAGTACAGTTCCAGATACCTGCAAAGACAATTGGTGCAGAGGGGCTACGGTCCATGGTCTCGAATATGAGTTCTGCGCAGGTTCGTGACCTTCGAAGAGTAATCTCTGAGATGAGAGGAGATTCAGACTGGAACTACACGTTGGGTGACGTAATAGAATGTGTAAGTAAAGACGAGAACATCCACAAGAACACCAAGGAGGCGCTTATTGGCTGGCTTATTGACTTAGATGAAACGAGACTCTTTGGTAAAGAGCCAGTTCCCGATGTTCGAAGTATAGTCCGGCCAGGAAAGCTCACTCTGATAGACCTGAGTGACTTTGTTTCCTTGAAGAAGAAGCAAATCATAGTATCGTACCTGACAAATCAGTTGCTCTATCTGCGGCGCAATGAAAGAATTCCACCCTTTCTCTTGGTGCTTGAGGAGGCCCATCAGTTCTGTCCAGAGAGTAGGCATGAGATAGCACTTCCGAAGTATCAGATAGAAACAATTGCAAGGGAGGGACGAAAATTCTTCGCTCTTCTCTGCTTGGTATCTCAGAGACCTGTCAAACTATCTACTACGGTACTGAGCCAATGTAGCAATCAGGCAATTTTCCGCACTACAAATCCGTATGATCTTGAACACATTGGCAGAACTAGTGAGGGGATAGACCGTGCATCCCTCGATGCTATTACTTCGCTTGAGGTGGGCGAGGCCCTCTTCGTTGGAGAGGTCGTTTCAGTCCCAACCTTTGTGAAAGTTCGAAGGCGTCTGTATGAACCGAGAGATGGTCCTTCAAGTCTAACCGAAGCGATCAGGAAATCAGATAGGTAAGGGGGAGTCATGAATAAGAGTCAAAAACCCAAGATGTTTCTTCCATCTGACGGTTCATCACTGACTTGGAGGTCGCAAGTATGCCGACTAGAAGAAATGAGGAAATCAGGAAGGTCATAGACCACTTACAAGTCGGTCTGGTGGAGCTGTTTGACCAGTTGTCCCAACTACGTAGACTTCTTGATTTGGCCTCGGTGGATTTGCCTTCTGATTCAGCACCCGTTACCAAAGGGCTCTTCTCAAGAGTTTCAAGCGAAAAGGCGGAGAGAGTGGATTCATCAGCGGAAACGAAGACAGAATCCGGATTGGAAGCCTCATCTGATATCTCTGATCGGGACTCTGGTATCAGTGATGCCGAGAGATCAGGAAACAATATAGAGGACAAAAGCACTGAAGAGTCTATTTCAGCAAGTGCAGCAACCAAACTGGATCCAATTGCTCATGAAATTCGAGAAGGGGTTTCTTCTGCAGAGCAAATAGCTGTCATGCTAGAAGCAGCCAAGAAATCTCTGGTAACACCTGATAGCCCCAAGGTAGAGAACGATATGGATATTGTTCTGAAATTCCTGAAGGCCCGTGGAAACCGCGGAATTCGCCCTGAAGAGAGCGAAAATATTCTTCGGAGGATAGATAGATGGAAGGTCTATCTATCTCGAAGGTGAGCAAATCCCCTTTATAGTGCCGAAAGATCAATGCTATTCTAAGTCAATGATTATCCGCTTTACCTTGGTCCGCGAAATCTTCTTCAGTCCGTGCTGACCTGGTTCATATCTGCATTCCAGAAGATTAGCTTCCTGAAGAATCTTAATCTGAGCACTGGCATTTGCTTCTGTTCCGCCAAGATGTCGTGCAACTCTTGTCACGTCTTTCTCCCCCTTGAGGAGGAGTTTTAGAATCTTTAGCCTTGTGCCTGACGAGAGTGCGCGGCCGATGCGTAAAATCTTTTCATCTTCGTTGAGTTGTAGAGTTTCTGACAGTTGTAACACCTCGTATGGGTTGCCTTGTGTTGCTCAATTAAGGGTTTAATATACTTGCTGTTTATGTATGAACCAGTCTAGTGTTTTTTGATGGTCTCATGTTAATGCTTATAGGCGAACTTGATGCTTTTTGGGTGAGTGCGGAGCCACATGGGCGATGATAGCGATCTGGTTATCGGGTTTGATATTCTCCCCCTACATAGCTCTCGCTCCAGAAAACGGTCAAAATACGCATGTGTTGTTATGCGAAATGGAGTAGTTCTAAATGAATACTCCAGCCTATCTCGTAGAAATTTGATTAGACTGATACGTGAGTTGAAACCAACCTACATAGCCACTGATAACATCTTCGAGATAGTTCCAGATGCGAAGTCAGTATTCCGCTTTGTGAAGAGAATTCCTCACGAAACAAGAATTGTACAAGTAACGGGTGTTCCCCCCAAGCAAGTTAGACTGAAGACTCTGGCTAGACAGCATGATATCCCAATTAGAGGTAAGCTTCGGCCATTAGAAGCAGCTCGCATTGCTGCCATGTTGGTTGGTATGGGAGTGGGTTACGCGCTAGAGTGTTTTAGCGAACAGACTGAGATCAAGGTCACCCGTGGCAGGAAGATGGGAAAAGGCGGACAGAGTGCCAACAGATATCGACGAAAGATACATTCAGAGATTCAGCAGATGACTCGCCATATTGAGTCTGAACTGAAGAGAGCCGATATTGAGTATGATATTCATCTGCGTCATTCAGATTTCGGCTACTCCAGTGCCAGGATAGTTGCTTATGCGCCATTGCCAATAATCAGAGGGATGATAGATCCAAAACGTGGCGGGGACTTCAATGTAATAGTTTCACCCATCAGAAAACGTACCGAGTTTGTTCCACTTGAACCAAGACCTGTCCCTAGTAAGATATCTCCACGTTACTTCATTCTCGGCGTCGATCCTGGTACTACTGCAGCCATATGTCTTCTAACCCTTAGAGGGAAGGTGCATCTGCTTGAAAGCAAGAAAGCATTGACCAGGGCAGACATTATCAGGAGAGTGTATGAGCACGGGGTACCCATAGTTGTGGCCACAGACACAACGCCTGTCCCGCATCAAGTGAAGAAGATAGCAAGCACCCTCAACACAGAAATCTATGAGCCGAACAAGCCCATTGCAGTTGCTGACAAGCAAGAGCTAGCGAGAGAGTACTCAGACAAATTGAAAATTGGAAATGCTCATGAACGTGATGCTCTAACAGCTGCAGTCTATGCGTACAGGAGTGTCCTCTCTAAGCTTGAACAGATAGATCACAAGATACGGGAAGAGCAGATTCCGGTTGAGCGCGACCACTTGAAAGCACTAGTTCTGAAGGGAATGCCGATGAATGAGGCAATAGCTAGCCTTGTGAGAGAGCAGGCAGAAGTTTTTGAGATACCTACCGCGCCTCCGGAAAAGAAGGAAGAACCTCTTACTCAAGAGAGATATGATTCTCTTAAAGAGAAAGTGGAGGGCTTGGAAGAAGAGAATGAATTGCTGACTGATAGAATAGAAGACTTGGAAAGGCTTGTGGAATATCTTCAATTCAAAGAAGATGAACTCTCATACAGTCTTGAGATTGTGAATAAACAGAATTATTGGAAAGTCAAGAGGGATAGAGAAGTTGCAAAGAAGCAGACTCAACTCAGAAAGGCACAGAACGAGGTACGGCATCTTCGTAAGGAATACAAGAAATTGGAGGAGCGACTTCGGCGACTAAAAGGTGTCAAAAAGCTTGAAATGCGGGGCGATATGATTGCAGTAAAGAACTTGCCGCATTTCACACGCGAGAGTATCATAGACTACTCACGAAAGGTAGGACTGAAACAGGGAGATATCGTCTTATTTGAGGATGCCAGTGGCGGGGGACCACAAACCGCCAGAATACTGATAGAGCAAGAGATAAGAGCTGTGATAGTAGATACGCCCCTTTCCCATTTGGCTGAAGAGGAACTTATCAAAGCGATGATCCCAGTTATTGATGGGAATTCGGTCGAACTGCAGAGAGTGGATGAGTTTGCATTCATAAGCAGAAAGAGGTTTGAACAGAAATTCAACGAATTTGTCAAAAGGGTTCGTGAGAAGGCTCGAAAGATGGGAGAGGAAGAACTAGTTCGCTTGGTCGAACGCTATCAAAGAGAGATAGACAGGTAAGATGGCGTCGTGAGAGGATGTTCACTCGGGAACCTGAATCCAGAGAATATTGTTCCCCCTGATTAGAATCTGTCCATATTTGGCAATGGTCTTGTCTTCTTCAACTTCTTCTGCATCAGCAAGTGTTAGATTCATGTACATGTCGCAACGTGTTAATTTTCCTCGGAAGATCCTCTGGTCTTTAAGCTTAATAGACACGGTTTCATTTAGATTGCCTTCCAGAGCTTTGATTGGCATCTTCTCGCTGGACACGTTAAGTTTCCTCGTTGAGGAGGCCCTGTGAGGCGATTATAAACCCTTTGTTGTTAAGAGTGTACAAAACACAAGAGTAATTGAGCTTGAAAATCAGATTCTGGGTGAAGCTGAGAGAAATAGACAGGGTTGAACTGCTCAATGATATGCTTAGGTCTAGAAGGTACTGCTCACTCGTTTGGAGCTGGTGTGGTTGATGACACAGGCAGGGTCCTTGCCAATATATGGGATATGCTTTCTCCGAAAGAGGGAGGGATTCACCCACGAGAGGCAAGTAGACACCATTCGGAGTTCGGCCCCCAGATAGTATCTAAAGCGATGCGTCAAGCAGGGCTTGACTACGAAGAGATTGATGTTGTGGCTTTTTCCAGAGGGCCGGGATTGGGTCCATGCCTTAGAACCACAGCGACAATGGCGAGGACACTATCTGCAAGACTCGCTGTGCCAATGGTTGGAGTGAACCATTGTGTTGCCCACATTGAGATTGGTTGCATGGAATCTGGATTTCAAGATCCTGTCACCGTGTATGTATCTGGCGGTAACACTCAGATAATTGCATATGCAGGAGCACGCTTTCGTACTTTTGGAGAAACCCTTGACATAGCCATTGGAAACATGCTGGATACTTTTGGACGATTGGCGGGTATGGGGTTTCCTGCAGGACCTGATATCGAGAAGAGAGCGCAATTGGGCCATAGGTATCACTTGTTACCATATTCTGTGAAAGGTATGGACCTGAGTTACTCGGGCATGTTGACAGCTGCCAGGAGACTCTACCAAGATGGTGAGAACATCGATGACATCTGCTACAGCATCCAAGAAACATCTTTTGGAATGCTAGCAGAGATCGCAGAACGGGCACTCGCGCATACCAAGAAGAATGAGCTTCTCTTAACAGGTGGCGTTGCCAGAAACAAGAGGCTTGCAGAGATTCTTTCTGGAGTTGCCAATCGACATAAAGTAGAATTCCACAGAGTGTCCCCTGCTCTCGCTGGTGACCAAGGTGCAATGATAGCTTGGACGGGAATTCTACAGTATCAAGCCGGAGGAGGACTTCCGATAGCAGATTCTTCTGTACTACCCAAGTGGAGAACTGATGAGCAAGATATACTATGGAGGGGGATGAGGTGAAGCAGGAGATATGGGCTCTGGGGGCAGAGTCGTACATCTTTCTCGTGAAGAAGTGGAATCGGCCCTTGGTGGTGAAGACCAGATCTGCGAAGCCATATCTTCTCGAAGAGATTGATATTGCACTCAGAAGATCAAGGACGATTCGAGAATGTAGAATGCTGTCATTCGTTCGCGGACTTGGGGTGCCAACGCCTGGCGTGTATTCCATAGACTTGCTGAACTATTCGATAACTATGGATTACATCGAGGGAAACCAGTTGAAGTTGATAGTTGATGAGAAACCCCTGAACTACTCCGAGAAGCTATTCGAGAGATTCGGGGAGCTCATAGGTTTGATGCACAATGGGGGAGTGGTACATGGTGATCCTACCACAAGTAACGTGATAGTGGATGATTCGGACAAGATCTGGCTTGTTGACTTTGGATTGGCTGAATGGAATGCAGACGTGGAAATGAAAGGAGTAGATCTTCATCTGATCAGACGAGCCCTTGAAACTACACATTGGGCTCACCAAGATGAATTACTGGAAAGGATTCTGGAGGGATATGCAGTCACTGTGAGAGAAGATGCTGAAGAAGCAATATCCAGAATGGAACAAATTCGTGAAAGAGGAAGATATCACTAGACACAAGGTAATGTTTATATCCGCTGTTAAGAGCGGAGGAAAGGAGTCGCTCTCTAGGGCGACCTGTTGATGCTATAGAAGTGCAAGAGTCCGAACGGCAGGCTGTGAAGGCTTGCAGACCACAGGATTCAGCAACTATCTTGAGGCATCGTAATGTGAATCACGGTTTCACGTAGTTCGGTCCTAAGACTATTGTGGGTGAACTAAGAGTTCCGTGCTCACATTCATCCAACGAGCAGTACATGGAATCTCAGAAAATAGGAGCCGTTTTCATGGCAAGAATGCACACAAGGCGCAAAGGCCAATCAGGAAGCAAGCGACCTTCAACACTTCGTGTCCCAGAATGGATGGATAAGGATGCAGATTGGGTTGAGGAAAAGGTTCTCGAACTTGCAAAAGAAGGCAATACGCCAAGTATGATTGGAATGATTCTTCGTGATCAATATGGTGTTCCTCTTGTCAAGGTTATCACTGGCAAAAGAATCCTTCAGATAATCAGGGAAAATGAACTCGAGAGAAGAGTGCCTGAAGACCTTAGGAATCTGATTGCAAGAGCTGCAATCATTCGAAGACACTTAGAGGAGAATAGGAAAGATTACGTTTCCAAACGCGGTCTGAAGTTGACTGAAAGCAAGATTCATAGGCTCTCCAAGTACTACAGGAAGAGAAAGATTCTTCCAGCTGACTGGAAGTACTCTCCAGAACAAGCCGCAGTTTTGCTGAGATAGTTTTATCATAAACGCTGAGCTTTTCAGCCTCAAGATGAAAGAGGCTGCATTTGATGTTCCAGGATTGAAAGCCATTAGGCAGGCTTGTGATGAAGTAGACTTGGACGGGGATTCGCGTCTGGTGATTCTGACAGCACCTATGCCCGAGTGTATTATGGCGAGCGTGCTGCTTTCTATGGCAATGCTAAGAGTGAAGGGCACTTTTCATATTAAGTATGGAGAACCCATTTATTCTGCGAGGAGGATCGAAACCATTCTTGAGGCGCATCCTCGATGTAAATTGGCAATTGTGGGAGTAAATCCTGACGAGAATCTGGACCTAGGCAATCAGGGTTTTGTCATGGGGGTTTCAGGCGCAGATTCTTCATCAATTGCACTTGGCAGGCAGGGAGAAGAAACACTAGCAGCCTACGCTCTGGCACTGGAGAAACTGCGGGTTGGTAGAACCGAGTTGAAATTGGCACTAGCTGGGACCCTGGCTGGAAGTCGGAAAGAGGAAACTGCTGAGGATATTCTTAGCCATTGCAGAGAACAGGGAGTTGCTGAAATTCGAAAGGGTTTCTTGTTGTTCGGGAGTAATTTTCTGCCCCTCATTGAATCACTCGAATACAGCATGTTTCCGTATCTTTCGCAGCTTAGTGGTGACAGAGTGGCATGCGAAGAAATGCTAGACAAGGCGGACATTCCTTTCAGCAAGAGAGGGAATCCGATTCTTGACTTGACCCCTAATGAACAGCAGAGCCTTAGTGAGAATCTGATTCCTATGCTTGATTCGCGACTGATTTCCGAGGTGTTCGGGCAGGATTTGGTTTTCCCTGATGAGAAAAGCAATGGCCCAATGAGATTCTTCTCGAATATGATGGTTCTTATCAAGGTAGCATGGATACGGAACAAGTATGGTCTGGGTGCAGCGATCTGCTTTGGGGACAGAGCTCAGCAATTGAGAATGCTGATTGATGAATCTCTATCACTGAGCAAGCGATCATTGGACGCACTACCACAGATGTTCGCAGCTATCGACGAAAAATCGAATATTGCTGATAGTCACGTGGTGGAGCTGGAGGTGAATGTTGGATCTGATTTGCTTCCGACGCTTGGTATGATTGTATCTCAGAATGGAATGCTTCGTAGTGATCTCTTGTTATTGGGAAATAGGAATGAAACCCATTTGGTGTGGAAGAGAGAAGAGCGTAGTCTCCGAACAATCATGAGAAGGCTGCATGAGGCGGCCATAGAGTCTGTATCTACATCCTACCGGTCCTTACGGATAGATGAGAAAATCGACATCATACGACACACTGTAGGAGAGGTGTTGCTGAACTCGGCGTCTGGGAGGGAGGGAACGCATTGAGAGCAGAAATCAGATTGAATCTCAAGTCCAAGGAGGATGCAGAAACGGTCCGTTCTTCAGTTGAACCGGACAATGTACCACTTCCAGACGGCCTGATGGTGAAATCGCAAAGAAAAGGCAAACAATTGATACTGTGGATCCGTTGTCATAGAAATATCGAGTCTTTCATGGCCACTATTGAAGACTTGATGGGTGCTGTGGACTTGTCTGTAAGAATGATTCAAACTCTTGCTGGCAATGAACAGTAGATTACAGCTCATGCTGCTCTTCTTGTAGGCCACCAGCTTCTTTGTAGATTGATTGGGCCTTTTCTCTAGCCATTTGAGCCATGTCTTTGGTGATAAACCCTCTCTGAACTGCTCGCTTCAGCAGGTGTTGATCTATTATCCGTACGTTGCCGTCCCCGGGAAGACTGATTACGTCAATCTCAAGATCCAGATATCTTACACGACTTGGGTTTGCTCCGTTGTTTGGATAGACCTCAACACCCGTGTTCACATTGATATACGTACCTTTCAGTGTGCCTTTACGTGAGTAATAGTCAGTTACAAGTGTGAGAGAACCAGGCACTACTTTGGCTATGGCATAGTCCCCTTCATCTCGTGGCACATCTACTCCGTCGGGAACATCCTCATTGAGTTTTAGCTTCCGATTAGTGTAACGGAACTGCCGTTTGATAGAGAATCCTGATGAATCTGAACTAACAACTCGTCCACGAGATAGAATAATGTTACGTCCATCGAGCTTCACGTGTTCTATGTTTACTGGATCACCCTTTCTAGGCAAGTCAAGTTCGACAACTCTTTCCAGTTTATCCGTTATGTATCTCCGTTCTTCTGGCCGCTCCTCAATTATTGATTCTGCAAAATCTACCAAGGACGCATAACCTGCACTCTTGTAATAATGATGTCTATCGATTGTCGGCCTTATTTTGGACCTCGTTTCGTCCAAAGCTTGTTTCACTTCTGCAGGGAATTCTATGTCTGCGTTACTTGTACCCTCGAAAAGCAGTCCCGGACGCTCTCCGTCATTATAGTTACTATATATCTGGTGAGTTACGTCAAGAAGGTCTTCAACCTCTAGGCGGAGTTCCTCCTGAGTGAGATTCCTAGCTGCAGTACGCCAAAGAATCCCCCATCCATCTGTGTGTCGTTTCAGATTCTTGCCCAGAACAGTGAGTTCTCTTCGCATCTCAGAGTCTTTGATTTTCGTGCTGAGTCTGACAACAGGCTCCGGAAGAAGAACTGCTGCACGACCAGGAACAGTGATGCTCGAAGAGAGTACGGGAGACTTCCGTCCATAATCATGAGCCTTAACTTGAACCATGATTATAGCACCACGCCGAAGACCTCTCTCAGGAAGAAGACCAGAAACTGAACCTAAATCTACCCGAGTTTGGCCGGTCTTCTCATCTCTGCCCAAAATGATGCCACGATAGATCGAGCTCTTTGCAACTCTAGGAGTCCGTATGACGACCCAGCCCAATCTTCTCCTCAGTACTTCCGTCAGACGATCAAGTATCGATTCGTATGCGATTGCAACAATACCTTGTAGATCGCTCCGGTCCCAGATGTCGATATCTGGAATCTCTTTTCTAAAAGGTAGACCAAACCGTCTCGCGACTTCGGGTGTAGGTTGGACCATCTCGAAGTGATTTTGTAGCATTATCTGGGTCAATGAGTGCGAATAGATACCTCTGATTCTTGCCTTTATCATCAATGAACACTGATCCTTAAATGAACGGCCCCTTTTGTTCCTCTAACAGGAACCAACAGCCCCTATCAAAGAGAGATAGCCTCTCTAGTCCCGTATAGGTTCCAGAAGACTGGAAACGTGCCATATCTTTGTCCGAGCGTGATTTGGACAGTTGGGGTCTTGGCTGGGCTCGTCAAGCATGGATATCGCATTCTGCGCCCTTGCGGCTGGCGAATCATCTTCGTTTTCGAGAACGGCTATTGCTTCATTAGCCGCACGCCGTATGTTTCTGGGAACCGAAGAATCCTCGGATATTTGCTTTAGTAGGTGCTTGGACTGGTCAATGCTCTTCTGTACTTCGGGGTCCATTTTGGACTCACCTCGGAATTGTCTCTGCGCACTGATAGAGTGCGAATAACGAAAGACCCTGAACTCTCATTGGCATATAGGCATTTTGGCATGGTCCCTTCAGCATTGGGATTGGGTCAGCATTGGATCGGCATTACTCCTTATATTCAGTTCCTGCATCATGTATCTTAGTGTGTCACATGAACGATAAGGATGATTTCTCAGTCAAGAGAATGGCAGACTTGTTGCGTAGAGGAGCCACCATGCTCGCACAACCGTGTCCTAACTGCGGTTCTCCACTCATGAAAGCAGGCAACGAGATATTCTGTACCACATGCAATCAACGTGTGGGCAAGGAGAGAACGGATAGTGTTTCTCTGGAGAAGAAGATAGATGGCTCTGTGTTCTCAGCCTTGCAAGTGAGCATAATTAGGAAGCTAAGCGCCTTGAGTGAGGTTCTTGAGAGGGAGAATGATGTTGATACACTGACCCGCCTTGCCAATCTTCTTCTTATGCTCCTACAATCCCTCGAAAAGCTTGAGAGATACTGATTGATGGCATTTCTTCACTCATATGAAAGGACTACTGAAGTATCCGATCGGTGGTCACTTGCCCTTGTCTGACGAGCTCCTTCGTAGCCTTGTCCTTCTTGCTTTGACTTCCTCAGGACCTTTCAGCACCTTGCTCTTCCGAATCTCGCACTGGCGAATGGGTATAATAACCCTAACAACGTCATTTACCTCCGCTGCAAGTTCGCCTAGAACAACCTTCTGCACTAACTCTTCAAAGGTATGCTTTTTCGCGTGAGTGCGGATGACCTTTTCTATTGCCTTTCGGACTGAATGTTCTTGACTGGTCTTAGCTCTGGTTGTAGTGAACACTATCACGGAAATTCGCATTAGATAATCGTCTCTTGTGAGTATGGGCCCAATCCAGTCTATTCTTGTTGTACCTCTTCTGACAAGTCCACGAAGGTAATCTGAACTCCATTCGTGGCCATGGAAGACTGTGTTCGCCTGTTGTCCCTTGACCTCAAATAGCTTGAATTTGAGCTTCACATGAATCTGGTCGAAGTCTCCAGTCAAATCATAGAGCGTGGGTTGTAGTGTTCGGCCAATTAGAAGGTCAGGATCTCCAGCTGGCGTTCGGCCAATCTCTTTGCTGTCGAAATAGTCGGGTGCAAGAATCTGATACCATGTTTTCTCGCGCCATTTGTCTCTGGTTCTTGCAGCTGCCTGTCGACTTCTGGAAGACATATCTATTCATCACGCTCTTACCTGGTTTCAAAAATGGGACAGCAATAATACTTCTGGTATATCCCACTCTCAGCAGGGTAACTTCGCGAACGACATCTGAGGTGAATAAAAACATTGTGACATGGATTACTGATGCACAATCCCCCCCTGAAGATTTGGGGGACAAAGCCTAGTTAGTTTCGTGTTGCCAAAATCGTTATATCGAAACCGTCTTCCATGATGGAACTAAGCGGAGGTTGCCAAGCCAGGTTAAAGGCGCAAGGTTTAGGTCCTTGTCTCGTAGGAGTTCACGAGTTCAAATCTCGTCCTCCGCACCAAATCTTGTTCTTTGTCGAGGAGATAAACAAAGATCTCTTGATGACTGTTCCAGCTTAGATAATGCGATACATAGCCCACGCTCCAAAATCCGCAAGACGGATAGAAGTGCTGCGTATATCCCATGAAATCTCCAGTGTCAACCGTTCATTGCAAGTTGGACAAGATTGTCCAACTTCTAGACTGCTGTCTGCTATCCTAATGCCATCTACAAGAGGGTGCTCTTGGACTATCTCCTTAACTTTCTCTATCATCACTGTGCCAACGCCCCGTCATAAGGGAAACAATATTTTCTCTTCTAGATGAAACAGTGCGTATTAGATTGGATCTGTCACAATTTTGCTTGCCCACGTCTGAGCTGCAATAGCATCTCTGTAATCGAGTTCGGGTTCTTGCTTTCCAATGCAGCATTGTACAAAATGGTGGATGAGCTGTCTATGCCCCCAGACACGAGGGCCTTTCAGCTCGAGCTTCCAGTGTTTTATTTCGTCTTCTTTTCCAATGAGAGTTACTTTGTTATTCCAATCAACTCGAAGAGTGTTTCCGTTGTTGCCAAAAATCTCGAACCTGCTTGTATCTTGACCTTTCGCAACTGAAGAGCCATACATGAGTTTTCCGACAACGTTGTTCTCAAACCTGATCACACCTACAGTCTGATATCCCTTGAAATCATCAATACCTTCAATGGGCAGATAGTTGGCAGCCCACGCAACGTTCTCAATCTCCGAATGAAAGAACCATCTAAACATATCCAGAGACCACAAGGATAAAGTATAATCTGGATAACCTCCACTCCGCTCTCTATCCCAAGCCCATGATGAGAGTGGCCACTGCTTGGCCAAGTCCTCAGCCGCAATGAACTCCCTGAAGGTGATTGCTATGGGTCTGCCAATTGCTCCATCTTCAAAGAGCTCCTTTGCTTTCACATACCCGGGGCATCTCCTGAAATTCAGGATTGGCATCAGAATCAGCCCATTCTCTTCTGCAAGTCTACCCAGCTCTCTTGCATCCTTGATATCGGGTGCTATAGGCATCTCTAGATATACATGCTTTCCGCCCTCGAGTGCCTCTTTGGCCATTGAATAGTGATAAGGTGTCGGTGTTGCAACACAGACAGCATTAACCTCAGGATCAGTACATACTTCGCTCCAATCATAGTAGATTCTGATTCCATACTTCTCTTTCAGTTTGGTAGCCTTTTTCTCGCTTTCTCGCCCCTTTCTTGCTATTACACCTAACAACCTAGAATTGCTCACCTTCCTGAAGGATGGGACGTGGGCTTGACCTCCAACGAAACCCAGACCTGCACAGACTGTCTTTAGTAGCCTATCTGTCACTTCTTTCTCGCTCCTTTCTTCGTCACCTGAATCAGAGTATCTTGATGATATATAACTAGGCAAAGGGCTTGCGTGTAGAACCGTTACAATCTCTTGTCTTTTACTTTATTGTATACGCGTCCATCTCTTGATCTCCAAGGGGGAATCTGATGGAGGGGGTTGCATGATTGGTTACTGAGAACTCCTATCGACAGGATTTGGGAAAGGGAATTATTCATGACACTGAGTGCTTCAATATTACAGCCTTCAGGGGGCACTTCTTCTTGTTATGTGGATTGTTGAGTTCCACCGATTCCTCAATAAGAACGAAGATTCTCTCTAGTTTCTTGCTGGATTTGCTTCTTGAATGAGAAACATCCTTCTGTTTTCATTTAACATCAATTCGTAGACTAACGGAGCACAAGACCAAGAAGACAGGATTCCTCATCGGAAATGAGAAGCGATGGGGGTGATTCGCGAGAAGAAGTGGTGCCAAGGAAGGGATTCGATGGTAGACGAAGAATGGAAGAATCCTTCTAACAAACTCGGAAATCAGATTGCAAGAAATGCCCTGAGAATCTATCCAGAGATTATTACGGAATAGAAGATAGCAGACAGCAGTGTAGAAGTTGGACAAGATTGTCCAACTTGCAATGAACGGTCGATAGGAATTAAGCATTGCCTCTTTAGTTTTCGAGCCGGTCTATGCGATTATGGTCTGTCTGTTCTAGCTCTATGCCTGATGATCTAACGGGTTGGCACAGGCATTAACGTTATATCGGAAGCACGTAGGGAGTTCCTCAAGCCGGGGTATCCAAGCGGCTACGGAGACGGTCTCGAACTACTTTCTAGTACGAGACAACCGTTGCCCTTACGGGCACAGGGGTTCAAATCCCTTCCCCGGCGCCATCTGCTTCTGTGCTTGGCTCGCCATACACAGATGACTTTGACACAGGCTCCCTTCATGCTCTGGACTCCTGTCCAAGTATGTCCAACTAAGAACCATTGGCATCAAAATAGCTATGTTCGATCCCGTGGAAACTCTCTCAGGCTGCCTGCAAAGTTTCGGAGAGAAACCACGTCTTCGTTCTATTGCACAACTATTCTGTGAAGGCCAGAGCCCCCCAGCATTGGCACTGGGTTGAATATTATCAACTTCAATGATATTCCGCCTTACGTTGACATCAGCATGGAAATGCTTCCCGCTGGATTGACATTCATCAGTCTGCGAGTTTTCCAGATAGACTGTTTCTGACAGATTGAGTGAGCTCGTCCGTCTGAAACTTCTGTGTTCCACCCGTCCCCTGTCAGCGTCACCGCCCTCAGCAGTCCCAAAGGACACTGAGTCAACAGGGGCTTTGTCCGTGGTCATCAGGATGGAATCCCTCCCACAGTCCGCGCTTCCTCCTCCTGTGCGTGTCCTGAGGCATCACGCTCAGCCACAGTGAGGCTTTCTACGCAGTGATTAGAAAATGATTTGTTGTAAGAAACCCCGGCAAGTTTTTGCAAGAGCCGTATGTGAAGATAAAGGCTCTCACCTGTGAACGCCTTGATGCCAGAGATACAATCTTAGATAGTGGCCCATTTGATCACAAACTATGGCTGTTTCTCCTTCAACTCTTCAAGTGTCAAGTTCATGGTCTTCTTGGCTATCTCGGCCAGTCTATCAACGGACTGCTGGGTCTTGCCACCGACATAGAGCCTAGCCTTTGGTTCTGTTCCCGAAACTCTGACCAAGAGGTATGAACCATCGTTCCGTTCAATCCGTATGCCATCGACCTTGAGGACCTGACTGATACTCGATATCTTCTCAGGTAGGGTTTCACCTATAGTCTGCATGAATTGCTGTTTCAGCGAATCTGAGCATGGAATGAAGTCACGGATCATGGGATACTCAGGTATCTGCTTCATTAGTTCAATACAGCTTCCTTCACCCTCATTGACAACGAGCTGGGCAAAGCGTATAGCGCCCGCAATGCCATCCATCCATCCCCCAAGCTCGGTGAATATGGGTTTCCAAGGCTCAGAAGCGAATACGATTTTGTCATATCGCAGAGCAAGCTCCTCCTGGAGAGACCCGAGGGGGCGACGTATCACCTCTCCACCAAGAGACTTCACGATTTCGTCTATGACATTCGAAGTGTCAATTGATACGACAACCTTTCGTTGGTTTCGCTCTTCTAGTTCATACTTCGCGAACAAAGCAATGATTCGATTCTGATCAATGAAGCGCCCTCTTTCGTCGATTACTGCAAGACGGTCCCCGTCTCCGTCATGGCAGAGGGTCGCTCCGAAATCAGACTCTGCAGCCATATTCATGGTGGACTCTAGATTGTGCGGAGATGGTTCAGCAGGCCGACCAGGAAAATGGCCGTCTTGATGGGAGTTAATTGTCAAGACCGAGAATCCCAAATCACGAAGAAGGTGAGGTGTATAATTGGATGCAGCGCCGTTCGCCGCATCGACAAGAATCTTACAGCTTTCCTTGACGTCGCCTCTATTGAGTATCATGTTCTTGATTCGCTGCATGTATGATGTGCGTGTATCGTGAGAAGTCTTCGTCCCTATTAGATTCCAATCTGCAGTAAGAAATTCTTCGTCGAAGTAGTAGTTCTCAACCTCGATTTCTTCTGCTCTCAGGAACTCGCGCCCTTGCTTGAAGAACTTGAACCCATTATCTGAAGGAGGATTGTGACTCGCCGTGATCACGACGCCTATGTCAATGCCATCAATAGAACTCTGGAAACCAACTGCCGGCATTGGGACTATGCCGAGGTCGATTATATCAACACCCGTGGACAGCAGGCCTGATACGAAGGCGTGATGGAGCATCACGCGCGAGGTTCGTGCGTCAGTGCCCACCGCAACGACGCCGCTTCCTTTGAGAGTACTGCCAAGTGCACGGCCTAGATTCATCGAGCTGGCCGGATTCACTTTTTCGAATCCACCTCTGATTCCCGATGTTCCAAAGAGCTTCTGTTCATCTTCTGTGTGGACCATATCCTAGCCTCCGCATCTTCTGTATCTCGTTTCTTGTTCGTGGCTGTTGGCAATCAATCTTGTCCTACTATAGACTGTTGGAGGAGAATAGATTCTACGACCTTAATAACTGGTGTCCACACTGAACTACATGCACCGCCAACATCTATGCTTGGTTTCAAGGGTGATTCCTGACACAACCTCGCATACGCAAGGAGAAAATCATCTTGAAAGCCAGCGGTTGTGGTCAATAGCCAAAAACGAACAAGCCCATTCTCTTCTCCGGGAACCAGCAATAATTGAGCTGAGTAGAAGAAGAGAAATGGGGGCAATGGAACTGTGTGATGCCTTGCTCGATTCCCAGAATGTCGAAGATTGGTTTGTTGCAGTCCACGCTTTGGCTGCAATGGGCACACCTGATGCGATTGAACGGCTGATTCTACTTCATGCGAATTCAAAAGACTGGAAGCGACGATATGTCTTCATGTCGATTGGGAGAATTCTTACATTGGAGTTTGTCCGACCTTTCCGGCAAATGGCAAAAGACTTCTTGATGGTAGAAATGCTGGATGTGACAGGGTGGACTAGAACTGCCATCCTTACAATGAAATCGGTATGTAATCGCTATGGTATTGGAGTATTAGAGAGAACGCAGCCGAGCTGTCAAGCAGCACAGCACCAACTCCCGGAAACCGAACATACCGTTGTTATTCAGAAAGCATAGATTAGTTTCTAGGTAGAGCGAGATCTGCTATGTCTTTTGCAGATTCTCCAATTCGTGCCAATATATCTAAGATTTGAGTATGAGAGAGCTGCTCTTCCTTGGATACGAGGTGGTGACGAACTGCATCTATGCGCACCAACATCTCTTTCTCGGCATCCATGACCCATGCAACCTTATCAGAATCAAATCTGAACAGATTGGAGAGAGATTTTGCCAGCATTTCCTTGATAGTGCCGCTGATAGATTCAATCTCCTTCGCCAGTTGTTTGGGAACGGGTTGGCTCGTTAGACCCGCTATATCCACAGCAAGATCCGCAATTCGTTCAATGTACTGAATTACAAGACGATAATCCAATGCCTCGACAGGAGCAATCCCCATCTTGTCCGCCATGCTAGGATACTGAATTGCAGATCGTAGCTCTCGGACTATCAAGAAAAATAAGCGGTCAACTTCCTCGTCCTGATTTGCAACATCTTTGGCAAGCTTACCGTCCCCTTCGAGATATGCCTGCAGAGCATCACGAAGCATTCTGGTCGCTATCAGATTTGTTCGTTTCATTGCTTTCTGAACAGGGATTGTAGACGGATCCACAAGGCACTGGATGAGCAGCATCTGGTCTTCTTCATCAGTGACTTCCAGAGCGACGAAGCGCTTGATGATGCGTTTCAGTTCTTCTCTTTGTTCGTTTGTGATGGGTTCATCGCTTACAACACGAATCTCATCAAATCCGAGCAAGTATTTGCTCGTAATGCCCCACCTCAAATTTGATTGGATTCGAATCTCCGTTTTTCTGCTTTCATCCGACTCGCGCATTCTTGGGTCGATAATCAGACAACCATCCTCCTTCTCCGACACAATAACAGTATCGCCCTTTTCGAGATTCTGCCTCAAGACCCAATCTTTTGGTAGCACTACTAGGTAGGAACTACCTGTTCTCCCACCAGTTTGCTGAAGCTTCCTAGTTTCCATATGATTTTCACCGCAGTATGATGGCTCCAAATAATAGTCATGATGTAGTCTTATTATGATTGTCAGCCGAGCACATCATGTATTGGGTTCAATTTTAAAGGAGATAGAGATGAATACGAAGCCGATGAAACATTGAAGCCCTTGGATAGACGCAAGGTATTACGCAGAATTCTTGATGCCGGCCTACAGGTGACACCAGATGCGTTGGACTACGTCGTCGCCCGTGCATCATCGTATGAAACGGTTGATGAAATAATACAAAGAAGAGAGGCATTCAAAGACGTTCCGGTTGTTCGTACCGAGGATTTCGTCCGCTTCTTCTCCAAGGTGGATGACAATTCCGACAGGGGAGCAGAAGCTGGAGGGCAATCATATCAATTGATGCAAGATGTCTCACCACAATCAAATGATTGGGACTTGAAGTGGGATTATGAAATCAACAAAACCCTGACAAGTAACTCATATGGGTCATCTGGTGATGTTGAAGACTTCCTGATGCTCTTCTTAGACAGATATCGAGCAATTGAAAAGATCTACAGAAAGAGGTTAGATACTCGGGTGGCAGTATCACCCAGCAGAGCAAAACAAGCGAGGCACATCGCCAGTCGGAACCGAGCTCTCAGAAGAGGGGGAGAGCGAACTCAGAAAGCACCCACTCAAATAGTAATGGGCATCGTTAAAACCAAGACCATATCGAAGTCCCGAAATGTTGTGATTGAGCTGGAGGACCAGGAGGACTCCATAATTTGTGTCATTCCTGCTGCTATGAGAAGGAGTAATGGAGAAGCTCTAGTAGAAAGGGGGAATGCATTACTACTCGATGAAATCGTTTGCGTGTCAGGAAGAGTCGACTCAGAAGGCAGACTCATTGCAGAAGACATTCTGTTCCCCGACATACCAACAGCTCGCGCCACTCGGAGAGCCAGAAGGGATGTGAATGCGGTATTCATATCCGACCTTCATTGTGGCAGTACAGAATTTCTAGATGATGATTTTGATAGATTCATCAACTGGCTAAGAGGAAGGGATGTGGATAGTTCGGAGAAGGGCGTAGTCGAGAATGTACGATATCTCTTCATAGCGGGCGACCTTTGTGACGGAATAGGAGTGTATCCAGGTCAAAGAGACAACCTTATGATTGATGATATAACAGAGCAGTATTCCTATCTGGCTGAGAAGTTGAAGGGGCTTCCCGATAGGATCAAGATATTTTGTATCCCAGGGAATCACGATGCTTGCAGGCAGGCTCTTCCAAGACCTCCAATCCCCAATGAGTTTGCACCTGCATTGTACGACCTTGAAGATAGACTAACAATGTTAGGAGATCCAAGCCAACTTATCGTTGAAGGAGTCAATATCATTGTTACACATGGCGATTCCTTAGATGACCTTGTCACTCAGATTCCCGGGGCCTCTTACAAGAACCCAGAGATTTCTATGATAGAACTGCTAAGAAAGCGTCATCTGGCGCCGCTCTATGGAGGTAAGACAGAGTTGGCTCCGCTCCACAAAGATTGGATGGTCATTGATGAGCCACCGGACATAGTCCACTTTGGACATGCCCATCATAATGCTGTTGACAGCTATCGGGGAGTCCGAATCATCAACTCGGGAACCTTTCAAGATCAGACTGATTTCATGAAAAAGCAAGGTGTGGAACCTACACCAGGAATTGTTACCATTGTGAGTCTTAAAACGCTTGTACCAGAGATCAAAGTCTTTCATCAGTATTGAGATTGCTTCAGAGTGGCCATCTTGATTACTAAAAACCGACACATGTGTAAAGGAATCAGGTCTTTAGACGTAAGAATTGTGTAATCTCCCCTTGCTGTGCTTGCCGAATATTGAAATGAACAATGTGGCTAAGTAGTGCCAAGTTCGTTATTTCAGTGGTTTTGCCCATAGTGCCGGGATTCCTGGCAGCTCCGACGTGGTTTGCATAGTATCATTGCATCTGTTGTGCTACGACACTTGCTCGCATGGCATTCTGGAATAGTAACCGAAAAGCCTCAATTATGTTGTATCCCTCTTTTGCGATGCTCTCAAATACTCTGATAGAATCAGGTATCCTCAGGTAATGCCTGATTTCGTCCTGACCGATAACATTAGACAAATCCTGTTTGTTGAGACAGACGACCACCGGAAGAGGGTCGGTTCCTTCATCAACCAAAGTCATAAGCTCGTTCCAGCTTGCAAGATTGTCATTGAGGAGATGACGTTGAGCATCAGCAACAAAGATTACTCCGTCTGCGCCCACCAAGACAACCTCCCTAGTGGACCGGTAAAAATCTTGCCCGGTGGCAGACCAAACATGTGCATTCAGATTCCAGACATCATCTAGTGGTATGGGAATAGTTCCAAAATCACAGAACATGGTCCGTCCGACAGTGTTCTCGATTGAAGTCAATCGATCTGCGCATTCTAGAGCTGAGAAGAGCCACCTGATCGATGTGGTTTTCCCACTCATTGCCGGCCCAAAGAAGACTATCTTTAAGCCAATCGTCTTGTTGCCATAGTCGATTATCACTCTTTTCACCTCAAAATTATGTTCCCCACATGCTGTCCACCCAAGCTCCAAGTCCGGAGAGTGTGCCAGTCTTGACGCAATCTGAGAAATCCTCATGCCATTCTGCCCGAATGAGCTGAATCATATCGCCTAGGTTTCCCGATTCCCAGCCAACAGCCTCCATGAGATTGCGTTCTGTAAGGGTTGTAGGAGCGCCCAGTTCTCTTGCTAATCGAATTCTGGACAGGATTATGACTGCCCTTCGAGCGGCATGCACATAACTGCTTATCTCCTCCCTGAACACATCTTGAGTTATCTTATCGGACTCGTCATCGAGAGCAAGTACTGTGGACAGCAGTCCTGCAGAGCTATCCACTACACGTAGTGATTTTCGGAGAAGTCTCTTGATTCGCTCCAGAGATTGTCGTTTTCGTGTCAGTATCTTGTCTACAATCCCCTTCTCGAGAGCAAGACTACTGACGGGAGGTTCTGAAGTATGAAAGCTTAGAGCTGAAGGTGAATGGACTCTCAGAATACCACAGTTCTTAGAGTGTAAACGAATTTGCTCTACTATATCCCCAATTTCGCGTTCGTTGATTGTAGCTCCGAATACCTTGGAACCCAAAGGCAGCGATAAAATCCAAGCACGAAATTTCCCGATTCTGTCTAGAGCAAGCCTTAAGTTTGAAGCCAATGAGCATACGACAGTTCTACTTACTTCGTGGTTGTGTCTTTCCTCTTCCCAAACAGCAGATATCTCGGCTTCTGATGTGAAGTCCCGCCAGAACATGATCTTATGTCTATGTGGACAGAGACTTGTAAGGCTATTAGAAACATCATCAATCAGCTCTATGTCTTGTCCAATGACAACTATGGGAATACGGATGAGAATAGAGTTCAATAGAAGCGGAAACTCATTCCCCATGATTTCAATCATTTTGAGGATTGAATAGGTCACGGTTCTCGCCCCGCGAACAGAAGACTTCTCTCGGGACCAGCAGAGAGAAGAAGTTCTTTCAGGTCATCAGGAATAGAAGGCTGACGTATGGTTGCAGTTTCTAGGATTCTTCTGGCTTCGGAGATATAGTGTTTGAGTAACAGACGCATGAGCCCCAATTTTTGACTATCTCGGTCTACCCAGAGAGAGAAGACACCGTTTGGAACCGAATAGATGAAGTGGCGCGTCTTATCAGTTTCACACAGCACAGTCTGAAGTGAGCTATTTCTCAGAGTTCTCACGACTCTCTCTGATGCGTCATGTAGTGCAAATGACATGGCAGCTAACCGATCATTTGTGAAACCATTCAAAGAAACCCTGACGCCTCCATTTAGTGCCAAAAAGACCGAATCAACTCCAGGAATACTATCGTGGATCTGTCTGAGGACACTTCGTAGAGTCAATGCTTGTGACCTGTCCAAAGATATTACCGAGCGAGAGGTGGAATAGGATGTACCTACATCATCAGACACAGCAAATCCTTGGAGAATCTGTTGTGTTTCGTTGTTGCTGTAAGATCTCAGTGGTGGAAAACGACCGTTCACACTCTGTTTCAGTAAGTATGAGATTTGAGAGAGGTTAGCCCTCATCTCAATGAAAAGCGCGGCGAGGTTGACCCTAGGTGCTGTTGTGATTGTGAGGAAGTAATTCTCGTCGTTAGGCAAAGAAGCAAGAAAGACTTTGGATGTATCAGATTCCATAAGGAGATACTTGAAATTCCCATGTATTAGACGGGCCACCCCAAAGATAGCACAGGTTGATGATGCAACTGCAAATACTTCGTCCTTGCTGAACCAGACCCCAGCACTGGCAACGGGCAACCCATCACGTTGTACGAGGACGACATTCTCAACTCCACTTATCATCTTGATGTCTTGAAGAGTTTCATTCAGTTCATCATTCATCGGATGGCCTCACGGGGAGATTTGTGTGCTATCCTAGAATCCTTGCTGATACTATTTAATCTCCACACAGGATGTAAGAGAACATGCTGTATCGCATTGACTTGAATATAGACAAACAAGTGGAGGGAGTGGGGGCAGCCTAATTAGTTACATATGAATCAAAGCTGCTGTAGGCACCTCTTGGAAAATCTCACGAGACGCTCGTCCAACCTTATGTCGATTTGCATCCGAAGTGTATACTCTGATTACGTCTAAGTAACCCTTCATCATCTCAGCAATATTCGAATAATCTGATAGATTCTGCGGTACTTTCTTTCCATCTATTATCTCGAATATGCCAATTTCCATCGGATCTAGCTGATGTGGATTATACGGCACTGATGGTAACGTAGGAACATCTACAATGACGTCTTCTACTGGAACATCCGCACTCTCTGCAATCTCTTCCTCGATACTGGCTCGAACTTTTTTCTTCGTAAGAATCTTTGAAACGAATCTGTCTTGTGTGTGAAGCACCTTCTCGAATGCTGATTTGTAAAGTGTACGAGAGTCAAGCATGTTCACCATCCGGGCTGCTTCTCCAGCCTCAGCAGATATAGAAGGGTCCAATTGTCTAACACGGGATATTAAAGAGAGGTCATCGAGAACCAAGAAGTGCTCCGGTTCTTCAAAGGCGGTTAATGATAGAACAGCGTCTGCTGACGTCATGAGCTTGACAAGCATAACCTCAACACTTCGTACTGTCTTGTGATAGTAGACATTGAGAAACATCTCATAGCGAGCGACCAAGAAAGACTCTAGTGCACCTCGTGCAGCGATGTCGAACTGGATTGTGTAGTCATCTGAAACCTCTACACTCTTGATGAGACGATGAATGTCGACCAGACCATAGTTGACACCGCAATAGAAGGAATCACGAATCAGATAGTCCATCTTGTCTACATCGACTTGGCCCGCAACAATTCCACTCACTATTGCGTCAGTCTTTGTAATACGGCGACCTCGCACCAAGTCTGCAACACGAGCCTTTGAGATAGATGCGTCTTCTAGTAAGTCGCCAATCTCGCTTTCTCGAATAATCCACTCGGTAACGTCTTCGTGATTGAGATCACGACTTTCTACGAGAACCTCCTCAAAAACATGGCTGAAAGGGCCATGTCCTATGTCATGCAAGAGAGCGGCAACGCGGATTTCCTGCAATGCTTCTTTTTCTAGGTCAATCATGGGCAGTAGTTGATTTCCCATTAGCCCTGCAAGAAACATCGCCCCGATACAGTGGCCGAACCGGGTGTGTTCCGCTGTTGGATAGACAAAATGGCCACCGGAGAGCTGTTTTATCCTCCTAAGTCGTTGATATGGTCTGGAATCGACTATCTTTGACTCTAGTTCCGTCAGACCAACGAAACCATGTATGGGGTCGTTGACTTGGATTGAATATTCCATCTGAAACGCCTTCATATTCTTTACATCACAGGATTAAATGATCTAATCTCGCGCACCAAGTCATCAGCGGACTCTATCCCTGATACACATAGAGGAATATGGATGCTGTCAGCGATTTTTATAGCGAGAGGATCCAGCTCTTTAACACCATGCAGGATTACCACAGCAGGCTTGACCGCAATGGAAGTTCCGATTTGGCTGGCCTTGATTGCAACCATTGGGGATCTGCCAGTGGAAACATGCGTCAATATGGCGGCGCGCTGAGTTGTGCCGCCGTAGAGTTTCAATAGCTGCTGAGGAGTGAGTGATACTATTGCCTTTACACTATCCAATGCAGTGTAACCGCAGATATCCCGATCGAGAAGACTGTTGTGAGTAAGCACTTTGCAATTTAGACGCTCTACAAGTAGTCTAGCGGGAACAGGAAAACCGAATTCTCGGCTATCAAGAATAGCATCTGAAGCAATTTCCGGAGCTACGAGCTTCTCAAGCGCCATGGCAATCCTTCCTCCGCTTGCCGCATCCATCTCAATCAAACCCTCAACAAAACGTCTTATGGTATCCACACGAGGAGACTTCCTTCGACCGCTCTCATAGTCACTGATTACTGAAGGAGAAACATCAAGATGCTCTGCTAAGTCCTTTTGGGAGATTTGAAAATGGTCACGCCACCGTCGCATCAGCGAACCGGGGTCATCTTCAGCAAGACAGATCTCTCCTGCCATTGCCTCTGCAAGCCGTCTTCGCGCCTCATTCTGTTCCATGATTCAACCTCCGAATGTATTACAGATAAGACTTGTCTTTCCCCATTATTGAGTGACATCCTCTTGTTACTCACCGGACCGAAGGACTCAAAGAGTGCTCGTGTTTCTGTGTTCTAGATTAGCAATATGTTCTTGGTGTTTCTAGTTGGAACTGCTGGCTCCGGTAAGTCTCTTCTTGCTGCGGCCCTCGAAAAGTGGCTTGTAGATACAGAAATCAGTACAACCGTTGTGAACCTTGATCCCGGTGTTGATGTTCCACCCTATACAAGCGATGTTGACATTAGAGAATATGTTGACTATGGAGAAGTGATTACTAAATTCGGCCTAGGGCCGAATGGAGCGCTGGTTGCGTCCATGGATATGGCAATCGGATATCTCCCAGATATCCGTGATGATATGCTGGAACGGGAAACAGATTATGTTATCGTTGATTGTCCAGGGCAGATGGAGCTTTTTGCATATCGAAACTCAGGGCCCCTTTTTGTAACTGGGCTCACTGGGACTGAGCCCGCGCTCTCCGTATATCTTCTCGACTCGAATATTGCACGAACACCAGAGGGGTATCTTTCTTCGACTCTCCTAGGTCTCTCCATTTCAATCCGGTTTAATCTCCCTCAGCTAAACATCCTAAGCAAGTGTGACATACTAGAGAAAGCAACCATTGAGAAAATCGTATCATGGTCGGAAGATACCTTCATGTTGGAGGATGCGCTGTACAATTCAGCCTCGGGGCTGACAAGAGATTATTCCCAGTCAATTATTCGCATGCTAGAGGATTTGGGTGGAGCCACCAGCCTGACACCGGTTTCCGCAAAAAAGCGGATGGGGCTTGATATGCTCTATGGTCACATGCAGCGGTCATTCATGGGTGGAGATAACGTATACGATTGAGGTTGCTGGATTGATTCAGGACTATTTTGTATATGTTTCCGGGGAGACAGTTCCGCTTGGCAAAGCAGAAACAGAATCACTCTTGGAAGTACATTGCAAGAGAATACATGTAGAATGGACAGGACAACTAGGAAGGTTCCGTTTCAAATCTGATCTGACAGACTTTTTGCTTCACAGGGCAGCTTTTGTCAAGAAGAGTGGAAAAGTGATTGCCGAGTTTCATCACATTGGGGACATTCCACAAGAGAAACTGGTAGGTTTGATTCCTGAATCAGAGACTTTTGCCGTCAGAACTCTGCATCTTGGAAAGTGGGCAGAGAAAAGAGAAACTAACAAGCTATCTGCCCAAATTGGACATCTGCTTCTGAAACACAATCAAGCAGAAGTTTCACTAGAAGACCCCGATATTCTATTCTTAGTCATATGTTCCAAGGAGAAAAAACTGCTCACCGTTTCACAGAATTCCAAGGTGAGGAAACTGCTAGAACTTCGTGAACCCGGTCGGAAAGAGTTTTTCCATCCCTCAATGATGAATGCCAAACTTGCGAGAGCTATGGTCAACCTTGCTCAAGTAATGCCAGATGGCCTCGTATTAGACCCGTTCTGTGGCGCAGGTGGAATTCTCTGTGAAGCAGTGTTCATTGGTGCAAGAGGCATAGGATTAGATGTAAACTGGAAACTTTTGAGGGGTGCACAAATTAACCTAGCTGATGCGGCGGGCATAAGAGCTAGCCTTGTACAAGGAGATGCTAGGTGTTGTCCTGTGGATTCTTGTGACTATATTGTCACCGATCCGCCTTATGGAAGAGCAAGCTCAACCAGAGGAAGTCAAGCTGGGAAGCTTGTTGAACTCTTCTTAAAGGATGTGCACAGAATACTGGACAAGGGAGGACGAATATGTCTGTGTGCGAGTAGTGATATGAAGTTGCGTGATGTCATTAATGACTTAGGCATTATGATTGAAACCGTGGTTGATTTGAGAGTGCATAGTGGATTGACTAGACAAGTATTCTCTCTGGTTGTCTAGAGATGCACTACCCGCCCGTTTTCCGTTGGAGGAACTAGCCAGTTCATAGTGTTCTGAAACTCGATCTCGTTTTCAAACTTCAATACCACTTGAATGCATCCAAGTGGGGGACTCTCTTCTGCATCGTCTAGGAGTCTAAAGCGACTGGAACATGCTGCTTGTTTGTCTAGCAGGATAGAAGTTTCAGTTCCATTCCAGTTGGACAGTAATCTTCGACGAACCGCATCTATTATTCTGATTTCATGAAGTCTCGTTCTCATCCACTCGATTGATTTTCGCTCTTTGGATTCGGCTCGAATCACCAGAATATCATTGAACTCCTCTCTTGTAAAGCTCGTGCCAGGAAATAGGTGCAGAAGACAATCATGTACTTTTTCTGCTGACTCGGTAGGGTATACTGGGGCTTGTACACCAATAATCATTGATTCACGAACCTCTCTACTACGAATTGAACCTTCTGGAATAGTTCTTGCTTAGTTCCTTCATTGACGAGCATTATGTCACTCAAGGCAATGACTCCACCAAGACCTACATCTATCTCGCGCATATCACGTTCCCTAAAGGATTCCCAATCCGCTGGTGCATCCCTTCGATTTCGAGCTTGTAGACGGCGAAATCGAGTTCTAGGAGAAGCGTGAACGCAAATGGTGGTGACTTCAGTTGCTCTTTTTCGAAAGACCTCCATTTCGGCAATACTCCTACATCCCTCAATTACAAGCAGACCATAATTGAGAGTTTCCAGCTCGTCTAAGCAATACTCTGCAATTGCACCGGGTCCACGATTCGCCCTCAGTTCGAGCATGATGCTTCTTGTGTTATCGGGATTTGGCTCTAGGCCTCTCTTTTTGGCCACCTCACGTACGACATCCCCCATGATAACTACTGGTTGATTGTAGAACCGAAATCTGTCGGCTATCTCACTTTTTCCTGCACCGGGCATGCCAGTAATCAACACTATATGCATTGTGAGGCCCCAAGATTCCTTTGGAAATAGACTGCATATCACTCTTGTCTCTGAACAAATCATTTTTGACAAATTCAGGGACTTACGCAAAGAAGCATGTCGATTTCCTCAGGAGTTCGGAGGCAGACTCCGCCATTGCCATATAATCGCCTCTTGCCCAATAGTAGCTAAATCGCGTAGTCGATAGATGTCTTCTTCTTCAGCTTGTTTAGTATGTCCATAACTATTTCCCTGGAAATCCTGTCTAAGCCCTCAGAGATTGCCACATGCAATGACTCCTTGAGAAGTCGATCACGGAGGTCGCGCCCTGAGAAACCATCCGTCAGAGCTGCAAGTTGGTGGATGTCCATTTCCATCTTGATGGGAAGGCGCGATGAATAGAGTTGAAGAATATCTAGTCTATCTGATTCGTTTGGAAGACCAAACTCAAATACAGTATCAAACCTACTTCTGAGCGCAGAATCAATCATATTGACTGCATTCGTCGCTCCGATAGTAATGACACCGGACTCTTCAACTGTCTGATCCATCTCGCCAAGTAGTGCAGTCACTACCTCGGAAACGTCTCCCCTTATGGACTGAAAAGACCGTGCAAGACCTATCGCATCTAATTCGTCGATGAAGATTACGCTAGGAGCAGATTCTCTTGCACTCTCAAACAAGGTGGCGATTCTTCTGCCACCATCACCAACATGTACGCCAATCAGGTCAGATGCTTTCGCGATGAATATCTCAGCCTCGGCCTCATTTGCGACTGCCCTCGCAGTCAAGGTCTTTCCAGTACCCGGTGCACCATGGAATAAAACGGCACGCGGGGCCCATTCGCCGAACTGGTGTGGTGCTTCTAAATACTTGAGGAGAAGTCTGCATTTGCGCTTTGCGTCTTCATGACCAATGATGTCGTCCAGTCGAGGTTTAGAGTATAGTGAGGGCGGGCTAGTTTCTTCTTTTTCTAGACGTACCTCTGTGCTCTTTGCAACTATCGAGTCATTGGGAATCACTTGTTTAGCTTGGAAAGCGAAATCGGGCATTACGTATCTATCAAAGAGAAACATTCCTTCGTGTACGATAAGGCCTAACCATTGCTCTCTTGCATAGTCTGAGAAGAGCTCAGTGCTTTCGGTTTCTACTCCAATGGCCTTTGGATCTCCCTTTAATCTGAAAGGGTAACCGACTGGCTGCAAGACAAGTAGTTGAGTGTTTGGAACATCCCTTCCACGGCGTCGACTAGGCTTCTTGGACGATTCGCGAGATGAAGCAGGGAGATCAACTGGTGAGTCTTTTCGCCTTGTCAATTGATTCCTATCACCAAGTCTTTCATTAGCACTGATGCTTTAAGAGTTCCTTTCTGTCCAGCTCCATTTTGTCAGCAAAGATTGAATAGTTGGGTTTTGGATAGCACCTATGGATGAGCGAAATTGACAGAAAAAATAAGGGCGTTTCTGAGCATTGACATTGATGATGATTCACTCCTTGACAGGATTACTCGAGTTCAATCGCACCTAGATGTCAACTCTGCTCGTGTGAAGATGGTGGAGAGAGAGAACATCCATTTCACCTTACGGTTTCTAGGTGATACTAGCATGAAGAAGATTGAGGAGGTTAGGGACAAGCTTTCATCCATTAATATGCCTCCCTTTGAAATTGAGGTTTCCGGGGTGGGAACCTTTCCAAGAATAACACGCCCGAGTGTTATCTGGGTGGGCGTCACCAAAAACGGAGAGAAGATGATAGATCTGAAGAAGAGAATTGATGAGGGACTAAGAGGAGCGGGATACGGTGAGGATAGAAAATTCACACCTCATGCAACAATTGCCCGCGTCAAGAGTGTACAAAATCGGCGGCCACTAATAGAGGCCATCGAGAATCTATCAGACGAAGAGATAGGTCTAATGACTGTTGAGTCGTATTGCATGACAAAGAGTACACTCACCCCCAGAGGGCCAGTGTATGAAACCGTATGGAAACTGCCGTTGACTGAAAATGGCAGATGAATTATAGAATGGTGGGCCGGGGGCGATTTTCAACACGCTGGAAAATCCAACATGTACTTGAACGCCCGATCTCTTGCATTTTGTGACGCTTGGCCTCACGACCAGAATCACCCCAAGCAAGAATCATACCAAGCTAGACTACCGACCCATGAGTGTGGTCAGCCTATCTCACACATAAGATAAAGGTTATCACTGAACTAAAGCACTTAGAACACGTGTTCTAAATCTCTAGTCAAGTACATCTGTCCGTCACCTAGACTTATGAGCAGCAATACAGTTACTTCTTGAGTATAAAGCAATCAAGGAATAGAGTTCCATGCAGACTGACCTCTTCTATCATGAGAGATTCCTAAAACACTCCATGTCGCCGGGTCATCCAGAACGTCCTGAACGACTACGCTACACGCTAAATCTGCTTAGACAGAAAGGGCTGCTTGATGAATGCGGTCTCCAAATCGTCACTCCGGAGCAGGCTGAGCCCGAAGACATCTACCCTATTCATAGTCATGAGTATCTTTCGATGCTCAAGGAAAAGTCCGAACTTGGTGGAGGATATTTCACGTTGGATACGCTGGCAAACGAGCATACCTATGCTGCAGCAATGCTTGCTGCTGGCGCTTCAACGATAGGTGTTGACCGCATAATGCAAGAAGCCAGTCAGAATGGTCTTGTTCTCTGTAGGCCCCCGGGGCACCATGCAGAATTCGAAAGAGCCTTCGGCTTCTGTTTTATCAATAATATAGCCGTCGCAGCAATGCGTCTCATTCAAAAGTGGAATCTTAGCCGAGTGATGATAATCGACTATGACGCACATCACGGGAATGGTACACAGAATGCGTTCTACTCTACAGACAGAGTTCTTTATGTTGGGCTTCATCAACATGGGCGTACTCTCTTTCCCGGTTCTGGATTCAGTGATGAGTTAGGAGTTGACAAGGGGGAGGGCTATACCGTGAATCTGCCTTTAGTTCCTGGTTCGGGAGATCCATCGTATAGCTTGTTGGTTGATGAAATCATCGAGCCTTTAGCGGGGAGTTATGAACCCGAGTTTGTTCTTGTTTCTGCAGGTTTCGACGCTCATCATCAGGATCCTCTAACGAATCTGGGCATCACTCTTGCGGGGCTTGCGCTATTCAATCGACGGATTCAGGCCATCTCTAAGAGATTCAGTCAAGGACGGTGTCTGTATTTCTTGGAGGGTGGTTACGAACTCGAGGTTCTGGGCAATGGTATTCTTAATGTGCTTCAGGAACTATTGGGATTGGAAGTCACAGTATACGAGGACCTTGGACAGGAGCCAAGACGCTGCACAGAGGAAACACTCAATCTTGTGAGGACAATCAAAGAACATCTGAGAGGTAAGCTACTGTAGATTAGAAGTCGTCGAGTAGGGTCTGAACACCGGGTTTGCCTTGGGTTTCTTCTTGGCCCTCTGTCAAAGGTGGGAGTTCGTTGACCTCGATACCCAACTGCTTCTTTATGGATTGCGCAATTGTTGAACCAATGGAGGGGACGCGGGCTATAGCCTCAATGGGTGCGCTATATAGTTCCTTGAAGTCTTTGTAACCATGGTTGTAGAGCATTCGACCTCTAACACGTCCTATTCCTCGTAGTTTTACAAGTTCGAGAAGGGACTCCCCTACCCCGTATTTTAGTCTGGAACGTAGTCGGCGTAGAACGGGTACCAGATTGCCTGCACCAATTACTCGAGATATTTCACTTGTTGAGTACATCAACCATTCTGCTGTACGTACGTATCTGTGTACATCACCCATACCAACCCGATATTCATCCGTAATGTCCCGTTCCGCACGCTCAGATATCCAATCATCTAACAATCGGGCAGTCTTTATTTCGGCCAGAAACTGGGAGTATGCTCGGGGGTCTTCCCAAGGATCGGGGGGCTCAAAGAGAAGGTTCTCTGAGATCTCTTGGAGAAAGAACTCATAGTTTTCAGCCTCAGATTGACTCACATAGGTCAAAGACTGGTCCGGTGTATGGCAGAGGAGATGTAATAGGGAAAATGGAGCGGGATTCTCGATGTCTGGCAATATGTCTTTCAGTAAGACTGCGGTTTCTGGATCTATGTAGAGTTGTGAGGTTCTATGGCCAAGCGCTGTTGCGTTGTATCTGTTATTCCCCTTGCGATCTACTAGAAGCCCCTCCTCTAGAAATGTCAATGCAGAGTCAACATAGGCGTCAATATCGCTACTTCTGAATTGAACAGAGAAGAAAGTGCCCTCAATAAGAGCGTCGATATCGCTTCTGCTGTGGGTCATACACGCAGATATTGAGGAAAGAAGATGAAACCGCAGAGCTCTTTCTGATGCAAGTTTGGAGGAAACGTCCTCAGGCTCCGAAAGGACGTAGTTGTCATAGAGCTGTTCATATTCCTCGAAGGTTTTGGCGACCAGAAGGGCCTCCCCGTAATCATCATATTTGGGGCGGCCGGCGCGCCCAGCCATCTGTTTGTACTCAAGGATAGGGATAGGATAGCTGCCTCGCCCATATTCGAATCTACGATAGTCCCGTATGATGGTACGTCTTGCAGGGAGATTGACACCTGCCGCCAGTGTCGGAGTTGCAATAATCACTTTCAGCAAGTTGTTTCTGAAAGCATCCTCAATCTTCGTACGTTCGTTGTTCGTCAAGCCTGCATGATGAAACGCAACGCCATTTCCCATGACTCGGGCAAGTGTTCGGATTGTTTCGGGGACAGAGGGCTTCTGCAATATCGTCTTGCGAATGTCAGCCAGTGTTGCTGTTTCATTTCTATCCAGAAAGGGACGGACAGAGGAAGCCACCCTCTTAGCCACTGCAATAGTCGAACGACGACTTGATACGAAAACCAGCACCTGTCCTCCCTCTTCAAGAGTGTCAGCTATGAGATCATTGATGGGGTATTCCCGCCTTCGCTTAATTTCCTGGGTATCACCATCATCAAACCGGATGGAGTCGTCAAGAAACACTCCTTCACGAAGGGGTACAGGTCTCCAGTTGCTCTTCACAAGTTGTGCTCCGAGCCACCCGGCTATTTCCTCCGAGTTGGATATCGTTGCACTTAGAGCGATGATCTGAGTATGCGGCGACATCTGCCTTATTTTAGCCATAACCATCTCGAGCGTAGGACCTCTTGAAGAGTCATTGACAAGATGTATTTCGTCTGCAATCACAATGCAAATCTCTGAAAGCCATGAGGTCTGATGTCTAATCAATGAGTCAGCACGTTCTGTTGTGAGAATCACGATGTCTGCATCTTCCAGACGAGTTCCGGGAGAGTCATAGTCTCCAACTGACATTGCTGTTCTGATGCCCAACGAATTGTATTTTTGAAATTCCAAGTATTTCTCTCTAGCAAGTGATTTTAGAGGCACGAGATAGAGAGCTTTGCCCAAGCCCTCAGATATCGCCTTTAGAATCGCCACCTCGGCAACAAGTGTCTTTCCGGAGCTGGTTGGGATAGCTAGTACCAAGTTGCATCCGTCTAAAACACCAGTCTTGAAAGCTTCAGCTTGTGGTGGAAAGAGCTTGGAAATGCCGTTCTTTCCCAGAATCTCCAGAATCTTTTCATTCAGTGGCAAATCTCTGACTTGCGTTAGGTTCCACTCCAAATTGCAAATTAGCTCTGTGCACGTCTTATTTTGCCTTCACGTGGATTGAAGAGAATACCTTGAGCAAGGAGCTTGCGTATAACCTCTTGTGCTCTCTCTTTTGCAAGACCCATGTTAGCCACTCTTTCAAATAGTGCATCTTCGCTCACGGTAGAAGACCCCTCTGCTTCAAGGTCCTTCATGGCCTTGATGATGATGTCTGATGAGCTTCTCTGCGAGGCACTCATAGTTGAAACAACGCTGTCGATATCTATTTTTCCCGTTGTCCTGTCGAGAGCAACCATTCGGAGGGACTCCTCCATGAGGCGAACAGCTGCCTGAGCGTCTTCTTTAGTCACCCTTGATTTCAGCGCCATTTTCGCGCGGGCTTCAGCAAGACGAACAAGAGCCTCAAGCTGCCTTGCCGTTATGGGAACGGGTGCTGCCCCGCCCTCAGCCCCCTTTCGAAGACCTACATAGAAAATCTCAATCACTTCGGCAGCTTCGGGGGTAAGTCGCGGAATGACATATCTATTAGCAAAACCAATGTACTTCTTCAGAAAAGCTGCTCTAATAGGCGACATATCGCCCTCAACGGGTGTCTTCATTCTCTGATGCATTCCAAGAATGAATCGGGCCAGTTCCCTATCCTTTGCTTCCTCGACCGTGTCAACTAATATCCAAATGAGATCGAATCGAGAAAGAATTGTAAAAGGAAGTTTGATGTTATCCTGCACCGAGTTGGATGGTTCGTATCTCCCAAGTGTGGGATTAGCTGCGGCAAGTATTGATGTTCTTGCATTCAGCGTAGCAACAATTCCGGCCTTTGCAATGCTCACGGTATGTTGTTCCATCGCTTCATGAATCGCAGTTCGGTCATTAGGATCCATCTTGTCAAACTCGTCAATGCATGCAATGCCCTGATCTGCAAGAACAAGGGCTCCAGCCTCCAATGTCATTGTCCCCGTATCGGTGTCGTGCATGACAGCGGCTGTGAGACCAGCTGCAGTGGTTCCCTTGCCAGATGTATAGAGAGCACGGGATGCTAGACTCGCCACAAATTTCAGAATCTGGCTTTTCCCTGTTCCAGGATCGCCAATCATGAGTATGTTGGATCGGCCCCTTAACCTTGTTCCATCGGGAAGAGTCTTGCCAACACCCCCAAAGAGCAGCAGAGCGATAGATTCTTTGATTAAATCATGCCCTTTAATCGAGGGTGCAATTGAAGAGTATATTCTCTCATGAACATATGGATCTTCTGCAAGCCTGTGAATCTCCTTTTCGTCTTCCTCGGATATTTCTATCTGTTCATACTCCTTTTCTGTTATCTCAACACCGT
Source organism: uncultured archaeon (assembly GCA_964558645.1). Lineage (GTDB taxonomy): Archaea > Asgardarchaeota > Thorarchaeia > Thorarchaeales > Thorarchaeaceae > TEKIR-12S. The sequence goes on from CAZLEV010000016.1 coordinate 46,082, forward strand.
TGGCTTGGATGAATATCCTAAAAGTCGCTAGCCTCCCACCCCGTCTGGAAAAGTCAGGAGACGTCTTTAAGATACCTGTTATCTTCACCATGTCTCCCGGGCGAGAAGTGTCGACAATGTCCCCTTCCAGGATTACATCGACTGAACGTGGCATCTGACCTGGCGGTAGTTCCTCAGGGCTTTCTTGTATTCGAACTTTCTGCCAGTCAATGAATGATGATTCTTCTGGAATGAGCCGCATAGAGGTCTTCTTACCACATTGAGAGCATGTGAGGGGTTCTGTATAGCGCCCGTCAATCTGCTTCTGAGGTATCTTGGTTTCGCATTCTCTACATTGAAATATCGCAGTGACAAGAAGCGGTTTTACTTCGCTCGCCCGCATCATAATCCCGCTTATATGGATGAGTTTGCCGATGTGTATTGATCGAAGAGCACGAAGAGGAACGTGATTTGTGTAGTTTGTAATTCTGATCTTGAATGGGGGTGGCGAATCGAAATGAGACACATAGTCGGGGTCTTCTCTTTTCAAGAGCGATATCAGTGCGTTGCTCGCCGTATTGAGAAACCCCTCAGGATCCTCTGCAGCTTCGGCCATGAATACATTGCTGAAACTGACAAGATCTTGGAAATCCACAGAAATGGAGGTTTCATCGTTTAGCCCCATGCTTTGGATTCGGGTCCAATAGACTAAGTTGCCCTGCTCATTCTTGTAGGTGCGGAGGAATTCCTCGAATCTTTCTTGTGGATCTTCATCAAAAGTCACTAAATCACGCCCCTAGGTTACTTGTATGTCAGCTGGTCGGGTTTCTGCTCAGAGCCCAGACCGATGTTCAGTTCGAACATATTTAAGCTCGTGTATTGACTGATATTCATTCCGATACGGTTTCGCGCCAAACTGAGAGTATGTGGGTGAGTTTCCCACATAGCCATCGTTCTTCATTTGTCATATGCTTTCTCATATCTTTGTACATCCCGGATTTTGCAGCTCTGATTATACTAGATAGGCGGGTTTCTACAAGTAATGGTATCATGGTCTGAATTCGTTCGATTGTTTCATAGCTTCTAGAATCGAGCGAGGTTTTGTCGCTCTGGAGTCGGTTTAGTTTCTGTCGTAATGCGGCAAATAGCATGGGATGAAGTGTCTGGAGACTGTAGGGACTAGTCTTCTCTGCATTGTATATGTTTTGAAGCCTCCTTAAAGATTCGAAAGACTCCTCTGGCACTACCTCAACCAGCCCATGTTTGGAGAGAACATCAATTGTCCAGTTTGGAAGACTGATACGAGTATCGGATTGGAAGGGGCCATACTTCTGACCACCCACAATAACCTCTGGAACGTCTCGCAGGCAGATGCAGGTTCTTGTGTCATTGAGGAACTGCATTTGGAATTGCTGGATGATTGTAGCTGTTTCAGTAGTCAGTGCCATTTCGCCTCACCTTAGTCCAGTTTATCGTCCATTAGGGGCGTCATAAATGAATTTGAATGAAGAACTCGGTTCATGACTAATCGTGTTTTGTAGGAGAACCTATTAAGGTTCCAGTTTGTGGTTGCAAATAGCATGACATAGAAACACCAGTTTCATGTGTCCAGTGAAATGATGGATGGAAATCTAGAATGGAGATAGACCTCTGGACCGAGAAATACAGACCACCCACGCTAGATAAGATAATCGGCCAAGAATCTGTTATTGAGAGCCTGAAGAAATTCGTGCAGACAAGGGCAGTTCCACATTGTCTATTCAGTGGCCCGCCCGGTACCAGCAAGACTACGGCAGCCATGGCTATGGCTCGCGATCTGTTTGGTGACTCATTCGACCGCAATTTCATGGAATTGAATGCCAGCGATGAAAGGGGCATCGATGTTGTTAGAAACCAAGTAAAGAACTTCGCACGTACTGTTCCGTCAGGAACCGCGCCGTTCAAGATTCTTGTCTTAGACGAGGCAGACCATCTCACAGCAGATGCACAACATGCTCTAAGACGAACAATGGAAGCTTATGCTATGTCCTGCAGGATGATTCTGATATGTAATTACTCAAGTCGGATTATCCCCCCTATTCAGTCAAGATGTGCAGTGTTCAGGTTCTCTAGACTTCCTAATGATGATATAGCTGATCGATTGAAATACATAGCAAAACATGAAACTGTTTCCATAGACAGCACAGGGATAGACGCAATACTGTACCTTGCTGATGGCGACATGCGAGCGGCAGTCAACTTGCTTCAAGCAGCATCCTCAACCGGTCAGACAATCTCTGAAGAAATAGTGTATAGTATCTCTGGACGAGCGAACCCAAAGCTAGTCAGGGATATGCTTGACAAGGCTCTGTCGGGAGATCAAATGGGAGCCATCGAAATGCTTGAAGAGCTGATTTATAGCTCGGGAGTGTCGCCAGTGGATTTGGTGAGGCAGATTCACCGAGAGTTGAAAAGCTTCGACCTTGCACCCCATAGGCTGGTGCGAATTCTTGAGAGAAATGCAGAAGCAGAATTCAGAGTGTCCGAGGGGGCAAATGGAGAAGTACAGATTACTGCATTACTAGCGTACCTTGGAATGGAGGATTGAATTTGTCTTCTCACGAATCACTTCCTTGGCCGGAGAAATACAGACCAACTTCTATTTCACAGGTAGTTGGAAACACCGGTTCTATAAACAGATTGAAGCTGTGGTTAGAGTCTTGGAAAGACCGAGTGCCTGATAGTAGGGCGGTTCTTCTTATTGGTTCCCCTGGTGTGGGAAAGACGGCATCTGTGGGTGCTTTAGCTAATGACTTGGACGCCGAACTAGTGGAGTTCAATGCTAGTGACAAGCGCAATAAGGGTGCCATAGAAAGACAGGTCTGGAGAACAGCCACTCAGCAGACAATAGATGGGAGAATGAGAATCATCCTACTTGATGAGGTTGATGGGCTCTCCGGGACTAGCGACAGAGGTGGAGTACGAGCCATCCTACAAGTTGTAGAGAAGACAGTCCATCCAATCGTGATGACGGCGAATGATCCGGATAGTCCAAGACTGAAAGACATCAAGAAACGTTTTGTGGTCTTAGAGTTTCGGGCTATCGAATCGAAGAACATGGTTGATGTGCTAAGAAGAATCTTGAAGGACTCCGGCCATCGCGTCGAACTAGAACATTTGATGACGATAGTTGAACAATCAGGTGGTGATTTGAGAGCAGCAATCTCGGATTTAGAGAAGGCCATCAAAGGAGGCCTCACGGAGAAGGAGATGGGACTTACTGCCCGTAATGAACGCCGAAAGATTGATACTGCAATCAGGAAGCTCTTTGCTACTACGGACCCCTCGGTCGCAAGAAGAGTAATATCGGAAACAGATTCGAATCATGACGAGATTTTATTATGGCTTGATGAGAATATGCATCATCATTTGAAGACAATGCAGGAACTCTCTTCGGGGATGGATGCTCTCTCAATTGCCGATTTGAACTTGGGTAGAATAATGAAGCAACAGAATTGGAAGCTTCTGTCATATGTCTACGACTTTCTTTCTGTAGGTACGAGCACGAGTCGCACCCGGACAGCATTTCGTTCCGTTCATTATGACAGGCCAACTTGGCCGCTTCTTGTCTGGCGAGGGAGTAGAACTACAGATAAGAGAGCAAGGACAATGGCCAAACTGTCGCAAGTATCTGGAATCTCCCAACAACGTGTTGCTAAGATACATCAAGAGGTCATTGGAACAGTAGTCCAAAGAGAGCCGGCCATGAAGTCTGAGTTTGCAGGCTGGTTGAACGCTAGTAAAAGGGATGTCGATAAGATCGGACGTCATTAGTCAAGCCATCCAGTGCTATCAGTGTTCTGCTAAAGAGAGCTAGTCTATGATTCAGGCACCTTCTGACCCTATTCAGTGCATATCTATTGGGCTTGATGTTGAAGTTGACTATGACTTCCATTAGCACTAGACCCTCCTCTGGGGCCGGACGTATCCCGCCGGGTGGTTTCCAGGTGCATTCTACCAGTTCTCGGGATAACTCAGGCTCAATCTGTTTCTTTCCAATGCCGGACAACAGTGTAACCATCTTTCGGACTTGTTTCCAAAGGAAATTGGTACCATATACGTCGAAACTGACCACATTTCCTTTTCTGGAAACTGATATATCAAGAAGTGTTGCATAGGTTGTCCTATCGCCGTTAGGCTTTGAGAGTTGGCTATAGTTATTTGTGCCAACGAGTTCCTGTGCAGCTTTTTTCATCAAGGATAATGATAGCGATGTGTTTTCTGTCGGTAGGTAGTATCGGTAGTGGCGTAGAAGTACATTGTAACGAGGATTAAACAGATCATCGACCTGCGTATGAGCCCAAAGGACGATGTCCTGAGGTAGGTGTCTGTTCACTTCATTTAGATTCAAAGGAGTATTGGTTTCGATTGTGACCAGCTGCCCTAAGCTATGGACTCCCCTATCGGTTCTACCCGAGAATCTGACAGTCTTTGTATCATGTGGTGACCCTTCCCACTGGGTCAAGGCTTCTGTCAATCGACCTTGGATGGTGTCAAGCCCAGGTTGATATTGAGATCCGTGATAATGGGTTCCAAGATAGAATAATCGAACTGCATAGATTGGCACGATATACTGACAACCCCCTCAGGCCGAACGCCAAAGATCAAGCATGTTCTTGAGAGACCTAGCACGCAAATCTTCGATTCTATATCTATAGATTTTAATCCGCCCGAATGTTTTTTCTTCGACAAGTCCTGAATCCATGAGAGCATTGAGATGTTTCTTGGTCGTGGTATGGTTCAGGCTAACTCTTCGGCATAGCTCTGATATGTTGAGTTCGCGGGAAAGGGCCAGTTCTTTCAGTATCTTGATTCGTCCTTTCGACGAAAAGATCTCCTCAATGGGGATGTGAGTAGTGGTTTCATCAGTCATCAAATATCGCAACCTATCACTTATCGAGTAATTCAATTAGAAAGCGTTCTAGCATTTGCGCTGGAACATCTGAGAGGCCAATCATTGTGGTCTGCCCTCTTTGGCCCGCACCCGAACGTTGAGTGTCTATGACACCATGGGCAGTCAAGTCCTGAACCCACTCCCACACCTGCGTGTGTGCTCGGGGTTCTTTCCCGTACTCCTCGCATATAGAAACATACATTTCTTCCACTTCGCCTATAGTCGCATAAGCCCCCCGATTCTCTTTCAGTTTTCGAGTGGCAGCAAGAAGAAGCAGTTTGTTGTGAATTGGTAGTGTAGCGAGGACTTCTTTCCTGAGTTCTGGGTGAGTATCGGCCTTTGCTTGGCGAGCATAGTCAGGGATGACCACATCCGATTCAATGCGGTCTGCTTGTTTGCCGGCACGCCAGAGGAGTTCGATCGCATATCGGGCATCGCCTCGTTCAGATGCAATATTGCATATCAATTCTAGTGTGTCATTCATAATCGCACCTGGTTTAAACGCCATGGAAACTCGTTCTCTTAGAATGTCAAGAAGAGCTGAAAAGTCGTATTTGTCAAATCGTAGCATATTTCGTTGTAGGGTGCTTCGAGTACTCTGATCAAGAAGATCACTATCTAATGGAATTCGACGACCAACGCCAATAATGGAGATTCGTTGAGGAGCATTCAAGCGGTCATCCATTAACCGGGTCAGATCGTAGAGAATGTCCGCACCTTGCTGCTTCATGAAATAGTCTAGTTCATCTAATATGACGAGAACATGTCTGTCTTCTCTATCTAGTACCTCGACAAGCATCTGAAGAATCTCTTGCGGTGAATGGCCCCGTTTTGGAAATCGAGGTTTGAACTCACGAAGCATTCGTAGGTACACCAAATATGCACTCTTACTGACACGACAATTGATGTGTACTTTGTGTAGTCTTATGTCTCTCCTATCGGCTGCTTGTACAAGTTGCTCAGAAAAGCGCTTGGCCACTGCTGTCTTACCCGTGCCCACGGGCCCCTCAATCAGGAATCTAATGCTTGTTCGGCCAGGCGAGGTGATGAGAGTCTTGAATGTCTGAGCGAGCATTCGGAGCTCCTTTTCGCGATGAGGAAGGCCTTCTGGCACATAATCGATTGACAAGAAGTGTTCAGATTTGAAAACACTATGTCGACTTAGCTCGTCTTCAACGAAGTCATGTGGCATTGCAGACCAGTATGGAAGGTCACGTAGATGCTTAAAAGGGTTCTGCGCTCTGTACACTCAAGCGTACACTAGGGGCACAGGTAGGCGAAAGTAATGGTGGCGAGCTCGTCACTCAAGATCTAAATCATCGTCTTCTTGACTCATCGGGGTCATTGTACTCATCACTCGCCAAATGGCCTATTCTAGAAATGGGTTCTTAAACATGACCAAGGATATGGTGCGGCCGCCGGGATTTGAAGTCCCGCGGTCATACGACCGTCACGGGTTGGAAGCTTGGGAAGCTTCCGTCCTAACCAAACTAGACCACGGCCGCCTGAACGGAGAATCAGGTGATTTCGATAAAAGACTATCGGAGAAGCTGTTGCCCAAACTGAAGGCTTATTTTGTTTGTCAGGCTGGCGAGAGTACTGAGTGTCTTAAGAGTGTCTAGTAAAAAAACGCATGTGCATTTCTGGCAAGGAAATCAGGCATGCGCAGAAGGTGCACTGGCGGCCGGGTGTAGGTTCTTTGCAGGATATCCGATTACCCCTGCATCTGAGATAGCTGAGATCATGGCCGAGAAACTGCCGGAGATGAATGGAAGATATCTTCAGATGGAAGATGAAATCGGAGCGCTATCAGCTGTAGTGGGCGCCTCGTGGGGTGGCCATCTCGCTATGACTGCCACATCGGGGCCTGGTTTCAGCCTTATGCAAGAGAACATAGGATATGCAGTCATGACCGAAACACCCTGTGTGGTAGTTGATGTGCAGAGAGTGGGTCCGAGTACCGGTCAGGCTACCAAATGTGCACAGGGAGATTTTCTGCAGTCGAGGTGGGGAACTCACGGGGATCATGAGAGCATAGTACTATCGCCTAATTCGGCACAAGAAGCGTTCGAGCTCACCATAAAGGCTTTTGTTTTGTCAGAGTATTTTCGGCATCCGGTCATACTGCTCTCTGATGAAGTAGTAGGGCACTCTCGTGAGAGAGTGGTCATAGATTCGGGCATAGATTTCTCTGTAAGGAGAAGATTCGCCAGAAAGGGCAAGAAGCCGTATGGAGAGATTGATGGCAACGGACATGCGATAATGCCGCGTTTTGGCGATGGTCATAATCTCTTGGTGACAGGTTCAACACACGATGAGAGAGGCTACAGAAAGACGTCGGATTCCGAGGTCCATCGTAGACTAGTTGAAAGACTCCGTGATAAAATCCTTCAGAAACGAAGCCTTCTTACTGATACAATCATCAAAGGACCTGAAAAGGCAGAGTGGGGGATTGTATCGTATGGCTGCACTTCTCGGACGGTCGAAGAAGTCATGTTTACAGCTTCATCGATGCTGTCAATGAAGTCGCTGAGGCTTAGAACCGTCTGGCCATTCCCTGATAGAGAAGTAAAAGCCTTTTCTGAATCAGTTGAGCGATTATTGGTTCCAGAACTTAGTTTGGGGCAATTATCCCGAGAGGTAGAACGAGTGGTTGGAGATTGTGTAGAACTGGTCCCATTAAACAAGATTGGCGGGGGGCTGATGATAGAACCAGGAGAAATAATCGAGGTCATTTCATCGGCCTGACTGTAGGAGGAGTTGAATTGGTTTCGGTTGAGGGCTAGAGAGAGTGACGTTCTCATCCAGATTGTTAGAAGAATCTCATCCTCAGCTGATTTGTAGTATGTTCCATTTATCATTATGGTCAGATTGTGGATTCCCGGGCAAAACGCGTTAGATATTGCAATGCCTTCTATTGTTTGATTCGAGCTGTAAATTGCATCTACGAAACGCCCGTCTAGGAATATACTGATGGAGAACTCGTCAACTGAAAGGCCGAATTCGTCCATTAGTGAGAGGGTCAGGGAAAGATTCTCGGCGTAGAAGGCCTGAGCCGATTCAATGCTCATTGTGATTCGCCCTAAGATGTTGATATCAACTGAATCTGACCCTGAGAGGACGCATGTACTATTTAGTACGCCAATAGTAAGTGAATGCGTTCCGAGGGAAGAGTCGGCAGGAATCGGAATCTGAATAGAGTATGGTGTATCCGATGTGATAGTCTGATTGATTGTTATTAGTGTGGAAAGCGAAAGCTGCAGTAGTAGGTTTCGAGTTTCGGTCCAATTGGAGTCAACCCGGAAATTCAATGTGAAGTTTTCTCCTCGCAGACAGCCAAAGTCCTCTCCTTGAAGGCTCACTGATAATAGATCGTAATGTGACAGCTGAATTGCCAGAGACGTTGACGAAGCGAATTGAGAAGGCGTTTCTGTGGTAAAAATTGCATATTCATAAGAACCAGAAGGAAGGTCGCTGGCAACGGTCCAGACAAACTCACCGGTGCCATCTGCATCGGTGTGCGTAGAGCCTATTAGTTGCCCATAGGAGTCTAGAAGCGAAACATTGACTCCTACTAGACTCTGGCCATCGGGCTTTAGTAGTGTAACTGCCATGCTTGTGTTCTGACCAATGATAGAAGGCGTGCTTTGAACCCAGCAAACTCCTGGTACGAATTCGACAGTTTGAGTATCCATTAGAATCACACCAGTATAATTCTCATTTTCATAAGTTTCAACGCGAATGTCTGCCAAACCCCATAAATCGGAGGGAATCTCGAATTCTGCTCCGAAGGAACCGTCAGTATTGACTGAGGTAGCATTGTGGTAAAGGACTTGGTCACTGAGGGAAATGGTGACACTGAACCCAAGATTTGGTATAGGGGTTTCTAAGAGTGAATCCGCAAGAGTCAGTTGTAGTGAAGTTTCGTTGCCGGTTATCATGCCGCTGGAAAAGGATACAGTAATAGCTGGCGTACGTTTGGTCACCAATATTGTCTTTGTTATGTTGACTGAAACATATATTTCATTCTTAGCAATGATGAGAATGGTGTAGTTTCCGGGAGAAACTGGAAACTGCACTGAAGCACTATAAGACCCATTGAAGTGGTTCGTGAAGTTAGACTGTGAAAAGATTGTTTCCCACGAGATGGTGCTGTTCTTGATTCTCTCGCCATCTTCTCCCAAGTGATCGACAAGGAGATCAACACTTCCTATGTCGAGTCCTTCATGGTCTGGGCAAGGAACTTCATCAGGACTAGACCTTACCAATAAAGATGAGTTGGGAGGGGTGATGTATATGGGAAGTGTGTCCACCAGAGGAAGAAACGAGTCTGTTCCCTCTGTGCTTACTGTCAGATTATATTGCCCAGGATTGCCACTGGAAGTATTCCACGGTATTGTAGCGATTCCTTGGGAATCGGTGGTTACATTACCCTCAACCGTATACGAAGAGTCTATACCACTAACTTGGTAGGACAGAACTTGCTCTTGGAGAACCACGTCCTCATTGTAAGTGCTTGCTATCTTCAACGAGATGTTTGAATCTATTCCATGTGGGAGTTCTAATTCGCTTAGAGGGATGACAGAGAGATGGCCGCGTGTTATGTTTACTTCTATTGTTTCTGTAATGGCCTGGGAGTATCCATCATAAATCTCTACATTGAAAATCACGTGGGCTATAGTACCGCTTACACCGGGGTATGTTTCGTTGGGGAGAATGGTGTAAGAGCTTGTTGCGAACTGTGGGTCTAACGAAGACTCCACGTAGTACCCATCTTGAAAGATTGGGCCTACGTCTGTCACGACTCCAAATGAAACAAAACACCATCCGTCGGCACTGAATTCTGCTATGAGTTTTGCAACCATGTTGATTGTCTGTCCGACCTCATAGACGCCTCGGTCGGTTTCGAAATACTGGAATTCGAAGTAGTAGGCGTCAACAGGCACGATTAGACATAGAATGACGACCACAGGAATTATCGTGCTTGCTTTGGCGTGATGATTCACCTAGTTCACCAAAAATCTGTGAAACCTATGCCTAAAAAAGTCACACAAGAACAACGACAGGTTTAATTCGTCTTTCCAAGTCGAGAATGATAGACCTCTTAGAGGAGAATTGAAAGACACATGGCTATCAGAATTAAAGGGAGTAAGTTGGACTCGATTGAAGAAACCGAGACCAAAGGCCTGATGATGTTGAGTATTACCGAAAAAAGTGAGGGTTTGAAGATGACCTTAGAAATCCCAGAAGCCTTGGCAAATCAGTTTGATGCAAAAGAGGATCTTGATGTTGTTATTGATGATAGTCCGATCTCCAATGGTGATGAAGGGAAATTCTATGCTGAAGGTAGTGTGTTTAAGGCAAAACTGGAAGAAGGAATAGAAGTTGTAGGAACCTTTGGTGGACTTAGATTAGTACTAGAAATGGAAAAAGTCACTGCAGCGAAGAAACGAATCTTCACTGCGAATCGGATTTACATAGCATTCTTCTAGCAAATTCGTCAGAGGAGAGGAAGAAATACCCATTACTTTCGGTTAACCCTCATTCAGGGTGGTATTGTCATGCCCCTTCAATCAACTAGCTAGTCCTATTCAGTAGACAGTTCAGCCTGATAGTAGGAAACTTGCCTTCTGAAAGAATGTTAGGTAATAGGGCCACTAGAAACACTGGGTGTGGTCTTTGGCGGATAAATCAAACAATGAACACAGAAATGCTATGAATTCGTGTCCCGACTGTAATGGATCTCTACTGGTAAATCGAGGGAATGTTGTTTGTACGAATTGTGGATTGGTGATTTCTCGTGAATACGTGTATCCAACTTACCAAATGGGAGAGGAGAGTGGGGGAGAAGCACCAGATGCTACGATGTATGTTTCCTTAGGGAATAGAATGCATATTGTGGATGGTTTGGGGAGCTATATTGGCTTTCATAGAGACAGATACTTTCGTGATGTTGCCGGCCATCCATTATCGAGTCGAAATCAGAGAAAGTTCAAGCGGCTGAAAACAGTCTATAGTACTAGAATCAGGATTGGAAAAGATGAGGCAAAATATCGAGCATTAAGAACATTGAATCGTGTATCCAAACTTCTTATGCTAAGTGAGCAAGTTCGAGATCGTACTGCCTATCTCTACAAAAAAGTGCTAACAGAAGAAGTGGAAGTAACCAATAATATCCTGCTGATAGCAGTCTGTCTTCTGATGGCAGTTCGAGAGTTCAAAGAGGAGGCCCCAATTACGTTGGATGAAATTGCTGATGTTTTTGACAAGTGTGGTCATAGAATCAGTGTACGGGCAATGGTCAGAGAAGCACTTAGGCTTCGGTCAGTGACAGGATATGCGCCCAAAATTCGCCAACCGAAAGACTATGTTCCGCGCGTCATCTCTATGTTAATGAATAACACCAAGATTGTGAAAAAGATAGAAGCAAGAGGATGGGATTTGAGAGATTATGAAAGCAGACTCCGACTTAAGATGTTGGAAGTAATTGATAGAATTCCGGCCACAGCACGAGGAGGACGCAATCCATTCATTTTCACAGTTTCGGCTGCATACGCAGGAGATCGTTTAGTAGCCAGTGATTCTGACAAGCGTTCGGTGTTAACTCAGAAGCTGGCATCTAGAGCGACCGAAGTCGCTGAATACAGTATTAGAGACCATTATGGAATGATGAAGCCCATAATCGGAAGAGATTAGCTGATTGGTTGGAGATTATATTGTACATATTCAACACCAATGTGAAACTACCCCATTATCATATTGTGTCCTGATTTCAGGCTTGGATGCAATATGTGTATTGCAAAAAAGTGAGAGGATGACTCACCCGGATTGATTAGCATGACGGAACAATATGTGAAGCTGGTGATGTGTTCGCCGGAAAGATGCGATAACTGTCATAATAGTCGAGATGGCAAGTGTTCTGTACTAGCTTTTGCTATGGAAGGCGCTGAACAGCTGACGCCCATCATTGTGGAAAGAGAAAGGGGGTCCATGTATATTCCGGTCGACTACAACGCCGTCCCATCAGATCCGCCTTGGTATTCTGGAGATTGGGAGCAGGTCTGGATAGACAATACTATGGGAAAGAATTTGGAAACACATGAGGTCATTGATGTCTACATTGTAGGATCTTACGTATCAATATTCACACAGGCGGGTTGTGAGAATGAAATCTGTTATTTTGCACTTCCCAAGCTCAGGTCTCACCTTGAGAGTGCTCTCTTGGATAAGATGACAAGTAGAATCCCAGAGTTGTCCAGAGATTTGTTGCGTTGTACAGAATCTTTGACGCATAGAGTCAGATATCTGCAACACAAGGTCTATGAGAAACTGGAAGAATCACTGCCAGAGATAAGCATACCGACGAGGAGTACTATTTCCCAGATTGCAGGTCATAGCTCAACTGTGCTATTTCCAATAATTCCATTATTACTAGACGACGAAATTGAGGAGATTTTCATTGACAGCCCAGGTTCTCAAGTCTATTTCGATCATGCTCGTCTGGGACGATGCAAATCAGATTGGGTTTTCCCAAGAAGCGCAATTAGGCCGATGGTGACACTTGCTAGGCTGGAGAGTAATCACCACCTCGATAGGAGAAACCCTTCCTTCAAGAGTAGAATGGGCTTCTTAGATGCCAACCTTCGTGTTTCGATGGCTGTTATGCCCCTGTGTCCCGATGGTTTTCAGATGCAGATAAGAAGAGCAAGAAGGGAGATAATGACGTTGTTTCACTTGATTCGTAATGAAACGATTTCGGCTGAGGGGGCAGCTCTCCTCATCCTTGCATTACGTCTACGCCAGAATATTGTAATTACAGGAGGACCAGGAACAGGTAAATCTACCCTACTGAACGCTCTGGACCAGATAACACCTTCAATATGGAGGAAGATCTATATTGAAGATGCTATCGAAAGTCGGATTCATCAGAATCAGCATCAAACTAGGATTCAAGTGGATCCTCTTGATGAGATGGGAGGGGTTTCCGATAAGACTCGAGAGATAGTCAAGTCCCTACACCGCTCCCCAGACTATGTCATCCTCGGAGAGATTCAAACGGAAGAACATAGTCATGCGCTATTTCATGCTCTGTCTGCTGGACTTAGGTGTGCCAATACCTGTCATAGCGATTCTGCATCATCTTTGATTTCGAGATTCCGGGTGAATCACCATATTGTCAATACTAACCTTGCGATGCTCGATCTTATTGTAACAATGAGAAGACCGAAGCCGGGAGATTCTCGCAGATACGTAAGTGAGATTGTTGAGGTCAGAAGAGGAACAAAGGATGGTTGCATTGAATTTCGAGGGCTTAACATACTATACTCTAACAATTCCAATGCAGAGGTTCCGAACAGAATAGTTAAGGATGGGGCGGTTTGGTTGCGATGCGAGGAAGATAGCATAGAGGATTTCAATTCCGTATACATGAATCTAGTTGCAAGGCTAGGGAGAATGAAATCCATGAAACCATGTGAAGCCACAAGGCACTTGCAGGAACAAACAACTTCCTGCCTTGGATCATCAAGTCGTGCCTGTTGATGCTTATTCGGTCTTGATTCTAGGGGAGTTAAAATATCCCCAGAAAGAAGAGAGTGCAGGGTGAAAAGACCGTGTGCGATAAGGGTAAATTGCTCTCTGATGAGATTGGCGG
>CAZLEV010000017.1:0-58994 GCA_964558645.1 uncultured archaeon
TATCTCCAGAACAGAGGGGACTATAATCTGGTGGACATGCGCATCCACGACATCAGTGTGGTGGCGGACCTGACGCGGTCCAATCCGAATCCCATCATCAGAGGTGCTGCGCCAATGTAGAGTGGATGGTTAGGATATGTGTAGAGGCTTGGCATGAGTGCGACGATGTTCTCTCTTACAAAACCAAAGAGGAAGCCTCCCGTGAAGAATACCACCGCCTTCCAGTACCCTCGTGTCAGCCAACTGTGGATGATACAGGGATACAACCTAAGGTCCTCTTGATATCTCATCGAAACCACACATCCGTCATGTGACGACAAACCTACTCTAAAGAGTTGCCTCCGGTTCGTTGACTGACTTCCGCACTGAGTTCTTCGTGATGCTCTACTGCACTCTCCTCCTTCGGGTTCTGTTCTCCCAGAATGGGGCCTGTGTGAAAAGTCGACGATAGGACAGGGATTGACACCATTCACACTAACCGTGCACGAATGTCAAAGGCATCATCGCTTCTTGTAACTATAATGATTCATGGTTGATGAGTTTCTACACAGAGCCAAATGGAGGATACCCAGGAACCTGTTCTGTATCCTCTGATATGAGAAGAATAGAGAACTCCCTGAACCCAAACGCATACGGCGAACCTATCGCTGCATCTCGTCACGAAGCCGGGCGGCAGAGAACTCATCCACACGGTCTTTGACTTCTTCTCTCGCAGTCTGGTGCTTCTCAAGAAAATCCATGACCATTGGTGCAAGTATCTGTTTGCATTCGCCACAGAGAAGGTCACCGCCTGTGCATCTCCTCTCGATGTCAGCCAGGTCTCGGTCATCTGGCATGAAGAGAAACTTGTAGTACTTGAACACAGGACAGATGTAGGGATTGGCTCCAAGTCTTCGCTGCTCCTCTGCCGTGGCTCTTCCGCCGGTAAAGGCATTCATCACCTTTTTCTTCGCCATCTTAGGGGAATCAGTTGTGAAGATGGCCGACATCGGATCTGAAGCAGACATCTTGCCCCCTTCACCCAGACCCGGAACGAACTTGTTTTGAATAGACGCAGGCTTATAGTAACCTAAACCCTCTGCAACGTCACGGGTTACGCGCCAGTATGGGTCCTGGTCAATGGCACACGGGATGAGACACGGGGTCTTTTCTCCAACCAGCTCACTGTGTAGGAATGCAGGGACAGCCTGCATAGCAGGATACCAGATCCCACCTATGTTCATACTATTGTCAAACCCATAGACGGCCCTTGCAGTGGAGAATGTCACTTTCTTAGCCACCCTTACGGCTATCTCGTACAAGAGATCGATGTGCTTGATATCGTTGATAATGTAGGTGTCTTCAGGTTCAAAACCAAGCGCAAGAAGGTCAAGTGTGTTCTCGTACGTATACTTGTATACATCCTCCAGCTCCAGCTCAGGGTTGAAAAGAAACTTCTCATCATCAGTCATCTGGAAATAGAGTCGGGTGTCGAATCGCTCTTGAAGCCACTTCGTGAATCGCCATGGAATGAGGTGTCCAATGTGTGTGTGACCGCTCGGACCTCTTCCAGTGTAGAGGATGAACTTGTTCCCTTTCTGATACTCCTTCAACAACCAGTTCAGGTCCCGATGAGAATAGACCAGATCTCGCTCTAGAAGAATGTGCCGCTCCCCTGCAACCCTGTAGAGTTTCTCCTTCAATTCATCAGTTATCCGCTCAGTCCCGAACTTCTCAATGAGCCTATCGTAGTCAACCTTGCCGCGTACTTCCCATGGTGTGACTACCATTTCTTCGTCATCATTTGACACACGGCTAACCTCATTTCTGGTATTTTGGTTCATGATGAACCAGTCAATTCCGATGTTCGAAGAAGCATGAAATTAAAGTTGCTGGTCATGAGAAGGCTTTTCTGTTAGTACTCTGACTTTCACCGATTGGCAGAAGTTATCGGATCCTTGTTGAGAACAAGGTTCGGCTGACATCTATGATAGAGCCGCAACAGCGATACTTGAGATACAGGTGCGAGTGGTGATACTGATAGTCACCTGAATGAGGCTTTGCGTTGCATCTCTGGAATCCGGATGTTCGTCTTTCCCATGAACACATCTCGGAGTAGCTCAAAATGCTCATCCAGATCCTTCAACAACTTCTCAAGAGCCTGTGGTTCGATGTTCGGCTCCGCAGTCCAGATGGTGAGATAGTTGCTGACAACTCCAACCTCTATTCCGCCCTCCTCAAGGTCTCTGAATATTGTGATCTTCACAAGGAACTCGGACTCGAACATATTAAGGATGTCATGAATGCTCATCACAATGAGATCTAGAAAGCCAACCAGATCGTCGATTTCGGGTGATTCATTCGCGTTTCCACGGAGCGACTCCGTGAAGGTCTGGATTGTGGATGTCTTTTGTCTGAGACTCTCGAACATCTTCATGAGTTTGGTGAACTGCTTGATTGATGACTCAAGAGCTGGAACAAGCTTATCGTACAGATTGACCAGAAGTTTTCCTCGTGCGTTCTCACGGATATTGTTGAATCCCGATAGTTTACCCAAGGGACCGTCTAGATGTTCAATCTGAACAAGTGTGTTTGTAACGGCCTGAATGCCCTTTACTGAGCTTCGCTGAATCTTAGTCCAGCGTTCAACGAAGGTGTCTATGCCCTCGCGGAGTTCATCCAGAACCTCAAGCTCTTGGGACATTTCGTATTCTCCGATAGGTAAGCTCTCGAATGCATTTATAATTCATTCTGCGGGGGCATTTCACAAAAACCGAGTCCTCTTTGCACGGACTATCCTTTTCTATCATCTTCTGGCATTGATATGACATCTTTCGGTCACAGAGGCCTTAATCAGATTCCTGACTCGCTCGAAGGGAGTTATAGCCTTGTAGAAGGTCTGAACGGGTGATTATTCCTGATAGCCTGCCACCAGTCACCACTAAGACCGCTTGGAAGGTATCAAAGAGCTGCAGAATCCAGGATATAGGTGTGGCCTCATCCACCTGTGGAGGAGCCATCGTTTCCATTACCGCTTGAACCGAGAGCTGGTTTAAATCGTGACTGAGATTTCTGATAATATCTCGCTCGGTGATCATCCCCACAAGATTGCGCCCCCGAACCACAGGAAGCTGCGAGAACCCCTTCTGCAGCATTATCCTGACAACATCAGAGGCGCTATCACGAGCATCTACAGTGACTGGGTTCTGAGTCATCACCTCCGAACACCTGATGGAGTAACCAGCCAATACCTCATAGATTTTCGTCACAATAGAGAGCTTGGGATCAAGGTCGCCAGTTTCCACTCGGGCTACATATGATTGTGACACACCGACCACTTCGGCCAGTTCTTTCTGTGTCATTCTTGCGCGTTTGCGAAGGCTTGCGATACTCTCTGTGCTAAGGGCCATATTGCATCAAACAATTACTATTGGTAATTTGAAATCTCAAATCAATTATCTACAGTAATTCGCTCAATAGACTTATATGTTCCGATTTGGGGCCGCCCAAGTCAGCAACGAGTTGATTATCATGATACAAGTCACACGCGGAGATGGCCGCTGCATCTCAGAACGAGAAGTGGAGATTGTTGAAAGAAAGGGCAAAGGCCATCCTGATACCTTATGCGATAAGGCAGCAGAAGAGTTGTCTGTTCGTCTGAGCGAATATTATCTAGAAACATTTGGGAGAGTACAGCACCATAATGTGGACAAGGTCCTCCTAGTTGGTGGCCAATCGAATGCAAGATTCGGAGGCGGCGATGTCATTGAGCCGATCTACCTTCTTCTGAGCGGAAGAGCAGTGGACGTGGTAGACAAAGACTACGAAAGGCAGGTGCCTGTGGGGAAGTTTGCTGTTGAACATACTCGCCGCTGGCTGAGTGATGATCTTCCACACCTTGATGTGAACAGTGACCTCATCGTCGATTACAAGATAAGAGCCGGTAGCACCGACCTCGTTGGTAACTTCGACGTAGAACGAGAGATACCTCGAGCTAACGATACAAGTTTTGGAGTAGCATATGGACCTCTATCAGCCACTGAGAAACTCGTTCTGGAGTCTGAAAGGCTTCTTAACGAGGCCAAGACAAAGAAGAAGTGGCCGCAGATTGGTGAGGATATAAAGGTCATGGGCACAAGAACCAACGAGAACATCTACTTGCAAGTGGCCGCCGCAATCATCTCCACCGAAACCAAAGACGCACACGAATATGCTAATGTCATGGAAGGCATAGAGGACTTGTTGTTAGACCTCGCCCCCAAGGTTACCGACTTGCCAGTCGAAGTTGCGGTTAATACTGCGGACTGTCCCGAAGAGGGCCTGTTCTATCTGACTGTAACAGGCACATCAGCTGAGCATGGTGATGATGGACAGGTCGGCAGAGGTAATCGTGCAAATGGACTGATCACGCCGTACCGCCCGATGACTCTTGAGGCTGCAGCCGGAAAGAATCCGGTTTCTCATGTTGGAAAGACCTACAACGTTGCCGCCAAGGAGATTGTTGATCGGCTGGTTGAGGAACATTCAGAGGTAGAACAGATCTACTGCTATATGGTCAGTCAGATTGGTGCACCAATAACTGAGCCACGAGCAGTGAATGTTGAGCTATATGGTGATTGTGATATCAGTAGTATCCGAAGCTCGGTTGAGAGCATAGCTGAAGAAGTGATTGCAAAGCTACCTGATGTCTGGAAGGGCTTTGTAAAGAGAGAGTACCAACTCTGGTAGATTAGGAAATGAATACGAGGTCCCACTGGGACCTCACCCAACTGTTCTCTTGATGGAGAAAAAACCAATTCGACAACCAATAATAGAATGAGGCTTGGAGTTCATTGACAGTGAAGCGTCGTTGTTTCGATAATGAGGAAATGCTCTCCGCCATCATGCTAGCCGAGATGGGCAGCGAAGAAGAGGCTAAGGAAAACGCTGAGAAGATGGCATGTTGCCCCAAGGCAATACTCACAGGAGTAACGGGCTCCACAGCTGTGATGGTCTTTGTCGTCCCTCATTCCCAGAGATGGTGGCTTGAAGGACCAGAGGATGCCCCCGATCTCATAGGGGCTCAATCGGTCAAAGTGATATACGTTGAACAAACGATCTCTCGAGTTATGAGAGTAGATCACACTGAGGACATGAGATTCGATGCACCCCCCTGTGGGTCCAGTTGTGTAGGCTGCCCAATGAAGGAGAAACATGGATGTCCAGGATGCCTTGCAGTTCAACATGATTGAGAGTCATTGCATGATTACTGGTCACAATCGGTGCAGCCAGAATGCGTCTCTCTTGTTCCATGATTACCGACCAGAAGAAGCGAACTCAGTACGACAGGGAGATAGTGAACTTTTTTTTGCTCTGATAGTCAGGGGAACGCGATGAACTGAAATGAACCAAGAGAAGACTGGTAAAATCATTGTTATCACCGGCGGGTCTAGTGGTATCGGGAAGGAGATTGCGCTGGAGATGGCCAGAGATTCCCATTCATTCTTCTTAGTCGGAAGAACTCGAAGCAAGCTAGAAAAGGCAAAAGAAGAGATTGAGAAGGAGGGCGCCGAAGTCATGTTCTCCGTAGGAGACGTCTCGGTGGAGAAGGACGTCGAACGAATCTATGAAGAAGCTATGAATGAGTTTGGGACCATTGATGTTCTGGTTGCAAATGCGGGCGTCGGACATTTCGGCAATCTCGAAGACATGACAATAGAGCAGTACGATCAACAGATGGACACGAATGTTAGAGGCGTGTTTCTCTGGCTTAGAAAGGTCTTACCGTTGATGAAAGAAAGGAATGAGGGACAGATAATTGTGACATCATCAAACTTGGGGCTCGAAACTTCACCTAGGGCAAGTATCTATTCGGCCACGAAACATGCAGTTCAAGCGATGGTCTGGTCGCTCCGCAAGGAACTAGCAGGAACGATGGTCAAAGCAGCCACCATCAATCCGGGTTCGGTCGCCACACCTTGGTTCGACGGCAAGGATGTAGACCCATCAAAAATGCTTACAGCACGAGATGTAGCAAAGGCAGTTCGACTGATAATCGACCAGTCAGAAACAAGTGACATCGACCACATCCACTTGCTGCCTAGCAGAAGAGACTGATTCTACAATGAATTGAATAAAGAAAAGAGCAAGAGGCCGGCACGAGTACCAGCCTCATCATCAAATGCTTAGTCTTAGGCATATAGCCGTTGGAATTCTTCGCCTTGGCTCTGAGCCTGCTGCTTGCGCATGCCATCTACTTGCTCTGCCATCTCGCGAAGTCGCCTGCGAATATCCTCGGCCTGCTCCTCCAGCTTGGATACGTCTATGTCAATATCGTACAGTTCTGCAAGACCCTTCAAGACCATTGAGGCGCCCTTTGGATCCGGCATCACTGCAACTGCGTGTGTCAAAAGGGCAAACCCCACCATCTTGTGTGTGAGAGTCTCCGAGAGGATCGACCCCGCAATACCAGTGATGATGCCTTTCTTGAGCATCTCCATCCCATCTATCTCAGAGAGGTCCTTCATCTTCTCAACCTCCGAGGCATAGAGAATCTTCCGATCTGAGGGGATACCCCCTACTGGAATGCCATCAAGAATCACGGTCTCCTCCACGCCTTGAGACTTCGCCCAGTCGAGCAGGCACGAACTCACATGATACATTCCTTGCTGAGCGACTGGAACCTCTGCGGTGACAACAATCAAGTTGTGTTCATCAGAAGCATGGATTCTAAAGGGATGTTTCAGTTGGCCCTCAAGGAATACAGCTGCTGATGGAATGAATCTGGATCGCACAAATGCAACTTGTTCCATCTCAAATTGCTCAATGATTGTGTTCGCAGCTATAGTTCCGACTAGTCCACTGGACGGAAAGCCGCAAATCATCAGAGGCTTCTCAGCCTTGATCTCCTTCACTTGGACTACTTTTGCGTCGGGTGCACCAAGACCACCTTCGCATTCAGTTTTGTTATTCATGAGGCGTTGTTCTCCATCATTAACTATAGTTTCAAGCTATTATTAGTCTATGGCTACCCGAAGGACGGTGGTCGACCACACAGCACAACGCCATACTTCGCATATCCCAGCTCTCTTAAGGCCCCTCTGTAACTTAACAATATGCAAGACTTGATAATGAATTGGTATTTCATAGCTTTCATCGCAGTGATCTTCGTGGTCCTTGTTGGATACCTGATCTATACGTCCATCATACGGGGCCCGGCGGTAAGACCTGAAACCAAGAGAGCGGTACGAGCAAATCCGCAAGACTCAGCGACATCACAAGCTGTAGGAGCAGAGAGCACGTACACACCCGGTCAACGGGTGTCGACAGCACAACCTCTGCCACTACATGGCAAAGAAGAGCGAGAACCTACGTCTTCCTTCGATGACTATACCGAAGAGGAAACGTCTTCTAACGAAGAGTAGAGAATCCGAAACGCGTTGAGGGAACAGAACCGTATGCCTAGTTGAATGCGGTTCGATCTCTTTCCCTTTTTTTGAATGAGTCTGTCTTTTCCTTTGCAGATTCGGAGAGACCAAGCTTCTTTGCACTATTTTTGCGATCGGACTACAGAGGCAGCGTGCATGAGGACGCGAAACATGGCAGCCGTAGTTCATTTTGAACAAAAGCGTAGCAATTAGCATGGTTTCCAGTACGATTGTTTTTAAGGAAACAGTACATGTGCGTACCCAGCACAACCTGACTGGATAGGTTGCATAACTTGTTTGGAGATAAAATGAGATGGGCAAAGTAAAAGACCCAATTGCCAAGCGCATCAGAGGGAAGGCAGCCAAGGACATCAAAGGCGGCATCTTCGGTAAGATAACCCACTATATTCCCGGGTGGCACGGCTATCAAGAGAAAGAGGAGAGACGTGCGGCGGACAAGGTCCTTCGAGAGTTCCTCGCGGACCAGCTTCGTCTTGTGAAGCAGGATCTCGAGAAGCTTCAGATGATGGTTGTCGACTATGACCTCACAAAGACGTGGGAGACCTTCGACAGAATGCTTGCCCTGGCAGATAAGATCGAGTCGTCAATTCGCTACGCAGATTACGGCTACGCATCTTGGGGTTCAAAGGAAAAGATCAATGAAAAAGAGCTCGACAGAATGTACGAGTTCGATGCAACAATCATTGAGGACATCGGTCGGATAAATGATGTTGCAGAGAATTTCCTTGACGACATGAACCAAGGCAAGTTCGATGATGCCTGGCAGTACACTTATCGTATGTGGCAGATCATGCAGCGCCTCGAAGAGAAATGGAACCAGCGTGAGGGCTACATGAAGGGTTATCAAGACTAGACCAAACTAGGTTGGGGACATGTCCCCAACATCTTCTCTTTTTCTTTCGGAGTGATAAGATTCACGCCCGGCAATAGACCGCAGGTCGTGGACGTCAACCCACTGTTGTTCCGCAGTACTGACAGGTCACCTTCTTACCTCTACTGAGGTTCTCTGCCATCTCAACGTCGTATTTCGAGCCACAGACTGGGCACAGCCAGACTCGCATATCACTTGGCTGCCCCTTGGTTATGTCAACGCTGACCTCCTCTGCGAGCTTCTCAACCCATTCAACGTATGTTGTGTGGTTGAGAGACGAAAAGATGTCACGGGCTTCACTCAAGAGTGGACGAATCTCGTCAAGACGTCCTAGACCACGATAGGCCTTAGCCAGACCGAAAGAATTCCACGCGATGTACCATTTACTCGCAACTCTTCGAGCCTCTTCGAGTCCCTCGTGATAGTGTTTTGCTGCAGAGTCATAATCCATGTGATATGACGCAATCTCGCCAAGACCCCAGCTTGCTGCTGCACGGTACATGCCAAGGTTGTTTGCTCTCGCCAAATCCATGAGCTCGCCGTAGTACCCCTCTGCCTTCTTCAAGTCACGCAGATTGAGATAGCTATCGGCCATCACTCTCAGTGCCTCTGCAGCTCGAGCGACCAGCCCCTCCTTCTTGAATCGCTTCCGAGCCTTCTCTGCATGTTCTCTGCTCTTCTTGTAGTCACCCGCTTGGAATAGAGTATAGGATTGTTGCAGGTGCTTCTCTCCATCTTGCGACATATGTGAAGACTGGTTTTCCGACATATAAAGGGCGTGAATCTAGGGATAGTTGTGGGGTCTATTCTCGCCTCATCAATGGCCAGAGCTGGGCAGAGTGGTCTTGCACTCTACGCTATCTGCACCGTAGTCAAAGTTCACTATGCGTCTATACTGTCTTAGGAGGTCCTCAAGATACTCCGCACAGCCGACAAGGACCACCCAACTATCATAGATATCCTGATTCTTTCGAGCACGAACATAGATGTCGAAATTATGCGGGGCAAGGGTAGGAACCCAACCGGCTAAGTCAGCAAGGGTAAACAGATGTGCGCTTGCCCATGGATAAGCTCGCTCTTCGAACATCACATACGGCCAATAGGGTTCCCTATCTGGGTGATCCTCAATAAGCCCGGAACAACTCTCTTTCGTCCAGAATCCGAGCTCATTCAGACGGACAATATGAGGACGGATCAGCTCATCAACATAATCGATGAAGTCACTGGTTTTTGGCCTTGAAACATCAAATGCCAACCACATTGTTCTGAACCATGCCTGAGCATTACTCCCCCACACAACTCCGGGCATGTGCCCCTGCTCAATCCAGACCCTGTACGAGCTAAGCCGAAACCCCAGGTCACGGGCCACCGAACGAAGCGCATCCCATCTTGATTCCAGCAAGAGTCTCGACTCAGGGTCTTCTTCGGTGCCTGAAGCTGTATCGCAAATGAGTAGAATGTCACCGTTCGCATCCAGTGTTGCTCCCCACATCACAGCATGAGCAAGGGTGAAGGCATGTGCTTCACACCCAGGGTAGCTTGTATGGTCAAGTCGTAACCAACTCCACGACTCCTCCTCTCTGCTTAGGGATGCTTCTAGTACAACGAATCCCGGTTCTTCAAGAGCAGACACCAATGCGGTCTCGGAGTGACCCCTGCTATTACTCATCCCACACAACTAATCGTCGTCAGTGCCATTAAGTCATTCGCAAAGAGTAGTCAGTTACGAGGCTGTGGATATGGAGCACGGTATGACACGGTGATAAATACCATAGTGCCGAGTAAGACATAGGCGAACCATATGGAACCACGAGATTTCCAAGGGGAACACGTCAAAGGACGAAACGATAGATTGGGTCATTTGGTCCTGCAAGAACTTCATCGCACAGCAAGAGTGCTCAAACACGATATCTACGATTCCATTGATCAGGCTGTTCTCCTAGAGTGCGGCCAGAGACTGCAACGCGCTGTGGACGACCTCGCGCAAGATGTCTATGGCGGGAGAGTCTCGGTTGATTCGTTGGGAGTGCTTAAGGCATTCAAGACCGTGAACTGTCCAGACCTGACAAAGGACCTTGTTATGAGAGATAAGAAAAGGTCAGAACTCGCAAAAGAGCTCCGGCTGATGATCAATACCTTCGAGAATATAATCAGGCCAAGAACCATCAGCTGAATCATCAAATGTGGGGCAATATTGATTACCTACCCGATGCCTTGTTCATTCGGTTGCCATGAAGGTCACAATGCTAGGGACGGGAACGTCTTTTCCAGATCCAGACCGGGTGCAGTCTGGCGTCATGGTCGAAGCGGCAGATACCGTGCTTCTGTTTGACATCGGGTCCGGTGTCTTGCATCGTCTTGTTCAGACTGGAATCGAGATCACTAAGATTGAACACCTCTTCATAAGTCACTTTCACATCGACCACTGCTCTGACTTTCTCACTCTTTGTCAGAGCCTTTGGCTGAGCGGCTACGAGAAGACACTGCATGTATACGCACCTTCGTATGTTAAGCGATGGTGGAAGGGTATTTTCGAGTATTCCTTCGAGTATATGACCGACAGGATAGACATCGAGGTCATCGAACTCGAGCCAGAACACGTGGTGGAGATTGGCGGAACAACAGTGACGAGTTGCCAAACAGCCCATGGTGACCGTGACTCGCGGGCCTTCAAGGTGACGCATGAAAACAAGACGGTTGTCTACACGTCAGACACGGGCCCCCATGAGAGAATCGTGCGATTTGCCCAAGGTGCAGACATTCTCATCCATGAATGCAACTGGCTCGACGGCGAGCACGACAAGAATGTCCACACGACTCCATCGGAGCTGAACGAGATTGTGAGGAGCACTGGAGCCAAGACGGTCATCATCGACCACGTGTCTCCTGATGTTGTGGAGAACGCCGAACACGTGCTCAGAGTAATCAGAACAGATACTGACGCCGAGGTCATACTCGGAGAGGATCTTATGGTTCGCCAGCTGTGACCAGTCGGATGAGTATGTCATATGAGGATTTATTAGGTTATATGATAACGGTATGTCAGCGAGTGCGGGAATTACCTCGCGATAGCCCTGAAAAGCAATCATACTCCCCCTCCCTCAGAAATCAGGATTTCCTGATTCTGGTGCACTACACTCTCTCTCTCCCGCACCCGCCTACTTCTTTACACCTTCTTGTCAGGAATGTACATCAGTCTGATGTTCCTCGACCCGAAGACGGACATGAAGACAACTAGGGGAGCCATCAGGGTGAGTCCCTGAATCTCCGGCAAGATGAGTGGGATGCCATTCTGTACAATCCAGTATCCATTAACAGCTAAGATGATGAAATAGGCCAGCCCATGAAGGGCGTTGAAGTATGCTGCACCCCTCGCAAACCTGTAGGAAAGGTGCTTGTGCACATAATGGGTTTCTTGAAAGACCACCATCAGGAAGAACAGTGTCACTATAGTCAGTACAGTGTATCCGAAGGCGTAGAACAAGAGATAGCTGCCAATGATCCCTGATGCCACATAGAAGTAGGTCCTCATGGGGTTGAAGGGGCGGCGTTTCTCCTTCTGCTCATCTTCTTGAACTCCCGGTTCGGTCTTCTGATCTTGCTGATTGCCTTCTTCCACTGAGGCACACCCATGCTGCTACCGGTCTGTATCCTAATAACTTCGGTCCTAGGAGCAACAGGGAGTCTCTGAGGCCCCCGTTGTGGGGAACCCTTCTTTTTCATGTTCTTCAGTTCTCCACGTACCGGTCTCCCTTAGGAATCCGTTGTCGTATACGGTGACTCCTCACGGCAAGATAGGCGAAGTACAGGAAAGGTAGTTCTCCAAGCAGAATGAATGGATTCTCGGCGATATCCCCAAGGAAGAACAGGAAAAGGGCAAGACCCGTTATGACCATTAGGAGTTGCCATTTGAACTCACCTGCTATCTTACACTCTTGTGAGCAATAGAGTCTACCCGCACTGGCCACCCAGTCTATGCTCTCATCCGTCCCGCACCAGTCACACCGCGCGTGATACCCCGTTATTTCCACCTCTATCCTTTGACCGACACTCAGAGATAAGTCTTTCAGAGAATTAGATAGAACAGAACAGGTAGCCCCGAGAGCATCAGGTCAATGTTTTTAACATAAGAGGCCGGAATAGGACACAGAACCATAATACAATGGATACGGTGTGATAAATGGCCGATGCAATTGAATGGACTAATGCTGGGGCTGATGAGATAGTCTGGCGTTATCCTGATAATCGAATTAAATGGGGTTCCCAACTCGTCGTGATGGAGAACCAAGCCGCAATTTTCTACAGAGACGGAAAGGCTTTGGACACTTTTATTGCTGGTCGTCACAAGCTGACCACAAGCAGCATGCCCAGCCTGGTGGGCTGGCTGCAGAAGAAGGTGAAAGGTGATGTATTCCAAGCGACCTGCATCTTCATCTCAAGAGGACAATTCCAGGGGAAGTTTGGCGGCCGAGGACAAACAAGCGATCTGGCGCCTCTGATGTTCCACGGAAACTTCTGGTTCAGAGTGAAGGAGCCAAAGATATTCGTCACTGAAGTAGTCGGTAATCAGAATGCATTCTCAACTAAGAAGATCAACGACTACCTACGCTCATTCATGAACGAGCGCGTGATTGACGAGTTTGCTCACTACGACCTCCAGGCAGTCTTCACTCAGCTAGATGAGACCTCAATGAAGGTCAAGACCAAGGTCAGAATGAACTTCGAGCGAATAGGACTTGAGCTTGTTGACCTAAAGTTTGAGGGAATCGACACAACTGAGAAGTACCGTGAGCGGCTCTTCTGGCTCCGCACTGGTGGTGTCAGTGGTGGTCAGGTTATGGGTTCCGAGACCATGAGGTCTGCAGCTGAATCTCTGGGCAAGAGTCCCGGAGCAGGATTCGGTGCAGGCATGGGATTCATGGGAGCTATGGGCCAGCAGATGCAGGGCGGCCAACAGCAGGGTGGCGGATCTGCTCCAGCAGGATCCAAGTTCTGTCCTAACTGCGGCACGAAACTTGAGGGCGCGAAGTTCTGCCCGAACTGCGGAACAAAAGTCGGATAGTCTAGTTCAAGGGAGGTGCATGCACCTTCCTCACTCTTCTTTCTATTGTATCCACCCATTAGTCAGAGCTCGATTTGTAAGGCTGAGAGGTATCCTGGTTGCACTAGGGCATCCCTGAGCACGAATCAGACAACAGCCTTAGAGAACTAATAGGAGAGTATGTGCTTCATCTCAATCACGTGAGAATGAGGTTGGTCGGGCACAGCACAGACTTCATAGAGTTGATTCGTTACCGTTCCATGGACGCACGACACTCTATATCCAAGACTTTCCAACTCGCAATGAACTGTATTACCCTCGTAGTGCAAGGGAAGATTAGTGGCAAGACTCAGTATAACCTGAGACACTTGCAGAAAGGATACGACAACCCTACGTTGGCAGACACACTTCTGTACGATATCTCAGGACCGGATGATATCGCACTGGACATAATACGACCTGAAGTGCCCCTGTCCACGGATAAGCGTGAAGCGATTATCGAGTGCCTCTGGTCAGATATCCAGCAGGGGGAGAACCGTAGCACACTCCATGAGATGCTCCAGCGAGCAAGAGATGCGCATTTCCACTTGACAAGCACGCTGCTCGAACATAGAGGTCATCCTGAGAGGTCGAAGGCAAACAGACTGTTGGAGCTTCTTGGAAAGACCGCCACTAGACCTGCCTGCGGGTATGATCTAGCCGCAATCAGGGAGGGGACTTATTGGCACGACTGCATCTTAGATATCCTGCACGAACAGCTCATCGTGCCCCTCGCCACTGCAACCTCTAACACTCAACTCAACGATGACCGGTCACTTCATTCTCTGCGGAAGAAGACCGGTTCATTCTATACGCCGCCGCGTGTGGCCAGATACATATCGGGCCAGACTCTCACCCGCTGGCTTGAACACAGAGCAGGGCCACCGACTGCTGACGGGGGATTTCATGCTCTAATTCCAAAGAGAAGAACTCGCATCTTGGAGTTCCTGAAGAGCGTTAGGATCTTGGACCCTGCCGTCGGAGCGGGGATCTTCTTGATTCAAGCAGGTGAATGGCTGCTCAAACTTAGAAGAGCATTTGGCGATAATCTCACTCTATCGGAGATGAAACGGGAGATTGTCGCCAAGAACTTGTACGGGGTCGACATTCTGCCAGATTCAGTAGTTGCATCACGCCGTCGTCTGGCCCTCTGGTGTTCATCAGGCGAAACCTCTCTTCAAGAAGGGCAAGTCCAGAGTATTGTCAATCGCATCAGGAAAGGGAATAGCTTACTAGGCATGACCCTCCATTCGAAGAATGCCCCCTCATGTCTTGGAGATACTGACATCTTCTTCCATTGGCCGCAGAACTTACCTCATGTTTTTCGAAGCGGCGGCTTCGACATTGTCATTGGCAATCCTCCGTATGGAAATATTCTCTCTGACTATGAAAAGCGAGTCATTGATGCGACTGCCCGGTGGAGTGTGAGCGGAGGAAGGTCGGGAACATGGAATGCCGCACCTCTCTTCCTTGTAAGAGGAAGAGAACTGCTAAATGGGAATGGCCACATGGGAATGCTTCTTCCCAACAGCATCCTCCGAGTCGGCCAGTTCCAGAAGACAAGAGAGTTCATGCTGAAAGAGCTGGACATCTTAGAGATTCAAGATGAAGCCAGCCCAATCGACGATATCACGTTGGAGCTCTTCAGCCTGATTGCTGCCGTTCCGAAGTCCCGTCGAAGTCGCGATGTTCTCATCAGGTCAAATAGAAAGGGGATTCGGGAACGGAATGTGGTTCGCAGAAGCTCGTTGGAACAATCGAAGATCTTCGTCCTGTATCACGATGATATTCTGGAGTTAGCTCGCAAGAGAGGCAAGGCAGGCCTTCTGAGCGCCTCAAGGGGTAGAGACATCCCTTCGAGTCATGTTCGAAAAAAATCTGGAGGATCATTCTCTGTACCCTATGCAACAAGTGGCCGCAGCGTCCGACGGTACAGGATTGATTGGGACTATCTCAGATATGTGGATGACTGGTTCAAAGAAGATGCTGCTCTTATGGAATCGTACGAGAACTCATTCCTGATAGCCACGAAGAACCTACCCTTTCCAAGAACCCTTCTCAAGCCAAGAGGGCTGATTCACGGAGGAGGTATCGTCAAGATTGACATCCATGATTCCGGAGTTGCTCCATCCACCGTGGGGATGATCCTGAACTCAACTATGGCGAGGTATCTCTGTATCAGGTACCTCACTAATTATTCGGAGCTCACTACATGCCTCAATACTGGTATCATGGATGAGCTGCCGATAGTCCTCCCCGAGTGTCAGGAGGTCTACGGGTGGATATTCAACGAACTCCAAAGGCGACATTGCCATGCTCGCACACACGATAATCTCACCATGCAACTTGATGCTCTAGCGGATGCTCTGGTCTATGAGGCATACCTCTTGGATGATTCCTGCTTGGACCAGACGGCCCATGAGGTTCTGAAGAGGAACTGCTTACATCATAATGGGCTGAGGACTACCAAGGAGATTGTGGAAGGCACATCAAAGCTCGTCTCAGAAATTATGAGTTCGGAGGAAGTCAAGAGGGTCGAGAACTCCCCAAGGATGAACTGAGAATCACATAGATACTGAACCTTAAATACTATCAAAGCGAGTCGCCGGCTGAGAACCGATGGCTGAGAACAACGAGTCACATTCCGAATCTTCAGAGATGGCAGATGATATTATCGGAGCGTTGGAGGAGCACGAAGATGATGATGGCCTGACCGAGAGAGAGCGGGAGATAGAAAGCAAGAGAGAAGAGGAGCGGATTCGCAAGGCCAGAGAGCTCAAGAAGCAACTTCGAAAACGAGAGCTTGGCCTTCTTCATTACAGATGGCCGGCGGTGATTCTTGTACTGGCAGGGGTTCTAGCAATTCTAACAGAATTTGGACAAGTGATGACTCGTCCTCCAGAGATCGGCTTCGATAGTTTTCTCCATGGTTTTTCGATGACAGGAAATGTATTCTTTCTCTTCCCCGTAATCGCTGGAGCTTTATTCATTCTCTGTGGAGTCTGGGCTTATTCAGACCCCAGAGCCACCTTTGCATCACTAATCCCCGGGGCACTGATGGCCATGGCTGGTGCGACTGTCTACATGTTGGTAGAATTTGCTCTGGTGGCCAATCCAGATGCAGAAGTGGCAACCACAAACATACCACTTAGTATGCTGATCGTGGCAGCACTTTCAGTACTGGCCATTCTCATGCGTGAAAAGGAATAAACAGAACGTGCCGAAGCCGTCACCTGATGTAGTCATCGAGTATTCCTTTCTCTTCGAGAAGATCCATCCAGTCAATACGTTTCGTCGGTTCATCAGAGTCAAAGAAACCAACAATCAGTTTCACTGCCTCTTCAGCAGACATATCGGAAGTGTCTATTTCAAATACAAATTCCTCTCCAAATGAATCAAGAGCGTCCAGCTGGCATACACCGAATACCTCGGCCTCTACGTTTTCAGCTATCTTAGGCTCAGAATACCCTCTAGAACGAAGACGCTCTCTCAAGATATCTGGATGGGTTCGCAGGATGACGGTGAAGTCAAGGGATGACCAGGGAACAAGGTCCACATAATGGCCTTCGATTATGAGATCCTCCTCTCTATCATATAGGACATCCATAAGCGCTTCCACTAGACAGTCTTCATCTATGACAGTTGTGTCACGCTCTAGGTCTTCCTCGGTGATACACCCTGATTCGATAGCAACATCTCCGAGGTTAATCACTTCTCTTCCAAGCGCTTTTCCCAGCCGTTCCGCAATCGTCGTCTTGCCTGTACAGGGTGTTCCGCCAATAGCAATTATCTTCATAGTCGATATCTGTCCTCCCTGACTTCTTAGCAGAACTAGTTGTGTGAAAAAGTAAACGGTACGAACAAGAAGACTGAGGACCCAAACCAAAGCTATTTCACCTAAGGGTTGATAGTAAATACAGAGGATGAACTCAGTGTACTCAAAGCCACCAACATTGCTGCCGTTTGTGCTGTTCATAGTGACACTTGTAGCCGCGGTTATGCTTTGGTGGACGAACACTGTTCTGTCCATGATTCTGGTGATTCTTGGACTCTCAGCTCTTGTTTTTGGGTTATGCCATGGGTTAGACTTGCTGGCCGTCGAACAGAGAGCTAGAGAATCTCAGCAGAAACATGGGTATTCTACACGATATCTGGACCAGTTCATGCAGGACCTTTCAGAACGTATGGAGAGGGACCTAGCAGAAGCCGCAGAAGATAAAAAGAAAGTGTCACTGGCCGAAGGACTTGAGGCACTGGAGGACGGGTCAGAGGACATTCACAGGATACCTCCTTCGGTCATCAATGGAATCGGTCGAGAATATCAAGAGAAACTTGCGAGTTTCGGCATAACCAGAATTGAGCAGCTTGCGGATGCGGATCCAAAGATGGTAGCTGATCACTGTCGTGTGGATGTGGAGGAAGCGGAAGACTGGGTGTCTGATGCTGCGGCCATTGTCCACGGAGCCAGAATATCAAGTATCATAGAGTTGTCCATGTCTGTTCCCGAGGAGATACTCGAAAGAATCGACAGGTCTATCCGAGAGGGAAAACTTGACCTTCCAGATGACTATGAAGTTTCCATGTGGAGTGTTCGACAGTGGATAGAAGGGGCGAATAGAGCAATCACTGGAAGGGGTTCAGAGGACATGGAGAGATGGTGGCGACGAAGACCATAGAAACCCGACGCCTTAACTCATTATGCATGAGCTTGGCACAATCCATAAAAGAGGACTGAAATGCTAAGTTCGAAACGCAGCTGGGTAGGAAATGATTCAAGTGACTAAGGACTGGGTCATCCGTCAGTTCAAAGAGGAAGACCTTCCGAGAGTTGTCAGGATAAATCGCGATTGTCTACCTGAGAACTATCCGGAACGTTTCTTCTTGGGTCTGCACTACCATGCACCGAAAGCATTTCTTGTGGCAGAGAAGGATGACGCCGTCATTGGATACATGATGTGTAGAATCGAGAGGGGCATCTCAAGTTTCGGGAGACTTCCCACCAAGAAGGGACATATTGTTTCTGTGGCCGTCTTGCCCGAATTTCGACATCTTGGGATCGGTACAGACCTCGTAGAGCACGGAATCGAGGGGATGGTTGAGTATGGTGCCTCAGAGTTCTTTCTAGAGGTGCGAAACACAAACAAAGCTGCAATCTCAGTCTACGAAACTCTTGGATTTGAGGTAAAGAGAGTACTCAAAGGATACTACAGAGACGGAGAAGACGCCTACTTAATGGTGAAGGAATATGACCAGCCTTCCGAGGGTGACTCCGATTGAGCAATAGAGAGATTGATGTCCCGCTTATTCCTGATTGCTCCGCATGTATTGTGCAAAGTCTTCAGATTCTGATATCAAGTCTGACCGATGACAAGGATCAGCAGTTTGCACTCTATAGCCACGCACTAAGAAGACTATCAGAGGGTTATGAGAACCGGGTCAGACCGCATCCCCTCTCAGTGAGCATCTACCAGGACCTCTATGAACTGGCCGAAGCAAGGGGTGACCCCTATCACGATATCAAGGTAGCCAGCAATCGTGCCGCAGCCAAGGCCCTTCCCTTCGTCCAGAGCATTGTTGATCAATATCAGGGGTACCAAAAACTGAGAGCTGCGGTTATGGCATCCATAGCGGGCAATCTCATAGACTTCAACACTGCGGCCCATCAGCCCCAGCTGGATGAGCTCGAGGACGACTTTCTAAGGATGCTCAAGGAGGGATTCAGCCCGGATGACTCAAGAGAGCTTTATGACTTGATCATACGTTCTGCCGGTCGCATGGTCTACCTTGCCGATAATGCCGGAGAAACCCTACTTGACATACCCCTGCTCAGAGTTCTTGCGGCACATGGCTGGAGAACAATCTATGTTGTAAAGGGTAGAGCCATGGTGAATGACGCAACACGTGACGACGTTGTGGGCACCGAGATTGAGCAGCTTGCAGAGATGGCAGACACCGGTGCCTGGGCCCACGGTGTGCCACGTGGTCTTGTGAGTGACAAGTTCATGGAAACTGTCCTATCAGCTGACGTTGTGATCAGCAAGGGACAGGCCAACATCGAGACCTTTCCGGAGATTCAAGACCAAACGGGAGTCTTGACCTATTATATCACCAGAGCGAAGTGTTCTCATATCGCTCAGGCTGTGGGCACGCAGAAGGGTGCCAATGTCGTACTCCGCAGGATCAGTCCAATAGACTGACAGTTGACAACCTTTTTATGTTCATGAAATCGCGTTTCGATTGGCCGGAAGACATCTAAGACAAGCTTTAAATGGGCAAGATATTTCGAAGTCCATGTACAGTTTTGTCACACTAGTTAATACACTAGATGGAGGAAACTAGAAGATGAGTCAAGTACCAATAATCGTGCTCAAGGAAGACACTGAGAGGACGCGGGGTCGTGATGCTCAAAGAAACAACATCATGGCAGCTGTCGTCATCGCGGAGGCGGTCAAGTCTTCGCTAGGACCGAAAGGAATGGACAAGATGCTTGTTGATAGCTTTGGTGATGTAACCGTCAGCAACGACGGTGCCACAATCCTGAAAGAGATGGATGTGGCGCATCCTGCTGCGAAGATGGTTATCGAGGTATCAAAGACAGTCGACGACGAAGTGGGAGATGGCACCACAACCGCTGCAGTTCTAACAGGTGAGTTACTCAAGAATGCAGAGGATCTTCTTGACCAGAAGATTCACCCGACAACCATCATCTCAGGCTACAGGAAAGCGGCTGAGAAATCAGCAGCAATACTAGATGAGATAGCAGAGAAGGTTGATACAACAAAGGCTGCAGCCTATAAGAAGACTCTGCGCGATATTGCAACAACCGCAATGTCAAGCAAGTTCATTTCAGGCAATAAGGAAGCCCTCGCCGAAGTCGTTGTGGACGCGATCCTTGCACTTGCCAAGGACATGAAGGAGGGCGAGGAAATCGATATCGACGATATCCCCCGCCAGAAGCAAGTGGGATTGCAGGCAGCAGAGACTGCACTTGTGAAAGGTCTTGTCTTAGACAAAGAAGTTGTTCACCCGGGTATGCCGAAGAAGGTTGAAGGTGCCAAGATTGCACTCTTTGAATGTCCTCTTGAGGTTTCAAAGACTGAATACGACGCGAAGATATCAATTTCGGATCCATCTTCGATGCAGGTCTTTCTCGATGAAGAGGAGAAGATGCTCAAGAACATGGTTGACAAAATCGTTGAAGTCGGTGCAAACGTTGTCATTGCCCAAAAGGGTATCGACGATGTTGTCCAGCACTACCTCGCGAAGAATGGTATCATGGCAGTGAGAAGAATCAAGAAGTCCGATGTCGAACGACTACACAAAACAACTGGAGCATCTATTGTTTCCAAGATTGCAAACCTGACAAAGAGTGACCTTGGAAAGGCAAAAGTTGTCGAGCAGCGGAGAGTTGGCGACGACAAAATGATTTTTGTCGAAGGCACTCCGAAATCAACATCTGTCACTCTTCTCGTAAGAGGGGGAACAGACCACGTTGTTGATGAAGTGGACCGTGCACTGAATGATGCCCTTTATGTCGTTAGAGATGTGGTCAGTCATCCATACATCTTGTACGGTGGGGGTGCCTTAGAGAGCGAGCTTGCCATGAAGATCCGAGATTACGCCTCATCCCTCGAGGGTCGTGAGCAGTATGCAGCGAACGCCTTTGCTGACGCTGTAGAATCGATACCGGCCACGTTAGCAGAAAATGGCGGCTTGGATCCGATAGACATTCTCGTATCACTCAGGTCAGCTCACACCGAAGGAAAGACAACCTATGGTGTCGACCTAGTCACAGGGAAAGTTGCCGACATGAAGAAGAGTCGCATCATCGAACCGGCTGTTGTGAAGAAGCAGGTGATTGCATCCGCATCAGAGGCTGCTCAGATGCTCCTCAAGATTGATGATGTCATCAGCTCAAAGGGCGGAGGCATGCCTGAAGGGCCAGGTGGCGAAGGCGACTTCGACGAAGAATAGAAAGACAGAACAGGACAGGCTCGTAGGTGTAGCTCATGTACCAAGACCCCTCGAAAATAATGAAGAAGAAGCGAAAGCCCAAGCTTGAGCAGCTTGAGAACATCAAGCTTGTACTCACCTTCATCCAAGGAATCGGACCCAAGACCTCGGACAAGATGATTGAGGCGGGATACGACACTGTAGAGAAGGTGATGGAAGCCTCTCCAGAAGAGATGGCTGAGGCAGTCAGCGGGTTGAGTGTTTCCAAGGCGAAATCAGTCATTGAAGAGACCAAGGAGATCAAGGAGCAGGTCGAGGCTGCGAAGCTCGATCTAAAGAAGGCTCGAAGGGGTCGAAGGCGCAAGGTTGTTGACGAAGAACCAGATAGCTATGGTCTCCCTCCTGCGGGAGAGATAGAGCATGAGATCGAGAGAACAAACCTGAAGACGGGACATGAGAGAGATAACGAGAAACTCGGTATTCCCATCGGCCCCAAATGGCTCACCAGATTCGAGAAGGCTCGAGTCATAGGGGCGAGAGCTCTTCAGATCTCGATGGGAGCTCCTACACTCCTCAGCATGGAGAAGGGGCCGGCTGAGCTCTTTGCCTTTGCCGAGGCTGAGCTCAAGGCTGGCGTTCTACCCATGACTGTTAGACGCTCTGCCCCTACAGGCGAAGTAGCTGACATCGCCCTTTCTGTCCTATTAGAACACACCCGGCTGGATTGATTCCAGCCAGTCCTCTTTTCTTTTTGCTAATTCTACATGTGATGCATGATAGCGATTAACACAATGCCTAAATGTATGAAACAACAATGACGATGGTCTGGACAGTGCTATGTCTTGCAAGAAATCTTACTAAGCCCAGACCTCGTCATTCGGTGTTTG
This sequence comes from uncultured archaeon, assembly GCA_964558645.1. GTDB lineage: Archaea > Asgardarchaeota > Thorarchaeia > Thorarchaeales > Thorarchaeaceae > TEKIR-12S. The sequence goes on from CAZLEV010000017.1 coordinate 22,198, forward strand.
ATTGGCTTCGCAGTCGGAGCTCTCATCGGACTCGAGCGACAGAAGAGAATGACTGAAGAGTCATCCATAGGAGTAAGGTCTTTTGGACTTCATAGTCTCTTTGGTATGCTAGGAGCCTATACATACACAGTAACGGCGAATCCAGTTGTCTTGGTCTATTCTGTTGCGATATCCACAATTTTGGTTATGACCCACATCATCTACAAAATCTTCAGAACCATGCGGAAAGGGATGACGACTTCGATTGTTTTTGCCCTGTCTTTCATCTTGGGCACACTCGTAGGGCTGGACTCGGCACCAGTGCCCCCACAAGTCATCGGGCCTCTATCAGTCCTTTCGATGACAGTATCATTCCTCGTTTTCTTGGTTCTCTCTTTCAAGCAAGAACTGTCTGAGGCAGTCGAGGTCATCACACGAGAAGAAATGATCAGTGCTGTCGAACTAGGAGTGCTCATCCTGTTCTTGTGGCCTTTGATCCCACAGACTGTCCAGATAGGAGCTGTTGCCTTTCCACTCTTTGAAACTTATCTTCTAATCGTTGTTCTCCTGTCAATTAGCTTCGCCAACTACATACTGGTGAAGAAATTCAAAGACCGCGGACCATATTTCTTCGGCTTCTTCGGAGGGTTCGCGAATAGTGAGGCAACGGTCTCCTCCCTGACGGACTTCCATGTGCAGACGGAGTCCAGATATACTGGGAAGATTTCACTATCTGTGATTTTTGCGAATCTCGCCATGGTTCTTAGAAATGGGTTCATCATTATCCTGTTTGACAGAGAGCTGAAAGTCATCCAGTACTTCCTCGTTCCTCTGGCCATCCTGTTCGTCATGGGCATCGTACGAATGTACTCTGAGAGGAGAACGGCTCATGAAGAAGAAAAGCAGGAGATGAGCGTCCGTATGGTTTCGCCTTTCGAGTTTGGTGCAGCCATTCGGTTCGCCGTTATTTTCACCGCAGTCTCACTCGCCTCTCTCTTCTTACAGGAATTCTTCAGTGAATGGGGTCTTGTAGCAGCGGCATTCATCGGCGGATTTGCTTCAGCAGGAGCAGTTGTGGCAGTCGCGAGCCAAGCATTCGCAGCAGGCACAGTCAGTCTATCAACAGCTGTCTACGCCGTGATCATAGCGACCACAACATCAGTGTTCAACAAGATTGTATACGTCGCCGCGGGTGACCGAGACAGTAATCTTCTCCGACGGGTTTCGAGAGATGCCATTCTTATGGCAGCCGGAGTTGTACTCTACCTCATCTTTCTGATAGTGGGGGTCATTCCAGTAACATGACCCACAAGGCGAAGACGACGAGGAACGCAAGACTTAAACTGAATCAGGCGGCTCTCGCCTATGGTGACAATATTGACAGCTGGTGGATTGGTTCATCTGCTTCTGTAAGATTGCTCTGAAAAGGACACGAGCTGCCTTTGTTGCCGAAAGCAAGACTGGAGAATTGTATTTTGAGTGAACTCAGAACAGTCAGAGGAATGCGCGACTTGATGGGATCCGAAATTCTAATCAGAAACTATCTAGAGGACACCGCAGAGGAGGTCTTCAAGCTCTTTGGGTATGAACCTTTGGACTCTCCTGTGATGGAACTGTGGGAGACCCTTTCGGCAAAGGGAGGAGAGGACGTTGAAGCTGAAACCTTCCGCTTTGAGGACAAAGGCGATCGGGAGGTAGGTCTCAGGTTTGATCTCACGGTTCCTCTAGCGCGCATTGTCGCGACCAATCTGCACCTGCCCAAACCATTCAAGAGGTATGCAGTCGGCAAGGCATGGAGGTACGACAGACCTCAGGCAGGAAGATACAGGGAGTTCACTCAAGCAGATGTAGACATTGTGGGTTCTAAAAGCCCAGCTGCCGATGCAGAGGTAGTTCTGGTTGCACTCGAGTTTCTGGAACGTGTCCTACAACAGGAATACTTGGTTAAGATCAACAGCAGGAAGGTCTTGAAAGGTCTGACAGAAAAGGCAGATGTCCCCGATGCACTTGCCCATGAATGCTTCAGAGCCATTGATAAGCTGGACAAAATAGGCAAAGAAGGTGTAGTAGAGGAGCTCAAGGAAAGGGGCATAGCCGACATATCAAGTCGGTTCCTCATTGATGCCATTGACCTCAGTGGAAAGAACATGTCAGTCCTTGACGAGTTCCAAGAAGTCCTGATAGGCTCAGAGGTCGGGCAAGAGGGTGTGGACGAACTCAGATTCATGGCTGAGATTTTCGAAGAATGCAGAAAGAGTGACTACATAGAGTTTGATATTTCTCTGGCAAGAGGACTCGATTACTATACGGGGCCCGTCTTTGAGGGAAGGTATCTGGGCGAACCAGATGTTGGTTCGATTCTGGGAGGCGGGAGATATGACAATCTGATAGAGAAATTCGGAGGACCACAGACTCCGGCTACTGGCATCTCGCTTGGAATCGGACGTCTGATTGATGTGATGTTAGAGAGGCGCTTGGATGAGGAGCTTGCCCCTGATCTTGATGCCTTCATAGCTCCTATCAAGCAGTCGATGGTCAAGCATGCAATGCGCATCCAATCGGAACTTGTGGCGGCCGGGATATCCTGCGAAGTAGACCTAATGGACCGCCCACTTGGTAAGCTACTGGAGCTTGCGGATTCACGGAACGCAAGGTACACCGTCATCGTAGGCAAGAGAGACCTATCAAAAGGAGAAGTGAGTCTCCGCAATATGGCCACAAAAGAAACCGAACAGGTCAAACTGGATGATATCGTTGAGAGAATCCTTCGTTTCACTCAGTAGCCTGAGATCACTTCGTGAACACGTTCGCGACAGGCAGGACCCGAGAAGCCCTGAATCAAAGCATTTTTCTCTCACATGACCTTAGCAATTATGGGATGCAAGATGGTTCGGATGCCTGTCGTCGCCGGAAGCTTCTACGAGGGGGAGGAGAGCCTCCTGAGAAATAGAATAGAGTCCTGCTTCAAATCAGAACTCGGTCCTGGTGTGCTTCCAGATGGCACCCCCGGAGAGAAGAGAGTCCTAAAAGCAGCTATAGCCCCTCATGCAGGATACGTCTATTCAGGACCTCCTGCGGCTCATACGTATCTTGAGATTTTCAGAGATGGAAGGCCCGACCATATAGTAATTCTGGGACCTAATCATACGGGTTTCGGGGCGCGATTGGCTGTGTGCGAAGAGGACTGGATGACTCCCTTGGGAAGAGTCAAGTATGATGCCGAGCTGGGACAGTCCATAATCGAACAGAACACATATGCATCATCTGACTGCCTTGCTCATAACAACGAACACTCTATTGAAGTTCAATTGCCCTTTCTCCAGTATATGTTCCCAGAGAGTCTGAGCTTTGTTCCAATTTGTATTTCAGATCAGAGTTGGGAAATCTGCATGTCCATAGGCAGAACCATATCTGACCTTTCAAAAGAAATGGATATTCTTGTGTTGGCAAGTTCTGATTTCACCCATCACGAACCAGCTGATGTTGCAAAGAAGAAAGATAACCAAGCGATAGAATACCTTGAATATATGGATCCCAAGGGATTCTTGGATTTTGTGCAGAAACATCGAATCAGTATATGTGGGGCGGGCCCCATAGCAACAGCACTTGAGTATGCAAACCAAGTAGATGCGACGGAATTCCAGCTGCTGAAGTACACAAACTCAGGAGATGTGCTTGGTGACTACAAGAGTGTTGTAGCCTATGTGTCAGCCGTATTCAGATGAGCATCAGTCCGAAAAAGAGCCTCACTGCTTGAGAATAACCCTGCTGACGCCCTCGATTGCAGAGAGTACCTCGATTGCAGCTCCTGGGAGTGGGGTCTGCGTGATCACCTTGAGACAGGGTTCTCGGTGGATTGCAACATCCTCTGCGATGACCTGACGAATTGCCACGCCATAGCCAGAAATAGTAGAAGTGACTTGAGACAGAATGCCGGGATTCTCAGGGGACTCGACATGAATTATCACAACACCATATCCAAGAATCTTCCGGACCCCCTCAAGAGAAGACCCGGCGGGCTCAAGATTCGAGAAGAACCTGAACAGCCCCTCATCTTTACAGATGTCCTCGGTGGTCACACGGACTGTTCTCCGATCGATGCCCAAAGCGTCACCGATGGATTTCAGTGGGACACGAATTGAACCACAACTGATGTCGCCGGGTCCATTGACCTTGAACCCGTGACTGATTATGGCCTGGGCTACCTCTAATCTCATAGGAGTATCCTGGAAATACTCAACAATCCTTCGCCACATGGGGGAACACACATTCCAGCAATTCAATGAAGCATCTTCTCATAGAGTACTTCATCAATATATCCCTTCGGCATTTTGAAATGCTTATGCCTTGTTCCCACGAGGCGATACCCAATTCCTTCGTATAGATGGCGGGCAATCTCATTGCCTGCAAAGGTACTAAGAGTGATCTTCACATAGCCCTCATTCAGAGCTGCTTCTTCTGCACAAGTCATCAGAAACTTGCCTACACCCACACCTCTTGAGTCGCTGACCACGATAATCCCTAGTTTAGCTACATGCCGTGAAGCCTCCCATTCTTCTGGCTGCAGAGAGAGATGACCAGCATAAGCATCATCGATGCGAGCAACAAGAAGCACCTCTCTGACTTCCTGAGCACGCTCTATCCAGGTGACCCAATCCGACGGTCCGGCCTTGGGTTTGAAGCTAGGTAGCCATTGACCCTCCTCAATTACGTCACAAAAACCGCGATACATATCCCGAGCATCCTCAGATCGCGCATGACGAACAACGAGTTCTCGTTCGTCTTTGGTCATGAGGTGCCACTCGGTCAAATCACCATCTCAGTGCAGCAGGTAGAGGAGCCGACAAAAAAGATTATGGTAGTGACACAAATCTTAGTACATTGTCGGTGTTTGCGCTAGCTTTAAAAACGCCGTGCATTTTCAGCCCACATCGACCACGACAGGTGACTCGGTATCAGGAAGGCGTCAGGATGAATGGCAAGAGAATCACGGTAATACTACTACTGACAGCAATATTTGTTGGGGCACTACAATTGCCTCCACTCGCCGGGAACGTCACAGCTAGTAACAGCGGTTTCAACGAAAGAAATCGCGGCTTGTTCGAAGCGTACTTCGAGTCGGATAACATCACAATCACCCTGATTACTCCTGCAAATCAGAGTACCTTGGTCGGAACGGTGAACATCACCCTGGATGTTGTGTCAGACTACGACCCCCTGAATCTAACACTCTTTGTGGATGATGAGATCTACCCCGACCTGAACCGCACAGAGATTTCTGTTGGTCTGCAGAATGTAACAATAGACACGCTGACTCTTCCAGAGGGGTATCTGAATTTCACTTTCCTCTTTGAGAATGCGTCATCAGGTGTAGTCGATCGGCAGAGCTATCCTCTGCTCTTCGAGGTGGACAACCACGGTTATCCAAGCGTAGAGATACTTGCACCGAGCGAGGAAGAAACATTCACAGGCCCAGATGAACTGTATCTAAACATCTCATCTTCCTACGAAGAAGTCTACCTGAACATAACAGTCAACGGAGTTCCTACTGAGGAATGGAACGGTTCGCAGCTTGTCCCTGTAGGCCCAGCCAATTACACCATCAATGGCAGCAGATATGAGAACGGGAATAACCTAGTCGAGGTCATCGTTGTGACCGAGGAAGGGCTCTCAGACCAAGCAGAGGCGGTTGTTCGGTTCCTAGATCATGTCCGATTCTCAATAGTGGGAATAAGCAACTATGGAACAGTGTCAGGAGAACAGGAGTTTGCAATCCGCGTGTTCACACCCTACGATTCTGTGAATCTGACAGCTTTCGTTGAAGGGGATATCGCGGATGACGTCAAGAACATAACCGTGCCTCAGGGCCGTAGTGACTTTACCATGAATACTACGGGATATGCAGAAGGAGAGCACGAATTCCTCTTCGTGGCTTATGATGGATTCGGGCATTCGTGGTCTCAGAAACTCATATTCATAGTCGACAACCACGGCGAGCCGAGTGTGTCATTCATTGCGCCCACCCGAGATATCGTTGTAGGGCTGGCAGAATTCACATTGGATATCGAAACCACGTATAGCACAGTTTCGCTCTCTGTCTATGTTGATGGAGAGGCTGTTGAGAGTTTGACCAATCTGACCGCTCCCGCAGGATCCTATACTTTCTTCCTTGACACCACACCATATAGCAAGTGGCAACATGAGGTGAAGGTCGTGGTGACCACTGTGGAGGGACTAAGTGATGAGGCTACTTCGCTCCTTGGTTTTGCCAATTTCAAGATTGAAGAGATTCTCAGTGCAATTGTATTGATAGGAATCGCTCTGACTATTCCGCTCATGCGACTGAAGAAAGGAGAGCCTGTCAAGACCACATTCATTGTGGATGCGATATTCATCCTTGTCTTCTTCGGTGTCTTCTTCGCATTGGGTGTGTCCTCACTACCTGTCATGATATGGCACTTCAATCTTGCAAGCGTATGGGCCTTTGGCACAACACTGATTGCAACCAACTGGCTTATCCCTCTGTTCACCATGGAAACCAGTCAGTAGCCTACAGCAGTCTGGTCACAGGAATGATTCTGCACGAGTCTACAGTCCACGGTGCAGCTTCCTCATAATACGGCAGACGGTCCTTAGGAATCATTGTAGAAACCTCTGTGGCTCTCCATCTATGGGTGGCTCTTGCCGTGTGAAGGATGACCTCTTCAAGATGCGATCTACCCCTTCTATTGACATCAGCCACGAAGTGCCCCATCTTATCATCATCAACCATCATCACACCTGTCCCTGCAGGTCGACCATTGAGTCCAAACTCTAACACACGTCCTTTCATCCCAAAGACGAGCACGTCTCGAGCCATATCGGCGAGGAGTCCAGGGTGAGCCATGTTCGAGTACTTGAGGCTGCTGGGTAACCTTCTGACATCTGTTATCTCCTTGACGTCAAGACCTCTCTGGGAGGGCTTCGGCAGGCGCTCTCTCTGGATTGAGAGGTCTAAGAGCGATCCCCGTGCGAAGTAACCGATCTTCATCCAGAAGTTATACGCCTCAGGAGGCGAATCAGCCACGACTCGTACAGCCTTCCTCTTGCGGAGCACAACCTCTGCTTCTTTCACGAGCAGGGTGCCAATGCCCTTCTTCTGATGGCGCACATCAACGTCCATGGTCCTGATGATTCCCATCTTGCCTGAAGTGGGATTTCGCTCAACACGAACGGTCACTTCTCCCACAACTTGACCGTCGATTTCAGCCACAAGCCAACCCCACCTTCTGAAAAACAACCCACGATGTTCTTGTCTCACCTGTTCGACAGTCATGTACTTCTTCTGTAACCAACGTGTCGTCTGATATATTGTTAGAATGTCAGCGCAGTCGCGCATGCGTCCTTTACGTATCTTGACCATTAGCAACCAACTCGGGACCGTCAGAAGAAACCTAATCGAACAGAAAATAAGACTATGTAATAACCTGTCTATTCTACTGGTGAGCAGTCTCCTTGCTGATTGCCACACAGGTTTCTGCTAGAGAAACGGCGCTGTCACCGAAGAGATAGAGGATTGGCTCAATGCCCATTCCGCCAGGTACATGAATCGCCCACCTCTCTGCGATATCGAAATTAGAAGACAGCTTGTCTTCGACCGCGGAGGCAATTGTATCAACATCAAGGGTAGATTCATCCAGTTCGATCACTAGCAAACCGAGAACCTTTGCAGCACGTAGAACGCAATCTTCACCACTTATACAGAAACATGCACGAACCTCAGCAGCCATGCTCTTCGCCCATAAGAGAAGGCTAGCTGTGTGTTGCGACGTACCGAAGCCAGGGGGCATAAGAGCCCTCGCTCGACCGGATATGACAGTGATTCGTCCGGGCACTCCAGCAACGTCTTCTGGAGAGGAAGCGTCTTCGCCACAGACAACAAGATTTGCACGCACCTGTGGTACAATCCTGCTGAAATCAGAAGACGATTCAACCACCTCCAAAGCCATCTGGATCTCCTGCAATACATCAGACCGAACACGTAGGTGGGTCGCATCTCCCAAGAGCTCAGAGCATATGGAACATGAAACAGCACCTAGGCTGTCTATTTGCCGTCTATGCAGAGCGCAGATTTTGCCGCCTATTCGTGAAGTCATGCAGACAGTACAGAGCATCTTGACGAGCACATCTCGACGGTACTTCCCTTCAACAATCATCTCACTGATCGAGTCTGACAACTCCTTGATGTCGGGGGTGACGTCCGGACGATTCTGGAGGTACTTGTGAATTGCTGCCTGTGTCACCTCAAGGTGTTCTGCAATCTCACTCTGCGAAAGACCCTCTTCGTTCAGAGAATGTGCAAGCTGGGATCTGACCTTTGGAAGGAAGTCCCGCTGTATCAGCTCACATGGAGGTCTCATCTGCTTCACCAGTAGGGAAACTATATATCATACCTTTGTCCATAACTCTGTTGTATAACTGACATATAAGGTGATGGGTTGATGTCCGAGTCGTACTACCCAAAGAGAAGGGACCCTCGCAAGATTGTGGCGGCCATTGCAGCAGTAGTGATCATTGTTATCGCGGCCTTTGCGATTTTCACATGGCCGAAACCCAAGATTCACATCTACACGTATGATAGCTTTATGCTGTGGGGCGATGACCCCGACAATATAGACAGTATAGTTTTTGGACCCTTTGAAGAGCGCTACGGTGTTGAGATCGAGATAACCAGATTGCATGCAGACGCTAACGGAATAGTTGCGCGCCTAGCTGCGGAGGCAGAGAATCCCGTGGCAGATGTCGTCATAGGTATCGACAACATTCTGATCCTGCAATCATTGGCCAAACAGGTACTCACTCCATTCCAGCCGGAGAATCTCAGTCTTGTTGAGCAGCAACTCATAGATGCTCTAGACCCAGACCACTATGTCGTTCCGTTCGACTACGGTCTTGTCACCCTCATATACAAGACAAGCAGAATAAACGAAACATCAAATCCCGAGATTGCCAACCTTACATTCGCAGATCTAGCAACTGCAAATCTTGCTTCGACACTCGTAACACAGAACCCCCATTTCAGCAGCCCAGGTCTGGCCTTTCTACTCAGCGAGATTGCAGTGCACGATAAGATTCTCGAATCAGATTGGAAGCAGTGGTGGACTGACGTGAAACCACATCTAGAAGATTCCATCTATCAGGGATGGTCTGAGGCTTGGGCGGCATGGTATGATGATCCCTCAAAATACTTCCTAGTGAGCTATGGCACAGACCCTGCCTATTCGGCATGGTGGACCGATTCAGAGCCTGATACAGGGGTTGCCCCATTCTACTACCAGGACAAGCATTGGGCGTGGATGCAAGTAGAGGGAATGGGCCTCGTGAAGAATGGCCCCAACCCAGAAATGGGCAAGGCCTTCATCGAATACTGTCTATCTGAAGCAGTACAGTCATATGTCGGCACTAACCAATGGATGTTCCCAGTCAACACGGACGTGGTGCTTGATCCGGTGTTTCAGTACGCAATACATCCAGACGAGGTGAGTACTCTGAACTCGCTACTAGCGAGAGACGAGATTGAAGCCAACCTCACCCAATGGCTAAATGACTATGACAATGTAATGGCATAGACAGCGAGGAAGAAGGAATGGAGAGGAATCGAGCAGCTGAGTATGCGATAGTTGCTATTCCCCTCATCCTCCTCGCAATCTTCATACTCTATCCAGTCCTAATGGTGCTCTTCAGAGGAATCCTCTACGGACCTGGTCAAACTCCACCAGAGGTCCTTGAGTCTGCTTTAACCCAGCGAGCTATTGGATTCACGGTCATCCAAGCCCTGGTAAGCGCCCTGATCTCGTTAATTGTTGGAATCCCTGGCGCCTTCATTCTGGCAAGGCTTAGGTTCACAGGAAAGAGCTTCATCAGAGCGGCAATGATAGTACCCTTTGTACTCCCGCCAATTGTGGTGGTGGTCGGATTCTTGGGCATGTTTGGGGAATACGGAATCATTGACTTGTTCATTCAAGAACTGATTCGGCACTTGCACATACTTGGAGAACACGGAGTCATCGGGCTCTTCATCATGGGTCTGACTGGAATCAGGGGAACAGTCATCGCCTTGTCGTCGGGATTCACGGGAATCATCATAGTGCACGTCTTCTATAATGCCCCCTTGGTGGTGTTGATGGTATCAGCATCGATACAACGTCTGAGACCAGAACTGGAGGAGAGCGCAGAACTGCTTGGTGCTGATCGTATCCAACGATTCAGACACATCTTTCTTCCCCACATTGCCCCAGCACTTCTTGCCTCTGCAAGCCTAGTATTCCTCTTCTGTTTCATGTCCTTTCCGATTGTCCTTGCCTTGGGAGGAGCCAGATACACCACGATTGAGGTCGAAATATGGAAATCGTTTGCATTCTTTGACTACGGACGGGCAAGCACTCTTGGGGCGATTCAGTTACTGGTCACTGTATCGGTAGCATGGGTCTATTTCTGGATAGGTAGAGCAGAGATGTCCAGGGCAGACAAGACCTCATACACCAAGACCGTCAGGTATTCGGAATTGGCCTTATCAGAGAAGATTGCCACAGCACTGTACTCTGTGGCACTGGTGATTCTAATCTCGGGGCCCATTGCTGCAATTAGTCACGCTGCAGTCTATGACCCAACCCGAAGGGAGTACACCCTTAGAGGTATCCAGAACCTGTTTGCGACGGGTCTCAGTGGAGGTCTTGTCCCTATGACGAACTCGTTGTTCTATGCAGGTATTGCTACGCTCTGTTCGGTCGTCCTCGGCATACCGTTGGCGTATGCCCAACGGGGGCGCAGCAAGGAACTGGCCGGTTTGACTTCGTTCATGACAATGTTGCCTCTGGGAATCTCATCAATTACAATAGCTTACGGTCTAATGGTGGCAATCGCGGTTCCGCTCGGCCTGAGTACAAACCCCTGGCCGCTCATAGTTGTTGCTCAGACCATAATTGGACTGCCGTTGAGTGCACGGTCTATCGAGATCTCACTGAAGGACATCGACCAGAACGTAATCGACCAAGCTGACTCACTCGGAGCATCAAGGTTCCAGAGGTTGTTCTTCGTGGAGCTTCCTCTACTCGCCCCTGGCATCATGGTGGGAGGTGTTTTTGCCTTCGCTATGGCAATAGGAGAGATGTCAGCTACCCTCTTCATTGCTCTACCACAGAACTTCACACTAGCTGTGGCAATATACCAGCATCTTGCCGTAAGAAGATTCGTGGAGGCGGGAGCACAGGCACTGGTGCTTGCTCTTGCTTGCTTCGCGGCGTTCTTGGCGATTGAGAGAATCTCTGGCGAGTCGGCAGGGAGGGCGCTATGATGGTTCAGATCGAATTGGAAAGCATGCAGAGAGTCTTTCGTGACGGAACAAGAATAGGCCCAATTGACCTCACAGTCGATGACGGTGAACTGGTCACGCTCTTAGGTCCAAGCGGTTCGGGTAAGACAACAACACTCAGAATGATTTCTGGTTTCATCAAGCCGGAAACCGGCTCTCTCCGCTTTGATGGAAGAGATGTGCTGAATGTGCCGCCAAGAGAGAGAGGAATTGGTATGGTATTCCAGTCCACATCTTTGTTTCCAAACATGAATGTCTTCCAGAACATATCGTTCTCTCTGGACATGGCTAATTGGGAACGCAGGGATGTGATTGAGAGAGTAGAGGAGTTGGCCCGGCTTCTGGATATCGAGAAGCTTCTCTCCCGAAGAATAGATGAAATCAGTGGAGGCGAAGCACAGCGAGTTGCACTTGCTCGTGCACTAGCCATACGTCCGCGTCTGCTTCTCTTAGATGAACCGCTCTCAGCGCTCGACGCACAACTCAAGGAGAGACTGCAATTTGAGGTGAAGAGAATACAACGAAGACTCGATATCACCACAATCTATGTGACACATGCCCAGTCAGAAGCATTTGCAGTATCCGACAGAATTGCAGTTCTCAATGATGGAGTCATTGTTCAACATGGCACACCGGAAGAGCTATACGATGACCCGAAGACCGAGTTTGTGGCGAGATTCGTTGGAGGAGGGAATGTATTCAAAGGCACAGTAGTTGATGTCGAGAACGGCCATGTTCAAGTAGAGATTGCAGGACATATCTTCAATCTGCGCGGTGATGCCGAGAGAGGTGAAGAGATTGTTTTCACAATCAAACCCGAGGACATAATCTGTGACCTCTCTGACAGAGGAGTGCCCGTCACAGTACTCTCAGTGGTTCCTCAGATAGGAGCATACAGAGTCATTCTCCAGTTCAACGGAATGGAGGTTGATTCGCTAACAAATGATATGAACTTCCTGCGCAGCGTCCGGTCGTCCCATGACAAGAGCGCACGTATGCGGTTCAGGAGTGGCGAAGCTGTGATTCTAGAGAGAAAATGAGCAGTGGTCTGTGGATTCTCATGATACGGATGGATCCATGGCCCACAAACTTGCGACTATTTCCTCTGCCCAAATATCACATATCTAACAGACAAATACTCATATAGGCCGAGAAATGATATGCTGGTTGACTGAAGTGGTGGCCATTTGTGATGAGTCACCGACTCATCAAGGGGCGTTCAATGGCAGTTCCGAAGCGCCCCACAGGTCAATTAGCAAAGGCAGCGTCGTGATAGATTATGGTCAAAGGATACGAAGTATCTGAGGATGGGACTCTTCAGGAAGTGGAGCTTACTAAGGAGACCCTTGAGTCTGGTAGTGTTGTCTGTGTGATCGATGACGCAACAAAGAGCATCTATCTCTGGAAAGGGACAGGAGCGGGAATTCGAAAGAAATTCATCGGTGCAAGGGTTGCCACAAACCTGCGGACAGAATACGGGTTTCACTTCAAGGTGAGACCTCTTGATGAAGGAGAGGAGCCACCAACTTTCTTCACAGCACTCTCAGGTGAAACAGCAGCTGAGCCGGTAATCAAGCCTGGGGAAACAGCACCACCATCACCTCCCACCCCGAAGACACAGCCCACAACACCAGAGGCCCCGTCAACTACATCAGCACCACCCCCAAAGCCAAAACCAGCCAAACCAAAGACTGCCGATGTTCCATCGAAACCACCTACCCCACCACCAACTAGAGCACCGCCCAGTTCTTCGGCTTCTAGTACATCTTCAGCCACTGTTGCTCCCAAGGTGCCGTCTGGCGCAATAGAAGAAATGATCAAGGAACTCGAAGATAGTGAACCTCCAGAAGGATATAGAAGAGAACTACTCATCGTCTACAACGAACTGTTCACTGTGGCAGAACGAACCATAAGGCTCTTCGATCAGGTGAAGGTGGAGAGGAGGTTTGAGAAGGTGAAAGAGCCTCCTGAAGGAACGTTCATGGCAGAGGGCTTCATCCCTAGAGTTATAGTAAAAGACGGCAGAGTGCTGGGTATTGAGTTACTCAAAGGAACGCCTGACGCGATACTCAGTCCAATCAAGTCCGAGATGAAAGAACGCCTTGGCGACCTTATCAGTTTCTTCAAGTCGGAAGTTGAGCAGGGTGAGGTCCCCTCAGCCGAGACCAAGAAGAAGAAGAAACTCGTAGCCAAGTGAGTCAGTCCGGCAAAGGTATTTATCATGTACTGTGGTTAGCCCATCAGTTGGAGACGAAGCAATAATGTCAACCCATCTTGATCCAGCCAAGGAGAAGGAACTAGTCGAACTGCTCATGGGACTGACTGACATCACAGACCTTGATGCCATAGCAGTTGTAAGCAAACAGGGAGTTAAGTTGGCTTATTTCGCCACAGAGGAATCTGATGCCGACCCCGACCTCATGGCCGCAGTCAGTGCCGCTCTTCTCGTTCAAGGAGAAATGGCATCGGATAAACTGTATTTGGATGAGCTCTATGAGGTTATCGTCAGGGGAAAGGATGGCTTCGTCGTCCTATCACATGCAGGCGATTTTCTGATCATGGGTTCGGCAAAGGATCTTACGTCAATGGGACTCGCAATCACCCAGATGAGGAAGTACGCCAAAGAGATTGGTGATCTACTCGCCGCGTGATTCATCGGAGCCTTTGTTTCAAGACCAGCACCGTTAGTTCTCAGATGGCGAGCTCAGTCCACAAATAACATATAGCTGTAGAGTCGCCCTAGTTTTGGGTGCCTTGCGGTGAAACTCGATATTACATCACGTGCTGCAGACTTGAGATATGCTATTCGCGACATCGTCGTTGCGGCAAAGGAGTACGAGAAGAAAAGAGGGAAAACGCCCCTATACCTGAATATCGGAGACCCGCTCAAGTACGACTGGGAGACCCCTAGATTCATGATAGACGCACTTCACGAGGCCTCATCAAAAGGGAGGAATGGATACGCTCCTTCTGAGGGCGAGGATGAGCTCCGTAATGCAGCAGCTGAAAAGGAGAAGCGTGTTAACGGCACTGATATCGACCCTGAACGGATGATCATAACTGCAGGGGTATCTGAGGCGATTCAGTTTCTGACCGGCGCGTTAATCTCGGAGGAAGCCGAATTTCTCGTACCAGGACCCGCATATCCACCGTACATCTCATACATCAGTTATTTCGGTGGGAAGCCCGTAACGTATAGAACCATAGAGGAAGAAGGCTGGATTCCTGATGTGGATGACCTGAGAGGAAAGATAAACGAGAGAACCAAGGGAATTCTGGTCATAAACCCAAACAACCCGACAGGAGCAGTCTATGATAGAAACACCCTCAAACAGATTGCAGACATCGCAGGTGAATACGAACTCCCACTTGTATCTGACGAGATCTATGACCAGCTCACTTTTGATATGAAACAGACGCCAATGGCGGGGGTTGTGGGGGACGTGCCCATGATAGGATTCAACGGTATAAGCAAAGTCTACCTAGCACCCGGTTGGAGAATTGGATACGTCTACTTCCAAGATGAGAACGGCGAGCTCGAACCCCTAAGAGATGCCATGGTACGCCAAGCCAGGATCAGGATCTGCACTAACACCCCCACCCAGCTTGCAGCTGCTGCTGCCCTCCGAAGCGATGGAGGCCACATCAATGGAATGCTAGAGCGTCTCAGAAAGCGACGACAGATAATTTGGGAACGTTTGAACGACATTGATGGGGTCTCAGCATCTCTCCCTCAGGCAGCGTTCTACATAATGGCAAAGGTGGAGCTGGACGGAATCTGGAGAAATGACCATGACTTCGTTCTCGACTTGCTCAATGATACGGGAGTGGTATTCGTTCCCGGTTCCGGGTTCTGTGCCGACTACGGCCGTAATCATTTCAGAAGCGTATTCTTGCCGCCACCAGATATGATAGCTGAGGCAATGGACCGATTAGAGAGATTCATGGACAAGAAGCGAATCTAGGAAAGCTCTTGTCTCTTACTCTCGATAACCTCACGAATCTTGCTTCGGATTGAATCGATCAATTCCTTGGCAAACTTCAGACCAGCCGGCTCGCGCAAGGAAGCAGCGGTCAGGTAGGGGTCATTGATAATCCTCTCAATCCCTTCACGTAGTACGGCGACTTCAGAGCTGACACGAGTCACTGTTGTTCGGATCTCGGTTCTTCTCGCAGCTTCAGAGGGGTCATCAGTTGTGGCGGCACTTGGAAGCCTTGAATGTAGCTGCTCAAGCTGCTCTGCAATATCTGAGGCCTTCTTATGCAGTACCTTGGTTCTTTCAACCAGCGAAGAACGGGTTTCAAGGTCAGTCTTCTGTTCATCTTTGACGCTATCGAGCTCGGTCTCGAAATCTCTTGCCAGTGTCTTCAGCCGTTCCATCAGGAGATCCTCAATTGGACCCAGGTGCTCTCTAGCGAATTTCTTCTTCTCTTCCAATCGAGCGGTTTCAATGCTCTTGATCAGGTCTTCATCTCCAATGACGGAGTCCAGGGTATTGACAAGCTCGTTCACAACTGCAATCCTCGACTTAGCCGACTGCAATTCCTGATTCTCAATGTTGGTTCTTGCTCTGCTGAGAGCTTGTGAAACGCCTTCTGCTATTCTGTCGAGAGGTTCGGCTTGGAACGAAGAAACATCAATAGAGGACTTCAACAGACTGAGCCGTGCCTCCGTGACATCGGCGTCATGGAGTAGTTTTTCCGTCATTTTGAAATCGCGTAGAATGAAGGTCGCGGGACCGGCTTGGAATGAGTATTCTGAGTTCAACATGTCTCTATAGGAACCACGCAGAACTACCTCGTATTCTCGTTCTCCACTCATGTCTTGTGACGCCTTTGCAATGAGTTCGAGATTCAGACTGTCATCGGGTCCAAGTTTCGACAGCTTGGTCGTCTTATCGCCCCTGACAAGAACTAGCTCTTCGTCTATAAACCACTCAAGAGATAGTCCGAGCGCATCACCATCACCATTGTTTGTGATGGTGCCCCGTATAGGAAACTCTTCTGTGAAAGTCATGTCCACAGGAAGATCCAGTTGCCCGACGAGTTTCGGCACCTTAAGTTTGCCTCGAAGCATCTCTCGTGCCATGTCAAGACCCTTGTCTACATACTTCGTGAAATCCTGAGCATTTGCATTTGTCAGAGCTGACTTGAGCTCGGTGACAGTAGCATTCTCGGCACTTGAGAAAGAGGAGATATCAACAGACTCGATGGCAGATTGTAACTGCTGAGGTATTTGTGTGATTCTGACAACGCCCGGATAGGTCAGCTTCGAGGCATTCTCAGCACAGAACGCTCTGGCCTTGTTGAATCCTTCAGCATCTTTTCCAATCATTAAATACATCATGCTGGCGGCAGTGGCAAGAGCTGCACCCTTACGAGTCTCTGCATCTTCTCCCCACATGAGATGCTCATCTGATGCAGCCAGAAGGTCTTCTGCAGCCCTCTCATAGGCATCCATTGCCTTTTGACTCTCTGCAAGTGTTAAGTAGACATCACCGGCAGCACACATATTGCGTGCAGCGCTCTTATAGCTCTTGGAGGATCGGAATTCTCCAGCGGCCTTCTTGTAGGTCTCAGCAGCTTGCGTATAGATCTTCTGTGCCTCTTCGATTTCTCCACGTTGTTCAGAAAGCTCAGCTGCGATCTCGTATTTCTTGCCGGCCTCCGTAAAGGATTGTCTCAAGGACTCCTTCGTCGCCTCTTCAATGATACGTCGAACGTCTTCATCAGACATGATTTGTTCAGACTCCTTTCCATGTTGGCAGTATTCCTTGAGAGTGCTCTTGGAGGACCCGAATAGTCCTCAATAGACCTCTCTCGGAGAATGCTTCAGACGATCTGGAAGTGCCCCTCCATGACCTTCGAAAACGAGTTCATAACCACGCCCGATTCGGCCCTTGCTGGCGGTCTGAAATCCCGACTTCTGGATTGAGCGTGCGTTTCTCTCAGCAGCTCTTCGCTGTATCATGCTTGTACCACTTGGTACAACAAGAACCAGCTTCTTCTGTGAGTCATCCACCTTCAGCGTGATATCAGTAGACGGCTGACTAGAGCATTCATGGAATTGGTTATCACGATATTCTAGAGTTGTCATCTGGACATTCCCATCCTGAAACCTTCTAGTGTTTCTGTAGCTTGCTAGCATATTAGCATTTGGCCGACGAAGCAAAAAGAAAAAGAGAGGACAAGAGGTGTTCCCAGCACACCCAGAGCGAGGGGAAACCTCCTGCAACTACTCCAACCAGTTTAGCTTGGTGGGGGTGGGGGTGGAGGAGTGTCGTCCTGCCTGGTGTCAACTGGTCTGGTGACTGAATCCCGCTTCTTGGAAGTGAAGAAGAAGCCAACCAGAATGAAGATGAGGCCCACAATGGCCACAACTGCTCCGATGATGACCTGATAGTCTTCCACAAACACGTATCCCATGCCTGGAAGCAGTGCAATCACTGCACCAGCAATCACGAGAAGTGCACCCAAGCAGACAGGTCCGGTTCGAACGTATTCACGCCATGTTAGATAAGACATTGTAATTTCTCCTAGTCGCGAAAGCCCAGTGGCTACTCTTTCTAGTCAGTCTTCTGGATTGATTTAAGATTGTCGGGGGTATATTCTCACTCTACTCTGAACGTGACCACACAACCGGTAGAAGATGTGTTCACCATGATGTCAACACCTGTTAGCTCGCTGACCTTTTTCGCAAGGATCTCGTGATATGCACAGGGGTATCCTGCCGGCAACAAAGTGCCTTCAGGATCAATTCTTCGTGTCAGCTCGAGAAGATAGCACGAACCTGTTTCGATTGTTTCCCGATCTGTCCCGGTCCTAGGTATCTGACTTTCATAGGAGCAACTCTGGATAAGCTCTGCAAAACCACGGATCAGATCTTCTGAACTACCGCCAGCACTCCAGAGCCCGATGAGTGTTTGCGCTGCCTGCTCAAACATTTCCTCTAAGTGTCCCTCTGGCAGATTCGAGCCGTAGACAGCCATTTCTACAAGCGCTACAGCTCTCCCGTCTGTGCTGCTTTTCCATAGGTTTCGATCCGCAATCTTTTCGAGCGTGGGCACCGCGCCAAGCTTTGGAAGATCCAGTGCAGTTTCAGGTTCGACGGACTCGGCCATGCCTACAGAGCCAGTATCTGGATGTGCACTGCTTGCCGAGGCCTCCGCAGGACCCTCATCATCCCGCACCAAATCTGGAATCTCAAAGTTGGGAGCGACGCCGGACTGCTGATATCTTCGGGCAAACTGCATTAGACGACCAGCGCACATAGCCACAGCATGACGGCTTAATCCCTCAATCCGCGCATGTCCATAGACTATCCCCACTAGATTATCCAGATTGAGATCGTTCATCGTCTTCTCGGCGATAATCTTCTTTCCGCGTACTACTCTAGCAGCCCATCGCTCGTTCATCACTCCAGCCTGTGCAGCATAGCTAGTGTTTGTGATGCCAATCAGCGGTGAGATCGGGTAGAAATCACTCATGAATAGACCTCTTGATTCGTCTACTGAACCAGTTGCTCTTTGCTCTGATGATTCAAAAGGGTATCGCGAGTGTAATTAGAAACCTTCAGACTCGGCTACCCATTCTGAGCCTGAGTGTAATGATTGAATGTGCATCAACGGGTATCTCCACCCTGCGATTAGAGTGAGCAAGCTCTCCGATGTCCTTCTCACACAGATCAACAAGCTTGACCGACTCGATATCTCGATTGAAAATGAGCTCTGACTTCCCGGCTTCACCCTTTGGTTCGTAAAGGCGTACTACGTATTCATTCTCTTGTCCCGTCGGTTTGAAACAACTCAACATGAGTTCATTCCCGGTGATTCTAAGCAGGGATCCTTCAAGAACATCGCCGTGCGTATTCTCATCCAATGGATAAGCAATCAGAGGTAGACGGTGTTCAGTCGATTTACGCCACACCTCTCCGTTCAACCAGTTGCCATGGTGGGGATAGATGCAATACTTGAATCTATGATGTCCATTCTCGCGCGCTGTGGAACTCTCAAGAGTGTCATCGTCGAGTCCCCTAGACAGATAGTCAACACTTCGGAGGAGTGTGAAGACTAGCTCCCCGTCAGCGAACTGAAACTCGTGGATGCCCGGCGCAGAAATCATAACCCCTCTATCTGGGCCTGAGCAGTCAACCCAGTCGAGTGCAGCAAAAGACTTCTTGGCATTGGGTCCATTATCCTCCGAGGGGCACATGTCTGTTCCTCGCTTCTCAGCTGCAAACTGAGCACCAACAGTCACTTCCTCGGTGAACACTGAGAGTGGGAATCTCAGGGAAACGCGTTGGTCTTGCCCCCGGAAGTCGATATCGGTTTCCATATCTATACGATCGATTCCCTCATAGACAATAATCCGTTGCTGGACAGGACAGCCATGAACTTCTGTATTCACTTCCGCTACCGCGCGCAGTGGCCCGTTTTCAATCATTCGTACCTTGGCACCTGATCGTAGAGAAGTAATCACCGATGATTTGCCTGCCAGAGGACTTCGCGAGGATCTATAGAGGTCTCCAACATCAGTCTCAAATGTAAGGCAGTTTGCATTTGAAGTGAGGATTTCGAACTGATTTCGTTTATCATAGAGCCTCACCAGTGTGCCATTGAAACTGTCGAATTCGACTATCAGGGTGTCTGACTCAATCCAATCCTTTCCCGTACGAATGGAAGTCTCATCTGGTGGGGCAGTCTGAGACGGTTTGATGGTGAATACACGAAAACCAAGGCTGGGCACCTCTTCAGCGACGAAGAGAACTTCAGCATGATTTACATCCACGTCTTCATCGCCAAGTACCTGGCAGGGAAGAGACAAACCGGAACCATCTTCGACAATGACGTGACCCTCTTTGCTCAGCTCTGGAGAAAGCGGGACCCGTACAACATCAGTCCTCGACCAAGGAAGGGGATTGAATACCACATAGCTGTCGCCCTCATTAAGCCTGCTGATCCCTGAAGCGGCTTGTGCAACTGCCTTCTCAAGCAAACCCTGTGCTTTCTCAATCGCCTGGTTATATCGTCTCTTGGCGAAGAGATAGGGCTCGTCTGCGATGGTTCCCCTGATGATGTTATGGCCTTGGTTGAACAGAAGAATGCGCCACACGTTTTCTAGTTCAGGATGCCGATCAGTGTCTCCTGCAAGCGACAAGAAGACTTCAACAAGATAGAGAAGGCCCTCAAGCTCTCGGTTCTTGAGTTTCAGCTTAATCCTAGAACTGAGACTACCTTCATACATGGAGAAGAAGCGCCCGGACATGAGTGGACCACTGATTGCAGGCAACTGAGCTTGAACAGCCTTTAGCTTCTCGGTGAATTCCTGCGGTGTAACGATAACCATCTTCATATCGGGGATAGTGTTGTTCCATTGATTCGTGATATCGTGCAGATGAGGCAGAGGCGGAATGAGTTCGCCCCCCACAGGGACGAATAGATTCTTGGACACAGCGGCAGATTCCATGGTATCAACAACATCAAGAAGTCTGGTGAAAGCCTCACGAGTGTTCTCTGAAAGCCAAGACGCACACGAATAGCCTTGAGAGAGCCAGACAGCGTTAACATGACTACCATCCGGACCCTTCCATACGAACTCTGAAGGCGCCTGATAGGGCATACCTTTCCAGAAGAAGTAAGAGTCAATACCACATTGCCGAAGGATTTGCGGTAACTGAGAACAGTGACCGGTAACGTCTATTCCCCAGCCGGTCCTAACATCGATCCCAAAACGCTCACGGAAAAACCCGATTCCATGAAGAAACTGCCGGACCAGTGACTCGCCATCTGGAATCAACATGTCTGGCATCACGTATGTTCCACCAACAATCTCTATCCTGCCCTCCAGTACTCTTTGCTTCAGTGCATCCCAGTAGTTAGGAAACAGCCGTTCAAAGCCTTCGAGGAGACTCACTTGATCAAGACAGAACCTGTGGGTTTCTGCAACCTCTAGGTAATCTAGTACGCTCTTGATATTCCACGAAGCAATGCTGATGTTATGCTCATAGGTTTGGGTTCGAGAGTTGTCGAAATGCAGAAACGGGCACAGATTGACAATCCAACGGTCGTCCATTATGAGTCACTACACCAGCAAGTATGGTATTTGTTCTGCCCGTAAGTGTCAGTTCATTTATAGGTGTTCTATGCTTGAATCGCAAAAAGAAGAGGGAGTGACGAGTCTATGCATGACTCGTCATTAGCACGAACCGATGGATACCTGCTCTTGTCTAGATGTAACCAGGGATACTCTTAGATCCTTCAGGAGCCCTGCGATAGACCCTGTCTTTCTGGTCCTGATATCGCTTGACATCATCCTGAGAGATGCTTGGTCGAACCTCATCCATGGCCTGCCTGAAGTGTTTCATCTCAACTGGTTTGACAGTCCAGTCATCTCTGACTGCCGCCATGGCCGCTTCTCTGCACAGTCCCTCAATATCAGCACCCGAATAGCCCTCCGTCATTTGACTGAGCTCTTCGAGGTCAACATCGTCGGCAAGAGGCATGTCACGGGTATGCACCTTGAATATCTCAACCCGAGCCTCTTTGTCAGGAGGAGGCACGAAGACCACATTATCGAATCGTCCGGGTCTTAGAACTGCAGGGTCAAGTATGTCAGCCCGATTAGTGGCACCGATAACAAGAACATTCTGAAGAGCCTGCATTCCATCCAGCTCTGCAAGGAACTGGTTGACTATTCGCTTGCTTACACCAGTTTCATCTCGTTGGCTTCTCGAAGCCATCACAGCATCGATTTCGTCGAAGAATAGGACACAGGGGGCAGTCTGTCTTGCCTTCTTGAATATCTCACGCACTGCCTTTTCAGATTCTCCAACGTATTTGTTGAAGATTTCAGGGCCGCGAATCGAGATGAAGTTGGCCTCGCTCTCCGTCGCGACAGCCTTGGCCAATAGGGTCTTGCCAGTACCTGGTGGACCGAACAGCAGAACGCCCTTTGGTGCTCGAATCCCCATATCCTTGAAGACATCCGGATGATTCAGCGGGGCTTCAACAGCCTCTCGGAGTTGCATCTTCACTTTCTCCAGGCCGCCAACATCACTCCAGCGCACGTTTGGTTTCTCAACAAGCACTTCTCTCAGTGCTGATGGCGAAACCTCTGCCAGAGCAGCATCAAAGTCACTCTGAGTCACATAGAGGTCATTCAAGATATCCGCGGGGATATCACCGGTTTCAGGATCAACATGCGGGAGCGCCCGTCTCAGCGCCTGCATTGCAGCCTCTCTTGCAAGAGATGCGAGGTCTGCACCAACAAAACCATGAGTGGTCGCAGCAAGACGTTCGAGATCAAGGTCTTCCTCCAGCGGCATAGAACGAGTATGGATCTGAAGAATCTCAAGTCGGCCCTGCTTGTCCGGAACACCGATTACAATCTCCCGGTCGAATCGCCCAGGTCGCCTGAGTGCTTCATCAACATCATCAACTCTGTTGGTAGCACCTATGACTATGACTTGCCCCCGTCCAGCTAAGCCGTCCATCAGCGATAGGAGCTGAGCAACTACTCTTCGCTCAACCTCTCCTGATACTTCGGCTCGCTTTGGAGCAATGCTATCCAATTCGTCGATGAAGATGATGCTGGGCGCGTTCTTCTCTGCCTCTTCAAAGACCTCTCTCAGTTTCCCTTCTGACTCACCATAGAACTTGGACATGATCTCTGGGCCATTTATCAGCCGAAACGTAGCACCAGACTCGTTGGCGACAGCCTTCGCAATCAGTGTCTTGCCAGTTCCCGGTGGACCGTGAAGCAATACACCCTTAGGAGGTGTGATACCCAGCCTCCTGAATAGCTCGGGCGACTTCATGGGTAGCTCGACCATCTCACGAATCTTCGTGAGTTCCTTACCAAGGCCACCAATGTCTTCGTATGTCACTTGAGGAACTGTGACATCTTCGGGCTTGGCGGGCTTTGTCAATACCTCTAACTCAGTGCCTGCCACGACCCGAACATGCTTTCCGGGAGCGGCCGCCGTGACCGTGAATTGCAGTCCCTGACCTATTGAGGAAATGATCACAATATCTCCACGTGTCACAGGCCTATTCAGAATCTGCTGCTTCACATAGTTCGCAAAACCAGACTCGAATCTTACAGGTTGACTGGGAGCGAGTACAACTCGGCTCGCTTCAGGGATAGTCACAGCTGATACTTCAACCATCTCACCTAGTTTGACACCGGCATTGGCTCTTATCAAGCCGTCCATCCGTATCATGTCAAGTACTTCATCTTCCTTCAGACTAGGCCAGCATATCGCAACTGTTTCTTTTGATCCTTTCAGGAGTACATAATCACCAGAGCGCACTCCAAGTTTGTTTCGTACTTGGGAATTCAGTCGAACTATACCTCGACCTTGGTCTTTCGGCATCGCAGCTGCGGCTTTCAGTCTTACACTGTCGTCTGCCATCCTACTCTCGCACCTTCTCCTCTATTTTCCTCTCAATTCTACTTCTCTGAAGTCAGAACTAGTATCTTCGTTGTCGGCCTTAACCAGTTCAAGCTCAACTATGCCATGGTTGAATGACATTGAAGACTTCTCACTGTCAATCGGATATGGTAGTTCTTCAACCAAGTCGTTGTGCTGGCGGCTATTGAATTCGAGCTTCAACTGCCTTCCCTCAATCTCAGCGACGGGTTCCAGATTGTTAGTGAGCCCATCAACTACGATAATAATCCTATCATCTAGTTCTATCTTCTCTACACGAAGGTCCTCTTCCCGCGATTCACTGACAGATTCATTGTCGGTTCGCGAGATTCTGAATCTCATTCTTGCTTCATTTGGACCCATTGGTATCGTCTTGCCGAAAATCTCTTCTAGCATTCGGCGCATCATCTTATCGAAATCATCGTCTATCATTATCATTGGTCCTCGTATTGGGAAGCCCCAGGGCGGACATAGCCGCCCTTTGAGTCACATTGTGTGCGGGCTTCCGTGCTTGTTAGCTATCGCCCCTATCACTAGGGACTAGTTAGTCACTAGTATAGCTACCGACCTTCAACATATAAGCCTTTGGAAGAGTGAACTGACTTATGAATCCGTTTCAATAGCCACACCCTCTTTTCTCAGGATATCTCTCGCAACAAGCACTCCTGAAACAGATGCCTGCATCAACCCTCTGGTGATTCCAGCACCGTCTCCTGCACCATAGAAGTTCCTCACCTGTGTTTCGAGAGAGGGTTTCACTCTCAGACGGGAGCTATAGAATTTGACCTCGATTCCGTAGAGAAGCGTACCCATGTCTGCAACTCCTGGGCAGAGCCTATCAAGAGCATCGAGCATCTCCATAATCGAACTAAGATGACGGTATGGCAGGGCGAAACTGATGTCTCCAGGACAGGCGCTGGGTAGAGTAGGTTTGATGGGAGAACGCTTTATGCGGTCCTCTGTGCTCCTCTTGCCCCGCCTGAGATCGGCAAGACGCTGGATTAGTACACCATCTCCCAACATGTTTGCCAGTCGGGCGACATGCTGTCCGTATGATATTGGATGCTTGAATGGTGCCGTGAAACGTGTGGAAACAAGCAAGGCGAAATTAGTATTCGGCGTCTTCTTGTTTGCAAAGGACTGACCATTCACTGTGAGAATCTCATCATAATACTCGCTTGTTACGACCCCACCCGGATTGAAACAGAACAAGCGTACTTTGTCATCGAACTGCTTCGAGTAGTAGACAAGCTTGGGTTCGTAAAGAGATTCCGCGATGTCTTCCATTACTGGAGCCGGAATCTCAACCCTGACACCAATGTCAACGAAGTTGCTTTCGGTGTCCAGACCGAGACGGTTGGCTTGGCGAGACAGCCATTGATTGCCCACACGCCCAGGGGCAGCTACGACATACTTAGCAGCTAGATAGTCGCCGCCATTGGTTTCGAGACCCTCAACGGCCTCTCCATTCACGCGGATGTCTTTTGCTTCTGTGTTGAATCTGATATCGACTTTCTCATCTATGGCCTGATGCATTCGTCCCATTACTTCAATACAGCCCTCACGGCCCATATGGCGAACCCTCTGAGGAATGAGCTCTAGTCCAACTTTGGCAGCCTTACGAGACCAGGCTTCTATCTCATCGGGATTATCGCCGTACATCTCCTCAGGAGCACCATACTCAAGATAATGAGAGTCCACGTAGTCAATCATCTCCGAGAGTCGGACATCGCCAATGATGTCGTTGAGCCAACCGCCTACTCGGGTTGAAATGGTCAGCTTACCATCAGAGAAGGCGCCAGCACCACCCCATCCTGCAAGAATATGGCAAGGATTGCATTTCTTGCAGCCTCGAGCACGGGTTGAATTGGGGCAGGTTCTGCGATCGATTGGATTGCCTTTCTCAATCATCACAATTCGAAGATCAGGTTTGTATTGCAGAAGCTCTAGGGCACAGAATATGCCAGCGGGTCCGCTGCCGACAATAGCTACATCGTAGTCCAATCAGTTTCTCTCCTCTAAGAGGGTCAGAAAACGCGACTGAGCATCAGAGCCCGCAACTTAAGCCTTTGCCTCTGTATCGTATCCTCCCATGTATTACTGCAGGAAGAGGAGTCATAGCGATATAGCCAAAAGAGGATAAGAGCAGAAGGACAAAGACCACGGGTGCATAGAGAATGGCTAGATGTTCGTTATGCGGGAAAGAAGACCTCTGCTTCAGCTGTCCGTACTGCAATGGAGTCTACTGCTCAGAACATAGACTGCCTGAGAGTCATGGATGTCCTGGCCTTCATTTGGCAAAACAAAGGGCCAGAGAGAAGCTGTCAGATGCGTACTCTGAGACCTATCAGAAGCCTCGAAAATCAGGTCTTGGCCGCGGGTCGAGGGGCCCAAGTAAGAGAAGGCGTTTCTCGCAGAGAGAGCTGCGTGACCTTGGAATCGCCGTCTTTCTGGTCATACTCGTTGGAATCTCTATCATGGGACGAACCCCCATAGGCATCCTCAACGGAATAGTGACAATCTACGCACTTGCAGGGACCGCCTTCTGGTGGTTTCCAGTCGTAGTCATTCTAATCTTCCTTGCATCTTTCATGCTTCATGAGTTGGCCCACAAGTTCGTTGCCCAACACTACGGAATGTGGAGCGAGTTCAGAATGTCACCTCAAGGTTACTATCTGTCAACATTGGCCATCATTTTTGCATTTCCTATCTTCGGAACGGGAGTGGTCTACACGAGCGGGTCAGCAAGTCGCGATGAAAACGCCAAGTCTAATCTGGCGGGGCCGCTCTCGAACTTTGTATTAGCTTTTGCTGCTGCCTCAGCGGTTGTTCTTTCTGCATTATTGCTTGGAGGGGTGCCGTATCCTTTCGGATTCATCGCCCAGTACACAATAAGTCTCAATGCGATGCTTGGGCTCTTCAACATGATTCCCATCCAGCCTTTTGACGGGGCGACAATTCTGCAATGGAACAAAGCGGTCTGGGTGACCGTGGCCGTTTCACTACTTGTACTGCTAGTATTTGGATATGTCCTGCTCCCACTCATCTTGTAAGGCATAATGCCTCAGTAATACTGTGCTTCATAGTGGCACATTGTATTCTATGTATCAGATCACAGAAGAGGATGAGCCTTGCAGTCAGTCCAGTCACACTCAAGCGACATAGTGGAATTGTCGGTCTCATCATGGTTCTACAGAAACAGAACGATTGCGGGTTTCGATAATCCTGCTCGCTCTCTGTATGTCTCCGTGAGGGAGCTGGTTGAGAATAGCTTGGACTCATGCGAAGAGAACGGGTATCTGCCTTCTATCCGCATCAGATTAGTTCTGGCATCTGAGGAGGACTCTCTTGCCGGATTTGACGACGGGCCACAGACCTTCGAACTTGAGATCAGTGACAATGGTGGAGGGATGGAACGTGAGGCGATACCTTTGCTTCTCGGGAGAATGCTCACTGGGACGAAGTTCTCCCACAAACAGAGCCGGGGAACATTTGGACTTGGAGGTAGTTTAGCCCTTCTCTATGGACAGGTTACAACACAAGAACCAATCAAGGTCATAACCTCACTCTCAGGAAGTGAGGTCCAGAATGAGATCATCATCAGACTTGATATAGACGAGAATCGGCCCACTATAATAGGCGAGGCACAGTCGCTCAAGCCACCAGACATGCATGGGACGACTGTGAAGTTCAGCCTCCAAGGAGATTGGCTACGGAGTAAGCGCAAGATCATTGAATACATAAACCAGACAAGCATCATTGTTCCGTACGCCTCCATCGTGTTTGAGAACCCAGATGGTGATACGCTTTCATTTCCAAGAATCATTAATGAAATGCCTGAACCACCGCAAGAGATGCAGCCCCATCCCAAGGGTATTGATGTTGAGATGCTGAAAAGGCTACTCGCAGAAACCAACTCACGCACGTTGGGTACATTCATGATAAGCTCATTTCAAAGAGTTGGAGAGGCGACTGCACGGACCTTTCTTGAGCGTGCAGACCTGGAGTATACAAGAGCACCAGATTCGCTTGATACCCGCGAGGTCACAGCAATGATGAGAGCAATGGAGAGATTCGATGATTTCATGTCTCCATCGTCAGACTGCCTCTCTCCCCTCGGTGAAGATGTACTGCATGCAGGACTCAAGCGGCTGAAGCCAGAGTTCAGCATCACTGCACAAAGAGATCCAAGTGCTTACGAGGGGCATCCTTTCATAGTTGAAGTCGGAATCGGATACGGGGGCGAGGTTGAGGGTGGGATATATCGGTTCGCCAACAAGATCCCGTTGCTATATGATGAAGGCTCCGATGTTTCTACTAAAGTGGTTAAGGAACTGAACTTGAAGCACTATGGTCTGAGGAAAGACGATCCTATAGCATTTCTCACACATGTGTGCTCTACGAAGATTCCTTACAAGACGGTCGGAAAGGAATACATAGGCGACGTTGATGTCATTCGGCGTGAGATCGAGCTTGGCTTTAAGGAATGCCTGAGGAATCTTGGGAGAAGAGTCCGCCGTAAGAACAGGGCGAGGCGAGCGAGGAAACGAGAGAGCCGATTGCAGACATATTACGAGTTCATCTCGAAGGTCTTGAGTCTAAGCTTGGAGAGAGAGATTAGAACAGACCAGTTATTTTCAGAGGGGGAGAATCCTTGACTACTGTGAGCAGAGATTCCTACAAAGTTCACGAAGTTCTGGACATGATAGGTAACGTACTGAATAGATTGGGTGAAACCCTAGAAGATGGGCTGTTCCCCGAAATAGGCTACTATGCATCGTCCAAACGAAACATCAGATATGAGAGAAACAAGGGCTATACGCCTCTTGATGAAAAGCCATCATTCCTTGACGGAAGAAAAGTTGAGAGTGCCAGGACAATTGCGGGCCTGGTCTACGGACTCACCCAATTCAAGGAACACCTGGAACACGGTATGTCGATGTCCCTCCGAGACTTCTACTATGTTCACAAAGTGAAAGCAGTCCAAGATGCAATGAATATCAAAGACCAGAATGAAACCAACAGGATGATCAATCTCTGTGAGAGAATCCTTAGGATTTCTGGCGAGTCGATTCCCAGAGAGGAGTTCGGCGTAGTTAGTTCACCCAAGGGCACGTTCTATGGAGATGTTACGCTCTCTGACCTGTCAGGAAAGAAGTTGAACTGCAATGCTGCAGGTGAATATGGGTGGTTTATCTCATCAAGACCCCATGAAGTGGTCATTCATGACATAAACATCGATGCAGCTGTTCTCGTTGAGAAGGAGGCAATGGCAAGAAACCTCATCGAACTAGGCATTGCCGAAGAACTCGATGTGGGAATAGGAGCCCTCTTCGGCCAACCAGGTCGAAATATGAGAGCTTGGATTCGCAAACTTGCAGACAACGGCATTCCAGTTCTGGTTCTTGTCGACATGTCGCCCTGGTCTCTCAGAATCTTTAGCACGATCAAGAGCAACTCCATTGAACTGGCGAATATTTCTGGATTGGCAACGCCTGATGCCAAGCTTCTCGGCCTGACAACTGACGACTTCTGGTCTAAACATGGAATGTTGAGTGAGATAGAGCACTCGCTTGAACAGATGAGCAACTCTGACAAGAGATGTGCCAGACAGAACAAGAGTATCCCGGCCATTGAACAAGATCCCGTCCTAAAGAGGGAGAACGAGATTCTGTTGAAGAGAGGGAAGAAGGGAGAGCTTGAGGCCTTCAAGGCCTTCGGTCTTCCGCTCACAGAGCTGAGGGATCTGTACAAATCATACGTTGCAAACAAAGCACGTATGTCTGATGTGAAACTGATATAGGGGAGTGTTCCCAATAGAGAAAGGAGGAGACTGTCCATGTCATCCCAGAGAGAACAAGTCGCAGAACAGCTAGAGACACTGAAGTCAACCATTGATGAGTTGATTAAGAAATCCGAAGAACTGGAAGAAGAAACAGAAGAGCTTCGCAAGACCCGCAGAGAGGCAGAGGAAAAAGCATGGGCTGCTGAAGAGAAGTTGGAGCAGTTGACGAAAGAAGCTGAGGATACTGAAGCAGAACTCAGTAAAGCAAGAGATAGAATCGCGGAACTGGAAACACAGTTCGAAGAAACGAAAGCGCGAGCAGACCAGCTTGAATCGTCAATGGAGGAGGCAGTTGGAGATCTTAGGAAAGAAAGAGATGAACTCAAGCGTGAGATGGACGAAATAGACCAACAGCTGAATCGCGTATCGGAATTGTACCGTGAAACTGCTGCCGAGAAAGAGAAGCTTGAAGAGAAGGTTGACGTTTCAGATCTGCTTGCAATATACATCACACTGATTGAAACAGTCTTTGCTGGCAAGCCACATGCCCGGGTATTGTACACCCTTCACGACACGGGAGCTGCCATCACCAGAAAACATATTGAGGGAAGCACTGGCATCATGCCCACACATGTCATAAAGGCCATACACGACCTCAGGAACGCGGACCTTGTTTCGTATGACGAACAGACTCAAGAAGTCGAGCTCATTCGAGATATCCTGTAAGAGAAGGTCATTAATCACCAGAAGCTAACACAGAGAGGAATGTTTTGGGTTACAAAGTGAAATACCCACAAGAACTTAGAAAGCATATGCGGAAGTACAACCTGCATCAGAAATTGCGGTCAATCACGGATTTATTCGGAAATGATGCACAGGATGTAGTAGACTGGGCGGTCGACGAGGCAGAGAGACGAATCGCAGAAGATGAGCTCCCCGAGAATTACAGCCTCGGAAAGGCAATCTATGAACTCATTGGAACTGAAGCTGCAATACGATTGGTACAAGACAACCATGCTCGGGGACGATTAACGACTAAGAGCGAGGTGAAGAGGAAGACGGGAAGAAACCCAGAGATGCCGGTGCTCTTTCGTCAGGCAGGTCTTCGACACCCGCAAGAGGCCAGGAATCTACGCCATAACATGTTTCATTGCTCCTTTGAAGCCTTGGTCAGCAAACTCTTCTCGAATGTAGATACAGATGTGCCGAGTACAGGTAATGGTTTAACCCCCGACCTGATAATAACTTCTAGGAACCCGGGATGGCAAATCTCGGTGGAGTACAAAGGATACCGTTCACTTACATTGCTTAGCGAGTCCGAGATTCTCAAGGGCATGAGGTACCAAGCGGAGTACGGAACGGCTTGGCTTGTCACGAGTACTGCAAAGACCGTAACGGACCTCTATGACGGAGTGATCACAGCTGAAGAACTGATAGAGAGAGGGATTCCCAGACTCAGGAGGATTGCAAGGAGAAGGGCATACACCAATGAACAGAAGGAGAATCGTGGTATTGCCAGAAAGGGCATCTCACATCTCGAGAAGCATAAGGGAGAAAAGCTGAGTTGTAGACTCCTGTCAGCAGATGAAATAATTGAATCATGTCAGAACGGAAAGCCAAAAGAGGGTTTGGCAATAACCAACGGCATGGAATATGTTGACCTGCTTCGGAAGAATGGTCTCCAGGAACACGCCGATAATGTCCTTCAGATAATGAAGAGCCCAGCAGACCTTCTGCACAGTGACACCATAACTTCTGTCAGGCTCATCGAGTAGCTAATCAGTTCTTCCCGAGAGAGAACGACCAGCTCCTAACCTTTATGTGCTGAGAGTTTATTAGAGAGGTTTGTAGATTGCAAACGATTCTCCAGCAGTAAAGAACACGAGGTGTAAGACTTGCACAGACAGAGCGCAGTTGATGTTACTGAACTGATAAAGGAACTACTGAAAGATCTCTCCATCAACTCGCCAATACTCGGCTCCGCCATATTCTCCGTTGAAGGGCTTCCTTTTGTCAGCTACTTCCACACGGGAATGGAAGATGTTGGCATCGCAGCCATGGTAGCAAGCGTCTACTCTGCTGGTGAGCAGACGGTCCGTGAACTTCGGCAGGGTAATCTGGAGTCAATCATAATCCAAGGAACGCTAGGAACAACTCTGGTAGTTTCTGTCACTGAAGACTACTTGCTTACAGTGACAGCTCCAGAGAATGCAACTCTTGGTCTGATATTCAACGACACGAAACGTGCAGCCAGAGAGGCTGCTAGACTTCTTCAAGAACTCATATGAGTCAAGTATAATGGACAAGGACTATCCCTATGATCTGCATCCATGCTGGGCCAGCGATAGAGAGGGGCTTTGGGAACGGATACACGTACCGGTGGCTGCAGGATGTAATGTGCAATGCGGTTTCTGTGAGAACGCGATTGGTGGTTGTAACACCTTACAGCCAGCCTATTCAACCAGAGTTATCTCGGTAGCTAAGGCGGTAGAGATAATCGAACGCGAGTTGAGAAGTCGACCTAATCTGAGGATTGTGGCCGTTTCGGGTCCAGGCGAACCACTTCTGAATGGAAGGGCACTCGAAGTCTTCGAGCAGATTAGAAGAACACGAGATGATATCGAGTTCTGCCTGAGCACGAATGGTACTCTCCTTTCCGAATGCAGCAAGAGACTTGCTAACCTTGGGACAACAACTATCACTGTCTCTATCAGTGCATCTATCCCAGAAACGGCGGCAAGAATCTATGACTGGGCAGTTCTTGGTGGGAAACGTCTTAAAGACCTTGAGATGGCGAGAGCAATAATAGAAAGACAGTTTCGAGGCATTGATGCTGCGGTTGATGAAGGCATGCTGATCAAAGTCAACACTGTTCTCATCCCGGGTATCAATGACAAGGATATTTCCATACTTGCCGAATCTCTCTCTGACCACGACGTATCATTGCAGAACATAATCCCCCTAGTCCCTCTTGGACGCATGAAGACACGCAGAGCACCGACACATAAAGAGATAGAAGCCGCCCGTCTTCAGGCCTCAGAATGGCTCCCTCAGTTCTCTCACTGCAAGCTATGCCGAAGTGACGTTGTGGGAATTCCCGGGTGCGATACCCCAATCTAGATAATCCGTTTCTTATAATTTGGTGAGTGAACGTCACCTGGAAGAGACTTCTGCGTTCCATCCCTCCCCTGAGAGTGTTCAAGACTACATGTCAGCAAGGAGGAAATCTTACACATATCTGAAACTTTTTTCTGACAAAATGACTAGGAAATCAAGGCGTTTTTAAGATTCTAGAGTGTGCCTTTCAGACACAAACAACCCTCTTCCACAAGTTTGTTAATCAAGAACCAAATCGCGTTGCGGTCAAAACCGAAAGGTGCGTCTTCAAGCTTGGCAATAACAGACTCGATGGAATCCTCACCATCCATAGCATCGAGAAGATCATCGACTGGGGCGCCATATTGCTGACGAAGACGCATCATGTTAGATTCTGAGCAATCTCTTTGTTCCAAGATATCACTGGGTCTGAGCCGTCGCCTGAAATCAATCCACTTGTATTTCTTCAATAGGGAGATGAGGGCGATAACTTCTTCGTCAGGCAGGTCAATCAGCCCAAGAATCTCAGCGATGTTTCTCTTTCCATTGATGTAGTTCTCAAGAGTCTCAAGCTTTCTGTCAACGATACCGACACGGTATGGGATGTCAATGCCATTTTTTCTACGAATGGGTACCAAGTCCATGTCAGGGATGGAGAAGGGGAATTCCATAATGACATTCAATGCAAAGTCACGGAACTTCCGAACGTCGCCCTCGAACCTACGAAGACTCTCCCCGTGTTCGGCTTCTACACGATCAAGGATTGCTCGGAGCTTCTTCCTATATGGCTCCTCATTCGGAACTGGGTCGACGACAAGCAAAACCAACACAGTCTCGCCGACTTCAATTAAGATATCGTAGGCAGCCTTGCGAATCGTTCTGATTGGCGTCTTGGCAAAGATAATCACAGCAGTAACAAAGCCTGCGATGAGATCGGGGTCAACAGTGAGCTCTGCATATGGGATGTTAAGAATGGATTCGCCGCCTTCCAGTCGGATCAGGGAGATATACCGGACATTGGAGAGGTCGTAGCCCATTGTATCACATCCCCTCCTCAGATGCTTCTCCTACATCCAGACTGCTTCTCATGACTGACCTACTCCTCATAGCCCAACACCCCTGCCTCAATCAAGTTCCGTGCTACAGTTCGCACAACCTCGAGACTATATGGGACCTCTTCGACGACCTGAATCAGAGACCTTGACCCGTCACAGAGCTCAACCAGCTGGACAATCTCGTCACCATATACACCTAGAAGGAATTGAGGAGGATCGCTCAACTTCCGCAAGACCGTATCAGCCTCGAGGGGTCGGCTCAATGAAACCCAGTTGTACTTAATCAGCATCGAAAATATCGCCATAATCTCATCTTCTGAGAGGCCAGATGCATCCTCTATCTCTAAGATGCTTCTCTTGCCGTTAACATAACTGAGAATCATCTGCAGTTTCTCGTCTGTTTCTCCGACGCTCCAAGGAATTTTCTGCTGCCGGTCGGGAACGGCTTCAGATTTCTGTACAACTCGTGGCACTAGACTAGAGTCAAATCGCTGGTATGGGAAGAACCCAAGAATGTCGAGGGCGAACTCTCGAAACGGACGAATGTCACCATCCCATCGTTCCAGTTGTTTCGAATATCGCCGTTCGAACTCTGCTATCACCTCTTTGAGAGTATCACGATAAGGAGTATCGTCGTCAACCAAATCAACGATGAGCAGTCCGACAACATAATCGCCCTCTTCTATGACAACGACATACCCCTCCTTTTGGAATGTCTTGAGTTGACGGTTCTCAAAAATCACCACGGCCAAGACGAAGCTTGCCACCAAGTCCGGGTCAACTCTCATCTCTCTATATGGTATGCCCAATATTGGCTCACCACCCTCTTTTCGTACAAGAGAGATATATCGGACCTTTTCTTCGTCGATGGCGACTGAGTTCATCTCAACCAGCCTATTACATACTAGAATAATAAGCTAAGGGTGCTAAACACATTCTCACTGGGTCAAACTTTGTGTAGTGCCTCTCTTATCTCCCAGTCAGAGGTTGTCTTTTTACCTCTATCAGAAGTGTTCGAGCAGGCTTGACTGAGAAACATAGTTGACCTCACTCTCCTCATCTATGGTGTACCCAACCAGCCTCTTCAGGTTGATAGAAGTCATGACCTTGCCGGTCTCAACAAGGAGGAGTGGTCCTTTCATTCCCAGAATCTCACCAAGAATTTGTTGCCCATGGAGTCCGCGCGACCCCCCTGGCCAGACATTGGGGACCGTATCTACCTGTGGAAGCCCATAGTAGGAATCGAGTAATCGAAGCTTGAGTTTCTGCGGTTCTAGACCAGACTTGCTGAAGGCCTCAGAGAATACAGCGCTGTCACAGAAAGACTGTACCATCTTCTCAGCCTCAGCAAGCGAGATGGGGCGAGTCAAGGCATCGAGCTTGCGACCGAATCTGACGGATTTTGTGACATTTGCATTTTGTGAGAGCAGCCTTTCTAGGGTCCTAGCTCTCTTCCCATCACGGATCTCTGCTAACACTGCACCAACATCCGCCCCCTGCTCCAACCAACGTATCATGAGTCGCTCACGCACAGAAACCCCGACCTTCAAGATTGCGTCACCGAACACTGTGGCGTAGACTGAGTAGTTGGCGTTTCTGCATCGTTCCCTGCGTTCCGGTGAAGCCCTGCAGATGCTACCATCGCAATAGACACACTCGTCATAGAAATCCATTGCTGAGCACGGGCCACATCGTTTCTGACCGCTCTTCACAAGAGCGCGTTCAGGGCATCTTCGGTCTCTCCCCTGGCTATCTCTGTACCCAACGCACCGTCGAGGACCTGTCAGTATCCAAGTAATGGTTGTTCCTTGGCTTAGATCCTTCATCACTGGACCCTTCTCTTCGTCGCTCCACACCTGTAGTCCATGCTTGTACAGCTGATTATCAGCGAGGAACCATCGAACACCCAGGACGTGCATGAGGGATCTCCTCAGAGGAACGGTCTGCGACCTGCACCACGTTTCATCCACTGCACCCCGCCTATGTTCAAGTCATGCCCGCAATTCGGACACTTACCTTTCTCATCGAGGTTGTTGCTCTTCAAGTAGACAGAATATCTTTCTACAGCCTTGTATCCACAGTCTGGACAATACGTGTTCTCACCATCATGACCGGGAACATTTCCAGAGTAGACAAACTCGAGTCCCGCAGCCTTTGCCACCTTCATGTGTTTCTCGAGGGTGGATGGGCTTGTCCTAGGTAAATCAGTCATCTGATACGTGGGCCCAAATGCAGTCAGATGGAGAGGAGTCAGGCTTCCGAGGTTGTCAACAATCCATTTGGCAAGCTCACGTGTGTCATCCTCAAAATCCCCGAGCTCTGGGATGATGAGGTTAGTGAGTTCTATGAAGATATCCTCTTCCTTGAACTTCTTCAGTGCAGTGAAAATCGGCTTGGTGCTTGGAACGTCCATGTATTCCTTGTAGAAGTCCTTGTTTCCGCTACCCTTGAAGTCAACTGTCACAGCATCAAGATAGGGTGCAATATACTCTATGGCTTCTGATGTTTCATAGCCATTGGTGACAAATGTATTGTACATATCCTCGGAATGGGCTATCTCTGCTGTATCATGCGCGAGCTCCATGAAGATGGTAGGTTCAGTGTAAGTGTAGCTGATTCCTTGGCAGTCGTACTTCTTCGCAAGAGACACAACGTCGTCTGGACTCATCTTTCTTCCAGTGGGTTCTTCTCGTTGAGAAGAGTGGTAATTCAGACAGAACTTACAGTGGAAGTTGCAGCACGAAGTACTGATTGAGAACGTGTGCGAACCAGGAGCGAAGTGAAACATCGGTTTCTTCTCGATTGGGTCCGGTGCCATGCCGTCGATTAGACCATAGACTTTCGTGTACAGCTCCCCTTCTTTCACAACTCGTACTCTGCAATAGCCGGTTTCGCCCTCACCTAGGACACAGTGTCTCGCACAAAGGTCACAACGTATACGATCCTTTATCTTGGTGTATAGCTCCGCTCGCTTCATTCTGGATACCATATTTCCACCGTTCTTATTCGTGTTTTGGTATCAGAAGAGGTGGTCGGGCTTCTTGAGAACCAGTAGATTTGCAAATCACATGATCTCACCACCATGAGGAAGAATCTCGAGTA
>CAZLEV010000018.1:0-57775 GCA_964558645.1 uncultured archaeon
GGCGTTGTACAAGAAGAGTCTTAAACTGCTTTCCCAGAATTCGGCTCCAGGTAACTGCGATGTTGAAGGGTGCAGTCTTCGATCTTGATGGTACCATTACCGTTCTCGAACTTCCACTCGATGCAATGAGAGAAGATGCTAAGGCCTATTTCGTATCCCGGGGCCTGCCGCCAGGAATCTTAGAACCCGCGGACGGTATCTCCAGTTCTACGCTGAAGGCTAAGAGATACTTCAGAGAACATGGAACATCTGAAGAGGAGTGGGGGGACATGATGCGTGAGCTTGATGACGTCCTGAACCAACATGAGGGCAACGCTGCACGAGACGTTCGCGTTATCGAGGGCGCCTTTGATGCGGTCGAGAGGGTGAGATCGATGGGATTGAAGACCGCCATCCTGACAAACAATGGCCGCCATGCAGTTGATATTGTGTTAAAGAATATCCCACTCAATCACTACTTCGACGTGATTCAGACACGGAATGAGTCGCCCAATCCGAAGCCATATCCGGATGGCATACTCCTGGTAGTTGAGAGGCTTGGACTTTCTATTGACGAGGCCATCTACATAGGAGATGCAAGGATAGATGGGGCGGCTGCAGAAAAGGCTGGTGTTGAGTTCTGGGGTGTCACCACAGGAGAGACAGACGCAGACGAACTCTATGAAACTGGAGCCAGTCGAGTATTTCAATCGTTGAGTGACATTCCCGATGCAATTGAGGAGCGAAACCAAGCATACCACTGATGGCCATTTGTTAAGATTTAATGCCCCTTAACTGTACATGTTTTAGTTATTGTCTGTGTCATGTCCGATCTCCGACCGAATCGTGACATCTCATAGTTTAGATGCCATATTCTCAGTCAAATGGTCGTCTAGCGGCCACCTGTGAACAGGTTTCCTTTAGGCCCTGATTGCAGTCTCTTATATACTCCAGATATATCCTATTCAAATATGTCAGGATTTACTCCGTCGTCTAGGACATACTTTGATAGCTTAGAGGAAAATGAAACAATGATGATTGATGAAGGCACGTACCTTGTGCTCAGATCTGCTGCGGGGGCCTTCATGTGTCGATCACCACCTCTTCCCAAGTACTGGAATGGTATTGACAGGCCGCATGTTGCAGTTCTTGTCCCTTCAGATGATCACGTGTTTCGGGTCTATCTTTCTTCTCCCTCTTCCGATATCGGAGGCGATGGCGTCTTTCACGTCTTAGAGCTTGACGCGCTTCCGAACGAATCAATCATTGAGATTCGTCACGATGCTGTTGAGTATAGCTATTATAGGAAAGAGAACGAGGGAGCATGGACCAAAGTCGCTGAGGCACAGAACCCGTTTCTTGTTGAGGTCTTCTCCTACGGCCTCAGTCCGATTGTCATGAATATGTCTGAACAGTTCAGTTTCACCTATTCGGACTAGAAGTTCCTGACTGGCATGTAACTCGCAGTGGTAAGGAGGGACCTCCAATCGTCGGTTCGATGACCAAGCTGAGATGGAATTGAAGGTGCGAGGGGCCCCAGAAAAACAATGGTTCGCTCGTGGTTCTTAGAGGAGGAGGGGAAAGGAAATCTGCACCTAGGGCGCAATCGGATTTGGGAGCGGTCACCAGTCATTTTCATGAGTGGCGCTGGGACCTCCTCAGCACGCTTTCAACCAACTAGACATCCTCACAAGATAAAACGATTCCGATACTCTCACCATTGTATCACCAAGTTCGTGACGACTCCATGGCCAAGTCAAGAGAGTCTGTCCGAGCTTTAGTTAAAAGAAAAGAATCCCATATATCTTTGAAGTGTTCGGGGGTTCACATCTCGTAGCAATCTTCTCTCCTCCTCCTTCCAGCGTTCTTCGAAGCCCCCGGCCACTCCTCTTTCTCCCTTCGCTTTCGATGCCGAGGCCGCTGTTTCAGTGTCATGTCTCCATCTGTGGATTGTTGAGATGAACGACTCTTGGCTTCTGATCCTGATTGGTAGAGCGGGCATACAGAGGAGAATAGGTTAGATACACTTATATGATATCATATACTATTATATTGTGTTGGGGACCGTTCCGCAAACAACCGCTACAACTCTCTCTCATCTGGCGTTTGCACCCTCCCGGCGACTCATTATCGGTCCCCACTCCTCTTTTCTTGCCGACAAGGTTTATAGGAGTATGATTGCCGCATTGGGTCGGAGACTGAAGAAATGTCGTCGGCGAAGAAGGCTATCGATAGCACTGTCAAGAGGATTCTCGTCTACACCGCGGAGATAATAATGTCCGTTATTCTCCTGGTGATTATGTGTCTGCCACTTGCCTTTGTGGTACCGATGTGGATTCAGCAGATAGCACTGGGAGTTCCAGCCTCAAACATTGCATTGAATCCTGTGTCATGGTTCGGAATCACCGGAGCCGTTGTCATCACCTGCTTACTGGCGATTGTGGGGGCCTTGCTTGCAGTCCTGTACACACAGCGTGTCCTTGTGTCTGGTGCATCTAAGGAGATCTAGTGGATCCGCCTTCACCAGTGGCTAGCCAGTTAAGATGACCTTATATGGTTTCAGCACGAAATCTTAAAGCCTCCCCATCCCTTGATTTGACGGAGCCGAAGTTGTTGGATATACCACAGAAAACGCGCTACTGGCAGATTGGGAATCTACTGTCACCGCTGTTTCTCGGTGTTATTGGTACACTGTTGAGTATTCCCGCCGGTGACGTCGGGGATGTGTTTTCTACATCGGATTATCCCAAGTTACTATCTCCTGCGCCACTAACTTTTGCCATTTGGGGTCCGATCTTCATCTTCTTGGCCCTGTTCTACTTCTATCAGGCCAAGGGAGTTGTATCAGGCGAAACACCCGAGGAGGTGGTTAAGGTTGTTCAGAACGTGGGGCCTTTCTTCATTCTCTCATCTGCGGCGACCACGGCATGGTATGTGCTCTGGCTGTATCGAATCATCTGGGCATCAGTGGTTTCCATGTTCCTCTACTTGGCCTTCATTCTCGGGGCATACCTCTCTCTGGATATCAACAGAAGAGATAGGCCGTTTCGAGAGCACATCTTCGTCACAGTTGGATGGAGCATGTATGCAGGATGGGTTACAGTCGCGGCAATCGTGAATGCAACCACTGGGCTTGTGGCTGCCGGTTTCACAGGGCCAGTGATCGGAGAGGTCGGTTGGACCATCTTGGTTCTCCTGATGGCCCTTGGAATCTATCTGGTGGTTCTGTTCACGCGGAATGATTTTGTCTATGCAGGAGTCGGAATCTGGGCGCTTGTCGGTTCTCTGATCACTTGGACAACACCAAGCGCTACTCCAAATATGA
The DNA here is from genome assembly GCA_964558645.1 of uncultured archaeon. Classification (GTDB taxonomy): domain Archaea; phylum Asgardarchaeota; class Thorarchaeia; order Thorarchaeales; family Thorarchaeaceae; genus TEKIR-12S. Next base: position 3,305 of record CAZLEV010000018.1, read on the forward strand.
CGCTTGCATCAATCGCCCTTGTAGGAATCGTGGCATTGGTAGTAGCAATGGCGTATCGTTTCCACTCCATGTCAAGGAGCGGCCAGCTGAAGATCCTCCAGAAGGTCGATCTTCTCAGCTCAGAAGAACCCAGAGTGTAAGTGTTGAATCACTTGATGCCAGTCTTCTTGGCTATATTATCGACCAGCTTCTCGAACTCTTTGGCTGCCTTTGAGTCAGAATCGCTTATGACAAAGGGCGTCCCTTCATCGCTAAGCTTGACGATTCGTGGGTCTAGCGGTAGGGTGCCAAGTACGTCTACTCCGTACTCTTCAGAGGCCTTCTTTGGACCGCCGCTTCCGAAGATATTGTACGACTCACCACAGTTCGGGCATATGAATTCAGACATATTCTCGACAATTCCGAGTACCGGCACTTCCATCTTGTTCACGAGTCGAATTGCTCGTCGCGCATCGAGAATCGCAACATCTTGGGGCGTACTCACAATGATGACGCCATCGATGTCGGGAATAGTCTGCAGAATACTGAGTATTTCATCCCCCGTTCCCGGAGGCAGGTCTACCACAAGAACATCAAGCTTGCCCCACCTGACGTTTCCTAGGAATTGACTTATGGCTTTCGCGACCAAAGGGCCTCTCCAAGCAACAGCATCGTCCGTATTGCGGAGTAGGAACGCCATACTCATGACCTTTGTTCCTAGAGGACCAATGACAGGATTGATCATCTCTCCCTCTGCAGTCGGATGTTGTCCTTCCAAGCCCAGTAGTTTCGGCACATTTGGACCGTAGATGTCTACATCCAAGACACCTGCTTTGAGGTCTTGATTGGCGAAGGATATGGCGAGGTTTGTAGCTACCGTTGTCTTACCCACCCCACCTTTTCCTGAGAGTACGACAATCTTATGCTTGATATCTTTCATTGCCTCGATGACTTCTGGGGGAATCATTGGCTTGGACATTGATTATTCCTCGAAGTGAATCGAGTGGATTCAGGTTATAAATCGTTAGATGTAGCTAAGTTATGAAACCGCGACAGGATGTCTTCTGCCAGTTTTGCATTGGATGCAGCAACAAAGCTCATTGTTTCTGACATATCAATTGGGAGGACAAGTCTCTGGCCATTGACTCCCATGACATATCCTCCTGCTTCTTCCACCATATGCGTTCCCGAAACGTGGACAATAGGCAGGATGCCTCGAAGATCTATCATCGCGTCAAGACCCCCGCTTGCCACCCAACACAGATCCAATAGATTGCTGGCCGTCCGGCGAATATCACGAACAGCGTGTATCGTTCTCATGGATTTCTGAAGAAACTCTTGATTCTGCGAATCATTGGTATCATAAGAGATGATTGTTTCTCTCATTGGAGCAGGCGGCCTGACTGATACAGAGTTTCCGTTGCGCTTCACCCCCCTAATCTTACTGGCCGTGAATGTTTCGTCCGTGAAGAACGAGATGATAATACTGTGTTCGACATCTTTGGCCGATGGGTTTTCACTATAGGGCAGAGTTGCTATGCCCACACAGCAAAGGGGGATACCCCGTTCAAGGTTCGCTGACCCATCGATTGGGTCGACTACCGCAATGTAGTCCGGATTCTCCGCAAGGAAGATCTCTCCTTGCTCCTCTGTTAGGACCAAGAACGACTCACCGGATTCAGCAAGTGTTTCAATGATTATTTCCTCGCACATTTTGTCAAGCACCAAGGTCTCATCACCGAAGGGATTCGTTGTTCCTGTCAGTTGGTCTGCTTGTGTGAGATTGCTGAGAACGAGCTCCTTGGCGCTTTCAGCAGCTTCCTTCAATATCTTCTCCATGTTCATCTCGTGGTCTCCTTGTTTGTCAAGAGTATTGCTGCATCCAGTCTTGCAACATCTTGCAATTGTTTAAATGCTTCAGATACCGACATCTCCTTGTAAGGGCTAACCCGGTGGATGAAATGGGCTTTCTGAGCGGCAAGAAAAAGGTTGACACTGAACGTGGGATGCTAGAGATCAAGGGCACTATGAATGCCATGACTCTCAGAATCAGGCGCCTTGAAACAAGAATGGCTGAGGAACAGAAGGCTGCCAAAGAGGCTATGGCACGCGGAGAGAGAACTATCGCTCGCTCTCATCTCAGCATAGTGGTCGACTTGGAAAACAGGAAGTCGAGATATCAACAGCAGTATCTTACTCTTGAAACGGCTCTGCTTAACATTGAGGAGGCAAAAGATCAGGCTGAGGTTCTCAAGGCATTTAGCATCGCCAATGAGGCACTAGCTGATGCACGGAAGCTATTGAGTCCCACAGAAATCCAGATGCAGCTTGACAAATTATCAGAGTCCTTTGAACACATCTCCGTCGCCGGTGATCTTCTCTCAGAAGACCTCAGTTCAACTGGCTCTACTATCGAGGATGATGAGCGGATTGATCGCCAGCTTGATGCTATGGAAGCAGAGATCCTGTTGGAGAAAGAGGGTGTCCTGCCGCCTCTTGAAATCAAAGAAGGCAAGGTAGAAACTGCTGTTGAGGGAGATCGTGAAGAGAAACGTATCGACGAGCTTCTTGCCGACCTAGAGCGAGAAGCCAAGGAAGAACGAGAGAGAGAGGCGCAGAGCTGATTTCGGTCTGACAGAACTCCCCGAATGTGATATCTATGGTTTTCGATTTGGTAGTCTTTGATGTAGACGGAACACTAACAAAGCACAATAGCATCTGGTGGCGGCTCCATGAGGTCTTCGATACCACCGCAGAGGGAACGAGATTCTATGATCAGTTCTTTGCAGGTGAAATAAGCTATCAAGAATGGGCAGATCGAGATGCGGGTCTATGGGCTGGGAGAAGTGTGAAGGAGATTGGGGCAGTAGTACGCTCCACTGAACTCGTACCAGGGGCCGCAGAGACTATCTCGGAACTCAAGGATCGAGGTATGGAGGTTGCCATTCTGTCCGGTGGAATAGACCTTCTTGCAGCCGATATCGCAGAGCGTGTCAATATTGATTATGTGCTGACGAATGAGCTTGAGGTCGAGAATGGACTACTCACAGGACGGGTTCGGGTAAGAGTCGGTTGGGGTGAGAAGGTGGAAGAAATCAAAGAGATTCTCAGGCACTTCGGGACTAGCTTCGAGCGGACTGTATTTGTTGGTGACGGTCGGAACGATGTCAGCGTTTTCAAGAAGGTGGGCCTAGCCATTGCCTTCAGACCTGAGAGTGCTGAAGTCGAACGTTCTGCTCATGTTGTGGTCAACGAAGAAGATCTCAGAGCCATATTGCCCCACATCCCTCTCCGACAGGCTTGAAGCAGCAGTTCATGTTCTCCTCTTTGACGTTACACATACCGCAAATTAGTGCCTGTATTCAATACAACTACTTCTTCATCGAAATCTATACTTCCCGCTTCGATAAGATTGCGAACCCCCGCAAGACCGACGGCCGCCTCAGGACCCATCATAATACCCTCCATTCTCGCGACCATTACCTGAGTCGGTCTGATCTCATTCTCGGCGACGGCGACAGCTGATCCACCGGATCGCCTAATCGCACTCAGTATCAGCCTGCCGGCAAATGGGCTCGGGACACGAAGCCCCAGAGCTTCTGTACGTGGGTTCTTCCAAGGCTCCAGTGTGTCTAATCCCTTCTCGATAGCACTCACTATGGGAGCACAGTTCTCGGTCTGCGCTGCATACAACTTGGGCCGCGCACTTCCGATAGCTCCTATACCCTCAAGCTCGTCTAGTGCCTTCCATATTCCTATCAAGGCGGTACCCCCACCAGTTGGGCAGATTATGGCATCTGGAACTTCCCAGTTCAATTGCTCAACTATCTCAAAACCCATCGTCTTCTTTCCTTCGACTCGATAGGGCTCCTTTGTTGTGGATAGGTCCACCCAATCGCCGTTCGTCGCTGTCATACTCTTGGCAGCGTCTGAGATTGTACCTTCAACGCGATGAGTCAAAGCTCCATACATCTCGCAATCTCTGAAGAAGGGCTCTGGCGTGTCAACTGGCATGAATATGGACGCCTTTGCTCCTGCTGCAGCACAGTAGGCCGATGCTGAAATGGCCGCATTCCCTGCTGACGGAAGAGCGAAGCTCCTTACACCGAGTTCGAGATGTTTTGATATCGCGCTACAAAGGCCACGGTCTTTGAAGGATCCCGTCGGGTTTAAGGTTTCATTCTTGATACGAAGTAATCGAAGTCCAACTTGCTGCCCAAGCCTTCGAGCGGTCACCATCGGTGTCCAGCCCTCGCCCAGACTGACCACGAATGAGGATGACTTTACCGGGAGTAATTGCGAGTACCTCCACATGCTATTGATCTCTGTCGGGAATTCACCACAGCTTAAGGTATCACGGACTCCGCCAAGATTATAGATTGCCATTAGAGGCGAACCACAAATGCAGTGACCCGCCAGCCTGTCAGCTGAGTACTTCCTTGCGCATTCGGGACATTCGAGATGAGTTATGTTTGACATCAACGATGGCACTCACATTCTTACATTCAAGCACAGACTTATTTGTCTATACGATTTCATCTTAAAGATGGAGGTCTTTTCCTTGAGCGGTCTCGAACAACGCGTGATGCCTTTCACAGCATTTCTTGGTCTCGAGCAGCTCAAGCTTGCACTGATTCTCAATGGTGTCAATCCTCGTATAGGCGGTGTGCTGGTTTCTGGATCTAAAGGGACCGGCAAGACCACTATCGTCAGGGCTTTCGCATCACTTCTGCCCAAGGTTGAGGTTGTAAAGGGATGTCGATTTGGGTGCAATCCGCATCGTGATGTTATGCTCTGTGCTGAGTGTGCGGCGCGCCTTGAACGAGGCGAAGATCTTGCTATCGTCGAGCGAAAAATGCGGGTTGTCAACCTACCTTTATCCACAACTGAGGACCGTCTGATAGGAGCTCTTGATATCGAGCAGGTCTTGCAGGAAGGTATTCAGGCACTTAAGCCCGGGATTCTCGCAGAGGCCAATCAGAATGTCCTGTACGTAGATGAAGTCAATCTTCTTCCTGACCATCTTGTTGATGACCTACTGGATGCGGCAGCCACCAAGGTGAATGTCATAGAGCGAGAAGGTATCTCTGTCCGTCATGCCTCAGATTTCATTCTTATCGGAACAATGAATCCTGAAGAGGGTGAGCTAAGACCGCAGCTCCTCGATCGCTTTCCCTTGCATGTGTCAGTTGGAAGCTCGCATACGATTGAAGGCAGGATGACTCTTGTCAGAAGGAATCTGGAATTCGAACGAGATCCAGATGCATTTGCCAAACAATGGCTGGAGGAACAGGAATCCCTACGAGAGAGTATAATGACTGCAAGACGGATTCTCTCAGATGTTCAGCTCCCCGAGAGCAATCTAAGAGCAATCGCAATGGCCTGTGACGCATTGGAGGTTGATGGTGTTCGTCCAGATATCATCATCAGCAAAGCCGCCATTACCAATGCGGCCTTTGAGGGCCGTATAGAAGTCAGTATACACGACATGCAGCTTGCTGCACAGCTAGCACTGAGTCATAGAACTCGGCGTGGAGGTCTTCTAGAGCCTCCTTCACCTGAGGATATCGATCTTGCCATAACAAAGGCTGCCAAAGTGGCAGAAGCTAGTGATAACCGAAAGTCACCTACGGAGGTTCCGGCGTCGGAGGAAGGGGCAGGACGTAGAATGAGTGGCGGCAAGTTTGGACGGGGTTCGAGGTATGCCGAGAGCGGAGTATCAGATGGCAAAAAAAAACTCCGAAGAAAGTAAGAAACCCGCGCGGTGATCCAATCAAAGGAACAATCTGCGCCATTATGGGCTTCATCGGTTTGGTATACGGCGTTTGGATGCTATTCAGCCCACTGAACTTGCTCTTCGTTTCATATCTGGGAGTGTTTCCGGGTATGATTGGTTTTTCCTTAAACACAATTCTGTTCATTCCTTTCGGATATCTCTTGGTTCGGAAATGGCTCCAGACAATGCAGAAGAGAAAGAGCGGTCCTGCTGCTGGTATTGACGTCCTTGAGCCCGGTGGTGGCGTGCCCGAGCGCGGTGACGAATGGGGCCGGGCTACCAGACCGTACAGCAAAAAGGATGCTCCTCAGATTCTTGGCTCCAAATCCGAAATACGCGAAGCTCCACTGGGCATTGATGATGGTTTCTTTGTGAAGATGCCTGATCTTGCCGCTGGCGAGGCACTCTTTGACGCTGATGACCTCAGATCAAGGGCAATGACTCGTTCAAAGGTGTCCTCGGGCGGCTGGATACGGAAGCGAGCAAGTTCCCGAGGGTCGGGAAGCCTGAAGTCTTCCGAAACTGAGAAACATGGCCGGCCGAAACGGTCAAAGATACCCAGTGGAGAGATTAACAGTATAGATATTCCCGGGACGGTTGTAGCCGCAGTCTCCCGTGCGGGCAAGAAGAAGAGAGGCACTCCTTTGGAGATTAAAGCAGAAGATATTCGGGAGAAGTCCTTCACGGGCAGAATTCCTCTCACAGTGATATTGGTTATTGACGTCAGCATGTCGATGAAAGGCAGTATGATTCAAGTGCGGAAACTCGTGGAACGAATGGAGCGAGAGATTCGGGGTTCTCGTGATCGAGTAGGCATCATAGCCTTCAAAGACAGTGGTGCTGTTGAGGTTCAAGCACCTACCACCAACTGGAATAAGGTGTACGGGGCTCTCTCAAAACTGAGAATATCTGGTCTAACTCCCTTGGCAGAAGGCCTGATGAGAGCCATGGAAACAATCAAACGAGAAAGGATGCGGAACCCTGACATGGAGCCTCTTGTGGTCATCATATCTGATTTCTCTCCCAATATCCCTCTTGCACAGTCAGTTGGTCCGGGGCATGCGCGGTACACACCTGTTCGCGACTTGGTGAAGGCCGCTCGCCTTGCTCGAAAAGAGAATATTCGGCTGGCCGCTGTCAATGTTGATTTGAATCAGAAGAACTGGGTCAAGTTCTTGAAGCGCCGCTATCACGATGCCCTTGAGTTGGCTACATTGCTGCGGATGAGAAAGGAGGGATACAAGGATCCAGTTGCAACTATTCTTGCGGTTCCCGAGTTCAGGAAAACCTTTGGGGCCTATCTAATTGCACGGATTGCAGGTGGGCGTTGCTATCTTTCGCAAGAAGTGTTGGCCATGGATTCAGTTATTGGTGAGTTTCTAGAGGACAACACTCGGCGCACTCGAATCCGCGAACAGGATCTGAAACAGGTTGATGCCTACCTTCCGAAGTAGGTTTTCTGTTTCCTTCTCGATTACATTATTAACTAGAGTGACAAGGTTGGAGTGCGCACAGCGCCTGTATTGGTCTGGTGGCATAGTGAGCATGGAGTACCCCGATGGGGTTCAATGAAATCGCTTTTCATACATCATGACACAAGGTCTGTGCGCACCATCTCTGGAGTATACTATGATGAAACCCGGAAAGATACCACCGGAAGTCCTCGAGAAGCTCGTTTTTACCCACCTTGGACGAAGTGATCCTGACCTGCTTCTTGGTCCAGGTATAGGACAGGATGCCTCAGTTATCAGGATTGGCGAATCGATCATCATTGCATCAACGGATCCGATTACCGGTTCTGTTGAGGATATTGGCTGGTTGGCGGTACACATCAATGCTAATGACATCGCTACTTTCGGGGTCAAGCCGCGCTGGTTCTTGACTTCGATAATGCTCCCAGTCGGCTGTGACCCCGAAGAAGTCGGTCGCATCATGGAACAGATTGATGAGGCGGCAAGAGACCTTGAGATATCTGTTGCCGGGGGTCATACCGAAGTAACTGAAGGAATAGATCGGCCAATCATTGCAGGTTTCATGATTGGCATTGCGAACAAAGGAGATTATGTCACGTCAGCCGGGGCAAGGCCCGGAGATGTGATTCTGATGACAAAGATGGTTGCTATCGAGGGCACCTCAATCATCTGTACTGAGGGCGAACGGTACCTGAAGAAGCATCTGGGAGTCGATTTGGTGAACGAGGGGAAAGAGTTGAGGAGCCACCTCAGCGTGGTGAAGGATGGTCTTACCGCATTCTCCACTGGCCATCTAACTGCGATGCATGATCCCACCGAGGGCGGACTGGCAGGAGGGCTTCACGAAATCTGCGATGCAAGTGGCGTCGGCTTTGAAATCATTGAGGAGAAGCTGGTTCTTCACAGGTCCACATCGGCTGTGTGTGATCTACTTGAAATCGACCCGTTACAGCTGATCAGCAGCGGATGCATGGTCATGACCTGTCCTTCGGAGAATTCTCAAGATGTACTCAATGCCCTCAGTGCTTCAGGGATTAGATCTGCTATGATTGGACGGATTCTGTCTGACGCGTCACAACGGAACATTATCATGTCCAATCAGACTCGGGAACTCCCTCGTCCGGAGTCAGATGCTCTTTGGGAGGCTCTTCAGATGGTCAAGTCCGCATGAAATCTCGAGTCCGCTCTATCATTTCTTCGTCTGTTCCGTCTATTGTTATCGGTGACAGAGATACATTGAAGTTATTTAGGATGGCATGAACATCAGTACCCTCAGGCGCATCAACTTCTATTCCTTTGAGCCAGTAGTAGGTTCTGCCATGAGGATCTTGGCGTTCTACCACTTCGTTTGCCAATCTGACTCGAGTCGGTTTCGTTACCTCTATCTCAAGATTCTCTCCAAGCTTGCAAGGAAAATTCAGGTTAAGGATGTCAACTCCCGATGGCAGTCCTCTCTTCAGAATCCGCTCTATGATTTCAAGCGATATTTCGCATACTCTGTCGTAATCGCGACTGCTTCCGGCATTATTGAACCACTCATCTGGCCGAGCCTCGATAGAGATAGCCAATGCAGGGAATCCTTTCAGAGCAGCCTCAAAAGCTGCCCCAACGGTTCCACTTGTCAGCATGCTCTGATATCCCACGTTAGCTCCTGCATTTATTCCAGAAACAAACAAGTCGATATGGTCGACAAAACGCGAGGCGATTACCACAGAATCTGCCGGTGTGCCATCATGTGTGACTCTTCCATAGCCACTTGCAGAACCATGGTCGTTCACACGAAGCGGCCTGTTCAAGGTCAGTGCTTTTCCTGTTGCACTTCTCTGACCATCTGGAACAACCACGGTAAGACTGTAAGATTTGCTGATAGCTTGTGCAAGCTTCATGAGGCCCTCGCTGTGCGGTCCATCATCGTTGGTCAGACATATGTGATACACGTTCACTGAACCTCGTTCATGTAATACTCTGGTGCACCGTCGGTTTGCTGATAAGAATGACGATGCGAAAAAAAGAGAAGGGTTGGAAGCGTGTCGCTCCCACTCCCGCAGGCGAGACCGTCACTACAAGTCGTAGGGTTTCAAGGTCTTTCGCTTGTTCTCAGTTGTTCTCTTAGACGCTGCCTTGATGAGATTCTGTACTTCCTTATCAAGTGCATCGTAGAAGTCAGAGGCGACCATAAGGCCGTGTTTCTTAGCGAATTCTTGTACTTTACTCTTTACTATGAGACTCATCTCATTACCTCACTCCAAATTAATGGCAAATTACAGTTTCTAGTAGGTCACTTATAAGGGTTGTCAGAAAACGGGCCTAAAACCGCTGTTTTGGCCTACTATTCGGGATTTTTGTCGAAAAGAGATACATATTCTCAGCAAATCTCAGTGATCAGAGCCTCGACGATTCTCTCTGCGGCATCACCTGATCCGTATGGGCACTCTCGCTGCCCTTCAATTCCGCTCTTCAATTCAGAACGAATGGCAACTGGAAACTCGTGTGGGTCAGTGCCGACCACAGTTGAATGCCCTGATTCAACAGCCTCCGGGCGTTCAGTCGTATCCCTAAGAACAAAGACCTTCTTGTTCAGCGATGGCGCAGTAACCTCCTCTTGAATTCCTCCCGAATCTGTGATCACGAATCTGCAGGCATCGAGCAATGTCAAGAAATCAAGATAACCTACTGGTTGGATGACTCTGATTGAGGAGTTCAGAATTGCATCCATCAAGTTGAATTCTTTCAGACGAGAGACCGTGCGAGGGTGTGCTGGAAATAGGATCTTCTCTTTCAAGTCAAACAGTCCGTCTACAAGGCCTTTGAGGGTCATCCTGTGGTCAACATTCTCTGCCCGGTGGAGAGTCAGCAGGACAAAATCGTTTAGTTGCATATCCTCTATGATGGTGGACTTCTCACGAGCTACCGGCAACCGATGTTCCAGTGCATCAATGACCGTATTGCCTGTTACTATTATCTTACCCCAGACATTCTCTTCTTGGAGTGTTCTGGCAGCATTCTTCGTAGGAGCAAAGAGATAGTCCGAGGCATGGTCAGTAAGCCGTCGGTTATATTCCTCGGGCATACGTCTGTCGTAGCTTCTGAGACCTGCCTCTACATGACCAACAGGTACTCCGACTTTCACGGCAGCCAGAGTAGCGCTCAGTACCGCGTTTGTATCACCTTGAACAAGTACAACGTCGGGGTCCTCCTTGAGGACTGCCTCTTCAATTCCAACAAGAGCCTTGGCTGTTTGTTGTGAATGAGTACCTGAACCGATCTGTAGATTGAGATCGGGTTCCCTCAGGCCCATATCTTCGAAGAATGATTGGCTCATGAACTCCGAATAGTGCTGACCCGTATGAAGCAAGTAGTAGTCAATGCCCCGTCTTTCAAGCTCTCTTGCGATGGGAGCCATCTTCACTATCTCCGGACGTGTGCCTATTACGACGAGGGGTTGCAATGGAAACACTGAGAGAGTTGTTTTACCCCCTTCTCTTAAAGGTGTCTAGACAGCAACAAGACCTTTAAGACTGTGCATGGACTTTAACAGGGCCAGCAGACCCTGAGGTGAGGATGCGAATTGAGATACGCTCGTGGGATATTCATCGGAGCTCTGTTACCTGGGATCATCCTGGCCGGAGCCACGTTCATCAAACTGGCCGGGTTCGGAGTGACCAATCCAGTGGTACTGGAAACACTGTGGAGTATCTTTCAAGTATGGATTGTTATTTCCATTGCTGTGCTTGTTATTCCTCTTGCCGTGGCCTATGCCAAGTATCGAGAGATGTTTCGGGAGCTACTGCTCTTCGAGTTGGGAGGTCTAGCCTTTTTTGCGCCGCTATGGTTTGCGCTTTTCACTGACCTTTCAGGTGATTCTTGGGTCACAGTCCTTCGTAATGGAATCGATGATGGCCTTGTGTTTCTTGCTAGTGATGGTTCTCTGATTGGTGTTGACATTGGTCCTGTAATTCTGATTCCCGCCCTTGTCATGTCAATCGTTGTCGGTTTCATACTATTACGTCCCTCATTCATCGAACAATACTCGAGTTCTATGAGATCCGCAGAAGTTCCGAAGGAACCTGCCAAACCAGAGTCAGGGGCATCTCCGGCAACCGAGATGCCTGAAGTTGGGCGCCCCGTGCCTGATGAGAACACCATAGCTGAGCTAAGAGATCTTCTGCAGACTCTATCGGTGGCCCCCACAGCTATCGAGGCGATTATCGACTCCGACATAAAGACCGTCACCGATCTGGTTGCAACCAGTGCGAAACAAATCGCGGACATCACCGGGATGAATATTCAAGTCGCTCGTGACTTACAAGTCGCGATTCAGAAGTATGTGTGGTACGGAGGGCTGTAATACTCTCTCACTATTCGAGAGAGACTAAGGCGTCAAGAGCTATCTGGGTCATCTGATCCACCGGTGGCTTTCCTGAGATTGCAGCCTCCTCTCCGACAGGTTCTCCGATAATGACGCATATGGTTCCCACTCTCACATCCCGAATGTGACCAATGACGAAGAGCGTTGCGGCCTCCATCTCTGTTGCGAGAACATTGGCTCTTCTGAGGGCATCCCATCTGTTTTTCGTTTCTTCAGGATTCACAACATGATCTGGATACTCACTATAGAACGCATCCTTACTGTGACCGATGCCTACTCGATAGTATGCGCCTCTCGATTCTGCTGCGTCAATGAGTGCACGTACCACTTCAAAATTAGCCAAGGCCGGAAACTCGATTGGCACATACTGCCTTGATGTACCGTCGTCTCTCACGGAGCCACTGAAGATCACTAAGTCACCTGCATGCAAAGAGGGGTCAAGAGCTCCTGAAGTTCCCACACGAATGAATGTGTCGCAGCCAACTTTGACGAGCTCCTCAATTGCGATTGCCGCTGAAGGACACCCTATTCCTGTGGAGCACACTGCCACTTGGTGTCCCTCATAATCTCCTTTGAAGCTCCAGTACTCTCTGTTTCTCGCGATTTCCGAAGGATTTTCGAAGAAGTTCTTCGCTATCCATTCAGCTCTCCCAGGATCTCCTGGCAATAGTACCTTTGTAGGTAGCTCTCCCTGTGCAATTCCTATATGATATTGCCTCTCGTTTCTCATATGCTAGGTTCCCTGACGAGCCCTCTTCCCAGAGGATATAAAGAGTTCTTCAGCATGTCACTTCTCCTTCAGAGATAGCCTTAAAACCTTCTTCCGAAGCTCGGCCATCGGTTGTCAAAGATGAATGACGAAATCACAGAGCTCGACCGGGCTATACTAGAGGCAGTTCTCCACGATAGTCATAGGCCCTCCGCGATTACCAGCATTGTCAGAAAACGCGGCATTGATTGCACACAGAACCAAGTGGTCCAGTCACTGAACAGTCTTGAAGAGAGAGGTCTCGTGGAGAGATATACCTCCAAGGCATGGGTGGGCACTTCTAATGCCGAGGCTTACGTCCAATAGATTTCTCTGAGTAGATGGAATAGGGCGTCTAGGTCGAATTCTTCTCAGGCGAGTCTTGTAGCAATTGTGTCAACAATGCTGTAGGTTAGGTCCGGATTGTCTTCGCAGAATATTTTGGTTCTGATGGTGTTGGAAGTCACTATTCGTCCTTCGCTTTCATCGAACAGATTCCTCAGAAGCTCCTCCCCTTCGGTCATGAGAGGCAGGACGTGGACGACGGCCATTCCGACATCATTGGCTCCCTGTTTGTAGAGTCGTTTAGCTGTCTTCAGCAGTGTGCTCCCACTCTTAGTCAGATCGTCAAGCACTATTACATTCTTACCTTCGACAGCCAGTTCACCCCGCAGTTCGATCGTGTATGAGTCCTCCCTGCTCTTTCCGTATCCATTTACATCGAATCGCTCCTGCCCTCCCTCGTCAGGCGTCACGACTTTGAATTCGTCAAACCCGAATCTCTCTGCTCCAAACTGTATTAGGTCTCCAGTCACGTCGATTTCTTCGTAGAGACCTCGCTGCTCCAAATCTGTCACCCATTTCAGACTCTCTGTGACATGAGGATTAACTACCCATACTTTGTTACAGGACCTCGCAATCTGATCAAGGGCCCATCGAGCCGATGCCGCTTCACCGGTTTCAAAGGCCTTGTCTTGGAGAGCAAAGGGCTGGAAAGTGAGTAAGACCTCGACTTTCGCCGGTGGTGCAACAGGGGTTTCCTTGTATTCCTTGTGCCCCAGCTTCTTGACTGCAACTGGTTTCTTCAGAATGTCTAAGAGAAGAAGAAGCTCGACAACACGATCTGATGTGGTAAAGTATTCAGGTTCGGCCGGTCCTGATCCAGTGCAGGACTGAACCACCAAGACTCTTCTATCTGAGAGTTCTCTTACTTCTGCCAATCTTGCGTAGATGTCGGCATTCGGGAAGAATCTCTTTTCATCATAGTTCAGATCTGAGGTAAAGACCCTGTAGCCATGATGCTCGAATCTTGCCTTCAGATGCTCCGCACCGCTTGCAAGCACAATATCGTACTGTTTCATCTTAGGCAGCCGGGTGTTGCCGACCATTTCCCCTTTATGAGACTTGTCGTTTTCATTTTATCTCTGGCTCATCCTGCCCAACATAGCGGCTTCCCTTTCGACTGTCATACTGAACAGATGCCTCACTAGACAATTGGACGAACATTATCTGTACGATTCTCTCTCCGGGATATAGAAACACCGGGCTTAGGTTCTCACAGAAAATCTCAAGGGTCAGCCTACCTGGTTGTCGAACTCCCGTACCAGGATTGACAAGCCCCGCAGCATGTACGATAATGCCAAGACGGGCGATGCTAGATCTTCCCTCAAGAAGACCTGCATACTTGGCAGACACCGATATCATCTCTCTTGTCTGTCCCAGAATGAATTGCCCGGGAAGTATCATGAAAGGTTCGTTTCCTGTATTGACTATCTTCGTATCTCGTCCGAGATTGTTATCATCTCGGATATCTACTGCAGCTCCCGGTCCGTAGACCCGGAATACCGAATCCAGCGTCAAATCGACACTACAGGGCCCAACGTTTTCTCTTGTGAATGGTTCAATACTGATTTCATTCTGTTCAAGCGCACGGAAAATGTCGCGGTCTGAGAGCATCATCATAGTGTACCTTCCTTCAGGAACTAAATATACGTAATGCAACAATCTAAAATGAGTCTAGTGCATAGTGACCCCGCCACCGCAGGTACGTGGGTCTGTTGAGTCTAACCGCGAGAGACCTCCTTCACAGGATTGCAGAAGACATTGGCCTCTCATTCAGAGAGCTCGCTGGATTAGTGAACGATGAGATGGCATCGGGACGAGGGATAATGGATGCTGTTCAGAAGATACTCATTGAGAACAAGCTTGATCCGAATGACTATAGACTCGACCCATCCAAAATAGCCAATCGGATTCTGCGCTTGCTAAGAGAGGATTATTCGCAGACACTTATGATATCTGCAGTCTTGGCCCAGATGGTCGAGTCTCGCGATGAAGACCGTTTTCCTCCCCCGGCCTTCTTCGTTTTCCTCGAACTATTGAACTCAATTCCAGAAGCGAATCGTACCGGTAACGTGTTTCTGCCCAATGCAATCGATGAGAAGACTACTGAGATAATCGAACTGACTACCACCCTCGTGTCTATCATCTGTAGCTGGTCTAAGCAGGGAATAACTGGAGTCGCTCGTGACTGCCCAGAAGAACTCCGCAATCTTGCGAGAGTCTGTTCTCGGAAGACTCGTCTATATCAGGCCGGCCTGTGGACCTGTCTATCCTGCGGCAAGGTAGTTGATCTCAAGGAAACACGTGCACTGCTGTGTTCTGAATGCGATGCTAACATGTACGATGACTCAGAAGATGGACAGTTCCGCACATACCATGAACGAGAACGGACAGGATATGGCAAGACGAAGAAGGGAACAGAACTGGATTGACAGCAAATCAACCGAGTCTGATGTCTAGTCCCTTCTCAAGAAGCGTGATTGCCAGAACAACATCTTCCTCTGTGACAGTCTTGTCATCTATCTGGAGAACGATGTCACTAGAGGGATGGCCCTCAAGAAACAGTATGACGGGGTCAAGAGATGTAGGCGCAGCCAGACTTAGTAAGGGTCCGGCTACTCCATCATAATAATCTCCATATCCCCGAGGAACTTCCATTCTCTCCAGAAGAAGACCTCCTTTCTTTGAGAGTGCTTGTCCGCAGGATGCAGCGTCATGACTCATCATTCCGAAGACAAAGCGGCTTGGCACGTTCGCTGTGAGATAGAACAGGAGATCTGGAACCCATTCATGGTCGCGAATGAAGACGTCTCCAAACACCAACATCAAGTCACCTGCTGCAAGAGCCTGAATGGGTATCACTGGGGGCTTGATGTCCGAAGGATATCGGTTCCAGGTTGAGAATGCTGAGGAGTTGAAGATAAGCAGCGTTTCAAAATAGTTGTCATGGTATATCCTTCGACAGACTGCTTGGCCCAAAGGATTGAGTCCCAAGATAATTGAGTATGTCTGGTCTATCTCCTGCTTCTTGTATACTTCGAGAATGGGGCTGATCCATTCCTGTTCGAATCCCGGCATTTCTTCTCCGTAGATACCTCTAAGTTTCATCAGTTAAATCGTTTCCTTCTCTTATTTCGAATGTACCGTGCCCATTTATCTGCTGAACTTGAGATACGGTGGGTTCTCCCTGCGTCGTGATGACCACCGGCGCGCTCCTCCTCTCAAAGCGATGCTTTCCAAAGTTATTTATGCAAGGCTTAGAGGCTGCATTCTCAACCGAGAACGACCTGAGAAGGTCGATGAGGATACCACCCATGACGAATCACGAAACAAACCCCTGGCAAAATTTCCTTGTATCGCTGCATGGTGCTGCTGATGTTATGAGTCTCGATGAGAGCATCCTCAAGTTCATCGAGAATCCTTACCGAACGGTAATCGCTTATTTTCCTGTGGTTATGGATGACGGACGAGTGGAGATCTTTGAAGGTATCAGAGTTCAACACTCCCGCGTCCGCGGTCCCTGCAAAGGAGGCATTCGCTACAGTCCAGAAGTCGATTTGGACGAGGTGAAGGCGCTGGCTGCTCTTATGACGTTCAAGAGCGCAGTCGTGAACATCCCATTTGGCGGAGCGAAGGGCGGAGTTGTCTGCGATCCCTGGACCATGAGTCACGACGAACTCAAGCGATTGACCAGGAGGTTCACTTACAGCATCAGTGATGTAATTGGACCGAAGACTGACATTCCTGCTCCGGATGTTAACACCAACTCAGAAACCATGGCCTGGATCATGGACACATATTCAATGATAAAGGGTCAAATCGAACCGGGTGTTGTCACCGGCAAACCCATTGAGATTGGCGGTAGCGCCGGAAGAACTGAGGCCACAGGTCGCGGCGTCTTCTTCACAATGGAACAGGCCCTGAAGTACAAAGACATGCCAATGGAAAACACGACCATCGCCCTCCAAGGATTCGGTAATGTGGGAAGCTACTTCGCCCTCTTCGCTAATCAGGCCGGTGCGAAAGTCGTAGCTATCACAGACGCATTCGGAGGAGTATATGATCCAGACGGTCTAGACATTCCAAAGCTCTTTGAATACGCTCAAAATCACCCCAAGAGGTCCGTTGAAGGGTTCCCAGGTGTCGATTCGATGAGGAATGAAGAGATATTCGGAGTTGACGTTGATATCGTTGCCCCTTGTGCTCTTGGCGATGTTCTCACTACTGAAAACGCAGACTCAGTCAAGGCGTCAATCATACTCGAGGGAGCCAACGGGCCCACAACCCCAGGTGCTGACAAGATCTTCACTGAAAAAGGCATCATGGTTGTTCCCGATATCTTGGCGAATGCTGGGGGAGTGACTGTTTCCTACTTCGAGTGGGTACAGGGACTCCAACGTTTCTTCTGGAAAGAAGAACAGGTCAACGAAGCCTTGAAGGACATCATGGTCCAGTCCTTTGCTGACGTATGCAAGACTGCTCAGGAGTATGGCATCAAGAACCTACGTACTGCAGCACTTGTGCTTTCAGTGAAACGGGTTGCAAAGGCTGTTGAGCTTCGAGGAATATTCCCGTAGCCAATCTGTTTGAAGCCATTGTGAGTGCCCCTGCAGAGGTCCAAGCGTCTGATTGTGGCGACAGCTGCAGGTGGCACCGTTCATCATATGTTGCGCAGACTTAGACACTAGAGAGTTGTCCAAGCAAGTCGCGATACTGGGTGATCTCCGACGATGTCAGCAATG
Source organism: uncultured archaeon (assembly GCA_964558645.1). Lineage (GTDB taxonomy): Archaea > Asgardarchaeota > Thorarchaeia > Thorarchaeales > Thorarchaeaceae > TEKIR-12S. Next base: position 20,733 of record CAZLEV010000018.1, read on the forward strand.
CTGTATGAGTGACCAACTCTCAGTCATGGGTTCGAGGATATAGACTGCTACGTTGAACGATCCAGCTCTGTCCAACTCTTCTGTAGATGTTGGTGTAACCCAGTCTGATTCTGCTATCCATAAGAGGTTCCCGCTATTCTTCATTTCCTAGATTGCAGAAGTCAAAAGCTGTCAGGTGCCATAGCCGCTTTGTTTCGCATCGAGGAAAGCTGAGTCGATTTGACTACTTCAGATTCCTGTTCTCTCCCATGCGAATCCGCAATACTCTCTGCCAAGTCGACAAGGCTGTGAACTGCAGGATGTGCTAGGGCCTGAAAATTCACTTTCCTATTTTCTAACTACCTCAAGAAGCTCCGACAGGCGTCCTTTGACATCATTTTCAAGGGTTCTAAGCTCAGCTAGTCTGCGAATCTGGTCAACTCTGGCTTTCCTATATTCTTCATCGGAAACCTTCCCACTTCGGCGTTTCAATTCCAGATCGTCCATCTCCGACGTGATCTCCTTGCGTCGACCCATGATTAAGTCAAAACCTTGTTTCAGTGACATCCACTCAATCATAGCGTTAGTCTTTTCCTGTTCTATCCTCTCTCTTCGACGTTTCGCTGCTTCCTGTTCCTTAAGCTGCTTGTTGGCCGCCCGTATTTCACGTTGTATTTCATATAGTCGGGACTCAACCTCGCGCTTCACTTGGACCATCTGAGTTGACTGGAGCCACTTCTCCCTGTACTTCTCATTATGCTCTCGCTCAGATATCTCTTTGTTCTCGAGCTGCTTGTCCAAGTCATTCAGTTCATCGCGTACCTGGGAGAGGTTCGCTTGGATCTCCTTGTAGGACTTTCTTAGGGCAACCCATTCGACAGAGTACTGTGACAGAACTTCCTTCGGGTCTAGATAGAGATAGTCATCCGGGACATCTTCACCGTGACTCATAATGGATTGTCCTCCAGTTATCACTAGAGTCCTGCTTGTAGGTTTTAAGCTATTCTCATAGGTACATGGAGGTACATGTGGCTTCGTCCGTACTGAATAGTCTAGGACTCGTAACATCTAAGAATGCGTTTGTTGGTGAAGATTGTGAATTACCATGGATCTGAGAATTGAGCGCGCATCAGATGATGAACTCAAGCCGAAGCCAGGGGACCCGATGAGTCTCTCGTTTGGCACTGTTTTCACTGACCATATGCTCATAATGCGGTATTCCGATGGTGAGTGGCATCAGCTCAGGATAGAGCCCTACCATTCACTGAGTCTGGATCCTTCAGCCATGGTCCTTCACTATGGTCAGGGCATTTTTGAGGGGATGAAGGCATACCGAAGAGGAGATGATATCTACCTCTTCCGTCCGGAGATGAACATGAAACGTCTGAATTCATCGGCTGAGAGGATGGTCATTCCCACCATTGATGTTGAAAAAGCCCTTGAAGCGATGAAGGAACTACTCCGCATCGAGAGGGACTGGATCCCCCAAGAAAAGGGGACCTCACTGTACATGCGGCCCACAATAATCGCTACCGAACCACGGTTGGGGGTCAGTCCATCCTCTGAGTATCTCTTCTACGTCATTCTAAGCCCTGCAGGCCCCTATTTCAAAGAAGGCTTCAATCCCATAAGTGTCATGATTTCACAGAAGTATGTTCGGGCAGTTCGAGGTGGAGTCGGACATGCAAAGACCATGGGGAACTACGCCGCCAGTCTGAAAGCGAATGTGAAGGCCACAGAAGCTGGCTTTTCGCAGACCCTCTATTTGGACGCCATTGAACGCAACTACATCGAGGAGTGCGGCACGATGAACGTGTTTGTACGTTTTGACGATGAGCTTACTACTCCACCACTTGCTGGCACCATTCTTCCGGGTATTACTCGAGACTCGGTCATTCAGCTCGCACGCGACTGGGGCATCCAAACCAGTGAGAGAAGGATATCAATCGAAGAGGTCATAGATGGAATCGAGTCGGGACGGACATTGGAGGTCTTCGGGACCGGCACTGCGGCCATAATAGCCCCAATAGGGGTCATCGGCTATGAGGGAAAGAGATATCAAGTCGGTGGAGGAGAAGTGGGAGATCTATCGAAACGTCTGTTCGAGGAGATAACAGGACTGCAAAGAGGCATTGTAGAGGACACACATGGTTGGGTTGAGCGAATATCGTAGATGGCCTGCTCCCATGAATCTCTTTGACCACATTAGTAACCTTTTTTGCGTGTTAGTTAGATGACAGCAGGTCTGCGAGGTGCCATACTTGGCAAAACAACTCATAGTTGATTACACAAAATGCACAGGCTGTCGCATCTGCGAGCTTGCATGCTCTGCAAAGCAAGAAGGTGTCTTCCAGCCCAGCCTGGCCCGACTGAAGATTGTGAAATATGATGACTTGGGCGTTGATGTCCCCAATGTCTGCGGGCCCTGTGAGGAGGCACCATGTGTAGATGTCTGTCCGGTCTACGCGATGCGACGTGACCCAATCACAAAGATGATCTACCTCGATGAAGACAAATGCATCTTATGCAAGTCGTGTGTTGGTGTATGTGTGAATGGGGTGATACGATTGGACACTGGGTCTATGAGGATCATCAAGTGCAATCATTGTGATGGTGATCCTGAATGTGTCAAGATGTGCCCCACACACGCGATTACCTATGGAACACCTTCTCAGTCTGCAGTGGCAGACCGTCATGAGAAGCTGGGGAAATACCTGAGCGAGGTCAGAAGAACTGCTAAGGCGCAGTAATGCTGGAGGCTTTGGATGCAACTAGGTGGATATCAGGGCCGAATTCTTCGCGTGAATCTGAGTGACGAAACAGTTTCCGTAGACAAACTGCCCAAGGAATGGATTGAAGACTACATCGGCGGTGATGGCTTTGCAGCTCGACTCCTCTACGAAGAGGTTCCGGGCAGAACGAATCCCCTCTCTCCTGAAAACAAGCTGATAATCGCAACGGGCCCGATAACGGGAACGCTATGGCCCATGAGTGGGCGGACAGTGTTCGTGTCAAAGGCTGCACAGACTGGCATTTGGGGTGAGAGTCATGTTGGTGGTTTTCTGGGTCCAGAGCTAAAATACGCAGGATATGACTTGCTTGTTGTAGAAGGGGCGGCCGAGAAGCCTGTCTATATCGCAGTTGAGGACTCGTTGACGGAGATCAGAAGCGCGAATGAGTTCTGGGGAATGAAGACTGATGAGGCAACAGAGGCCATCAAGAAACACCACAGGGACTCGGACATGCAAGTCGCAGCCATCGGGCCTGCGGGAGAGAAGCAGGTCAGATTTTCCTCAATCATTGTGAATCATGCAAGAGCCGCCGGTCGAAGCGGGATGGGTGCTGTACTCGGTTCGAAGAATGTGAAGGCTATCGGAATCCGTGGTCATGGCAGGGTGAGTGTTGCCCATCATGATGGATTTGTGGAGCTTGCCAAGAAGGCTCACAACCGAGTGAGAACCAACCCTCAGGCTCAGGAGATGCATCGGTGGGGGACTTGGATTCTTACGGCGGTCAAGCAAGAAATAGGCGAGCTGCCCACCTTCAATCACAGGACTGGGGTCTTTGAGGGATGGGAAGGCCTTAGTGGAGACTACATCCGCCCTCGGTATACGGTCTCGGACCGCGCCTGTTTCGGTTGCAGTCTGGGATGCAAGAAGGTGAACTACGTAAAGTCTGGTCGTTATGCCGGCACATTGGAAGAGGGCCCAGAATACGAGGGACTGATGTCATTTGGAAGTCTTCTGGGTATCTCTGATTATCCTACAACTCTGAAGGCTAATGAGATATGTAACCAGTACGGGATGGATATCATCTCCGCAGGTGCGACTATTGCATTTGCAATAGAGGCCTTTGAAGAAGGACTTATCGATGTCAATATTACTGGCGGACTCGAGCTGAGATGGGGTGACTCGGAAACGGTCATCAAGCTTCTAGAGATGATTGGACGGAGGGAGGGTTTTGGGAAGACTCTCTCCCTTGGTTCGAAAGGTGCAGCTGAAGAGATTGGTCGCGGAACCGAACGTTACGCGATGCATGTCAAGGGTCTTGAGATATCTGGTCAAGATGGCCGTACGCATAGAAGCATAGGGTTGGCTCATGCTACTGGTGCTAGAGGTGCAGATCACTTGAGGAGTCTTGTCACAGTGGATCAACTCGGATATGAGGATGTTGCCGCCGAGCGATGGGGCGCCGATAAGCTCCCGGAGATTATCAATCCGTACACCGAGAAGTATAAAGCTGCAGCTGTTGTTGAGACCGAGAACGCGTACTGCTTGCGCGACACACTCATCGTTTGCTGGTATTCGGTATCTTGGCCGCCTATTTTCTGGGTGGAGGACTTTGCTGAGGTGTTACCCCTCGCAACAGGAATCCAGTCTCTGGGAGATATTGATCGTCTGACAGAGATTGCTGAGCGCCAAGTCACGCTCAAGAGGCTCTTCAACGCCAGAGAGGGAATAACACGGGAGGATGATACCTTACCGGACCGGTTCACAAAGACACCAATGCCCGAAGGGCCCGGAAAGGGACAGATGGTGGATCTTGGTCCTATGTTGAATGATTATTACAGACTGAGAGGCTGGGACCATGAAACGGGTCTTCCAACTGATGAAACCATCGACAGACTACGTCTATCATGGGCCAGAGAGTACAGATAGGCCCGACCTTCAGAATCGTTCGTACTCAACACGGTGGGTAGAGCCGCACGATGGGCAGGCATATTGATCGGGTCCAGTCCAGTCAATAGATTCCCACGTCATTGGTGCATTGCAGTTTGTGCACCTGTCTCTTATCACTGGTTTCACGTAGACAGTTGTGCCGGGACTAGATGATGCTGCTGCTTGGAAGTCCTGGTGACTCTCTTTTGCAACCTGTGATGGACCCTCGGCCATGTCGCTATAGGTATACTGCGATAAGGGATGGCGTGGCTGAATATAGCTGAACGGTCTGATCAGCCAGTCAAGATGTTCCTTTGGGACACTGTTCCACGAACGTTGCTGCCACAACTTCAGAAGATGATCCTGTCTCGGAACCTTTCCTCTGATGTCGAACTTCCCGCTGGTAGCTTGAATCTTGAGTCGATCTCTCTTCGCTTCGAAAGTCTCTACCATGTGTAACGGAAACATATACAGTTTTTTGCGCCTGGAGTCATACTGGTAGAGTCGATAGTTAGTTAGAATGAAACTGTCTGGCCAATAGGTGAAAACTTCCTCTCCCTTCAGCCAAGCGAACTCTTTGTAGAAGTGCTTTGAGAATGGACGATGGTAGCCAACCGTTATCCAACGGTTATAGGGATGGTCAGGATGAACGAAAGGCACGCCGCATACTTCGCAGAGCTTCCTCTGGTCACCCATCCTAAGGTTGTCGAACTCTCTGAGCCCGAGGGCACCTCTTATTTCATCGCTTCGTGGCATGGCCCCTATCACATTAACAATTCCATTGATAACTTTGAACATGGCTGACTTCGGTGTCAGCTTGTACTCTGTAATCATGTGCAGAGGTATACTCGTGCTGCTTCCTGAGCCTCTATCATTCTGGATGTATCTGAAGTTGCTGATGATGTATTCACTGCTCTCAGCGATAATCCGCTCGCCTTCTATGGGTATGTAGACTAGAGTTGGCAACTTGGGATGCTCCAGAGTTCTTTATTCAATCGTGTTCTAGCTGTCGGAGAGGCCTATAAAGATTCATGGTAAGTCTTCACTGTTGTCTTGGAATTGATATGTACAGAATGTCCTCATAGGCAAGAATACCATATCCTGATGGATTCTCTAGCTTGACATAGTCCTCATTGATTTCATTGACTCGTACATTGGGTATCTTGGCGAGTGTATCCTTTTGCATATACTTGAGGTAGATTGTGAAAGTCTGTCCCTTGCTCTTCAGATCTTGAAATATAGACATCCAGTTAGGCATTCGTGTGGTCCTCCAGTTTTGTCTAATGCATGAGTTTTTCCATTTAACACTTGCCTAAGATGACGTCGGCGTTACTGACAACAACGCCTTTGATTTCCAAAGACTCCAAGATGCGTAGTAGCTCCTTCCGAACATCGCCTTTACCCAAGTATCTGAAGAGGTGTGTGGTGCATCCTGTTCGGCAGTCCGATGATCCGAACCCAACTGGTCCCTTCTCGAATTCAGATTGTTCTCCGATTGCCTGAGCAAGAACACACTCGGATTTCTCGTCGGTCTCTGAATAGATGGCGAAGTTCGGCACCAATCTGCCATCGAGAAGGTAATCGATATGCCAATGCGTCTTCTTGTTCGTGGAGAAATGGCGTGCAATTCTTCTCTCGATACTTGTGGAACTTGCGCCCATTGCCGATCCGACGTAGACCCAAGACCCTTCCTCGAATTCATGAGGACCAAGTGCTCCAACATCTCTGAGCATCGCTTCTTTGATATGCATTACTAAGAGATAGACTCCTCTCATACACGTTAGTCTCCTTCGTCATTGTGGTTTTGCAGTATCGGTTTCAAGATGGATTTGATGTACTGGATAGATTGGCCTGGTGTAAGCACGTTTGCTTGAGTCTCTCTAAGGACGCGGTAGATTGACGGTTGTATTCCTTTCCACGCCTTTGCGTGAACACACCGAAGAAGAGAGCAACCGAATCGTATCGGTCCTGTTTTGAAACCCTTCTTCTTGCATAGCAACCGTGTATTGTACTTCGTTAGAGCAAGTGCTGCAGGAAGATGTACCAACAACATCTCATCTCTCCAAACAAGGGACTGCCGTCCGGTTGGCAAGAGCTCTCCAGTCACCAATATGTCAAGGTCATGTGTCTCCGCTTCCTCTAGAGCGTGGCTGATGATTAGGCCATGGCAATCCCCACAAGGATGGATTCTGCCCTCTAGCGTTCGTTCGATTACCTCTCGAAATTCGACTGAGCCCTTGACCACTATTTGCCTGCAATCAAGTGCTCTGCAAATATCTGATGCGCGACGTTGGGCAAGGTAGTTGTTGTACTCTTCTAACAGCTCAACAGTGATTCCTACTGGTCTGAGTCCCATCTCTTTAATCAGAATCATAGTTGCACAGCTGTCCACTCCGCCCGATAGAGCAACAGCGGGTGTTGGTTCTCTAAGTGTGGAGAAACCGTGAACCGGCTGTTTCCTCAGACGTTTCTCAATCGTTTCTTTGAGGCGTTGGACAAAGACTTTCTGATTGGCGTTCAGGTCTTTCCAGATCTCCTTGATTCTCACCATGGTGGTGTGCAGTCTGTGTCTATGGATGATTTCATCCTCTATTGCTACGACAGTGATATGTTTCTGTAACTCCTGAGCAAGTCTTGCAACGATGCTGCCCCCGGGTCCCAAGCACATACTTTTCTCTGCCCTGTCAGGTACAACTATCTCCATGGCATCAGCTTCTCGAGTTCTGATGGCTGAGATTCTGGGTTGGACTCCTCGATTTAGTCCTTGTTCTTCCCGTATCCTTGCAAGCAATCTCTCTATTGACTCGACATCCATATTCCCGATCTAGGATTCCTCTTTCATAAGGCTCACTGATTGCCGATAGCATCATAAGCATTGGCCCATATCTATCGATAGCGATGCATCTGAAGGAGATTATATCCGGTTTCTATGAGGTTCCCGGTGCCTTTGTAGATGACTTTGGCTATATCAAGAGCTATCTGGTTGTAGACTCTGACGAAGCTCTTGTGATTGACCCAGGAACTGCAGGAGACCCCGGGGAAAAGATTGTCCAGAGCATCGAGTATCTTGGCCTGAAACCGAAGAAGCACGTTGTAGGGGTGCTTTGTACCCACGCTCATCCTGACCATGTGGGAGGAGCTTGGCATCTCAAACGAAAGATTGACGCTCCCCTGATGCTTCATAGTGGCGATGTGGACCTTCTCGGCGACCCGAGTCAGTTCGTGAACGATCGATTGCTGCTTGGGCTATCAGGTCGGTTGGCGATGAAGCTCGAACGCGGGCCCTTGAAGGTGAATTACAAGGGGCTTGAGACCGACCGAGTGTTGAAGACAGGTGATCACATTTCGGTAGGCAACCTGAATCTGCGTGTTATTCATACTGGAGGACATTGCGCAGGACACTGTGTCTTCTTTGAAAGAAGGAACAAGGTTCTTTTTTCTGGTGATGAGGTGAATAACTACGCCAACGATCCTCGGAAGTTCTACGTGGACCTCACTGGCAGCTTCACAGCTAAGACGAAGGCTTTGGAAATTCTATCGAAGATTGGTGTGGAGCACCTTTTTTCATCTCACGACATACCGCACATTCTGGGCGATGTTGGGCTTCAGTTTCAAGAGGCCCTGGATAGCGTTCGTCATTTTCAGGATAGCATCCTATCGCAGATCTGTGCACGAGAGGAGGCTGACATTGACCAGCTTGCTTACGATATGCTTCAGAGTCGAGGTGTTCCTATCCCGGACACCTTGGACGCCCTTCTTCCAACAACCATCAGAGTGGGGTTACGTAGTCTTGAACAAGCGGGTCTAGTTCTTCGCACAGACGAGAATGTCTGGCGACTTGCGTGAACACAGTTACAACCGAACTAGATTCAAAAGGCAGCTTCGCACCTTCTGATTCTGAGCCTATTAGCAAGCGATGCCGCTTGTGAAGGGCTGACTTGGAGGTATCTTATTGGAAGACGCGCGTGATATAGATCTCTCAACCCCGAGCACAGCTGAGGCGATAAGCCTTGCATCAGCATCTGTTTTAGGTTCAACCACCCGACGCGGTCACCCATTGGGGACTGCAGTCGGTTCAGGGTCGATGATGGAATCCAACTCTGAAGAGGTGGCACTCAATGTGATGCCTATTGTGTTCTCGGCAAGGGATAGTCTGTTGCAGGCTGAGGATCTTGAGTTGCTTGCTGCTGAGTGGTATCTAGAGGGATCTGCTGGTTCGGAATTGCTTCCTGAGGAGCTTGTTATCGCTGGCAGCAATTTTGGCGGCATCAGTACTCATGTATGTGTCCTATCTTGGGAGAAAGGAGTTGTTGACCCCTTCAAGATTGACTCACATATGGCGAATCTCTCGAAGAAAATCGGAGATATTGAACAGGCAATCGAAGCCAATGAACTTGACTATGAGACTGACGGGCTTCTGGTGCTTAGGAGATTCTCTGACCGATTCAACAGAGTCCTCTTCGTGGACATGATGGACAGGAGGTTCAAGGGTTCGTGGGATTCGATTCAGATTAAGCACGAAGGGTCTGAAGCATATTTCCGTGTTCGGTTTAGATTCTCTGAGGACTTCACTTCGATGCCTCCGAGTATACGTGTACTGGAGCGCCAAAACATCGAGTTCTTGGCGTCTGGCATTCCTTGGAACCGGGACGCCGGTTCTCTTTCTCGTATGATCTCGACTCCTCTGGGCATTGACACAGTCACAAGGCGCTTACCTGAACTAGGTCGTTCTATTCTCCGAGAGATGAATGCGTATGCTTACAGCACAGAGGAACTGGATATCGCTCGCTCTCTGGTAGATTCTCTCATCATCCGACTGGGCAAGGAGAAGGTCATGTACTCTGAGTTTGATGACGTCTTGGAAGCTGCTAAGGATATGATAGAAGACACAAGTGTTATCCTCTCTTCAGTCACCAAGTCTCTCGAGGAACACATCAGGTCTGGCAAGACATTGACAGTTCCTCAACACATTGACTCGGTAAGAGAGGCTCTGGATGAGTTGTCAGAGGGTGTTGGAGATGGCGAGGTGATTAAGAGCTTGCTTGAGCAGCTCGAAAGATCACTACTCAGAACTTTCCCCAAGGAGAACGAAGTGAGAGCCTGGCAGATGCGGAGTTCCATCAGGTATTTCCTTACCTATTGTCGGAGAGTCAAGAGCTATTTCATTACGGAGTTGAAACGATACTTGGTTGTAGGGGCGGTGACAGAAGCCTTCATGTCAGCTCTTGAGGGATTCAGGGATGACTTAGGGGTCGAGGATTATGACAACATAGACTCCCTGCTCTTCACCAAGTTTTTTGTCGAACTGGTTTCGCAGCTCCGGGCAATATTTGATAGAGAGGCATTCGAATCGGGCAAGACCAGTGAATATTCGGAACTCGCAGAGTTTCTCGGGCACAGGCTTATGGATGCATTCGAGCAGATTGAGATCTGGAATCTCGTGTCCTTTGGCGACTTGGCTGAGATTGTACGGACACAGATTGTTTCTGAGTACTCAGACTCGGGTTCAGAAGACACACTAAACGATGAGGGTAAACGACTGATTCAACGTCTGGATGCCCTTGAACTGGTTATCTCTGAAACATTACCTGATTTTGTTGAGCATGTTTCCTCAACTCCATTCATGTCTGAGTTCTTGATGAGAGGCTTGGACGGCGATAGACTTGGCAAGGATAGGCTGATAGAGATTCTTAGAGGCTCAGAGAGCAAGTCTGATGAATGGATTCAAGAATCTGCAGGATGGGTAGATGCGTTCGATCCAGATACTCCATACAGCTCCGCTACCGAGCTACTCGCAGACTTCCTAACCTTTGTGCATGAGAGGTATGGAGCTGGTATATCCGCCGCCTCCATGGTGGAACGAGTAGCTGCTGAGGAGAAAGCGCTTGAAGAGGACTTCCAAGAACAGCTACAGTTGTGGCAAGATGAATGCGGCAGGGTCGAAACTGAGAATGCTCCCATTGTCGAGAGGAACAGGAAGAGGCTGGAACTAATTGCTGAAGCTCGGTCCGACTTTGAAAACGAACAGGCCGAGTACCAAGAGGCACTTGCGGAGTATGAAAAACAAAGAAGATTGGATTCCGATGGTGTGCTTGATAGCCCAAAGCAGCCAGTTGCTCCCGAGCCTCTTGATCTCAGAATAGCCAGAATAGAGGGCGAGTATCCCGAAGGAATTCCTAAGCCAATTCCAGAGAAGCCTCTACCATCTGAAACTCTCATCGCCCACAGGCGGCTCCGTGCGCTGCTTAGTGATAGATTGGAGCGGATGGACGAACGACTCCAGGCTATGAGTACCGTCTTCTCGAAACGGCTAGAGCAGTTGAAATCCGAAGGAACGCATCGAGTAGAAACCACCAAGCTGAGCATCTCTGATGGATTTCTAGATCATCTTTTGGATTCGATGATTCGTTCTTTGGGAAAACTCATGCCGCGTATTCAGCGAGTCCTGCTTCGTGACCCCGATACCCCCTCGCGGGTACATGTGGTTTCATACGACTACGTGGACGACGAATTCATCGTCACTGTTGGATACAAGGAGGTCGCCTGATACATGTCTAGCACTTGGATATTGAAGACTAAGCAGATGAGCGAGGCGGGTAAGGAGATTATTCTCACTGAGGCTCTAGCAACTCACATGCGTAGTAACAGGGACAGAGAGCTTCTTTCCAGCATACTCAAGGAGAACAGACCCTTGGAGGACATAATGTCGTTTTTCGCAGCCTTCTATCTCTACAACTATCAGGGTCTTCGACTACTCAGCATGAGTGATGACGAACAACTGACTATTGAGAAGAAGAATGAACTCTCACACGATGAGCGTCGCTATCTTGAGATGGAGATTCGTGAGATACTGGAGAATAGGCTGAGAGAAGAGATTGACATCGAGCGACTGATTTCGGAGTTTGTGTTGGAGCTCGTTGATATACCGGGAGTGCAGGCACAAAATGACGAAACAGCTTCTAAGGTGATCGGTCTCGTTGAAGGCTATCTTGAGAAGATTCCACGCGACTATTCCCCCAATAGCGCCCTTGATTTCATCCTTGGCATCACCGGTTGGCGAAAGCGGTGGCTGGATGAGCTTTATGCAAAGGCCTCGGGACTGCAGGAATCCTCGCTCTCTCTCAGGGATGAGTTGCTCAGAGAACATGAGGCTGAAGTCGTAGAAACCTCTGTTGTTAGGAGACTGCTATCACTCATTTCCGGGAAAGAATCTTATTTGTGCAGCCCTCTGACTGCGGCTAACATTCCTCATGACACACTTGTCGAGATTGCTCAGGCGTCAGTTGACTTTATAGTTCCTCGGTCCAGTTTTCTTGATCCTGTCCGCTTGGCTCATGGCTCGCGGATTGAGGTACTTGACTGGCTTGTTGAGGAAGTCGATTCTCTTACTAACCTCAGTGAACTTGAAGGGGGGATGGCTGACAGAATAACTGATGAGATTACTGCCAGTCTTCCAGATAATCCGCAGTATGCCTTTCCCTTTATCAGTCACCTCGTGTCTGTAGACGAAGAGACGGTACGAAGCGGACTGGCCTCTAAGCGCTTGATGGATCCTAGCACCCTGCTTGAAGGCCTCAGCTCATTTTCAAGTGATTCTGCTGTAGAAGAAGCATCAAGTCAGTACAGCCCGCAGGAGCTCGAGGACATAGAGCGTTCGCTAAGAACTCTAGAGAAGCTGGAACACACACTGGAAAAACCTGTCAAAGGAATGCTTAGAGCACGAGGCCTCAGAGCGGACGAGCTTGACAAAGTTGGTATCGCTGTCTTGGGAAAGAATCCATCAGAACTTATCGCCATCGAGTCACAAGTATTGGATGAACTAAGAAAGAAGATGAGGGTGCCCTCTCGTGAAGACTTCCTCGAGATGCTGAAGGCCCGAGAACTCGTTGAGCGTGGTGACCTAAAACAGATGGGCATCTCTTCCTCCACCGACATGACAATACAGAGACAACATGAGGAAGCGATAGCAGCTCTACGGATGGACCTAGTCTGGCATTTCATGATAGGGGTTCTGAAGAACCTCGCAAGGGTCGTCGAGACCTATCTGCGGTCGAAGCAAGATCTATTGCGGAGCAAGGCGCTACTCCTGAGCATTTATCAGGATGCCGCCACAGAACTCCAATTCCTGCGGGAGGAGATTCTCATTGACTTATTGTCGGAACGCATTCTCGAAATGAAACAGGTTCATCCACATCTTGATGGGATGATGATACGTTCTTGGATGCATGCCCGGTTATCAAATCAGTACATGTCGGCTGCTAGAGAGGAGCTGGAGAAGACGCCGAGCCCGGTCTTTGAGGGAGTGACAGACGAACCTCTGCAGGCTAGTACATTATTGTTCGACAATTATGCCATATCGTTTGACTTGATGCAACGATTCCTAAGACGCGAGCGCAGGAAGAAACTCGCCAAGGAACAGCTTGCACTTGAGGCAAAACGAGAGGAGAAGCGCCTTCTTGAGAAGAAGAAGAGAGAGATTGATGTTCTCTCGTTCATCTATACCAAGGCACACACAGTATTCAGAGCAACCGGCAGAGTTGGCACCGCAGGTCTGGAGTGGGATGAGAACGATTCAGCAAAATGCTCGAATATGCTCTCTTTCTTCGTACGGACAAACAGAGGCCGCCCAGTATGCCAAGTCTGTGGAAGTACGCCTAAGAATGGGAAGTGTGAAACACACGGCAAAGGGCAGATGAAGGCCAGCGATGACATCGACAATCTGTCGGTCTTTGTGATGAGGGCTCTCTCAGATATAAAGTCCGGGCTGATTGGGCCTACCGCCGAACCAGTATCATGGAGCGAAGCAAGGTCAATCGTTCAGAGACAGATAGGCCGTCTGAAGCGGAAGGGTAAGATCACCTCAAAGATGGATCTCAAACAGCTAATGCCTGGAGAGATAAACCAGATCATTGGTCCTGCGATAACTGGCGTCATTGCGGATTACTTCAATGACTCATTGGGGTATGCCGCCCGGAGCGCTGGAATAGCTTGATTACTCCTTAGAAGACTCTGGGCTGACACTCCGTGCTATCCAGTCTAGATAGGCATCATGCCCTTCAATAATGGGGAGAACAATGAACTCTGGGACGTCGTAGGGATGAGATGCCAAGAGCACCTGCTCCAGAGACGCGATTTTCCCAGCTGTGGTTTTGATGATGAGGAGGTCTTCTGGTTCCTTCTCGATTTCACCCTTCCATCGGTAGACGCTTGATAGGCCTCTGACTATGCTCACACATGCACAGAGCTGCTTTTCAACGAACTCTTCTGCGATGCGATCGGAAGAATCGCGACGGCAAGTAGTTAATGCAACACGGAATTCAGTCATGGCATCATATCGGGAGTGGAAACTTATATACGCCCTCTATCTCCGGAGTGAGTGTTGAGGGAACCCTGAATGGTTTCAAAGTTCGAGCCCAAAGGAGTCATGCCTGCTCTGGTTACGCCCTTCACAAGAGATGGAGACATCTTGGAAGACGGGTTCAGAGAGGTAATCGACTACACAATTGAGAAAGGTGCCACCGGGGTTGTCCCGGCTGGAACCACCGGTGAGTTCGTATACATGCGGACAGAGGAGCGTAAGAAGCTTCTGAGGCTCGCTGTAGAGTATGTAGATGGTCGAGTTCCAGTCATTGCTGGCACTGGGCAGAACAGCACGAGGGCAACAATAGCGCTCACTCAATATGCCGCCGATGTTGGCTGTGATGCTGCTCTTGTTGTATCTCCGTTCTATCTCAGGCCTTCTGACAAGGGCTACTATGAACACTACTCCAACCTTGCCCGGAAGGGGAATCTACCCCTGATTCTCTACAACATTCCTCAATGTACTCTGGGGGAACTCAGCTCAGATCTAGTGTACGATCTGGCTGCTCTAGATAGCATTGCGGGGATCAAAGATAGCAGCGGCAATATTGGTAAGACGGTCGAACTCATCCAGAAGCTCGAGGGGAAAATTCCCGTATTGATTGGCCACGATGAATGTTTTCTGTCTGCAGTGGCTGCAGGTGCCAGCGCAGCAATACTGGCATCTGCCAATGTCATTCCTCATATCTGGCTGGATATCATGAAGAAGGTCAATGATGGTAAGATGAAAGAGGCAATGAAGCTTCAGCATTCTGTTCAGACATTTGCCCGACTGGTTACCAGAAATGGCGGTGCCCCTCCAGCAAAGGCCGCACTGAAGATGATGGGGATAAACGCCGGCAAGTCGCGATTACCTCTTAATACCGGTGGAACGCTCACAGTTGAGTTGAAGGACGAGATTCGCATGGAGCTTGAGAAGTTGGGGCTCATCTCTTCACACGGCCAACAACCCCTGACTGATAATTTAGACGTGGTTTCGCTCTTCAGTGAGTTCAACATTTCCCCGGATCTTCTCGACGGTGCAAGATTCGGACAGGCCTCGAATGAGCAGGTCAGTGTATCTATCGCCGCGGGGCCAAAGAGAGGTGGCCTGGGTCGCATCTTTGTGAAACTGCTTACTCAGGCAAAGATTGGACATGAAGCGCTCTCGGTTATTCTTGAACCAAATCTCTTTGTCAAGCCGAGTAGCATCATGGTTCCGACCCGTACCATAAGGTCGATGCGCCAGGCTTCTCTTTTCTATGGTCCCGTTCAGTCCGGTGCAGCCAAAGCAGTATCGGCATACCTCGATGCGGCGAAGATACCAGCTGAAGCATTGGACGGCAGTGTGATGATAATGGCAATGGATGTTGACTTGAACAGCAGAGATCGAAGAGCTGTGACAGATGCTGCAGAAGATGCGGTTGGAAGAGCATTGGCTGAGGTGTGGAGGTGACCAAGGTGAGCGGCGATTTCCATTTCAAGGGTGCTTACCCTGCACTGGTCACACCTTTTGATGAGGACGGCGTCAATGAAGAGCAGTATCGAGGTCTCATTGACTACGTCATAAGAGCCGGTGCAACAGGAATTGTCCCCTGCGGCACCACTGGGGAGTTCACCAGTATGCGCTTCGAGGAGAAGATGGAGGCCATCCGCATAGCATGTGATGCATCGAAGGGCCGTGTTCCTGTTTTGGCTGGAACAGGTGCAGCCTACACAAATGATGCCATCAAGCTCACTCGTCGTGCTGCAGAATTCGGTGCTGATGCAGCTCTGGTTGTGACCCCGTATTTTCTGAGACCTTCTAATCGTGAGATATACGAGCACTTTGAGAAGATTGCCAACAACAGTGACATTCCTCTGTTTCTGTACAATATTCCTCAAGTAACGGGGGTTCCCCTTCACTGGACCCTTGTCGACGGTCTTCGGGAAATCGATGGGGTAGTCGGGATGAAGGACTCGAGTGGAGATCTTGTTAATCTCACAACCATCCTCGTCAGAAGACCTGAGGATTTCCAGGTTGTTATTGGTCATGATGAGGTTGCTTTGCCTGCATTAGCTGCAGGATGTGATGGAGCAATCCTGGCGAGTGCTAACGTGTTCCCTGACAGATACATCAAGATGCAGGCTGCACTTGCGGAGGGCGACCTCAAAGGTGCTATGATTATCCAACGGAGCATACAGAAGACCGTGCGGGTGCTTGTGAACAGAGGTGGGGGTCTCGCAGTGAAAGCAGCTCTCAATATGATGGGCGTTCCTGTCGGCAAAGCTCGGCTTCCCCTTATGGAAGGCGACTCTCTCTCTTACGAGGACATAGATGAGCTTCGCACATGCCTTGAAGATATGCAGCTGATCGAGCGCGGACCGGTACGATTCGTCATGGGTGAGCGTAGTCTTGTTGCGGAGTCCTATCCAAAGGCGGTGGGCCTGGTGCCGGATGAGGTGTCTGATCTGACACTGCTCCATGGTGAGGCCTTGGCTGGCAGTGGTCTGGAGGTTGCTCATGTGGACTTGGTCATGGGAATGAAGAACGGACCTCTCGAAGTGGCAATTGACAACGCAGGAACTGTTGTGGAGGGTTTCCATCCATCGAATATAATCAAAGGTCTTGAACCCACAACCATATTCGCTCCGACAGTGACCATCACCAACGAGCGACATAGGAGTCTTGTCTATGAGAGCGCCCAGAGGGGTGTTGCTGATGCCGTCACAAGGACAATCACCGACTGTATCATTCCTGAAGAGCTAGTGCAGGATATTGCAATTGCTGTGAATGTCTTTGTCCATACAAAGGCCATCAATCCACGACGCGTACACATCAACAACTTCCGTGCAGTAAGGTTCGCATTGCGCAGAGCCATTGAGGGGAGGCAGAGTGTAGAGGAGATCGCTGCAAGGCGTGATTCGGCCCGCCATCCGTTTGCCTACAATCCCTAATCATCAAGAAAGATAGGTGCATTGGATGAACGGAAAGAGTCATTAGTTGCGTGCGCTGCTCCCCCGCAGGAAAGCACCTCGAACGTTAATATGACACTCTTAGACTGAACATGAGGCTTGACATGATGACAACTTCATACAGTGATTGGCTGAAGAGAATGCTGGATGAGATCATCTCCACTGGAGCCGATCGCTTCCTCGAGGAGGGCGAGGAGATGAAACTTGACCTTGGAAGTGAGACTGTGACTCTGTCGAAGAAGAGTGGTCACATATTGGTTCGTCCCGAGAGCGATGCTCTAGATGAGTTCGTCTACATTCCTCGAAGCTGATTCTCCTTTGTGTCAACGGGATGGGTCGTGGCTTCAACTTATTCCAAGATTCCTGAGATCTTTTTCTTGGCTAATGCCTGCTTGGTTGCCTTCAGTTCTTACAGAACCCATCTGTTTCGCTCAAAGAAATTATAAGCATTTAATCCAATAGTGATACGATGGCTAATGTTTGAAATCATCGCGTTTGTGGTAGTGTTTGTTACCTTGCTCCTCCTAGCCGGGAAATGCTATGGGTCTGCACCCCCTGCTGGCCGAGTGAAGACGACTAGGCCGGATCCTAAGACCGTTGACGGTTTCGGCGGAGCAAGAGGGTATGACTACTCGTATTCCGGGCAGTCGGGTCGGGGATACGGCAAACCTTTCCCGGTTGGTCTTCGGACTGAGCGGGAGAAGACCGAAACCCACAAGGCCTCTAAGGGCAAGGACTCCAGACGCTGACCTCAATTCGTCACTGTGAGTCTACGAACACATCTGGAGAGAGGATTGCAGATGAGATGGCTTCTCATCCATAGGTCTGCGCTTTCTTCGCACTGTGACCAGCTGATCCTGATATCCTAATGCGCCCCAAGAGTGACTATTTGGACGAGTTCGTCTGCGTCCCGAAAGGATGAGTGTCAAGCGGTTCACAAACAGATAGTAGTGTGGTCAGGTTTCTGTGGTTGATTCCTGCAACATCATCTTCTGGTCAGTGGCTTATCTCTGTGCCAAGAGGACTAAACCAAAAGAAACGTATGCTATTCACGAATGCTGATGCTAGAGATCATTGGATTTGGGATTCTCTTTGTCATACTTCTGTTTCTAGCTGCACGATGCTGCGGCCGCTCGCTTGGCTCGGCCGGAGTGAAGATTACTAGGCCCGATCCCAAAAGAGTGGATAGATTCGGTGGGACACGAGCTCACGATTTCTCTTATGTTGGAGCCAATCCCGATGGATACCCCAAGCCACTCCCTGTTAACCTTCGGAGGGAACGCGAAAAGACAGAGACTTAAAGCACCTCCAAACTGGAGAAAAAAGACTCCCAGTGAGGAGTACGATCCAACGAATTAGCCAACCATCATGATTGGTATAAGGGCATGTGCTTACAAGCCCGTAGCTGAGCGCTCCCTTCCCACAAGACGTACAAACAGATGAATTCAGACTGCCCTCGAGTACTGAATTGGCAGTACCCCCTCCCGTGTTCATGTCCGTTTGTTAAGTTGCTGCTTACGCCATTGTCCGCAATTCAGACATGAATCTCGTCGAACCCCTCCTTCTTTGCAAGCAGGCCGAATACGGCTTTTAGAAGGCTTCTAGCTGCCATCTGTGGCACCCACTTCTGTTGATGTATTATATATACCATGTTGGCAGTAGTATTCTCTGTGTAGCATTCCTCAATCTGAATGTTACCAATGCATCCGTCGAAAGAAGAAGGCTCTACAAAATGGCTGAGATCCACACACTGCACCTCCGTGAGATACCCTCTCGCACACTCAGAAAGAAGGTCCGCGTCTTTCTTCATGGGGGAGATGTTAGTGTGGAGGTAGAGTCCGGAAGCAGATACGAAGTAGAGCTAGAATCGTCAACCAAAATCGTTCTGCGACCCATGGACGCTTGCGCGCTCTGAATTCTAGGGGCGAAGGGGATAGAGCGCACATTCGGACTCTGCCTGACTGCCTGTGTGGTTGTCTCAGCCTTACCTTTTGTTTTTACTTCTCCTGAGAAGGGAAAAATCGGTCTCAGCTTGCTCTTGGATCTTCATCGCAGTTATGCTCCGCCAGGGGTAATGACATCACGGGCCGACGAGATAGGAAACAACACTCTTACTAAAAAGTGCTTGGCTATGATGGCAGCCATGCGGCAATATGCTTCCTTATGAACGTGCATAACCATTTCCTTTTAGACGAAATCAAGTCACGCTCGGGGGATGAACCTGACGAGCTTGAACAAGACTTCATGTTCGCCCTCGCCCTTCTAGGGATGAGCTTCTTGGTCAAGCATGAGAGGATAAGCATTGACCTCGCCCATTTTGGAGACGAGGAGGGAGATATCTTGGATTTCATCCCGCATCTAACCAGAACAGTGGCCCCGGTCATTATCCCGCTAGTTCGAGACCTGTAGCCTGCTGCACACTCTCGCCTATGAAGACACAGAGGAATAATTGCTAAGATCGGGAATCCTCTTGCCTGATATGATACTCTCTATGAGTGAGGGATATTCCGGGACAGCATCGCCTGCGACTCAGAAGACAAGGGTTATGGAGTCTTCTCTGGACAAGTTTGATATGTCTGAGAGGCTACTGCAAAGGTGAATCAAGTATGAACGGCTAAAGATGTTTCTGTTCAGATTCTTTAATGCTTTCTGATTAGTTTCTCGTAATCATCGGAAGAGAAGAATACGCCCATCATGGTCACATGATCCTCCCACGGAATAGGCGGACCATAGTAGAGGGGGTCGCCAGTGAGAATAGAGAGAAGCCTTTTCTCTTGACGGCTAGGATACTGATCTACATAGTTCCAAAACTCGTCTTCTGAAAGAAACAATGTGTCACTGAGAAGGTCAAGGACGTTTCAATGCTACACAAGATTAGATGAAATGACGGTTGCCTTCCCCCGGAGTGCCTTCTTTCCAACACTTTCATGGAATATAGTCTTCTGTTTCACAGTCGGATGGCAAGAAATGCTACGTAGTCAGGAATACCATTGACCAAGTTCAATCTTCAGGCTTCCCTATCTACTAAGGCCTGCTTCTCTGAGTCTTCTCTGAAGTTCCTCCTTGAAGAGCCTCTTTGCCTCTGCTCTATCTCTGACTTCTACTTGATAGGCTTCCATGCCTTTGATGACTTGTTTCAGTTTTTTCAAATCCTCCCTGTGTGATTCAAATCGTATCGTTACGTCTATCTTTTGGTCCATTGGAATTTCACCACAAATAACTGGCATCTAAGAGTCATAAGAACTCCGCTCGTTACAACCGAGTCTGCGCCATAAGTAGTAAGTATCAAAGGCGCTTCAGTTTGGTTTCTTTGATATACTCCTGTTTTTCTTGGTCTGTAAGTTGCCCATAATCCTCCTTCTCTGGGTCATAGATCGTAGTGATTCCCGAATTAAAGTCTGAATCTGCCACCGCTACGAGATTCAAATCGTTCGTATGTCGTATCCTTCTGGTTTGGTCACTTCTGGAATCTCCGGCTCTGTGTGAAAAGTCGAGGAGAGTAATACAAGGATATGTGATCAGACCGGCTGGTTCGCATGATTCAATTCTTACTCTTCATCGTATGACACAGCTAGGTCTCGTCATCCTCAGTTCTTGCTTCATGAGCTTATGAAGAGTAGTACTATGGTTCCCGCCCGCTTCCATACCCTCGGGAAACCTCCGGACGTGACCCTCCCTGCTCTCTTTGTCCTTCTGGGCCTCAAGTTCGATGCTGGCCTCATCCACACGAGCTTCGCGGCCCAGCTCTCCTCAAACCCTCAGCTCCTTGAACTTCTCGGTCTTGAGAGGGCGCCAAGTTATTCCTTCCTCCAACAGGCACTCAGGCGCCTTGACACCCAGCCCCTTCACAGGATGTATCAGCTGCTCACTCGGAGGAAACCTCCTTCCAGCCACCTGACTGTGGACGCCACCGGGTTCTCTCACACCACTGCGTGCGAGTGACTGCCCGTGCGCTTCAGAAAGACGCGGGGACGGCATTTCACGGCACTCCACATAGTTGTGGACACCGACTCCCTCATGACCATTGCTGTCCGGGTGCGACCTCGGCCCGGTGGTGATACAAGAGACCTAGCAGCCCTGATGGGACGAGTCGATGCATCACAGCTTGAGGCCGTCTATGGTGACAAGGCGTACATCACATCTCCCGGGAGAATGTCCAGTGCATAACTGACCGTGGGGCCTATCCCGCGATAGAGCCCGAGAAGAAACTGCCAGCACAGTCCCGGGCATACCGTGGTTACAGGGAGCCGATTCTAGAGTACAGCCGAGATCCTGTGGAGTGGAAACGGTTCCGCGAGTATGGACAGAGGAGTCTTGTGGAGACCGTGTTCAGCATGATGAAGGTGAGATTCACCGGAGGTCTGAGGTCGAGGGGGGTTCAAGGAGCAGAGAAGAGAGCTGCTGATTAAGGCGGTGCTTCACAACCATGGATATCCAAACTTCTTAGAGTGTGGCGGGAGGTGCCTTTTCACACAGAAGCTCCATGAAGCAGATGGACAAATTGATTAGAACTCAAGCTAGTATCTACTTGGAGAAACCGCATGATACAGCTTGATATGATTGTCGATCTGCTGAGGGAGGATTATTCTATCTTCCACAATGAGTACGATTTTGGTCGAGCCCTGATTCAGGTTTTGTTTAATACCTATCCGGACTGCCGAATCTACTCAGAGTGTACACCACAGCCACATGATAGAGAAGAGAGGTTGGATATATGTATTATATTGGATGAAATGGAACACCTAATTGAACTGAAGTACAAAACTAACCGATTTGATGTGCAAATTGAGGGAACAGATTATTCTTTGGGGAAGAATCCGGTTGATCTTGCTTGTTATGATTATCTCAGAGATATAGAACGATTGGAAAGAGTTGTTAGTAGAAGAGAGAAATCTCTGGGATCTTCAATGCTCCTCTCGAACAAGAGTCTGTTGTGGAGAGGTCCCCCTAGGACGGGAGCCCAGTACTATCCTTTTCGCTTAGAAGAAGGTAGAAAGATCCAAGGCGAGCTAGATTGGACAGGCAACAGAGAAAGGAAGGGAAGAAGCCGACAGAATCCCATTGCCATTAGGAATAGCTATGAGCTTCACTGGGCGGATTATTCTGATTTATCCGAGAAAGGAATGCCAGCCAAGAATGGTGTTTTTCGTTATCTATTGGTCCACGTGACATAATGAGTACGCCATCTTTGGCTTCTGTTGCATGGTGATTCATGCAATATCAGGTAAGTGCCAACCATCGCATCCTTAACGGGATAGATCCATTGCACAAGCGCTATCTAAGAGGTGCTCTTGTTTAGGATGCTCCTTGAGTATTTGTTCTGAGGTGTTATAAGACGATTCTGAAGTCAAAGCTACTCCCGGCCTTCACTCTCCTCTCAGCACTAAGGGGTATTCCATCTTGAAGGTATTTTGGGTCCCTACCTGACTCTCTCATTGAAGAAGATATTCATCTCGCAAGAGAAGAGGAGTCGGAGGTGACTAGAGATCGAGCAAAGCTAGATGAAGTGGAAAGGATACAAAGACCATGTAATTTCAAGGGGCAGAAATCTGAAGAGGAACAAAATATCCATACAGCATTAACCCAGTCTATCACTTTGCCTGTCTTCTGCCTTACCGCCCAGCTTGCTCTCTGTTCGGTTTTCATCTCCCTGAGCTCAGATGCGAGATTGCTAATGAGAAGAAAGAAGCGAAACCCTCAATGCAAACAACTGCAGCGCTACATGTATTGAGAGATGATTGAGAAATGGGTTTGTTGATTGCCAAATACCATTTTACTGAGTCGAGTTTCTGAAAGACGGGATTTGGAAGAAAGGAACAGTTCTTCTTACGAAGAAAGTTATTAATCAAAACTCTACTTGAGGGGCGTGTGGCGATATGCTCCAAGAGAATCTATCATGCCATTTGAAGAACAATTCAGTTTCTCTTGACAACACTGATAACGTTCTCCCAAATCACTTCGAGGAGGGTCTTCTAAGTAGCAAAGACGTGATTGTTCTTGAGAAACGTTTTCATCAAAGAGATTGGAATGCGGCTCTTGCTGCAATCAGAGAAGTAGGGAATCAGAGACCGGATGGGTTATCAAGTAACCAGCAGATTTGACATATTTGGACTAGCTCAATAGGATTGGATTCTTATTTGAGAGTCTTTTGGATTCTATCTGACCAAAGCATTACCCATTCAGTATCGAAATCTTTCCCCTCTTCTTCAGGCTTGAGTTCATCCCAATTCAACTCTTCTGCCACAACTCTGATATTTTCCTTTGTTGAACTCATCCCACTCTGACGCATAGTCCTCGCCACCTTATTGACCACATAATCAGATAGCTTTACCATCTTCTCTCTGTAGAGTTTATCGCGTTCCTCTTCAGTTTCAACTGCATCACTTCCGACCAGCTCTCCATGATATTCCGTAAGCCAATCAATCGTGGCCCAATCTTTGCTGTAAGACTTCTTCCCCTTCTGCTTCCAGTAGTAATAGTACCCCCGAACCCAAGAAACACTGTCATGCTCAAGAGACAATGAAAAACATCGGTCGTCAGCATACGCTTCTGTTCTTATGTGGAAGTCCCATGAGTCATCTTCGACAAAGTCGATTGTGTTATGGCTCATGGATTCAGCTCGGTCCAGGAGAGAGGATTTGAATTGCTCTGAAAACGCTCCTTCGACCTTGATTCTGACTTCCGTTCCTACTGGCAAGCCTTCCTTCTCTCTTCTCTTATACTCATCATAATCCCTGATGAATTCTTCAATTCGCTCAAAATCCATAGCTAAGAGACCTGAATCAGAGAACATATCCTTTCATTACCCAATCCAACTTGAATCTTGAGTATCTCTTAAGATTTATGCTCATTCTACCTACACTGCACACTGAATTGGCCAAGCCATCTTCGGAGATGAGGATGAACTGGAAACAGACGGAGAGGTCTGTGTGATGGAGCGCACTTCGCGGAGCCGCCTGCGCAGGTTCTCTACCGGCGGGCTGACCTTTCAGCAGCAACATGTGTGAGTAGCAACTCACAAGAGAACATGAAGGACTCGTAGATACTCCACGTCTATGTACTGGGATACCGAGGATAGCCTTTCTCCTCATAGTCACAAGAACATCTTGACTTCATCGAACACGAGAGCAATGCTTATTCCTAGTCGCAGTAAAGGGGTATCGATGGAGCGTACCTAACATGTCTCTGCTAGTAAATAGGGCTGAGGAGAACGACTGGTATCTTTATCTCGCTCTCCCCGCATCAACGCTACCCTTCGTGACTGCCGTATCTCAGACTGTATTGGGGGTCGAGGCGGCGGGTTCTCTGGGGCTAGTCATTGTTTCCATCTTCTCCTTTCTTCTTTACGCCTACGGCCCTGAGCTCAACTACATCTACAGAGAGCTAAGCGAGTCGCTGATGGATATCAACCTAGCAAATCTCAAAAAACGCATACTTGAAACTGCGCTTCTGACAGGCAATTGGGCTAATGAACTGAAGGGCCCCGGCGCACTCAAGAACGCCAAAGGGACCTCCCCTTATGCTACAGACATGTTGGAAGACTACCTACCGTCGCTTCTGAAGAGCGTTGCGATGAAGAAGAGGCTTTGGAGAGTCCGGATCTTCATCTATCTCATGCCCTCACTCATCTTTCTCTTCTTGGGGGCCGTCGCAATCCTATATCCCCACTTTCTCCGTGTTGTGAGTTTGATGCCCTTTGTCCCTATCCGTATTCCACTGATTATCATCAGTGCCGTACTGGGCGGGATTCTTTTACTCTACTTCTCATGGAGAGTGTATGCGAATGAACTTGGCGAGGTGGAGAAAGACTTACCTCAACTCCTAGACGCGATGTACGTACTGGATAGAGTTGTTGTTGCGGATACGTCTCAACATCATGAAGAGATTGAGAGCGTCTATAATGCGATGAAAGGGCATCTCGAATCAACACGTGAACTCATCTTGCAGAAGGACTGGGAACTCTTCGCAAAACGATGGGTGAATCTTACAGCTGGAGTAAAATATGGGCTTAGGAGTGAACAAGAAGGCATTCTCGAGAAGTTTCAGAAGGCTTGGGGAGGTCGTATCTGGGAGAAAGAGGACATGAGTCTTGAGTACCGACCGGATTGGCTCTTCCACCTCTTGTATCACCTCCGCAATCTTTTCGACCCCGACGTAAAGGAAGTTCTCGAGAATATCAGGAGTGAGATGTCAGGGAACTTCAGCTCCTTTACGCGTCTGAAGCTCCTCCTGGACTTGTTCCCAGACAATCTGTTCATCGAGGTTCCGTCAAAAAGAGGAATGAAGACGATAGAGGTCTCCCGCGTAGGCATACTCAAGGGTGTGCTGGATTATGCAATCAAGCCAGATCCGAATGATGACTTCGCAAATACTCTTTCAATGTTGTTTTCATTCCTGGGGGGTAATTGGCCGGAGCACTGGGGGGTAGATGACGCACCCGAGGAAACATCCTCCCTCCTTATCTATCGTTTCCTGTCACAGGCAGAGCATGATGCAAGAACACATTCCAGTCTCTGGAAGAAACCTGGGGGAACGGGCAAGGTACTGAAGCGTGCTCATGCACTTCTTATGTCGCTGCCTAGTGCAATAGACCGTCTGCCGGTCTTCTTATCACTCGCGCGGGTTGCCTCCAACAAGAAGGAGATGGCCGAATTTTTGGACGATTTGCCCGTTACTGACAAGGAATTGACGGATTCTCGACTTGCAGAAGCACTCCAAAACCTTCCGGAAAAGCCCACCCCAGGTATGGAACAACATGCAACAGAAAGCCTGCGGAGCATCTATACCAAAAGGGGTCTGAATCCTCCAGTCTAGTGCTTCGAATCGATCTGTCAAGACCATTTGGATAGGTCTGGAGTCGATGCTTCGTAGAAGAGTAAACCTGTCATCATGCTCTCTTGAAATCAGGAGCCTTGTCCCGGCCGGGAGAATGCACTAGCAGATCCGCTGAGATTAGCCTCTGTCTTTTCGGCCGATAGAGCTAGATATTTACTCAATCTCACATCCCCAGCCTATGGTACGATGAGCGAAGCAACTATCCGACGCCTCCCCTGCGCGGGTCTTTCGCTCCCATACTCCACGATGCTCGATCAATATGGCCTCCATGAGGCTGGTTGAGAGGAGTGTCTGAGACTCATAGACTTCCATTCTCTTCTTATTGCGTACCGCATTGTGCGATCGTCCCGAATCATTTTTCCTGATGACCTTTATTCCAGACATGCAGACATAGCTCTGAACCCTGTTCCTCAACTGAATGTGCGCCCTGCCAAAGCGCCAAGTGTTCGTCAAAATGGAGCACTAGTTCCCTCTCTGTTTTCCTGCCCCTCAATGTGAAGCCAGTTACGGTATAGGGCGTCTGATCCACTTCTCCTCCCTGCGTAAGCAATTCGAACTCGACATTCCTGCATTCTCTGACCATAGTTTCATGACACTTCATCAGGAGATTCAGCAAGCCAATCAACTGCTCAGATCGGTCATGCACGAACACCGTCAAGTCGGGATTACCGCCAGTCGCACACCGGATACGCACGCGGTCCCGTGGCTCCTTCGCCTCGTGGTTGTACTCATCTATCGAGAGCACAATGGCTAGCTGAGCCTCAGCATCGTCGAACTCCCCGCCAGATCGACTTATCAGAAACGATTCAGAAAGATGTCACAGTAGGACCATGTCCTCTCTGAGCACCAACTGGAGTCTTTCTACCTGCTTAGACTCCTTGTCAATCCCTGAAGGCAACCGCTTGATACAGTGCATGCATCGCCGCAGGTGCCGCTCGTCTTCCGACATTACATAGCAGTCCAGGCCGGGATAATCGCCCGGAAGATGATTGCAGATTGCATGACCACCTTCAAACCAATGATATTTGGATTGTTTGGTTGGCTTCCCCCAACCATTACCCAAGTGCTTCACATACTTCACTTACATCTCCCACCAAACCTTGAGCATGTGCCACATAAAAGTGGTCGCCTTCGGCCGGGAGAAGGGCACTCTTCTCACAGGTTTGGGAACAGCTTAACCAGATTTACTCCAGCAGAATTCATCCGATGCCTTCTTCTGACTCAACGCACTCTCGTGCATGTTCCACGGTGGACTCAAGCTGACTCGCCGCCACTCTAACGCCCACTGAGGCAAGCAATACCCTGCGCATTTTCCCATCAAGATACATCTCCTCGACACTCCGAAGGGTCACCAGCAGGCTCGACCCTCGCCCGAACTCAGCTACCTCAACCCTCGCATCGGGATACGCGTGGGCCCGGAGGATCTCAATCCCATGCACAGCCTCGCGGATCCGGTCACATCCCCTGAGATCAAGGTTGTCCCATTCCTTCTCTTCTTTCGTTTCGTGCGGCACGGTCCTGTCACACATCCCCATTCATGCATACGTTCGTCGTGAAGCGAGATAATTAGCTAGCTCGGGGTTGGCGAGCTTCTCCTACCAGCTAGGTCAGACAAAATCAGAAAGAGGAAACTATTCGGCGGCTGAATGGACACAAACACGTCGCGAGGATCATGGATAATCCTATCGTAGGCTCGGCTAGGAGAGTCCTATGGTTCTATCTTGGTGTCGACAGAACTGAAAGCTATGACCACTTGCTTCTCCCTGCGAACGGTTGAAATACCGGAATTCATATCGGATCTATGAACCACCTCGAAATCGGTAGGATGGAGAATGCCAATAAGGAAGTACTTTGCAGAGAGAGCAGGGAAACCCCGACAGCTCGATATAGATTTGGATACTCTGAGAGAAGCTTTCTGTCACACAGTTAGATCCTTCATGGAGCGTTACTACTTCCAAGAGGCTACAGGCTATGAATGTGTTGATGCTGGGAGAACTCTAGGCACATGGGGTGACAACCCAAGAATCTATATCATGAGCGAAACCGGGTTGGATGACGTTTGGCCGATCAAAGACCACGCATCTGACTTCGATAAGCTTGATCTTTTCACCATGATTGAGTTTCTACATGACCACGTTTCGAAGCCTGAAAAGGGGTTTAACCACAAATGGAACAATTGCGGGTGGCACTACTCTACTTTCAATCGTGAGGAGGGACAGAAGGAATTCAGTAACGCGATGAATCAATTCCTACCTTTCTTCCAGAAAGGATACGAGTTGCGTCATAACGGCGAAATCTGGCGCAAGATATCCGAGGGCCTACAACCCTTGCTCGATTCGACGCCGAAGACTAACAATCCTGAAGCCATCGATCATCGCGTTGAGGATGCCAAATCCAAGTTTCTCAGGCACAACGCCTGTCTGACTGACAAGAAAGATGCTGTGAGGACACTCGGGGACGTTCTAGAACGAATAAGACCACAGATAACGGCCTTTGGGGCTATGTCAAAGAGCGACGAGAGCGATCTCTTCAAGATTATCAACGGATTCGACATCAGACATCACAACCGGGACCAACAGGGGGAGTACAATAGAGAAATCTTCTACGACTGGATGTTCTACACTTTCCTGAGCTCAATCGACCTGATTCTAAGATATGCTGAAGAAACCAACCAGAGTGTAGTATGAAAAGCCTATTCTGCAGTTGGGAATTGGCGGTTCAGACGAGGGAAGAACCTTGACGCATTTCCATGTTCTACGCAAGCATGGAATCACAACTGCATGGTAGGTCCCCAGGAATCCAGTAGTCCAGAATCATAGTCCCACATGAACCCAAACATTGCGTCTGTGCTCTTTCTGTCTATTTCCATAATCGTTTTTAGGAAGGACTAGCATTCCCAAGTTCGGATAGGAGGTCTGAAAGATCAGTATCATAGCCACTAGCCCAAGCCACAAGGCCGAGAACTCGATCTACTTCGCGGTGTCAACAGCTCTGGTCGTGTTCATTCTCCTTGCTTTTCAAGGGATGCCTGGAAAACTACCAGATGATGTTGACCCTGTTCTAATCTTGGTCGTCGCTTCAGGAGTAACAGGTCTGCTCGTATATACTACTCCTATCAAAGGGATAATGGGCTGTTGCCTTGTTAAGACCTTCAAGAAGCCAAGTAACAATCCCAGACACCTGATACTCTACGGGATCTACATCTTCCGTATGTACAGACTTCCATATCAGGATATTGCGCCACCTGATGACATGCTCCTGACAGCAGGGGAAATGACAGTATCGAATAATGACTTGGTAGAAAAGGGATGGAGAATCCGTGGTGGAGCGTGGTTCCTTCTGACCCTCTTTCTCGCCTGTCCCTTTGTACGAGCTGTTTCTGGTGCGGACGTTGAGGTTTGCAAAGCCTATCTCGCCATCCTGATAGTCGCTACTCTGGCAGTTTCAATCGCCATCTCCAGGGAATGGCGTACCATGAAAGACGTAACTCTTCTCCTTGCCCAGTTCTACTGGCTCGACAACTTGGTCACGAGCAAGAGAAGGACCGAAGTGACGAGTGAACCGTCACAACATCAAGTTAGTTTCCGGCAACCACTACCCTTGGACACAACAAGAAAGAAACCTGAGAAAGGGAAGAAGGCCAAGTATATACCAGTTGCCGTCATCAGGGATGTAACTGTGAGACGAACCAGCGAAAGAAGATACAGCGAGCTTGTCGATGGTGAGTGCGAGGTTCTGAGGGACTACATCACAAGAAAGAGCTGGGACATCTTTGCGATGAGATTCGAGAAACTGAGAGATGCCCTGATAGCAAAGGGGCGCGGAGAACTCCGTTCCTTGCTAGACCGACTACACCTAGAATGGGCATTATCATGGCAGACCACCGAACACCACGTACCCTTTCAGAATCTTCGGGAGCTCTCACACCTCCTCTTGGAGGAATGTCAGGTTCCAGACAACAGCTGCTCCACAGTCAAATTGATCTTACGCCATGATCAGGATTGGATGTCGGATCCGAGCTGGTCTAAGGGCTTCATCAAGGAGGTCTACAGCAAAGACAACTTTCGACGGCTCGACCTTGCAAAGACGAACCTGAGGAGATATGCCGTAGAGATCCGCGTGAGGCAGACAAATGTAACGGTCTCACCCAGACGCGATGATGAGAGTATCTGGGAGTATCTGGACCGCCTCGATGATTATGCCAAAAGAAACGGCGGGCATATATTTCAACCAGTTCCCAAAGAGCAGATTGAAGAAGCACCACTTGCAACATATTGGGGAACTACATACGGCCCTGAAGAGAACCATGCCAGTGAGGACAGCCAGACCTAGAGAATACGTCCCCTCGGTCCTAAAATATCATGTGGTTCAGCAAGCTTGAATCTCGCATAACCCGCTTTTGCGCATTCGGTGAATGCCTGGTGTACTCACGAGGAAATGCCTTCGAAGTCTAGCCGAGAAAACCATCGGTGACATGTACCTCTTGCTATCATTAGTCCATCGCTGGCTCCCACTATCCCGCAAGCTAGCTATCGCAGGTTCACAAATAGGTAGCGTAATCGAGTAACCGAATGAGGGGATGAGTCATCTCACGTCACTCAGTGAAAGACCTCCTCTCTCCATCTGTCTAGGGCGTACGTGAGGAGTCGCACAGAGTCAAGTTGCCTCAGAATCATGCGTCTGTTCTTCTTGTTCTTTGAGATTGGCATCTTGTCATGGATCACCCTATTCCTCAGCGACCGGGCATCGTCCGCATCCTTCCACCACCTGTCAAGAAACCTCTCCTCTACTTGAAGTACGTCCTCGGTGAAGTAGTTCCTTCCAGAGCCCATCATGTAACCAACCGCTGTAGTTTCCCTCCCCATTTTGTCCTTAGGTGAAAAGGGGTTGTCAATACACTTCGGCTTCCTTCTCTGGTCTTCAAGAATGAAGTTCAGCTCAGCCTCAATTGCTGTGATTGCCAGAATCACTGCTTGCTCTAGCTTTGACTCAGCTAGGGCCTCATAGGTTTGTGAGAAGATTCCACCGAGCTCGAACCCTTCGGCATACCTATCTAGCGCATCAGGGTCATCAACGATTTCCACAGAATTCCACCAGTCAGTTTCATCCATATACACCTCATCCATCTTCAACATCGACATGATGACAGAGTGCACACCATAGGGGACAATCTCCTGACCATTCCAGGTGACACGATTCTTGATGAAGAAGTAGCCTGACTCGGATTCTCTGATTTCCTTCAGCCAGTGATGCATCCGCTCGTATTTGAAGTACCGTATCACCTTGTTCATGTAGTAGCGAAAGACCCGAAAGACATATTTCGCAAGCTCCTGAGCATCCAAGAATCCTCTCTCCACCTTCTTGTCGCGAAACCCCTCCATCTTCTTTGGTGCCTCATCCAATGAACTCGCAAGGATGCTTCTTCGAGAGCCTCCATCCTTATCATCTGCTTCTCTGAACTCAGCGAATCTCGGAATCAGTTTCTCCACCTCCGACTGAAGTGCTCCGAGGTTGTTTCGTGTGAAGCCTTCTCCCTTTAGGGTTTCAAGTAGCGTTATGGTTCGCTCCCACTTCTCGTATTGTTTCTTCTCGGTATGAGTGGGAGCATAGTCGGCATCGTCCAGTATCCTCTTAGCTAGGGCAAATCCCTGCTTCAGATTCTCCTTGATATGGTGCTTCCAGTCGAAATTCCTAACGAGTCCTGCATTCCACCTGAGCCCCGTTCTGGCGTTCTTGTTGTATTTCTCAAGCTCGATTCTGATCGTGAAGTTCGCCCGGGGGATTTGACATCCTCCATGTTTCGAGTCTGCAAAGAGCACCTCAAAGTGTTCCCCAAGGGTTATTCCGGGGACATCGATGTTGTCAAGGGTTATAGTAATCGTGCCCGGAAGATGCATCTCCTCTGATATCTCACGGACATCCTCTATGCACCTGCTGAACAGCATAGTCGCATCTGGGTATTCGGGCACCTCAGATGGGCCCTCGGGGGTACCGCTCTCCGGCCTTATAGCGAAGAAGGAATCACGATGATACTCGATCTCAAAGACATTCTCCAGATTCATTCACTCCCTTTTCGTTTCATTCCTAGAAACCACGATATCCCATCATATGTGAGATATCCAGATAAGTGTTCCAAGGGGAGCGACAAAACATAGATATATCCGGTCACAGAAGGATTCTACTTGGTTGAGGGGCCTTGAAGCTGGAAGAATCGACTCCAGAACCGAAGAGCTGGGTCTACGGATGTCTTGAGTCAGGCGGATGGCGTATTCATACACTGGAGGGATACTCCATAGATGACTCTGGAACTACGGCATGTTTCGAGAGAAGAAAGAGTGACTGCCCTCCGCTGGAAATCGACGAAGACGAGCTAACGGATTGGTTCTACAAGCACGAAGACTTGGACAAATGGCAGGCCAGAACTCTGCTTGCTAAGCAACTTGGTGTTGACCTCGTACTTGTCATCTGGGACGATAGTTTGGAGGAGATCAACACCTTCACTGTCAATGTCGGGGCTGACAGATGGGTCCAGGTAGATTCTCTCATCTCCTTTGCATCATGTGCTGAATTCGCTGACTGGCTCGCGGAACTCAAAGGAATCACTGTGACCAAACCCTTCGCTACTGGAGGTAGGTTGGCAGATATCGATGAATGGCTGCGAGAGTATGGGGTGCCGTGGCCTGGAAATCTGGACGGCTTTCTGGTTTCTCGACGCAGAGAGGTGCTCGCGCTATTCGAATTCAGTAGGACACGAAAGATGCCCGTTCGATACCATGATGTAAACAAGTACTTCCGCAAGGACATCAACCGCTGGAAACCGCTCGATATCCTGAAGAAGGAGCTTGACGTGTTTCTTTACATCATACTCTGGTCCAGTAGCGAGGATATCGTGAAACTACAGAAGTTATCACGCATCACAAACGGATTACACTATGAATGGCAGGAACTACTCAATTCTCAGGGGCTAATATCAGCCTTCAACAGAGAATTTGGGAATCCTTAAATCGTTCTGGATTGGACTATGGTTTCAACCATCCCGAGGGGGTACAAGTATGCCAAAAGAAGCAGATATCCACTTCGAGTTGTATCGGCATCTCCAGAATGCTGTTGAGAAGAAGGCTAAGTATCACGGCTTGGAGTATGGCAAGGTCATCCCCGAGAAAGAGGTGGACTCCGGAAGAGCGGACATCGTCATCGAAGATGCACGTGGTCGAGCAGTGCTCGTTATTGAGGCCAAGAGAGAAGTCAGGGAGAGATATCATAGAGATCTGGACCCTTATTCGCCCCATGTCATTGGGCAGGCGTTCAACTATGCAGGACGACTGGGAGCAGAATACTTCGCCACGTACAACGGAGGATACCTAGTCCTCTTTCGAACGTTCGAGGAGGGTGTTCCACTCCTCAAACGGAAGAGTCGTGCATATCGTGTTCGCAACACCAAGGTGTTTGCGGGTGAACTGCTTGAGCAGTTGGCAGCCATAGAGAAGGGTCGGCTGGGTTGGGAACCTGACCCACAAGCGTTTGTCAACAGACTTCGGGTTTTCCACCAACGGCTGGCAGATGAGCTTCTGTCGCAACTTGATAGCCTCGGTGACGAATTCTTCCAGACGTTCAATGAGTGGACTGCGAAGCAGGGATGGGATGGTGATAGCCAAGAGCAAAGATCGAGGTTCGCACGACAGGCCGCATACCTACTCATGAACAAGCTTCTCTTCTACAAGGTGTTAGAGGACACAGGGCATGATGTACCCACGATTGACTCTGAAGCCCTTGTAGACCCGGAGAAACGGCGTGAGAGCTTCAAGAGGATTACTGACAGAGTGGACTTTGAGGCAATCTATGCTCACGATCCCCTGTTCGACCGGATCCCCCTCTCAGAGAGAGCCACACTGGAAACGCAGGAGTTCTTGGAAGAACTGGAACGCTATGACCTGGACAGATTTCAATACGACACCATCGGCCATATCTATGAAGACATAATCCCTATCAAGGAGAGGCATGACCTCGGGCAATACTATACACCGCCAGAGGTTGTGGAACTAATCACTCGAATGACAATCCTCGACCCCGATGCGCTAGTGCTTGACCCTGCATGTGGCAGCGGCTCGTTTCTGGTAAGAGCCTACAACAGGCTCCGCGAGCTCAAGCACCAACCTGGGCGAGAATACGGACACAAGGAGACCATCTCACAGCTCTTTGGAATCGACATCAACCGTTTTCCTGCACACCTCTCTGCCATCAACCTGGCATTACAGAATCTGAAGGAACAGACAAAGGACGTGAACATCATAGTGGCCGACTTCTTTGACATTGCTCATGGCCAAGACCGTCTGTTCACTGAGACTGTCAGTCTGAGTAAGCCCGTTGACAGCCCCCTTTATGTGAGTGTGCAACCAACGAGATCATACGTCGATGCAGTAGTTGCAAACCCGCCTTATATTCGTCAAGAGAAGATCGATGACAAGGAGAAATGCCGGAACCATCTTGTAGAGCTTGGATATGCTGACATGAGCGAGAGGTCAGATATCTACGTGTATTTCTTCACCCACTCCACTCAGTTCCTGAAAGAGGGTGGCAGGATGGGCTATATCACATCGGAGAAATGGCTCACCGCCGGGTACGGCAGCGACCTACAGAAGTTCTTCCTCGACAACTACAAGATACTTGCCATCGTCAGCTTCAGCAGACGTGTCTTCACGGATCCGCTTGTTCCCACCTGTGTTACTATTCTCGAGAAATCCAATTCCAGCGAAGAACGGAATAGCCACGTTGCAACCTTCCTTAGAGTGAGAAAGCCAATTGATATCGATGAGCTCATCGAGATACTGAACACAAGTAGACCACCCGGCACAATCGAAGAGCAAGAGAGCTATCGGCTCATTGCGCTCACACAGAGCGAACTAGCCACTGCCAGCAAGTGGAACCGGTTTCTCACCGCACCGACCCTCTACTGGGACCTGTTAGGGCATGAGAGAATATGTGCGATGAAAGATGTGGCCGAGGTCACTCGCGGCATCACGACGGGGGCCAACGACTTCTTCTACCTGAAGGTCGATGAACTGGGCTCTTGGCCCATTACCGAGCAGTTTGTAAGCCCTCTGGTGAAGTCCATCAAACAGGCAGACAGACTTGAGTTCCGCCACTCAGACACCGACTTTGTAATCCTCGACCTCAGCGACTACGTTGAGCAGGTTCTCTCCGAAGCAAAGGATGAGATCCAGACCGACATTCATCTCCAGAATCTGCCAAGCGTGGCTCTGCCAGACGAACTCACACCGGAGGAGATCTATGTCTTGGACCGCATGTATCAAGATGGTCACAAGGGACTATACCGATACATCATCACTTCCATGTGGGAAAAGGACTGGGAACGAGGGGGGCCTCCTCAGAGGAGGGCAACCTGCCTCCAGTATCGTAGTCGCAACAAGTGCTGGTTCAATCTTGGTGACTTGAAGAAACCTGAGCTCTTTGCGGCCAAAGGATACTGGGACGATATGCTGGTACCACTGAATCGTGATAGACTGGTGATTGATTGTCGACTCTATCAGATTCACAGTGAGTATGGACTCGTGTTGGCTGGCATATTGAACTCAAGTCTCACCCGGTTCTTCCGAGAGATACATGCTCGAATAACGGGAGGAGGAATGAGCGAGATGATGGTCTACGAGATGGAACGGATGCCTATTCTCAATCCTAGGACTCTCTCGGAAACAGAGGCAGAACGGATTGCAGAGTCTATATCGGACATAATCAAGGATGGTGAAACGAGAAGCACAGATTTGGACAAGGCCGTCCTTGCCCCTCTCGGACTGGAGGAGCGTGTGTCTGAGTTCAACGACCTTGTCAATGGAATATCAGAGGCACGAAGACAGGGGAAGGATGTTTCACTCATGCTCGATGGCGTTGAAGGTGCTGAACGGGTCACTACCTTGAGAGGTGCAGATGTGATAGATAGATCGAATCAGACTAGGCTGACTGACTTCTAGAGGACCTAGTGAAACGGGGCAGAGGATGGGGAACCTCTGAGCAGCTGGGCGGTCCGTCAGATGCTAGTTCCTTGCAAGCACGGCCAGGAATCCGGAGCGCCTTCAGGTTGATTTTCGTATATTCAAACTGTCTACTCCCGGCTGTATGCATGTTCTCCCAGAACGTATTAATACAATAGGGTGGCGACCTCGCGGGTAATCGTGGTAGGAGGGGGGGAGTTTCGTAATGAGGGCATGTAACGAAAACTAGCCCGCAGGGCCGCCATGTCTCCGCTGGTCCGTACCACTCGATATAGCCTCTCCGCGGTTCCTAATAAAGCCTTATCATTTGACAGCGAGGGGTGCTTTTCTACCTCTCACGGATACACCATACTGATCACCACGGGCCGAACCGTTCGAACGTTCCGAGAGGCAATCGACATAGAGGAACAGCGATGGAAACAGGTCAGACAAACACTCCGACCTTGGGACCGTGAGGCACTGGACTGGATCTTCAACGCAGCACGACAGCACGGCGATGCCGGGACCATGTGCACCTCCCCGCGCATGATCGAGGTCACCATGCTCTTCGCTCTAATCGAGATTGTCAAGCGGCTGGATGTTGTCGAGAAGAAGCCGAGTGTATTGCTGCGAAAGCAATCAGTGATATTCATAAGCGAAGACAATCATCAGCAGCCTGGGGGACACCGTAGCCCGCCGTTGGAGCATAACGACTCAACTCTGTGTGTCCACATGCAAGTAAGCTGAGGAATGGCAATGGATGACTCGGACGAACAGATGGAGAATAAACAGCGGCTTCTGGATACGATAGAGCGCCGCAGACGCCTGTACGATGGTGCTTTCATCGGTCTGGCTATGAAGAGAGAGGACAGACTATCTCTGAAATACTGTATTGTCCGGTTCTTGCACAGATCCGAGGGTGAACCTGACACTGGCGTCTATGATTACGGGTCGATGGTGATCGGAGCTTACACAGTTGAGGTTGAGGCGGCTGTTTCGTTCATCTCCGAGCTGCTGGACACTTCAACCGTGACAATTGACGGAGTCGAGTCGGAAGTCGTAGACCTCCAGATTGGGGAAACAAAGCATATTGACTCAGAAGGAAGGTATGGCCGGTTTGTCTATGATTGGCCGGTCATACATTGCGAACTGAGAACTGGTGACGTACGTATCGGAGGAGCATTTCCGAGCAAGATAGACCTGCCATACTATCCGCACTACACCGACGCAATACGAGACTTGCTCAAGCTAGCCCCTGATGCAAACCCGGAGAACATCGACCTCTTCATGC
>CAZLEV010000019.1:0-49895 GCA_964558645.1 uncultured archaeon
AACTAATTAGTATGAATATCGGCTCTCTCGTGTGAAAAGACAATGCCGATATGGAGTGAGTTGACACATCAAGATTTCATGGAGAAGAGCCAAGAAACTGAAGTCGCGGTATTGGTCACGGGTGCCCTAGAGGCTCATGGGAAGCATCTACCTCTCGGGACCGACGCGTTCTTGCCGGCCTATCTTGCGAACGCCGTTGCAGAACAGACGAGAGCTCTTGTTCTTCCTGAGATTCCATTTGGCGATAGCTGGGCATTCAAGGACTACAGAGGGACCATCAGCATTGACAATAACATCCTCGTGATGCTCTATGCTCAGGTGATGAATGCGGTCTTCGATCATGGATTCCGGTATCTTGTAGCCATTAACGGTCACGGGGGAAACACTTCCGCCCTAGAGAACGCTGCCAAGACTGCGACTGAAGCTGGTGAGCGCACAGTGATTGTTGTGAACTGGTGGCGAGATCTAGCGAAAGAAACAAGGGCGCAGGTCCTCGAAACCCCCGAGGGGCACGCAGCAGAAGATGAGACCTCTGAGGTCATGTACATACTTCCGGAGTTGGTAGACATGAGCTCTGTAGAGTCGGCATATGTGGAGATGGAGTATAGGATAGTCTCTGCATCATATCGCCAGGAGCTGTATCCTTCTGCAGTACATGGAGATCCCTCCTCCGCCACCCCAGAGAAGGGGGAGGCAATTGTGAAGGCGGCTGTTCAGGATCTCGTGGACCTCATCGAGAACTTGGAGAAAGGAAGACTGCCAATCAAGAACTAGATACCAACTTTGAATATGAGCGCATCTCGGAGAACTCTCTGAAACATCCTGAGCAAGTTCTTTCCCTCAGTAGCTATCGTCGGAAATATGGGATATCCTTCGACATCAAGCAAATCAGCCATGTAGTTGACAGGTAGTGCATTAGGTAAATCGCGCTTGTTCAGAGAAATCACGATGGGCATGGTTGCGAGCCGGTCAGTTCCAAGAGCAATCCTTAGCTCCTCCATAGAGGCAAGGTTCTCATTCATGGACTCCGGCCTCGAATCCGCCATGAATATGATCCCATCGGAATCCCTGAGGACGGTGATTCTGTTCTGTGCATGCCGTCTCTGCCCCGCCACTGTGAAGACATCAAAAACAACCTTCTCACTTGCGGTAATGGGCACGAAGTCGAAGAATGTGGTTCTGCCCAGTTCGTCCGAAATCTCGATTATCTTGCCCTTGGACAGGCTACGGACATTGGCAAAGAGCCACCGCAAAGCGGTCGTTTTTCCAGAAAGAGAAGGACCATAGAACACGATTTTGATATGGATGCGTCCCTCGTCATCTCGCTTGAGCTCTTTGCCAGGGACAATCTCAGATACTGTGTGAGGCCTGATTTTGGCAGCTTTCGCCATGGTCCTTGTTTCGTGTGCATCTATGCCCAGTTCCTCGGGACTGGCCACAAGACTCTCTGTTGGCAAGGGAGCTCTTGTTACAGTAGGTTCGGAAATAGATGGTTCTTCACGTGAGGGTGTTTCGGTGTCGGTCGGATCGTCAGCTCGCAGGTCCTCTGATTTTGGCTCCTTCTTTTTGGAGCGCTTGAACCTTTCAATCAACCTGCGAAATAATGACAAACCGCTCTCCAGTCATTTCACAGTGTATTCAGGTCTTAAATCTTAGGGGGATGTTCCAATCAGTGAGCTTTATCAGAAGAATGCCTTTCGGAAGAGCATTATGGCGCGAGAGATAGACCCAGACTTCATCACAACCAACTTCCCGACGCTATCAGAGATGACTTACTTGAATAATGCCTCAACCGGGATTCCGCCCCGGCAGTGCGTCACAGCTATGCAATCGTATCTGAACGACAGGGTGCGGGCGGTTGGTGATTTCGAGAAGACACTCAGGACCTTTACAAGAATCACAGATAACTTGGCGAACTTGTTGGGCGGCACCAAAGAGCAGTATGGCTTTGTTGGCAGCACCTCCATGGGACTGAACTCCATTGCTCATGCCATTGAGTACCCGAAAGGTTCGAATATCGTAATCTGCGATCTTGAGTTTCCCTCCAACTATATACCCTGGCAGAACATCAGTCGGCTCTCAGGTGTTGAACTTAGAGTGGCGAAGAGCTCTCATGGCGCAGCCTCACCCAGTGGTTTCGGAGAACTCGTGGATGAGAATACCCGTATTGTTGCCGTAAGCCATGTCCAGTTTGGTTCCGGATACAAATCAGACCTAGAAGAACTAGCGCGTATAGCCCATGACGAAGATGCAATTCTTGTGGCTGATATTATCCAATCAGCAGGATGGGCAGACATCGACCTTGAGAGATGGGACGTTGACTTTGCATCAGCTCAAGCCGCAAAATGGCTTCTTGGTCCAATAGGTGCCGGATTTGTATATGTAAGCAAACACATCATGGATAGACTGAGGCCGAGATTCATGGGGTGGTGGGGAGTCAGAGATATCGCGAACTTCACCTACTTCGAGAGAGAGCCCTTACCCGATGCAGGCATGTTTCAGATTGGATCCCCAGCAATGATTGCCTACGTAGGGTTCTTGGTATCACTAGATGTCTTGCTTGAGCTAGACGCAGAAACACGGGAAGCAGTTGCATTGCGGAACGCGAACTACCTCAGAAACAGACTTGATGAGATTGGAGTCCCGTACTATGATTTCGGAGACAGACACAATTCAGCAATAGTCTCGAGCGAACCTGAGAACGTGGAAGAGATACAAAAGAAACTGAGCAACAATGGCATCCACTGTTCCGTCAGAAATGGGAGACTGCGGGTATCACCACATTTCTACAACACGATGGACGAGATAGATCGTCTTGTTGAGTATCTGAGGTGAAGACATGTTCGACCAGATTGCACCCAACATTCATTTCAGAACCAGTAGCAGTTTCGATAGCAATATCGGCCTCATATCCAGCAACGAGAAGGTCGTACTGGTGGACACTGGGACAGGAATGCACTCTGATGATCTTCGACGAGATCTCAAGAAGCTAGGGGTATCATTCGGTGATGTCACAGATATCGTACTGACCCACAGTCACATAGACCATATCGGTGGAGTTGTGGCTATTCTTGAAGAGTCGGATCCAGCAATACATCTCCACAAGAGCGAGGCAGAGATGATCAACTCAGGAAACATGGAGCTTACACTCTCTAGCCATTTCGGCGTGAAGCTACCCTCCATCAGGATTGACAAGATGCTAGAAGAGGGGGATACCGTCAGATTCGGCGAGGTGAGTCTGGAGGTGCTACACACCCCGGGTCATTCTCTCGGATGTGTCTGCCTGTTTGAGAAGAGCCTGAGCCTTATGTTTACAGGAGATACCATGTTCCCAGGGGCCAGCTTTGGCCGGGTCGATTTCCCCACCGGGAGTCCCGAGGATCTGGTGGCCTCCCTCAAGAGACTCTCCGAGATTGACTTCGAAATAGCACTCCCGGGCCATATGTATCCCATCAGTCACGACGCATCCAGATCTGCGGGTAATTCGTACAGAAGTGCAAAGATGATGTTCAGGATTTAGTCATGGCACGAACAAGTTCCTCAGTATACAACGAGGGCTTCTCAAGACCCACTTCTTCGTCAGGCAAGTACTTCGACTCGAGTGCGCGAACGAGTGCGTACACCGACTCACTAGCGGGAGTAGGAATACCTAGTTCCTGGCCAATCCTGATGATCACACCTGTAATTGACTCGATCTCTGTGCGTTTCATTGCACGAATATCCTGAAGCATTGAGTTGATGTTGTTGCCTGTGGCCTTTGCTGTCCCAAGTGTGTATCTCACAGGGTCTTCAGTGGTGAGGTCAATGCCAAGCCGCTCCACAATAAGAGAGGCCTCCTCAACCAGCTTGACCACAAGCCCTCTCAGAGCAGGATTGCTGTGGATTTCTCCATTCGTCAGGCCAGTAAGGGCGCCCACCGGATTTATCCCACAGTTGACAATCGTCTTGGTCCAGACGACTCCATCTATGTTATCCGATTCAGCAACCTCAAATCCCGCCTCTCGAAGGGCTGCAGCAAACTCATGGACAGCATCCATATTCTCATCATAATGTGACCCTATCTCGGTGAGCCCCTGCCCTGTCACTTCCACTGCGCCGGATGCAACAATCTCTGCGCCGAAGCAAGTAGTAGCTCTGAGCACTGCCGTCGTACCCAGTGCCTTTGCCACTTGCCGCTCCGTGCCAAGACCATTCTGCAGGACAACCACTTTGGCACCTGCTTTCACAACATGCTCGATATCTCGAGCAGCACGGATTGTGTCGTAAGTCTTTGTAGTAATCATGACATAATCGGCCTGAACCACATCATGAGGATTGCTGGTTGCCTCGATGTCGATGGTGTGTTCTCCTAAGACCCCTGAAATCTTGAGTCCTGAATCGTTGATGCTCAGCACATGATTGGGTCTGCCGATGAGGACTACATCATGCCCTGCAATCTTAAGAAGACCGCCGTAGAGACTTCCGATGGCTCCGGCGCCCATGATAGCGATTCGCATGTTAGTCACTCACCTCTTTACTGAATTCGTGCAGGCGTACATCGGCCTGTCTTGACATCTCATTTAGGTGTTCCCCTATTATCTTGATGGATTCACGAAGGTTCTCAACATTATCGAAGTGTTCCATAATCTGCTGTAGCTCACGCTGTGGTCTGTCAGCCAGTTCTCTTGCGAAGTCAACCATGATTGGTAATGCTCGGACTATGTTATCCACAACCGTGACGTTGGAATACAATGCAGTACGACTCATAGGATTGAGGTCAATGGTGGCTACATATTTGCCGATGCGTCGGAGTGCTTCAGTTCTGTCTCCATCTTCCAGTGGAACCAGCACATAATCGGCTTGCGCTATGCCCTCGGAGTCAACCTTTCGCCTATTACTGCTCAGCTCGGGTATGGTTTCGGATGGACGATCGTGGGTTCCAAGCACTCGCTTGGCCCCGGCTTCAGTGAGTGCCTTGAGAATGGCGTCTTCTCGCTCCTTCCTGTAGTAGAAGAGGTTGATTTCAAGCGGTGCACCAGTGAGTTCAGAGAGAGCGACAAGCTCGTCAGGGACAAGAGAGCATGCATTTCCGTTAACGCTTATGACAGGAGTATCTGCGAGTAGCATCGCTGCCACCGCGGCTCGTGCAGCATCCCTAGCTACCTCAGTTGTTTCTTCTCCAATCATGTAGTCAAATGCCTCCCCTCTTCCGTGGGCGAGAAGACCAGCTGTTGCTACAATGTGTTTCTCATGTCCCTCGATAATCTGATGTCGCACCTCTAATGACACACGACGTGGATGATCGGGTGGTACGTGAACATCTGTCACTCTCTCAAACTACCTCCTTCATCAGATATCCGAGTAATCATCACTCTGTCTTCATCGTAGTATTCAGACAGTATTCGACATGGTTCGTCTGTTTCACCAGTACATATACAGAAGACTGCGTCACCCAGCATGACCATGCTGGAATCAGAAAATCCTGAGTCTTCAAGATCTGAGAGTGCCCTGCTCACTCGGTCAGGCATCAGACCAGTACTCTGAGCGAAATTTCGAGAGCATTCGATGAAGGTCTCAAGCCTTGGGTCTGAGTTGAGCCGCTCGATGAGCCTTGCACCTGCTTGGTTGATTCTTCGTCTTGTCTCTCCATTGGTCAGTACAAAACGGGTCTCAACACCAGGAGACCCCGCTAGGACCACATGACAATCCGTCGGAGTGTCTATTCGAATCGCATGGCCAGTGTTTGGTGCGCCAGGCTTAAGCCTAATCTCCAGACCTCCGAGGGTCTGCGCAATCACATCGCCAAGGCCAGTATGATTTACAACTTCTGCATAGTGGGCATATCGCCCAGCCCTAAGTAAGTCATAAGAATCGTGCAAGAGAGAATCTAGAGCAATGGCTGCCCCCAGTGCACCAGCTCCCGAAGCGCCATAGCCAGTGCCTATGGGAAGATGGGATGTATAGTCAACATTGACGTCCATTCTCTCACCGTTATCTTCCAACATTTTAATCACAACCGTATGTGTCACCGGGGCATCCAGAGGAGAGCCATTGTATACAACCGATATCGAAGACTTGTCGGCTGGCTCCACGGAGAGTCTTGTAATAGTCCCCGCTTTGATGCAGAACCCCGACCCTGTCGAACCTCTAAGAAATGGGTCTTCATATTCATCATGTATGCGGAAGAATCCTGTTACATGACCAGGAACGAAGGCCTCTGCGGTTCTTATGGCTTTCAAGGCGCTCGTTCCCTGACAGCTCGCAGTGACGTATAAGTATACTCTATAAAACATAGAAAGAGTATACATATTATATACTCATTCTTCGTAGAGGCCCAACCAGTGCTGAAAGCACCATCAAGAATTGGATGCAACCGTCATCTCGAGGAGGGTAGACAAAAGAGGACTAGTCCTTGAGTGGCAGGAGACTTGTATAGCCCTTCTTATGTGGAGGCGGATTGGAGGAGCCCTCGACAGGATAAGCCCACCGAGCATCGATATCTCTTCCACTGAGGTCAAAGACCTTGAAACTGCCAGAAGACCAAGTGAGGGGGCTGAACCCGAGCATGAGAGTCTGAGTACGCCAGCTCGAAACAACCATATGATTATTCATTCCTGCAGTTGGAACAACGAGAAATGCATTGGACAACTCCATCAGCAAAGAGGTGCTTATTCTGTAAAAGAAACTGTATGTCTTTCTGTGTTCCTCTGTACCCTGCGCCCTGAGATCGTTTAGATACCTCATGATGGTTTCGTCATGAACTGACGGATCCATAACATCAGAGAGCTCCTCGACATCAACCACCACTGCGGTTTCGAAGTAATATGCGAGTGGAAATTCTGTGATGTGGAAGATGATGAACTTGTCTTGAGATATCACATTATAGAGGTGCTGGAAAATTGCCTGTTTTGAATAGAGCATATTCGCATCTAGAGATGCAGGTTTGAACTTCTCGGACTCTTCTGCCACAACCAGACGAAACATGTCATCAAGCATATCCCCATCATATCCCAGTCGGACAATGTGATAGGGACGTTCAGAACTGCTGTTGGGTGCGTTCCTACTGGCAATCAGATACTCATCAAAATCCCGCCTGAAGGTATCAAACTCATTATCATTATCAAGAACAAAGAGCGATTGGCTGGGTGTACCAAAGGCAGAAACAACAGAGTCATAGGCTTCGAAACGTGCCTCCTTCTCAGATGTGAGATTCTTGACGCCCTTCCAAGGAGATTCTTTAGGCAAGTCTCAACACCAGCATCACTGTTTCTTCCCATCTCACGAACATAGATCATGTATGGTCGGATGGGAGTCCCGTGTTCCAAACCCAGAAACGGCATTCTCCCTAGGGATGCCATTCTCGGCCGTTGTGGTCAAACATGGCCACTCATATATTCTTTGCCTAAGTCTATTTTCGAATCATCCGTCGTCTGGAACCATTCTCGAGAGGGCTCGTTTCTTTGTACTGATACTCTTCAGCTCAGTTTATCAGTCATAGACACATCCTAACGCATGTGTGAGCACGATGAAACACACGTCAAAACTAATCAAGTCCAGTAGCAGTCGCACCCTTGAGAGGAAGAAGATAGCATTGTGTATTACTGGAAGTGTGGCTGCAGCCGAGTCGGTTGCACTGGCAAGAAACCTGATGCGTCATGGCGCAGAGGTCTACTGTGTTATGAGTCATAGTGCTCAGAAGATAGTGCATCCATACCTGCTGGAATGGGCAACTGGAAATGAAGTCACCACCGAGCTCACCGGCCAAATCGAGCATGTGACGCTTGCAGGAAAACACCCGGACCATGTAGACCTTGTTTTGATTGCACCGTCAACCGCGAACACCATTGGAAAGATTGCAAACGGAATTGATGATACGCCTGTCACCACCTTGGCCTCTTCA
Organism: uncultured archaeon; assembly: GCA_964558645.1. Taxonomy (GTDB): domain Archaea; phylum Asgardarchaeota; class Thorarchaeia; order Thorarchaeales; family Thorarchaeaceae; genus TEKIR-12S. Next base: position 7,880 of record CAZLEV010000019.1, read on the forward strand.
GCTATCGGAGCAGGAATACCCCTGCTAATCGTACCGGCCATGCATGAGTCGATGTATGACCATCCGGCAGTCACCAAAAACCTAGACTATCTTAGAGAGATAGGAGTGGAGATAGTAGCTCCCCGGATTGAGGAGGCCAAGGCGAAGATACCTTCTGTTGATACCATAACGGAGGCGGTGTTCAAGACTTTGACAACCAATGATTTGGAGGGCCTCCACTTCGTTGTGACTGCGGGCCCAACACGAGGATGGATTGACAGAGTCCGCTTCATAAGCAACCCTTCCACCGGAAAGATGGGCCTCGAGATTGCCAAGGAGATAATATCACGAGGAGGAACGGTCCGACTCATCCTCGGACCTACTCCAGTTCCGATACCTCAATGGATTGAAACAACTAGGGTGGAAACCAGTAGGGAGATGCTGGATGCAGTGTTACATAAAATCACCGAGAACGCAGTGGACTGCCTTGTTTCAGCAGCCGCAATTCTTGACTACGTTCCTGCAGAGAGAGAGGATCGTAAACGGCCCTCGGGTAAGCCCTACTCCTTGGAACTAGTGCCGACAGAGAAAGTGATCGAGAGAGCAAGAGAAACGAAGAACGACCTGTTCATTGTGGGATTCAAGGTGGAGTCGGATGTCAGCGAAGAAGAGCTCATTAAGCGGGCAAGAGCCAAGATTGACAATGGCATTTGCAACCTAGTTATCGCTAATGATGAAAGCAAGGAAGGTGTCGCATTTGGCACAGACACGAACGAAGTGGTCATCGTTTCAAAGGATCATGTAGAGAAGGTGCCCCTCTCGACTAAGCGGGAAGTTGCACGAGAAATCCTCACCCAGGTTGTTAGCATGCTCCAGAAAAGGGAGAACCATGAGTAAGCGTTTCTAGAGAATCTCAAGCAGATTCTCTGCCATACGCTTCATGTCCACAAATATCAGACCAAGCTGAGCATCCGGCTTCGCGAGAACTAATAGGAGCGCGTCTAGGCCTACAGAGGTCATTAGGGTGTAACCGTTCTCACCTTTCACATAGATCTCCTTGAGTTCCCCACGATTGAGCTCGGTAGTTGCCTTTTCTCCCAAAGAGAGAATGGCTGCACTTATTGCCGCTACTCGCTCCTGCTCGCTCTCGGGTAAGGCGGAGGATATCATCAGGCCGTCTTGTGAAACAAGAGCTGCTCCCTCTACTCCGGGGACAGTTTCAAAATCACGGATCACCGAATTGATTTTATCAACACGACTCGACATATGATGAATCTCCTAATATGCGCAAAGGAAACACTCTTTCATTAGTTATTAAGTACTATTGTTATATTTGGGTCAGGAAGTGGTTATTTTGCGCATTCTACTCGACTTCAAAGAACTCCTTAGCATCAAACTCTTTGTCTCTCTTCTTCTGTTGCTCCCTTTTTCGGCGTTCAATCTCTTCACGTCGAGCCCTCTCCTTCCTAGAAAGAAACGGACTGGAAGAAACGGGTGGAGGAGGGGGGCTCTTTCCTCTGCGCTTTTTGTAATATGTATGAGCAATCACTGCAACACCAACCAGACCACCGCCGACTAGTAGAATAAGAACAGGCGACGGACGGATGTAGATGAAACCGACCAAAGTGATTGTCATTGAATCGTACCCGCTCCTCCTTCCATTAAGACTGAGATCGTGATATCCGACCCGACCGCTTGTCCATTCCTCGGTCAAGGTGACGACGTAGACACCTTCTCCAGTTTCTGATACCATGTGTGTGACATCTGTTTCATTCATGTAGGCCTCAATATCAATACCCTCCAGAGCCTGACCAACCGCATCGCTGATTCGGAGTGTGATGATAATACGATCCCCCTCCCATGCAATCTCCTGATTTGTGGATATTTCGTCCAATATCACCGAAGGCTGTTCGAACCAAGACACAGCATTCTCCACTGTCAGATTTGCCTGGAGCCCTGCGGGTATCGTGGTGGAGAGAGCTATCTTACCAACGCCAACTGTAGAGGCAACAATGACGGGATTATCTCCATCTGTGGCGATGATAGAGAAGTTCGCCCATTGACCTGCAAAATGGCCTTGATGATTGACTTCGGTACTCAGTTCGTTCGGTACACTCACCAATGGATGCGCATCATCCACGAAATCGATTCCAGACGACGAGGCTGAGGACACGTAGGTAAGAGGCCATGGGAGCCATGAGAGATCACCGGACACTCCCAGGACCACAAGGGTCCCACCACCCGTAACATAGTTCAGTATGTCGTCTTTTGATGATGCAAACTCCGAAGAGAACTCAGAGGTAGTATCGGGTTCTACTAAGATACATCTTCTGAGAAAGAGTAGACGCAGAAAATCCGAGTAGTTGGAAACTTCATAGTAGTCATGGTCTAGCACTAAGGAGTCAAACACAGAGGGCAGATAATCAGAACCCCCAAGACCGACAATAGGTCGAGTCCCCCTACCTGGTCGATGTCCATCAAGCGAGAGCCCATAGGGATCGACAGCTACAATATGAGGACTGTCAGATGGATGGTACAGTACCACACGTGGGTCGCCAAACAGGATGTGTTGGTTCGCGTAATCACGCGGCTCACCGGTCGGCAGTGGATCCGAGTAGTCTGACGAGACCAGTGTCAAGGCATCAGACAACGATCTTCCAACAGGTCTTCCTGCGACGAGAGACTCGGTTATGTATAACGAGAGCATAGCTGCGGGTTGAAAGTAGACAGTACGTGGAGAACCGAAGACGGCTACAGACCCCCGCTCCATGAGAACCGAGGGAAGGCGAGATCCTCCAAGAAGACATGCAGTGAGTAGAACGATGGGTGAGCCTATGTTTCCAACTCGCCCTTCAAGAACGGACGTGGTTTCAATTCGGTGATGAGCCTGTTCGGCGGTAAACATGACGGGGTTCACAAGCTGATCTCCGTTAGCATCTCTCTGGCTCTCTGTCTCAACACCATAGGGCATGTCTTGATCACGAAGAGAGAAGAGACCTTCACCTTTAGGCCGATTCGGAGGATCGGTGGGATATCGCGTCAGAGTGCCATGCGTACTGAAGGTCCAAAGGGCGAGTTGAGAGTTGACTGCCTCATACACCTCGTTGTAACCAATATGCGACTCAACAGTGAAACCTCTATCTTCAAGCATGGATGTTGAGTTCTCGTATTGATAGATTACATTCAAGTTGTAGTTGTTATCCAGAAGACTGGCACCGTGGGTGTACGCGTACATACTGACAAGCGAGGTGTCAGCAGACTCAGAGGTCTCAAAGAGGAATCTGTGGAGCATACCACGGTTGATCATGACAGAAGCCATTGCGGGATCAGATGCGGGAATTCGACCCGGAGAGAAGTGACTCTGAAGCGACCTGTCGAAACTGGTCTTCACTACGTCGGTGGGCGAAACAACAACCACATCTTGAGGAGAGGATGAGTTGTATGCCCCCCTGTCAACTAAGAATGCCTCAAAGGAGTCTACTGAGAGCTGCATGGAGTATTTGTTGGGAATGCGTTCGTCATACCATCCATTCTCAGTTCTTGTAGAATATCGATTAGTCACATAGACATCAATCTCAGGCCCAATCAGATAAGGAGCCCATGTTTCTTCTGCACGGGTCATCATGGAATTATCGGCGTCACAGAGAGAAAAGACGGGGGCTCCGCGATAGGCTGCCGTCAATGCAGCTGGAGCGAAGAACTCAGAACCGTCGCCTCGAGGCACTGTGATGACCACATCATTGGAAGTAGAAAGGCTCTTTATCCACTGGGTAACAAGCTGGTAGTTGTTCAGATTGTTGACGAAGAAGTCAGTGTCCAATGCATCATAGAGCTGGGATGTGTGGACACCTTGGGGATCCACAAGAAAAGCTACTGAAATCCCAAGTCGACTGGCAGCCCAGTCCGTTATCTCTGGAACCTTGTCTCTGTCAACATAGAGAAGCGGGGCATTCAACAGCGAGGCCAAGACTGCACCATTTGCAGCAGATTCGAGATACGCCTCCAGTAGAGAGGGAGAGGTCTCCATCTGCCAGGATAGGTTCACGTTGTTGTTCTCGGCTGTTGCATCCATCCACGCCACCACGACAGTCCATGTCCCAGCCATTGGATATTCGATGTCAACGCTTGCCGAACCAGGACGAGCCAGAATGCTGCCCGATGGATCCCAGGCAACGAGACGCCCAGTTGGGTCCACCAAAGCCAGATTGAGATCCGCTGCGGTCTTGTCCCAGCCCAGGTCGATATGTAGTGATGAAATGTCTGCTCCAACAGCAATCTCAGAGGTGAAACTCGGGTGATACTTCAGGATGAAATCCAGAGGTAGTGGATTGTTAATTGTGGCCCAAGGATATAGACGCAACGTCCATTCGCCATCCATTGTCTTTGGAATCCAGAATTGTAGAGGCACAGGGGCATCAAGCTGAGGACTGAAACGCTCCCAATACGTCTGGGTCCAGACTGAGTAGTCAACCACTCGTCCACTAGGGTCTCTCAGTACGTGAGTGAAGTAGGCACTGCCAGTCCAGTTGATTGACGCTTCTATCCAGCCACAGTCGGACGGCGGAGTGAAGACCACATCTACAGGATCCGTAGAGGGGACGGTTACATCAGGCGTATATGTGGTCACGGGCTGGTTGTTAAAGACGTACTCCGTGCCATCCCCCAACAGCGTAACGCTCTCGAATGAATCCTTAGCCAGTGCAAAGACGCCAACACTAGAGCTCTGCCAATCAGCCACCGCAATCTCAGCCGCAATCTGAGCTGAGGATGTCCCCCGAATCCACGGAAATATTGAAGTTCTTGTTCTTTGTTTAATCTCCCTAGCAATGTCTGGGCGAAGATCACCAATAATCATCGTCTGCGTCGTCCCGCCATCGATCGATACGTAGTCGGCCCAGTCTTCAGACAGCCATATCTCCGATTGAGAGTTCTCACTTAGGATGAGTGGTGACACGTAGGTGGTACCACCGCTATGGAATACAGAACTGGGAACAGCAGCCATGTACGAAAACTCATCTCTGTAGGAAAATGGATCATCAGCCACGTAGGCTATACGTCTAAGAGGTGTCAATGAAGAAGCATTTGCAGAGAGAGCATATGGGCTCGAACCAGAGGAGCCTCCGTCCATACTCTGAAACATATGCCGTGGTACATTAGCAGAAAGTAGCAGATTTGGGATACAAAGGACTATTACTAATGCCACAACAGCTCCACGATTAGGTTCTCGCACTTCTCATGTCTCCTTGCAGATAATGAAGAGAAGCTCTTCAAGTCAAATAGGCTTTTTCTTGAGGTAGTCAAGGCTTGAGTATACTAGAGCATTTCTTGGGTCTGCGACGAACTCTATATCAAGTCCTCATCGAAATCATCATCGAGATCATCCTCGTCCTCTTCCTCCTCCTCGGGAAGAGCATCAATGACCGAATCAATGACCTTTCGTAGTCGACGGCGAGTGGACTTGGGAATGTCCCACATCTTACTCTCAGCTCTCTCAACGACTTCTCGAGAGAACTCGTAAATCTCAGCTTCAAGATAGAGCTTGGCGGCCTCAGTGAAGTGCTCAGCTGCTTTCTTCTGGTCGCCCTGCAGCTCCGCAATATCTCCTAGAAGAGAGAGGGCATCGGCAGTACCGGCCTTATCATCAATCTCTTCATAGACCTTGAGGGCCTTCTTGAACATCTTAACAGCATTGTCCCAGTCCTCTTTGTCTGCATATGCATTGCCCATATCCATGATTATGCTGGCAACACCTTGCTGGTTGTCGGAGGCTTTGTAGGCCTTCTGGGCTTCCTTGAATAGGTCCATTGCTGAATCAAAATCGCCTTGGCCCAGATTCGCCAGTGCAAGTGCATAGACAGAATCAGCTTTGCCTTCTTCGTTCGACAGCTTCTCAAACATATCCAAGGCCGTCTTGCACGTTTCAGTGGCCTTCTCCCATTGCTCAAGGTTAATCTGGGCCAAGCCCAGGTTGTATAGAGCATCACTCATGCCCACTTCATCGTCCAGTTCCTTGTAGAGTGTGAGGGCCTGATCAAAACAGTCGTGTGCCTCTTCGTATTCGGCATATGACATGTAGATATTCCCGACTTCATTGTATAACTTGGCTGCATCCTCTTTGCTGCCAGACTCCTCCAGATTTGCAGCCTCCTCAAGCAGCATTGCCGGGTCCAGATCATCAAAATCGTATTCCTCACTCATGGGCATGTCACATCCATTACGTCTGCCTTGAGCCCGTTTATGTCGCTTTTGATTCTTTCTGATTGTGACTTAGCGACTCATAAGGAGCATTGGGTTCTCAAGAATGGGGCGTACACTATCCCGGACCTTGAATTCTTCGTCACCAACTTGAACCTCTAGGAGTTTCCTGAGTTCAAAACGCCTCAGATAACCGACAACGTGTTCTCGATTCATGTTGAGGTCTGCCATTAGTCTGCTTAGTCCGTCTGATAAACCGCTGTACTCAGCCATCTTCTTGAACACAGAGCACCATTGCATCATAGAGAGATACAGTAGAGTACGCAGTACGTTATCGATGTTCTCTCCGGTCTTGGCTGAACATGGGATTACAGGTAGACCAACGAGAAAACTCATGCTCTCACGAAGCCTGTCAACGGGGCGTGCAGCATCAAGGTCCTGCTTGTTAGCGGCAACAACGCAGGGAACCCCAGGCAGAAAGAATGCAATCTCTCTGAAGAAGAGCCTAGCTCTGGCATCCGACTCCTCATCGACCGAATCGACAACGAAGATTATCCCATCTGCGCCTGAACTCAGAATCTTTCTCATTGTCCTGAATCTAAGGAGTCCTGGTGTTCCAAACAGGAATACACTCATACCATCTACCTTGGCCACACCGTGATCCATGGCTATGGTCGTGCCATTCCGCTCTACATTGATGCATGCACCATCGGTTATTTTGTGAACAATGGAGCTCTTCCCCGATTCATATGGGCCTGTGACTACAATCTTCATTCGCTTGCACCCAATCCTGCATTCCGTGCTTTGCGTCCTCGTAATCATATCGACAGTTAATAATGATTTGGCGTTCCTTCTCTTAGGTGTTACTCGAATGATTCCCAATGGCCAGACAACCTGAAGACTTGGGGGCTGTATCGGCGAATCGATGGTGTGCCAAGTCGGTTTCGTCAAAACCCGTATCAAAGAAGTTATATCGGCAAAACGCGAAGTATTCAGTGAGAATAATACTTGGAGTGAGCTTACTCTTGGCAACAACAAAGCAAGTCAAAGAACCTGAATTCTGGCTGTTCCACGATGTGGAAGAGGAAGAGATCGTCGAGATTCGAAAATTCATTGACCCGGACCTAGACTTAAGTTCGCTGAAAGGATTCGACAAACTTCTTGATAAGCTGAATCATCTCATCGAATAGAGCCGTGATGGCTCTAGCCAAATGAACCGAGTCTGGCCGACTTCCTTTCTTAGCTAGGCAAGGCTTTGGCCAGCAGATCGTTTTCTACCTGGCTAGCACCATTCTTGAAATGATATACCCGTCAGAAGAGATAGTGCCAAGCCATTCATTGACCGACGCTCACTAAGAAGAATATCACACATGCATTATTTCATAAGTCTTAAAGAGAATTCTAGGCTTGTTATGACCGTTCCACAGAGGAGAGTTTAGTCTTGGATATTAAGAAGATTGATAATAATCTCTACGAAATACCAAAGGGCACCAAGCCCTGCATGAAAGTGCCTGTACGAATCTACGCATCGGACACTCTGATCGACAAGATGAAGCAAGACAACACACTCAACCAGAGCATCAATGTTGCCTGTCTCCCCGGCATCCAACAGAAGAGCATTGTTCTTCCTGATGGGCATCAGGGTTATGGTTTTCCAATTGGCGGCGTGGCCGCGATAGATTACAACGAAGGAGTCATCTCACCTGGGGGAGTAGGCTATGACATCAACTGTGGAGTGCGAGTGCTTAGGACTAATCTTAGAGTAGATGATGTTACCCCAAAGCTACGGGAGCTGGTGGATAGACTATTCGACAACATTCCAAGTGGCGTTGGTAGTACTAGCAAAGTCAATCTCCGCAGTGAGGGCGGAGTGGATGAGGTTCTCAATCTTGGAGCAAAATGGAACATAGAGAATGGGTATGGCTGGGAGGAAGACCTCAAACACACTGAGGCGAACGGGAGTCTAGAGGTAGCAGACGCATCCAAGGTCTCAGCTCAAGCCAAGGGACGAGGGAACAGACAGGTAGGAACCCTTGGTTCTGGAAACCACTTCTTGGAAGTTCAGGCAGTAGACGAGATCTATGACCAAGAGGCAGCCAGAGCCATTGGAATTGAGGAGACCGGTCAGATAACAGTGATGATCCACAGTGGGTCTCGCGGCCTTGGTCATCAAGTCTGTAGCGACTACATCAAGACCATGACTAGGGCGATGAAGAAGTATAACATTGATGTGCCAGACAGAGAGCTCTGCAGTGCACCGGTGACCTCTGACGAAGGACAGGCATATCTAGCAGCAATGAGCGCTGCAGCCAACTATGCTTGGGCTAACAGACAGACTATGATGCACTGGACCAGAGAGACCTTCGGCCGGGTCTTCGGCCAGTCACCAGAGGATTTAGAGATGCATCTGATATACGATGTTGCACACAACATGGCAAAGGTCGAAGAGCATGAGACAGAGGGGAAAAAGAGGAAGGTAGTCGTCCATAGAAAAGGTGCCACCCGAGCATTCCCACCGAATCACCCTGAAACACCGGAGCTCTACAAGAAGATTGGGCAACCAGTTCTGATTCCAGGCACGATGGGGACTGCTTCCTATATCCTCAGAGGTGATGCACGGGGAATGAAACTGACGTTTGGTTCAACTGCTCACGGAGCGGGCCGAGTGATGAGTCGAACTCAGGCGAAACGAGACTTCTATGGTAAGGATGTGCAAAAGCGACTTGCTGGTGAAGGAATACTCGTGCGTGCACCCAGAGCCGTTGGCATAGCAGAAGAAGCGCCTGGAGCATACAAGGACGTTGACGAGGTTGTTCGTGTATCGCATGAAGCAGGAATCGCAACCTTGGTGGCAAGACTACGACCCATGGGTGTCATCAAAGGCTAGTGGCGCCTTTCGATTCGCGCGTGCAATGTCTGTGAGCACAAGAGCAATTCCTATCAATATAACAAAAAACCCAACGAAGGTGATTGGCAGCGGAATCTCATTCAGAAACACTGCTGCCAATAGAGTTGCACCCACAGGTTCTCCTAACACTGCAGCAGATACTACATAGGCTGGAACCAGTGTAAGCAGGTAATTGTTCACGGAGTGCCCAAGAACTGTGGGAAAGATGGCCAAAGCTAGGAAGAGCATCAACTCTCTGGGTTCAAGAACTGCTACACTGACACCCTGTATCAAACAAAGAACGAGAGTGAATCCAGATGCAGCAATGTAGACGATCGAAGTATAGACCGTGATGGGTATTCCGCGAGCGAATCTACGCCCTCCGATAAAATACAGTGCCAGAAAGAGTGCGCTAAGAAGAGCCAGCAGGTCGCCGCTGAGTGCCCCCAAACCTGATGATACAAGATCACTCCAAGCAAGAAGAATGGCTCCCGATACGGCTATGACAATTCCACCCCACGACTTTCGGCCGAGCTTCTCTTTGAGTACGAAAGTGGAGAGCAGAGCTGTGAAGATAGGTGAACTATCAGTCAGAACCACACTTGCAGCTACAGTTGTCAGAAAGAGAGACGTAAACCACGCAGAGAAATGAAGGCAGAGAAACAGCCCAATTACCGCAAACCACTTCCAGTAATCACGTACTGCTTGTCTAGACTGGATTGTATAGTCACCTCGTACAAGGCCAATAGATGCCATCAGGACGGCACCAAGAAGTGTTCTCCAGAAGACTATGACAAGAGGAGGGGAGTGACTCAATCGAATAAGAATGCTGGCACTAGAGACCATAGAAACTGATAGGACCAACAGCAGCACGATTCGTGGACTGTCTTCTGGCTCGGCCTCTATTCTGTGATTCATGGCTCCGCACCAACTAATCAGTAGAGCGTCCGCACAGAACACATACATGGTGATTGTCTGATCCGAAAGCGACTTCAGAGTCACAGTGCATGCACTCTCTCAAGACTAGGTTGTTGAAGTCGATGCCTTCTAGTATCGACTGGACATCCGTTGAATCTTCGTAGGTGAAGAGGGCCTTTCCTCTTGCTCCTAGAACCATACGTGAAAGCCGATCACTGCCTGCCTGTCGGAAGAGCAAGATGGGTTTGCGGTGCTCGATGGCCAGCATTATCTCCATTCCAACGCCCAGAGATGGGTTGCTGACTTCACCTACAAGAAAGTCTGAATCTCGTACCCACTGCACATCCCGCAGATATATCTCCCGAGGCTCCAGGGGAGCGAGAAACTGAGGTGCAAAGACCTCAATGTGATGCTTTCGGAGAGTTTCCACTACAACACTGTAGAAGTCCCTCTTCTGAAGGTGTGCGTGGATTATCGGACCGGAGAGATAGGCATGAAGCATTGCTGGCCACCAATCAGTCTGAATCGGTTCTTGTCTGTGATCCCGATTGATCCATTCGGCCCATAAGGTCTGATACCTCGGGCACTGTGCCGTCATCCTCGACAACTTCCAGCTTGCCAGAACGCCCAAGGGATAGTTGAGGTTTGCCTTGCCACTCTTTGGCCCACCCATCAGTGATTCTTAGAACATCACCGACCATCAAGTCGGAGCCTTCGCCAAATCCCCATAAGGTCAGAATGATTGTGCCGCTTTCGTCGCCAACCAGAAGTTCGGTCAGCTGTGTCTTCCGTCCTCCACGTGTGCGTATTATCCGAGGCGGGGCTTTCGAGATAACACGAACAATGACCTCTGACACATTCTCGTTGGTTTCGATGTCTTCTATCTTCAACAGTTGTTCCCTACAGTATCTCAAGAGCTTCATTTAATTGAGTCTTCCGAGACGACCACAGAGAGATCAAAACTTGAGAAAGCAGACTGCAAACACTCCTTATTCGTCTTCTTCGTCAGGCTCCTTGGGGTCAATTATCTCCTCAAGCTCTGCAATGGCATCATCATCCACAGTATGCGGGCTATCGGCTGCGGATGTGTCATCGGGAGGAGGAGTCTTGTCATCGAGGAGACCTAAAATCCTATCTAAGTCATGAAGCTCATCTTCGTCAAGCTCATCAGGAGTCTCAAGTTCTCTTCCATTCGGGGTCACAGTTTCTTCGCACTTCAACGCATCTAGAGCCGTATCGAGATCATCAGGGTCTGTGTTGTCTATCTCAGCAGTGATTATATCATCTGCATCTAATTTCTCAGAAAGGATTTCCTTGACCAGGCGCATCTCGTCAGTTTCCGCTCTGGAGGGCATCTCGCTTGTTTCCTCGGGTTCGGGCGGTACTTCGACGGGTATCTCTTCCATTTCGCTTTCGTCTTCGACCTTAACCTCGAATTCTTCGTCAGGAGTTTCAGATGGAAATTCTTTCTCCTCTTGCACGGGAATTATCTCGTACTCATTCTTGGCTTCGGATGCAGCCTCGGACTCTTCAACGAGAACTAGCTCGGTCGATGACGCGCGCATCGGCTCTGCAATGTCTTCGGAAACAGGAGATTCATCCACACCCTCTTCAGCCTCCTCTTCAGCAACCTCGAACTCTGCGGTAGTTCCTGAAACAAGAGACTCGTCCATCTTGTCATCCGTTTCTTCTGCTGCAAGTTCCTCCTCACCCTCTTCAAGCTCGACCTCCTCAATTAGCTCGTCGATTATCTCGTAATCATCTGTGTCTTCAATGATATGACCCTCCTCATCGACATACACCTCTTCAACGACCTCAACCGTTTCGTATTCTTCGTCCTCATCTCGACCTCGAAGGTCTACCTCAGAGGCCTTTTCAGCAGCCTCATCGCTGAATCGCAGGAGTTCGCTTGCAGGAAGGTCCGGAAGGACTACTCCGACATACTGCGCGGCAGCATTCATCAGAATCCGCAGCATCTCATCGCGGCGTTCTTTATCAATGGCCACCATGGGGTATGTTGGGATTCCCAAGATCTTTTGAACTACCTCGGGATTCATGGCGTTCGGTTTGTCTTGCTTGTTGGCAAGCGCGAAAATCGGAACCTTTGGTGCGTCACGACGAATTAGCTTGAGTATGTCCTTACTGATGATGACATTCCTGAGGGTAGAGTCACATACCAAGAAGATTACATCTGCGCCGTGGAAGTAAAAACGCCAGAGTGTTCTGAAACGTTCCTGACCGGCGAAATCCCACAAGACCAAACTGTAGTTGCCGAACCGTATGTTCTCGACGGTTTCCAGATTCAGAGCTATTGTGGGCACGTACTGCTTCGGAGGAGTATCTCCAAGTAGCAAGTGCAGAGTTGTCGTCTTTCCCACACCACCTTCTCCCACAAGAGCAATTTTCAGACGTGTAGTGACTGAGGGCTCGATGAGCGATTCATATTGTTCAATCAGTTTGTCTAGACCCACTTTTTCAAGGGTTCTTCGTACCGACTTCACTGCGTTTTCCATACGCTCAAAGATTGAGTGTTCATCCTCACTAGTATCCGTGACGAATACCAAGAGAAGGTCTTTGACTATCTCAAGACCGTGATACTTGTCATCCCCGATGATCAAGGGAAGCTCAGACATCGAACTATCAGCTGACCGTATATCGGACCTAGTTTCAACGAACTCCGTGACTTCTTCTGATGTGACCTGCACGGGCCAGTACTGGGTCGAGGCAAGCACTTCGTTGTTGGAAACACGGACCAGGAATGTATTGTGAATCAACAGTCTTTCACCAATGATATGAAGATAGCCTATCGCTTGGAATCATCTTTCAATGTATATGTAAATCAATCCTTGACGGACTCAAGGCACCTTGAACCATTCCTATAAAAGATATGAAGACAGTCCGCTATGCTAATATCTCACAGAGATGTTAGAAGAAGCCAGTGGGCCATGATTTCTCTCAGACCTGGATCAAGCGATATGTTCGAAGACCTCGCGAAACTCTACAATACAGTCAATAGCTATGATAACCCTGATCATCACGATATTGGGTCAGAATATGTCTCCAGGCTCTTCTCGCGCCGAGAAGCAAGACCTGACGAAAACACGATCCTGGCACTAGATGTTGAAGGTAGACTGGTGGGTTCGTCTGTGTTCTTTCGCCGAACATCTCACAAAGGCCTCTATTCGTTGACAATTCAAGTCCATCCGGACTCCAGAAGGCAAGGCGTAGGCACATCGCTGCTTAAAGAGTCAGAGTTCAAAGCCGAGAAAGCAACCATGTTCGTCGGTAGTATTCCCAGCTTCAGAGAGGAGTCCATCAGCTTCGCTACAAAGAGGGGATTTCTGAAAACCGGCAAACTGGAGATGATGAGACTGAAATCATTGGAGGGTGTCAATCGTTTCGAACCAATATCAGGCTATTCTCTTCGAGAGGCACGAGATACGGATTCCTCAGAGTGGAGCAAGCTGCAGAACGAAATATTCAAGGGGCATTTCCGCTACGAGCCAGTATCAGACGAATACTACAGCAGAATGACACAAAGAAGAGCCTTTGTCCCTGACTTCAGCTTGGTCATGCTCCATGATGGACAGATAGTCGCTTACTGCTTGGGACTAGTACAATACGACTCGGAACGATCGAACGGAGGGCGTCTGCTGATTCAAGGCCTGGGAGTTAAACGAGGGCATCGCGGCAGAGGATTGGGTCTGAAGCTGCTGACAGAGGTTCTCGCTCGAGCACGACGGACGGGTGTTGAGTCTTCGATCTTGGTTGTGGATAGTGCAGCGATACCAGCTATGTCACTATACCGGAAAATAGGCTATAAACGTCGATACAGCATACTCTGGTTTCGAAAGAAACTGGGCTGATCGGCTGCTATGTCACGATTATGAAACAATGAATGTTCAGAAGGATGCTCGTATAGGAGCGGGGTTCGCCAAGCCGAAGCCTGAAGAGGCGAACCTTCCGCATCCGTCAGGTCATATAGACCAGCCCAACTACAAGGCGCACGAAACAATTCAGTATGTGCAAGTTTGCAAGGGAATCTTGCAAGGGGACCAATGCTAGAAACTCATTCTTTGGGACCAATATTGCGAATGCGAGTTTCCGACGGGGAAATTCGAACGCCCCATATTTGAGCTATCGAAGTGCGGAACTCGAAACGAATTCGGAACCGCATCATTCGCAGTACAGTCATTCTATATGAATCTTGTTAGCTCTCAGATACAGGAGAAACACTACATCTCACCCATCCGAATTCAGATGGAGCCAGCTAAAGGACGACTAGCGTGGGAAATTGTCACGCAGTAGCCTTAGATGTTGATGAACCATTTCACGGGCTCGTGAATCGTCAGGTGTTTTCTCAAGCTCGGTGATGAGGTCTTGGAGGAAATACTCCGGGAAGAATAGACGCACACGGATGTCGTTGAGCAGAAAGAGCCATTTGTCAAATTCCCCAGAAGGCCCCTTTCGCCTCTTCTCTGAGATCACACGGTACTTTTTCAGAGTCTCAATTGCAGCTCTGAGCTCTTTGGGGGGAATGCCAAGCGACGCTTCCAATTCCGCAACGCTTACCGGACGGGTTCGGACTTCTGTTAACAGGTCGTAACAATCTGGGTCTGCAAGAATCTCAGCTATTGCCACCGTGTCTTCAGGTGTTTTGGTCCATTCGGTGAGAAACTCAAGAACCTCAGCCTTGTATTGGGCAGCCAACTCAGGATCAAGAATCTCGGTTGAAGACTCCATAGCAGTCAGAGGTGGTGCTCTGAACACTTCAAGGTCTTTTATCATGAAGACACAGGTTCGCCCAATCTCGTCGACCCACTCGCTCTTCACCAAGCCCAGCTCCTCAAATGGAGAGAGTATCGAGTCAACACTCACACTGGGAAGGCCCGTGACCATCTTGAGCCACTCCTCAAGATCCTCTTTGGAAATACCACCCTTCCAGAGCTTTGGAAACACCGCGCGAGACACCTCGTCATAGAATAAGCGCGCCAAACGACTCTCATCGGTCATTCCCGCAAGGCGAATTATCCGACGATACGTGTTATCGAGTTCTTCTTTGAGTTCGGCATCCGTCATGGATATGACTGCATTTGTGATGGGAGAAACAACAGATGTGATCGCGGCCTCGTATGTCTTGGGATCTTCTGATGGAGTCAGTAAGAGAGAGATGCAGTACTGCTCCTCTTCTCGCACAATTCCTGTATAGTAGGATGCAACATTGTATTCTTCACCGCCGATTCGAATACTGAGCGTAGAGAATCCCGCGGTGGCATCGCCCATCGCGTGAGAAGTAAAGATTCTCATGGCTTCGGTGTTCAAATCCTCGCGATAATAGTCCGCGAAATCATCCGGCACTTTCGCCTTCAGAACGGCACCAATCTTACTGTCCCAATCGATTAGGAGCATAGCAACGGGCATCTTCTTCTTACTCCCGGTCCCTTAGAGGCCTTGTCAGAGGGGGGTATTTCTCAATAGGATGCATGTTGTCTATCTAAAAAAGCTTGTCACTTTTTCGACCGCGAATCAGATTTTCCACTAAACGACATGAGTGTATAGCTCACGGCGAATCTCTGAGAGAATCCTCGCTACTACCTGCTGCAGAGGCTGCGTTGCATCGACAACGCAATAGTTCGCTTTGTCTTCACGACTCATCTCGAGATAGGCCTGACGAACCTCGACTAACCGATCAAGATCCTCGAACTGCTTGTTTGCTTCGCATCCCCGGCCACCTATACGGGAGAGGCCTTCTTCCGCGGGCAGATCTAGAATAAACACAACATCAGGTTCGGGTGGAGATATTTCCATACGATTTCTGCGTAAGATAGCTTGCCAAGGAATGCCCGTACTGGCTGACTGATATGCTCCAGTGGCGTAGTAATACCGATCCAATATGATGATCTTGTTCTGTCGGAGTGCAGGACGAATTCGTTCCCTTATGTGCCACCTGCGATCCTTGATGAAGAGGTCAAGCTCCTCCTCCGGGGTTAGTTCTCCTGTAGGTGACCTCCTCCGTATCTCCTGACCCCACTGACTCTCATCTGTTGGTTCTCGTAAACGTATATTCATGAACCCCTCTGAGGTTAGCTCTTCGGACACCCTATCTGCAACAACCGTCTTGCCGGCACCGTCGATGCCTTCTAAGACGAAGAGGAACCCTCTGTCCAGTTGCTTGTAGTCCTCATTGGTCAATCACAATCACCGCAACAGCAAGAAACAAGGATGTCGCAGAGATGAAGGTTTTAGGTTCTTCGGTGAGAGGATTTCAGCTTAGAAAGGGACAGCTCCAAAATGTATATCTTTGAAGCAGTCACTATGTACTGATAGGACTTGAAGGGGACGTAGTGTCTGAATGTCAAAAAGGCGCCTTCTGGTGGAGAATCAATCTCCATCGAATGGAAAGTCGTTTGGATATGCTCTCTTTAAGAAGAAACTGCGAATCAAACTTGCCATCGCGTTCGTTCTTAACTTGGTCCCCTTGCAGAGTTATCCAATCCAGCGACCCGTATTTCAAGAGGCGCTTAATCGATGATGCTCATCACGAAGACCAGCCGTCCTTGCGACGGTAATCCTTAAATTCAGTATGATGAGGTTGTAGGTCAACCAATCCTACAACTGGTGGAAAAATGTGAAGCCGACTTTAGCCATAGCCTTCCTCCTAGTACTGATTATCAGCATCCCAGTCACAGATGGGAAACGAAACCGATGTGCAGTGCCAGCAAGCGGGATCAACGTGAGTCTGAGACTTGACTTCGGCAATGGAACCTCGATTTCGTATGATAACTTAGAGGGCAGTACAGTACTGAACGTGACGGAGAGTGTCGTTGCTGTTGAGTATGAATGGTATGGAGATCTGGTGTTTGTAACTTCAATTGCTAATGTATCGAATGATGCTGACCAAGGACTCTGGTGGCAGTATTGGGTCAACGGAGAGATTGGATCTGTTGCCGCCAATCAATATACAGTTGAGGATGGTGACCTCATAGAGTGGCGACTAGGCCCCACAGAAACGCCCCCAGCTGAAACGGACTGGTCACTCCTAATTGGTTTGTCGATTGTTGGGGCGGCAGCGTTTCTGTTCCTGGTTCTTCTCCGACTATCATCCCGCGGGTAGATTCCTTTGGTCGACAATGTCATGAAGCACACTGCTATCTGTATGATACTTACGTTGATTACGATGTCATCTTCAGGGTTCTATCACGATTGCTTCACCCCCTCCGAAGAAGGAAACACCATCGTGAAGTGGAATGTTATTGATAGTCCTTTGACACCGGTTGCCTGGGGATGGTCAGGATCCGAGAAATGGCTGGTCCAGAGAGATTCGAGAATCACGTTTGAGGTGATCGCAGTTGAGCCTGAAATCGCCGGTATCCTAACAATAGGGAACCTGACAATCAATGCGAACAACAGCCAGATCGGAACAGAGCTGGTGTTGGGTGTATGGGGATTGACTCCTTTCTTCCCGGGGCTCATCATTCCCATTGATGATGAGGCAGTCGACCGACTGAACCAGACCGCTCAGGATAGCGCTTCGCGGAAGAGCGGAAACTACATGAATGGTTCGATGGCAGTCTATACTGAACAAGTAGTTTCTTCGAACGAAACCTATCACTGTGTCGTTTTCGACTACGTTCAAGATCCTGTGGGTTTTGGAGAGGCGCAGAAGACGGAATTGAAATATGATCTGGAGACCGGCGTTCTCGTTTTCTGCAACACATCTTACTCATTCGGAACTCCCTACATACTGAGTCTTGAGATATCATCAATAGAACATCCTGCTGGCCTCAGTAGTCCTGATTCGCTGCTGCTCATGATGATAGCATTGAGTGGAACTGCGACAGTGATTGTCTTCACATTTGGTGTATGTTACTTCAAGAGAAGGTGACCAGAGAGGTTTGGATATGAAAGAAGAAGACGGGGTTCACATCTCAAGGAGCAGATGGGTCGCCCTAGCTGCCACGATGACTGCACTTGCTCTAGTGGGCAATTACTCACTAGTAGCAATCCCCAGTGTCGAGTTCGGCACAGCAGTTCTCTTCGTAACTGCGTACGTGTTCGGTCTCAGTATGGGAATCTGGTGTACTCTATTGATGTCATTGGTCTTTGGGATTATGAATCCCTGGGGCGCGTTCATTCCTCAGATATGGGTATTCCAGGTCATCGGTTGGGCTTACGTTTGTGCAACTGCGGCTCTTCTAGGTAGGGATAGCCCAATCATTGAGGATAAGAGACCTGGTTTTCTCATGCTTGCAGCAGTGGGTGCGTTCATCACACTGGTCTTTGACCTTCTAACAAATGTAGGCTTTTCCATTGCATTTGGATATCCATACTTACTTTCGATTCTAACGGGACTCCCCTTCACTGCGGTGCATGTCTTCTCAAACGCCCTCATAATCCCTCTGGCAGTTCCCAGACTAGAACTGGCAATCAAGCGAGACCTTGGCGGAGCAATTTGGTTCGTTGAAGAAAATCTTCCTGATTCTACCATAGAATAAAATACGCACAAAGCTCACAACAGAGTGGAGCTTGACCGGCATTGCACTGGAAAGACACTCTCATTGAACTCTCGGAGCCAGCAGACGGACGGGTGCCCCCCGTCTTTAAGCCGTATCATGCAGCTGTTGCGGTTATCATGATTGGTAGGCGTCAACCTCTTGGAAGATATGAGCTCTGTGAGAATATGTCAGTGGGTGAGGGCAGTGTGAGAACACTCCTGAAGAGGCTGTCAGAGAGCGGCCATATCGCTCCAGAAGGGAGACAAGGACAGAAACTCACCAACACGGGTAAGGATCTCTTCGAAAGTATCATACAGGATATTCCTTTGGGACTCTTTCTTGATGTAGGCAAGCTGACTGTATTCGAGCATTCCTTTGCCAACATTGCGAGGGACAAGGCGGGATCAGTGACCGATGGAATAAGGCAAAGAGATGAGGCAATCATCCAAGGCGGAGCAGAAAGGGCAGGTGCAACGACACTCATCATGAAAAACGGGCTTCTCGTCATGCCGCCTGATGATTTCAATATACTCGGGACGTATCCCGAGGAGACCCTTCTCATAACTGAGAGCTTGAAACCACACGAGAACGATGCAATAGTGATAGGATCCGCAGACGATAGAAATCTTGCAAGGGAGGTTTCAATGGCTGCGGTCATGACTCTGTTTGAAGTTGATTGAGAATGCAGACAGACCTGTACGGGAATGTGCCAGTAGTAGTGATAGATGTTCACGAAACTGGCGGAAAACGGATGAACTCTGTCAAACACCTGATGTCTATGTTGGATAAGGAAGAGATACAGTACACTGTACAGAAGACTCCTATTGGCGATGTCTTGGGACCAGAGGGCATTGCCATCGAGAGAAAGACTGTGAGTGACCTTGTCAACACGCTGAAGGGGAGCGCAGCCGGAGTACCCCGATTTCAGAAGCAGATGGACGCACTTCTGGAATACGAGAAGCCGTATCTTCTCATTGAAAACATGCTCTCGATAAGAAGGGATCCAATCAAGGGGTGTGTATACATACCCTTCAAGAGCAACAAGTCGAAGAGCAAACCCTTCATGGTCACAATGGAACGCGTGAGTTACATCCATCCGTCGGCACTGGATGCACTGATAGAGAGTGTACGTGAGCGAGACATCGAGGTTCTTGAGGGGTTCAATGCACTACACTCTGCAGGCCTGATCTATGGAGCACTGTTTCCTAGTGATGACTACAAGCATGAAAAGGGAACTAGACTGCCCGTTGTCAGAACACGTAAGGGACTTGATTCTATGGCCGACGAGCAGGAATTCTTCATAGCGGGATTCCCAAGTGTCAATGTCGTCAGAGCAAAGGCTCTTCTCAAGCTCTTTGGGACTCCCCATGAAGTAGTCAGGAGAATCGATGAATGGGAAGAAGTACCAGGGATTGGCCCCAAGACAGTTGCAGCCGCCAGAAAAGTGCTCTTTTCAGACTACCTTGAAGAGGAAGACAACGATTCGGCCGATGACTAGCTCGATAATCTTAAAAGCCAGCTATTCTATGCTCATAAAATAGTTGGTGAAAATCTCATGGCAGACATTCGTGTCGCAATAGCAGGACTTGGTAATTGTGCCTCCGCATTGGTTCAGGGCGTCCACTATTACAGGAACGCCAAGGCAGACGAAGAGATACCGGGACTGATGCACGTTGATTTTGGAGGATACTTCCCGAAGGACCTCAAGTTTGTTGCAGTGTTCGAAGCAAACAGGAAGAAGATAGGTCTAGACATAGCAGATGCAATTTGGGCTGAACCCAATTGCTGCGCGAAGTTTGCCCCAGATGTACCGAGGACTGGTGTCAAGGTCTTACCAGGACCTATCTCCGATGGTGTGGCCCCTCACATGCGAGAGTCTTTCTTCGCGTACAATGAAGATGAGATCGAACCTGTCGATGTCGCTGAAGAACTGAGAAGGACCGATGCAGATGTGCTTGTCAGCTACCTCCCAGTTGGTAGTGCCGAGGGGTCGAGGCTCTATGCCCAGGCAGCACTCGAAGCGGGGATAGGGCTCATCAATGCAATTCCAGAATTCATTGTTTCAAATCCCGAAGATCCTATCGCAAAGGGCTTCAAAGAAAAAGGCATACCATGTGCAGGAGACGATATCAAGAGCCAGCTCGGCGCAACCATCCTCCACAGGGTTCTCGCGCAGCTATATGATAAGAGGGGGCTCGTGCTCGACAACACTTACCAGCTAAACATTGGAGGCAATACGGACTTTGAGAATATGCAGGTAGAGGACCGACTCAAGTCCAAGAGAGTAAGCAAGACCGAAGCAGTAACTAGCTGTGTGAAATACGAACTACCAACCAAGATAGGGCCGAGTGATTACGTCCCATTCTTGGGAGATAACAAAGTGTGCTATATCACCATGCGCGCAAGAGCCTTTGGAGACCTGCCGCTAGACCTTAACCTGAAACTCTCCGTGCAAGACTCCCCGAATAGTGCAGGCGTTATTATCGATGTCATTCGAGCCATCAAGATAGCGATGGACAGGGGCATCGGCGGCGAGCTCTCAAGCATATCATCATATAGCTTCAAGCACCCCCGCTATCAGATTGATGACTTTGAAGCAAGAAACAGAGTGGACGAGTTCATCGAAGGGAAGAGAGAGCGCTAGAGGAAGAACCTCTAGCCGCCCTAATCCTTCCTTTTCACGAGATTTGAGTGAAGGCCTTAACCGCCTGCTCATCAAGCCGCTTGATGACCTCGACAAGCAGTTTTACAGCGTTTTCCACATCGCTCAGGTCAAGAATGGCATGATGTGAGTGGATATGTCTTGTGGGAATCCCTATGAACAATGAGGGGGCGCCCATGCCTGTGATATGGATGATGCCGGCATCAGTGCCTCCCGCCTTCAAGAACGCGGCCTGATGGCGTATATTGTGCTCTTCTGCGATATCAAGAACAAACTTCCTGAATCGCGGATTGGGAATCATGGACCCATCACCAGCGGATACTGATACGCCCTTTCCCATCTTCTGCACTATATCCTCTGTGCCAGGCACGTCTCCGGAGATGTCTACATCCACCGCAAAACCAATATCAGGTAGCAGCATCTGGGCCGCGGTTCGTGCTCCTCGAAGACCCACCTCTTCCTGTGTTGTGGAAACACAATAGACCGTATTGGGTAGTTCAACCTTCTCTTCCGAGAGCCTTCGCAGTACCTCAAGAATGATGAAAACACCTATTCTATCATCGAAAGCCTTCGCTGCAGCAACAGTCACTTCTCGAGATACCTTCTCATCTTCATTACCATTCTTCTTCTTCTCTTTGAACTTCCTCGCCATGGTCCTGAACTCAGCACGAGGTACGGCAGGATCTCCCACTCGAACACCGAGTTCTTTTGCCTCATCTGCGGAACGACAGCCGATATCGATGTACATCTTCTCCTTGGTCACGACTTTGCTCCGCTCCTCCTGAGAGAGGATGTGTGGAGGAGGGGCACCAATCACTCCAGTGATGAATCCATCACTCTCAGACGGTTTGAGTACTACTTCATGGCCGAGCAGAACCTGATCCCACCACCCACCAAGCTGATGGAACCGGAGGAAGCCATTCTTTTCGACTTTCGTGACAACAAATCCAATCTCATCGACATGCCCTGCCAGCATTATTTTAGGACCCGAGCTGCCCTTCTGGAACACTACAGAGCCCATTCTGTCCTGGAGAACCTCATCTGCATACTTCGCACCATATTCTTTGACAACTCTCTGGACCTCGTGTTCGTGGCCACTCGGACCGAATGCGTTGCAGAGTTTCTCAAGAAATCCAATATCCAACTCAAAACCCATTTTTATCAACTTCAACGGCATAGTTACTGACAGGTCGAGGGCTAGACGACCATAGAAATCGGTTTCGGTAGCTCCTGTTATTGGAGACTGGATTCTGCAAGCAGGTAGAATGCATGTTCCACGTTCTCCCCTGTCAGGGCGCTGGTTTCGAGATAGCCATTCAGACAGTTTTCTTCAACAAACTGGCGACCCATCTCTGAAGTTATGACACGCTCATCCACAAGGTCAACCTTGTTTGCGAGGAGTATGATGGGAATCCTCTGACCCAGAGCATTCTCTGTTTCTTCTATCCAGTTGGGAAGGACATCGTAGGTGTTCTTTCTTGTAACATCGAAGACGAGCAGAGCTCCCTTTGCTCCTTTGTAATAACTAGAACGAATGAAATCGAAGCGCTGCTGTCCAGCCAGATCCCAGACCAGCAGCTTCACCGTAACGCTTCGGCCATTATCTTTGTCAACAGTGACCGTCTTCACTGCAAATTGGCTTCCTATTGTTACAATGTACTGCTCTGAGAACTTCTGGGTCAGGAATCTATTCACCAACGCGGTCTTGCCACTGCCGCCAGCTCCGATCATGACAACCTTCCGCATGTACTGAAACGTATCTGACACAGTCAACCCTCAAATCTTAGAATCCACTAGTTCCTAGCCTCTTGGTCTATTCTTGCCCATCACGATGTAATCGATGTGCAATGACGAGTCCGATGGAAGCTATTTAGCCTTTATTCGCATTTGAGGTGCAGCCAGACCATGCAACCAGACACACACCATTTAGCGCCCCATAGCGAGAATTAGATGACATCCACAAAGAGATTATATTCGGTATTACCCGGGTAGTACCGGCCGGGAGGCCAGACAGTGCGACTGATTACGGTCAAGATGAGCGAGATTTACGTAGACGCAATAGACAAACTAGTGGACAGGGGTATGTATCCCAGCAGAAGTGAGGCCATACGAGTCGCCATTCGAGATCTTCTCATGAGAGAGCTGTGGGTCGATGGTATGCCCCATATGGTTCAGAGCAGCAAACAGGACTAGCTCCTTACAACACAGCTTGGCCACACACCCGCAAGACACTTTAGTGTTGCACACAAGACCATCCCAAGCCATCACATCATGTTTAGGAGGATGCGATACTGTGAATCTAAGAATATTCTTCAAGAGCGTGAAATTCGCGTTCAGAGCAAGAAGAAGGGTCATCTCCTTCATAATAATATACGCCATTCTCTATGTTCTAGTGGGGAAGCAGCTTGCAGGTTCTCCCGTAGGTGCTGAATGGCCATGGGTCATCTTGGCCTTCATCGTTTCAACCATTTATGCGATTCTTATCAGTCAATTCAGAAGGAGAGACATTGCAATACTGAAATGCGTATCATGGGGTAACCAAGACATTATGATTCTTCTAATAGGCGAGGTCGTTCTGGTTGCACTAGCGGCGTTCTTTGTGGTGTTCCAGCTCAGTATTGAGATATTGGGCTTGATAGCCTACTTTGGAGACATTGCCTTCCTGCTGGATATACAGAGTCTGATTGTAGTTCCAGTTGCCCCAATGTTGACTACCCTGCTTCTGGTCGTTGTCCTGCAACTGCCAGGATTGGGACTAGCACAGTATCGGGCTATGAAAATACCACCCATGCGAGCTCTCAGGGAGGAATAGAAAGTGCCAAACGCAATCATCCAAGTTGAAGAGGTCAACAAAGAATATGGTTCAGGTAAGAAGACAGTTGCTGCACTGAAGGATGTCAATCTGGAAATCAACCGAGGCGAGTTTGTGGGCGTTGTTGGGCCATCGGGATGCGGCAAGTCAACACTTCTACATGTGATGTCAGGGCTTGAGGCCCCCACCTCTGGCAGGGTCCTGCTTGATGGTGTTGACGTCACGCTGATCAGTGAAAGAGATCTTCCAAAGGTCAGAGCGCAAAAGATTGGTTTCGTGTTCCAAGCATTCCTGTTGATTGAGGATCTGACAGCATTTGAGAACATACAGGCCGTGCTGTGGCCCAATGAAGAAATCACGAAGCAGAAGCAAGAATCTATGGCCCTTCAAGTCCTGAGAGAGGTTGACATGTTGGAGAGAAGGGATCACTTCCCCAAACAGCTCAGCGGTGGGGAACAGCAACGTGTGGCCATAGCTCGGGCCCTGGTCAATCAGCCACCTGTTCTTTTCTGTGATGAGCCAACCGGAAACTTAGACTCAAAATCGGGCGAGAATATCATGAAAATCATCGCCTCATTGAACAAGGAGAAGGGAATGACAGTGGTACTGGTCACTCACAACGAAGAGCTCGTCAAATACGCCAAACGGATTCTGAGAATGAAAGATGGTGTTGTTCGAGCATAGCAGCAGCAAGTGCCAGCAAAGCTTTAGATGTCCAGATTCCACCCCGCACGCAGCAAAGGGAGCCCGTTAGTCCATGGAAACCACAAACTGCCGCGAGATGGAAAAGAGAGCTAATGAACGGGCAACAGGGGGCAAGAACAGCGATGCATTTGAGCTATTCCTCGAGGCCGGCAAATGCTGGATGAGGTGGGAGTCTTTCTCCAAGACAGCAGATTGCTACGAGAGAGCCTATGAACACGGTATGCTAGCCCAGCGATATACTGAGGCGGCCAGAATTATGAAAGAGGCTGGGAATGCATGGATCAAGGTTGGCCAGCACGAGAAGTTTGAGATCGATCATCAGATTGCAGCAGAGGCCTACATTCTGGCTGCAGAGAAGGAGAAGAAACCGACACTCCTGCTAGATGGAGCGTATTCTGCAATCCTCGGAGGCGACCTGGAGCTAGCGCGTCAACTTATTCATGCATCTGCAGAAACAATTCGTGGCGGAGCAAAGGAACTCGTCAATCTTGCTTTGATGCTGACGGAATATCAGTTCGGTGACGCTGACCGCTATATTGACGTCGCCGTTGCAAGGGTTCTCGACAAACAGAAGTTCTCCGAGACCACTGAGATGTTTAGGCTCGTCTTCATTGGGTTTGTGAGAACAACACTGGAATCAGAGCTTGCAGTTTCACTGGCCAGTCTTGCAGAAAGCACAGGGCTGCAAATTGAAAGAGCCAGGGAGATTGTACTGAAAGGAGTTGAAACGGGGTTGATACCCGCGTATTTCGACCGTACATCCGAAGAATTAGTTATCGATACGGATAGAACGGACCTCTCGGATGTGAAGAGAAGGAAGCGCCCGATACTAAGTACAGACTTGGAGGATCCGGGAGCATGGGACATTGACACAACTCAGGAGGATTAGCACTCTGGTGATGTTCAATCACGGAAAATTAGGGAAGTCTTCCACGTGGGGTGAAATTCTCTTGCCGACCGGTGCCAAAGACACATTCGAAACGCACAGAAGCCCGTGTAAGAAATCTTTTTCAGTACGTTTATTCAAGCTGGCAACTTGTCCGCTCCCTCATCAACAGGTGGTGCCAAATGTCTGAAGGACTCAAATGGTTGCAATGTCCTGTCTGCAAGGAGACAATCTACTGGAAGGTGCCAGCTGATATACTCAAGGGAGTCGAGCGATTCCCTACTCCTATTGTGATAAGACACGAAGATCATTATCTTGTCTGTTATGTTGATAGTCACTATCAGCTTGCAGATACTGAAGTCGCATCAGCATTCATTGAAGCTCAGGCCAAAGAAGCCTGATCGAACTGATTCTCATCCAGATTGTCGCTAGTCATCATTGAAGTGAGGACCAATCCCATTATCAAAGGCCCACTCCATTACTTGAGCAGCTTGGGCGCTCGAGATTCCCCAGACACGCAGATTAGATACCAGATTGTGGATTCCGGAGGCCCAATCGGACAGCACCTGCCTGATACGACCCGTGATTCCGGGGTCTGTCACGTTCTCGAGGAGAGGCAAGAGTTTTGCAACAAGACTCTGGGATAGGACGAGTATGGTTTCTAGGCGTGCAATCCACTCATCACGTGGTAGGCCACTCAAGGTCTGGACCACCGCAAGGTGGTAATCATATTGAGTCGTGTAGTATCTTAGGCGCCAACTAAGTATCTCAACAAGAAGAACACGATGTGCATTGCTTGGAGCAGTCTTCATGAGTAGTTTCAAGAACCGCTCACACATCTCATCTGCAGACTGACTCGCATCGTAGTACAATGCCATTGCCTGTTGATACTCTTGGTCTCTGAGGAGCTCGGCAGCCTCTTTGGTTGCTTTCTTGAATCTATCAAGAATAGCCCGTGTGGATTTTAGTTCCGAGCTCTCCAATTCACCATACCTCTTGTGCGGTCGTATCTAGCTTTCGTCCCGATCCAGAGTCAAATAATCGATTTCGACACTCAATACACTGGGACGGCTTCGAATCCAGTTAGCAAACTCTTCAGTCTTATGCTTTGTTTCCACACTGAAATATCCCTCCCAAATGCAGGAATCCTCGAGCGGACAGAATCCTGTAGAATGAACCATGTCCATGGATCGTTTCTTGATTTCGGAGAAGACCTCTTTTGCAGATTTGGTGAAGCCCTCAAGGGAGAAACTAACACGAATGAGAACCACCAGTTCTCCGTCTAATCCAATGACACGGAGAAAGTGGCTCTTTGTACCGATGACCAAGACAGGACTACGGTCATTAATACCCATTTCTAGGCCGAAGTTTCCAAGTAGCAGCTTACCCTCTTCAATTCTGGTCACTTTACCCCTGGTGAGCGTCTTCAAGCTTCCCATCCAAGAACCCTCTTCAAGAACGTTTCACCCAGAGGGGTGACATCGTACCCGCTTGCATCACCGCTAAGTAGCCCTAGAGTCTTCAACAGAGGAATCTTAACTTCAAGGCAGCCCTGAGTGACTGAGCTATAGCGCTTTAGCTCGTAGTCGTTCACACAGCCTTGCTTGATCAAAGTAAGAATCTCTATTCCCATGCCACCAATGAGATAGCGAATGTTATCAGGACCAAAGTTGGCAATGGTCTCAGTATCGGATGACTCCATACTAGTTTCTACAAGGTTTACACCCTAAAAGGTGTCTAGGATGTATACCCTTCTACTCATATGGGAGGCATATGAGAGTCCTTGTATTCGTCAGTTGCTTCCGTCCAAGTCATGAACTCCTCCGATGGCGGATTGCTCTGGTATAGAATTTGCCGTTCAGCCTCTAGGCACTGCACATCTTCCCCTGCTAGCTCAGCCATGGTTGTCACGCGATTTCCATTATCCTGTGCCGCGTCATAAACTGGTTGGAGCCATTCTTTCCATGACGTAGAACGCTGCAGGTGGTGATCTACAACAAGTGTCGGTACAGCAGATGCCAGTCTACATAGTGATTCCCGGGCCTTAGCGCGATGTGCCTCAGTGAATACATGCAGGTAGACCGGGGGACCGCCTACTATCATCAAGTCAGCGTTCATCGAGAGAAGGGCGTCAGTCACCTTCTGCTCAACAGGGCCCTGAACATCAGGAGCAAATGCTACACGCACAGAATCATACTCAACACAGGTCCCGACAACGTATCCAAGAGGACTAGATTCGGGACCATGACTCAGGGGTGGGGAGTACTTGAGGGTCGTATCCTCAAAACGAAAGCGCTTGCCATCATTCCATTTGATGACCTTAGCGACATTCTCCACATCTTTCTGGAAGTAGTAGCCTCTACGGCGCTGTGAAGGGTTGATATTCTCCCTGTTATCCTTGGCCAGAACGATGCTGCCTTCAAACATTCGGTGCAGTTCCTCTCGTGAGCTTAGATTGTACCGAAAATTCGTGAAACCCGGCCTGATATGGTCGAAGTGATAATGTGATATAGAGAGGATGTCGGCTTTTCGGGCCTCCACGAAAATTCTCTCTAAGCGATCCTTAAGGGCTCTATACTCCAGTGGATGTGGCTCAAGACCAAATCTTTTCGCCAGCGCGGCAGAGGGGTCAAACAGCACCCGCAAGCTGGGAGACACCATGGCTGTGCATAGAGAACGTACACCCATCGTTTCCGCAGCTATGGGGAGTATTTCAATATCTCCAACTCTCAATCATAAGCCTTCCTGTAGTAGTTCAGATGATATCCGTCATTGTCTTGGGCAAGCTCTGCCTCAAAGGGGATACCTGTTTCCCGATCTATCTCAAAGGATTTGAACATGTACCAATCAGAAGGGATGAAGTCCGACTTCAGTGCCATAATATCAGGTCGAGTGAAAGCCCCGAGCTCTCCCTCTCTGGACTCCTGTTGATAGTCAGAAATGACGGCATAACCCACAAAGATGAGGAAGTGCGCTTTGAGACTGCCTTCCGAATTAACCAGACGTTCAGAAACAAGACCACGATATGCATAGTTCGTCAGTGTACTGGTGCCTGTCTCTTCCCGCACCTCGCGTTCAGCAGCTTCTCTAACATGCTCGCCTGGATCAATCTTTCCTCCTACCAAGCCCCAGAGCCCGTCATATGGGGGTTTCCGTCTTTTGATGAAGAGATAACCATCCTGGTGATCGAGGATTGTGATGACTATCGGCAACAAGGGAGCATTATTGGCCACTCTATCGGATTGCATCACGTATGCCAAGAGGGGTGAAGCTCCTATAAACTCTAGCTGAAACGAAGGATGCCGAAAGTTATTAGCAAACGCAGAACACCTGTCCTCCGGGTACTGTGTATTGAATGAAATACTAGAAGGCGAATTGCGTAATCGCCTCCTTGCAGAAATCACTCCGAATGACGAAGAACTGAGAAGACAGAGAAATATTATCGAGAGTCTTGCCACGGCCCTGCAGGAGAGGGCGGCGGCAATCGGAGAGAACTATTCTTTCATTGAACCACATGGTTCAACTGGTGAGAAACAGACACAGCTGAGAGGAGCAGCAGATATTGACCTGTTTGTTGCTCTCGACCCTCAGGACTATTCATCAATTCTCCAAGCGTCTGCAACTGACAGGGAACGAATATTGAGCAATCGGTTGGAAAGGCTTGTTGATGAATGGTTTCGTCCAGCTGTTGAGTCCACTGAGGCTAAGAGTGTCAAGAAGACCTACTCACAGCACCCTTATCTGTCGTTGGTCATGGGCGGGCTGGAAGTGGACATTGTTGCCTGTTTTGGCTTGTCTCCCCGCTATCTCATGAGGGAGGGACCAATCACGGCGGTCGACCGTACTATCCACCATACCAGATACGTGTCAAACAGGCTTGACGAAACACTCAGGGCCGATGTACGCCTGCTGAAGTCGTTCACACGGGCGGGTCACGCCTATGGAGACAAGTGTGCAGTGGGCAGAATGGGACTCACTGGGTATTGTCTAGAACTAATGGTCATATGGGGAGAGGGATTAGATGGAGCAATCAAATCACTGCAAGGTCTCACGGAAGAGCCACTTGATCCAGAGAATAGGAGTCTGAGGGAGCTTAGGAACAGGCCAAGGTTTAGAGATGATTACGTCTTTGTGATCGATCCGATAGATACAGACAGGAATGTGGCCTCCAGTTTCTCAAGAAGAAGTGTGGATTGGACAATCACGAGGGTTCACGACCTGCTCGAAACTCCTCGGGATGCTGACTCACAGGTCATCTTTGATATGTTTGTTGAGAAGCCTATTAGCGCAACACCGTTACCCAGAGAATTGCAGAATCATTACGTGGGCTTCGAGTTCGAATCCTTGGGCTCTGAGCATTACACGGTCATTCGAGATAAGCTGTACAGCTTGGCAAACAAGATCAGAGACAAGGCCGCCAGAGAACGGACGGGAGAGAAGAGGTTTGGAGAGTGTGTCTTCGAGTTATATTTCGAAAAACCGAGATATGCCCTCGGATTCTTTGTAGAACGCTCCTCTATCAAAGGGAGGTACCGCAGGCGGGGGCCACCTACGAACATGAAGAGTGCTGCTGAGAAGTTCAAGTCTGAGCATCCTGAGGCCCATGAAGAGAGCGGATATCTGTGGATCACGGAGAAGCGGAAATGGACATCGGCAAGACAGATGATCACACACTTGATCACCAAGAACAAGATAGAGGACCTAGAGATTCTGGAGGAGACCGGGGATTTGGCTCGAAAGGTCGGAAATATCATTCAGACTGCAGTTCTGAGAGTAGAAGATATGAAGATCGAAGAATGACAAGGATTTAATGAAACAATGCTCTGCACGACAATGGTGAACATCTGTGGCTTGGGACAGAATGCTATTGATCTCGCATCCGAGCTCAGTCCAGCACAACATGCCATTTCTGCGACCTCATCTGGAGTCTTTTGAGAGCCCATTGAGAGTACAGATGGCAGAACTCTACCTGAAAGAACGAGGAATCTTGGAGAAACTGGATACCCAGCGTGCCCCAGAAGTGCCCATTGAGATGGCACTCAGCGTTCACAGTGAGTATCTGGTTGACTCGGTCAGGATCATGACAGAATTGGGCAGTGGACAACTCGGAGAGGCAGCGTACGCTAGTCCAGAACTATTACAAAGCGCTCTCCGTGCCGTCGGGGGAGCAGTTCGTGCGGCTGAGGCGGTCTATGAGAAAGAAGCCAAGCATGCTTTTTCTCTTATGCGTCCTCCAGGCCACCATGCGTCGGCCTCCACGGCTATGGGACTGTGTTACTTCAACAACATCGCAATTGCAGTGAGAACGCTTCAAGCCAAGGAGGGCGTTGAACGGGTTAGCATCATCGATTTCGATGACCACCACGGTAATGGTACAACGGATATATTCTATTCCGATCCAGATGTGCAATATGTTTCAATCCATGAGTATGACTACGAGAACTACGGGACCGGCCACTTCTCCGAGATCGGATATGGTGACGCAGCGGGCACCAACGTGAATATTCCACTCATCGACTTCGCTCCTGATGCGTCCTACAAGAGCGCCTTCGATAGAATCGTAAGACCAGCGGTCAAATCCTTTGCCCCTGACATCATAGGGGTCTCAGCCGGATATGACCCCCACTATGCAGACCCTGTAGGAAATATGGACGTTGATAGCTCTACGTTTCACCTCATCGGAAAGGGCATCTCAGAGCTTGTGCGAGATGTGAAGGCATTAGGCTCATTTTGGGTATTAGAGGGGGGGTACAACCCGTTTGTAATTGGACCATCCATTGAAGCATCTCTTCATGGCCTGGCTGGAAAGGCGCTACCCTCGCTCCAGGACCAAGTGGACAGAGAAGTCAACGAACCAATTGTGGAGAGCAATGAAAGCATCATCGACACCATAATTGAGATGTTCAGCCCTTTCTGGTGATTTGGCGTAAGGCACAAGATTTTAAGGTCAGCCTCTGACGCCCCGTTGACGACCCCCCTATGGTGGTTTAGAATTGGCTAAAAAGAGAAAATCAGGTGGCCGAAGCAAGGGCAAGTCTGGAAAGACAGGCACTGTACAATGCTCTAAATGCGGAAGGATAGTCCCAGCAGATAAAGCAAAGAAGTACACCCGTCGGGTCTCTCCTGTTGACCCACAGCTGGCACGGGAATTGAGACAACAGGGTGCGTTCATTCA
This sequence comes from uncultured archaeon, assembly GCA_964558645.1. Classification (GTDB taxonomy): domain Archaea; phylum Asgardarchaeota; class Thorarchaeia; order Thorarchaeales; family Thorarchaeaceae; genus TEKIR-12S. Next base: position 39,594 of record CAZLEV010000019.1, read on the forward strand.
CACCCGAAAGGTGACTCAATATTATTGCATTAGTTGCGCAGTACACTCTGGAAGAGTGCATATCCGCGAAGAGGACAAGCGCAGAGACTGAGAACAAAGGCATCATGCCCGAAACCTGCACATATAAGGGATTGTAAGCGATTATTTGCGCGGCAGCTGATATTCCATATGACTCGAGAACAGCCCTTGCTGAGATTCATCCAGTTACTTCTAGACGGCCCAGAAGATGGGAATTTCATATTGAAGGATCTACCAGGGTCCGGGAAAAGAATAGATCTTCTCTGCCGCGACCTTGCTGCATGTTTTGATTGGGGTCCTGAAGACTGGCCCAAAGACCGACTCGAACTCATCGCGCTATTACCAGCCAATACTACACTCACATTCCACTACCCCGATAGAGAGATTCCTGTCGGAGAGAGAGCCTGGGCAGAAGAAATCAAAGCGGTTCTGGATGGGCATGAGAGCGATCTGCTAGAGAAGGAGTTGACTGAACTAGATGGGGTAATCCAGAAGCTACTTAATGAGGAAAACAGCAGGCTCTGGGTACTCGAAGAGAGTGGAACGAATATCAGATCTGTCACCGATTTGGATGCGAAATCGCAGAACAGTTTTATCCTTGGAGACCATCAAGGTTTTGGTCATGCTGTCCTACAGATAATTCATCAGTACGATATCACACCAATCTCAGTGGGGCCGCATAGCTACCTTAGCAGTCATTGCATTGCAGCCGTAATCTCGGAACTTGAAAGGATGAGCCACAGATGAACCCGTCTTCAGACCAACCAAAAGCGATTCATAGATTGGTGAAGAAGCTTACAAAAGAGATGTTGTGGATCTATATTCTACGCCTTCTACAGGAGAAGCCACGCTATGGTTACGAAATCAAGAACCTGGTCACTGAAAAATTCGGATTCTCACCCGCTACAGTAAGTGGCTACGCAATTATCTATCGGCTCGTGAAGGATGGTCTGATTGAAGCCCAAGAGCGAAATGACTCACCCCGGAAGTATTACGCCATAACCGAGGAGGGATTAGGGGCAATGAAAGATGCGAAGGAGTTCATTCTCGAAACTCTTGAGAGAGTCTTTGATCTCACAGACGTCACCTAGCGAATGCTGATTTTAGGATAGACCAGTTCTGAACGCTTCTTCACTTGAGCATAGGTCATCTCTGGATTACAACCCGTTCGCTCAATCATGAAACTGGCCGCTGCTGTCCCAAATGCACCACACTGCAGAAGATTTCCGCCATCCAGTAGCCTCAGTGCGAAGGCAGCCATGAATGCATCCCCCGCACCATATGGCTCCGTGATGGGGGTTTGATAGGCCGGAACAACATAGAAATCCTCTCCGTCATAGATTATACTACCGTCAGAGTCCAGAGTTACAGCAGCAAGGGGAGATCCCCATTCCACCAGTGTTTCAGCAGCAACATATGGATCCTTATAATTGGTCATGAGAAATGCTTCAGTGCGGTTCGGCTGTACCATATCCACCAAGCCTAGAATGCAACGAATCGTACGAGTGTCAACGTGCGCGGCCAATCCCCTGTCAGGAAGAACACTGTACAGCTGAGGATTCCAAAGAATTCTTGCGTCGGAAGAACTGGCAATCCACTCGACTATTTCTAAGTCTACCTCTTGGAATAGCGGGCTGAGAATGATGCAGTCTGTTCTCAGGAACTCCTCAGGAAAATCGCGTATCCTGATGGGGTTGCCAAGCCCGGTGAGTTCACTCGTTCTGGCTCTATCTTGGGCAACATTAAACGTGAACTCGTTCGTTTCCTTGCATTCAACGAGATGACGCTCTTCGATTCCACAGGAATCCAGATCAGCAAACAGCTGTTCCCTCATGCCAATTGGGCTGCAACCAATGAATGCACACTCATGAACTCCTAGCTTGGCAATAACTTGAGAGGTGTGTATTGCTGGACCAGCAGGAATAGCCTGCATTTCCTTATTTGACTCGTAACTGACCTTGCGGTATGCAGGATTTCCGACAACAACCGCTCTATACATTCTGCGCCGCTTCCTGTTCCTGTGACGCAATGATTCTTCGCGCATATGCTAGACGCTGAGCCACCGTGATGTGAGACAGAATGGCCACAATCACGATGCAAACGGTAAGAATGTTGGTGACTTGGATTGTTCCGAAAAATGCAACAGCTGCTGGCGGGAATATGCTGAGAAAGTCCATCCAGATATTCGTGGTGGGTAGTGCAAGCAACAGAATACCTGCGAACTGGAGTAGAAGCTTTTCTTGCCGTTCGGCAATGCCCACAGCACAATCATCCATTCCACCGATGGATTCGGCTTTTGCACGAGAGAAACTTGCCATCAGCATCCCGAAGAGTGCGACAAAGCCCCAGAACCAAGGAATGAAAGTGTCACCCGCAACATATGGCCACCACACAATGTTCGGGTTTCCAGATGGGCCTGCCATAAGTCCAAGCATGAAGAAGAACTCCGCGTATCTATCGAGCGTATGATCGAATGTGGCACCGAAACGAGACGCAAGATTCGCGGCCCGGGCAACAGCTCCATCAAACATGTCCATCACAACGGTCAATAACATAACGAGAAAACCGAGCAGTAGTGCTCCTGAGTAGAAGAAGTAAGCGCTAACCATCGAAACCATGAGGGTCAGCCCCGTTATTGCATTTGGTGTCAGGCCCGTCCGAGCTAAGGCCCTACCCACTGGCATCATTGCTTTCTGATATCTATCTCTCAGTCTTCCCAGCATCAATATCACAGGCCACGTTTTGTCGCCCACTTTCGACTCGCTAATAAAGCTGTTGTGAAGTCGATGGAGTAGTAAATCACAGTACAGATTCTAGTCTCTGAGTCACCCAATCGGCTCCGAGGAGATTGAGGAAAGGACCTAGTCTCGGACCCGATTTTCCGGAGATGAGTAGCTGGTAGAATAGGGCAAAGCCACGGCGTGGCTTCATTCCAACGCTCCTTGCAGTTTCAAACACCGCAGTCTGCAGCTCCTCATCATCTCTCGATGGCCCCCTCAGCACCTCAAGCATCTTAGCAAGAAACTCGCGATCTTGATCACTTAGGTTTCTCCGCACATCTTTGGGTACTTCTTCAGTGATTCTGATTTTGTCCCGGTCAGATCCAAACTCTTGAACCCAGTTCTTGGCTCGGCTCAAACGTATTGGTATATGTGCTAGAGTTGCAGGGGGGATATCATCAATATCATGTTGCTTTCTGACAGCCTCCTTGCATCGCTCCATAACTACTTCTCTTCCCAGTAAGCCCTCCAGCTGTGAAGTAACCATTGCAAACTTGTAGGACAGTTTCGGAGTGAACTGCTCGCTAGGCGGCGCCGCTTCGCTCAATGGATACAACAAATCTGCGAGTTCTTTCTCCTCGGGAGTGGAATCATCGATTCCATAGTAGACCCGTTCAAAGCGTTCATACTGGTCCACAGTATCAGGAATTCGTTCTGGCTGGATGTTGATCGTTCTCTTCAAGTCAGTCTTCAGTATCAAAAACCTGTAGAGCTCAGGAGGAGCAATCTCGAGCCATGTCTTTGGAATAAACACTATCCCCTCAGAAGTGGCCATATCTCGACCACCAATCTGAACCCATTCATAGGGGACTTTGACCGGGCCCTTCCACCCGAAGACTCTTCGAGATACTTCAAGACCTGTGTCGTAGGAACCTCCCTTGACAGAATGGTCCTTACCTGCAGGTTCGCATGTGACTCTGAAAAGGTGCCACTTAGCAGGCCAGTCGACTCTCCAAGTGAGTTTAACCCGGACATCGCTCAGGGATAGAGTTGCAGCATAGCCACATCCCGGACAGGCGAAGCTAACCTCGTCGTTGGCTGCGTTGTACCCCGTGACTCTATTCGGCTCAATTCCACCCTTTACACCACTCTGCAATCGTCCGCACTTAGGACAGACTACCGAAGCAGGGAACCAACTCTTCATGGCTTCGACATACTGCTGCCTCTGCTCATCGTTGAAGTCACGAGCAACATATTCTACCATGATGTCACGAATGGTCTCGGTCTTGCGTAGACAGGTTCGAACCTCTTCAAGCATTCCCGGAGTTTCATAGAGCTTGGATGTCCAGACAATCTCAGGATTGAGCCCAAACTCAGGGAATGTATCAATCAGCTCATTAGCCCAATGTGCACCATAGCTCTCGCAACACCCAAACTCGTCAGGTACGTCAGAATACGGAACTCCTGCATATTTCTCCAAGGAAAGCGATGTCGTGGGAGGAAATGATCTCACAGGGTCATAGTCATCAATGACGAACATAGTTCGGGCCTTCTTACCTCGCTCCAGAAGCCTCCGTTTGATGACATCGCATACAATCAGCTCTCTCAGTATGCCTATGTGGATTTGTCCACTTGGGCTCTTGCCAGCAGATATCAGATAGCTGTCAACATTGCGGGCAAGAACCCTGTCCACAACGTCCTGGATCCAATGAATGGAGAAGTCCTGTTCGTCTGCACCGGGCATTGTCATATCCCTATAGTTGGCCGTTCCCTTGGTCTAAAGAAGGTTATCGTCACACCGAGAACTCTGAAACCTGAAGTTCTGACTTCCTGCTGAAGATGAAGTAGACGGGGACCGCTGCAAGAAGCGTGACCAGGACCAAGAACAGAATCATAATTGCCATTGCGGCGGGTAGATACAGCACGGAGGGAACTGCAGCCTCGGGAACGAGGAAATAAACACTGAAAAGTGTTGCAGCAAAGACTGCGGGGACTCCCGACTTAAGGCCCATGTCAAGACCCTCTGCGATCATGGTCTTGACCACGAACTCCGGGCTTGCACCAATACTCTGCATGATCTTGTAGTCACGAAACCTGCCGAACACAGATACTAAGAGGTAGTTCATTAGGTTGAACAATGCGCCAACAAGTGCCATGACAGATAAGGGCTGCAACAGGAACCATATATCGTGAACTACCCCCAGGTTGGTATCAAGAACCTGATTTTGAAGATAGATGTCAAAGCCATAGCTCTCAACTAGACTGCCGATACTGGAGATAGCCTCATCGGAGTAGGAGGCAACATGTAGTAGAAGGAGATTGGATCCATTCAGACCTAGAACCGTCTGTAAAGTGGACAGTTCTACCATTGCTACCATTCCGCCGTTTGCCAGTTCAAAAGCGACAGCTTGAACATCGAAAGCATACCCGCCGAACTCAAGACTCTGGACGAGAGGATCCTCGTAGAGCTCTTTCGCCATTCTTCCCCCAATCCAAGCTTGGTTGATTGCGCTTGTGGGAAACCCTTCAAAATACCAGCTCGATTGGGTAGACTCCCAGTCCACCCCCATTATGAGAGCTGAACCAGTCCGGTTCTTCCCAACCCACTCATACTCATCGGTTGTGGGGTTTCTGATGATGCCGGGTAGCTCTCTCACCGCAGTGTAATGGACCAATCGGGATTCAAGTGACTCTACGTATCTATTCTCATCAAGAGCCTGAATTAGGGGCGCAGGTAGGAAGGAGTCATTCCCAATGAATGAGAATGTTGAGTTGAGCTCTGAGCCAGTCAAGGTGTACGCATCATAGTATTGATGAAGCAGTTCGGTAGTTCCAACAGCTATAACATCAGTTCCCATTGATCGAGTTATGTATGCATCCGTGGTGGTTTCAACAACTCCTCCCCCTATCCAGATTACAGATGCAATTGTCACCCCCAAGAACAGAGAGAGAAGCGTCCGCCTCATCCCTCTGACGCGGCGTCCTGTCCCCCTAGTAGCAATCCTGAAAGGTAGGCCAAAGGAATCAAACAGCCCAACCTGTCGCACACGATTTCCAACGTCAGGATTCAGGGCCGAGATGGGCGCCTCGTGCACTGCGTCATAGATGGGTTTCTGAGCCGCAAAATACCCAAGAAAGAGATAGATCCCAGCCAGGAAACCGACCTGTAGAAACGGAAAATGAAAGGTGTACTGAAGGCCCGGCGATACAGAAGCTAGCCAACTCATCCCAAGGAGATAGAATAATGTCCCGAAGGCGATTCCCAAGACTATGCTTGCAAGGAGTAATATCACGGCTTGAGCCATGAAATGATCAAAAATGGTATCCATCAGAGTGCCAATCGATTTCATGAGTGCAATGTCCTTCCTTCTGGTAACCATCTCCATTGAGATTGTGCTGGACACGACAACTGCGCCAAGTATGATCACAAGAAGCAAGGTCGTCCAGATGAAGGCTTCAAAGAACACTCTCAGGGACTGCATCAGTCCAGTTGATGTAAAGAAGAGTGTGATGTCAAGCAGCGAGTTAGCGAAAAGGAATAGAAAAACTGTCGAAGTCATAGATGTGATCATAGAGAGAAGAATGACGCTGGTCCGAAAGGGTCTTCTCTTCAGGTCAGTGCTGGCATAGTCTTGAGTGTTACTCAATTGAAGACAACTCCCCCTTGGTCATTGTGAACTTCCTTGTGCCGGAGTGCGAGATGATATCTTGGTCATGAGTCATAACTATGATCGTCTTCCCTTTTTCATGCAGCTTGGAGAGTAACTCGCGAATCAACTGTGCACTCTCTGTATCTAAGTTTGCAGTGGGTTCATCAGCAAGAAGTACAGGAGGGTCATTAGCAAGAGCCCGTGCAATTGCAACTCTCTGTTGTTCTCCAGAGCTCAGCTGCCAGGGAAGATGATCATTACGGTCCTCAAGACCCACTACGGCGAGGAGCCGATGTGCCTCCTCTCGTAGCTCAGATTCGGGTTTGTCTTGCAGCTGCATGGGAAACATGATATTCTCGAGCGCAGTCAGTGTCGATATCAGATTATAACTCTGAAAGATGAAACCAGTGTTTGCAAGACGAAAAGTGGCTCTGAAAGTTTCATCATAGTCGCCTATCGGTACATCCATCACAAGGACTCGCCCAGACGTAGCTAGATCAATACATCCGATGATATTCAGCAGTGTTGTCTTCCCCGAACCCGAGGGACCATATACCACAACGTAATCCCCGCTCTTCACTTGCAGACTCACGTGATTCAGAGCTCTGATTTCTCGATTACCGAGACTGTACGTTCGAGATACATCTTTCAGACGAACCGCGTACTCGACATCATCAAGGTCTTCTATATCGAGGTCATCTACTGCTTCATCGAATCCTAAGAATGCCTCATCAACCATTGGGATAGCCTCTATAGCTGGTCTATCGACTAGCCTTGAACAGTGATGAATCCACCGTTCTTCTCATTTAGCCACTTTCTCACAGAAATAAGCATAGAGGTAGGACAAACACCGTACCAGATTCCTATTGGATTATTGAAAGTAAGGTGGGGAGTTCTGTACGAGCCCAATCAGTCAACACCAGCGGCTTCTCTCTGCCAAATACACGAACATATCCCAGTATGCCGTCATTCAGAAGATTACTCGTGTAATAGGAAACCAAGCTCTTATCGAGTTCGAGATTTCGACTCAGTTCAGCCTGCGTTATTCGGCCAATTTCAAGAATCTCCCTAAGAATCGCTCGAGCAGTTGGATTTCGCAAGACTGATGTCAGGTGAAGCACCTTGGCATCGGAGGAGAAGTCAGAGAGGAAGAAATGCTTGGTGTTTCCTGATTTATGAGACTCGATCAAACACTCAGCCTCCAGGTTACGCAGATGGTATTGCAGAGCGCCCATTGCACAATCGACAGTTCGCTTCAATTCACGCAGATGAATGCCTGGTTGGTCAGCTATCTCCGCTACCACGCGGTCACGCAGCTTTCCACTACTACGCTCACGCTTCTCTGTCGCTACCGTTCCGATTGCCAGAGCAAACAACCCAGACACTGAAGCAGTGCCTCCAGTCCAAGAGAAAGCATCCATTGTGCTGAATTGCATCTGGACTGTGCTCATTGTCGAGTTCCAGAAACTGCTCGGTCCCGAGCTGTCGGAGAAAGCGAGATCTTGAACAGCGAGGGATTGCTCTCCGGATTGCATCTGAACGAGGTAAAGACCCAGCATTCCGGTTGTAAGCAATAAGAATGCAGCTGCAGCTATGATTTGCTTCGTCGTCCCGCCATTCATGGTATAGACCAGGCTTACTACCATGGATTAGTAGTTAAAGCTTGGTTTCGGTGAAAGGATGTACTAGCTCCAAGAAGGAGAAGATAGGGCTTCTAGCCACGTGCAGGATAAGACATTGTTATCTTGAAAGAACAGGCCTCAGCTCCCGTCGACATGCACTTTTCTTCGATCACCACAAGCTTCTCATACTCGATTCTATTGAAGTCAGTCAGGTATTCAAGTACCGCCTCGATGAATCCTTTAAGGAAATAACATGTGGGTTCGTCACTGTCAACTCCAGCAGCATATGGGTTGTCTCTAATCTCAATGACTGCCTCCTCGTCAAGGAAGAGCTTGTACAGCTTCTCTATCTTGATATCACCAAAAGGGACAATGAGGGTCTCCATGGCCATCTTGATGAACTCAATAATCCCTTTGAAGTCCCCGGGAGGCTTCTGATTGCCTATTTTGAAGTATTCACGTTGTGCCTCTAGACCAGCAAGTCGCCCGGCGCTGTAGTAGAGGTCTTTTGTCTTCTCCGGAAACATCACCTCGATGCGATTTCCAATCTTCGTCCAAGTCTTGCTAAAGAAGGCTCGCATCAGTTCTCGCTCTTTGAGGCGACCTTGCCACCATTCTATGACTTTGTGTTCCTTCGACATACTGGAGCTCACCAATTAGTGATTCTCTTAGCTCGTGTTTGGTTAAGTTTCTTGTCATGATGTGCTAGACAAGACGCACATTCCACGTGCATTCATCGGCACCAGTTGCTCGACAGGACTCCTCAAAGACCTTTGCGTCCACTCCCTTGAATTGCAAAACTGACTGGAGAATTCCACTGAAGGCCTCACAGTATCCGAAACCTCGCATCCCCTCCAGATTCACCTCTTGACACCAGATGCAAGAGTCATCGCTGACTCTCACAGATCCTCGGGCAGACTCCATATCCACCTCCGAAGGCTTCTTGTCGAACAGGACCTTAAAAAGAACCTCAATCAGCTTTGAAACGTCTTCTCGAGTCGTGATGGTTTCCTTGGTCTTATCAACAATCTCAGTTGTGAGATAAATCTGCTGAGCCATCTCACCACCAAGTGCTCTGAGTCTTTCATTCGCTTCTTCCACATTTTTCGTGGATCTCAGGATGTCGTCAACCATCTTGGAGTAAATGGATAAGAACAACGGATTCTCTATCTTGGCCATTGAAATCTAACCTCTTGTAGCAATCTGTACACCTAGACAGTCTTTCCAATCATCTGCATACCATGTCGTCTGTATTGCGCCAGTACTTGGATGACTCTCGGAACAGGTACTCCAGCAGCCTTCGCAATCTGCTCCGGAGTCTTTGTGCCGTCACAGAGCTCGACTATTGGTGCATCTTCAGGATTTATTTTTGATTCGTCCCCTGCAAACTTTGGTACCTTAACAAATCGGCCAAAACCGCCCGTTTCCTCATCGGGGGTGTCAGACGGGGATCTTTGAGGCGCAGTCACTATGCCCTTTGCTGCAGCCCATTTCAGCAGATCGATGACACGCTCAAGTGGCTGGAACATGGACTCCGCTATGTCGCGAACTGGAGTGTTTCCGTCCACCAACATCAGAACATCAAACCCGAAATTCCGGTAGACCTTCTTCATCTCCTTATACAAATCGGAATCCAGAGACAGAGCATTTGGATAGGCTTTACCTCTGCCAGGTACTGACGAAGGAGTGAGTTGAAAATCACTGGGGGATAGCTCTTCCGGTTCTGCCTGCAGGGCAGGTGCAGATTCTTCAGATGGAGTTATAACGGTTTCAGATGGGCCGGGGCTCGGTGTAGTTGTTTCAGTTGAAGCCGCCTGGATGGCTATGCTCTCCAACACCTCTAAGTTCCCCTCAGCAGATTCCTCGAAGTCTTCGGGTGGAGGGGGGAGCTCGATTCCCTCAAGAAGACGAAGGACATTCTTGGTCTTCGCAATTGCAAGACCAAGCTGAAGTTCAGGCACATAGAGGACTGTCAAAATCCAATTATCATCAACAGGAGCCAAGACGACTAGACCCTGATCGGTGTCAATGGTCATGAGCCTCAGATCAGATTTGTAGAGATTGATGCTATCCTTGACGCGAGGAAATAGCTCTTCTGGAAATGAGAAACTAACAAACGGACGACCATTCTTGGTCATCAACGAGTATCCTAGAACCTGGTCATCGAAACGCAATTTCGACAGAGCTCTTTCTAGATCACTGGCCAATCTTCTACACCTCATATTCGCTGAGGAAACTAGTCCTTCAGCAATAAGAACCTCCGTAGTAGTCTGAAAAGCATTGTGGTATTCA
>CAZLEV010000020.1:0-5069 GCA_964558645.1 uncultured archaeon
GCAGTGCTTTCCCGCGGCTGCGAAGACTATGCCTCAGCCAGCTTGCGCATCTTTTCCTCTGTCGGATTCTTTACAACGCCTTTGTCAGTGACAATCGCCGTCACGAGTTCGGGAGGTGTTATGTCAAAGGCAGGGTTGTAGACCTTGGCATCGGGCACAGTCACATACTCACCACAGACCTTTCGAATCTCATCCGGGTCACGCTCCTCTATCACTACATCTTCTACATCGGTGGTCATGTCAACTGTGGACATGGGAGCAACTGAGTAGAAGGGAATATTGTGATGTTTTGCGGTGATTGCCATTGTGTAGGTGCCTATCTTGTTGATCACGTGACCTGTGCGCAAGATACGATCAGCGCCCACTACACAACAATCGACTCTTCCCTGTCTGAACACAGTTCCAATCATTCCATCAGTTATCAACGTGGTATCAATTCCATCTTCAAGGAACTCGAATACTGTCAATCTGGCGCCCTGCTGACGTGGACGTGTTTCGGCCGCATAGACCTTGATATCACCATATTTTTCGTGTGCAACACGCACCACTGCACCAACCGTGCCTAGATGCACTGTAGCCAGAGAGCCAGCGTTGCATATCGTCTGGATTGTGTATCCGGGCTCAATGAGAGAGAGGGCATTCTCTCCTATCTGTCGGCACATGCGTACGTCTTCCTCAGCTATTTCTTTTGCCTCAGCAATCAAGCGTTTCGTGATATCCGTTGCAGAACCCTCTGTTTCCTTTGCTACGCGAAGCATTCTTGCCGTGGCCCAAGTGAGATTGTATGCTGTTGGGCGGGTATTCAGAGTTTCAGCTGCGTCTTCAAGAAAGACCATGAGTTGGGCCTTGTCTTCTGCATCACTCTCCATAGCAGCCAAGGCCATGCCCATAGCTGCCGCAGCACCAATCGCAGGAGCTCCTCGAATCTCCATAACCTTGATTGATTCTGCAATCCTCTCGTGACTATCGGTTACTATATGTTGGACCTCCAAAGGAAGCTTGGTTTGGTCCACTAGTCGTACTTTGTTATTGTCAAGCCATTCAATTGTCCGGAACATCATTATGCACTCCAAAATTGTGTCTAATAAGCTGCTGAATCACGATGATGAGCTCTTGTGCCACCTCTTGTATCTCGGGAGTGAGGTCCTCTCCGAATGTAATGTTTTGCGGCTGAACCCCTACGAGAATGGTCTTAGCACCAGTTTCTTGCTCAAGATAAGTCATCAAGAGAGAAAGGGGCATTCGGTGTGTGCTTATTGCAATACCACCAATCCGCTCCTTGGTGATGAGTTCTATGCTACCTGGTTCTTTCCTCATATCGGCTGCATCAATCAAGATGACTCGTTCAGCACCGAACTCGGCGATTGGACGGGCAAAAGCCTCGGGGACGGAACCAACACTCTCAACCATGACTGATGGATGACGGGCATCTAAGGAGTTCACAACATAGAGGCCCAGCCCGTCGTCTGTCCGTAGATCATTGCCTATGCCTAGTATGGCAATTCTCTTGGCCCCTTCAATGAAGGTCTGGAGCTCCTCGGATATCGTGTTAGCAGTCACAAGCGAATAGCATGCGGAAGCCCAATTTATTCTTGTGGATGGTCACGTCGAAGACTTTTTCACAATACTGAATTCAGCTGATATGAAAGGGGACTGTGAATTGTCCGACGAACATGATGTGGAACAGAATGACTTGGAGGAGTCCGAGGAAGAGATACCAGCGGTGACTATCTTCTCCGGAAACAAAGGCTATATTCCAAAAGATGAGGCAGATAGGATATCCCAGCAAGGCTTCTATGGAGTCAGACTTGATGATGGCAGACTAGAGCTGAAACCTGTAGAGGTACTGCACCTGCTTGAAAGGCAAAGGATAGAACTGGTTGACGAGAAGGGGGAGAGAGTTGAGGCTAAAGATGTAGTCAACCTGCTCGTAGAGGAGGATCCAGGGCTCTGGACACGCTATCTTGTGTTTCGTGACCTGAGAAGTAGAGGATATGCTGTCAGGCAGGGGTTTGGTGGGGGAATTGGATTTCGTGTATATGCCCGGGGGGATAAGCCGGGTATTGCTACTGCAAATCAACTAGTTTATGTTCTGAAAGAAGGAGATTCTATTTCCCTCAATGACTTGGACAGAGTGACAGAAGCTGCAGCGGTTGCAAGGAAGAAACTGGTCTTTGCAATTGTTGACCAAAATGGAGAAGTGAACTTCTACAGAGTCGCTCAAACAATTCTTCAGGATAAGATCGGTGATAGCAAATGAAACGAGGTTGGATAGACAAAGAGAATGAAGATCTGCTGAGGCTCGAAACCTTCTTTGATGATCACACCATGAGCGTACATCTGGTGGAGAATAACCCTCCGCGTGCCAAGAGAGGGGCACCGGGGGACTGGTCACTCATCGAGTTATCGGACAGACTACTTACTTATGAGGAACTTGACACACTTGCCCAAGCGATATTAGAAACGGCCAGATACGATAGAGGCTCTTTTATTGAGATCGAAGAAGAGGGAGCGGTGGTTGTACAGCTCAGGAATTATCGTATTGCTATAGCCATGCCACCGTTTGCAGACAAATACGAGATATCTGCTATCCGGCCCATCACGAAACTCACTATTGATGATTACAATCTCAGTCCCAAGTTGATGACACGCTTCGAGTCCCGGGCAGAAGGCATTCTAATCTCAGGCTCACCAGGTTCCGGGAAGAGCACGTTCGCAGCAGCTCTTGCAGAGTTCTACAGCAATCAAGGAAATGTAGTCAAGACACTGGAACAGCCGCGAGACCTTCAGGTAGAAGAAGCGATTGTTCAATATTCCCCACTTGATGGAAGTATGGAGAAGGCAGCGGATGTCCTTCTCCTCGTCCGGCCCGACTTTGTGATTTACGATGAGCTCAGAAAGACAGTTGATTTCGCGGCTTATTCTGACTTGAGATCAGCGGGGGTTGGAATGGTGGGGATTGTACACGCGGGTTCCTCAATTGATGCCCTTCAGCGGTTGATACACGGAGGTAGAGTTGAACTCGGACAGATACCGAGTACAGTTGATACTGTAATCCATATTGAGGCAGGACTTGTCGCCAAGGTATCATCGCTCTCACTGAAGATCAAACTGCCCACAGGGATGAGTACATCACAGCGCGACCTCTCTCGGCCAGTGGTAGAGGTCCGTGACTTCGAAACCGGGATTCTTGAATATGAGATGTTCACTTTCGGTGGAGAGAGAATTGTAGTACCAGTAAGAGGCGAGAAATCACCCGGTTTTCCACAACGAAGAGGCCGGGAAAGGGGAACTCCGGGAGAAACAGTGCCGTTGTCGGTCAGCTACTCTAAGAAGAAGGTGACCGTGTACGCTGGCAGGAAGTACTCGAAACAACGCATTGATATCTTTGCAGACGGCCAATATCTATTCACCACTGTAATAGGTCGAAACGGAGAGAGCTCTATCCGTATAAAGACACGGCAGGGCAGAACCCTTGTAGATGCTATGGAAGAAGGAGCAACAATTACAGGACAGGTATCCAAATAGACATGTGCTGCAGACAGTTTTAATAACAGGACGCCCGTTTCCTTCTGTTCAGGGCCCGTTGCCTAGCTCGGATAGGGCACCAGCCTCCTATGAACCAAAACCATTCTTCGGAGTAAGCTGGGGTTCCCCGGTTCAAATCCGGGCGGGCCCGCCATAACACGGAAGATGTCAGCCCAGCCAGATGTCACAGATTGGTTCTTTTCATCTGCTGCCTGCTTAGTGTGGAAGTGTCCTACTCTCGTTTCAGGATGTAAGATTCCACCTCAGTGCCAACATGGACTTCGTCCGCCATGTTCACGAAGAGACCTGTTTCAACGACGCCGGAGATCATTTTGAGATTCACTGCAATCTCCTTTGGATTTTCGATTGGTTCAGGAAACTTGAGATCGAGAATGAAGTTGCCATTATCTGTCACGACGGGACCCATCTTCCTTTGTGCCTCTCTTAATGTGGTTGAGATGCCGAATCTGGCTATCTTGCGTTTAACTACCCCTAGAGCAAAAGGTAATACCTCAACAGGCACATCACACTGCGTTCCAAGATGTTCTACCATCTTACTCTCGTCCACAATAATGAGAAGTCGACGAGATGCCGAAGCGACCACCTTCTCTTGGAAGAGGGCTCCACCACCTCCTTTTGTTAGATTCAGGTCCTTGTCAACCTCATCTGCTCCATCCACCGTTAGAAGGAGCTCTGGATTAATATCTAGATTCGTCAGAGGAATACGGTTTGTGATAGCCAGTTGATAGGCCTGATACGAACTCGGAACAACTGAAACTTCAATCTCTTTGTCTACGATTCTCTTACCCAATTCCTTCGCAAAGAGGGCTACGGTGGATCCGCTTCCGAGACCTATTGCCCCACGTTCTGGGATTAACCTCGCGGCACTCCTAGCTGCATGTTTCTTTGCACTTGACATACTAGATACCTCTTGCCTTGCATAAGGGACGGGGATACACCGAAAAAAGCCTTCCTGCAGGCAGAGGAAGGAACTAGACGAGACCACAGTGAGTGGCAAGATTCGCTTCGCACTTCGACCTTGGGCGCCAATAGACTGCCCAGTGTTCATCTTGGGTCTTGATTATTACGGTAGTTCGGTCTTCTCGAACTTCCCGGGCATGAACGACAGCTTCAGAATCACTATCAAAGACCGCCAGTAATTGGTAGACGTTTCCTGCGATCAACTTCCATTTTTGAGCTGTCATGATGATGGATTTCCATGCTACCTAATAATCTCCCATCGATTTGGATGTGCGACTATTGATGAATAGATGCGTCTGTGTGGTCGTAGAAAGAAGCGAGTCGATCCGGAAAATCAGTCCCCGCCCATCAATGCCTTCAGTCGCTCCATCTCTGCGAGCATCTCAGACTGAAGTGAGCTCTTGGGGCCGCTGCCGGACTTGGGAGTGCCACTGGAAGGAGCACCACTCGGGGCAGTAGCACTTGAGAGACCACCACCTGGGGGAGTACCGCCTGGGGGAGTACCGCCTGGGGGAGTACCGCCTGGGGGACCACCGCCTGGAGGAGTACCGCCTGGGGGA
>CAZLEV010000020.1:5169-47377 GCA_964558645.1 uncultured archaeon
ACCACTTGGGGGACCACCACTTGGAGGAGCTACTGCAGATGGTTGTGGTTCTACAGGCTTGGCTTCACCCGGTACGCCAACGCTCGGGGGGCCGCCCTCGTCTGCTTCAACGGCCTTACCCGACATAGCTTCAAGTTTACGCAGATAATCAGATCTTGCTCGATCAACCGCGGATGAAGAGTCAAGCATCTCCTTGAATTGTTCATCCCTCGCAATAGCCGCACGCACTGCCTCCATCCTTTGCTGATATGTAGACACAAGGTTTTGCCTCATATCTTCATTCAAATCCTCCAAGTCTGAGTAGTACTGGATTGCTGCTAAGGCCTGCTGTACAGCATTCTCTTCGATTTTCAAGAAGATAAGAGCGTCTGAGGGGTTTTTGATGTAGCTCAGTTTCTTGGCTCCAGAGATGCCGCTCGAAACATCTCCAGTTGATGCAATGATTCGTTGAATGCCAATCGCTACATCATCTCGTGTTGAGGTTCGCCTACGTACTACCAATACAAGTATGATGACCAATAGCGGTACGACCGTCAAGACATAGAACCACGCAATCGGGCCAAATGGTATTCCCAAAGGCTGGAAGATATCTGACATGGAACGGAATAGATCGAAGATGAGTCGCGTGAAATCGGTGTAAGGGGTCTGCAATTGGTATCACCTAGTAGTACATATCGACACAGATGCAAGCTTATGTGCGGTATTTTAGCTTTCTCGTGGGTATTTTATTTTGTATCACGTGGGTGTGACACAGATAGGGTCGTTTAGTGGGTTGTGGTTGACCCCTATGTTCGCACGAGTACTCATAAACATGTGTGTGATGCCACTACTAACGAATCACCGAGAGAATAGCTTTTAAGGTCAACACTGGCTCAGTTGCTTCAGAAGTGCCCCAGTAGCAAAGCGGCCTGCTGTAGCTTCTTGCTACAGGCCGACACTGCGCCTGACTTGTATGTCAGGAAGCTACTAGTCCTGATCACGAAATCAGGAGATCGCGAGTTCAAATCTCGCCTGGGGCTCCATTATCTCTGGGGTCGAAGTGTCACTATTTCTACTGTTATGCTTTTGAGTTCATTCGCTTTGCAGCGGTTTCGAGTGCTTCTATGAGGGGCAATTTCTTGCCTGTCATGAAGTCCATAGCAGCGCCACCACCTGTACTGATGTGAGTGATTTCATTAGCAAGGTTCATGTTTTCGGCCATTGCACCAAGGTGGCCTCCACCAACTACGGTGATACATTCGCATTCAGCCATTGCTTGTAGCACAGCAATGGTTCCGTGGGCAAATTGCTCCTTTTCGAAGTAGCCCATAGGACCGTTTGCAAAAGCTATACCCGCTTTGCTTATGCGCTTGGTGAAGGCCTCTGTGGTCCTTGGGCCAATATCATAGAGTGGATCACCACCTGTTTCATCAAATTCGCACTCTACACGATTGCCATTTCGCTCGACTGCTGCATCAATCGGAAGTTGAATTGCGTTCTGATATTCCGAGAGAAGATTCTTGGCTATTTGTATCAAGGACTTGTAGTCCTTTATTGGTTCGGCATAGTGCAGTGGAATCTTGCCTGCGGCGACTAAGAATAGGTTCCCGATAAGGCCTCCAACTAGAACGGCATCAGCCCGCCCGGTTTCCAGAAGTGTATTGACAATCTTCAGTTTATCAGCGACTTTGCTGCCCCCCAGAACAAGAATCCAAGGATGCTTCTTCGATGACAGAACCTCTGATAAGGTTCGTATTTCCTCTTCCATCAGCCGGCCTGCAACCGAGGGAAGATAAGGTGTGAACCCTACGACGGAGGCCTGAGAACGATGTGCAGCCCCAAATGCATCGTTGACAAAGAGGTCAAAGAGTGGATATAACTCCTGTACGATTGGTTCCTGAGAAACCTCCTTGATAGGGGCCTTCTTCATCTCTCCATCGAACATCCTGACATTTTGGAGAACGAGGATTTCGCCGATGTTGACCTTTTGAATTGCATCCTTTGCAGCATGCCCGAAGATGTCGTCAATGAATCGAGCATCGAGGCCAAGGTTTCTCAGAATTCTGGTATGTTGCTCTAATGATATGAAGTCGTCACTGCCGGGACGTCCTTGGTGGGCCATAAGGACAACCTTGCTTTTTCGCAGCTCTTCTAGAGTTGGAACTGCTGCTTTGATTCTCGAATCGTCAGTGATCTCTTTAGTGTCGGGATTCACGGAGCAATTCATGTCAACACGAACGAGAATTCGCTTTCCCTCATATTGTACGTCATCGAGTGTCTTGAAGGGGAGGTTCATTTCGTCACACATTCCTCATCATAACTGTGTGATAGCCATTGTGATGATGCATTGGAATTGTAATGGTGCCTACACAAAAACCTACCTGCTTAGAAACAACTTGATTTCAGACTGCAAATCCGCATCCTGTTATACTCACGATAGGAGTACCTTCTCAATGACAGAAGATAGATTGACGGATTCTTTGTGAAGACAGAGTGGTGCCGCAGGAGGGCACCTCGCACCATCACCAAGAAGTGATAATGATTCGATCCCTCGACTTCGAGATGCCTCATTAGGCGCGGTCTCAATGACCCCGATTGGTTCTTGGGAATCCCAAGAAGATTATGAGTCTCGCGCCCCACCAGGCTAGGCTACTGCGGCAGGTTAGAACTCATCTTGAAGTCTAGCAAGCAAGCACACCGGATTTCTCTAATTAAGGTTGTCCTCGGGTCGGAGAAGCTAATTCCTTGGATTTGGAGTTTGCATCAGACATTCCTAGTCTGAGATTGCATCTCTCGTGGTCATGGCATTCTTAATATTCGTTGGACTTCTTTCTCTAGCATTTCCTTTACTTTCTTGCCATCAGCCTTTCCTTTTAGCTCTTTCATGGCAATCCCCATCAACCCACCAACGGAGTGTTCTCCCTGTTCCTGAATGAAGTCACTTCGATCCTTTACAATTCTCTGGATGATTGTACGGATCTCTCGGTCTGCAGCTACCTCAAGGTCCAGAGCGCTGATTATGTCGGCTAGATTGCGTTCAGGATCTTCTGCTAGATGTGGGAGAATCTCCGGTAGAGCTTCTGCTGAGATTTTTTCAGCCTGTATTGCATGGAATATCTCTACAAGCAGATCTCCACTGATATTCTCAACAGGAACGCCTTCGCGGTTAAGGCTCACTAGTGTGTTTTCCAAGGTAACAGCAACTAAGGTCGGAGAAATATCTGTTTCATCTACTACTCTCTCAAAGATGTCGAGATTCGGGGACCGTACAATGAGAGAAGCAAGCTCTTCACTTAGTCCAAGTGTTTCAACGAAGCGCTTCCTCTTTGCCTTGAGAGATTCTGGCATGTTAGAAGTAATACGCTTGTGTCGTGAATTCGTAATCTTGACGGGACGTACATCTGTTTCGGGGTACATCCGTTCTGCACCTGGACGGGGACGAGCATACCGAGTTGCACCATTTGGTAGTGGAGTGCGTGTTTCCGCGGGTACACCCTCCATTGCTCTCTTAGCGCGGTCCAACACAGCAGTGAGGCTGTCCACTCCGCTATCTTCGTCTGCGACCACGAAGACTACTGCATCTTGAGATTTGGCTGATACCGCGTTTCTTAGATCTTCAACCTCGTCCGTGGAGATTCCATATCCGGGTAGTTCGTCGGTGTGAAAGATTCCTCCTACTTGTCCCCAGAATTTCGCGTAGTCTGAGAATTCTGTTCCGAGTCGCCTCTCTGGCTGAATCTCTTGTCCTAACAAACCAGCGAATCCTGGCAGACAGATAGCATATACACCATTACCTTGTTGGAGGGCCCGTTTGATGATTTTTGACTCCGATTCCTGGAACACCGATGAAACATTGGTGATTTTCTCTCTGATATCTCCAGATTCGATTCCTCTCTCTTTGACTCTACTGGCAATCTCTAGGAGATTCTTTTGTCGCAGGGCTTCATTTTCAACAATGCTGGCAAGCATGTCAAGTTGCTGAAGACCCTTAATCTCGGTTATTGCTCCCCCTTCTATCGATACATTGACATCCTGTCTGATACTTCCAAGTCCCCTCTTCGCTTTCTTTGTGGACCTCAACAAGAGACCGATGCTGAGTGCGACTTCTTGTGCTTCTTGCGGTGAGGAGATATCAGGTGCCGTTGCAATCTCGATGAGAGGGATTCCTAGCCTGTCGAGACGGTAGGTACGTATATTCTTCTTTTCATCATCATCTATCTTACGTGCAGCGTCCTCTTCAAGACAAATTGTCTGAATGCCGATTGGTTTGCCATTGACTACTATGCTGCCCCCCATGGCTATGACAGCAGTCCTTTGAAATCCCGTCGTGTTGCTACCGTCAATCACTATCTTTCTCATCGGGTGAATCTCGTCCATCACATCCGAATCCAAGAAATGAGCCATTATCAACGAAATATCTACTGACTCTTCATCAATCTCGTGGGGTGGTTCTTCATCTGCTTCGACCAAGCAGGTCGTAGCATTGTAATACTCGTAATAGAAAAGCTTCTTCCGCTGGAATTCAAAGAGCGCCGCGGGATCGATTTCTCCGAGCTCGCTCTGTGTAGGTCGCAGGCGTCGTAAGAATCCGCCATCTGGTTCATCATCACGTATCTCTGTTGGGCAATGGCAGAATAGCTTCCTTGCAGTGTTAAGTTGCTGGTGGATTTCAAGTCCAACTTTCAACCCCAGCTTCTTGAAATCGAGGGAGTCGGCCATTTCAGATGGCCTCCTCTGGAGACGGATATTCTTGCATTTCAGAGCGCATTTCTATCTCGCCCACCTGAGATACAGTCATCAGCTTCTTCACTTTTTCAGACGACTTCTCATTGGCCAGTAGCCACATGAGTTTCACCAAGGCGGTCTCGGCCAGTGTGTCTTGGAGAGGAATGACACCCCTCTCGAGAAGCTCTACGCCGGAACGATATACGTCCATATTGACACGCCCCCAGATGCATTGCGATGTCATACCAACAACTAATCCTTCATCAATGGCGCTCCGTATTGCAGGATACAGACCGCGAGGGGCATGACCTAAGCCTGAGCCTTCTAGAATCAGGCCCTTATTTCCTGTGGAAGTTACACTCTCAATCAGACTTGGCTGTATCCCCGGGTATGTCTTTAGAAGAACGACCTTCTCCTCGAATCTCGGCTTCACTCTGAGTGCCCTCTCCTTATCGCGGCGAAAGAGGGGGGAAGAGAGCTCCATAATCTGGGGAGGCTCAATCCGATAGAGGGGCCTACTGTTGATGGAACGGAAGGCATCACGACGACTGCTGTGGCATTTGCGTACTCGAGTGCCTCGATGTGCAAGGAGAGCTATGTCGTCGGTCTGCCCATGCATCACCGCCATGACTTCTGCTACATCTGCATTACCAACCAGATCAATGGCACCTGTAAGATTGAGTGCCGCATCTGATGAGGGTCTGTCCGAAGATCTCTGTGAACCTACAAGAGCTATGGGTATGGGGAGATCTTGTAGTGCGAAGGATAGTGCTGCTGCTGTAAAGGCGAGCGTATCCGTTCCGTGTGCAATTACGACACCATCAACTCCTGCACGTATTTCCTTGGCCACAGCTCTCGTAATCTTTGACCAGTCGGATGGATAGATATTCTCAGAGAGGCGGCTCATGATGACTTTGGCTCTGATGTTGGCTCTTTCTCCTAGTTCTGGAACGGAATCATGCAGGTCCTGTGCAGACAATGCGGGGTTTACTGCACCAGTCTGATAGTCAACTTTGCTTGCAATAGTTCCGCCAGTGCTCAGTATTGAAACAGTGGGCAATCCTTTCTTGTGTTCGGGCTGAATTGTATCATGATTGTGCCTTTCTTTTGCTTTCTTAGTCTGATGAATTGAAGCACATTTGTTTATCCGGATACCCATATTGTATCCGCTATCTAGTTTTATGACGATGTGTTCCGGGTCGCTCCCGATTTGTGCCCGGGGCATGAGTATACCAGTAACATCCCTGCTATCAGTGACAACCCTGACGGTATCTCCAACTCTTGCGTTTGCCTGTTGCAGTTTTTTCAGAACAATACCATCATATCCGGAACTCTCTAATCCTGACATATATCATACGCCTCGGGGGATGTCAAGCCGATTGCAGTTGGACTTGGACATAAATGTTCGCCAATTGGTGAAATGAGCTGTTGCATCATATTACATTCAAAGAGACTAACAAACCAACCATAATGAAGACAATCTCTGCGATAATCTGGGCATTCCTAGTAGGAAGGTTTTCTGTCTTCCTGTTTCCCACAGATGCACTTGTTCCATTACATACTGGACATGCTCCTTGGATTATCACGGTACTCGGATGAGTTTCCGTCCGGATTCTATGGATGTTCGTGTGCAGACTCATGACTACGAAAAGAGTGCCTGATATGTGCAAGATGGCTTGGATTGGTAGTACGGATGAAAGGACTGCAGAAACAGTGGTTGCTAGACCCAAAGCGATACCTAGCGCTGGAGTTATTGAAAGGAGGTTTGGTATACGCACTATGCTAGTAGCTTTGGTACCTCGTGATACTAAAGAACGGTCTGCCAGCTCATTTTAAGAGATGCTTTGATTGCATCTCTTTCGTCAGACCATTCTCCTTGATTATGTCCCTAAAGAGATAGGCACTCTCTCTGGGAATGCGTTCAAGCGTGTCATAATCGACTTCGATCAGGCCAAAATGGCTCTCAAATCCCTGAGCCCATTCAAAGTTGTCAGTAAGAGACCATACTAGGTAGCCTCTGATGTCAACCCCTTCTTGAATGGCGCGATGGACCTGTTGAAGATGTCGTAGGATATACCTGCAACGAAGACTGTCGTCTTGCGTACCAATACCATTCTCTGTGAGAAAGAGTGGGGTCCTATACTTCTGCCAGTACGATTTCAGTACGTGATAATATCCTTCAGGATACACTTCCCAGTCCAACCCCTCGCAACGTTCAAGCTTCGGGTCCTTCGGAGGAGCCTCGCCAGCCATGATATCGTACTCGGAAGAAACCACTATTCGGCTATAGTAATTGACGCCAATGAAATCAGCAGAATCATCAAGTAGATCATATCTGCTTCCATCGCCAGCGGGCTCAGGAATGGTCGAGGTCATCACGCCCCGAATCCAGATATGATTATACAGATCGTCCAAATAGTTTGCCAACTCCACATCATCATCATTCTCAGGGTCATGGGGCATGAAATATGAACAGCTGAGTACTGGTGCAATCTGTGGTTGTTCAATCCCTTTTGACTCATGCACCTTGCGGATTTCAGTAGCAGCATGTCCATGTGCCTTCAACAGGTTCCCGGCTACGAGTAGCCCCTTTGCATAGTCCTTCAGACCCGGTGGGAATTCGCCATATAGATACCCCATCGCGACAACGACCATAGGTTCATTGATTGTGTTCCAGATGATGTCATAGTCTGATAAAGCATCGACAATCCTCCGAGTATATCTCCCGAATATCTCCGGACTCTCAGCATTCAGCCACCCACCCATATCACGGAACCAGAGGGGATTTGTGAAATGGTGGAGAGTCACCATTGGTTGGATATCACGATCGATGAGTGATTGTACAACCTTCCGATAGTGCTCTATCTCTCGCTCATCCCACTTCTCCGGACGTGGCTCTATGCGACTCCATTCGATGGAGAACCGATGGACTTGGTGGCCAAATTCCTTCGCCAAATCAAAGTCCTCTTCATAACGATTATAGTGATCACAAGCAATCTCTGAGTCTTTGCCGTCTCGTATCTTTCCAGGTATCTTCTCCCATTCGCGCCAATCGTTTCTATTACCCCCCTCTGTCTGATGAGAGGAGGCAGCGCTGCCCCACAGGAAGCCTTCAGGAAACTCTAGGTTTCTATAGATCATGGTTGTTCTCTCCAAGTATTCAGTCTTTTTCTTTTCATTGGAGCTGCTGATGGTGCGGGAGGAGGGATTCGAACCCTCGGACTCCTTCGAGAGCGGATGACTCATTCCTTGACCCCGTAGTTCATCAGATCTTAAGTCCGCCGCCTTTGACCGGGCTTGGCAACTCCCGCATGAATAACCTATTGCACCTGTACTCCACATGTGCGCTCTTCAAAGTTGTGAGAGCAGATGGAAGGGTCCATACTGGATGGTGGGGCGGGCCGGATTTGAACCAGCGACCGTCGAGAACAGCGAGAATCTCGTCTGTTTTCTCGGTGTAAGCGAGACATCATAGCCGAGCTAGACTACCGCCCCGGAAGGAGGATGGCCAGTATCTCATCAAGAACGGACTCATCTTCCGAAGTGTGGAGATGATGTATCCAATAAAAGAATTCCCTAGTGACGCCGTGCAATCATGTGAAATTCGTGCTTGGAGTCGGATAGTACAAGTGCCTTGATATCTGAGAATCCGATTTCAGCCAATTCTGAGCGTATCTGCTTAGCAGAATGCTGATGGAAGTCCATCTTGATAGCTAGGACGAGCCAACCAGCATTCTTCAAGAGATGGGCATATCCTTGTGCCAGCCGAAGTGTTCCATCTGAATTCGTGGTCACATCAATCAGCAATGCGTCAACCTCACCCTCAGAGTATACGGCCTTCGGGTCGATTGAGAATGCATCACCAATTATGATAGAAATGTTATCGTATTGCTTGGCAATCGTAAGTAGATTCTCTGCAAACCTATCTGAAATCTCGATTCCTATGCAGTTTGCTCCAATTCTTGAGCAATACAGAAGAAAGCCCCCAGCTGAGCTTCCAACGTCCAGAACCATGGCCCCCTCTTGAATTATCCCTGACCCAAAGCTCTCATTGATTCGCTTCAGTTTCTCGAATCCGACGGGATAGTCCAGAGGTTCAGAAAGAATTGTGACAGAATCGCTATCATCTATGTTTGTTGAGGGCTTGGCAGGTTGCCCATTTACTATGATATAGCCGGAGTTGATTCCTCTCTTTGCAGTCTGTCTAGACGAGAAATGACCCTCTTTTACCAACCATCGGTCAAGCCTTGTCATTTCTCTTACTCCTTGCTTCGTCAGGAATGAAAAGGTGAATTGGAACACCCCGTAGGAGGGGACCTATTTCAGTGATAATGCCGGTTGCATTTGTAGTTCTTTTGCATACCAGACAATACTCGTGGTGTCCTAGATCTTCGATTTGATAGATATCATCTTGGTGGCCGGATTGCTGTAGAGCACCATGAATCATTGCCAGGCTGGAACCGAGAACTAGTAGTCTATCATGATCATCAGAAAGCCAGGAGTCGAATCTCTGGATTGTGGAATCAGCAAGAGTTGCCTCTAGTGTTCTTTCATGGGGGTTCTTATCAGCAATGATGACTCTTACAGGGAGATGCTCAGCCAATGTCAGAGCGTCAGCAATACCCCTCACTGAGGCTCTCTCCATATTCATCTGATCACGCATTCGATGTAGAGGCACTAGAGCATCGACGAAAGCTGGTGCGATGACTCCAATGTCTATGTAGATTCCATAGCCTACATGACCAACGTCGATGAGTTGGCCGTTGTATTCCCTTCCAATCTCAATCTCGTCGAAAGTGTGAGTCTGACCATATTCCATCTCTAGTACATTCTTCAGGAACTCTTCGTCCTCCCCGATAGCTTGACACGTCAGATGGCCTCGTTCGTCAGAACCGGCGTTTTGTACCCGAACCTCAAGGTTCTGTGTTTTCTCCTCAAGGTCAACCCTGAAGTTAGAGAGAAGCCGATTTCTGTATGCCCCATAAATCTTTGTGAAAAGAACCAGTTCTTTCAAGCAGATACCTCAGTAATTTTCCTCATGTAGATGAAATGCCTTCAGTTTCAGACAGAATATAATGAGAATGCCAGTTTCAGGTCGTACTTGTGGCCTCAAGGTCGGCCTTGAGCTCTTCTACTCGCTTACGAAGAAAACTTATCGCCTTCTCATTGTCAACGTATTCCAGTTGTCCATTACAGACGGGGCATCTGAATGAAAGATTCATCGCCTCTTCAAAGGGTACAGGAGATGAGTCTCTATTCACGCATGCATATAGGTCATTGTTGGTTTCGTGTTCCAATCGCTGTTCAAGAAGATTCAGTACCATTCGTTTCTTCCTGTTTACTAGAGCTTGTGCTTTGTTTGGATCGATTTTCCAGAAATAGAGAAACCACCCGGTATCGGTATCTCTTATTCTACGATATGATGCAAGGTGATTGTCATGGAGCTTGTAAAGAATTCGACGTACGACATTCAACTTGAGGTCGGTCTTCGTTGCGATTTCTTCATCAGTTGTTTCGTCAGAGCTGACAAGTACTGTGGCGACTTCAACGCCTTCTTTGCCGGCGATCTCCTCGACTACTAGTCTGAATAGGTCATTGTTGAAGCTGGGATGTGCCATCTAGGTAGTCACCTTAGTACATATCTGTTGGCCAATTGACTAGACATTGATGATATCCAAAATTGCCAAGCAGAGATTTGCACCAACTATATTATTAGATTGGATACTATATAAGAGCTCTGACCTGATGATGCTTTCCCAAGATGTTGAGTCTTGATATTGTAACCTTCCCGAAAGAAGCGGTACTGTTAGTTCCCCTTTTGTGATTTCTTTCTCTTCACCTTTACGACATCACCCAGAGTAGTACCCTTGTAGGAATCCTTCTTGTACGTCTTGACTGGAACTGCTGCAATAGGTTCCAGAAGAGAGAGGTCCAGCTCTCGTTCTAGACCTCGAATTGCTTTCTTTGTCGGTTTGAGCCGTCCGGATTCTATGGACTGCAAGGTCGTGATTCTCTCACCTATCTTTTGTGCCAATTCATCCTGACTAAGTTTCGCTCTTTGGCGAGCAGTACGAATCTTCTCAGCATAGTCTTCCACAAGAATCATGTCATCTAGAGTGACGCCCTGAGAGCGGGTCTTCTTCTTCGGTTTATTGCGTTGCACGGGTGCGCGGGCTGTCTGTGTGGAGGAAGAACCCCGACTTCCCGACCAGGCGGGGCGGCCACTAGATCTTGCTGGTGAATTCGAGCCGTGTGGGCTCTTGGTAGCTCCACCGAATTTTATGGCACATTCGTAACAGACGAGCATCTCGGCGCCTTCAATCTTAACTTGCCGACCTCTGCTTTTCATCTGTCTGCCACATAGCTCACAGCTGGGCATTAGATTGTCCTCTGGTAGCAGAACACCACTTCTTGACAGATAAAGATTATCAACTCACCACGAATCTTCAAAGGTCGATTCTGCAAGATGTCGTATTACTAATATTACAATAGTCCAAGATGACGCCGTAACCTCAAAGATAGCCTTAAAAAACTAGTAGTTGATGAGGAGTTGAGGTGCTACTGCATGCCAAGTACTACCGATGCTAAGAAAGATGGGAGCCTAGATGACTCGTCGTATACACAAAGCTATACACGACACCTTGAGCGTCGACTTAGGGCATTAGAAACAGAGAAGCAGATTCTACAGGCAGAACGCAGTAGGCTTGAGAAAGAAACGCAGACACTTAGAACCGAGCTTGAAAAGCTCAGACAGTCACCACTGATAACTGCAACAATAATCGACATACTAGAAGATGGAAGAGCGATAGTGAAGAGTTCCACAGGACCGAATTTCGTTGTTCATGTCGCTTCATCAATCTCAAGGGATAAGCTACGCCCTGGTATGAGGGTTGCTCTGAATCAGAGATCGTTTTCTGTCACTCAGGAGCTTCCGCCTTCACGTGACCCAATGATTCGTGCTATGGAGATTGAAGAGGCGCCAGATGTATCATATGTGGACATAGGCGGTCTCAGAGAGCAATTGGATGAGATTAAAGAAACAGTTGAGTTGCCGCTCTTGAAGCCTCATGTTTTTGCTGAGGTGGGTGTTGAACCTCCTAAGGGTGTTCTTCTTACAGGACCCCCGGGAACCGGAAAGACCCTATGCGCACGTGCGGTTGCCCATGAAACTAATGCTACGTTCATCCGTGTTATCGGATCTGAGTTAGTCCAGAAGTTCATAGGCGAGGGGGCACGACTCGTGAGAGAAATCTTCATGTTAGCAAAGGAGAAGGCTCCCGCGATTGTCTTTGTTGACGAGCTGGACGCGGTAGGGTCTCATCGGCTAGACATTGCAACTTCAGGGGACAGAGAAGTTCAACGTACGCTCATGCAGCTTCTTAGTGAGCTGGATGGCTTTGAGGCTAGGGGGCAGGTGGCAGTTCTAGGCGCTACCAATAGACCAGATATTCTGGATCCCGCCCTGCTAAGACCAGGTCGCTTCGATAGGATAATCCAGTTCCCAAAACCAGATAGTCATAGCCGACTTGAGATATTCAAGATTCATACACGTGGAATGAAGATAGATTCTGAATTGGACTTTGGGTTCTTGGTGTCTGCAACCGAGGGAACCACTGGAGCTGACATTAAAGCAATGTGCACAGAAGCAGGAATGTTCACAATCCGAGACGGTAGAGTCTGTGTTGGTCAGGATGATTTTCGGAAAGCGATAAGCAAAGTAAAGACACGCGGTACAGGTGACCAAGCACCTAGTGGAATCTATTGTTAGATAGAATACTCCAGTAATTGTGAAGTGAATGAGATATCGTACTTATCTTAAGCGTGGATTGAAAGGGCGAATCCCCGAAGATGCAAAATTACCTAGGGGCTATCACCTCATAGGACATGTTATCCTACTTGATGTTGATTCTGCTCTACGAGATTTCGTACAAGAGATTGCTGAGTTGAGTCTTGCTTATGAATCACGAGGCAAGAGCATTCTCGTCCGGAAAGGGCCAACTTCTGGTGAACATAGAATACCATCATATCAATTTGTAACGGGAGATCCAGATACGGAAACGGAACATATGGAGAACCAAGTTCGATTCAGACTGGACCCGAGGAAGGTGACCTTCTGTGGTGGAAACCGAGCTGAAAGAATGCATATGGGGTCCAGCGTTCATAAAGATGAACGTGTTCTTGATATGTTTGCTTGTGTGGGACAGTTTGGAATACATATGGCCAAGACGGGAGGCGCAGAAGTTACGTGTATAGAGATCAATCGTGAAGCATTCCAGTATTTGAAGAAGAATATTGTACTCAATGGACTAGAGAACAGAGTTCGGGGCATCTTCGGAGATTGTAGAGCAGAGGCGCCAAGAGAATGGGCCGATAGGATTGTCATGGGGTATCTAGATAACACTTGTGACTACTTGCCGTATGCTTTCAGAGCGTTGAAGGCTGGTGGGGGCGTTGTTCATATGCACATTGCAGCACCAATGCACGAGAGAGATTCGATTGGGAGGACCATAGGTTCAATAGGATCAGCAGCTGGCTTCTCGACATCCTATAATGTACGAGAGATTAAGAGCTACGCACCGAATATCGTACATCTGGTCTATGATGTTGATGTGGCTTCCTCTTAGAAACAGTATAACGTAAGCGTTTTATCATCACAAATATGAGCTAGCTACTAACAGTAGACAGGTTATGACGAGGAATTCAGAATGGGTTTCAGAGGAATGTCACCAAAGCAGCTTGCACGAATGATGAAGAAGATGGGTATTGAACAGAAGGATATCCCCGGTGCCAAAGAAGTGATTATTCGATTTGAGGACAAAGAGTGGGTGATAGACAACCCACAGGTGACTATGGTCAAACAAGGGGGTTCTGAAACTTATCAGATTGGAGGAGACCGCTCCGAACGAGGGCTTACAACAGGAAGTGCTCCTGAGAAGAGTGAGGAATCGAAAGAGCAGGAGATTGAAATCCCAATGGAAGATGCAGCTCTTGTGGCTAGTCAAGCTGGCGTCAATGTGGAACGAGCAAAAGAGGCTCTCAGAGAAACAAAAGGCGATTTGGCAGCTGCAATCCTTAGACTGAAATCGTAATAGTAGTATTACCATTCAAGTAGACCTTGGATTGCAGTGATAGTTCCGTTGATGGTTGAGTTAGCTCTACGGTCCAGGACTCCCTACGCTTTTCTGCTATCTTCTATTCAGTTTCGAAAGGAAAAGAATCTGCATGTGTTCTTTTTGTTGCATAGATGACGTCGTTCATTTGGTTTGTCAATGGAGCGAAGCACTGATCACCCGCAGCTATTTGACTCTGTTGACCTCGATCATGCAAAAGTGTATGCCAGTGCAGATACCAGAATCATGAAGATGCAGACAAGAATCCATTGTCTCAGGTACCTCTTGGTGAGTTTCGGGCGTTCATCGATTTGACCAGTCACTATTAGAGTCATTGTGGAGATGAAGAGAAATGCAAAAGGCAATGACACCGAGCTCGTGTTGAGTGGGGTATCAGTTATCACTATTATTGCAGCAAGACCACCAAAAATTAGGAAGGAGATGATCATCACTGAGTTTAGTACGTGTCGGACCCTATCAGTATTCATTTTGTCTGGCTCCGTGTATTCTGGTCGTGTGGTTCAGGAATCGAAGACACTAGAAAAAGATTGTGTAACCTGCTCACTTGCTTGGAGGCTCCTTACGGAACTAGGATATGTAAAGCTTGCTTATGGAGAAATTTAGCCGCATTACTTATAACATAATGTTGTATTACAAGAACTACTCTTGATACAGTATGTTAGTTTCGACTTCAGAGGTCTAGAACATGACAATTGCAATTCACGAATCGGCTCTGATTCGGCATTTTAATACGCGCAAAGAGACTCTTCGTATGTGGGAAGAGAAGATTGGCTGTAGGTTCTCTCCCTTCCGTGGGTTCAAGATGCCAGATAGCCGGTTGTACGTTGAACATCCTGATTTCTTAGACGCAATAGTTGACTTGGTCTTGACAAATGAAAGACATATCTTTCTCCGTGGAGCTGTCGGTTCTGGCAAGAGCACACTGATGCTTTTGGCCTTGCGAGATCTACCAACACTTGCTGATAGAAGAGGTAACAAGTTCGTCACTGGATATGTGGGCATGACGGGACTTTATGAGAAACAGATGGCTGCAGCAATCGCTGATTCTTTGCGTATCAAGTATCGGCGTTCTTGGGAGTCTAGTCAAATAATCGAAGCAGTGGCAGAAGAGTGCCTCAGACGATACATGGAGGAAAAAAGTAGAACTGCACTCTTCATTGAGGATGTTGCTGATAACCAAGAAGCAGCATTTCACAAACTGCGATTCCTTGCAGACTTGCCTACTGAGGAGATGGTCGAAGAACATCCCGAACCGTTGGATGAACCTATTGTCACTCTGATTATGTCAGGTACTGCCGAATACTGGAATGCTATGCTGAACTTCCTTCCCCAAATAGCAGATAGGACCGAACCATTGGATGTGCCACCTTTGGATGATGCCAAGGCAAAGGAATTCATTGGTAGAAGAATTGCTTATGCGCGAGGAACCATAGATGAATTTGACAAGAAGGATTTTGATATCAGCCCATTCAGTGAGGAGGCAATCGAGATAATCAATGATGCAGCTGGCGGTAACCCGCGGGATATACGGATGCTAGCTAGAGGCTGTCAACAAGTTGCCGCAGAGAACTTCAAACAGCGAGGCGATCCAACCGTTGGCCGCGAGATAGCCAGTCTTGTTGCAGATGCTTATGATACCATACTCAGAGAGGTGCGTTAAATGAGTCTACTAGGAAAATACAGAAAGGAATCTGAGAAGGAGGAAGGCGAGGCTGCTTCTGATTCCACCACAAGAGTTCGTAAGGAAGAAGAAACACGGGAATCGGTTCCGAACAAAGAACGGAAGAGCCCTATTGTTTCATTTTCGATTGATGCAGATCTTAGGGAGTGCTTACAAGCTATCAGAAAAGCAAAAGCAATCAATCTGAGTATGTGGGTTGAGAAGAAGTTGAAAGCTGCAGTCTTTAGCGAGTTCCCACGCATAGCTGAGCAGTTCTTGGAATCTACCTGATCATGTAGCACATTGATATTCCCGATTATCTTGTCGGTAGGGTTGTTACTGTATCCAGCTAGAGTGCTCCTCGATTGGGTACCTCTAACCAGCAGATTCGCAGATTCATTGTGAGCTGCCTGGAGTTGTAGTAACCGTAATACAGCCATTTCATTCCTTGGTAGTCTTGTGCATCTCGACATATTGTGTAATACGGGCCATACAAAGAATGGCGGTGGACGGATCATCATAGCATGGGATTCTGTTCATCTCAAGCAAATCCTTACCCGGTTTTCCAACGTCGCCGGCAAGCCAGACACCCACCACAGGTTTGTTGGTTCCAGATGTCCTTACACCCTCTAAGGTGCCGGCCGCGTGTTCGGTCTGCGTCATCCCTGCAAATGTAGGGACACCGCATAGCACAAGAAGCATGTCGATGTTTGGGTCGCGTAGCATGAGCTCGGTGGCCACTCTGTATTCTCTTCTCCCACCACTTGCCAATACATCTACAGGATTGTCAGTCGCTGCCATAGGTGGCAGGACTTCGTATAGTCCATCGCGAGTTTCTGAAGAAAGATGCGGAATCTCTAGTCTGCATCGTGAGGCTTCATCTGTGGCCAAGACCCCTGCGCCTCCTGTATTACTAATAATACCAATATTACAACCCCTTGGAAGTGGTTGGTAATCGAAGAGCTTAGCGATTTCGAATAGAGTATCCAGAGTAGGAGCTGTTACACAGCCAGCCTGACGGATTGCCCCCTCGAAGATCTTGGAAGAGCCAGCAAGAGATCCTGTGTGAGATTTGGTAGCCCGTGCGCCAGCTTCACTTGTGCCACCTTTCAGAACAACAACAGGTTTAATCTCGGAGGCTCGCTTCAATGCTTGGTATAGTTCACGCCCTTTTTCGACTCCTTCGACATAGACTGTTATTACTGTGGTCTTTGAGTCGTTGCGCATGTAGTCAAGAAGTTCCACAAAACCGACATCAGCTGCGTTGCCTATACTTGCAAACTTGCTCATGCCAATTCTTCTTGCACGAGTTGTGTAGATAATCATTCCTCCGAGGGCACCACTCTGAGAAATCAGGGCTATGTTGCCTCGTTCAGGCATCATCGTGAATGTGCCGTTGAAGAGACGACTGTTTGAAACTCCGACACAATTAGGTCCAACTATTCTGACACCTGCTTCCTTCGCAGCTTTGACTAGGTTGTTCTCAAGGATTGCCCCCTCTTCGCCTAATTCGCTGAATCCACCAGATATTATCACTGCATTCCTAGATCCTGCCTCACGGATATCCTTCATCAGTGATGGACAGTACTTTGCAGCGACAGCTACAATGACCAGATCAACAGGTTCTGGAATCTCTTTGAGACTCTCGTACGCCTTCACCCCCATGACCTGTTCTCGACTCCGCGTTACTGGATAAATCTCAAGTTCCGAAGCAAGGAGATTCATGAACAGAGAATTTCCCAGTTTCCGGTAATCGGCAGAGGCACCGACTAGAGCCACCTTTGTTGGATTGAAGAAGGGGTCAATATCTGACATATTGGGATGCCACTATTGTGTTTGATTTATGTCTGTCGTAGGTTGGCCACCTTTGGAGTACAATTCTCAAATCCGACCGATGAGATGTGAGGACGCAAGATGTTGTAATACTATTATTGATACTAATACAATTGCTAGGAGGCAGAGATTACAACCATCTTTCTTCCTCCAAGCATACACCCATGATGCGATCGCCTTCTGTGAATTAACCGATGATATTCCCCAATATCATGACAACCTTTTTTAGCATTGAACAGTCAGTTGTATACAAAGTTGTATCCGTTGAAGCGAACAAAAGGAGAGTAAGCTGAAGAAGCCCTCATAACTTTTTATTTGCTATTTAAAGAGTTATGGGCTCTGATGCAAAATATGGCAATTTGAGATTACATGATTGATTAGGTGGAGGACTGAGAATGACCGGTTCTGACCACAAACGAAGCAGTGCAAAAGCTGTTGCATCAAATGTGAAGAGGACTTTGAAGGAGCCTATACTAAAGGGGTTACTTGAACGGAGTAGTTTGACCGAAGTACAGCTAGAAACCCTGTTGATTGATTTGGTCATAGAAGATCTGATTGATGGCAATGTGCCCTATGAGGATAAGGCGTCTCTAAGGTCTCGAGAGGGGAGTAGATCACTGGGAGTGAGTCGGGGGGCATTCAATCGCACTTTGCACCAAGCGCGGCGGAATGTAACCAAGGCAGTGCATACCATGCTTCTACTTGCATATCTTGATTTATTCGATTTCAATATCTTTCGTCCTTTCGAAGAAGTTGCAGGGGAAATCCGGAAATATCGAAACATCAGAGATGTGTTAGCTGGCAGAGCAGAACTCTCAACTGAGGATTTAGAGAGTTATCGGACTGCCGAAAGAACAATCCTAAGCGCCGTTGATGATCTTACATCTCCGCTGATTTTGAAATCTGAGAATTCGAGGAAACAAGGCGACTAGGGTCTTGAGATGTAATATTTGTAATACTATCATCTTGGATGTGGATATAGAACATTAGTCAAGAAAATAAAAAAAAGAAAAACGGCACGAGTGTGCCGCGCTGAAGCAATCAGGCATGTTCCAACCGTTGCTACGGAATCATCTTGGAGGTTTGTATTTGAGGAGATAGAGATGCCGTAACTGACGATCGAAGATCCGGGAAGGATCTAGCCGTCATGATCTCTATCAACACGACACACTCACTATTATTGTAGGATACGGGTATACATAGTTCTAATCCTAGAACGAGTATATTCCGCTTAGATTCGTATGTCTTTCTGCCCGTGGCACTCGAATCTCTCCACATAATACTTGTAATACAGCATCGCGATAGAGGAGAATCCTTATCCACAACGTGGTAGGTCTATTTGAGCGGCACAATTGCGTCTTAGGTGATACAACTGAATGCGAAACGGCGCCTGGATGAATTGCGCAAAAGGGCAGAGCAACATTCCAGGAATTTGGAAGCAGCAAGAATTCAAGAATCTATGACAAATGCAATCGGTGATAGAAGAGGAAGGGAACTTCTAGATCAGATTTCAGAGATTGAGAAGCATTCGGGATGGGAGCATGTGGTGGAGATATTGGCTTCAGCGCGGCTTGCAGAGTATTCTACCCCTTTAGCACTCGGATTCCAAAAAAAGAAGCTGGAACCGTTGAAGTTCAGAGAAGTGTTGTTCGAGCTCTTCTCATGTTCGGGTTTTGAACCGATAAATGTTCCCACTGAAGAGATTCTTGATCGACTTCATGAGGTTGATAGTTTCGTTAGGGCGAACGTTCTATTCCAATCTCTCATTGAAGACTATACTTTGAAACAGATTCAATCAGGAGACCTGTTATTCTTCTCGGGGGACTCATGGATTTCTGACATAACTAAGAGAATTGACTCTCTACAAGAGAGTCAAATGGAGAATCTCGTTCTGCCCAGTGTGAATGGAAGTGTTCAACTACAGAGATTGTGGGGGACAGAGTTAGGACGCCGCCTGCTTGCTGATCTAGGTGTAAAAGGTACAACCCTCGATCTCGATAGCGATGTAATACAGATATTAACTGTATCATTTCCTGGCTTGACGACGACAACAGAAAAACAAGTGAAGGTCAACTCGCAGATATGTAACATCCCTTCTCTTCCGGTTTATGATCGTCTGCTTACGGCTATTATTCATCATGATATAGAAGATCTTCAGAACCTAGGCAGTCAATGGGCATACCCTATTCTTGACTACTACGTGAGCGAGTCATTGAGAGGTTATTTAGAAAGTGATAGTCCAGAACAGTATCGAAGCTATCTGAGTGGTCTCAATGCACATATTGCGGTCCGTGCTGCCGAATCGATAGCTACGTTCCAGAAGCTTGTAGAAAGAAGTGACGTCCCTAGAGTTTCAGAGCCAGCAGCACTTGCCATGGGAAACTTCTTCACTGAATCAGCCATCGCCGTTCTCTTGGAAAAGGTCTGTTCCACGTTAGATGAAACAAGCGAAGCTGCTCTGAAAGCATTGCAACGGATTCATGACTTCACACCTGAAGCTGAGCCAATGATAAGGCTGGCAGCTGAAGGCAACTGCAGGTCAGCTGCAAGACTGAAGGGGATACTGGAAACACGTATTTGGAGCTCCTCAAGCTGATAGTGGCGGCGTATTACTAGTAATAGTTATGATACACATCTTACTTATCGTGGAAGTGTCCATTCTGTGCGCTCTCCAACTGGAACAAACCCTAGGATTAAGTTGCCTCGAACTTCATCGAACTTGAACACTCCAAAGATATACCGCTCACTATTGTTGTCCCAGTCGATTCTTTGTCGAGCAAGCAAGTTCTCAAAGAGAGATCTGCACTGTCGTCTTACGGTCAAGAAAAGATTCCGATATCGTCTACGCTGAGATGGCCGGATCCCCCATCGCTCTAGAATGAAACGATTGGCTAGGCTATTGCTCGAAATCAGGATTGACCTCTTTTTCATTTTTGACAACTGTACACTCTCTTCCAGTGCCTTTCTCAGAATATCAGGAGCAGTTGCCAGAATGGACGGCGTTGCAACCGGTTCTTTGAATGGTATGCTGTTCCTCTTGGACAAATGCCTCGACCATCCTCACACTAGTACTACCTGTCTTGACTTAAGAAGACCACAATCGAAACGATAGCATTAGTCGACTGCATTGCTTTGTCAGATCAGTTCCCCCTTCGGTGAACTAATATCACTACGAAGAACTGGTTTTCGGGGTGCAGTGTGTTGAAACAGAGAGCCGGAATTCATGTCACAGGTATAGTACAGGGAGTAGGATTCAGGCCCTTCATCTTTCGTCTGGCAAAAGAACGGTTTCTACAAGGTTATGTCCTCAATCTCGGAGATGCCGGCGTTAGAATAGTGACAGAGGGTGAAAGAGAGAAGATCCAAGATTTCATCCAGGAGATACAGAGTAATCCACCATCGATATCCCGCATAGAAACTTTGGATACTGAATGGATGGAGCCAACCGGGGAATTCAATGACTTCGTTATTAAGAAATCATCGACCGGAAGAAGCAAGGACGCTGCACCTGAGATTCCACCGGACATAGCAATATGTCAGGACTGTGTCGAAGACTTATTCAATCCGGATTCTCGGTGGTATCTCTACCCCTTCACATCATGTGCTGCCTGTGGACCCCGCTTCTCCACTATCACTGACCTTCCTTATGATAGACCCAACACAACGATGGACGATTTTCCATTGTGTAATACTTGTAATACGGGTTATACAAACCCGCTGGATAGAAGGTACCACGCTCAGACCACAGCATGTGAGAAGTGCGGCCCTTCCTACAGGCTTGTTGACAAGCAAGGAAACTTAGTGGAAGACGAAAAGCCTGTTGCTGTTGCTGTATCCATGCTTGACCAAGGTAAGATTGTAGCGCTACAAGGAATAGCTGGTACACATCTTGCCACAATAGTGACAGATCCTGATCCAATTCGCGAATTGCGTCGGAGGAAGCGAAAGTCATCTCGTCCCTTTGCTGTGATGTTTCGGAATATCGAAACCATCAAGGCACAGTTTGACCTCAGTGATATGGAACAAGACTTGCTCTTATCATGGAGAAGGCCTATTGTTCTCTTGACTGTTGGAGATGATGTATCACGTGTAATACCTCCGTCTTCAATCAATGAGATTGCACCTGGCCTAGATAGCATAGGAGTAATGCTGCCCTATGCCCCGATGCATCATATGCTATTCAAGTATACAGATGAACCCGCATTGATTATGACGAGTGCAAATCCGTCCGGTGTCCCCATGTACATTGAGCCAGACAGGATTGTTTCAGACCTGAGAGATATTACTGATTTCTCTCTTGTTCATGATAGACGAATTCATCAACGGGCAGACGATTCTGTCATTAAACCGTTAACCAACTCCAAGGCTGTCTTTATTCGTCGTTCACGTGGCTATGTTCCAGAACCGATAGGGGTTCGTGGTCCTTGGGGCGACTTGACCGGTATTGCCGTTGGACCTGAAGAGAAAGTCACGGGATCTGTGCTCAAGGCTAGCAACGCCTACCTTACTCAGTACATTGGTGATGTCGACAAAGTGGAAACCATCAACTTCCTGTCTGATGCACTAGATCATATCAAACATCTGATTGATGTGCCCAGACCTGATTTTGTTGCATGTGACCTGAACCCGCAGTTTCTCACCACCGAATTAGGCGAAGAGATGAGTAGAGACCTTGATATTCCGTTAATCAGGGTTCAGCATCATCATGCACACCTAGCGGGACTGATTGCAGAGCATGACCTGCCTCCTGATACTCGTATTGTGTGTATTACGGTTGACGGATATGGATATGCACCAACGGGAGACGCTTGGGGTGGTGAGATTCTTCTAGGAAACTATGATGAATACCAACGAGTCGGAGGGCTTAGACATAGTGCCCTTCCCGGAGGAGATTTGTCAGCACGATATGCGGCAAGGTCCTTGTTGGGAATCTTAGATGATGAGATTGATCTCTCACAGATACTGGAATTGTCAAGGGGTCATGATATTGCACTTGGAACCCCAGCCGATTCTAATACTATTCCTATGGTGTATGAGTCATTAAGAAAAGGTATCAATACTGTCGATACGACGAGTGCCGGCAGATTTCTAGATGCAGTTTCACTAGCTATAGGCGTATGTGGAGAGAATACATACGATGGAGAATGTCCAATGCGTCTTGAAGCTATAGCACACGATAGGGGACTCCAACTCGAAGCTCGCTTCCTCGAGGCTCAAGATGGTCTGAATCTAGATACAAGGAACTTGTTATTACAAGTAATACAACTCAGGCAATCAGGAGTGTCCCGAGAGGGGCTTGCATACGCAGCCCTACATACCTTAGGTGCAAGCCTAGCTGATGCAAGTTGTGATATCGCGGAACAACATGGTCTTCAGCATATCGGTTTGTCGGGAGGAGTGGCGCTAAATGGGATTGTAACAAGATCTGTCATTGATCAGGTTAGCAAGAGAGGATTGACTCCGCTTATCCACGAGCAAGTGCCACCTG
The DNA here is from genome assembly GCA_964558645.1 of uncultured archaeon. Taxonomy (GTDB): domain Archaea; phylum Asgardarchaeota; class Thorarchaeia; order Thorarchaeales; family Thorarchaeaceae; genus TEKIR-12S. The sequence continues at coordinate 27,986 of CAZLEV010000020.1, forward strand.
GCGACGGAGGAATCTCTCTCGGACAGCTTGTCATCGGAGCAAAGAACGTTTCTTGAGTATGTATTACTAATAATACACCACATGACTTTGGGTCAGATGTATTTCCTAACTTCTTCCAGCCCTCTTTTGAAAGCAGCCTTGTTTATGGATTCAAACTTACCGGGAAAGGACGAAGTGATGGTTTCTAAGGCAGTCTTCTCGCTAATCGGTGTAATTGACGAAGCTATAACTGCCCCCAACATGACCATGTTCATAGACCGGGGACTGCCGGCATCCTTTGCGAACTTCATAGCATCAAATTTGATTATCTTTTCAGTGAAACTCCGCAAGGAGGATTCTATGATTTCTTCAGAAGGATACTCTGCTTTTCCCATGGAGACTGCAACTGGATAAACAACGTGCGAGTTCATGAGTACATGGCCGCCTGGTTTAATCAGGGAAATCTCTCTTAGAGTTTCAGCCGGTTCAAATCCGACAAGGATGTCTGCGGTTCCTGTATCAACAATCGGTCCTCTAACGTCTGAACCAATTCGTACAGTACAGACTACGTGACCCCCTCTCTGTGCCATCCCATGAATCTCACCCACCCGGACATTGAGTCCATCTGCCAGTGCAGCCTTGGCCATTATCTCAGCTAGAGTGAGAACGCCCTGGCCTCCAACTCCTGAAATCACTATGTTCACGATGTCAGCTGAGTTTGCATTCACATCTATTCCTCCTTCTGCTTGATTGCACCCTGCGGACATACTTCTACACAGGTACCACAGAGATTGCATAACGTTTCGTCTATAACAGCCTTGCCTGTTTCAGGATCTTCATACATGGCTGGACATGATAACCGGTTGAGACAGCGTTTGCATGCGTTACAGACTTCGGGGTCGACATAGTACTGAGGCGGGTACTCTTCCGTTCGTCGTCTCTCTGCCGCCGTGAGCAAGGCGCAAGGTTCTCTCGATACAAGAACTGCAGGTGCTTGGTTCTCACGTACCCAGTTTACCATCTCTCGAACCTCCTTGACCATATCTGCAACAGAGTCAAACGGCCGAATAGTCTTGACATATTCTACTCCAAGACCTTCGCAAGCCTTGGCTATATCTAGGGGTTCAACTTGTTCCTGCATGCCTGTTAGACCCGTACCAGGATGTGGCTGATGACCAGTCATTGCTGTGGTGCGATTATCCAATACGACAAGAGAAACAGGATGCTGATTGTAGACTGCATTTGCAACACCGGCGAGTCCAGATGCGAAGAACGTGCTATCCCCAATTGTTGCAACCACATCTTGGTCGGTTACTTGTGCAAGCCCACAGGCAGTTGTTATAGACGATCCCATATCAAAGAGTATGTCTGCGGTTTCAAGTGGGGGTGCAATACTCAACGTATAACACCCAATATCTGAGGGGTAGATTGCCTTTCCGCGAGTTGCCGTCCTTATGGCATAATAGCTTGCCCGATGAGGACATCCAGCACAGAGGAGAGGAGGTCGTGGTGGAATGTCGGGGAGTTCTGCCGCCTTCTTCTCAAGCGCTTCCCAGAGAGTTGGTGTATTACGATTAATAGCCTCTGATATTCCTTTCATGACAATCCGAGGACTGTACTCATATATTCTGGGGAAATATCCTTGTTCCTTTCCCAGAATGTCAACATCGATTTTCCTCAGGTGAGCAATCCTGCGAGCGTGTGTTTCCAAGAAGGGTTCGAGCTCCTCTACAATGACTACTTTCGAATGACGTTTCAAGAAATCGGAAATCTTGTCTTCTGGAACAGGATGAGTCATACCGAGTTTCAGTACTTCAGCATCGAGATTCATGATTGAGAGGGCCTCCACGACGTAGTTGTATGCTACGCCGCTTGTGATTATGCCCAGCTCGCCCTCACCCTCAGTGAAGTTAAGATCGGTGGATTCTGAGATGCCCTTGGCTTTCTCAATCTGTTGGAGCAACCAAGGATGACGTGTCCTTGCAACTGATGGAACCGGGACAAATCTGAACGGTTCTTTTTCGAATTCCACATGCTTGGGACGGTCTTGAATGGGCCCGAAAGTAACGGGTGATCTCGAGTGATTTACTCGTGTAGTTGTCCGAAGAACTACTGGGAGCTCCAGTTTCTCGGAGATTTCATAGCCCTCCAATAGCATGCTCTTTGCTTCTGCAGGGTCAGCGGGTTCCACCATAGGCATATTTGTCATGAGTGAATAGTATCTGGAATCATTCTCGTTCTGAGAACTCCACATACTGGGGTCGTCGGCTACCACAATGACCATGCCTCCCCGCACGCCAACATATGCAAGGGTCATGAAAGGGTCCGCTGCTACATTCAGTCCTGGGCCTTTGCATACCATCATTGAACGCACTCCTGCGACAGCAGCCGCTCCTGCTACCTCCATTGCGACCTTCTCATTACTACTGAACTCGAAGTAGAAATTAGGAATGTGAGGAGCCATTGAAAACAAGTTGTTCCCTATCTCACTACTCGGTGTTCCTGGATAGAGAGCCACAAGGCGAACACCTGCTTCGAAGGTACCCCGAGCGATCGCTTCATTAGCAAGTAAAAGATGACGAGTCCCAACAGAGTCCGCCAGAAGTTCCTTCCTCTTGGTCATTTCAGTGCCTCACTAGGGCGATCATCTACAAAGACGAGCGAGCAACATTGCGAAATGTGTATCAGTCTTTTGGTTCGTGATATGCCGACGAGTTCTTAGAACATGTGTTCCAAACTCTAGTAAATGGCTCCGTTGAGGATCTCCCGATTCACCCCTTCGTTTCCACTAGAAGGCAAAAAATGGGGTATTGCGACAGCGGGTACTACTATACACTATTAAAATGGAGATAAGAGCAGCTGGCATAACAGCTATTTATATTTTTGCTTAATTTAGCGGACGATGCTTAGTTGATACGAAGCTCTACTGGAAATGAAGGGGTCTGCAATCGCTTGGAACACGTGTTCCAAGGCTAGACTTTATCGAATTGTACAACTTCAAAAACAATAGTGGAAAGAATATCGTTATACTCCTCGAAGAGGTGGTCAAACATACTCTTACAACTGTCAGGTACAAGGATCGCAGAATTGGCAACAGCCTCGGAAGCTGGACATTGATCTAGTAATCCAGGTCTCCGCTTCTCTTTCTTACCACTCTTTGTCTTCCAAGAATAGACAAAACCGTACAATTCCTTAGTGAAGGCTACTCGTCTTGCATTTGTCTGACGTGCCTTCTCACAGTCGTAGACATACAGGTAGACCATACTACTATCCCAAGACTAAGAACACGTGTTCCAGTTTTCAAATCGTGTATCACCGGCATAATCTCTCAGACGGAAAGATTAATGCAGGAGAAGAACCGCGAGTGGTTCCTGTGGCTACCTAAGCATTGTGAGGTGACTTGCGAGTGAATAGGATTGGTATTAGAAAAGAAGAGAAAGCATTTGAAAGACGTGTGCCGCTTGTTCCATCTCATGTATCCCAACTAGTCAAAGATTACAGTATAGACGTCATTGTAGAACCTAATGAACAACGCGTCTTTCCAGAAAGTGCATACTCACAAGTAGGGGCTTCCATCTCCTCATTGAAGGGAGAAGGAGCAGATGTAATACTTGGGATCAAGGAGATGCCAATAGGCTTCTTTGAGAAAGACAAGGTGTACGTTTTCTTCAGCCACACAATCAAGGGCCAAGAGCACAACATGGACATGCTCCAAGACTTGATAGATTCTGGAGCCACTCTTATCGACTACGAATGCGTCACTAGCGAAAAAGGAACACGTCTCATCTACTTCGGAAACTGGGCAGGAATGGCAGGAATGTCGGACACCTTGCGAGTGTTCGGAGAACTCCTTGACAAGAAGCAAATCGCTCCAAACCCCTTCTCGGATATGAAGCCAACCCTAGATTGTGATGGTCTCGACGGTCTCCGTGAGGTCTTCCAGCAAGTTGCACAACGCATTAAAAAAGACGGACTTCCTGCCTCATTGGTTCCATTTGTAGTTGGGTTTGCTGGCTATGGTAATGTTTCTCGTGGTGCTCAAGAGATGTTTGACATCCTGCCGCACGAGACCGTAGATCCTGGGAGCCTCTCTACCTTAGAATCTCGAAACGACATCATCTACAAGTGTGTATTCAAAGAGAAGGATATGGTCGAACCCAAGAACCCAGATGTTCAGTTCGATTTACAGGACTACTACAAACACGGCAGCGAGAAATACTCGGGAATCTTTCACAGATACGCTCCCTATCTCACCATTCTAATGAACTGCATATACTGGACAAAGAAATATCCACGGCTTCTGACCAGGGAACAGATTCGCGACATCTGGCAAAGATCTAACAACCGTCTCTTGGTTATCGGTGACATATCCTGTGATATCCGGGGCGCAATCGAGTTCACCGTTCGGACTACAAAGCCCGACAAACCCGCCTTCACATATCTAATGGACAAGGATGAGGCGAAGCTAGAAATCACTGAGGAGGGACCGGTTGTCATGGCTATCGACAATCTGCCCTGTGAACTCCCTCGCGAATCATCAACATCCTTTAGTCAAACATTGCTTGAGTTCATACCGCCCCTTGCAAAGGCCGATTTCACAGATGACTTTGAACAATTAGAACTTCCGAATGAGCTGAAGAAGGCTGTTATTGTCTATCGTGGAGAACTGACAGAAGAGTATGAACATCTGAAGAAATACTTGGAGAAGTGACTACAATGAAACGAGTGTTATGCCTAGGTGCTGGTCTGGTTGCAAGACCCTATGTACAGTATCTTTCTGGTAGAGGATATCATGTAACCGTGGCCAGTCGGACTGAGAAGAAAGCAGAGAAGCTCATACGTGAGTGTGCCAACACAGAAGCTGTGAGATTTGACATAAGTAAAGATGACGAGCTCCTGAACAAGTTGATATCAGAGGCTGACTTGGTCTGTTCACTCCTTCCCTATACATTCCATGTCAAAGCTGCAAAGGTTGCACTGAAATATGGAAAGCATTTCTGCACAACCTCCTACATCTCTGAAGATATGCAGAACCTTGATGCGCCTGCTAAGGAGGCTGGAGTGCTACTTCTCAATGAATGTGGAGTCGACCCTGGCATTGATCACATGAGTGCTATGAAGATTATTGACGACGCTCATGAGAATGGCGGTGAAATAATCAGTTTCACTTCGTTCACAGGGGGGCTTCCCGCACCAGATGCCAACAACAATCCCTTCGGGTACAAGCTATCGTGGAGTCCGCGAGGAGTCTTACTCGCCGGAAGAAACGATGCACACTTTCTAAAAGACGGAGAAGAGGTGACCATTTCTGGTAAGGATCTCTTTGATAACTGCAGAATCATAGAAGTCCCAGGCATGGGTCAATTCGAGGGATATCCCAATCGTGACAGTATGTCATACATTCGTATCTATGACATCCCAGAAACACAGACTATGCTACGCGGCACTTATCGCAATGTGGGCTGGTGTTCTACACTCAAGAAGATTGCAGACCTCGGCCTGCTTTCTCTCAACGAAGAGTCATTCAAAGGGGTGACATACTCTCAGATGCTTCGCGATGCGATAGGGTCTGATGAAGGCAACATACGCCTAGCGGTAGCCAAAGAGATTGATGTGGATTCAGATAGCCCCATCCTAGATCGACTTGAATGGCTGGGACTATTCTCGGGCATCAAAATACCTGAGGATATTGACACCAGACTTGATGCTCTTTGCCATCTCTTTGTAGATAAGATGCAATATGCACCTGGAGAACGTGATATGATTATAATGCATCACGAGTTCGTAATCCAGTATCCAGATAGGAAGGAGAAAGTCACATCAACATTGGTTGACTATGGAATTCCTGACGGAGACAGTTCTATGTCTAGGACGGTTGCCTTGCCCGTGGCAATTGCCAGCCGTATGATTCTGGAAGGAACAATCGATGTCACAGGGGTACACAGACCAGTCATTCCCAACTTTTACAATCCAATATTGGATGAACTTGAGGAATTAGGCATCGAGTTCGAAGAAAAACGGAGTGTGATAGATACTGAAACATAGAGCACTTAGGGTACATCAACACCTACAGGAAACTTGGACGGAGTTGGACCTTTCAGCGTAAGAGTCTCTATCCTCCAGCCAGTGACTGAAACGGTGATTGCGTAGCACATACTATTCAAATTGAATCTCAATAGCTGCAAGTATCTCTTCTGCCCGTTGAGTTTCACTCTGCACCTCGTCCAGCTCAGTTCTCAATCTATAGGTATAACCGGACCTATTACCGAACCTCTCAAGATGACCCTTGCCCCTGTCCCACATCCTTGCTAAGTATGTAGAGGCTGTACTCTTTGGCAAATCCTCGCCAAATGTCCCCTCATATATCTCTGTAACATCCAATGAGGAGAACTTGCCGTGCTTGAATGATGCATAAATGATCATCTGCATTTTCTCGAAATTACTCATAGATTCAGGGCTCACTTTCTCAAACGAAAGAGTGTGTTCTTCCCGAGAGACAGGTGATAGCGTCTGGCCGGTCGTTGTTTCAAGAAAAACACGGAACTTTGCAAGCATTTCATCAACGGTGCCTTTCACCTGAAAGCTCGACTCTTCTCGTGTCGCTTCATTAGAGATTACGATTTTGAAATCAAATGGCGACTCGGTCATTGCAAGGATCTTCTTGAATCTTGTCAATGCCTCATCTGGTGTAACATACTTGCATTGAAAAATCTCGTCTAGGCCTGGAGCGGAGCTATAAGTGAATTCATAGATGAAACCAGTTCGTTCACTTCCCAAAATGCATTCCACTCCAATCTTCTATTCACAAGAACATACCATTGGTAGCTAGATAAGTGTGAGTATGTGAATCGTGCATATCGAGGTAATGGCGATATATCCTCTAAGTATCAATATCAAGCTTGTCAGCCCCTTGTAATAATGAATTAGATACTAATACTGCTCTAATGCAGCATATCGACGTTTTGATGCCTTTAAATCCAAATTAAGAGCTTTCTTCCATGCTCTCTGCTATTCACAGCGATTATAATACTGTGAATAGCGATAGGGGTTATAAGACCTCTCCCAACGAATCTCCACTGGAAACGAAGGGGTGTCGCTATTCACAATAGCTAGCGCACTTATGGGCTCCATTTGCCTCTTAGATGACGATATGACTGGTCTTTACCATAGGACATTCACAAATATGGCGCCATTCACAAATCCGTAGTGTGAACAAGTTTCTCCGTGAGAATCTCAATGATGCTACATGCTGTTCTTATGTCCATATTCAAACGGAATCATGTAGTCCGTGCTTCTTTCTCCAAGAACAAACTGATTGTACTCCTTACCGCTATCCAGCTCGCTAACAAGTTCAACTACTCCATTCACTTCAACAATGCTACTCACACTAGCTTGTTCTGCAAATCTTCCCCGAAAACTCACAATTCTCTCAACTGCTGAACAGGATTCGCAGTCAACAAGATATGCACAAGGTGTGAATATAGAATCAGAATTGTCTGTGATTCTGCAGATTTCACTTCGCAATGCCAACGGCCTATAGATTCTGTCCTCATACCCATAATCTAACTCGGATGGAAGCTTGACCAGCTTGATGTAGAAGTCCCTCTCTCTAAAGATCCCCTGCAGGTACTTCTTCTCCTCAATTCTTCCTAAAACTGCTGAATTAGAACCTATTCCTCCCCAACGGAAATTCACATGTTCACACAGACGTCTTCCACTGTATCTTTCCACAATCCCATCTCTGAAAAGGCCATCCATTATCGAATACACCTTTCTTGCAGCGTCAGAACCATAGACAACTATATCGATATCTGACGCATCGATACTAAGACCCAGCAGTTGAGACCCAGTGATACCTATGTCCTCCCACTCTATACCTGCTGATTCGACTATCCTGCTCACAAGCACTAGCGAATCCGACTCCAAAGCAGTCATATGATGTCCAAGGTCCCTCAATTCTCCAAGTGCATCGGTAGCTTCTAGTATGTAGGCGATATCTTTCCGTTCCACAGCCTGTAATCTGCGTCCGCGGTTCTCATCATACCATAGATACTTGGGAAATTTCTTCTCTAGATATCTCTCTCGCGCCCCTAGATCGTATATCTTCTGGTACCTCTTCCCAGAACGAGTTATCCGGTTTCCTCTTTCTGACGGTGCATATCTTAGATATGCAATCACTCTGTCTTTTGGGTGCACCAGTCCTTTTACCTCAAAAATGAGGTCCTCTCTCGTAACAAGAAAAGATCCCTCAACTAGTGGCATAGTATCGCTGTCAACGATTCAGATTAAAAGGACTATGTCGTTTGTTCCAGACAATGAACCCGAAATTGAATGTTCGCTCTGATTTCCCAATTCTCATGAAATACCCCGATCTGGTGTATCTCGACTCGACCAGTACGTCTTTAGTCCCCCGAGTGGCTGTCGAAGCAACAGAGAGATTCATGAAACACACACTTGTATCTTCTAGGCGTGGTGCCTATGGACTGGCAGTCGATGGTAGTAGAATGGTAGACGATGTTCGGAAATCACTTGCAGGAACCCTAAACACCAATGACTTTCAACTCTCTTTTCAGAAATCTATCGCATCGGCTTGTGCATCATTTGCATACGGGTACGATTGGAAATCTTCGGGAAAGAACAAGGTCGTTGTTGCACAAAGTGAGGAACATAACATCTTCGTATCACTTCTACGGGTTTGTCAGATACTAGACCTTGAGTTCGAAATGATACCTGTTGATAACAGCGGTGTCCTGAATCTTGATGAGCTGACGAATGCGATAGACGATAGAACCGGCATTGTAGCCGTCAGTCATGTCACAACGGGTCTCGGAATCGTTAATCCTCTTCATGAAGTATCAGAAGTTACCAGAGAACACAATGCTCTTCTCCTGACAGATGCCTCTCGCTCTATCGGATTCACGGAATTCGACATAACAACCATCCCTGCAGACATCATCTTGTTCTCGGCGAATATCGGTCTACTTGCTCCTCCCGGTCTCGCGCTTCAATGGCAAGCCATCAATATCTTAGACGATTTCTTGCCCGGCATACTGGGTGGCTCAGTAGTCACAGAAGTCGGAAGAGAATCATTCCAGATATCTAGAATACCCCACAGATTCGAACCTGATATTCTGAATCTTCCTGCAATTGCAGGTTTCGGTTCTTCCATTCAATACCTAGAGAGAATAGGCGTTGACAATGTTGTCGAATCAAACCGAGAACTTTCAACCAGAGTTTCAAGAGAGCTATCCGAAAATGAGAATATCACTCTATATGGAGAAAATCACAATCAGAGAACAATCTTTGGCTTTAATATCTTTGACGGCGATGAACTCAACTGTCATGATGCAGCTCTGCTTCTTGATCAGGCCGGTATTGCCGTAAGGACTGGATTTCTCTGTGCTCATCCATCAATTCAGAGAATCGCACCAAATGGATTGATACAGATTTCCATTCATTTCTACAATACAGTCGAAGACATCGATTATGTCGGAGAAACACTCTCTTCAATCAGCAGGATGCTTTGATCATCAAAAAGTAAACGTTGGGGGATACATCACGAAGTATTGTACCACTAGGGACAACAGGATTCCGCTCAAGACCAAACCCTTTCCCTTTCCACTGTTGATATCAGTAAACCAGAGTATTGCCCCGACAAGCACCACTATGAAACCTGATACCCTGCCGATGAATATCAGAAAGTCCCATATCTCTCCAAAATACCCTGCAATGAGAGTTGCAAAGTCCGACAGTACACTTGCCACCCAAAATGACCGAATCATCATCATTCGATGATAAGTAAAGACAATCTCATTTAAGCCCCTCACAAGACAGTAACCGACTTCGCAAGATTTCTCGGTCGATCCGGGTCATACCCCTTCTTCCTGGCCATGTAATAGCTGAATATCTGAAGAGGCACAACATAGGGCATCACAGAGAATTGTGATGGTACACCAGGAGGGATCTCGAACACATAATCCGCCAATCCTCCGATTTCAGTGTCGCCTTTTTCGATTACCGCGATAATGTCTGCTCCCCTAGCCTTCATCTCCATAATGTTCCCAATCAGTCTACTTCTAGTATCATCTCTTGGAGCAACAAAGACCACAGGAAATCCCTTTTCTACCAGTGCAATGGGTCCATGTTTTGATTCTCCTGCAGAATAGCCTTCTGCATGATTGTATGCTATCTCTTTCAGCTTTAATGCCCCTTCGAATGCAGTCGCTATGGAGATTCCTCGCCCTAGGAAGAGGAAACTGGGCTTCTGATAGTATATGCTTGCGAGTCTCCTTGCCATTTCTTCGTTCCGAGTTATTACCTCCGACACAGTGTTCGGGAGTTCTTTCAGAGCCTTTTCCAGCCTCTGTAACGATTCCTCACTCACTACCTGTCTAATTCCTGCAGTAGATAGAGAGATTTGAGCAAGCGCAGTCAACTGCACCATGAAAGTCTTGGTTGCTGCCACTCCTATCTCAGGTCCGGCTTGGGTTAGCACAGTATGATCTGCAATTCGAGTAATCGAACTACCTAAGACATTCGTTACTGCGACAACCCGTGCCCCATGGGCCTTCGCATACTTCACGGCCGAAATCGTATCTGTGGTTTCACCTGACTGTGTTATTGCTATCACACAAGTATTATCAGATATCGATTCATAAACCGTATCTTCAAAGTCGCTTGCGATCTCAAACGTAGACAAGACGCCAGAAATCGATGCCAGCATATGACGGCCCGCCATTGCAGCATGTCCCGATGTTCCCATGGCAAGCAGAAAGACGTGTTTGGCGTCAGCTATAATCTGGGCTGCCCCGTCAATCATTTCCCTTCGAATATGTAGTGTACTTCTTATTGCATCAGGTTGTTCGTGAATCTCCTTGAGCATAAAATGGGGATATCCGCCTTTCTGTGCCTGATCAGCAGTCCAACTTATCTCAATTGTGTCGCGTCTAACGGTTTCTCCAGACTCCAGCTCTCGTATCTCAACACCATCTGTTTCAAGTACGGCAATCTCACCATCTAGTAGTAGAATCATGTCTTTAGTCATGGGGAGGAACGCAGGAATATCTGAAGACACATACGAGGCCCCCTCCTTTCGACCTATAACCAGAGGGTTCCCATTTCTTGTGCATACTATCTTGTTGGGTTCCTTGACATGCATCGCCACAATAGCATATGTTCCCTCAATTCGCTTTGTAACTTCAACAAGTGCCTGCTCTAAGTCTACCCCCTGTCTTATGGCATCTTCAATCAAATGAGGTATCACCTCGGTATCAGTATCAGATTCAAACGAATGACCCCTATCCTTCAGATACTGCCTTAATTCCAAGAAATTGTCTATGACTCCATTGTGTACAACTGCTATGCTCCCACTGCAATCGAAGTGTGGATGTGCATTAAATAGAGAAGGAATACCATGTGTGGCCCATCTAGTGTGACCAATACCGATATCTCCAGGCAGATTATCCAAATCAAGACGCTTGTGAACCTCGTCAATTTTGCCCTCGTCCTTCTTCGTGTGTAGTTCTCCATTTGCAATAGTGGTTATGCCCACTGAATCATAACCACGATACTCGAGGCGTTTCAGAGCTTGATGTAGAAAGGGGGCTACTTGACCGCGTTTCTGCACTACACCAATTATGCCACACACTATCGAGCACCTCAGATTAACCGGACCAATTCACCATCTAATATACTTCAAGGCCCGAGTACAAAAGGAGTTTGCGATTAATGCTCTGTCCGTTTTCTAACCGGTGAGCTCGATCTCGATGTATACTGAATCCGGAATTCTCACACGCATTATCTGGCGGATGGCCCTTTCGTCTGCGTCTATGTCTATCAATCTCTTATGAATACGCATTTCCCACTTATCCCAAGACTGAGAGCCCTGTCCACAAGGAGTCTTTCTTGTTGGAACAACCATTCTACGAGTAGGCAATGGGATAGGACCCGCCATCCTAACACCGGTCTTTCGAGTAATCCGTTTGATTTGATTACATACTCCGTCAAGATGCTCAGTGCTTGTACTCGACAGTCTGATTCTCGCCTTCTGAGTCATATGGTGTTTCTACTCCTTCGAATGGGTATCCACGGGGGTCAGAGGTGGTTTGGATAAAAAGGTTGTCTTATGTGTGAACGGAAGTATTTACAGACAACAACTTCCATATAGGACGGACCTTTCTATAACGAAAGTGCCACTATTGAAAGACATCTGCATAGTCAAACTGGGTGGCTCGGCCATTACATTCAAGGATCTCACACCTCCCAAAACTAATGTTTCCTTACTGGAACGCGTGGCCAGAGAGCTTGCTTCATACAAAGATACATTGGTGATTGTTCTTGGTGGCGGTGCACATGGTCATCAAACGGCACACAGATTCGGCTATGGAAGCCCAGGCGCATCAATCACGGATATTCTATCAGGCATTCCACATATCAGACACAACATGTCTGTTCTTTCTCAAGAAGTGGAAACTTACATCAACAAACACGGTCTAAACGCAGTTGTACACCCGCCGTTCTGCAGCGTCTTGTTGCGAAACGGAAAAATCAAAGAATATCCGCTCTATCATTATAGGAAATCTCTCGAGTCTGGCCTTACTGTTCTAACTCATGGAGATGTCTGTTTCGATATACAAAAGGGTGCTTCTATCCTTAGTGGGGACACAATAGTGACTCATCTGACAAGAAACCTGAAACCCAAGAGCGTACTCATCGGGACGGATGTCGATGGAGTGTATAAAGGAGATCCCAAGACTAATCCGGATGCTCTCTTTGTTCCGCAGCTAGACAGCTCAAACCTACATGAAGTCGTTCGCTTTGCTGGCCCATCAGGAAGTACTGATGTCACTGGCGGCATGAGGAGAAAACTAGAAGGGCTAATTGATGTTGCAAAGTACACTGAGAAGATTGCAATATTCAACTTGGCAATGCCGGGCCGTCTTCAGGCTCTACTTCAACATAGAAAGACACGATGCACAACAGTTACTGAATGAGACTAGTTTCGAATCGTCTTCAAACTTCTATCTAGTGTAACCAACTCTAGATTCTTAGGATTGACAATGCTCTCATCCATGTACTCTGCGGCTGAGAGAATGCATACCACCTTCGTAGATTTACATTTCCTACATGCAATTTCACCATGCATTCGCTGGAGGGTTGTCAGCTGCTGCTGAGTCGGGAACAGCACATAGGACGTATCCCCAGAGCAAAGGTCATAAAACTCGTGACCAACATGTACAAGATTAGACCTTGCTAGATGGTCTCTCAGAAACCCCATTGCTTCTTTTCGGAATCTCTCAAGCACTCGAGTGTTGACAATCCAAAGCCCTTCATCTATCTCAATCCATCTGTCATTGGTTTCATTTCTTATTGCAGTCAACATCTCATCAGCAAGTAATTCTGTCAGGGCCTGTTTTCCAACTTCCTTACGAAGAGGAACCGACCTAGATTGAGAACTCTGGAGAGAAGTAGTTTCAATAAAGTTGATAATATCGTCCCACGAAACTAGACCACTCTTTATTTCAACGAAGTCCTGCAGCAGTCCCAACCATATTCGTTTTTGCACTCGATCTGTGGTTTCTCGATGCAAATCATCGCACTGTTCTGCTGCGTCCTTCTCAAACACAGCTTCCGATTTCTCTAGGACGTCAAGATTTTTTCCTGATTCGACAGGACTTCCCGTTGGATGTTGCAGAGTCTGTAGGAGTCCTTCAAGAGAGCTTGGAAAGGCTGACACAACATTCACATTCTCAAATCCATGAATATCACTGATGAATTCTCTCAGTCTTGCCGCAGCAAGGCTGCCCCTTACAACGACATGCATCGTTTCTACATTGTTGCCAAGACTGGTCATTTGCTGACGGATAATTTGCAGTATACTATCAATGGACGACGACTTGAGGTGCTGTGTGAAAATCAGCACTGCTGTTTCATCCAACAGAATCCTACACCCAGCTAGACCAACATCCTCGATACACAGGCTACTGCTGGAATCTAGTCTACTAATAATATAGTCTTTAATCACCCTCCCAATCGACTCTAATCCTTTTCCCGGCAAAGCAAAAATAGAGCCACCGGGCATCAATGATATCGACTCTCGTTCTATTATGGACCTAGAGATCAGTGTCTGAACCAGACTTTCGGCCTGATCTTCGGTGAATTCGGGTTTGACTTTGCCAATTAGTTTGATCAAATCCTCCAGTACCACAGTTCTCTCTGAAGCAAGGAAAGCCATGATGTGACTAGTCACTTCTGGAATGCTTGCCTCTAAGGTTTCCTCCTTTGATGAGAAATCTTCAGATTCGTCTATGCGCTTGTCTACAGAGGACAGCTTGGAGTCAAACACCTCTTCTTCATTATCGAAAGTTGCTGATGGCTGCAAAGTCGCTATTTCAAAGGTGCGACACTTGGGGATAGATATTAAAGCTCTACCCACTTCAAGACTGCGGAGGTACTTTTCCTGTTCTTCATCAAGAGAAAGAAACCTAGCTCCCACTTCGCTGTCATAGGGCAGACGGAAGACCACTTTCGTTGCAGTATTGGCAAGAATGTTCGATGAAATCGTCGGTCTTGTCGAAACAACAACTACACCTTGTCCCGTTGCTCTCTGAAGTAATACCATTGACTCTCCCGTTGTAACATCGGCAGCCGTATTCCTTGTATAGCTCTCAGGCACAAGATTACTTGCTTCTTCCAAGACAACTACATGTTCTAGATCCGAACTGAGGCCACGTTTCATTGCACTTTCAAAAATACGCTTGGCTACTAGATTGTATAGCAACCTCGCTGCATCCATACCACCTACCCTTGCAACATATCTTAGGTCAAATATCACTCTGCTCTTCAGCAAATCCGAAATCCGAATCTTCTTTCCTCTGTTACCGAAAACAGATTTCAGTGGTTCTCGCGTAAGGATTTCCAGTCTATTGAGTAGCGCATCTCTAGTCATCTGACCCGACCGGTCGTTTCCGGCCAACTCCTCAATCTTCTCTATAAGAATGGAAACAGAATCCAGCTCACTCTTTACACTCACTGTTTCAATGACTGCGTCCCTGAGAAGTTTTTCCATCGCCGGAGACAAATCAGATGAGATTCCTCTTTCTCTTAGAAGCTCACGCAGAATCACAAACGTTGTATGAGCAGTTTCCTTCGAATCTGTTTCACTATCAACTAGCTCAATCACGAAGTTTGGATCAAGGCCGGGTCGCAACATCAATACAGGAATGTTTCCATAATTTGTAAGATCACAATACTCAGAGCCTTTTACATCAAACACCCACCAAGGTATCTCCGTCTTCTGACTCAATTGGACTATTAGATGCTTTACAAGAGTTGTCTTGCCGGTTCCGGTTGCTCCTAGAACCGCCATGTGCTCCACTAACCAGTTCTTCCTGAGCCCCACTGGGCTGAGATCTCTTCCCTCATAGATGGACCAGCCAAGCTTCAGTTCATGGTCTATCTTCTCCCGTGAAGGAATCTCAAATACGGGTGTATATGACTTGGAAATGACAGGCAATCTTTGAACAGGGAGATTGACGTAAGCAACTAAGTCATTTGTGTGTATGCGCTGTTTCTTAATGTGTCCTCTAGTTACCATTCGATAGAGTGTTGGTCGATCAATCTCATGGCTTTCCATTTCAAAGCTTTCATCATTCCCCCACAATGATGCAACTATTCCATCCAAGCTATTCATTATCGAACGCGATTCATCATCACCCTCATGTTGCACTTGAATGTAGACCGTGGAATCATACCAGCCCCCGTCACTCTGTATGGTTCTATAGTGGCCTAACAATTCCTGTTTTTCGGCTTGTTCCGCAAGCGAATCATCTTTTCTCTTTTCCTTTGCTCTAATCTTCCTCCATCTTGACTCCAGTCTCTTTCTCTCTTTTCCAGGTCTTGCAGCAGAAAGGGTACAAACCAACAAGGCATTAGCCTTCTGTTTCAAAAGAGTTGACATGAACCTACCAATCTGAGTTGCATTCGATTTTGGCGAGCACCTTGGCCTGCCTTTTAGTAGAAGAACCACTTTTCCCAAATTAGAGGACCAGCTCACATCTCCACTCAGTTTACTCCTTGTTACAGCCTGTTCCAACTCGATCCCTTTCAATTGCCGAAGCTCGATTTTATACAATGAGGACATGATAATCGCTTCGCACCTTGTGGCTTCTCTTTGTAGAATTCTCTTCAGTGCATTCACAGAGTTAGCCGTTGTTGTAACGAACAGGCGAATAACCGGTTGGCTGTTTTCGATGCCCGCCTCAAATGTGACTCTAACTCCGCCTTCCAAACCAGCTCGTATAGCCAATAACATTGATGTGTCATATACTATCTCCCCCTCTTCGTCTCTGACTGAAGACATCAAAGTGGAATCCATCTGAAGACAGCATGTTCCCACATGATGATTTCCCATTGACGCAATAACTAAGTCATCATAAGTTCCAACGAGAACATCTTCTAATGCCACTCGTACGGCTGTACCCATAAGTACAGCCAACACCGGAATCGAACATAGCATCAACTCAACTGCAAGCTTGAAGGGATAACTAGGCGCATTGAACACCCCAAGAATAGGAAGAAGGTAGAAGATAATCGCATATGCGCTTGTCAATATGACTCCTGCTGGCCAAATATATCTAACTAACTTGTCTGCCGTTTGTCGAAGACGCTGATCTGCTTTCTCACTCGCAAATTCCACTATTCGATTCACCTCCATCTTAATTCAAGCATATAGAAGTACACTCTCAACTCAGAAACTGATTCGGTACGATTCAATATGAACACCCCCGGGAATTCCAAGAAGTAGTTCATTGGAACCTTGGACGGCCAACCAATAGCAACGATCTGGAACGTAAAGAACAGGCTTCACCTCTATTGAAGAGAATTACCCCATTATTCCAGAGGAACGAAAGGAGGTGGTTAAATTCTCTGCTCATTAAGGAATTGTGAGAAAGCCGGATAGATCTCAGAAACAGTTCAAGACCATTCTGGTTTCAGAAGGGACACTCTATGATCTGGTTACTCAAGACCAGCTGCAGGTGAATATAAGTATGGGAAACCTGAGAATCCTTATCATATCGATGATCTTGATTGTGATCGGGATTATATGTTCGTCACCCGTGGAAGAAGCAGATGGGGACATCTTAGTTGCCTATCGAGGAGAGTACAGTAATATAACGGCGCAACTGCTGCAGAACGGTACATACGGTGACCCGGTGATAGGGGAAACAATCGAGTTCTATGAGGAAACAACAGACATTTTACTGGGAACGAGCCTGACAGATTCCCAGGGCTACGCAACTCTTGAGTGGTACGTTCCACTGAATCACACATTAGGGACAACACTTGTAAACGCAACATACCGTGGCAATGAAACGCTCTTTCTTGCCCCCTCCTGTCAATGGTTAGAAGTCACTATCTACATGCGCACCAAGTTGAAAGCCAGCGTATCTGATACGCCTCTGGCACCAGGTGACCTGCTGTCCATCTCTGCCGAGTTACGAAATCAGCAAAACGGAACTCTAGGAAACGAGATGCTCGAGCTACGTTATGGAAACAACTCAATGGCCTCGGCTTACACCAATTCTTCTGGTCTGGCTAGATTCCTAATTCACGTCAATGATTCTTGGGCGTATCTTGGCGAGAACACACTCACAATCACCCATCCCCAGAATCCTGACACCTATACTTCACAATCCTGGGATTTCGTAACAGTTATTGTTAACAAAGTGACATCTTGGATAGACTGCACCCATAATCACTCAAAGCCGCTATCTCTTGGAGATTCTTTGCCTCTTAATGTCAGACTCACTTCCACAGAAGGATATCTTATTCACAAGAATCTAGGACTCTACTTGAACGGAGGTCTTTACACCAGTCTGCAAACAAACTCAACAGGAAACGCCGAACTACTCTTAATAATCGACGAATCATTCACCATTGGACCCCACCACTTGGAGGTCCGTTTCGAGGGCACTGATAGATATACCACATGCCAAGAAATCATCAGCTTCGATATACTCACACCAGTATTTGTTTCAGTTCAACAGTCAAATCTGCCACTTATTGCGATGAATACTACCCTGAAGATCCACGCACATGACCATTTCGGACGGTCGATTTCCGATGCTGTTGTCCAATTCTATGACACAACAAGTGATTTGCAAATATCTATGAATTATGAACCACCATTCATCACCATCGACTTTCCTGTTCTTCCACCCAAAGGTGCTCACGAAATCGGCATTAGCTTCACAGGGAATCCATACCTTTCCAATGGATCTTTGAATTACACAATCTATTGCTGGTCTTGTCCGGAGTTCAGTGGCTTGAATTATAGCATAGAAGGCTATGCTTTTCCTGGTCAGGAGATTGAAGTGGGGGCTCAACTACGGGACTATAACAGTTCACTCTCTCACTACTCGGTAGACTTACTAGTAGATGGAGTGCACACGCTAACCACAAGAACAGACAGCGATGGGAATTTCAAAGCCAGTCTTGCGGCTCCATTTCATGAAGGCGCCCACAATATGACTCTTATCTCGCATAGAATGGAGTCAAACTACTTCGCAGAATCATCGGTTTCATACAGCTTCATAGTCACAAACAGAATCCCTGTAAGGATTGTTCTGATTGAGCAGCATATCATCCCTCCTCTGAAGAGTATTGACGTTACACTAGAAGCTAAGGCACTCAACGGCAGTTACCACAATGGTCTGATTATTCAATACAAATGGTTAGATATCATCCACACGAGCCAGTCCAACCACTGGGGAATATTTCAATTGCAGCTACCACTGCCTAGCCTGCCCGGACAATATCACCTGACAATAAGACTTCTACCGACATCCTATACTACAGCTCTCAATGATTCGATTCTGATTAGCATCTCTGAAGACCAAGTTCTTGCTGCCCAAGGAGTCGGCATTCCTATCTTAACTCTTAGTCTAACTAGCTCGTCGGTATTAGCCATGATACCCTTTCTAAGGAGAAAATACCTTATTGGATAAGAATTGGTGCTCCGGCCGGGATTTGAACCCGGGTCGAGGGATCGAGAGTCCCTCATGCTGGGCCGGACTACACTCGGTTGATTCATGCATATTCATGAAACATCTACCGGAGCTTTGGTAAGCCAGTTCGGAGCGATGTTTCACCACATAGTATCCAAAATAAGGCTTTCCGTCCGAAAACAATCCGATTACGGAAAGAGGTCTGTGAGTCCACTCCAACTGTCTTCCAACAGCTGAAGCAATCCATTCACGACTTCTTGTGCCCACCCAGTGGCCTGCAATATCACCGCAATCACAATGGAAACAGTGACAACGGCGATACCAAGAAGCAGACTCTCCTCTACAAGAGGGCCGCCAATCTCATCAGAGAGCAATTTACCCTTATCGCACACGGTCTTTTCACCCT
>CAZLEV010000021.1:0-44051 GCA_964558645.1 uncultured archaeon
GAGATTCTGTGTTACTGTGTACGAGGTGCCTCCTGTGGCCAAGAACATCATGATAAGTGACGAGATCTACAAACATCTGAAGTCTCTGAAGCGAGATGGTGAGTCATTCAGCGACCTGATTCACCGATTGCTTAACTACGAGAAGGCAAGTCTGCTGGACTTGGCGGGCGAATGGCCCTTCTCAGAGGACGTCACATCGAGGACAGAACGCGAGATTGAGGAAACATGGCAGACTGGGTGGCATCAGTGACTCTACTGACATTGGACACCTCATTCGTGATCGATTTTCTCTCAGGGATGCCGGCCGCCGTTGAGAAACTCAGACGGATTGAAACTGATGGAGATACGCTGGCCGTCGCCAGTGTTGTCGTCTACGAACTGCTTGTACTGTCCTCGGGCGACAGAGAACCACAGAAGGTTCAGAAGGCGATCACTACCGTCGAAGCCGTCTTGTCCAGAATTGGACTCATATGGTCACTTGACTCCGCTGCAGCTCGCCTGGCAGCCGAGATTCAGAGAACACAGATGTCACGTGGACGCCCGGTCAGTGTGCGTGACCTGTTTATCGCAGCCACATCATTGGCCAACGGATGCAACACAGTCATCACTCGGAACGTTCGCGACTTCGAGGTCATAGATGGACTGAGAGTCGAAACATATTGAACCCTCTCGTCTATGGTCGCGCATGTTGATACAGAGAGGTCACGAAAATCTCGGATTGCCTGTGCAAAAGACTTGTTTCGCAATCCGCTTGATTATTGCACACACCTGATGTCATATAGATCTGGGAGGAAGTTGGACGCTGCAGCTTGGATTCCAATATGCAGCCGAGGCCCTCTTGACCTTATACCTGTCTAGGTCCGCAGGTGTTGGTGTGAGCTACATTTTCACTCGGTATTCCGAAACGCCACATTCAGAGCAGAAAGAAACAGAATGGCGGTCTATGACTTATTATGCTCATCTCATATCCTTATGGAGGCTAGAGAATCATGTTTACGACGGTCTTGTTCCTGTTCGCGGGTATGATTACCACGTTCGCTGGCAGTCAGGTCATTGATCAAGCGAGCGAGTATCTCGAGGTCTTTCTTTTGAAGACCACACCCAGAGTTCGTGGCCATAACGAGGGTATCGGACGTATGATGTACTCATTCTATCGCACCAACAGGGCGGCATGGCACCTTGCAGGAATCGGCCTGGTCGCGGTTGGATGGATTATGGTTCTCATAGGGTACCATTTTGGGTTGGTTGTGGTTGTCCAAGTAGACCCGAGCCTGATCAACTGGTACTGGCCGGCTCTCATGTTTGCAATAGCCCTAGGGATTCTTGTGGTCATCTCGAATGTCAGGGAAGTCAAGAAGATATCTCGGCTCAACGAATCCCTGTCCAAAGGCGAAACCGAAGAAACTGGTTCTAACTGATGATTTAGTAATTGGTAAGCTGCAGAAGCTGTGCAGGCAGCTCCTCAATGGACTCAATTGGTATGTAGGCACCATGACAGGCCTTTGCCAGGCTCTCCGACGCTTGAAGACTGTACGAGCCTTTCGGCACAAGAATGATCACTCTGATGTCCTGTTGTTTCATCTGAGCAGCAAGCTTCTCGCATGATGCCTGATCAGATAGGTACATGTCAGTGTTGAATATGAACACCTTCTCTTTTGCTCGACTCCTATCTAGGTTATCAAGGGCCAATCGCATCGATTGCATTCCTCCCGTACCCCCGTAGGCTCGGACATCAAGTAAGTCAGAGGCCACCTTGTCCACTGATACGGTCCTGTCAGTTATCTCCTTAACAATATGTGTTTCCGAGTCAAAGAGCACAACCCCAAAATCATCTTGCTGCACACCATAGAGCCCAGCCATTACCGAAATGGCCAGCATACCGAGCTTGTTCGGGTCATCCATACTGCCGGACTTGTCCAATGCCCAGAAGAAAGCTCGTTGTCCTTGATATGTTTCCGTTATCAAGAAGTCCTCGGGATCGACTGCATTGAAGGTGGTTCTCCCTGCTGACAGCAGAGAGTCAACAGTTTCTTCTAAGTCGATCAAATCGATATCATCACCGATTCTAAACGGACGAACTGTTGTTGACTGCTGGATTCCACCCAGCATAGATGAGCCCATGGTCTGTCTTGCGAAGCGCATACCGAGGTCGATGAGAAGCTTCTTGGCAATCAGCTTGAGGCGCTGCATCAGCTCTGGTGGTAGCGCATCTCGATAGCTATACCAGATCTTCACGATGTTTGTTGCAGGGCCTCCCATAAGGCCGCCAAACACCATTTCTGTTCTCTCTTTGCCTTGACCCGCCCCCATCGGACTAGGGCGGCCATAGCCGTAACCTCTTCCTGGCTGCACGCCCCCACCAAGTGCCGCACCAAAATCGACATGAGCTATTGCGCCCATCGCAGACTGGTTTCCGACCTCCTGTGCTGTATCTGCAAGCTCACGTAGCTGGCTCTGACTCAGGCCTGCAGACGAGATGAGACTGTGGAGCCGGTCGAAGTCCGATACCCCTGATTTGATCAGTGACTTAATGACCTGAAAACTGGGATTGATCAGCTCAAGAATCTCATTCTCAGTCATGCTCAGTCTTTTTCCTGCCTCTTCTATGGACTTCCTTGAGGGAACAGATCCCATTCGTGAAGCTTGTCTCACTGTCTTTCGCAGATGACTCTTTGTCTGGGTTAGATCCACCGCCTCGTCGGTCACTCGTTGCATTGCATCCTCCCAGTGTTCGGCCTGATTGGTCTTTCCCATCTTGTTGTGAAGATTACTCATTTGCGTCAGTGTATTCATAAGGAAGTCTGTCGGGGTGGACCGTGATTTGGCCTTCTGTTTCATCTCGTCTGTTACTTTGTCAACGAGATCTCTCCAGTCCTGATTGTCCATAGAGTGCTGAGCCAACTGAGAAAGGTCTACCTTGTTACTGGCACCAGCATCGTAGCTCTCGTTGAACGCCTTCATGACATCTGCGGAATGGTCCTTCTTAGTGTGTTTCTTGATACTCTCAGCCAGATCCATCGCCTGATCAAGAGTGTAATCGTCAGGTGACCTTTCAATAACATCATCGATGTTTTTCGTTTCACGATGCAATTCTGATGAATATGAAGCCGCCTGGCTCAGATTCTCAATGCTCTCCTGTAGTTCACTATCCATAGAAACTAGGCTGTCTTCATCGGGTACGCCCATTGCTTCCATCATTCTCAGCGCCTTTGCGGCAGTTGCGGGATCCCTGCGGACCAGGTCCGAAAAGGCCTGCCTCACATCTTCATCTCCCCGTAACGCCTTCGCTGCCACTCTCTCTGCTTGACTTGGGGATTGGGCAACCGCGTTCAGGCTTTCCAATGTCTGACTGTTCGTGATATCCTGGATTGTCAGGTTACCCATGCGGTCCAGAAGCTCCGAAGATGCAGTTGACTTGAGGTCTTCGTCACTCGAGATGCCACGCAAGACAATATCTCCGTCCGACAGGTATTCCCGTGATGCGTCATACAGCTCAGATGGACCACGTTGCTTGAGGTCCTGAAGATACTCATACCCCGCCTGTACTCTTTCCTTCTTGATGACCTCTCGCAGCCTCTGTTCTCGCTTGATCTGGGCTATAAGTTCAGCCATCTTGTCTTCTCGAGCAGTGTCCTGTACCGCAACAACATCTGGCTGTTCTGGACGTTCATACTCCTGTTTGCGTCCGAGAACAATGTCCTCCGCAATAATCCTTGCAATCTCCTGATCAAGAGGATAGGTTGTGAATACAGCAGCATCGATAAAATCATCAAGGGTAAACTTCCCGTTTCTGAAGAATCTGGCCGAGAGGAGCTGTGGGATGGCTTGAGTCTGCCTCATGCTGGGCTTCTTCCGAACCTCTTCGTGGTGTCGCATCCTGTTAGCAAATTCATATGCGAAGTCCAGTACGCTGCTGGGAAGAGGTTCGATGGAGGGTTTGCCGGCCAATCGATACTCCCTCACTCGCTTAGGCTTCTGCGGACCAGTGAGTTCACGGCTGGTTCTGGGTCGATGCCCGGCCTAAAGCGAAGTGCCCCTGTGAGAACATAAGTTGCAGCCTTTGAGAGTATAGAGTAGTCCACATCCTTCTTCTCTCGCTTCGCCATCTGTGACGAAAGCCTTGCAATCGAGATTCCCGCCCTAATGGAAGCTGGCACCTCAATGTCAGTGCTGTTCCTTGTCGCACTCACAAGATCATAGGTGTTCGCGAGCAAGTAGTCGCTGAGTTTGTATTCAGGACAGTTCATCTTCACAATCTCAAGCTCGGTCTCCTTTCTGGGATATCCAATGCGAATCCATACACGTATCCTGTCTCTCAGCGCCTCGCTCAGCCTGTGCGCGCCGGCCATTTCCTCGGGGTTCATAGTTAGCACAGGGAAGAAATCCTCGTGGGCTGTGATTCGCCCCAGACGTTGGACATTGACCGACCGTTCTTCAAAGGGCTCCAACAGGCTGTTCTGCACGTATTCCGGCAAGCGATTGCCTTCGTTCAGTCCGAAGACAGAACCAAACACCATTGTCTTGAGAAGGGGTCCCGGGTCGAAGCTCTCAAGAGAGAATCCCTTGTTCAAGACGAGTGCCGGATTGAACGAACCAATAAGGTGTGAGGGGCGCACCCCTTCGTCGCCAGTTATCCAGCTGAAGTCTCTACCGCTTCTCTCGGCGTAGGCACGCAGAAGCAGAGTCTTTCCGGTTCCGGGCGGACCAATGATTGCAGGGATAAGCTTGGCGTTCTCACAGTCCTCCAAGATGTCATACGCTTCCTTGTATTGCTCCTTGATGACGATCTTGACTTTTTGCTTCTTGGTCTCAGATAGGCGTTCGTCAAAAGCATTTGCAAACTCAACTAGTGTTTCCTTCATAACAGCTACCCCACCGTGTTCAGAATCCTATCCCTGCCAGACGTATATAAAGAGTCATGGTGTCGTTTTCGAGCTCATATCTGATCGATTCTTTAGGGGATGTTGGGATTTCAGAGTCGAGGAGAAGAGTGGAGAATACCTTCTACTCGCGCGATTCCTGTCGGACTACGCGGATAGCTGACGCGAATACTTGAAGATTGCCGGTTGTCCTCCTGTGTGCCAGAAGAGCGTCGGACGTTCAAGGTCGATCTCACCCGCCAATGCATGTCTGACCAGTGCCAGCCCAGCCTTTCCCGTATATACTGGATCCAGCATGATCCCTTCAAGCTTCGAAAACATCTGGATGGTGGATTTGGTTGCGCTATCGAGGACTCCATACCCTTCACCGAGGAAGCCGTCATCGATTCTAGCTTTTGGCCTTCCAGTGGCGGGGATATCGGGAAACTCGTCGCGTACTCGGGTTACCAACTCGTTCACTCGCTCCATGTGCGGCCCCTCGGTGTCAACAGCACTGACAGCAATGAGCTCTACATCCAGTCCCGCTGCTTCCGCTCCAACAATCATTCCAGCAAGGGTTCCACCGGTTCCCGAAGCGAACATGATTTGCTCAGGATGAAAGTCCCACGTCTCTATTTGCTCCTTCAGTTCCTCCATGGCCAATACGTAGCCTAATACTCCAAGAGGTGTACTAGCCCCGGCAGGAATTGCATATGGTACTAGTCCTAGCTCAGAAAGTGTGTTGGTTACATCTCCAAGACGCTTGTTCAGGTCAAAGAGGTCATCATCGGGATAGAACTTGAGTTCTGCTCCCATGTAGCTGGAAAGGAGGAGATTGCCCTCTTGGGTTTCGGGCTCTTCTCCACCCAACAGAAGGATACACCGTAGTCCCAGTCTGGCAGCTGCCTCAGCTGTCTGCCTACACGAGTTGCTCTGTGTCGCTCCCACTGTGACAACGGTGTCACATCCGTTTTCAATCGCATCTGCCAAGACGAATTCCAGTTTCCTTGTCTTGTTACCCCCAAAGCCGGGTCCTGTGAGGTCGTCTCGCTTGATCCACAGTGAATCAAAACCCAGCGAGTTGCCAAGGTTGTCCATTCTGTGGAGAGGCGTAGGAAGGAAAGCCAGCCTCTCACGAGGTAAGTCTTCTAGCATGTCCTAAACACTATCACAGAAACTCATTAATCTAACAGTAGGAGAGCCAACTCCCGTTCGTTCTCACCAGTTAAGCAACACTGCAAGCAACGCAAGAAGGATTATGAGTGCGATAGCAGCTCCAACGAGTTGACACCAGCACTCGCAGCATTTGTTGCAGCAGCCCTCGCCTTTCTCTGTTTCTTGTTTAGTTGGCCCCGAATACTCATCTGGCAGTGGAACTTCAACCATTTCATCCACTCAACTTAGTTTAGTGCAGTTCTTCTGGTCTGCAACAAACGCTCACAAGCTCAACAGTCTTATGAGCATATCGGGCATATCTCTCCTCTCTTTGTCCAAAAAGAAGAAAAGCCTTCGTTCAGTCTACTAGATAATCGCCAGAGATTGGACAGGTTAGGATTGAGGATTTTGAACGAAGAGAATGTCACCACCATCTTCGACCGCCCGCGTGCACTTCGTTTTATCGGATTGACACAGATGCTCTTCGGGCTTGTCGGGTTCCTTGGAAGCATTGGGCTCATCTATGCATGGTATGTTGGCGTACCTGACCTCGTGGGGGTAGGACCCCTTTATGCCTTGGCCATGCTCTTTGGAGTTGCTATGCCTTGTCTTGTTATAGGCAACTATGTTGACGATCTTCGTAGGAAAGCCGTCATTGCCCAGATAGTCTATAGCCTGCTTGCCGTTCTGCTCTGCATCTACTTCTTGATGTGGAGAGGGCTAGACTATCAATGGAGTGTTCCCTTCTTTGACATGACTTACGAGGTGTACGTCGGGAATTTGGCCGCAGCAATCCTCATTATAGAGCTGGCATTTGTTCTTTATCTTATCCTCAACTGGGAACAAGTTGTACCACCGGAAGGGGCAATGGTAGTACGCGATAGAGGGCGAGCACGTGAGCACAAGAAACGTCTGATGCCCACTCCCATAAGCCCTGGCCTGATATCTCGGGATGGGCTCACTGAGGTAACTCCTGAAGAGAGCGAGAGGATTCTTGAGATTCGACGAATGACTACTGAGGAGGGAATGGCAATCCTATGCTCGAACTGTGGGGGAGCAACACCATTGACTGAGGCCAGGAAGGATAACACCGTGGAATGTGCATATTGTGGTGTGAGACTCGGTCTAAGCAGTGTGTTCGTTCCGTGTGATAATCATCCGAACTACCTTGCTGCAACAAAATGCTCTGTCTGCGGTGATTACTACTGTCGCAAATGTCTGACAGCACAAGAACCACCTGTGGACGAGCGATGGGAAGGATCGACAATATTCCTCTGCAGGAAATGCTTTGAGGGAAGATATCGCCCAGCCGTGACAACAACATCCCTGGTCATTCCGATTGATTCACTCTTTCAAAAGGCTGGTGGACGTTTTTCTCGGCTTGGAAGGATCTACAGGCGCTTTCTAGGTATGTATGGACGATCCATGCGATGGGTGGTTCATCTTGCTGCACGGATGGCTGCGGCGATTCCCAAATCCAGCAGTGGTGGACGTGGTGGCGATGATGCAGCAGCAGCACTGCTTGTGTTTATTCTCATTGTTATCGCCATTCCTGTGGCAATTGGGGCTGTTCTCCTCGTTGCCGGCATCGTGATAATCCCGATACTCTTCTATGCAGGGCTCGTGGGTGTCACAATTGAGGCTGTACGAATCATAAGACGTACTGACTTCGTGTCGGTAGAAGAAGGGAGAGAATTTGGCATAAGAAGGCACGAGAAGCCTGAGCAGAAGGAATCACCAATGAGAGGCGTTACAAGAGAATGGCAGCAATCCAGCGCTGAAACAGTACCATCTGAAACTAGGCATAGGAGGGGCTAGAATGGAAACAATGCGAGAAACAATCCTGTGTCCTGTTTGCGGCGGCAGAATCGCTTTTGTCTACCGAGATGAAGTCAATCGATGTGAGTATTGTGGGAGTCCTGTCCTCGGCGCGGATCAAGACAGGAACTGTGAAAACCATTCCGAGCGGTTGGCAAAGGGAGTATGCCATGTCTGCGACAAACTCATTTGCGAAGAATGCATGGAGCGGCGAGTGGGCGACTATGGAGGCAAGCTTCTGACTATCGTGAATTGTACTAGCCCCGACTGTGTCCGGCAGAGTGAGTGGGCACGACCCCACAACGAAGAGCTTGAGCGGCTGATAGATTTCGAATGGGCAGACAGAATTGACAATGTCATCTTCAGAATGACTGGTCTTGGAGCTGTACTGATGATGGTCTTTGAGCTAGTCTTTGTGCTGGCACTGCTCTACATTCAGTATCTGACGCCTTTCGGCTGGAGTGACCTGAACATGCCATACATCATCTTACGGGGAGACATTGTGATAGTCCTGAGTATATTCGGCAATCTCCTCTCTGCGATGATATTACAGACGGCCCTCCAAGTCTATGCACATGAGAGACAGCTCACCTCTGGGATTGTGCTTCTCTTTCTGATAGTCGTCCAGGCCGCGTTTCTCTTGTTTCGAGGGCTCTATTTCGGTCTAAGATCACATCCGAACCCACTGCTCGTACCCATGCTTCTTGCTGGCTTTCTGTTTGCGACAATTCTTGTATTCGTTGGCTCTCTGATGGCTATCCGTGTTGGTCTTAAGAAGAGATCTCAAGTCAAAGACGCATATACCAGACTTGGCCTCAGGGAACGATGATTCTCTCCTAAGCCGACGGCACATCGAAGAGATCGATCAATCTGAATCGGTTTACATCCACGAGCCCCAGGTCAGTGATTTTGAGATGCGGAATAACAGGCAGACTCAAGAATGCCATTGACATGAAAGGCTCCTCCAGTTCTGCCCCTAGTTCGTCCGCTGCATCACGAAGCTTCTTCAGTTTCTCGCTCACTTCTTCTATCGATTTATCTGACATTAGACCTGCAATCGGGAGAGGTAGGGCCTCAAGCACTTCTCCATCACGAATGAGAGCAATGCCTCCCTGCATACGAGTGATATGGACAGCAGCCTCCATCATGTCCGTGTCGTTAGTTCCTACAGTGACTATGTTATGAGAGTCGTGTGCAATTGATGACGCCATCGCCCCGGCCTTCAACCCCGTCCCCTTTACAAAGCCAAAGGCACGAGGAGGAGTTGCATTGTGTCTTTCTATGACAGCTACCTTAGCTAGGTCTCTATCGATATCTGGAACTGCCAAGCCACCGTCCATATGAGTATCTTCGATTAGGTGTTCTGTCACAATCTGATTGGGAATCATTCCGATGACATTCATTCGTTCGCCCTTGGCCTTTATCTGGAAATCTTCAGGTTCGAGCCAATGGATGTTTACTGATCTTCTAAGGCGGGGTTGTTCCTGAGCACCAAATTCTTGGACCATTTCCCCGTCCTTGGCAACGAGGACTCCTTGCTTGAAGACCATCTCGACATTGACATTCTCTAAAGAATCAAGGATTGAGATGTCTGCATGATACCCGGGAGCAACAGCTCCAACATATTGCAGCCCGTAGTGACGGGCCGTAGAGAGCGTGGCCACTTTGATTGCCAGCATCGGGTCAAGTCCCGATTGCACCGCGTCTCGCACCATGCTATCGATATGTCCCTTCTCAATAAGATCCAACGTGTTTCTGTCATCCGTGACGAAACTGCAGAACATGGCCGTGTCAGGTCGAACCAAACCGATAAGATCCTGTAGATTCTTGGCAGTCGAGCCCTCTCTTATGTGGATATGCATCCCTCTCGCCAGCTTGCGCTGTGCCTCTTCCAACTCTGTACATTCGTGTTCACTCGAGATTCGTGCGCTACAATACGCGTTAAGCTCATATTCTTCAATGCCAGGAGCGTGACCATCCACCCTCTTCCCCATTCTCAGCGCTACCCGTATCTTCTCCAAAATCTCTGGGTCTCGAAAGACGACACCCTGATAGTTCATTGCCTCAGCTAGTCCAAGCACATACTGCTCTGTCATCAGTGGCTGAATATCCAGAAAATCAAGTGCAACTCCATTTGTTTCTAAATCAGTTGACGGAACGCAAGATGGCAGCATGACATAGAAGTCGAGAGGGCCACCCCTCATGCTCTTGCTCATGTACATTATTCCTTCCATGCCCAGGACGTTAGCTATCTCATGGGGGTCTGCGATTACAGCGCCTGTCCCTCGAGGTACTACAGCTCGTGCATACTGAATAGGCATTACCATGGACGACTCAATATGGACATGCCCGTCGATGAATGAAGGAACCACATACTTGCCCTTGACATCAATGACATTGCTTCCTACGTACTCACCAATCCCCGCTATGTAGTTTCCGTGAATGGCCACATCCCCGTCTTCTATCTCGCCAGTGAAAACATTGACCACTGATGCGTTCTTCAATACCAAGTCGGCACGTGTTCTTCCGGACGCAACATCTATCATCTCGTCAAGGGGATACTCTGCAGGTCTTGACAGAAACAAAGCATGGTTCTCCTTACTCATTTCCTAAATCTTTGGTCTAGCCAGTGAAAAGGCTTTCCAAATGGCCTCCAGTTGTTCTTGAAAATTGACCGAACGCATCTCTTTACGCTATCAATAGACTTATGTGATAGTTCAATATTGTTAATTTGGTGTAAACAATGGATAAGGAGAAACTAGAGTGTCAGTTTTGTGGCGAAAGGTTCAACTCGAAAGAAGAAATGAAGAAACATGCAACAGAACACCATGAGGACCGCATGAAGACCAAGTAATGATTATCGGTCTACCTCGCTCTTTGCTATGTGATACAATCTACTTTTATGCAGTCTGTCAGTAAGAAAGCAGACTGTGTGGTATCTTATTGTGGCCAAACACTCAGGCCTCTAGTGCCTATCAACTGATTCCTATAGGGTTTGCAGATCAAATCACTAAAGATGATGACCTGACAGATATCCTTCTGAGAAGTGCGAGTAGAAGGAGCGTGCCGATTCAACGCAGAGACATTCTTGTTATAGCCGCTTCAGTCGTATCGAAGTCAGAGGGCAGATCTGTGCCGCTGTCTAGCGTTGTACCCTCAGTGAAAGCCAAGGCTATGGGTGCTCGTTTGGGAGTTGATCCTCGCAAAGTAGAGATTGCTCTTGAGGATGCTGTACGTGTTGTAAGGTCAGAAAAAGTACTGATAACCAAGAGGACTGACGGACTCATCACGGATATGAGCGGAATTGATGAGAGCAATGCTCCGACAGGCCACGTACTGCTGCTTCCAAGGAACCCGGATGCATCAGCTGCAAATATTCACCAAGAAATCAAGAAGATAACCGGTCTGCACATACCTATCATCATCAGCGATACACAGGGTCGACCATGGAGACTGGGTGCTGTGGGAGTAGCCATCGGAGTTGCTGGGATGTCACCCTTCATATCGCATGCAGGCAAGGCAGACCTCTTGGGAAACGTACTCCGTGGATCTCTGGTATGTGTTGCTGATGAACTAGCGGCCGCGAGCGGACTGATAATGGGTCAGGCTGGAGAAGGCGTGCCTGCTGTGATTGTTAGAGGTATTGACTACAGCCTTGTCGAAAGCGGAACAACAAGCATTCCTCGAGATGATGCGGAGAATCTCTTCCTCTAGGTTTCAGAAAGAAAGAAACCGCACTATTCATGTCGCTTCATCTCTTGGAGAAGTATAGCCGCTGCTACTACAGATGCAGCCAGGATCAACGAGATGAATTCACTCTCTATGTTATCCGGAGCACCCGATGGAACGGTGGGGATAGCCGTAGTAGCCGTCAGAAGAAATGGATATTTGTCCTGTTCTTGTTCAGAGATGTAATAGGTTCCATTACCTGAATAGTCAGACCATTCGTTTCCCATTGAAACTCCATCATCCCAGAAGTTTCCCTGCGAGCCGGAGACCGCATTTGCGCCATTCCATCCGATCTTGTTGGCGTAGATTCTGTTTCCTGTGCTCCTAGTATCGATGAACACACCCACATCGGAGTTGTCTGTGATTGTGTTGTGAACCACGAGGTTGAGATGCGAATCGAATAGAAACACTCCGTACTGATTATGAGAGAGTTGACTTTTTTCAATCGTTGAGTTTGAACACCTACTCTGATAGACTGCAACGGCCCCCTCTGATAGCTTGCACTGACTCACCACGCATCGGCGACAGTTTCGCATGTCTAGGACGAAGCTAGAAACCCCACCAGATGATGAATCCATCTCGGTTATCCTTATGTTGCTGATGTGAATGTCTTCAGAGTTCAGCACTCTTACTCCGCGTGAACATCTACGTATCAGCATATCGCCAATAGAGCAGTTCTTCGAAAAGTGAATCGTCACTGCATCTGAAGTGTCTAACACCTCGCCATAAGAGAAGATCGAATCTTCTGAATAGGCAATCACGACCTGTCCATACTGTAGGAGGTCAATTGTCTGTCCGCTGAGATTATAGAAGAACCCGAAGGGTTGCCCATTCACCATATTACCGAATACCTCATGACGAAACCCAGCTTCTTCCATCTCGGAGAAGTGGATGCCAGACCTAATGAGGGTGTTATTGGCTAGCTTGCAGTTTCTGGGAGGTCCATTGGGAAACAAGAATCCAAGGCCTAAGTCGCTCAGTGTGATTGCATAAGGGCAACTCACAAACATGTTCTTCGTTACAGACGCCATTG
Organism: uncultured archaeon; assembly: GCA_964558645.1. Lineage (GTDB taxonomy): Archaea > Asgardarchaeota > Thorarchaeia > Thorarchaeales > Thorarchaeaceae > TEKIR-12S. The sequence goes on from CAZLEV010000021.1 coordinate 12,595, forward strand.
TTGTTGTTTGTAGCAGGACACCTGTTACCGATTCGAAAAACTCGCATTCTGTGACAATGTTGTAGATTCCTCCTCGAACTACACATGCCGCCCCCTCGATGTCATGATAGGAGTTCTGAGAGACGGAAACCGACTTGCAGTTCAGGAGCTCTGTTCCATGAAATCCTTCTCTAAACTCATTCTCTGTAACATTCCAACCGGACCCAGTCAGCCTGACTCCTGTATTGGCTCCTTCAACCCGATTATTGGTCATATGACCGTCATTACCTGTGCAATGGAATCCATATAGATAGGTCCCTCTGACAGTGTTGTTAGAGATTATGCATGCATCAGATTTGGATATTTCAACTGCGGGACCGCCTGCCAAATCATGCAGCGAACTGAGTTGGTTATTTCTCACAACAAGATTAGAAGACTTGTGTACCGAGATGCCCCCTGATCCTGAATGACCAAAAGCGTTTGAGGCAATCAGACTATCCTCGATATCAAACAAGGTAACGTGGTTCCATATGGCATCTATGAAGACGTTTGATATTAGTGAGATGCCTTTGAGATACTGTCCAAGACAACCCGTGGCAGACCTTCGAAAAGAACACCGTTCGATTGCAATATTCTCACACATAAACATTGATACCTGCGACGAGGCGTAGTAGAGCTCAGAACTGCTAATCCTACCGTTTGAGCAGTTCTTCAGCACAATCAGGGGATCTAGAACATTCCATTGTCGTGCGGATATGAATGAGTCTCGAACGATGAAATGGGCAGTTGTGTCTGCAATGGCTAGACAAGTACCTGCGTAGGATATGTTCACTGAGCTGATCGTGAAGGGGTCAGAGGCGGAACCTGACCCACTCCAGATACTTGGGTCGAATCCCTCATTCCCTGTAATGTTTATGGGATTCAGTTCAGAAAGACCCGAAGCATAGCCACGAGTTGAGTCACTATTATTCGCTATTATCCGCACATTCCAGTGTATCGGGAGAATGCCGATGATTATCACTGCCAGGACTAGCACCAATAGTGACAACTGACTAACGCGTTTCATGTTCAGGCCTCGGCTGCTCTCGTTTTAGCTGACCCTTTACTTAAGGCGATTGCGAAACCAGCCGCCAACTCTACATTTCTTGGACAAGCGATTGTTGGGGGTTGAAGCTGGCGTGATTCTCCTCTTCCTTTCCAAGTCTGGTTCGTCCCCAGGGAGCATGGAGGAAATGGATTGCGTGCGGCCGTGTGTTCTTATCTATGTGAACATAGCCAGTCTTGTCCAAGAGGCGCACGAGCTTGCGAGTTTCTTTGATGCTATGACCAGCCGCTGCAGACAGTTCCTTGTAGGTTGTCTCGTCCTTGTTCTTGATTATTGTTAGAAGGCTGAATTCTGGCATAGACATGATGGTGTTTCGGAGAGACTCGTTTTCTCTTCTGAGCGAATCCTCGTCAACCGATAGTATCCGTTCTATCCTTTCCTCTAGATGATCTATTTGCTGGACCAGGCTGGCTCGTTCTGTCTCGAATCTCCCTATGAGCCCGCTGGACTCGTGGGTCAGCTGTGCGCTTAGGTCTTCTCCAAATCCATCAATGGCCTCTCTGGCCGCAAGGCGTGACTCTTTCAGTATACCTCTGATATCATCAGAGTTCAGCCATTGACCGTCGACAAGCTGTCCCAATTGAGAAAAATACGCATCAAGTCTTCTGACCCACAAGTCGCGGGCTTCTTGAAAGGCTCCTGCAACCTTGAGTGTCAGTCTTGCTGAAGTGTCATCTGGAGCAGTCATAGTCACACCTAGTATCTCTGACGACATCCATGCAATTTAGGGCTAGTATTGCAGAGATATGATAGCATGAGACTCATGAAACCAGAATGTAGTACTTGAGGACAAAGTCAGCTAGGCTCTTTGAAGTGTTAGGACCCTCATGTTGAAACTCTCGAAACGACGGGACATCAACCTTTTCCAAGAAGATGCCGGCTGTTGCAAGAGCATCTCTCAATTCGTCGAAAGAATCCTCACTTACCCGGACTTCTTTGATTCCGAGTTCTTGACACATTCTAAACCCATACTCCGACAGCATCAAGCATCTTATGCTAGCATACCCCTCATGAACTGGGACTCGCATGCATTCTATCTCTTTCTTTCGTGCATCAACAACTTCGGAGGCCAGATCCAGGAAACCATTGGCAATGAGGTCATCAATGCTGATGAATAGCGTCGAGCCCCCAGTACTCATTTGTCTCTGCAACAACTCAGCCGCAGTTTCGGAGATGTCTTGCTGTAATTCTTCAAAAGTGTTGGAAGACTCCACGGACTTGAGCAGATCGAGGGGCGGGCCATCATAACCAGAAATCCAGTCAAGCCCAAGAGCCTCCATCATCCCTTTCTGTGCATGAAACCAATAGTTACTATCGATTCGTTTCAGACTCTGCTTCAATCGATTGAGTAAGGAGCCGATAGAGGCTTCGTGCCATTGCTCATAGCGAATCCAGTGCATTCTATGAGCCATGAATGAATCAAGCCATAACACAGCAGGTCTTGGTGCTGGTTTAGGCGCAGAGGTTATGAGATTCTTGCTACTCTGCACTTGGCTCAATGCAATATGCTTGAGGAGTGCTTCTGCGTGAAGCACGTCGCTTGGACCTACAATGACACTCTCAAGAGTTGTAGACCAGAACAAAGACGTCAGGTCCAGTTTCAATCTCTCTTGAGCACCCACATGTCGGCTTCCTTGCTCTTTGGAAGTAGAAGAAACTGCTTGGGTGTCATTGGACGCTGCACTTGGTTCGAGTGTAAGAATCAACTCTCTGAGCTCAGGCATACTGCCTATTATTCCTAGATCGAGGTTGGTGAATGGGTTTCCACCAATATTGATTCCCTCAAGGTGGACACAGCTTTGTAGTGGAGCCAGATCCAAAGTCCTGATCTGATTGTTACTCAGGTCTAATCGTCTTAGCCGTTCACAAGAGGACAGCGGTTTCAGGTCAATCGTTCTGAGCTCATTGCCACGTAATGAGAGAGATTCCAGTCGGATAAAATCCCTGAGGGGTGAGAGATCGATTTCCTCCAACTGGTTTTCGTAGAGCCATAGGACTCTGATATATCGAGGTTCGTGAACGCTCGAGAGGTCAACCGAGCGCGCGCCCATCATTCCAAAGTATACCTCATTTCCACGAATCGCCTTTGTTGCCGTAGAACCGTCCGCCCTTGTGTATTCCAAGAGGTTATCACGCAAAGCTGGTATTCTCCAAGTCCATCATACGAGAGTTTTGAACTCCATTCACTGCAGCATCGTATCGGGTTTGCTTGATACTTGGAGATTACTTATTGTTATTGAACAGGAATTCTTTTCTGTGAATCTGCTTGAGATAACGCTATGTCTACAGCGGATTACATAGCAGAGGTTAGAAGGGCCATAAGAGACCTCATCGAGGCAGGCATGGAGGACTCAGAGGTAGATATCAAGCGGGACTCACAGCAGGCGATTGAGAAGATACGTGGTGTGATAGTAGACATCGTGGAAGAGACCAAGGGAAAACTCGTCGGCTCGGAGTCCAGGATTGCTCTAGATGAAGTTGCCCACATGTTGGGCTACACTAATGGGAGGAGCCTCATGATTGCATTTGATGTGAGGCCAAAATCGAAACCAGATCACGTTCCACCGCCACCCCCCTAAGGCTGGTTCATGTCCACTCAACCCGTGCTAAATGCTGAGTCATACCTGGAGAGATATAGGATAGCTGCTTCAGTTTGGGGTTGGCAATGAGATCTGTATGCTCATCTATGGTGAACTTTTCCAAGTGTTCAAGGTGAAGAAGAGGCGAGATGTCGAGGGTTTCCAAGGAGTTGTCATGAAGAAAGAGGTACTTCAGCGACTCGCACTTTGATAGGGGCGCCAGATTGAGGTGCTGAAGTCTGTTACCAGACAAAACAAGATAGTCGAGTTCCAGACACTTTTCAAAGGGCCGCAGGTCAAAACTAGTCAAGTCATTATCTGAAACATAGAACATTCTCAGCGTTGAGAATTCTGGAAAAGGCTTCATATCCACCTGCTGAATCTCGTTCTTTGATATGTCAATTGCTTCAATCCTCTTCGATTCACATATTGGTTCTAGACATACATAATCTAGGCGATTATTTGAGAGATTTAGTGTGCGTAGGGTCGAAAGGTGGCTCAAAGGCCCCAAGTCAATCTCCAGAAGATCATTCTGAGACAAGTCTAGTTCCTCAAGCTCGTGAAACCCGGCTAAGGGCTCCAGTGCAATATCCGCGATGCCGAGTCCACAGAGATCCATATTTTTGATATCCGTATTTCGTCTCATCTCAAGGGTTTCGCCCTGTGACGTGATATACCCGAATACAGCTTGACTCAGAATGTGCACCCTCACATGTATGGAGCTAAGGATGAAATGTACACTAAGACTATTGACTATTACGATTCACACGTAGGCTGCTTTAGGAGGGCTGAAGGGTCCTCTTTTGCCTGACCACGGGGTACGTGATTCCACACTGGAGGATTGCGAGTCGTTTCGACAAACCTCTCAAGAAGTATCTTTATTCCTTCAGGATTGTGTATTCCGTTGAATACTATCTCCGGTTCATCTTCTGATTCAACTGAGTAGATGCATACATCTCCCGCGTCGGCTTTTTGGTCTTCTGGCCCAATTGAGGTGTCTACGCATGTTATCTGATCATAGAAGACCTTCTCAGTGTGTCGCTTTAGGATTCCACTCTTGACACGGGCATTCCATGTCGTTATGATGTAGAGAATGAGTCGCCTCTTTGCTTCTACCAAGATGATGAGACCGGCACCGAAGAAAATGGCAACGTTCGCGAAGACCCATATTAGCTGCTGGTATGGAATGATTTGAGCGGCCGTCAAGGCGTTGTACGAGAATCCTATGAGAAGGATAACTGTGCCAAGAATGTAGAGGAATAGAAACCTGACCCTCTTGGGATGAAAAATGGCGATGAGCTTCTCTCTGTTCTCAGGGGCTAACGTGTACTTAGAGATCGTTCCGCTCATTGTCTTAACCCAAGATCTACGATTCTGGATGTCTTATGAAGATGCTCTACCTGTTGCGAGTAGCGATCCTCAATCATAGCATGGCTATCTATGGAGAGTGCTATGTTGGATAGATGTCCCACAGAGTGTCACATGCATGAACCACATGACCGATCAACGTTCGAATTTCTTCTGTGGTGAGGTCAGTGTCGTTCGTTTCTGCAATCACAATGATGTCATCGTCATCATCTATGGCAAACTTGACACCGTTCGCTTTCCATGACTCCTTAAGCATATCATATGCGAGCTGACTTCGTTTGCCTTCAGCCACTTCATTGAAGTTTGTGAATGGTGCGATTATATAGAGCCAAGACTCATCCTTGTTAGTGACCACCTTGACTTTTAGATCGTCGAAGTGTTCGGTCTTCCAACGCATCATTATCACATTTGCTTCAACGGTGTATTTGATGTCCAGCTCTTCCAGTAGGGAGCTGACATCATCGATAACGCCCATGGTTGATAACCTCCTTTCAGTTCCTGCTCTGGGGTTATATTAAGCTGTCTGTGCCGCTCCTTCGCTTAATTCTAATCTTGCTAGCTCCACTTCAAGAACCAGCCAGCAACTCGAGAAAAGCTTAAATGGATATATCGTGCCATATACTATGTGGTACGATATATCGTGCCACACACTATCATGGTGTGACAGTCATGTCCGAGGGCAAAGATCTTGCGAGTCCAGAAATCGAATACGAACGATGGTCTCTTGAGATACGGAGGGGGGCCCTCTCTCTGGCCATTCTGGCAATCATACGAAACGGTGAATCATACGGCTACGACATAATGAAAAAGTTGAGTGAGGAAGGCTATGATGCGCTACAGGTCGAACCAAGTACAACGTACCCACTGCTTCGCCGACTTGAGAAGAGAGGAATGCTTGAGGGGCGTAAGGTTAAGGATCCCGATTCGGGAAGAGAGAGAAGGCATTACTATTTGACCCGTGACGGTCTGATGGTGCTTAGAAGGATGGTTGAATCATGGAAAACGTTGAACAACCAGCTGGTCATGCTTCTGAAGGAGGCGGGGCTAACATGAGTAACGATGCAGAACAAATCATTGAAACATATCTTACTCTGATACAACAGAATCTGCCTGACTGTATACTTCACGAAGTCATCCCTGAAATACGGGACTATCTGATTGCGTCTGCGACGGAGCTCGGGGGTGGTGAGATGACTGAATCATCTGCGAAGAAAGCAGTGGCACGATTTGGTGCACCCTCAGAGGTAGCAGAAGAGTACAAGTCTTCTATGCTTCTGAAAGATGAACCATCTCTCAGCACCAAGGAAGCTGATCCGCCTGAAGCCCAAGATGATCTAGACAATGACACATACGAGTCCGTAATGGAGGAAGAAACAACCCGGAGAGTCATCCCCGACGCCATAGCATTTGGTCAGTACATGCTGGCGGTGCTGATATGGTCTATGGTTGTGCTAGTCTTAAGTGGAGGTTTTATGCCAACGTTCTTCATCTTAACGTTACCGCTGGTTGCAGGTGCCAGTATTTTCGTAGTGGCCTATTTCATCGTATCGAGAAGGAGTTTAGCCAAATTTGTAGACGCAGATAGCCCGAAATGGCCCTTTTATAGGCGCATATTCAGTCTACCAAGACCTGTCCCTGTCCCTGATAGGTCGGCAATTATGAAGTTCAGTATTCATGCCTCAATGGTTGGAGGCATCACTTGTTTCTTTCTATCATTTGCAGTCCTCAACTTTGCCTTCTACGGGATACCGGCTGGATTGCTGCTACTGCTTCGGGCTGTCTTAGTGGATAAGCAGATTCATTCCTTTGCAAGAAAAAACAGAGCCCGTTATTCGCTGATTTATGATCTCTTATGTTTGGTCCTTATGAGCTGGGCGTTCCTCTCGCTTTTGTACAATGTATGGAGTGGCATATTCCTAGTCTCGCTGTTCGCCATTATGGACCTCGCATTCGGTGGGTATCTGCTCTTTAACATCTCTGTAAATTCGGAGAGAATCTGGGCTAAAGATCGGCGCTATGAACCCTTAGCACAGTCAGCTGAGGGTCAAATGCTACCTCCCTCTGGAGAGGAAGAACCCGGGCAGAATGAAGGACAGGCGGAGAAGACTGAAGTCTTACCTTACTTCGAATCATTTGGCAAAGGAGTGGGCTTGATGCTACTTTGGTCAACCGCGATTGTCATTGTCACAACAGGAATCACTCAAGCGATGAGAATCTATGTCTGGCCTATCTTTCTCTGGCTCATGTGTCTTCCAGCTGCTGCCATGCTCTTCATACGAATAGTCTATCTCCGTCAGAAAGGGGTCGTCTTCGAGAGCACGCCTCATCCAGAATGGTCCCCTGTACAGAGTGCGTTGAGTTTCCCAGAGAATTGCACGCTTCAACCAAAGGGGTATTTCCTGCTGACCGACGGAATCATCAGTGCAGGATTTGGAGTGGCCTTTATCGCATCCTTTCTCCTTGGGGGCTATGCACTTCACTCGAAGATTCTCTCCGTTCTTCTGGGGATTATCTGTCTTCGAAGGCTCGGGCACATAAGAGGCAGACTGACCGGAAAAGACCCTGCCAGATTCGCCAAAACTGAGTTTGGACTCATTCTTGCCAGTATTGGCATTTCTAACTTCGGTTTTTCTCTGATCCTCACACCCACTTGGGGAGGTTACCATATGGATGTCAATCCCCTTCTGGTGTTATACTTTGCAGTATCTGCCCCGTATCTCCTCTACCTCCTGGTGGCTTACGGACAAGACTTGTGGTGGGAAGTTCAGGAGGTTGGTCTTCCCTCAGAAGAACAAGAGGTCCGCATATCCAAGCAAGAGTCTGAATTCAGACAAGAGTTCAAACCAGCCAGTGAGATTCTAAGCGCCATCAAGTTCAGAATAGTCGGGAGGTATCTGGGCTTCACTCTTGTGGGGACTTGGTTTATCCCTACTCTGGCAATCCTATACTTCTCGACTGTAAACTCTTGGCTGAGTCCCGATCGCTATGCGACGTGGCGTACCTTGTCTGTGGTTATGGTTCAAGGCCTCCTGTGGCTGTTGGTCGCCGCTCTGACTGGTGCGTTATACATTGGAGTTCGGAGGGCATATGTCAAAAGAAGACCAAAAGCAGCACCGATTGGCAAGCGCACCAGGGGTGAGGCAATACTAGACTTCATTCCCGCCCTATTCTTCTCTCTTCTCTTCACTTTGGCATTCTTCTTCAACAGCACTGCGCTGATCGACTTGTCCCATTTGAATGTCGTATATGTGCTGATGGTTTCAACCTTACCTGTTATGCTATTCTTCCGACTGGCTGGCGATGCTCTGAATATCATAAATGGCGACACTCCAACCTCTTCTAGACTGATTTCATCATCGGCCAAAGCTCTTCTCGTGGGCGCCGGAACTCTGCTTGGCTGGATGCTTCATTTGTCTACATACACCCACTATATGCTACACCCTTCAACAATCCCTGGCTGGATCCTGCTCTATACAGGATTATTCCTCTTTTCTTTCCAGGCCGCTGTTTCCAAATACAAGCATCTTGACATACAGGACCAAGAGAAGCAGAAGCGACCTGGCGCGCACGGAGAGGCACCTCCATCGAGAGAAGAAGGAGAAACGAGGACTCCGACTCAACGGCTAGTAGATGAGATTGAGCGGAAAAGGGGAGTGACCATATCAGGAATGCTTATGCCCTACGCGTTCTTCTACCTTCTGTACTACTCATTGCTCGTGATTGGATTCCCGTATCCAGAAAATGAACTGGTCAATATCACCTTCTTGGTTTTCGCTTTCATAATCATTGCTGCGATATCTTCAGCAGTCTTCTTCAAATACAGGACCATTTTGGTGAAGTCGGGTGAGAGTTTCAGTGCTATGGGAAGACGCGGGCGAGTAGTCGCTGTACTTGATGTAGTATTCTCAATCTTGGTCCTAGCAAGTGTCGTAGTGTCGGTCTTTCCACGTCTGTTCTTCTATCCCAGCGGAATTATAGATATCCTTCAGATTCTCATTCTTGGGGGGGTGGCATTGACCGCATCTGGAGTTACTCTCAAGATCCTTGGAGATATCTACTACGGGTTAGAACGCCAGACTGTCAAGTCACACATCGCAATGGCATTTGGTTCCCTCATTTTGGTGATAGGTATCCTGTTGTTCATGCCGGGTTACCTGTTGATTCAGCATTCAATGACACGCTCCTATTATCTCGTCGTTCCCTTCCTAGGCTTCTGCCTTCCTGTTTCGTTTCAGGCCATCACTAGTTGGCTTAGACTACAAGACGCAATAGCCTCTCGGGGCTCAACAGATGGTTCGCAGAAACCGAGTTCTTTGGCGATGAATGAGTCGGATGCTGCCATCCCTGTGAATTACTAAGGAGGAAACTAGGTTGACAAGTCACCTTGTCTTGCATCGGTGAGTGATCAATGACAGATTCTTTCCTTCAGTCATGGCGAGGATTTTCTACCCACAGAGTAAACATTGCGAATGGCTGCACTGAGTGATGATGAATATCTCAATAATGGAAGTACTTGTAATGGTTCTTTCGTGAGCATTGCATTGAAAAAAAAGAGTTGGTGGATGAGCAAGGTTACTCGCTCACCCTTTCGTAAGCAATCTATCCACGACGCCGAACTATCACAACCAATGCTACGAACACTACGCCAACTACAATGGCAATGAACAACCACAGATTGTCTTGGATTAGTGTTTCAATGTCTGGAGTTGTTGTCGTTTCTGTTTCAGTAGTGGTCGTAGTGGTAGTTGTTGTGGTGGTTGTTGAGTCAGGAGCTGGATCGATTACTATGTTGCCAGTGGTGGAATTCCACGTACCAAGCGAGCTGTTCATGTAGATTTTGTACGGAAATGTTCCATTTGATGCAGGCGTCCACGTGTACGAGTAGACATCAGCCAAAGATGTCATGGTGTAGTTAGTCCCATCAAACTCAAACCAGACACCATCTACTCCATCATCATGTTGGACAGTAATAGAAACAGTCAATTCCTGTCCTACCACTCCAGGTTCGGGGGTAAACACAAGGTCTGTCCAATCCGGCGCTCTAACAATGTCGATAGTGCTTTGTGTGGAACTCCAAGTGTTGATGTAGCTCTCCATGTAGATCGTGTACGGAAATGTTCCATTTGATGCAGGCGTCCACGTGTACGAGTAGGAATCGCCAACACCTGTCATGGAACGATTGGTTCCGCCAAACTCAAACCAGACAGCACTCACGCCCAAGAAGTAAGTAACCTCTATCGAAACAGTCACCGATTGACCAGCAACAAGTGGGCTAGGTGAGAAGTTCAGATTGCTGTACTCTGGAACGCTGGTAAGCACCTCGTACTTGAATTGTTGGGATTCCCAAGGGCCCCAAATTCCCGTTGAGTCCATGGTTCGAACTCTCCAGAAGTAATTGGTGGCATTCTCAAGAACATAGCACCCATCATATACAAGTGATTCTTGCGAGTAGACAACATCTAGATGCAGATCATATCCTCTTGTGTCATTACCGGCGAAATTGGAGCCGCTGGATGTCAGGTTATATGCTCGATACACACCAGCATTAAGCTGCCGACGGACAGTCAGCCCGCCTTTTTTGAGTGAGTCCCAGGTCATCTCAATAAGCAAGTCAGAATCTCCAGCTATTTGGAACGCATTCTCGAAATCAAACACCAATACTCCACCGATATTTCGGATCCGATACAGGCTCTTGTCAATCAGTACTGTTGGTTGAACACCACCATAATTGCTCTCGAAATCAGTATGATCCAGTTCGCCTTCAATCGGGGTTTCTAGGATTCTCAGGGTGAAGTTTTCATATACAACATCCCCAGAGAATTGATTGACCGGGAAGTACATTCTGTCGATGGTTCCCGGATTTGGCAATAGAGATCTGTTGTATTTGATCTGGAAAACGCCTCCCGTTCCCAGATCAACATCGAATGGATAGCTATTCTGCGTTGGATCAAGTCCCTCAAAGACACTCTGACTTGAGAGGTCGATACGCAAGTTGTGTTCTCGAGGAAAGGTAAAGCTTGCCGTGTTGTTGGTCTCTGCACCGTCACCGTATGTATAGGCGACTGACCCTTCTAGGTCAGACGAGTATTTTGAAGCCAGAAGATCTCCAGTGTTGTCCGTCCATCTGAACTCGATGATCAGGTCGTAGCGCTTATTGAGGAAGAATGAGTTTTCCACATCAAAGACTAGCCAACCATCATGATTTTCGGGCGAGTAGACATCTCTGAAAAGCACCGTTGTTGGCCTTGCACCACCCAGATTGGCCTGGAAGTCGCTACCTAGAGCACCCGAAACGTTGGTATGGGTCAGAAGAATCTCAAGATTCTCAAAGACCGGTCTTTCAGTGTCAGAATCAACATCGAAGTGCAATCTGTCTATTACTCCCGATCCTGATAGTTCAGTCGCATTGTACTTGAACTGAAATCGCATTCCCGCGCCAGTTCCAAATGGTCTAAAATTGAGGGTGCTTCCGGCATCATGAACACTTAGGATGGACTTGGGGCTATGTCGCAGTAAGTGCATGGTTTCATTGAAAGAGCTGCTGTTCCACATCTCTACCTCATAGGCTCGCTGGAAATCACCAATGGTGTCTTCAACATCCCAGCTGAATGTTGGATCATCACTCTGTATGTAATCGATGTGCGGGGAGCTTGATTCGCCATCAACTGCAAGATTCGTAGTTACTGGCTCTTCATATTCGATAGCAAGATAGGATGCGTTGAAGTAATCATATTCCCTCTCTGTGAAGTACTTCCAGGTTTCGTTTGTCATGGTTTCGTCTACCTGCTTCAAGACTTGAGAGAGCATCTTGTCCCCGTTCAAGGATGACATTACATTGTCTGTAACATCGAATGAATACCATTCTTGTATTTCAAAGGAAGTATCTAGTACTGTTGTTGGTGATGCTGCAAAATCCGGTTGATTATTCCAAGTGATGTCTGTTTCGCTCCAAGTGGTATTTGAAGAGTAGTACACACCAATTGCAAGATCATCAGTATCTGCTAACATGTCATTGAGATGCACTCTTAGCTCTGCTTTGATTAGTGCTACGTCTGTGGGAACATTGTGCAGGTCAAACATGATCCATGAACGGGCATATAGAGCATCAATCGCGTAACCAACGAAAAGGCCCCCTCGATGTTCATTGGTATCCCAATTGTCATCAGGGTATCCAGAAACAACGGCCTCGTCAGCGAAGACAGGGACCCTCATGTAATGTGATGGTCCTTCGGATAGTGTTCGTTCGGATATCGGCTGTCCGTTCAACGCCTCATCTTGTTCGTGGTCTATGTGGTTTGTCAATGGCAGCATTGCGCTTGCCAGGAATAGAAGAAGACAAACTAAGGGCAGAAATCTTTTCTTCATTTGCATAACTCCGTTCGGATGAACTGTTGCACACAACGAATAAGTCGAATCTATGTGTTCCTCGACATGCTCAACGTCACAAAGAGCCCAAACCGCGGCGTGCTAGTTTCTAGGGCGCTGTTCCTCTCGGCGTCCATATAAGTGTTTACTAGTCAAAGGGGGGCGAAGTCACACATGCATTGCTCCCTGCAACACCTTGGAATCGGAAAGCTTGAGAGGAATCTTGCGTCTCGACTGTAACGAAAGATCTTCGTTAACAAGTTAACCTTCTCGATGATAGCTATGTAGGGCGGGGTTCGTCGAAGCGGATTGCAGGGGATATCCACACTCTCCGCAGCACCCCAAGGATACATTCAGTATGTCTGTTCTTGAAAAACCGTTCATCACAGTTTCTGAAACTTTAAGACGTATGCTTGCTTATGGATCCAATCTCCAAATCCTACCAAGATGGCAAGGATTCTTAGAGAAATGATCTATCTCCACAACTACAGTCATTTCAAACGACGAATGAACCACGTGAACGTGCCTGCATCCTCTCTTAGCTCAACAATCTCGTTTCCAGTTCGTTCAGCCCACGCAGGGAAGTCTTTCTTGGTCCCTACGTCGGTTGCAACGACTTTCAGGATCGCCCCTACTTCAATGCTCCTAATCTCCTTCTTTGTCAGCAGTATGGGCATCGGACAACGTTTACCGGAGACGTCAAGCTCCTTGGCTATATCATGGATCGTCATAGGTATCAACTTGAGCGAGAGTCAATTATCTGGTTTTCAAACTTTGCATTGGGCAATCACGGATCAAAACGTTCATCCCGGCAGTTGTGAGGTACATTCTGTAATCTGCATGCCAGGAAATGGACTATTCCGTTAGCTTTATTATTGTTAATCTGCATCCGTCAGTGAGGTTCGATGTGATGCCAGTGTTTCAAGTGTTGCTGCTAATGCTACTCGCAATTAACGTGAGCGCCATGCTATCCGGCTTCATGCTTGCCCGACGGATGGGCTATTATCTCATGAAGCAGGTTATGGTCTTGATGATTCTGATGCTTGTTTCGATAGTCACAGCGATATGGGGAGTGTTCTTACCGATTACACCTGCTCTCTTTGACTTCTTGCATATCTTGATTCTGCTGAATCTCGGTTTCTCTCTGTTGGCCTTGCTGATGGAGTTTGGACAAGTGTTTCCGATTCTATTGAAGACCATGCAAGGGGGGCCCATTCATAGTTCACACCTGACAAACTTGATACTCTCTATGTTCTTAGCTTTGGGACTAGCAGTCTATTACGTCGACCTTGCACTTATCTAGGAGATGACCCACAAATGCCCGCAAACTCACTCTACATAATAGGACAATGGGGACCTGAGGCTGCAGAAAGATGCTATGGCCCCTTCGTGACCGCAACGACTGCTCAAGCACAGGATGTTGACGTGAAAGTCTTTCTGATGATGGATGCAGTGCATCTTATGAAGAAGGGCGTGGCCGAAAAGATACAGGCACCTGGTTTTCCACCCCTGCCCGACCTCATAGACATGTATCTTGAGGCCGGAGGTACGATACAGGTCTGTTCTAACTCCATTGAATTCCGGGGACTCACTCAGGATGATTTTCGTGATGATCGAATCGAGATTGCTGGAGCTGCAACAATGATCGATGAGATTCTCAGTCATGATCGGATACTGCAATTCTAGTTGGTACCCCATTTTGCCGCTTATTGCCGCTGAACAGAAATGCAGGCGGCACTAGGCGGAACCGTGTCGCCTCAGCCCCGGATAGCAATCACGCATGAGCATTTTGAACAACGCTGTGTGAATCTGGGTTTCAGAAGCAAGACCAACAAGTTGTTCACCGCAAATATCTATGGTCGGGAGCATGGGTAAATCCTCTTTGTCAACATCGGCGTCAGGCCTATCCACATTGACGGACCTAAGCAGGTATCGAGGAATCTGTAACTCCTCCATCTTCTCGTTCAGTAAGGCATAGACCGGGTCACAGAAAGTGCAGTGGTGCGACTTGTAGAATGTGATGCAGACGTCCCTTCCACACGGAAGATTCTCCAATTCCATGAATAGAGGTAGTTCAAGAACGATCCTTGTACCCTGAGTATGACCTCCCTGTACCCTATCCTCAGCCCATATCTTGCCCTGGAGGTCATCGACAATTCTGGCAACTACTGTGAGACCTAATCCTCTCCCAACACTCTGCTCTTTCGGGTCACCTGTGCGCTTGAAGATATCCTCCTTGATAGCGTCTGGAATCCCTCGTCCTCTATCATCAATCTCAAAACGAACTGTGGATCCTCTGTCAATCACTGAGCTGCTTATGTGGATTCTAACGCTTTCAGAGTCATCGAACATGACTGCGTTGTGTAGCACATTGAAGAAGATTTGCTCAACATAGCCATATCCCACTATTTCATACAGTCCGAGGTCAACATCGTGGCTTATGTTTACTTCTTTCCGCGGAAAGTCCTCCTTCACAGAGTCAATAGCACGTTCGAGCATGTCATGTGGATCAACACGTCTCTTATCGGGTGGATTCTCCCTCAGCGTGATGAGGGCCCTCATATTCGCTATCATTCGGGCCGAACGTCTTAGGCTCCAGTTTGTGTCCTGCAACAGCGATTGAATGTCGTCTGGAAGATCCATCTTCTCTTGGATTAGTCCCAATGAGAAGACCAGCGACTGATTGATATTAGAGAGGTCATGGGTCATCACTTCTAGATAGAGATTGGCTCGGTTAGTCTCTGCTTCTTCCCTCAGCTCGGCTTCTCGTCTTCTTGTGATGTCGATGGCCATGATACTGATTTCTGAGATTCTTCCTTGAGTTTCTATCGGGCTTGATGTAAGATTTACCCAGACACGTTCTGAGCTTGCACCAAAGAGAGGGATTTCTATACCTTGCAACACCTCACCTTCAAGAATCGCTTGAAGAACCTGTTTGCTTTCATCTGATCCCTCTCCTGATGGAGGTTGGAATGCCGATATACTCCGTTTCAAGAGCTGATCTCTATTATAGCCAAGTAGACTACATGCCGCCTTGTTGACCTCTTGGATAATGCCTCGTTGTGACACAACAAAATGGGCAACAGGGGAATTCTCGAAAATCGTTTCGAATCGAGACCTTACTTCATCAATCTCGTCCCTTTCGGTGCGTACCTTTGGCTCATCCAGCAAGACTGCAACGGTATAGGGCACTCCGTCTGTGACTGCAAACGCCTTATACGTGACAACCAGTTCCTCATTGTTCTTGTCTTGGAGCTGCGCTTGCCCAAAGACCTCAAGATCAGAAACCTCTTGCGATGCTCCTTTACGCTTCTGTTTAATCTGAGCGTACAACGGAAACAGAAGCTTCGTAGCCATTGACTGGTCTATGCTTTTAGAATCGAGAGAGAAGAACTCAATAGCTTGAGCGTTTAAGGCGATGACGTTCTCTTTGCTCCAGACTATCAGAGGGGTTGCAGATACCTCTAGTAGAACTTTGAGAGGTAGGTGTCTAGGACTGATTGCTTCTCGGTTATTCAGCCACAATACTGTTTCCCCCATCTTTACGGGACTTGGGATCATTCAAACGATTATCCTCCGGCTCATAGGTATTCCAAACGGCCCATGGAACCGCCAATTGTTACTATGAACCAACCTACTCATGAAGGTTGCGTCGTGCAACAAACCGAAGCATTATTACCGTGTATAACATTTTAACTCTTGTTCAAGCTTAGAAAGATGGTTCATCATGTCGAGTTCTACTGAAGTAACGTCCTCAGATATCGGGGAGATGGTGAAGATGTTCAGAGCCATAGCAAACGAGTCACGGCTCATGATCATTCTCTTGCTCATGGAGGAGAAGAACAAGCACGTCAGCGAGATTGCCAACGAGCTTGAGCTTTCTGTTAGCAGTGTAAGCCACCATATGTCGAAACTTGACGATCTCGGTTTTGTCCAGCGTGAGCGGAGAGGGAAAGAGGTCTACTATTATCTCAGGGACGAATGCATCAAAGACATCATTGAGAGAGCAAAGAGTCATGTCAGCGGTAACTGAATCGGGCTGTAGGTATTGTGCAGCGGAAGAAGAACGAAAGGAACAGGTGAATTTCAGGAATGAATATGCCGCAATTGGAACATCCTCACTATTGCTAGTAGTCGGGTCGGCCATTTTTGCCCTTTCAGGAGAATCGCTGGTTGTGACAGTGTTGCTCCTCCTCTCCACCGTGTCGGCTGGAAAAGACATCATCCCTAGAGGTATCAGAGGAGCAGCGAACGTCCATCTCGACGTGAATTTTCTGATGACCTTTGCAGCGTTTGCAGCATTTCTCATTGGAGCCCCATTTGAAGGAGCAGCGGTCATGCTTCTTTTCTCTATTGCAGGGCTCTTGGAAAGCAAAGCTAATGACAGGGTGAGGATCGAGCTTGAAGCATTACTCAATCTGAAACCACACACAGCCAATGTCATAGATGAAACAGGCGAGCGCGAGGTTCCTCTAGAGGAGGTGAACGTCGGCCAGAAGATAGTGATTCGACCTGGTGAAAGAATCGGACTCGATGGAGTTGTTGTAAAGGGAATCAGCGATGTTGATCAGTCGCCCATCACAGGCGAATCAATCCCAGTTGTAAAGGAACAGGGTGACGCGGTCTATGCTGGTTCGATAAACCAGAATGGATATCTCGAAGTAGAAGTGACGAAAAGCGCAGGCCAAACAGTTCTTGCCCGTATTGTTGAAGAGGTGGAATCTGCACAGAAACAGAAAGCCCCCACAGAACGACTCATTTCCAGAGTGTCCCATGTCTATACACCCGCAGTAGTGGCAGGTTCTCTCTTGCTTTCTCTGGCATCATTTCTTCTGGGAGCTTCTCTTGAGCTCTCGGTCTACAGAGGGTTAACGTTACTTGTCACATCGTGTCCCTGCGCCTTTGCTATCTCCATTCCCGTTACCATGGTATCTTCCCTCACCGGCCTAGCAAGGTCAGGCATTCTAGTGAAAGGAGCCGAGTATATTGAGAAGATGAGCGAGGCGGATTTGGTGTTGTTTGATAAGACAGGAACCCTGACCATAGCAGAGCTAGTGGTCTCTGATGTGCGCGCGACACCAGGGACAAACAACGAGGAGGTAGTACGACTGGCTGCATCTCTTGAGAAACACTCGGAACACCCAGTCGCTAGAGCCATTGTAAGGTACGCAGAGGATCGTGACATTCAGCTACATGGGGCGAAATCATTCGAAGCAGTTCCGGGATACGGAATTCAAGGTACTATTGAAGGCCGGAAGCTCTTCGTGGGAAACAAGGCTTTCATCGAACAGCAGGCTGTGGAGTCCCCCGAGGAATTCAACCAGCCTTCTCTTCAGGGAACGATGGCCTATGTTAGCGATCAAACAACTGTGCTGGGAGTGATAGTTCTGAACGACAGTATTCGACCCGAATCAGAATCCACTGTCCGAGCCTTGAGAGCGATGGGCCTTAGAACGGCAATGCTCACTGGAGACCGCGGTGATATCGCTCGGAGTGTAGCGAGTCGTCTCGGTATCGATGTCTGCTACCCCGAATTGCTTCCGAGTGAAAAGGTAGATCTCGTGAAGAAGCTGGCTGGAGAGGGGCGAACGATTATGGTGGGAGATGGTGTCAACGATGCGCCTGCTTTGGCTTCAGCTGATGTGGGAATTGCATTGGGAGGTATTTCCTCAGATATTGCACTCGAGACTGCAGACGTGGTTCTTATGGACGAAGATCTCTCCAAACTTCCGGGACTTCTGGCTCATTCGTCTCATGCTATGAGAGTTGTGAAGCAAAACGTTGCGACGTCGATTTCGGTGAAGGCTGTGGTCGCATTGCTTGCCGTCCTGGGAATCTCAAGTCTGTGGCTGGCTATTGGAATTGGAGACATGGGTCTAACACTCGCCGTTCTCGGGAATGCACTAAGGCTCGTACGACGCTTGTAGAGGAATGTCGTCTACTTGTAGCGCCCCAAGGCTCGAACAGACAGGGCAAGGAAGAAGGTGACCAATCCAGCTACCAGAAGAGGAAGTACCGCAATGAGCACCATGTCGTCTGCGAATGTGGTGACGACGAAAATCATGAGTGTTCCAATCGACAGGTTGATGGCTGGAAACGAGAAAGCCAGTGGCACGGGTGGATTCTTGGGGTCATTAGTGAATACCGGTACGTAGGCACCGATCATGATACCCGTGGCACAGAATACCAATATCAGTGGTGCTCCAAGCGCAATTAGGACTAGTCCACCAGATATTCGAAAGAAATAATGTATGAACCCGTAGATGGGGATTGCTGCGATGGCAACCTCAAGTAGGCTTCCTAGATACTTAGCCAGCACAATATCACTCCCATGAAACGGGCTTGATTTGAGAAGGTAGATATTCTGGCCCTCGTCTACGAAGGCGAAGAGGGCAGTCATTGACGCAACTTGAGTTAGCAAGACCAGGATGAGCAAGAAGGCAGGAACTACAGCATAATACAATCTTTGAGGTAATTCTATGGGCTGAATCCATTCCGGTTGGAAGCAGTTCAGCCATAGTACTAGTCCGATGCCAATAGCTGCATAGAAGTACTTCCAGAACTGGAGTGGTGAGCGCATTCGCGACCAGAAATCCTTGAGCATGACCCAAACCATTGGATCGTTTGTCCGTGTGTTAGAGAAATCGACTTCTCCTCGAATGATCCGAACAAGACGGTTCTCAGACGTTCTCTTCTCAAGTGAACCTGCAAACAGCTCATAGTAGGCAATATCACAAGTGAGCGAGATCAGTAGAAACGAAACAGCAAACCAGAGAGCGAGAAAGGCTAAGAAGACGGACGGAGCCTGAAGAGTGACGAATCCAATTGCATCTAGCAGAAACAGCCCAATGTTATTGGCAGGAGATAACAGAAGCATGCTCGGATTTTGGTTCAAGACCGGCACACTCGGAAGATACACAGCACCTGCCACTGCAGGAAGCAGCAGATGCTTCAAGCGGCCTTCTGTTCGCTTCTCAAGCAGTGTTCTAGCCTGTGAAACAGCTCCTCCGAGAAGATAATTGAATTCAAGGAATAGGATTATCGCAATCAGCACAGCAATGATGGCAGCCAGCGATGCCGTCGAACGATAGACCAATGGAAGAGCGACAAAGACGGTTATAGAAGCAAACGTCATCTTCCTGATGATTCGCCGAGTGTACCGTCCTATGAATAACTCGAAGGGTTTGACTGGCGCAGGCATCATCACATTCTCGTCTGGCGTTTCAAGAACTGCTGCAGGGCCCATTCCGAAGTAACCACTTACAACAGCTGAAAGGGTCAAGAAACCAATTGCTGCGAGAACCGTACTGACATCAAGATAATGATCCAGTGACATAAGTACGCTATCGAAGAGAGGTTCAAAGTCTGTCAGTACTGCAAGCACGTTGCTCACGAAGAATGAACCGCCAATCGTTATGCTGTAGAACACAAGCATTGAGGTACTTCTGAGCGCCCGTTTGAGTTGATTCAATAGCATTCTGATCTCATTCATCACAAGCGTGAGAATCAGCGATACCACCCCAATCACCTACTCCCTAGGAATACCGCCAGTCAGCTCCAAGAATGCTTCCTCAAGAGAGGCAACTGAGAGCTCTTCTCTGAAATCCGCAAGTGTTCCTCTGCCCACTACGTCCGACTCGTTCATTATAACAAAGCGGTCGCAAAGGGCTTCTGCCACCTCCAGAATGTGAGTTGAGATAAGAATCGCTGAGCCCGAATCTCGTAGGGTCCGAAGATGCCCCTTGAGACTCCATGCCCCTCGTGGATCCAGTCCGTAGATGGGTTCATCTAGAGCCAGAATATATGGGGCTGGTCTCATGAATATGCCAACAAGTAGAGTCCTCTGAAGGTTGCCTTTGGAAAGGGTTCCAACATACGAGTCCATGAATTGGTGGAGCTGAAACATCCGAGAGTATTCACTCATACGAAGAACGGCCTGATATTGGGGTACATCGTAGACCTTTGCAACAAACGAGAGATACTCGCTAACACGAAGATTCGGGTAACAGGTGGGTCGCTCAGGAATGTATCCGATACGTTCCTTTGCTTCAGTTGGCTCTTCCTTCATATTGTAACCATTGACAAAGACCGAACCACTGGAGGGTTGGATGATTCCTGTAAGAACCCGAAGTGTTGTGGTCTTCCCCGCACCATTTGGTCCGACAAGCCCCACAATCTCACCGGGACTCACCTTGAGGTTCAGGTTCTTGACGGCCACGGTATTGCCGAAGTCCTTTCTCAGTCTGCGAATCTCGATTGCAGGATCAGCAATCTTGTTGGGGGGCGAATGCTTGTCTAGCTTCTCAAAGCGAAGGACTTCCTCTGCAAGCCGAGAAACGAGTTGTTCCTTGGGGATTGTGCGTTGAGTGAGCGGCACTTTCATGGCCTTCGCCAAGCGGACAAGCTCCTGCCCGGACATCTTCGATATCACGTTTTCATGATTCAAGCTCAGGCATCTCCTCTAGGACATGACTCTTTCATCGTATCACTGTCCACTCCTCAAGGTTTCACGTATTCGGGAGACAATCAGATAGGGCAATGGAATGGTGACTTCTCTCTCCTCTTCTTCCTTCTGATGTCCTTCCTTCGGAGATTTGTCTATGAGTCGAGGACTGAATCTCAAATGGAGAAGGCCCACTATCACAGGGAATGGGGTAGGGATTCTGCTCATCGACATCAGAATGGAGTGAGGAAGTGAAAGCAAAGAGATAAGAATGGAGGGAAGAAGCGAAAGCAAAGTGATAATGCCAAGCCGTTTCTTAGTAGTAACTCCCCGTCGGAATTTCAGCAAGTAATGGACGAAGGCGATAGGAAGTGCCCATCCAAGCACGAAAGAGAGAAAGTAACCGGGATTGAAGCTCCACACGAACAGGGCCATTGTGGTACCCGGTTCCGTCGACCAATTGAGGAATCCTGTTGTCAGAATTCCAACGAAATTGATGTGGATCTGGTCCACGCCGATTACCGGAAGGAATTCGTAAATCATCACTCTTAACGGAAATGTCACTATGAGAAATAGGAGCAGACGTTCCATTCCAATTCGTGAAACGGCCGAAGTGGCCCTATCGCGTACCCCTTTCTTAGGTTTTCTCAAAATGGGATTTGGATTCATTGAATGACGGATACGACCAAAGGCCGGTGCTACCACAAAGATGGTGAGGATGAGTAATGAGACGATGCCGAGTGAGTACCCCTGAAAATATACTGGGTCGATTTGCCCTAACCATGGGAACAGAAATGCAGGAGATAATATGGATACGGAGAAAAAGGTAATCCCCACGGTGACTATGACCGATTTCGCCAAGGAATCAACATCATAGTCATCGAGTCGATAGAAGAAATAGACAGCCGGAATAGAAATTAGGAACAGATGCGTCAGTGTTAGGAGTGAAGGGGGCATTGGTGAAAAAGGGCTCTCAGTGCCGATAGACCAAAGAATTGTGGTGTACTGTATCACCATCGTTTCCACGGACCAGTATTCCGAATACCCGACTACGAAAGAGATTGGAATGAGAAGGTATATCAAAACCAAACGGAGTCCAACTTGGGTCGTCTTCGATTGCCAAATCGACCTTAATACCTCTCTCAAACCAGACCCTACCCAAGAGTATTTGTCACTGATGAACACATCAAGCAAAATAAGGCTGCTGTTTGGCGTCCGATACGGGAATGTATCAGTGCCGAACTAGACCAGGGATACGGGTACAGTGTCCAGGAAGACCAGTTGCCAGTCCTTCAGTCTAGTTCTAAGCGCATGGACATCAAGACCCCGCTCGACTCCCTTTTTGAGAGCATCAGCAAATGCAGGATCCATATCTCTGTTTGGTGAGAACGTCTTTACATCGGGTCTTTGGATGACAAAGACGACGTACACTTGGTCCACCACTCCAGTTTCCTTTGCCATCACAAGGTCGTGAACATGTCTTGTACCCCGCTTTGTGGGGGCGTCAGGGAAGAGTGCCCGTCCATCCTCAACGAGCGTGCACGATTTGACCTCGATGAGCTTGACCCCTTCATCACCCTCTAATCTGAAATCCGACCTACCTTCGAAGAGCGGAGGTTCTGGAACAACCTTCTCGTATGTCCCGAAAAAGTCCAGCTTGTGGGTTTCAAGCATGCGTTTCATGAACCTGTTGGGTTTGTTTGAGTCAATCGAAATCAAGACTCCGTTGTGTTCAAGCCCGATAAGATCATAGTTGGTCTTCCTATGTTCACCTTCTGTCTTTCGAGCAAATACTGGGCGGCCCGGGGTAAGAAGCTCGTGCATTCGCCCGGGGTTTGGTACAAATGCTTCAACTTCCTCGCCTTCGATCTCTAGAACTGAGAGGAACCGATTAGGTCGTTCAAGGAAAAGAGCTTGCACTACTTCAGACCCAGTTACCATTCTGTCCGTTTCCTGCAAACCCATCACATTCTCCCTGTTCTTGGCAAGCCATAATAGTCGTTCGAAATGACATCTGTGTTAGCCCCTATTTGGCGTCTATGGTTTCCAAATTTCGTCAAATACGTCTATTATCCGTCTTTTGACAGAGGCACATAATCCTTTTGAGAGGGTTAGTTGTGGCTTTAGCTAGGCATTCTTCGGGGCCAAGATGAAATGACGCGAGAGTACATCCGTACGGGAATTGGCTTAGTCATTATGCTGTTTGGAGTATTCTTCTTCATGATCAGTGGCCCGCCCTGGGATACTCCACGAGCCTCTACTATCCTCTATTCCGTTCTTGCTTTTCTAGCCGTAGCAATAGCCGCCAGTGCGGCCAATAGAATCCGAATCAACCCATCGTGTGCCAACAAGATGTTCGCAGCTGGAACAACCTATGCAGCGGTGGTCTTTGGTGGGGCTTCAGTCTTCTATATCCTCAGCAACGAGTCAGTAGCTGTTCAAACTCGAACCGCAGGGGTGGCGCTGAACCTGGTTGCTTTGGCCACAACCAGTGTCTACATGCTCATCTTCATCCAGCTTAGAAATGCGAAACACGATGGTAACTCTGTATGGAATAGAACAATGACCTATCCCCTAGCAGTCATTCTTGGTTTGGTCGCGTTTGGGGTCGCGATGGTGATTTCGAGAGCTGGTTGGGACAAGTCATCTTACCTGATCATTGGGTACGTCATGGGAGCAATTGCCCTGTTTTCATATGGAGGCGCAGCAGTTGCGGCACTACTCAGAAAGCACCAGATACAGGATCATGATAGCTTTCGGTTAGGACTGTCCTTCACTTTTTTGATGGCCGCGGCGGGTGTTGACATCTATGTTTTGCCCTCACCAAGTTCAGTTTGGCTGTGGTCAATAGCCTTCATGGGGATGGCCTTCATTCTTGCTTTAGTTGCAACCGCCTATCCCTACCTCAAGGATATAGGAATTCGAGAAGAGGTGGCATACGGGACCAGCATTTTGATCAGTGTGATAGTCATTGTGCCGTTTCTTCTCACAGCGTTTGTTGAAGCATATTTCCCCTTTGACATCATCATTGATTACGGTACGACAATAGTAATTCATGCCGGAGGCGCTGTGTTAGCTGGTTTACTGTCCTATGTGCTTTTTAGGAGGGCCAGGTTCAAGACACAGCCGCATCATCAATCAATCATCCTGCTCTTTGAGGTCTGGGCAGTAGCGGAGGTGGCGCTAGTTATAACATACCTTGCACCACTTCTTGGAAGTGAAGTGGCAGCACTGGTTCCCTTTATAGCAGGCGTTGCGGCCACATTGGTGCTTCTCACTCTTGCATTCCGGACCACTCTCCGCCCTCCGCAGAAGACAAACTACCCAACTGCAAAATACCATTTGTCTGCCATCTTAGTCTTCATCCTTATAATCGCAGCATTTGGAGCGGCAAGGGTGTCCCTCTCTCCTGTATTTCCGCTCATGCTGAATCGCTCCGTAGACATGAGTATCCTTCTCATTCTGAGTTATTTCGCCCTCGCTGCTCTGATTACCTTCATCATGATACTGATGGCATCATCAGGTGGCGACTTTGCTCTCGCCGGAGTTTCGTCTCTCTTCGTGACAGTCTGGCTTGTAGTTTCCATCCTGAAAGCCAACTTCTCCATGTGGACAATGGGATGGTGGGCAGCAGACATCCTTCTTGCCATCTTTATAGCAGCCTTTACGGTCATCATGATAAGATTCTATATACAAGAAGCTGAGAAGAATGTCGAGTTTGAGAGAAGAACTGATGTCTATTCAGAACATGTTTTGTCACGAATCATCAGACATCATCAAACGGCCATGGACAGTCTCGAGATGCTGAGCAGGAAACCTGATGTTAGTGAGAAGACACTTGAAACGGTTTCAAGAGCTCTCACTGAGTTATCTTCAGCCGATGAAATGACAAAGAGCTTGGGAGCTATACTGAGTGCAGACAGGTTTCCACCGGACACGCTTGAGCATCTTGACCTGGTCAAGAGCATCCTTGTCGCCTATGACCGCCTGAAGGTGCAACATCCTGAGGTTCCTTTAGATATTGTTGTGAACAAGAAAACTGGCGAGTGTGCGGTTCTCGCAAACTCTCTGCTGGTGGACATGTTCTACAATCTGATGCTTGGAATAGCTGCTCGAATAGGTGGAGTTCAGTCGATAGGTGTTCAGATTGAGGGAACCGATGAGGAGTGTAGCGGATTCGAAATCCATTTGCATGTTGATATTTCAACGAAAGAACCAGATCTACGGCGACAACTGCTTTTCAGGTACCTCCAAGGCCAAGAGCAATCAGCCATTGAGTTCGTCTATGCCAGACGCCTCCTTGAGCTGTTTGAAGGTGACATAGAGAGCCATGTCATAACAGACAAGCCTGAACATATTACCGTGGCTCTTAGTCTGTATCTTCCAGGTAGGTACGAGGAAGCGTGAAAGGGGAGACCCTGGAGGAGTCTGGGTATCTCCTTTTAGCTTCGAACGGACTCGACTAGGTGCCACGGTTCTTATTGACCAATCACACAACCGCAATGGCGCCTGCAAGGCTATCTGCTCCTGCCGCTATGCAGATAGCGCGGCCGAACGCGAACTCGGCCTAGGTTTCAATCACAATTATGGTTGTGCCGAGGACAGTGTTCGACATCACCACATACTACGATTGGAGTCCAGTAGGTGGGGTTAGATTTGAGGGCGGACAGAACATGAAACGCGGTTTCATCCGCTTTGAGAGGTGCCCAGTTCTGCACGTGCTCAGTGATGTTAATGCAGTTGTCTACAGTGATGTTTCCGCTCGTTGAGTACTCTTTGATATGGCGAGATAGAAGATGACTAAAGGAACTGCACAAGAGTACATTGCTTGTCATCTTTTGTAAGATTGGAAATCGTCACACCGAGTTGTCTGACCATTCGTCTTTGGTCGAGATGTTTTTCTAAGAGTCGAAGCGCCGTGTCAGTCAACATTTCAGTGCTGTTTGTAGCAATTGGCAGGCTCCTGCTCCGTTGGATAGTTTCGAAATCATCATATCGGAGGGTCAGACCTACTGTCTTGTAGCTGTAGCCTTTCAGGGTCAGTTTCTCAGTAATCCGATCACAAATCATCTGGAGTGAGTCCGTAAGAAAGTCTCGTGCATCTGGATCGATGTCCTCCATGAATGTACGTCGTTTGCTGATTGACTTTCTCGCACGTGGGCCACTATCTAGTAACGGTCTGTCATCAATGCCGAGGGCACGATTACGTAGCCAGACAGAGGATTTACCCATTATTGGCCAGAGTTCTGCCAAAGTCATCTGCTGAATCTGCCACAGGTACTCAATTCCCTGGGCTCTAAGTCGCTCCCCTGTCTTCTTACCAACTCCGTGCAGTTCCTCAACACCGAGGGGTGCCAGGAACTCAGCTGCCTCCTCGGCACTCTGAGGAACAAGCGTTATGCCCATCGGCTTGTTCTGTGATGTAGCAACCTTGGCCAGTGAGATATTGGAAGCAACCCCGATTGAACAAGGAAGCTGTGTTTCATCTTTCACACTTCTCTGAACCGTCCGAGCCAGAGCATAGGCTTCTGACTGTCCCTGTACGCACTCAGTGACCTCAATATATGCTTCATCAATGCTGGCACGACGGACTCGGCCCCCGTCTGCGTACTCTTCAAGTACGTCCATGAACTCCTCTGAGGCTTCGAGATAATCTGAGAACTGGCCCGGGATGAATATTGCGTCAGGACAGAGGCGATATGCCTTTGACACGGGCATTCCAGTATACACACCATAGTCACGGGCCTCGTAAGAAACTGCTCGAACGACACCTCGGCCATGTCCTCCTTTTGGGTCGTGGCCCACACAGACTGGAAACCCGATCAGCTCCAGGTGATTCCTGAATTGCTCTACCGAAGCGAAGAATGCATCTAGGTCAACATGGAATATCCACCTGTCCATGGACTCAACCATCTGTTCTTCCCATCTCTTTTGAATGATGGTTTCGGTGATGAGAGGTACTATCAAACACATGGATGAGGTGCAGAGAGGTACCCGAATCTAATTATGTCTGTTCACTCGGAAGACTGAAGCCAACCCAACTGGCTACGAAACCTCTATATTCAGAGTAGCATCTTGCACAGTAGGGAGTTTGTCTTTCAGCAAACAAAATCGGTCCCGGTCAGAGTCCAATGGTAGGTGAATCTCCTGACAAAGGATGTCCCCGAAGAAGCCCTGGAAAGTTTGCAAGAGGGTATCATCGTCTTAGATAGCGAAGGAACCATCATCCTCGTGAACAGAAGCATTGAGAAACTGACCGGGGTTGAACGGAACAATCTGGATGGTCATTCGGTCGATGAAGTCAAGAACCCGTTGATTAGGGCATTAATCCCCCACGTGAAGCAAGCACAGCGCGGATTCAATCGTGTGCTTGTGGATTGTGAACGAGTCGTGTTCGACGACGGTGATGCTCAATACTTCTCTTTCTCAGTGGATCCGATGAAGAGAAACGATTCTAACAAAGTGGTGGTCACCATCAGAAACGTGACCCCAGAGAAACTAGCAAACGATTCCATGCGACATTCTTTGGATCGTCTCCAGAAGTTCTGCAATGGATTTCATCTGCTTTTACTCGATGCCTTTAATCAAAGGATAGACCTGCAAAATGTACTGCAGAGGATGCTAGAGTACATCATCAGGAGTCTGGACTATTATGCTGGATTCCTTCTCTTACGTGCCGGAGAAGACGAAGAACCGCAACTGTCCGTAATCCAAGATGCTTCTTCGCAACTAGTTCAGGGAGGTAATCCCGACGAATTGCTGTCTGTATTGATGACCCTTTGGAATGACTCTGAAGGTGCACATATGCACCTTGACGAGGATGATTTCGAGTTACTATCTCTGATTCCCGATAAAGCCTCCAAAAGGAAGTACGGAAAGGGAGTTCTATTTGCTGTCCAAGGTGATGCAGGGGTTATTGGTTTCTTGCTAGTTGTGGACAGATCTGAGAAAGCACGCCATCCTGTTGAGTTTGAGCTCATCGAAATGACAGCTTCTGCAACGACAGGCGTGATTCATGCCAGCAGAAGAAACGATCTATTCATCAAAACGTTTAATGCCGTTCCAGAACCCTCTTTTCTGTGGCGTAGGTGTGACGGCCAGATGGTGCTGAGAGGGGTCAACATGACAGCACTCATCTCCACGGGTGGTAGACTGGAACGATATCTGGACAAGCCAATTTGTGATATCTTCCCAGGTATGCCCGAAATAGAGAACGCACTAAGAGAAACCATCCAGACAGGCACGGTTGTACGAGGAGAGATGTCACATCAGTCAGAGGACTTGGGTCTGAATGGACGATTCATCTGGCAGTTTGCTCGACCCATGGAAGATACGGCTCTTATGATTCTGACAGATATTACGAATCTGCGTCGAGCTGAATCACAGATACGACGCCAAAGAGAGGAACTCAGCACAATTGGACATGACATGGCACATGACCTTCGCAATGTCTTGCACAATATGGAGGGTTATACACAGCTATTAACCCACGACTACAATCTCGACTATGTTGAAGGAATATCCCGGTTGATTAGTAAGATCAGCTCATTGCTCGAAGAATGGAAGCAATTGGCCGACGCGGGCTTAGCAATCGGAAACACAGAAACATGCTCTCTAACTGAAGTGGTCAGATCTGCAGCCAGGCTGGTGCTCCCCGATAATGTAGAACTTGTAGTTGGATCGCTTCCTGAAGTGAAGTGTGACCCAGACAAGGTGCAGCAGGTCGTGATGAACATCGTTTCGAATGCTGTAGAGCACGGACATGCAAGCAGAATCGAAATCGCCTCGCAGTCGGTAAGCGATTCATGGGACATCTTGTTCAAAAACGACGGTCGTTCCATCCCTGCAGAGCACAGAAAGCGGATTCTATCGCGCCAGTTCTCGACAAAAAAGGGTGGAGGTCGAGGGATGAACATTGTGAAGAAAATCGTAGAGGCTCACGGTTGGTCAATCATCTTGTTGGATGATGATGAAACCGTCTTCCGCGTCAGGATTCCTTTTGAATGAGCATTACTGTAGACCCGGATGCTGGAACCTGATTAGCCGCTCGCCGACCCACAACCCAACAACAATTAATACTGGCCGAAGAATAGGAATCGTCTTGGGACCGATAAGACTCTGTTGCGGGTGCAGATATGACCAACCTTGATTCAAAAGATGAAAGCACATCCCTAGCCGCTGATGCTCGCAAATATAGAGCGCTTGTTGAGTCAATGAATGAGGGTTTCGGTGTCATCAATAAAAATCTGCAGTTCACGTTTGTCAACAAGCCATTTGCTTCAATGCTGGGAATGGATCAGGATGAGATAATCGGCAAGGATATGGGCTCGTTTCTCAGCGAGGATAACCGTGAATACTGGGCAGAACGTCTGAAGGAGCGTTTCGACGGAGAATCTTCCATGTACGAGCTTTGCTGGACTCGAGCGGACGGCTCAGAACTTGTCACGATAATATCTGGAGCACCTCTGAGAGATGAATATGGGGAAGTCATCGGTGCCTGCGCTGTAATCAGAGATGTAACTCAAGAGCGAGCGATGCAACAGGCTCTTGAAGAGAGTAGGGCGCGTTTTAGTAGAGTTGTGGAGTCACTTCCAGCTGGAGTGGTTCTGATCGGGCTTGACGGACGAATAACAACTGCCAACCAGCACGCTGTTGAGATGCATGGATTTGATGGTAAAGATGAACTGCTTGGAAAGAGAATAGTCGACTTGGTTGCTGAAGATTGCCTTGATGAGGCCGAAAGACACATTGAGCAGGCATTGAGAGAGGGACAGTATCGAGGCGTCGAATATGTACTGTTACGGAAAGATGGCAGTAGCTTTCGGGCTCTTGTGGACGCTACAATGATGTATGATACTGATGGCAATCCACAGCATCTGATAGGAATTGCTCGAAACATAGAGGCATTGAGAAGAGCGGAAGCTGCCACGGAGAGGAGTGAACTGACGTTTCGCAGGACGTTTGAAGCCATCCCGGGGCCAGCATTCATGTGGGAAGAGCAGGCAAACAAAGACATAGTACTCACCATGGTTAACAGCGCAATACTTGACAAAACGCATGGCCGAGTTGAGGAGTATGTCGGCAAATCAATCGACGATATCTTCGACGAATCTCCGGAAATCCGGAGAGCAGTGAGAGAAACAATGTCCACCGGTGAGAGAGTTTCTTTCGAGATGTCCTTTTCACTTCATCCGGGACCCCACGGCTGGTTTCTGTTTGATTTCGTCCGCCTTATTGACACTGTTGTTCTGATGATTACCACTGATCTTACAGAGAGGAAACGGGCAGAGGAGCTTGTTAAGCATAACGCGGCCCTCTTCAGAGCTACTGTTGAATCCACAATAGATGGTGTCATGGTTGTTTCTACTACAGGCGAAATAATCCACTGCAACCGCAGGTTCACAACCATGATGAAGTTTGACAGCGAAGACCTGGCAGGTGACGCTACTAGCATCAATAGGCGTATCGCGGAGCAATTAGAGAACCCCTCCTTCTACAGCGCACGAACCGACAGAATCGAACGTTCTGATGATGATAGTTTCGATATATTGTTCTTCAAGGACGGACGTGTGTTTGAGAGAACGTCTAGCCCGCTAATCATCGATGAGGAGAAGACGGGACGCGTCTGGAATTATCGTGACGTGACTGAGCATGAGCAGATTGAAGATGCATTAAAGGAGTCAGAAACCAAGTATAGACAGCTGGTTGAACAGAGTTTTCAAGGGATCATCGTGGTTCGTACCGATCCTCTACGAATAACATTTGCAAACAAGGTAATGGCGGATATGATTGGTCTATCCGTGCAAGAAGTATTGGATCTTAAGCCGGATGAAATACGTAACATGGTCCATGAAGAAGACATGCGTACAGCCACAATTCGAATGAATGCGCTGATGTCCGGAGCAAAGCCAAAGACCGACCCTCTGGTGCTAAGGGTAAGTCGATCCGATGGAGAGATTCGTCTTCTTGAGGCCTTTGCACGGAGCGTGGAGTATGAAGGCATTCCATGCATTCAAGTGGTTTTCACAGACGTGACAGAAAGAACCATGTCGAAGAAGCAAATCCAATCCGAAAAAGACCGTGCGATGCTATACTTGGATCTTCTGTCGCACGACTTCAGAAACATGCTACAGGTTGTAATAGGAAGCGTTGCATTGCTTGAAGAGAGGAATACTGATCCTCTGTCAAGGTCGGCAATTCGGAATATAGTCGAATCTGTAGAAAGGTGTCAAAGCCTAATCTCGAAGGTTGGGACAACTGCGACCCTTACTCCGGGTAGGCTTGAGCCGATAAGAGTCTATGATGTCATTGCAGACACAGTGAACCGACTGAGGACCCTCAATGATGATTGTGAATTCCGGTTTATAGCAGAAGACGAAGCAGCAATCGTGATGGCCGATGAATCCATTCACCACCTTTTCAACAATTTGCTCGAGAATGCCATTCAGCATAATGACAAGGCGAAAAAACGCATCTGGGTTGCTCTATGGAGAGGAAACGCGGGCTACTGGATTCACATCTCTGATAACGGACCGGGTATAGCCGATCGTGCCAAAGAGGGTCTGTTTGACATATCTCGCAGGTCTGGTGGCGTCGGACTGCACCAATGCAAACAAAT
>CAZLEV010000022.1:0-40848 GCA_964558645.1 uncultured archaeon
TGACTCCACGGAAAGGATGTCTAGAAGGACGATGGTATCCAGGAGGCGGCTTCTGTCGAATCGGAGTCAATTCAGAGAATGGTCGATATGTTCTCGTAAAGCGAAGCAGTACATGTTGATGCTGGATTAATAGTCGCAATGCTATTACCGCTTCTGAATTATTCCTGGATGAATGCAGCAAAACCCTCGGCGCCCAATTGGTACACTACTAGTTCCGGTAGTTCAATGACTTGACATAGACCTAGCCGCACCACCCTATAGTATTCAAGGATGGCTGAGGATCCTGTCACGGAGTGCAGGAGCACACGCCAAGGCTGAATTCCCGAAAGCGTTGGCATTTCCATCAAGGTCACCAAACCATCCTCCTGCCTCAGTTATGATTGGCATGAGGGGAGCAATATCCCAGATCTTCATGACTGGGTCAATCATCACATCAGCGCGGCCTGTCGCTACGAGTAGATAGCCATAGGCATCTCCCCAAGTTCTCAGAAAGCCAACTTCGTTGAGAAGGCGATGTAGGAGGGCCGGTTTCTGTCTTGCCAATGCAGCCACGTCAGTGACATGAACCCAGGCACTACTCAGCGCAGTAGTGTCCGAAACGCGGCACTTGCTACCGCCATGAAAGCATCCCAGACCAGCTGCAGCCCCCACAGTTTCTTCCAGTGGTGGCACGTGAATAACTCCCAGCAAGGGCGCCTCGTTGTATTGAAGGGCAATGAGAACTGCGTAGAGAGGAACGCCACGCACAAATGACTGTGTTCCATCAATGGGGTCAAGAATCCATCTGAAGTGCGACTCAGTCTCTTTCTCTCCGTGTTCCTCGCCAAGAATCGAGTGTGAGGGGTACTCGGTCTCGATAGAATGACGGATGAGTTGCTCTGACTCTCTATCTGCCAGAGTCACAGGAGTGTTATCTGCTTTCCTCTCAACATGAACAGACTTGCCGAAATACTCAAGCGTCAACTTGCCCGCCTCTTCTGCTGTATCTACTGCAAAACTCAATAGATTTCTCTTGGTCTTATCATCCAGTCCTTCGTTCATTTCGAACAGTCGCCATCCAGAAAAAGAATCATGCAGCGCTGATATTTGGATTCTTTGCAGAGCCCCCGAAGTGATTGCCAACCTGGTATGAAGGACTCGTCTTATTCACAGATAATCAGCTTCTTCCCGGTTATCTCTCTGGAGGACCTCCCAATCAGAAGTTCAAAGCCGCCTGGCTCCAACTCCCATTTCTTGTCTGTAACATTGTAGAACCGCAAGTCTTGGGCCCTCACTGCTATGCGAGCATTAGCACTCTCACCTGGTTCCAATAGTACCTTCTCAAATCCGACTAGTTCTTTTGGAGGGCGATCGACTGAAGCTTCCATGTCTCTTGCGTATACTTGGACAACCTCAGCGCCAGTCGATTCGCCAATATTCGTCACCTCAACATCAACAAGGATGACATCCTCCGGTCTGCTGACTGATTGTCTGTCCAATGAGATGTTTCCGTGCTCAAACTCTGTATACGATAGTCCAAAGCCAAATGGAAGCATTGGCTCAATCTTCTTCTCATCGAACCAGCGGTATCCTACATAGATTCCCTCATCATAGTAGACTCTCTTTTCCGCATCACCGGGATAGTTCTTCCGATCCCCGGTGCTGTGGGCAGGAGAGTCTTCTAATCTCTTAGGAAAGGTCAGAGGTAGCCTCCCAGATGGACTCACATCTCCGAAGAGTACGTTCGCGATAGCATGACCTGCCTCCATCCCTCCGTACCAGCACATGAGAACTGCCTCGACATCATCAATCCAGTCGTCCATGACTACTAGGCTCCCTGCGATGAGGCAGACCACAGTCTGGAGATGGTGGCTAGCGGCCGCCTTGATCTCTCTCACTTGTCCGTCGTCCAGATGCAGAGACTCTCTATCCATGGATTCAGAATCTCCCCCTCGTCCATGATTCAATCCCGCGAAGATGATGGCCACATCCGCTGGTTTGTTTCCACGAACTAAGTCAACCTTCCCACGGCACCTCTCCTTCATTCCCTGCAATGGAGTCACTTCATATGGAGGGCTAACAGCAGAAGAGCCACCGTAGAGCAACCTGCCGAATTTCTTCTTCAGATTGGCCCCGGATAGACTAATCGAGTTCATTCTGCCCATATCAAGCGGGAGGAGATTGCCCTCGTTCTTCAGGAGTACCATACCCTCTTCGGCAGCATGACGGACAAGTTCTTGGTGTTCGGGAGTATTGCGTGAACCTTGACGCAATGAGTCAGGCTGATCGAACAGACCTGTCCGCATCATGGTGCGGAGATTCCTCCGAACCCGGTCGTTCAGTGTTTCCTCTGTGATTCTTCTCTCATTCAAGGCCTTCTGAAGGGCCTTCACATTGTATTTGGCTGGCCAAGGCATCTCAAGGGTCAGACCTGCGTTGAAACATCGTTCCGTAGACTTCGCATTCCGTGAAGCGAACCAGTCAGTCATGACCAGACCGTCAAATCCCCACCTGTCAAACAGAGTTTCCTGCAGCAGATAATCATTCTCGCAACCATACACACCGTTGACCTTGTTATAGCAGGTCATGATGGTCCAAGGCTTTGCCTCTTTCACTACTGCCTTGAAAGCACGTAGATAGATCTCATGCAATGTACGCTCATCAACCTCGGAGCTCGATGAACGCCTGTCAATCTCTTGGTTGTTTGCAGCATAGTGTTTGAGACAGGCCGCGACTCGCTGGCGCTGGACTCCTCTGACAAAGGGGATTGCCAACTCTTTGGTCAGGTACGGGTCTTCACTGAAGTACTCAAATGTTCTGCCGTTCAATGGTGTTCGGTCAATGTTGATGCCCGGTGCTAACAACACGTGACGCCCAACTGCCCGAACCTCTCTGCCCATTGCTTCACCCACCTGTTCCATAAGCTCTCTGTTCCATGAGGCAGCTAGCGCGATTGTTGCTGGAAATCTCGTGTTCTTCTTGAACCCACTGGAATGCATGGCGACACCCAGCGGTCCGTCTGTCATTTTCAGGGAGGGGATTTCTAGTCGCTTGATGGGATCTGTGGTATACATCCGTAGTCTTCCATGACTGGCAAGGAGCCTGAGCTTCTCTTTGAGGGTGAGTCTTGAGAGCAGATCAGTCACTCTGTCCTCCAGAACCGCACAGTCATCGAGATAGAGAGGTTGAGCAGTCATTGCACATAGGTGTCTATGTGTGTCACCTTTACTACTTTTCGAACATTCGGACAGGCACGAGTAGACCTTACATGGGAATTCCTTTATGAGTCAGAGGGCTTCGTTTCAGCCGCTAAACCCATTTCTGACGGGTTAGTCCACTGGCTCCCTGTTCCACGAAGGCGACCGATTCTCAATCCGAGTCGGAGCTGATGGATTCAGAGGCATCAATCAGGGATGCTGCAGTTAATCT
This sequence comes from uncultured archaeon, assembly GCA_964558645.1. GTDB lineage: Archaea > Asgardarchaeota > Thorarchaeia > Thorarchaeales > Thorarchaeaceae > TEKIR-12S. The sequence continues at coordinate 3,409 of CAZLEV010000022.1, forward strand.
AAGCAAATCCAGACGACTGTCGAGGATTTCATAGACCTGCGATAGGTCAATCGAGGCATAAGCGTGTACGAGCAGATTCCTGAACCGGGCCATGAGAAGCATCTCCTGTTCCAAATGAGGCTTGAGGTACTCATGCCGACAGAGAAGCTGAAACACTTCTGCTCTGGTCTGAGGTATCTTGTGACCTCCCCTTCTCAGAATGTAGTTCCCTATGTCCGTCAAGGACTCTATGGCCACTTGCAGATTATGAAGTACCGCGTCGCTTATTCTGAAGTCCTGCACGAATTCTTCTTTGCTGGATCTCGACAGTACTGCAAGCTTTCTTAATGCGTCATGCAGATACAAGATTCTTGATTTGAGCTCAGAATCGCTCACTCGAATCCCCTCCTTTGATAGAGATTGTGGCATCTCGGAACTGCCTGTCCAAGAAGTAGCGATTGTCGTAGTACTCTGACAGTGTGCGGATGACGAAGTCTTCGTATTCGCCCTCATCACGAACCAGAAGTGGTATTCCAGACTGCACGGTGCTGAATTTCAATGCCGGGGATGACTCATTAAGGACGACTATATCTATGTCCTCTCTCTTCAAATCCATTTCCAGCGCTGTCCCGAAACTAAGCACTATTCGAAGGTTTTCCTGTTCACTGAAACTTGGTTCTAGATACACTGCAATGTCCACGTCGCTAAGTGGACCTGCTTCGTTCTTGGCCTCAGAACCGATTAGCAGAGCGAATAGAATGGAGTCATCAGCATTACGCTTGATGGAGCTCTTCAGTTCATCCATTCGTGCATTCATGAGGTTTCTCTCTCATCAGTTTCAGACTGTTCAAGTGCATATGAGGGTTTGTGAGTCTGCTGGGAGCTCCCAATGCGATAATCTGCACGACCTTATGGTTTCAGGCGCCATGCATCGTAGCCGGTCTGATTGATTTCCAGAGAACCATGCGTGAACGTCTAAGTGCCATTCACTCTTTGAAACAGACCCATTACATGAAATACTACTCTTATCTCAATCGGGCCATTGCTCTACACATTTCTCCTTCGGCGAAATACTTCCACCACAGCAATGAACCCGATGATAGCTGTTGCTGTAAGGACAATTGGCACTATATCAATCGGTGGTGGAATATACTCGCCTACAACATATGCATAGACCCCCATACGATTGAAATCGCCGAGTTTCTCCTCCACTCCAACATAGGCTAGCCCGTTGGTGCCAACCTCAAGGCCCCTTGGAATCCACCAATGGGGCTCAGTGATCGTGCTGTTGGAAATCAGCTCACCCGAGGGACCAAACTTCAAAAGAAGAACCTCTGAAAGACTCTCGGAACCAACCCTGGGCTGAGCGAAAACGAGGACATGAACCATCCCGCTAGAATCCACCCTAATTGTGGGTCCAGAGAAGAGATAGCCTAGGTCAGATGTCAGCCGGTACGTGAAGTTTGCCATCCACTCGTACGACGGGATGCCGGGAGCAATTGTTCCGTTGTGCTTTGCAACCTTGAGGCAATAATCATCTGGTGCACCCACGGATGTACTGGAATACAAGGTGCCATTGGAGTCACAGTCGATCGATTCGCAGAATCCAATCAGACTCATATCATAAGGCGATCGAATCTCAATGGTATCCCAGAAGTCGACAAGGTACAGCCTCCCATCTAGGGCTATTTCGAGTTGGGTAGGTCTTCCCCATGCGTAGTAGGACTCAGACTCATTCCAGAAAGCTGGCATCTTGACTACTGTGTTCCACAGCAAATCGCCTTCCCCAGAATAGGCTAGCATCTCTGACCAGCTGTTAGGGTATGCCGTTACGTTATCAGCCAGTATTCCATATACGAGGTACATTGTTCCGTTCGGCGCAACTGCTACTACAGGACTTCTGAGATGTGCCTCCGTGCTGTTCAAATACCTCTGCCAAATGACATCTCCAATAGAGTTCATCTTAACTGAGACAACAGTTGCCGGATCTTTTTCGAAACTAGTTCTACCGCTTATGTAGATATTCAGTCCGTCAGCGTTGACACTGCTGTATAGCAGGTCTCTTTCCATCACCTTGTACCACTGCAGGTTGAGGCTTGCATCCCACTTCGCCACAATAGACCTCCTAATGATACCCGATTCACTCAGGTTCATGCAGTATCCGATAGTCACGATGGAGTTGTCCGAGAGGATTGTCATATCCCTCACTCGTACGTCAACGCTTTCGGGCACATCTACGATTTCAGGTGGAAAGAACTCCTGCCCCGGAATCGCAAGTGAGTTGTTGAACATGACTTCTAGTGAGTCCAGCGCAGGCTCAGCAAGCCAAGTGTAGCAGATCATGCGCACGCTGTTGAAACTGACCGAAATAGACCCGTTGTAGGTCTGCCACGGGTGGCTTCCTACGTAGGAATCGAAATTGCTGTTGGGTGCGAGTCCAATTGCAACGGTCATTTCGCCATCAGGGTCTTCACCGGATACTATGCCATCCCAACCAGCCTCAATGTCTTGTTCGCTCATAAGAAAGATTTCAGTTTTCGGCTCAGAGGAACCAAATGAGGGATATCTCCGCAGCTCGACCCAATCGCCAGACGGATCAATCAACCACACATATACGTCGTACATTAGGTAGCCGACAGGAGTCTGGGCGAAGTCTCCCGCAATATCAACAGAGGCAGTGAACTCCATCAAGACCTTCTGAGGAACCACTTCATGGTCCCAGATGAAGGACTGCGAGGCATAAATGAAGTCCAGGCAGTCGGGCAGTTCGGAATCGGGCTCTTCGTTCCATTCGAGCTCAGTGCCGGCAGTATGGGTCCAGTTGAGTTCTATCATCCCACCGTTCCCTTCAGGAGGACGGTACACCGAGTGAAACTCTCCGGAGTTTCCGCTGATAGTGACCATGGGCTCGGAGTGAAACTCGGGGTCAGGGATTGGCTGCAAAATGTGCAGGTAATCCGTAGATCTTATGACTTCCGCTGAGGACTGATTCGACGCCGACTCTCCAGTTGCTACGCTACCGAAGAATAAGAGCGCCAAGCATACTACCAGCGCCCCTTGTACATGCCTTTTCAACACACACACTCGCGGGCAGTATGGAACTCAAGGCTTATCTATCTTGCGTGGGAACTCCGTCTTCCGCAGTCTGTAGATAAAGAGCAGCTGTTCCCAGGTATCTCCTCTGACAAATGCATCTTGAGGTTGAACTCAAAGGAGTGGTGGAAATCTTATATGCAAAATCGTCTTGCCCTCACCTAAGAGGACGGAGGAGAAGATGCGAAGCAAATACAGCTTTGTGAGCAGTGGACAGGTCTTCATTGCCCTTGGTATCACAGGTTTTACGTTCGACCCCCCATACTGGATGTTGTCAAGATACGGCTCCATACCGTTGATTGGATGTCGACACTCCCTATTGGGTGCATGATGAAGGTAACCGAATTCTTATAGGGCGCATTTAATATTGTTAATCTGTTGATGATTGATGAACGAAAAATTCGACATAAAGGACACTATTAACTGCGTCGGAAAGTCTTGCTCTGAGCTGGCAAAGATGACGAAAGAGGCCATGGAGGATATGAAGAAAGGCGAGTTGATTGCCGTTCTTTCGGACGAGCCCGATGCTGAGAGTGAACTGAAACATCTCGTTCTTGCAACGGACCATGAGCTTGTCCGAATCTTTGATGAAGACGATAACGTGAAACGCTATCTCATTCGCAAGCTCGAAAGGGATCGGGACATGCCCCCTGAAAACATGTGATTCAGGACCAGGGATAGCGGCGTGAGTTGGAAATCCCCCGCCGCATAAGAAGATTGGCGGGAAGAAAACGAATCAATTAGCTAATCATCTCTCGATAGACATATTTTGTATTCCTCCTCTGATAACTCTCCGCATTCTCTTGGCAGGATACTGTCATGCCAAGGATATACTCCGCGGCTCTGTTTCTCATTGTAGTAATGACTCTATTCGCACCACTGATTTCGATGGTCGTTACTCAATCCGTTCGTTCTTCTCCAGAGTCCCATGTATTCGTTAGTGACACGAAGAGGTCAAGTAGCAAACGACTACAACCACCAGCAGCACAACCACGACCCCAACGACCTCCTCTGATTTACCTATTGACACAGATATGCTGATGATTCTGCTGGGTGCAGGAGCTGTCATCGTCACTATTATACTCATAGTGGTAGCGAAAAGACGATAGTTCCAGATCGGAAGCGATTAAGCTTCTGTGCTGCAACAAGATGCATCTGTTGTGAACCATCAACACATACACTATCTCAGGTTGGGTACTTCTGAAGATGCATCGGAATGGCAAGAAGAATAGCGAAAAGCTGCTTGGAGATTGGACACAATTGGACATCCTAGCGTAGGAGTCTATATCATCTAGCCCATCACTGCGAGCTGTTCACTCACACAACATAACTTACGAAGACAGAACAGCCCCAGTCCTGTTACGTGACCGATGAATCTCTGGTGTGCATGATTGTCCAACTCATAACGAACGGCCTGCTGCAGTCTGCTCTATTGTGTCTTCAGTTGGCAGGAAACCTGTCACTCCTCGCATCTCAGTCGAGGATCGATGTTTCCAATATGATTGTTCCATGATTCGCGAAAGGCCTTGGACCTCCATACGTTATAGAATAGGAAGCCGATTATGAGCCAGCCTGCACCGATGAGGAGTGCGTTCGTCCCAAGGAATGGAATGAGAAGTAACGGAGTGAGTATCCCGAAGTATGTGATATAGGGGAACAGCGGAACCTTGTAGGCTCTTTCTTTCTCGGCACATCTCTTTCTAAGCGCCAGAACCGACAGGCACACCATGGAGACCACCAGCATATACGCAAAATTCGATAGCTCGGCAATTGCTGTAGCACCCTCGGACAAAATGAGAACCAGGCAGATGATTGCAGTGAGCTTGATGGCATTAGTCGGCACATCTCTCTTTGACACCTTTGAGAACAGCTGTGGCAAGAACTGGTCTCGTGCGAGGGCATAGGCGTTTCTAGACGCTGCCATGAGTGCTATGTTCAAGGTGGAGAGTGTTGCAAGTGCGGCCGCAAAGAGGAGCAGTTCTCTCATGATGTCAGTCTCGAAGAACTGAAGAAGAGCAATCTCCGGGTTGGTTATCTGTTCAACACTCACAGCTCCTGCAAAGACAAAGGCGAAAGATGTGTAAAGGATGCCTGATATAATGACTGCACCAATCAAAGCCTTGGGGATTGTGACCTTCGGTTCCTTCACCTCTGCAGAGATTGTTGTGATTGTTTCAAATCCAATATAGCAGAGAAAGACGAGGCTTGTGGCAGGCAGCAGTGCAAATACACCATTTGGAAACAGATTGTAGTACGTTGAGATGTCAGTTATGATTGCTCCTCGGGCTATGAATATGACGAACATACCGATCAACAGGGCGGTGACCAGTTTCTCAACTTCCACAACTCTCGTTATCCCTGAGAAGTTCACAGCTGTGAAAATCAGGAATGTTATCACGGCCACTGGGAGTGCCGGAATCACTGTGCCGCTAGTTATGTACAATGCAAAGGCTGAAGCACTAAAGGATGCGTAGGCCATGTTCCCCATCCAGATCAGCCAACCAACATAGTATGCAGATCCGCCGAATGCTTCCTCAACGAAAGAAAACCCGCCACCCTCAACAGGATACATCGCGGCCATCTCGCCGTAGTGCATAGCGATTGCCAGGGCCAGGATGAAATTGAAAATGAAAGCAATAATGACCGAAGGTCCAGTTATGGCAGTTGCGTCGCCAAGCAATACGAAAACACCGGCGCCGATGGTTGCACCGACACCAAGCATTGTGAGCCCGAAAACGCCTATATTCCTATGAAATTCCTTCTCCTGGATAACTGACATAATTTTCGAGGAAACTGCGGATTAATATAATCTTTGCTTGTGGAATCGTGGGCGGAGCGTTGTCTTATCAGTTGCCAGACTCCTGTTGGGCTCTGCCAACCCAGATTCCAAAGGCGATAGAGTTATTATGAAATCTAAGGCCATTTCGCAGAAGGAGGACCTGTATCGCTTTGCTACCCATATCGGTCGAACTCGCAGTGGTCTTCGCAGTTCTAGCCGTGACACTTGTCCTTTTTGTCGTTAACCGGTGGCGCTATGATGTTGTAGCCTTGTTCGCTCTGCTGATAATCGCGCTTGCAGGGATAATCCCTTTGGACCAGGTATTCTTGGGCTTCGGCCATCCTGCAGTCATCACAGTTGCAGCCGTGTTGGTTATCAGTCGGGGACTGGTCAACTCAGGTCTGGTAGATAGCATCATAACCTGGACCCTTCGGATGGGAAACAGCACAGTTGTTCAACTTCTTACCCTCACAGGATTGGCGATGGTGCTCTCTGCCTTTATGAACAATGTGGGGGCCCTGGCGCTTCTCATGCCTGTGGCAATCCGAATGGCTAGAAAGAGCGGCAAATCGGCATCACTGCTCCTGATGCCGCTTGCATTCTGCTCAATGCTTGGTGGTATGATAACGATGATTGGAACCCCTCCCAATATCATAATTGCAACGTTTAGGGAGGAATATGGCGCTGAAGCTTTCCTTATGTTTGACTTCACCCCTGTTGGTCTGAGTGTAGCTCTTGCTGGATTCTTGTTTATGTCACTGGTCGGTTGGCGTTTCATACCTCAGCGCGAGGGAGAGATGAGTGAACCTTTCTCTCTTGTTGAAGACTACATAACCGAGGTCTATGTCCCTGAGGATTCCAAGATGGTTGGGAAGCGTATCCGTGACCTTGAATCGGCGGCAGAAGCTGATGTAGCAGTGATATCGCTCGTACGCGAAAACGAGCGTTTTCGTTCACCCTCTATTATGAGAGGTCTGAGAGCAGGTGACAGCCTTGTTGTCAGGGGTGAGGCTGCAGATATTCAGATGTTACTAGACGCCGGTGGACTCAAGATCATCGAAGGAGTCACGCCCAGTGAACGGATACTACGACCTGACGATGCAAATATCATTGAGGCTGTGATAACGACAGGCTCGTCTTTGAGCGGCAAGACCGCTCGTCAACTGAAACTCCGTAGTCGCTTTGGTGTTGATCTTCTTGCGATATCGCGGCAAGGTAAGAGATTGAGAGCTCGGATTGGTGATATCCGGTTACGGTCCGGAGACACTCTACTGTTGCACGGTCCCTCAGATGAAATGTCTGAGATTTTGTCCGAGCTTGCATGTCTACCATTGGCTGAGAGAGACATAAGACTCGGAAGACCACGTCGTGTTTTCCCTGCGATTACATTGTTTGGAGTCGCATTGATATTATCTGCGCTGGGTCTGCTGCCCGTTCAGATTTCCTTCGTGCTCGCTGCTGTAGGTATGATTCTATTGGGACTTGTGTCTCCCGACGAAGCCTACAAGAGCATTAACTGGTCTGTCATAGTGCTACTCGGAGCAATGATTCCAGTAGGACAGGCACTAGTGGCCACAGGAGGTGCACAGCTCATTGCCGGAATGCTGCTTGATACAGGCGCTATGTTTCCCCCGCCTGCGTTTCTCGCCGTCCTGATGATTCTGACTATGCTGTTGTCCAGCGCTGTAGACGATGTATCTGCTACTGTCCTGATAGCCCCCATAGGTGTAAGCATTGCATTGGGGCTGGGCACATCAATAGATCCCTTTCTGATGGCAGTGTCCATTGGAGCTTCAAGCTCTTTTCTCACACCCATCGGGGACCACTCGAACACACTGATTATGGGGCCAGGAGGCTACAGATTCACAGACTACTGGCGGGCGGGCCTCCCTTTGCAGATAATCATGATTCTGGTAGCAGTCCCACTAATCATGTGGTTTTGGCCTCTTTAGAAGAGTTTCTTCGCAGCCTAGTTCAATTGGTAGGTCTTGATGACGAATGTGAAAGCCAGAAGGGTGCTCACTCTTTGGATCGAGTGAGTAGGAATCTGAAACGGTAAAGAAGACTCAACACTAGTTGAACTACCATGGAAGAGATAGAGCGACCATGACAGCGAATCCATACTTAATATTTCAGCAAGATTCATCTACAGAATCCTCCTAACCAGTAATAGTTCTGGAGTAGAAGCTTGTTGAACTTGGAAAGGAGCAAGCGGGTAGCCTCTGCAGCCATCATCTCCCTCGTGCTGGTTGCTGCAGTGATTCTGATAGCCGTAGACCAAGACATGTTCGGTTCAGACGGGATTGAGGACGGCGAAGTTGAGTGGGCTCCGTCGTGGGCCATCGGTATAGGTGATTCGTTCAACTACTCGCTCATGGTGAGCTCCTTCGAATTTAATCCGGGCTCTGTACCTTCCGGGGAGGTGCAGTACTTAGAGTTCAACAACACCATCCTCACGGTAGAAATCACTGCCCTTCCAGCGCTACCTTCCTCCATCAACACAACTCTCTTCGTCAATCAAATTCTCAAAGCCGTTAAGACAGAAATGCAATATCCCAATGGTTCGGCGGTGGATGAACAGCTATCATTTCTTCTTAATCCGATCTTCTCGATGGCTTTCCTGCCCACTGGTGCCTGGAACGAGATTGACGCCCTCCTCCCAGAAACCATTGAGATTGTTACATATTATTACACGGGTGCAGGTTATTTCTCGCGACTCCATGGGGAGCATATGACCATCGGTTATTTCCATTGGCATATCGACTCGGGGGGAGAGAAAGGAGCGAACGTGAGCCTTTCATCAGGAATTCCGTTCTTGGTATACATCTACTGGAATTCCCTAAGCGATTCTACACCGGGATTCCTCATTACTGCAAAACTCAGAGTGGATTGAATTGGTTTCAACAGTTTTTTCTGGCGCAAGGACCGGGTGCCGCTCGATATGAATCTCTTAAATGGTAGTGCGGCCATCAGAGTCATATGACCGCTTTCAGGACAGAACTGTGTGACTTACTCGGCATTCAGAATCCAATCATGCAAGGAGGGATGGGACCGTACAAGACCGAGTCTCTTGCCATTGCGGCATCCAATAGCGGATGTCTCGGGGTCATAAGCAGCATAGGAATGGCGGCTACGCTGCTCCCAGATGCCGCCCCGATTGACGCTGAGAGGCTCTTCGGAACAGATCCTCCAAGGATGCTTCTGAAGAATTCCATTGAAGCAGTAGCTCGAGGAACGAAGAGTGCCGATGCGGTGTTCGGTGTAAATGTACCGGTGGCCTCTGAGTTCGTCTTGGCTTCGAAGATGTTCGTGGAACAGGTGATAGAATCTAGGGAGAGCGACTCTGATATTGAGCGACGACTACGTGTCTTGATTACCTCGGCGGGGAATCCGGCACCTTGGGGGGAGGTCAAACGCCATGGTCTAATATGGGTTCATGTGGTTCCCTCGGTCTATCATGCCAAGAAGGCAGAAAAAGCAGGCGCCGACATCATTGTCGCGTCGGGCCACGAGGGTGGGGCACACATCTCTTGGGAACCCGTTCACTCCTCCGTATTGGTACCTGCTGTAGTACGGGCCGTTGACAAACCTGTTGTTGCTGCTGGAGGTTTCTGTGACGGGGCAGGTCTGGCCGCAGCACTGTGCTATGGAGCATGTGGTATCCAGATGGGTACACGTTTCATTGCCACACAGGAGAGCGATTTCGAGCCTATGTGGAAAGATATGATTGTCAGGCACGATGAACGAAATACCCTTGCTGGCCGAGGGCTTTTTGGTCCAATGAGGTTCCTTCGTAACAAGCGATCCGAGAAGATTGTTGAACAAACACTAGAGGACACTCCACGATTCTATCTAGGAGAGCCGGTGGAGTCTAACGAGAAGATATTGGAGCTTGAGCGGTCGGGGTTCGATGACCTATTAGACCGCAAAGAGGAGACTGCCCTGATGTTTGCAGGAGAGTGCACCGGCAGAATCTCGAACATTCCCTCTGTGTCAGAGCTAGTTCAGAGTATCATCGAAGAAGCGGTAAGAGCCCTGAAAGAATCGCAGTCTCTCATCACCTGATTCTATCGCATTATTGGTTCTTTGTCGAAATGGACACGCACTAATGCCGAAACCCTCTTAGGAAGGATTGTGCCGTTGCACGCTCTAGCTTGCAGACTTAAAAGGGAGGTAAACAAGTTAACCGTCGATCCGCTAACCATTGATATCTCTGCAAAGGAGTGCCTTGACCATAACCTCGTAGGTGGAAAGGCATGCAATCTGGCTCTTCTCCAACAAAGCGGCTTCGAAGTACCGGATGGCTTTGTTGTCACGACTAAAGCCTATTTGGAGTTCGCTCAATCTCCAGACATTTCAAGCGCAGTAAAGAAGTGCATAGAGGAGGCTACGAGCATGGATGGCAGCCTGCTTGAGGATGCTTCTGCCGAGGTCAGGCAGGCCATCAGAAGGGCCGATGTCTCCGAGAATCTGATAGAGTCAATCCGTGAAGCGTATGAACGTCTTGGGGGAGGTTCGGTCGCGATTAGATCGTCAGCAACTGCAGAGGACCTCCCCAGTGCATCCTTCGCCGGGCAGTATGACACATTTCTCAATGTGAAAGGCATCGAACGGATATGTGAGACCGTAAAAGAGTGCTTTGCTTCAATGTGGACACGCCGTGCGGTATCCTATCGCAAGAACAACGGTATCCCCCATGATGGGATGGCCTTGGCAGTTGTAGTCCAAGAGATGGTTAGACCTGTTTCTGCAGGTGTGCTCTTCACAAAGAATCCTCTTTCAAATAACGGCCATGAGATGATGATCGAGGCGAATTTCGGGCTTGGTGAGTCCGTCGTTTCTGGTGAAACCACTCCAGATCGATACATTGTGGCCAGAGATTCTGATGGCTTCACGGTTATTGGCAAGGAGATTGGTACGAAGGATAGCATGGTCCAATCAAAGGAGGATGGCCAGGAGGGAGTCAGGCTCATCGAGCTACCTCGAGATCGGAGCGAAGATTCGTGTTTGAGTGATTCGCAGACGATCAAGCTGGCTGAGATAGGAGATTCAATAGAGTCGTTGTTCGGCAGTCCACAAGACATTGAGTGGGCAATAGATGATACTGGAAGCCCTCGTATTCTACAGTCGCGCCCAGTGACAACCTCCGGAATGAAGCTTGGTAATGATGCAACCCTCTGGACAAGGGGATATAGTGACGATTACTGGAACGATGATGTGACTCCTCTGTTCTACGATCTCTTAGGTGACCAGCTCACATACATCGTGAATGATGAATTGAATGACATCATGGGCTACAAGAACATGCCCTCAGAGCTGCTCAAGCTGTACAAAGCACACGCATACTTCAACATAGAAGTGCTGAAGAAGAAGGTCCAGAATGAGATCCCCCCGTTCCTCAGGTCAGACGACCTTCTCAACTACTTCCCAGAGGGGTCCGGCCCGTACGGGAAAGAGACCATGAAGAGAATGCCATTCAACCTCAAGAGCAGGCTTCTTGCAGAGATTCGAGTGATGCTATACGATGGCAATGGAAGCATGACCAAGACTTCTTCGGTCTACGCTGACTGGACTGACAACGTCTTTGTTCCATATTGCCAAGAACTGGACAGCGATTTCGAGCGCTTGCAGAAGGCAGCATCCGCGAAGGAGCTGCTTGCACATGCTGACGAACTTGACCGCGTCATGATGAGTCACTTCAGACTGGTGAGATATGGAATCCCCGTCCATAACATCGGCATGAATCTAATCACACACTATCTGCTGAAGAGGTTTCTGGGGGAAAAAGCAGCCGGGACTTTGTTTCCAGTCTTGGTGTCTGAGTTAGATCACAAGACCAATGAGACCAACAAGCGTCTGAATGAATTAGCAAGCTTGGCCAGGGGCGACTCGGAGTTAGCAGAACTGATATCTGGGACCCCCTCGGATGTTCTCTATGACCACATCAGAACGGTTGATAGCGCGTCATCACACGTCTTCGTTGAAGCGTACGATAGATTCATTGACGATTTTGGAGATCGCGGGTTCACTAGAGAACCCTATTACCCTCGCTGGCGTGAATCTTCTCAGTATGTGTTTGACATCATCAAGGCTTTGGTGAGTGGTCAACACTCCACTGTCAGCCGAACACGCAAGAAAATCAAGATTGGACGTGGCCAGGCTGAAAGGCTGGTAAAGAGAGAGCTCCAGAAACAAGCCTTTGGAAGCTTCAAATGGCTGCTATTCTCGGCCATCCTGAGTTTCGCTCGGACTTACACGGTCTTCAGAGAGAATCAGAGGTTCAATCTGGATCGGTGGATAACCCGAAACCGAAGGCTCTTCTTGAATTTAGGAGAGCGATTGGAGAATCAGGGCTATCTTGACAAATCTATAGACATCTTCTTCCTCCATAGACACGAGATCCGTCGCATCGTGGGTGGTGCTACCTCTATATCCAAACCTGAAACTCGAGAACTAGCGCGCGAACGACATAACGAGTTCAAACGCTACGAGAACATTACTCCTCCGAAGTTCCTCGAAGGCTCAAGGGAGTTCAATGACCCACTACCCGCGTCAACCGGTAGGCTCATCGGGACTCCAGCGAGTCAAGGAATAGTAACTGGTACCATACGTGTCTTGAATTCGGTTGCAGACATACCTGAGGTGCGTCCAGGTGAGATCCTTGTGGTTCCCAGAACAGATCCCGGTTGGACCCCTGTCTTTTCAAGGATTGGAGGACTAATAACAGAGACTGGTGGTATCCTCTCTCATGGCGCGGTGGTTTCAAGGGAGTATGGTATTCCAGCAATCACGAACGTTAGAAAAGCCTGTCAACTACTGGAAACTGGCCAGACCGTCACGTTGAACGGCAGTGAGGGTTATCTGTCACTCAACCAAGAGGTAAGCTAACCATGGAACAACTGACGCACAAACCGACTTCAACACATCCCAATTGGAACGAGAGCTACTACTTCATCTTCTATGAGCAGTCGGCTGACATTGGCGCGATGAGCAGAGTCGGTTTCAAACCCAATATGCCTGATGGCATGACATTTCTCTTCGTCTTCCTACCTGATGGCCGGGTCGGCGCTTTCCATATCAATGATGAGGGTGAACACTACCCTGATTTGCTCAAGGTCGGCGGTGTGGAGCACCGTTGCATTGGTGATGGCGAATGGAGGTATGTCTTTGACGGCAGCTTGGTCATTGTAGAAGACTCAGAAACCCTTCCACGAGTCAGGGAGGACCCATCGCTTATTGCTGACCTTGTTGATTGCAGAATGGAACTTCACTATCGCGCTATGAACGATACGTACGAGTACAGCGAGCACATGACCCCCGAATCCTTGGAGATTGGCAAGAAGAGCGGAGACATGCACTGGGAACAGATTGGCAAGGTCTCCGGACGAATGAAGTTTGGGGAAACTCTGTTCAGAATCTCGAACGCCATGGCCCAGAGAGACCATACCCATGGGATACGTGACTGGACCGGTGTTGGCAATTGGCTGTATTTCGTCATCTGGTTCAATGATCGGCTGGCCCTCAATCCGGCCGCTATAGTGCTTGACGATGGTCGGATCAGTACCGGGGGTTTCATCTTTGAGGATGGACATAACGTTCCAATCAAGAGGATAGAAGTTCTAAAGCAAGACTACCGCTCTGACGGGGTATTTCCCACCTTGACTGAGCTCCTCATTGTTGATGCGCGAGACGAAGAGCATGAACTCAGGGCACGTCCCGGTCGAATCATCCCCATTCCGTTCGAGGATGCTGAAGGTAATCGATCAATTCTGATACAATCTTTTGGAGAGTTTGAGTTTGATGGTGTCAAGAATGGGTATGGTTCGTATGAGGTTCTTCGAAAGAAGAGATGAAGCCCACAGGCTTAGAAAGCAGTCTCTTACAGAATGTTGGGACACGGGTTACTTCAGTTCCACCAGACAAGCAGATCAAAGTGTACATAGCAGCGAAGAATGCAGAATTAGGACAAAGCGACAAGATAATAAGCAAACTTGTGGCAGCCAAACGTGCAGGTACACAGACACACAGGCGCTTCTAGTTGAGGGTTCATTGAGTTCTTCTTTTCTCATGCTAATCCGTTACAGAACACCCTAGTCTTCATAGTCCTGCAATTAGTAAATGAGTGAATACACAATGAGCTACGATAGAGAGCCTGTTGAGGCTACAATAGCCCAACTAGAACCTAGAATGAAGAACGTCACAATCAAGTTCAAAGTCATGGACGTCGATGATGCACGAGAGGTCTCATCCCGTAAAGATGGATCAACTCATCGTGTCGCGGATGCCATTGTTGGCGATGAGAGCGGAACAGTTCGAGTTCCCCTCTGGGACGCGACAATTGACGAACTTGAAGTCGGAAAGACCTACACGCTGACAAACGGCTATACAGGTCTTTTCAAGGGCAATCTCCAGCTGAACATCGGTCGATACGGAAAATTGGAGGAAGCTGAAGAAGCCATAGACGAGATCAATGAAGAAGTTGACATGTCTGCCGAAGAGCACGATGACCCACGCCGGCGCAGTTATGGCGGTGGAAGCCGCGGTGGCGGTGGCGGTGGCGGTGGCGGTTATGGTGGCAGAAGCGGTGGTCGGGATCGCAGGGGCGGTGGCAGTTACGGTCGCCGAGACCGCAGCTACTAGAGACTAGTATTGCTACCTCTGCTTTCAGAAAACTAGACATCAGCTACTTAGGGCCTCGTTCTGCGATGGCCCCTTTCCTTTCTTTTTCTTGCCTTTATCTCCAAGGATTCATTACGAGGCATCTTCATTCATGAAATGTGTCAAGGTGCTAGATCGGGATGAAGTGAGACCCGTAAATCATGGGTGATTCAATGACGAACAGGGAGGATACCCGTAGAATTTGTGAAGTCTGTGGAGCTCTCTGTTGCAGACTGGGCGGTTCCATAGCAACGAGCAATGAGGTTCAGGCTATTGTCGAGGCAGGTTACGAAAACCACTTTCAGAACATCTCTAACGATGTCTTCATCACAAACTGGGGGCCTAGAGGGGTCTGTCCGTATCTTCGTGATAACACCTGTTCAATCTACGAGGTGCGTCCGTTTCGTTGTCGTGCCTTTCCGGTTCACCAAGATTCAGACGGTAGATTGTACCTATCACTATGTCCAGTATCGTCAAAGCTAGACCCAACCGACATTGATAGTTTTGCGCGGATTCTTGAAAACACACCTGTTCGCTTTCTACAAGCTGCTGCTTCTGTATTGGAAGCGAGGACAAAGACCCTCCAGAGGAGGATATCGAGGTATCCAAGGAAGCCGATACTTCTATGAATGGAGCGTAGATTTCGATTGGATGCCAATCCTGAAACCTTGAAGATATTTCGTCTTCCATGACCGCGGTTACAAAACTTCTCTAGACATCTTGAATGAAAGGACATAGCGTGTGCCGAGAATGACTTCCTGTTCCACGTAGTCTTCCACATCTATGCCAATGCCGCACAATGGAGCAAGACCTCTGATAAGAATGAGGCCAAGTCCTGCATCGTGGGAAAGCGCGCGTTCTAGGGGGGCCTCAGTCTTGATGAACTGCTTTGCCTGTTCAGACATTCCACCAGCATCGTCAGAGAGCACCAGTTCCCTTTCATCGTCTGACAGTACAAGCTCTACGCTCATGTTAGACCCTCCATGCTTGAAGGCATTATCGAGAATGTTCCACAACAGCTCTCTCACAATTGTGTTGCTCAAAGCCATGGTCTTCGGGGGAACAGATACAACTATCTGATTATCATCAAGATCGTATTCTCGAATCACATTCCTTCTCACACGTTGGATTATCTCTTCAATGTCAACTAGAACTAGTCTTGCCTTGAAAGAAGTCAGTTCTATCGAGGCCTTTCTCATCTCTTCCAGAAACTCGCTTGCGTCTTCGAGGCTTTCTGAGGCAATCTTGCGCCATTGTTCGCCGTCTTCAGATTCCTGTCCAGCAAGATTGACCGCATTGGAGGCTATGTGGAGATAGTTGCGTATGTCATGTTGCAAGATCCCTGCTGTCAGTTTTCCGATTGCATGGAGTGACTCAAGTCGGTTAGTGGTGATACGTATAAGCAGGCTCAGGAGCCCCGTTCCGATTGTAATGAGCGCTGTAGCCTGAAGGAGGGCATAGAGATTCAAGATGGGATAGAAATTCGAGATTGGGAATACAAACGATGAGAATGCCAGGAGAACAAAGCCTACAGCAGTACCGTATGCGGCAAGGCCTGCCTTGAAATCAACTTCAATGGGCTGCTTAGCAGATATTATACAGACGCATCCAAGATAAATCTGAATAGGAGTGAAAGCCTGACTGAGTGTCAATCCCATGAACAGTGATAATATTCCCCATAGTGCAGCAATCGCAGTGACGATTACGTAACGACGTGATTTCTGTGCATTCCATATCACACCTCGTGATCCGTCTAGAATCATGGTGGTCCCCACGACACAGCCCACTAATACAATCGCTAAGCCGAGATTGACGATCTCAGAGATGAGGATAGCCCCCACGAAGGACGAAGTGGTATAGATACTCCAACCAAGGGTCCATAGTCTGAGACTAGTATCTTTGGAATACTTGAGGAGTAGTATCGTGACAAGAACAATGAATGCTACCGTTGCCTCTATGAGGACTATGTCTATCGGGTTAGTTCCCAGCCAGTACTGCATCAAGCTTAACGGTCCCCTTCAAGGTTTAATTATCAAAATTGATTCTTGCAAAGACTATGTGGGTGGAAAATGCATTTGGATTGAATTCCTCGGTCATCGCCTTCACCAAAGCGGATTTCGACATTTCTCCGTCCGCGCTCCCAGTTCCGTTTATAGGTTCGCATATATCCATCGGTCTACCACTCAATTGGCTCGAGATGTCTTCTGCCGAGTCGATTCTCCCGTCTTTCTTTTGCCATTGCATAGTTTCTCTTGTCCTCCTCGCTCTCTAAGATGAGACGAGGTACTTCTCTTGGCTCACCTTTGTCATCCATGGCGACATATGTGATGAATGCCCTGCAGGTCTTGCTGGTTTCTGCGGTGAATGGATTTTCAGAAGTAACTCTGACCTCCACCTCCATAGATGAGTGACCAACGTAGTTCATCCAAGCTTCAAGATTGACAATATCCTGCTGATGAATCGGATTGAGAAAGCTGAGTGAGTCGATGGAAGCAGTGACCACGGGAGAGCGGCAGTGCCTCTTTGCAACAACACCACCGATTGCATCTATCCAGTCGAGTAACCTTCCGCCATATAGTGTACCATTATTGTTGACATCGTTTGGATAGACGACTTGCGTTGTTGTAGTTCGCGATTCGGAGACCTTCTTTGCCTTCATTCAATCACGCTCAAGTGTTATCCAACCTTTGAAAGCAGGATGTAATTATAATATATGTCCCTTGCATTGTGGCCCGCAGATGATTGTTGATGACTGGCCCAAACGCCCTCAGCATAGACTATTCCATCAGACTTCTTGTCCATTAGAATACGGGCTCTTACAATGTGTTTTCAGTTCGAAAATACCTATAATGGTCCAAGAGAATGGTTCTCGTATGGAGATTCTTCAGTACATTGCAGGCAGGTACAGCCCGCCAATGATCGACGGTCGACCTGTAGAACAGGACAAGATCGACGCCATCTTTGAAGCCGCACGCAAAGCACCATCATGCTACAATAATCAACCATGGCGATTTGTTGTTGTGAGGAAGGGCGGCGATACCCGACAAGCGCTTGAGAAAGCACTTTCTCGGGGTAACGGATGGGCAAAGAAAGCCGCACTGTTGGTGGCGGTCACAGCAAGACCTAGCTCGGACTGTGATAAGAACGACATTCCATACTATGCATACGACGCAGGGATGAGCGTCATGAGCCTGGCGATTGAGGCCGAACACCAAGGCCTGAAGAGTCACCAAATGGCAGGATATCGGGAGAATGAGGTCAAGGCCGCGCTCCGAATCCCGGATAGCTTTCGCGTGGTCGCCCTCATTGCGATTGGCTATGAAGGAGATGTCGAGAAGCTATCCGACAGAATTCTAGCAAAAGGCAAAGAGGTAATTACCAAATCAAGCGAAAGGCACGAAATCGATGAAATCCTCTTCTACGGTCGTTATCCCGAATAGCAAACAGTGAAAGAATACAGAGGGCTTCCGGGCTTGGCTGATCTAATTCAGAATCCGCGGACATATCTCTCAGCAGCTCCCAATAATCAATCTTTATTGCTCAACTTGCACTAGGAAGTACAGGAAGCCTCTTCACTGGCAAGCAGAGATGTAGTATCATGATTGAGCTAGACGAAATTGGTCTTGTGAAGAAGCACAATGAAGAGACCTTCATACTGCTTGAAGATGAGTACTGGGATGCAACGCTGAACTTAGACAAGTTCTCCCACCTGATTGTGATTTGGTGGATTGATGGTCATGATAATCCTGAGAGTCGGGGCACTCTGGTCGTGACTCCGAAACCGGCCCGTGGTAACTCATCAGCCCGTTCAGGCGTCTTTGCATGTAGGTCTCCGGTCCGACCCAACCCCATAGGTCATTCTGTTGTGGCTCTCATAGGGATACAGGACGAAGGAAGACGTATAGTCATCGACAGGATTGATGCCCGAGATGGGACTCCAGTCGTCGATATAAAACCCTACATGCCGACTTCAGACCGAGTTGACGGTGCAAGAGTCCCTTCATGGTTCGAGGACTTGGAACCCCGCTACTATCATTGAACAGCGAGGTCCTCTTGCAAAACTCTTTTGAGCTATGGATTTTGATGACTGAAACGTGCTTGAGATGCAGACGATAGACTTCTTCCAATCGTTCGTGGAATACATCCGAGGTTTTCTTTCCCCTTACGGGCTGGGAGGGTATGCGGAATGGATAGCAATCTTGCCATTCCTGATTCTAATATACGTGATCTACCTTATCGTGGTCAGAAGTGTCAAGATATCAGCACAGAAGGTTGGAATGCCTCGAGAGGCAATGGGTGGAACTGTCTTCATTGTACGACTGATATTCTTTGTAATTGCTTTTCTGGCGGTATTATCTACCACAAACGTGGTTCTAGGCGAGGCAGCCATAGCCATATCGACGCTACTGGGTTCTGCTATCGGTCTTGCATCTTCCAGAGCACTGGGGAACCTAATTAGTGGGCTCTATGTGTTTGCCGCGCGCCCGTTCCGAGTGGGGGATTACGTCAAGATTGGCGACACTGAAGGAATCGTGCTGGAGATAACACTCAATTACACAAGGATCATGCAGCCTGATTACAACCGAGCACTTGTACCTAATAACAAGGTTGTGGAGTCAGGAGTCACCAATTACCGGGTTCGTGTTGATGACTATCTCAAAGAACGTGGCGAGGAGTACCACCGGGAGATCTCATCGGAGAGCCGAATGGATGCAGCTATTGACCGTTTCAAGTACTTGACTAAAGGTGAGGAGATATACCGGTACAGCTTCGACGTCTACGTGCATATGTCATACGATATAGACGAGGTAAAGAGGACTTTCGATAGGCTCTGCACGGAGTGGGAAGATAGGTTTCTTCATCCTCCGGAGTACATCTATTTCAGCAATCAGAATTTCGGAGTTATATATCGATTCGCCATCATAGTGGATGAACCACGTCTTCTAATGACAATCGGTGGCGATTTTCAGACAGTCATTGCAGAGGGACTTCACCGCTTGAAGAACAGCTAAGAACCAGACCTGCACTTCGGCCAGCTAATCTGAATGGAGCCTGTTTGCATTTGGAGGAGAGCGGAAGGGGATATGTAGTCCTCTGATCTATCGACGAAGCACTCGCTCTAAGAGAACGAGCCCTCTGGTTCGATCTATTGTCTGTTCGGGAATGAGGGTCGAGAAAAGCGCCGAGAATTCTGGTTGGTGGGTAATCATGGCGCTAGCATAGCCATTCTTCATCCCGTGTGTGATGTGGAACTTGACATGCCTGCAGAAGTCGACATCGTCTAAGGCGTAGATGCTGAAACACCAAAGCACGTCATCATCCTCGTTTCTTTGCTTTCCCAGAGAGAGAGAAGGTCTTCCTCTGTGTTCCAACCAAAAGGAGTTTGACTGTGAGAGGACTCCAATTCCGTGCTCATCAGCTTCAATGGCCTTCCAATCGATGATGATAGTGCTCATTGGAAGGAGCGAGGGGTGCTCTCTGATTGTGTGAATCATCTGGCTGGGTCCGACCATCTTCAGGTCCGGCGATGGCCCCACCTCAACCTCTTGTAAGGAAAACCAAGTCACACTCATCCGAAATCTCTCTTCCATGCCGATGTGATGTGCAAGCTTGAGGGATGCCTCGTTTGTAGTCGCGGTTGTGTAGCGTATCCGTTCGACTCCGAAATCTTCTGCGAGTCGTGCCAGATGTTCAGTGATTGTCCTAGCAAGTCCCTGTTCACGCCATTGAGGATGAGTCCGAAGCCCTTCAAACCAACCTGTGCGGCCACCATCGATGATGCGCAGATTGGCAAAACACACGACTTGGTCATTGGCCTCTATGGCTTGTGGGTGCGAATCCGGGTCGTCGAGCCAGTCATGGAAGGTTGAGGGAACATAGTCGTGGCCACCCCATACCTGTCTGCCAATCTCTATGACATCCTGTTCGTCCTCTTCTGTAAGAGGCCTGATGACTTCATTCAACTCATCTGAACTCCTTATGCAACTGATAGCCTAGTTCGTGTCAAAGACGAGGGTCTTGACGACAACCGGGACTACGACACCTTCGATAATGGGCTCCCCTATATCAACAAAGTCCCCCTCTCTAAGAGGAATCTCATCGATGGACAGAATCTCATTTCTTACTCCGGTCTCACGTTTCATCACGTTTCCCACACTGTTTCCAACATCAGTGTCAAAGCACATCAGAATCGGTCGGCCACTGCCTATGGTCCTAGGAAGTGCCCCTATGACCCCCTTGGAGAACTCCGTGAGCCGTTCATATGAGGGACGAACAGCGTCCCGAAAGGCGAGGATGAGGTCATCCTGCCCCTCGAGCAAGTCGAACCGAGTGAGTGCATCACGAATTGCATTCGTGACAGATGCAGCACTACCGTTATTCCTGGGTATCTGCGGGACAATGACAGGAACATTGCGAAGGGGATAGCTAAGGCCCGATGAAAGAAATGTCGTGGAGCCACTCACCTGAAGACTGCACTGACCTGCGCCTATGACAGTGGCACGTATCCGGTGTTCAGGTCTATCCAATCTGAATCCAATAGACGAGACCTTAGAGTTGATGGCAGCAGCAAGGGAGCGCCCAAGGTCTCCGAAACTACGGGTCTCTTCACCGTAGATGAACTCGGCAACACCACCTGAGAAGGTCACAACATGAATGGCTTCGAGTTTCTTCAGGGATTCTGTCAACATGAGAAGTTTCCCCACGGGGCCAATGGTACTCCCTCTCATCGCCTCAAGAAGTGCTGACGCCAAAGCATCGGCAATGAGCCGCTTTTCGCTTTCCTTAATCACTCCCCCTAGCCTCAGATTGAGGCCCATGAGCTGCGCAACAGCTCGGCCTGTATCCTCGAGCCTTGTGATGATATTCTCCCTATCAAAGGCCACGAGACGACCTCCGACATTTATGGCAGAGGTGTCGATGACTCGCCCGTGTGAGCATATCGCGATATTGGATGACCCCCCTCCTATATCGACGTTCATCACGGTCTCCCCTGTTCTCTCCGATCTTGATACAGCTCCAGATCCATGAGCAGCCAGTACGGCCTCGAAGTTCGGGCCAGCCGTTGCTGACACGAATTTGCCAGTCTCCCCCGCGAGGGCATTGACTATCTCCGCTGCGTTCTGCTTCTTCGCTGTCTCCCCGGTGACGATGACTGCACCTGTGTCGATGTCTGTGACCTCAAAGCCTCCGAGTTGGTAGTCCGTGAGGAGCAGATCCTCCAATCTCTCAAAATCGATAGTATAGGGATCTGAGAATGGAGTCAGGTGGATTCTGCCAGAGTGGAGCACCTCTCTATCGGCGACCCCAAACTTCTCGCTGCGACTCATCGGGTCCTTTTCCAGCGTGATTCGACTGAAAACCACATGAGATGTGGATGAACCGATATCAACGCCGACGCTGATGAGCTCCTTTCTGTCTGTTTTGACGAACAACGCAGTGCCACCTATTGGTGAGGCCAAGGCGCTGGCCAAGTGCCTTTTAGGTTTATCATTGCGACACTGGTGGCGCTTCAAGGATTAGCAGGGGTACAGGGAGTGCCTGAACACCCCCCATTTGTCCTGGCCTATCCTCTTCTCCTCTTCATGATGAGGACAATCAACACCACTACGACTGCCCCTGCCCCACCGATGACTAGCAAGAGGACCAGGGGCGAGAACTCGTTGGGCGGAGATGATGTGGTTATCGAAGTGGATGTGGTAGTGGTTGTCGTGGTAGACGTGGTTGCCCCGGGATAGTCACTGGCATCAAGCGGGTTGGTCCCAGCTATCACTTCGATTCCATCGAGATACGAGTCTGCGTCAGAGTCGTCGTCTAATGGATCGGTGCCGATCTTCACCTCGAAAGCGTCGTTGAGGTTGTCACAGTCGGTGTCGATACACTGTATGTCCGTGCCGAGCGCGATCTCATCGAGGTCGTCAAGACCGTCGTAGTCAGTATCTCCTACGGTTGCTCCTAACATATCGAGGACAGCGCGGATTTGCTCGATGTCACCAATATGGGTCGCATTGAGGGTGGCAAGCATGTCCGTGTTGTGAGTCACCAGAGCGGCAAGCAGGGACAGTTGGTCAGTGTTCGCATCGACCGCATCCACGGTTGACAACAGCAGAGTCGCGTTGCCCTGCACATAGGTGAACAGGGTCTCTATTGCTGTGTGATTGCCATCAAGCCACGAGATCACTTGCTGAAGCAAGGTTGCATTGGCATTCAGATTATCCATGATTGTCTGCAGTAGCGTGGCATTACCGTCAGACCAAGAGATGAGATTCTGAATCAGCGTCGCATTGCCATCGAGGTCCTCGTAGATGGATTGGTACCACGCTGCCGGCATGGCCGGATAGGACATCGGGTCCAGAGGATCTGAGCCATAGGCCACCTCGTAACCGTCCAGGAAGTTGTCGTTGTCAGAATCAATCCAATCAGGGTCTGTTCCCAACATGGATTCCCACGAGTCGCAGAGACCGTCCTTATCCGAATCCAATCCCATTACCCAGATGAAGCTGTCGTAATCCCCATTGTATGTTGGATCAAGCGCGAGCTCCGCAGGGAAGTCGTTAGAATTCGTATAGCCCGTCACATAGACCGTGTCGTCCATCATGTCGATACTCATCCCCATATCAAATCCTTCACCACCGATAAGAGTACTATAGGCCAAGGTCCTTCCAGAACTCGTCAGAAGGGTGATAAAGCTCTCGTAGCCCGATCCAGTCATGGGTTCTTGGGTTAACGGAAAGTCCGTTGAATTCGTCTGACCGGTGATACAGACCCGACCATTCTCAACTGCGATATCCTTAGCATAGTCCTCCGAAGTCCCTCCAAGCAAAGTACTATAGATTAAGCTTAATCCAGAAGTGGCTAGTTTTGTCACAAAGCACTCATGGTATCCATTATGTGTGGAGGAATATCCCGTTAATACGGGGAAGTTGGATGATTCCGTGGTCCCTGTGACGTACGCATATCCATCCTCAACTGCAATCCCATCGCAGCGCTCGTCACTATTGCCCCCAAGGAACGTGCTATAGACAAGGGACTGTCCATCAGTAGCAAACTTGGTCACAAAGCACTCTGCTATGCCATCAATCGAACCGTCATATTCGTTGACTAAGGGGAATGTACTCGATAGGGTGCGACCAGTGACATAGACAGATGCGTCCTCCACCGCGATGGCGAAACAATAGTCGTAGGAATGCCCCCCAAGGAACGTGCTATAGATGAGTGACTGCCCGTCAGTAGCAAACTTCGTCACGAAGCAGTCCCTGTTCCCACCGTAAGTATCGTCGTAGGCATTGATAGTCGGAAAGCTAGAGGACTCCGTGTAGCCAGCCACATATGCATGGCCATCCTCCACTGCGATCCCTCGGGCATAATCGTACGATGGACCTCCTAGAAAGGTGCTGTATACTAAAGTGCTTCCAGCAAGACCGAGCTTTGTGACGAAGCAATCAATGCTGGCATTGTATGTCGAGTCATAGGCATTATAGGTTGGGAAGTCTGAGGATTCAGTCTGACCAGTTAGATAGACATACCCATCTTCCACGGACATGTCCCAGGGGGTCTCACTTTCAGTCCCACCTAAAAAGGTGCTGTAGAGAATCGTCCTGCAGTCGAAGGAAAGCTTGACGATGTATACGTCATAATTCCCGTTGTGAGTAGAATCAAATGCATTCATGGTCGGAAAGTCTGGAGACAATGTCTGACCACTTACATATGTGTATCCATCTTCCACAGCTATACTGTAGCCTAGGTCATCGAGTGAATTGCCAAGATAGCTACTGTATTGTAAGTCATAGTTTAGTCCAGGATAATGATAGGGGTCTAGCGGGTCTGTGCCACTATCAATCTCATACCCATCAAGATAGTTGTCGCCATCTGAATCTACACAATACGGGTCGGTTGAGTAGATGTACTCCTCTTCCCAATCGGTAAGTCCATCTGAATCGCTATCTCCCTCATCGCTCAGAATCGATACGAAGCAATCTTCGCCAGCGTAGTCTGAGTCAAGAGCATTGACTGTGGGAAAACCTGTTGATGCTGTATTTCCAGTGACATAGGCATAGCCATTCTCAACTGCAATTCCATTTCCTACATCGTTGCTAGTCCCACCGAGAAAGGTGCTGTACACCAAAGACTGGCCATCAGTCGCCAGCTTCGTCACGAAACAGTCATGATTTCCATTGTGGGTTTCGTCAAAAGCATTGACGACAGGGAAATTTGTCGAAATCGTACTCCCGGTGACATAGGAATAACCATCCTCCACTGCAATATCATATGCAAAGTCCCAACTGGTCGAACCCAGAAATGTCGAGTATGATAGGAGTACAGGATCGATTATCAGCTCGATTGACTGATCATAGTCATTCAAATTGAAACCGATATGTCTTTCTGTATTGCTGGAGAACCCGCAGCCCACTGTGATTTCGCCATTATTTTGGAACACCTCCAGCCCAGAGTCTGATATTCTCTGACCATGTCGGGTTACTATTACAGTGTCATCTTGCAGTTCAATAGCTTCTGCATCCTTATAGTCCAAACCTATCACATCAGGATCAGCATATGGACTGACCACAAACTCATACTTGAGATTCCCATCTTGAATCTTGTAGACCAAGTCGATACCAGGATAGATCTCTGGATATCTCAGCAACGAGCAGTCCTCAACCCCTGTCTTCCATTTCGAGGGATCGTTTCCATAGAGGTAATTCGTCGTGGAACCTGTGGGATTTTCGCCCTTTGGAATCACAGCCCTGCTTCCGGGGAACTCCATTGTGAATGCGGTCCCGCCCGACAGGTACTTCACCATCGACGCCCCAAAGTAGGCCACCGCGTCGGTGCCTCTCCTGCACACGTAGTACAGCCCGTTCTCAGATGATGCAGTCTCCGTGAAGAACAGCATGTCCAGCTCCACGCCCTCCTCCGGAACAGAGTCCGCAGCATGGATGTCATTCATCAGTTCCTCAGGAACATCATCAGGCATGCTGTCCAACTGAGTAGCAGTGGTTGTTGGCTCCACGGTCAGCGGCAACGCAGGAGCAATCACAAGAAGTAATAACAGAACCAGTACAGGACCCTTTCTCATCGTTAACATCTCCTCCCGAGAGATGCTTTTCTTCTCTCACTCTTCCAATATAAATTGGGCATATTCCCCAAAAGGGGACTAATCTAATCGCCTTTCTAATCAATAAAGAGTCTAGTCACTACATAATACGCTTGAACAAAGGCGACGTATTCCAACTTCAAATGTCGTGCCTCTCGCTGCATAGATGCGATACCGCAGGTCTTTATTTGGAGGATTGGCAAACATTTCGTGATCAATATGGACCTTCACGAAGCAATCCGCCATCGCAGAAGTATCCGAGCGTATAAGGACACACCCGTAGAGAAAGAGAAACTGGACAAGATCCTTGCAGCGGGGAGATGGGCCCCGTCCGCATCAAATAAGCAGCCCTGGCATTTCGTCGTTGTCAGGGATGATACGATCCGGAAGAAGCTTGCTGAAGCACACCCATACGGACGCTTCATGTCTCAGTCACCTGTGGTCATAGTTGTCTTGGGAGATCCCGAGAGGCATCCTAGGTATCACCTTGCAGACCCTCATAATGCTGTGCAGAACATGCTCCTGTCAGCCTATGCTGAAGGTCTTGGGACTTGCTGGATGGGTGTACGCGATACTAGTATAGAGCCGAAGTTTCGAGAGATTCTCGATATCCCAGAGGAGATGCGCGTAATCTGCTCGGTCTCACTTGGCTATCCGGATGAAGAGCGGACAAGCAACAGGCTCGACCTTGAAGAAATAGTGTCTTGGGATAAGTTCGGAGAGTAAGCCTTCACATTGAGATGACTGCCTCTATGGACCTCTTTCCTGTCACGTAGTCGATATCGATTCTCCCCATTCCTACGCGCTCAAGGGACTCAGGCGTTAGTTGTTCCTCCATGACCTTCTCTGGAGTTTCATCAATCTGACGAATCATCACTTCTAGGCCATGCCGCTTTTCATCGATATCTTGAATGAAACTGACCCGCCCCTTGAAGTGTACGGACTCGTAAAGATGGTCGCACTTTCCCTGTACGTAGCCATGGTCGATGATAGCCTGACCCCAGATGACATTGTTCTTACGGAGAATATCAACTTTCTTTCCCTCCTGAGCACAGTGGATGTAGATTCTGTCTTTCGCCTCTTCATAGCCGTGGGAGAGCGTGACAAGGTACGGCGTCTTGTCATCGCACATTGCGATAGTGATGTACTTTGCCTGTTTTAGGATTCGTACAATGTCAGACTTGTCACTGATCGCCTTTTCGCGCCTGCGTATTCCTCTCATTTCCGCTGAACCCCGTCTTGCAGAGTTTCCTCCGATGGACTCTCATGCGAGTCTCTTGTTTACTAGATTCTAATCTTTTAACGTAGTGGGTACTTGCGAAAGTGACTACAATGTTGGGATTTGCTCTGGACCCGCGATGCTACTCCAAAGCCTTAATATGCGTGGGTTGGTGAGAAGTGTACGTGAGGGAGTTGATTAGTTCTCGGAGAAAAGCTATTGCCACTGCTGCCTTACTGCTGCTTTCAGGAACAGGACTCATCTTCGTTCTAAATCCACAACGTAGCCTCTTGGTGGCGATTCATGACAGTCCTGTGCGACTAGAGCCAGAGTACTACTATGCTGGGTTCAACATCTCTGAGTACCAAACCATAGACTTTCTACTCATGCTCTCCGTGTCCTTTGGTGGCAATCGGACCAATCTTCCTGTTCTCTTCTGGAAGCTTTATGCAGTCGGACTCCACGAGTTCGAGAGATCACATGCTGAGAATCTCACCGAGGAAATAACTTCCGGTCAATTCTGGGGCTTTCACGAAGGAGTCGTGAGCGTAGGGGGAGTTCATATGCCCTGTTCGCCATTTGAAACGAGAATAACCTCCCAATACTCTGGTCCTCAACCCGAACTCGCAGGGGAGTATGTGATCTGTGTTTGGTTTGGGGATGGGCATGGGGTGTCTGATGATTCCGCGAGCGTTGACATATCTGTCACGTTGCATCACGGACGGTGGTTCTAGAATCTCCCATGGGACATGAGCTTACATGGATGGCAGTCAGTTTCGTGGAAGTTCGGTATGACCTCATTCCTACAAATACAGTAGACCGGACCAATCTCTCAGGAAGAGTCCCTCGGAAACCTCTTCACATATTGGCTGTCTTTCCTCGGGAGCTGCTAGCCTTCGGATGCATCCCGCGCAGACTAAGGACTTGGGCTTGGCGGGTCTTTTGGAAGTATCCACCGTTCTCGAAAGCCTTTGTAGCTCACATGTAGAGAAGGAATTCCGAAACAGAACCATAGTATGTCTACTCGGAACAGGAACTGGAGTGACAGGTCATCATTGAGTGCAAAGCCAGTAGCGACCAGGGGGACGATTGGGACCCGAATCGAGAACGCCGCAGTTAGTGCGTTTCGCCCAGTGTTGAACGCACGTTCACAATCGGTTAGGCAATGGTTGGCTCCCCATTGAGAGATCTTCCAGTCAGAACTTGTAATCGTCTGACAACGGCCGCATCAATCGTGGAGTCTGTCATCAGTGTCGACAAATCCGCCCTGTTGTTTTTCAGCCGATTTTCCTGAACACCTAGAGACTCTTTACTTTCGGAAGACATCAGCTTTCGTTCGACTGAAGTAACATCCTCGAAACTACCTGACGGAGAGGCAGAGTAATCCTTTTCACCCTTCGCTAGGGAATTATGGTATGGTCGAGTTCGAAGACATCGAGCAGGCATACCACAGAATACGCAGGACCGTCATACGCACCCCTGTCATGAAGTCGTCCACTATAGACCGGATGATAGGAGGTTCACTCTTCTTCAAGTGTGAGAATCTTCAACGAGGAGGCGCCTTCAAGTTTCGTGGCGCATTCAACACTCTGTCACAGCTGTCGGACAACGAGCGTCAGCGCGGCGTTATCGCCCACTCGAGCGGGAACCACGCGCAGGCCCTCTCCTTAGCAGGTAGAACTCTCGGAATAGGCGTCACAATTGTGATGCCCTCGGACTCCTCAAAGGTAAAGATCAATGCCACCAAGAGCTACGGTGCAAACGTGGTGTTCTGTGAACCAACCCTTGAGGGACGAGAGACTACGACCCAGGAGCTCATCGACAAGCATGGATTTCTCTTGATTCATCCCTACAATGACGAACGCATCATAGCGGGAGCCGGGACTGCCGCCTACGAGCTGATCCAAGAGGTGGGTGATTTGGACTACATCTTTGCCCCGGTGGGAGGCGGAGGTCTCTTGAGCGGCACAGCGATAGCGACGAAGGGTCTCTCACCTCATGCCAGAGTTGTCGGAGCCGAACCAACAAACGCTGACGATGCGTATCGCTCGTTGACATCCGGTGAGCTTCTTCTGAGTGTGGACCCAAATACGATTGCCGACGGTCTGAAGACCTCACTTGGCACCAAGACCTTCCCAATTATAATGAAGAATGTAGATGAAATAACGAGGGTCTCTGAGATTGAAATTGTCGATGCTATGCGACTGCTGTGGGAGCGCATGAAGCTCGTTGTTGAGCCCTCAGGGGCCGTGTCTCTAGCAGCCGCTCTCAAGAATAGAGAGGATATCAGAGACCATCCTGCCGGTGTCATCATCAGTGGAGGAAACCTGGACCTGGACCTCCTCTTCGATAGATTCTACAGAGAGGCACAAGAGAGGAGCTCCTAAGCGGTCTGTCATTCCCTCCCGCCGTTCAGGTTCATGCCATGGATGCATTAAGCTATTCTACCATCAGATAGAAGCAGGAGTTGTATCCCTTGTGACATGCAGGTCCAGTCTTCTTAACTAGGAAGACTAGCGAGTCGTGGTCGCAATCCGTTAGGATTCTCCGGACATACTGCACATTGCCAGAGGTTACTCCCTTCTTCATAACCTTCTTCTTGGAACGTCGATAGAAGTGGGCATAGCCTGTTTCCAAGGTCAGTGACAAGGCCTCAAGATTTGTATATGCGAGTGTCAGGACTTCCATTGTATCAGCTTCTTGAACAACCACGGGAATGAGTCCGTTCATTTTCTCGAAGTCTAAATCTTCAACCTTCAATGATTTCAGATCCTCACCTCCACACCTCTTGTCTTCAAGTAAGATTTGACAACCGGGACAGGATGCGACGAGTAGTGAAAGATTGACGCTGCAAGAGCAGCCGTAGCCTCGGTGTGTTCGAAGACTTCTTCAAAGTCTTCTGGAGAGCCTGCTCCGCCGCTTGCGATTACAGGGATAGAAACTGCTCTGCAAATCTCTCTCGTCATCGGAATATCATACCCTTTTCTGGTGCCATCTCGGTCCATGGACGTGAGCAGTATTTCACCTGCCCCGAGAGCCTCCGCTTCTTTCGCCCATTCTCGCGCATGGAGTCTCGTAGGATTTCGTCCTCCGTTGATAAAGACCTGGAATCCTGATTCTGAACGAGAATTGCAGCGCTTCGCATCAATCGCTACAACAACGCACTGACGGCCGAATGCCCGAGACAGATCTGTAATCAGTTCTGGCCGCCGAACCGCTGCCGAGTTAATCGCGACCTTGTCAGCACCGTTCTTGAGAACCAAGTGTGCGTCTTGGACTGAACGAATTCCCCCACCCACAGCAAAGGGAATATCCAGGACCTTGCCGACGTCCTTGACAAGCTTAACGGATGTATTGCGTTTCTCATTGGTGGCGCTTACATCAAGAAATACGAGTTCATCCGCCCCTGCGTCTCGATATCTGATGGCCAGCTCAACAGGATTTCCAGCTTCTCTAAGGTTTCTGAAGTTGATTCCCTTCACGACACGCCCGCCGTCTATGTCCAGACAAGGGATTATCCGTTTTGATAGAGTCATGATTCCACACCTTCTACTGCATCGAGAGCCTGTTGCAGTGTGAACTTACCTTCATAGAGGGCCTTTCCTATGATGGCCCCCCTGACGCCAGTTTCCCTTAGGACCTTAAGGTCGTTCAGCGTCGAGATACCTCCTGCAGCAATGAACGAAGCCTTGAATCGTTCGCAGACCTTCATCAAGAAATCTACATCAGGTCCCCTCAGTGTGCCATCTCTAGATACATCCGTGAGAATGAACCGGTCGATGCCCAGCTTCTGCAGATCCTCGATTGCCCTGTCTGGGGTCTCTGTGGTAGTTTCCTCCCATCCATTCACGAGGATTTGGCCATCAAGGTAATCTAGAGAAGCAATGACTCTGTGTCGCTCGGTCTTTTCCAGTAAGGCTGCAACAACATCTGGCGCTTGGAAGAGCAGCGAACCTAGCACTATAGATGTATCTGAGGCAATCAGATACTTCTTGGCGATTTGAAGAGTCCGAATGCCTCCGCCCACCTGCAGTTTCACTTGGCATAACTTGGCGAGTCGACAGATTGTTTCAGAGTTATTTCCATCCCCAAACGCTCCATTGAGATCTACAACGTGAATGGTCTTAGCACCACAGGCTTGCCAGTGTAACAAAGCTTCAGCTGGATCAGGAAAGTCATGGTATTCTTTTCGCATTGCTCGCTTCCCTTTCGTCAATCTGACAACCGAACCATCCAATATGTCAACAGCAGGAATTATCTCCATGTTACTGACCCCTGACAAGTGAAGCGAAGTTCATCAGTATCTGTTGTCCGACGTTCCCCGACTTCTCTGGATGAAACTGGGTACCATGCACGCAACCTGACTCAATCACAGATGGAAACGTCGTACCGTAGTATGTAGCACCCCTGACAATGGTCGTATCTGAGGTTTGTACGTAGTAAGAATGCACGAAGTATGCTCTCAGTCCATCCAAGCCGTTGAGCAGTCTACTCTCAGAAACGACCTGAATTGTGTTCCACCCTATGTGGGGGACTCTCATTGTACTGGGTAGACGTACGACCCGACCGGACAGAATCGACAGTCCTTGTCCATTTGATTCCTCGCTGGAATCAAAGAGGACCTGCATCCCCAGACATATACCTAGTACGGGAGTTTTTTGCTGAATAAGTTCAATCAGCCAGTCCCGAAATCCACATAGTCTTGACATCGCTTGGCCGTAATTACCTACACCCGGGATTATTGCCGCATCATGCTCATGATGATTAGGAGGTTCGACGATGAACTCAGGCACTAGCCCACAGCGTTTTAGTCCCTCACCTATGCTCATGAGGTTTCCTGCACCGTAGTCAATAACCGCAACATTTCTCAATCAAACACCCCCTTTGTTGAAGGAATGCCGTTTTCGTTGCTAACTGCCACTGCAACCTTGGCAGCCTGAGCAAGAGCCTTGAATGCTGCCTCAGCTATGTGATGGTCATTCTCTCCGCGTAACTGGAGGATGTGTATATTCCCTGGTATAGAATAGGCCAATGTCCGGAAGAAATGGATGATGTCCTCAGTGCGCACAGAACCAATACTTGGAGAATCGAATCGCAGTTTCACATCTGCAAACGGCCGCGAGGCGAAATCCGTTGCACATAGAACAAGTGCATCATCCATTGGGATGATAGCGTTTCCGAATCGTTGAATCGGCCTGTTCTTCTCAAGGGCCAAGCCTATTGCCCTACCAAGGACAATCGCTGTGTCCTCGACGATGTGATGTGGAAGATCTCCACGGGCCATGACTGTTAGGTCGAACCCGCTGTGTCTAGTAAAGGTGTCAAGCATGTGCTGCAGGAATGGAAGATCGACATCCAGTTGGGCCTTCCCAGATCCATCTATGTCTACTTCAATCGAGATTTCAGTCTCCAGGGTCTTTCTTGAACTCTCCCCTGTCCTCATGCTACCACCTCCTCCAAGGCCTTAAGAAACCCTGTCATTACCGAGTCAGGTGCTACTGTGACCCGTAGACAATTCTTCCAGCCACAGACCGTTCCGATTCTCCTGATTAAGAATCCCCTTTCCAGAAGGCCTCTCCAGACATCTTCAGACGCATCTGCAGTTGAAAACATCACGAAGTTCGTTTCTGAAGGAAAGGCTATGACTTGGTCCATAGACTCAAGTGACGATAACAGACTCTTACGCTGTTCCTTCATGGTGCGTGCGAAGACCCTAAATTGATCTTCAATGCGAAGGGCTTCCGTTGCAGTGGCTGCTGCGATACAACCAAGAGCATAGGGTTGCTGGAAGCGCTCATTAATAGTAACAGCCAGCTCTTCGTTCGTAATGCCGTAACCAACGCGTAACCCTGCAAGGCCGAAGTACTTCGAGAACGTTCTGAGTATGATGATATTGTCGTGCGAATCGATGAGAGGAATGAGTCCGCTTGAATCAAACTCAGCATAAGCCTCATCAATGACCAGTATCGCTTCGGTCTGTTCTGCGAGTCTCGCGATCTTCTGCTCGTCCAAGGCATTACCGGTGGGGTTGTTGGGTGAGCAAACAAAGATGATCCTGGCTCTTCCATCCGTCATCTTGAGAAACTCTCGTTCGTCAAAGCAGAACTGGTGGTCTAGCTCCATCTTGATACAGCGCGCACTCACCAGACCTGCTGCAACTTCATACATTGAGAAGGTGGGCTGCAATATACCGCACGCCCCCCCATTTGACAGACTAGCTGCTGTGAGAAGGTAGATCAGCTGATCTGCTCCACTGCCCAAGATAATGCGCTCAGTCGAAGCATTCACATATTCTGATATAGCCTCTTTGAGATCCACATACTGCTCATCAGGATACAACCTTAGATCCAGATTCTGAATTGCTCGTTGGGCAAGACTACGAAGCAGAGAATCGGGCACAAACAGATTCTCATTGGAGTCCAACCTAGTCCATCTGGACATGTCTGATTGACTAAGGCCTGTTCTCGGCATATGATAGGAAGCGGTGTGCCTACCTGTGTTCAGGAGTTTGCTAACCCATTTCTTATTCATGACGAAAACCTCCTTCTTACGGCTAGTGCGTGCCCTTCTAGTCCCTCTATCTCTGCTAGCAGCCCGATGCTTGGCGCAACTGTCTCTAATCCCTCAAGAGAACACTCAACCAACGAGTAGCTCCGGATGAAGTCTAGCACTGATACACCTGAGTAAAGACTGCTGAATCCGCCGGTGGGCAGGATGTGATTGACACCCAGACAGTAGTCGCTTGCAGCAACAGGACTATAACCTCCCACGAGTACCATTCCGGCCTCTGTGATTCGATCTGCGTGTTCACGCGCAGTAGCGGTAACCACTTCAACATGCTCAGGAGCTAGCTTGTTCACAGAGGAGATACAATCATCCATTTTGCCACAGAGAAGGATTGTGCCGTTCTTGCGCAGGGAGGACTCAATGGTCTCCCTCCTCGGCTGGTTCTGTACAGCGGTCTCAATACACTGCTGTACTCTCAAAGCCAATTCTTGACAGTCTGTGGCGAGGATCGCAACGGCATCCTCATCATGTTCGGCCTGTGAGATTAGGTCCAGTGCCACATATTGAGGATCTGCCGTCTTATCAGCCAGAACAACCAGCTCACTGGGACCAGCTGGCATATCGATTGGAACATCTTTGCACACCAGTCTCTTGGCTGCAGTAACGAACTTGTTGCCAGGACCGACAAGCTTGTTCACTGGTCGTACTGTTTCCGTACCGTAGGCCAGCGCCGCAATTGCCTGTACTCCCCCGACACGGTAGAGCTCTTGTATTCCGCAGATATCCGCAGCAACCAATATGAACGGATTGACATGTCCATTGGGGTCAGGTGGAGTACATACAGCAATCTCTTGGACGCCAGCTACCGCTGCTGGAACCACTGTCATGATCACAGAGCTGACATATGGAGCCTTCCCGCCCGGCACGTAGCATCCAGCCCTGCTGAGTGGAGTGATACGGTTCTCGATATAGACGCCATCAGAGTCGATTAAGAAACTCAATCTTTCTAACTGATTGTTGTAAAGCCTCTCGAGCCTTGATCGAGAGAGCTCCATGGCGGCTATCTCCCTCTCGCTCACGTAGCCGTATGCATCGCTTATCTCCTCCTCCTTGACTCGTATCTTGCCGGATATGTCAACTCCATCCCACCTACGCGTGAAACTGATCAATGCCTCATCTCCATACTTCCTCACACGCCGTATGATCTGAAGAACAGACTTTTCCAACTCGTTAGGAATTACAACCGCTCTTCTTCGCGACTCGACCATTTTCTGAACATCTGTCGTGAGAGTGACTAAGCTAGACCGCATCTCAGTCACGAAGACTCCTCCTGTGGCAATTCACTTGCAAGTGGTAGGACTTGGAGAGGTTCGTATACCACCAAGCCCTGAGATATTCTCCTAAGAGAGGGAATGCAACTCAGGTATTCCTCACGATTGATCACCGTGTTTACAGCTACCCATTCGCTATTTGCGAGAGGCGATACCGTAGGCTCTTTGAGAGCAGGGAGCAGTCGAAGGAGCCTATCTAGGTTGTCCTTCTTCACATTAACGAAGATGTGCAATCGCTTTCGGGCCTCAACTACTCCATTCAGTAGTGTGGCGATGTCCAGAATCTTCTCTCGCTTCTCAGGATCTCTGATTGCAGCCCTGTTGCAGATGAGCACCGCGCTGGATTCGTAGAGTTCCTCTACAACCTCAAGTCCATTCTGTCTGAGTGACGTTCCAGTGTCAACAACCTCAATGATTGCATCAGCGCCAATCGGTGGTTTAGCTTCAGTTGCTCCAAAGGAGAGATAGACTGCGACTTTCTGATTTGTTCCTGTCTTCCACCAAGGTGTGACAATGATTGGTTCAGAATCGCCGTATAGCTTCCCATAGACTGGCAAGGACATCAAGGACTCTTTGGCAAGCCCAAGATACTCTGTTGCAATGCGAAGTGTCTTCTTTTGTTCTGCGAAGCTGAGTACCAGATCACTTAGGGACTGCGACTGAGTCATGTCCTTGGGGACAGCCAATACAATCCTTACCTTGGCATACCCGAGATCCAACAGCTGCCTGACATCAGCTCCGGTCTCCCGAATCCAGTCGCTTCCAGTTATGCCCACATCCTGAAGTCCATCAGCTACGTAGAGGGGAATCTCCTGTGGGCGCAAGACTCTGACTTCGATATGATGATCGTTTATGTTTGGCTTGTAAGTCCTGTTCTCGCCAGTTATTCTGTATCCTGCCCTTCTTAGAGTTCGAAGGGTGTCGTCCATCAAGTGCCCATTTGGGATGACCAGTTTTGTCTTAATCAAAGAAATCACCTAGAATAGACCCTTCTACTAGTAGACCTGTAGGTAATGGTTTCCCCTCTTTCATCTCATTTTGACTAAGATGAATGGTAGTGTAGAAGAGAGTAATCGGAGAAACATCTAGGAGGGGTTTACTGCCGACTACTGCCGTGGCACTACAGCAGATGAACACAATCGCCACGGATGAAGGCAAGACCTCATTTAATGTTTCACCAAGTTGCCGGCAATCGTGCTTGGATATAAGCATTACTGCTCACTTCTGTACATTGTATCCACAAAAAATAGGAAAGGGGGATGTTCCCCCTGAAGCTATTGAATTTGGGCACAGATACGTGCGGTTGTGAGGGCTCATTCTATTATTTCATCTGACTCCAACTCTCCCTTCATGAACATCTCGTAGGCCTTCATGTCGAAGTGACCGTGTCCCGACAGATTGAACACGATTACCTGCTCCTTTTCTTTCTCTTTTGCTTCCAGAGCCAAGTCGATACTCGCTTTGATAGCGTGTGCGGACTCAGGTGCCGGTATGATCCCTTCAGCCATTGCGAACTGGATTCCA
Source organism: uncultured archaeon (assembly GCA_964558645.1). Taxonomy (GTDB): domain Archaea; phylum Asgardarchaeota; class Thorarchaeia; order Thorarchaeales; family Thorarchaeaceae; genus TEKIR-12S. The sequence continues at coordinate 39,591 of CAZLEV010000022.1, forward strand.
GCCTCAAGAACTTCAACCTGACCATATGCCACCGACTCGACAACTCCCTCATGGACCAACGCGCTCATCGTCGGTGCCATTCCGTGGTAGCGAAGGCCTCCAGCGTGGATTTTTGGGGGAGTGAAGTCAGCACCGAGCGAATACATTTTGAGCTTGGGGGTCATTCCAGCGGTGTCCCCGAAGTCATATTCGTATGCTCCTTTGGTGAGCGTTGGGCAGGCGCTAGGTTCGACCGCAATGTATCTCGTTTCTTGATATCCCTCATCGGCAATGAACGGATAGATCATCCCTCCAAAGTTGGAACCGCCACCACAGCAGCCAACTAGAAAGTCAGGTTCAACTTCTGCGGCTTCCAGCTGCAGCATAGTTTCTTGACCGATGACAGTCTGATGAAGCAGGACGTGATTGAGAACCGAACCGAGGGTGTATTTCGTGTCCTCCCGGTGCATTGCGTCCTCAAGTGCCTCGCTGATTGCAATACCTAGAGTACCAGGATGGTCCGGTGATTCTGACAGAAGCCTTCGACCAAACTCAGTTTCCTCTGATGGGCTCGGGACTATCTTCGCGCCATAGCAGTTCATGAGGGTCCCCCGATGTTTCTTCTGGTCATAACTGATTCTCACCATGTAAATCATGGCTTCCATGTCAAATACAGAGCAAGCTAATGCAACTGCTGTGCCCCACTGACCCGCTCCTGTTTCAGTGGTATACCTCTCGACTCCCTCCTGCCGCGCGTAGTACGCCTGGGCTAGGGCTGTATTCAGCTTGTGACTGCCTGTGGGCGAAACATCCTCCCGCTTGTAGAAGATCTTTGCCGGTGTCTTTAGCATCTCCTCCAGCCGTCTAGCTCTGTTGAGGGGCGTTGGTCGCCCAAAACGCATCAAACCCTCTCTGACATCGTTTGGAATGCGAATCCTTTTCTCCCGAGAGAACTCTTGGTCTACACATTCCCGAGCAAAGATCGGATAGAGTGCCTCAGGTCCAAGGGTTTCGCCGGTCTGGGGATGCACAGGTGGCGGTAGCTCATCCTTGAGGTATGGTACGATGTTGATGTATTGTTTCGGTGTTTCTTCTACGTCTAAGATTATCCTGTTCTTGTCTGGTTTCATTGTTTTGTTACGTCCTTGTTATCATGGAGTTCCCATAGAGTATGGCGGTTGAACTGCCGCACGTTGACAAACCAAAGGAGTTTCCGAGGCCACACCTGAGGAGTTCTGTGACTGTGCTATACGAAGAGAAAGAGTTGGTGTGACTCTCA
>CAZLEV010000023.1:0-32234 GCA_964558645.1 uncultured archaeon
GAGTTGATTCCGCACGAATTCCATATAGAGCCAATCTCGTCCCTGAGTGATTCCGACCTGGGAGACCAGTTTTCGCCTCCATATGCTGACGCTCGTGACCTATCGACCAACATTAACGACCTCTGACCTCCCTCGTTCATTGCCTGACTTAAAAACAAACGCACAATAACAGTGTCTTAGAACACGTGTTCCAAGTATATCGATTTGCGCGGTTTGGTACCGATTGTTGTGGACTGTCCTAATGGCTTAATTTCGCCGCATCTGGGAGAGAAGTAACGTTATACACTTGACCTCCGACTCGGTCGTTGTGTCATTGCATTCTAGTCTTCCAACGGATGTTGTCAGTAAGACTTAAGACGAAGCGAGCTGATTTAATTACGTTCATCAGAGAGGTGGGAAATCTTTTGAGATTGCCAAGAGTAACCTATTTCGTGATTGCTGCTTCTCTGCTCTTCCTACCGACGACTCTCCAAGTCTACGGTATCGTGTCAGCAGAGGCAGTTCCAAATCCATCCGTGGATGAGATCGTGCGTCCCATCGTGACAAGCCATGGTGCGATGGTCAGCGACCTTATCAGCGGAGATATCGATGTAATCGGTGGCATGGTCACTATTGACTACGAGTCCCAGCTGGACTCTGCCGAGAACGTCGCCACTCAGCGTCAGCTCGGAAACACCTATACTCAGGTCCTCATCAACTGTGAGAAGTATCCCCTGAACATCACTGCGCTTCGGAGGGCAATTGCCTATGCCCTCGACAAGAACAACATCGTCGACACCTGTTTGGACGGACGTGCAGAACCACAAGACACAGTGATTCCTCAAGAGTTTCCTCTCTCCATCGAGAGTGACCTGTCTGAGACCTACTACAGCGCAAGCATGGGGAAGGCGCAGGATCTGCTTACCGAGGCGGGCTTTGCAGACTATGATGAAGATGGCTTCCTCGACGCCCCCGATCACTCCAGTTTTCACTTAGAAGTGCTAGTTCCCGGAGCATACTGTGAGGGCACTCCATTTGAAACTGCAATGGACGCTCTGCAGATCAACAGCACTGTCGTAACAGATGTAGACGTCCTCGGCAGTTACATAGGCGAGATAGCCTACGGAAATTATGACCTTGCCCTGCTCGGGAGTTACTTCTTGGAGACCTCTCCCGAAAGCTTGATTCAGCACTTCTACTCTGAGTACATCGACCCCGAGGCCTCTTTTCTCAACATGGTGCGGTTTGCCAATGACACATTCGACAGCCTCTGCGATGATCTCCTTCAAGCCCTCTCTTGGGAAGATATCGTGTCCATATTCGCTGACATGCAGAGTCTTCTCTGGTATGAGTGTCCTGTGATTGTATTATATCAAAGGTACAAATTGACTGCCTATCGGACGGACACCTTCGCCGGATTCAGACACGACCCGCTCTTCGGTGCAGGTTCCTGGTGGACGTTCATGAATGCACATTTGATAAGTGGTTCAGGGGGTACGATTTCTTCGAACTACATCGACAGTTCCTATTCATTCAATCCGATGGATCATCCGGAGCGAGTCCTGACCCAGTTGCTCTGGGATACTCTCCTTGTACAGGGTATTGAGAACAGCATCGTGCCAAACTTGGCGGAGTCGTGGACCATAACAACTCACTCGGACGATGCAACGATTCCCTCAGGACACATGCGGGTAGCCTTCGAGATCTACGAGGGCTCAGGTTGTTCCGATGGGAGCTCTATCAACGCACACGATGTTGCTTACTCTCTGAACTACCACAAGTCAACAGGATCCATTCTGAACCCGTATTACATCGAGGAGATGGTTTCTGCTGTTGCTGAAACGGATTATACTCTCGTTGTTGAGTTCTCCACAGAGTTCTTCTGGCACGTCGTTGACATCGGTCTGTCCCCCATCTTCTCCGATGGCTCTCTAGAGGGGATCAGTTGGAGCAGTTGGAATCCTAATCCTCCCTACGAGGAGCTGGTCACCACAGGCCCATTCAACGTGACAGCGAGGTCGAGCGAGTCGTTTACTCTGTCGCGTAATCCCCACTACCGCCGCCCTGGTACGATAACAACGACAACAACGACCACCGACACCGGGACAGGTGATGTGCCGGATGGAACACTCCAGTACGCATTGATTGCAGGGGTTGGAGCCGCAGTGGTGGTCATAGTGGCTGTCGGTGTCATGAGGACGCGAAGATAGCCTGCACACTATCGGTCAGACCAAAAGACACGGAGGAATCACTATGATATGTGGAAGAGATAAGGGGTTCTCCACTATCACAGTCCTGCTTCTTGTACTCAACCTTCTAGGTGTAGGATTTGGCTGGCTGTCAGCCGACGGCAAGTTTCCAGCCGATAAGCTGGGCAAATCCGAATACACTCGTCAGCCAGTTACAGAGTCAGACTACAGAGCAGATGCCGAAGACTACACTTCACATGCACCCATAACCATTACTTCTGACGCCAGCTTCGCAGCTAAAGCGGCCTCGGAGGGCTGGGTAGGCGATGGGAGCGAGGACGATCCCTATATCATCAACGGTCTTCACATCAACTCGACAGAGATATGCGTGTACATCACAAGTACGGTCGTGCATTTTGAGATCAAGGACTGCCTTTTCTCCTCTCCTTCAGGCACAGGGGCACCTGCTGTTGATCTTTGGTCGGTTACAAACGGCAGAATCAATAGTTGTATCGTTGATGCAAGTCGATCCGGGACTGGTTTCTTTCTCTCCGGTTCGTCCAATATGATCCTGACCAACAACACAGTCATGGGCAATGCCAAGGGATTCTCTATCATCGGGTCATCCGACAACAATACACTCGTTGGCAACTCTGTTGTCTCCAACTCTGGAACGGGTTTCATTGTCCGCGACTCAAATAACACAGCACTGGTTGACAATACTGCTGTCGGTAACGCCTTGAGTGGTTTCTCAATAACGGCTTGTTTCAATAGTACATTGAAGAGCAATACCGCTACAGACAACTTTCTTCACGGGTTCATTCTAAGGGAGTCGTCTCAAAACATGATGAACGATAACACTGCCTCGTGCAGTGGCTTTGGGAGTGGAATTGTCATCTACCGTTCATCTAATCAGAACACTGTCACAAACAACTCTATCACGAGCAACTCTGAGAATGGAATCTTCATCTACTCGTCATCTTCTCATAACACCGTGGTCGGTAACATCATATCGGCCAATTCCAAGGAAGGAATCCTGCTATACCCCTCCTGTAGCATGAACCGACTGTTCCTCAATGTAATATACGACAATACGTTCCCCCATGCTCGTGATGAAGGAGCAGATAACATGTGGGACGACGGAGTCTCAACGGGTAACTACTGGGCAGACTATTCAGGAACTGGTTCTTACTCGATTTCCGGCAGTGCTGCGAGTGTGGATCGTTATCCACGACAATTTGTACATCCGACCCTGGATAGCCCAGAGGATCTCACGTACGAAGAGGGAACGATAGGACATGAAATTACTTGGAATGCCACCGCGAGCTTTCCTCTGTACTATATGGTGTACAGAAATGGCACGCTCATTGAGTCAAACGAATGGAACGGTTCTCAGATTGTTGTAAGCGTGGATGGCCTGCCTGTGGGGATCTACGAGTATGCACTCACGGTGGAAGATGCACTTGGTGGCACGGTCAGCGACACAGTGTTCGTCACCGTGTTCACAGAGTCCAACGGTGCATTTCCCGAAGAAATGGGCATTCTGATGATTGCCGGAGTAGTAGGTTTCGTCGTGGCGTTGGCCCTACTGTCATATGTACTGCACTCTCGTAAGTGATTCAGAGAGAAGGCTGTTTGCACGTGTTCTCACCATATCATCTATGCTGTTCAGCAGGAGTTGACGACGGGAAAAGGGCTAGGCCTATTCGATGAGATTCTTCGTCTCCAGCAGGAGGTGACAAAGTTCCCTGATTGCACCGTGGCCTCCATTGCACTCGCACACGTAGATGGAGGTTCTCTTCACAACATCCGATGCGTCTGCGGGACATGCCCCGAGGTCCACCATCTTGATGCATTCAAGATCATCTAGATTGTCACCTACGAACGGGGTTTTAGAGAGGATTAGGTAGTCGACTCGATGGATACGCTTGTACTCCGAATAACAGCAATCGGTCAGTTAGTGTTTCAAGGATTTCTATCGTTGCGGTCCAGAACCGATTCTTCTATGATTTGGTCGATGAATCATTGTATGCTAGTCCCTTCAGCGTTGATGCTGTTTCTCTGGGAACCCTGCATCTAGCACCGCATTGAAGAAAAGGCTATACGTCGCTTTCTTAGACTGGGCACATATCTCTCACTATCATGCCTTCTCCCACTTCATATGTGGAGAATGAACCGTTCCGGTTGTTCCATACACGATACACATGCTCTCTCCTGCGGGCACATACCTTAGACTACAGCGGATAGCATTCCATCCAGCATGAAGAGAGAACTCAGGCCTCCCGACTCCAGTAACCCGGCAGCAGTCAGGATGAATGCATCGGAATTATCAGATGAAGAGGGCAACAGGAAGTCAGAGATACAAAACTCGGAGTAGGATGCCTCGGCCAGCACAGGATACCCCGCCAGAGTGGTCTTGATGTGTCTGGTGCCGCGGTATGCTTGAAGGCTCTAACCGAGATAAGGACACCGTCATCCGATTAGCCTTTTCTCGGGCTTGGAGTTGTCATTAGTTCCGCGAGAATACCATTTCTTTAAATACCGTTCTTACAGAAGTGCCAGAACAGGAAAGGTCCCCATAAAGAATAGTTTCTCTGTATTCCGTCAGAATCAGAGGTGGAAATGATGAAGCCATTGCGAGTCCTATATCTCTGGAATACTGCGGGTGCTTTGACGCCTGTGGCCGATTGGTTACTCGATCATGGACATCAAGCTAGGATACTCATGAGTACAGAATATGACCTCTTCGGAAGCACATCGTGTTCTGATGCGGCGCTCATGGTGGATTCGGTCATCTCATACTATCTGGAGGTCCTCCGACACCTTCTCGTCTTCCAGCCAACGCATGTTCATATCAATGCAAACATTCCCTCGCTGATATTGGCTCGACTGCTGAAACCGACCACTCCCATTGTTTTCCAGTACCATGGAATTGAGGTTCGCTATCGCGATAGGGTCCATCCCGAGATGGCATTGGCAGATAGAGTGATTGTATCCACGCCGGATCTGAGGGATTATGGTAGATGGTACGATCGTCCAGTTTCTAAGATGTTCTACTATCGTGGAGGTAGAGAGCCAAATACAGCGGTTATGTTCTATGCTGACTACTTCATGGAGGATCTCCGCAGAGAGGCTAAGCAATGGTGTGAAGAGCGAAACATTGACCTCAGAATCATCCAGCGGGGCTTAGATCCTATCATCCCTTATGCAGAGATGCCTCAATTCCTATCGAAGTTTGAGTATTTCATGGACTTCAAAGGATATGGAGACCCCGAGGCGATCAGTCGACTGGCGCTTGAGGCCATTGCCTGTGGGTGCAAGATTGTCAGTGACACCGATCCGACACATGTAATCGATGACTACGATTTGCCCAAGCCTGAGGTTTACTACGAACTCTACACTGATATGAAACGCCCTCCATTATCTATTAATCGTCAGGTCATCGCTCTCCGTGGACTCATGAAGTGGGGTCTTGGCTCGCTCGCTCCGATCCCCCGACCTCCGCCCCAGCGTCAGTCATCGAATTTCCAGGAGAGGATTTGACATTCAGTTGAGAACCGATACGGCATCCGGCTATGCGGAGGTTTCCCGTTGAAACTCCTTGTTCTGGGACCATATGGTGAGACCACCAGTGGGCCCTCACGTGTTCTAACTGAGGTAGTTGAGCGTCTGCCCTCGGGATTCGAAGTTCTCGTTCTCTCGCCGCGAAGGCGATCTGAATACTGGCGATCGGATGAAGATAGAGGGAACGTGAGAATCAGATTTCAGCCCTGTGGCCAAATCCCTGGATTGCCTATGTCACATCAGTGGCTAGAGATTCTTAGAACCAACCTAAAGCTTGCTGCTCTTGCATTCAACCCTGATTTGGTATGGACTCACAGCACGACACTCTTCACGGCCTATGCTCATAGCAGAATCCGGACCACTCCTGCTGTTGCCACAGTGCACGGCGTATTCGGGGACTACTACCGAGCCGAAGCAGAACAGAGGTCAAGTGGGCTCTTGACCAATCTATTCGTCATGCAGAACTACCATTTGCAGAGATATGAGTTCAAGAATGCCGCCCATCTGACAACATACTCCGAATACTTGAAGAGCCTGATTCAAGAGGTGACCCCATCTGCAGAAGTCACTGTCATTCCTAATGGTGTCAATGTGGAGCGCTTTAGACCATCGGTAGATGACCGTGAGAGAGTCATCCTGTATGTGGGCCGAATGGCGAGAATCAAAGGAGTACATGTTCTCATCAGGAGCATGAAATGGGTGACTGAGAAGCATCCTGAGTGGCGATTATGGCTGGTTGGGGGCGCATTCGACCAACCTCGGTCCTTCTTTGAAGACCACATGACCCCAACAACACGGAAACAGATTGAATTCCTCGGCCAGATTCCAAACGAGGAGCTTCCCGCCCTTCTCAGTCGCGCAGGCATTTTTGTTATGCCAACTCTGCGGGATGGCTTTGAGATAGCACTGATGGAGGCGATGGCCAGCGGGATTCCATGCGTCACGACTGGTGCTTACGAGCGCACGGAGCTCTATGGTGGCTACGCTGAAGCTGTTCCTCCTGGAGATGCACAATCTCTGGGTAGATGTCTGAATGAGGTAATCGGCCACTATGACGAATACACAGCAGACTCCGCCGTGGCAAGGAGAGTGTCCAGAGCGAGGGAGTTCTCTTGGTCCAAGATCGCAGATAGATATGCAGAGCTATTCAGGAGAGTGATTGAATGACCAATGTGGCGATTATCATTCCCGTCTTTTACCGTGAACACCTCAAAAAGGCGATCCGCTCGGTCTTGTTAAACGATTGTGATGTTATACTCGTCAACGACTCCGATGTGCCGTTGACATATGAGCACCCTCGAGTGACCGTCATCGACAATGGAATGAATCTAGGTGTCGGTATTTCCCGCAATCGAGGAGTTAGAGCAGCCCTTGATGTCGGATATGATCTTATTGGATTTGTCGATTCTGATAGTGTTCTGTCGCCGACTTGGCGAAGGGAATGCGAAAAGACTCTCCAAGACCCATCTATCATCGGCGTATCAGGACTCGCACTGAATCCCAATCAACCGTCCACAATCGCCAGAGTGAAGTATGTTCTGAAGGACTATAGCCGACGCAAGTCCATTCCGTTTCAGATAGACTGCTCACTCTTCAAGCGAGAGGCCTTCGCTCATGCTAGTTTCGGAAAAAGGCGAATTGCTGAAGACGCATTCTTCCTGCGTCAAATAGACAGGAGTAGGCTGGCGGTCAATGAGGATACAATCTCGTATCATCACGAAGTGGACTCTGTGAGCGATTACTTCAGAAAGGAAATCGTGGGGGCACTGTATTCTCTCTCAGAGCCATTGAGTGTGGCACGCAGCTTCTTCCTGACTCCTTATACCTGCATGAAGATGGTTCTGCGGAAAGACCGACATCCTGACTATCCGATTGCGGCCCTTATCTGGCTGATTCGTCAGGTGGCTTGGAATCTTGCATATGTTCTGGGTAGGATGGCTGATATCTGACTCACATGCTTGAATTCATCTGAAACCTAGCAGTTGAAGCAGATACTCATAGACCCGTTCGGATGCACCAGGCTTCTGGTACTCATTAATCAGCCGATTCACCTGTCTTCGTTGCTCAGCGTATTCATCGGATTCCCACAATGCCTTCTCTATGGCTCTTTGAAATACGGTGAATGTGTACACCTTCTCCCCGGGACACCAGAAATCATAGTCTGGATAGCATAGACTCTCTCTCTCAAGGAAGTCGTCCAAGTCATATGGAACGAAGATCATGGGTCGATCCAGTAGCATGAAGTCGCTTTGGATGGAGGAATAGTCATTGATGAGCAGGTCCACTTCAGGAAGAACTTCGGCTATGTCCGGTTGTAACGCGTAGGGGAGGTTCCGAATATGGTGTGTTTCCTTGACCTCTCCCCCGTCTCCTTCGTGGGAACGGATGAGCATGAGAATCCTCTTCCCCGCACACCATTCTTCTAGTGCATCTGTCGTGAAATCCTCAAAGGGAAAGAACCTGACAGTGCCTTCAGTTCTCCAAGTCGTTGCATATAATAGAACCTTGTCATATTCAGGCAGACTAGCATACAATGTGGGTATTTTCTCTTTCCACCTCGACTCATCCAAGAGATAATCACACCTAGGATATCCTAAAGATAGGATTTGAGTTGGGTGAAGGGCGTGTGCATACGCTCTCATGTATGAGTCCAGACGTGAACATGTGAGAAAGGCAGTAGTGTACTGCATCCAATGCTCTGAGTCTTGGAGCATCTCTCTTGTGAACTTCTTCGAGGCATACCCATCTGCTTTGGGCCCGTGCCCATGCCAGAGATGTATCACATACTTCCTCTTGGATGGCCGCAGGTTTCCCATGTCCCCCAAGCTGTTTGTCATGAGAATAGTCTTTGCTCTAAGAAAGAGGTGAACTGTACCCAATGATGGTCGTCGTATACACCTCTCGTACGGACTATCGGTATGATGATTCAAGAAGAAGTAGCACCGAAACGGATGACCTTCTCGATGCGCGATATATTCGAATAGTGCCTTCGAGTTTCCGGACGGATACGACCCACCTCGCGAGCCGAAGATTAGAATCGTCGAGTCCTTTGGCCATATATAGTCTAGAAATTGGATAATCCGTCGGAACCCTTTGGTGAGTATCTCTCTGAAGCGCATTCTCATTCTCTCCGTTTCTGAGGTGTCCTTTGGTTGGTCAGGCTGACTCGCATCTTGTTCCAGCATTATAAGGTTTCCAAAGTCAGGCCCAATAGCCCTCTTCGAGGAGCTCAGCGGCCCAATGCAGATCTGTGGGGGTATCGATGTCCTTCCATATAGCCCCCTCGACTGGCTTTACATAGAATCCCCGCTCCCTACTCGACTGCTTGTGGACGTATTCGCTGAGTGATCTCTTGTCTTTTGGGAGGTCAGCTATGATTTCAAAAGCATCTTGAGTCAGTTTGAAGATGCCCATGTCAATCATGTTCCACTGCGAGATATTCTTTCCGATTTTGACTAGCCTATGATTCTTCTCAGAGAGGATCTTGGTTGCATCGGCCAGATCCAGATAGTCCGGAATGCCTTCATTTCGATATTGTGCGCAGACATAGGGCGTGTTGACTGTGTCAGTAACGACACATTTTCGGTAGGTTGCAGGAGAGAAGAGGTGGTCTGACATCTGGAGGATAAACTCCTCATTAGACAGGAGGCCATCGCACGCTAGCAATGTGGCCGCATTTCCATCTTGCCAATCCTCTGATTTGACCACTACCACATTATCATAGAGATGGCCTTGGCTCTCAACATAGTCAACCATAGTTTCATAGTGGATGCCTACGGATATGAAGAGCCTGAAGTCCCCTCTTAGACAGACATCAATCGTCGAAACAATGTGATCGAGAATGGTCTTGTTCTCCAGCTCCAATAGGGTCTTGGGAATTTCTTGGTGTATTTCTTCAAGTCTTATTCCCAGACCCCCTGCGACAATAACAATCTCTTCCATCAGCATCGACACCATTATTTCTCGTGATGTGCCCAGTAAGATGCACAGCTTGACTTCAGGATATTAGCTTTCCTTTCTCTGAGAACGAATTCATGGTTATTGAAGCCCGTCGCTTCGGTCTGATCGTGTGGTTTCATCAGACTCACTGTATATGTCAGAAAAGGGATGTTTCGCTACATACTCCTCACGCAGTTCAATCGCCCTGTCGATGTCTTCTCTGATTTCTGGCCGGAAGCCCTCGAGTTTGTTATAGTACTCTCTAGTCTCTGCAATGGCGGTCTTGTCTAGGTTGAACTCGTCTGCCAACTGCTCACTCACATCGAGCATGGTTGCATAGATGGGCAACCAGAGTATTCTATCAATTGGACGTGGAACATATTGGAACGGGTTACGTTCCTGTGTCACTTCATGAGACGGTGCCCACATGACGAATACTCTGTCATAGATATAGCCCCCTACTAGAAAGAAGACAAAGAGAGTCACTGAGAACGCAATCGGCCCCCAAGCACCGAGCCCGGCGAATATTGGGATATATCCAAAGTACGCATATGCCAACATGAATGTGCTGAAGAATAAACCCCAGATCCCTCTGATTTGTACAAGTCTCCATTGTTGTTTCATCAACCATTTTCTTAGTCCCATCTCTCATCCTCTCACTGTTTCAAGTCGCTCATCTAAAGGTTCGAAAACTGCTCCCAATTCAGACCTCAACCTCTGTGCCTCGAATAGGTCTTCATTTCGTGTGACGCTCAGTTGCAGGTACTCGTGAAGATACAATGCGAGCCTATCAATCACTATCGTATCCATATCATGGCTCACAAAAAGCTCTCGTAGAACCGCGAAGAATGTATGGTAGATAGGCAGCAGTAATGCATAGTTTCTGGGTTCAGGAACATAGCTATAGGGATTACGCTCGATATTCACGATTTGTTCTGGTGACCAGAGTACTAGCTTTCTGTCATAATACCAGCCCGCAATGGCCATGCCGACGTACATCGGTACAGACAACATCAGTATCCCTCGAAGCAAGTAATCCAGCGGAACAAGGTCGCCGTAGGGGGTGGAAACCACGACATTCGGGTAAAGAAGTGTAACGAAGAGTGCTCCAAAGATAAGGACATCCTGGGCCAGCCCGGAAAAAGACTGGATATAATTGACCCTGAGGACCTCGAGCTGAAATCTCTTCTTTGCCTTGGCGCCTAGGCTTGCCTCTTTATTGGATGCCTTCCTTGGACGATTGAACGGGTGTTGTTCAAGGAACTCCTCAGCGAGCTCTTCTGCTGAGAAGAGATCATCCTTATTCTCAGGATTCCTCCGGAAGAAATCATCCAAGTACACACTGAGGTCCAGTATGGTCTCAGCCGGTAGGTTCAGCTTCTTGAACAACCTGTGCAGTGTGTCAAAGATAACATAGGCTGCGGGATAGTCGATTGCTAGCGCTCTGAAATCCGGCACATATGAGTAAGGGTTCCGCTCCAGTCCCACCTGCACCGACTCTTTCCATAGTCGGGCTCTCTCGTCGTACGCCCAGCCAATGATAAGAAACACAAAGATCAGAATCACCGCTAATACCAACGCACCGATTAGACCCAGCGAGTCTAGTATTGGGACATATGGTGAGTAGAATCTTCCAAGTGTCAGCATGCCGAAAGCGAGGGCTAGAAGAGTCCTGATACTGCCAATGCGCCAATATTGTTTCATCAGCCACTTAGATTTCGTCAACCGGCGACCGCCTCTGTCTTGCTTCGATGAAGTCATAATATAACGCTTCCCACGATTCAGCGGTTGTCCCTCCATAGAGAACCGATTATAAGGCACGAGTTCAGGGAGGTAGACGAGCACTCTATGACAGGTGACACCCAGAGCGATGCATATGTCCCTTTCCATGAGTACTGCAGATACTGCACTACCCGTTGTACTGCACCCCCATCGACTTCATCTCAATACGTGTTGGTCACTAACGTATGGAATGAGGAACCAAGGATAGAGCGGGCCTTCGAGTGGATGATGCACCAATCACGAAAACCCTTGGTCTGGCTGTGGATTGACGACGGGTCTACAGACGGCACATACGAGGAAATCAAGCACCTGTCAGAAGAACACCCCGAACTCAAGGTTTGGGTTGAGCGTATGCCCATGAAAGAACAGGGCAATCTCAATACAATCGGAAATGCTTACACAGAACACATGCCCGGTTTCATCAAGAGGCTAAGGGGGCAGAGCGTAGACTATTATGCAATCCAAGATGTCGGCACGCAGCCATGTCCCAACTACTATGCCCGTATCATGCATCTGATGGATGAGCATCCAGAGATTGGAGCGTCGTCAGGCTATGTCATTGGAGAGGAGCGGGCACGAGAATCCGGCATGCCCATGGGAGACTGTAAGGTGACTCGCTGGGAGATTATTCGTGAGATTGAGGAATATTGGCCTCTATCCCCTGACACCTTCGTGAATATCAAGACGCTCAAGAGAGGATGCCGCTTGAAGATCTGGGCCATCCCTGTTTTTCAAGATGAGCCCTCCTTCGGCACCACTGCACGGGGTATGTTCTATCAGGGTCAACTGAACTACTTCGTGGGCAGACCCTTTCTTGGTGTTCTACTCAGGGCTCTCCGCAGATTATTTCTTCGTCGACATGGGACTGATATGCTCAGGGGGTATCTCTACGAACGGGAGAAGCAGACATGGCGGTGCGAGGATCCTGATGTGCTTGAGTTCTATGGCCACGGACAATCACCTCTGTGGGTAATATGGAACTTGCTCAAAACACGTGGCCGCTATTCTGATTAGTGCAAATACCATGTTTCACTTCATCAGGCGGTAGAGCAGGACTTGTAGACAAGCAGTACATTCTGTGGGTCCTAGAGACTCCAGTTCAGGATTATCGGTTACCTATAGACTCGTAAGAGCGATACTTTCAATGGAGGTGTTATTGCTCCACTCTGGGATACACCCTTCATCTTCTCTTTCTTTTCCTGAGCGCTTCAGCGACCGTTACCCGTGAGCTGGTTGCACAATTGGCACACTACGTTGTCTGAATGCCCAATTAACGCACTTCTAAATCTCGGGAGAACAAACAAGATGGTGGTTTCGGGCTTCTCTGGGAGGGTTTGAAACCTCCCGAGAGAGATGAAGTCTTAATCGCTGACTAGTTATCAAACGGAACTTCAGGTTCAACGAGGAGAACCAGCCCGCTCTTTCCATGAACTCGAACACGTTGCCCTGCCTCGACTATCGGCCCTGTGGTCTTCGCCCGCCAATACTCTCCACGGTACTGCACATACCCCTCTTGCGTCGGTCCCAGCCGATCCATCGTTCGGCCGACGCCGCCGATGAAGTCAAGGTTCATGGGTGGTTGCTCCTTCACCTGTGAGATCTTGTACAGCAAGAACAACGAGAAACACGAGAAGATTGCTGTCACCGCCACAAGCACCAGAGACAGTCCTGGCAGCCATACCGGTGGAGTGGGCCAGACCAAGGGCGTCACCATGAACCATAGAGCGGTTCCTGTGATCAGAAAGAAGACGGCAGCTGGCCCGAAGCACTCTGCCTCTTCTGACACAAGCTCTGCCACCACCAACGCCAGACCCAGCGCTATGAGTGTGATTGCAGTGAACGCCCACCCGATTCCAAGCACTTGCATCATCTTTCTTCCTCCTTTCTAGCCCGTGTCCCTTTTCTGTCTCTTTGCCGCCTCGGCTACGGCGAACATGTGTCCAATCTCTTCGGCGTTCCCGGTGGTAGTGACCACTACCAGGTTCTTCTCTCGCGCAATCTCTTGAAGAGTCTGCAACTCTCGAATCTTTAGAGTGATTGGGCTTGCAGCGTACATCTCTGCCGCCTTGACCATCTTCTCTGCCGCCATGTACTCTCCCTCGGCAATGATGATGCGGGCTCGACGTTCTCGTTCAGCCTCAGCCTGCTTTGCTATGGCTCGCTGCATCTCTGTAGGCAGAATGACGTCACTGATGGCCACATCGCTCACTTTGATCCCCCAGTGGTCTGTCTTCTCATCGATCTCCTCTTGGATTCTGAGTGTCAAGTCCTGTGTGCGGGTCAGGAGGTCGTCCAAGTCCACTGTGCCAAGAACGTCTCGTAGAACAGTCTTGGCTAGATTCCGGATTGCGGAGATGTAGTTCTCAATCTCCAGTACAGCAAGCTTCGGATCCACAACTCGATAGAAGACGAATGAGTCCACATCACATCTGATGTTGTCTTTCGTGATCACTTTGATTGTGCGTGCGTCGTATGTCACTGTGCGCAGGTCCACCACCTGTAGTTTGTCAAGTCCGGGGATGATTAGAAACAATCCTGGTCCCTTTATTCCAACAAATCTACCCATGCGGAATATCACCGCTCGCTCGTATTCCTTAACAATCCGTACGGACATCGCGATGAGCAGGATGACGAGAAATCCGATGAAAAACAGTCCCATGGTTATGTAGAATGGCAGCGCTTCTATTTGCATTTTGATACTCCCGTCTTATCATACACGCGAAATCCTATAAACTATTCTTCGAATTTTCCACGAATCGCGCAGCAGTCAAGCATATTTGTTCCCCGGAGATTCCTATAGCTCACTCTCATTTTTGATGTAGCAGAACTCCCCGTTGTGCCGCGGATGTAGTCAGTATTCATCTATATCGGAAGATTGGGAGTCTCTTTCACTCGTCTGAATACAGAGATGGTCTTTGTCTTTGTTATACCCTCAACGTTTCTCAGCCGTCTTATCACGAAGTTGCCGACATCTTCGATGCTCCGAGATCTTATCTTCAGTAACAGGTCCCAGTCCCCAGCGATGATGTAGACTTCAGATATCTCTGGAAACTCGGACAGTCTCTCAGCCACGACCTCTTGGGAGAACTCAGAGCCGGGAGGATATCCCACAGACACCAGCACGAGAGCTGTAGTTGGCAGCCCCACTTCGGTCTCGTTCAGTATTGCCGTATAGCCCTTGATTATGCCTCGTTCCTCCATGCGTTTCACCTTATCGTAGGCAGTGGTTGCAGGGATGCCGAGTGTTTTTGCAATCTTTGTGATCGGTTGTCTACAGTCCTGTTGCAGCAACCGCAGGAGTTTCAGGTCGGTTTCGCTGAGTTCCATGACAACCGTATTAATTACGCCATTGCAGATAATATTTGTGCTAATTACGGAACCATTACGATTATCTCGTGGTAAGTTATAATTGCCTTCCGCTCTGCTTGTAGTCAGGTGAACAGAATGACGAAGGCGAGATACGGAGCGGACTATGAAAACCTTCAGCACTGCTCATATTGAAGACTATCTAGCTGTAAGGTCTGAGCGGGCCAAAGCCATGCTCAAGGTACAGCACAGCGTGATGTCAGGCATCAGGTCGTTTCTCGAAGACCGTGGTTTTGTTGAAGTTGCGCCAGTGATACTCAGCCCTGTGACCGACCCGGGAATCCGAGGCGCAGAAACGGCGTCCGTCGACTTCTATGGTACGAAGTATCGACTCACAACGAGTATGATACTGCAGAAGCAGATGCTTGTTTCGGCTCTCGATAAGATCTTCATCTTCTCTCCATGCATCCGTCTAGAGAAACATCTCACAAAGCGACATCTTGCTGAGTTTCTGCAGGTTGATGTAGAGGTCGCACACGGTTCCCGCGATGAAATTATGACTCTGGCTGAGAACCTTGTTGCCGCCGCAATCAGGAGTGTCAAGAAGACCTCTGCTTCTGAACTCGAAATACTGAACAGAAGAATCAAGGTACCAAGGACTCCTTTCAAGAGGATCAGACATCAGGAGGCAGTGACTATGGCAAGAGAGCTGAGCTGCCCTAGCGACGTCGAAGGTGAGTTGTCCTTTGAGGCTGAGACTGCGCTTTCCTTGCAGCACGGAGAACCGCTGTGGATTGTGGACTACCCGGTTGAAGCGAGAGGTTTCTACTACAGGAGCCATCCGGGCAATCCGGGAGAACTCAGGGACTTCGACCTCATCTTCCCTGAGGGGTTTGGCGAAGGGATTTCTGGCGGCGAGCGGGAACACCGATATGAAGTCGCTCTTCAGAGAATCAGACAGAAGGGACTCGCCCCTCGTGACTACGGCTGGTACCTCAATATGCTTCATGAGGGCATACCTCCCTCGGCCGGCTTCGGAATAGGTCTGGAGAGGTTGACTAGGTATGTCTGCGGGCTGGATGATATTTCGGAGGCTACCGCCTTTCCAAGAAGGCCCGCAGCTATGAACCATCGCGATTGAAATGAATCGTCAGATGCTTGGAAGGTTGCTCGGTATTGTGATGATTGAAGGTATCAGCATCGTATCATACATAGTATGAAGGAGTCTCTACTGCTCCCTAGAAGAATACTCCGGACCAGACAACACGCCATCAGTATGGCGATCTCATGAGGGACGGAAGAACCTGTGGCACTGACAGGAACAGTCCAATAAGTCGATGTCCGATTTTGTATGCGAGAGATTCATTGTCGGGGAGAATCAGGTCTGCAATCCTTCCTCCCTTGAAGAAGTAACTCTGCCCTGGAATCAGCCGCCCCTCCAGAATTGGTGCGGCGAAGATCTCAGTGAGGCGGAGGATGAGCGTTCTGACCACCCGTTGTCTTACCTGTCGTGCAAGGCGTCGTGCCCGCAGCAGCAACGACATGATCTTCTTTGCCCTGAGCGTTGCGTATCCTGCGTCTAGGATGCGGTCAAGGAAACATCTATCGTCGGGACCGAGCCCGACGCCGAGAGCATCCATCTCCTCCCTGGTCACATTGATATAGCCCGCATCGTAGTCGTTCTTGATATCCAGCAGGTCATCGAGCATGCCTAGTCCCATGCCAAGTGTGTATGAAAGCTCGTCAATACAGCCACCCAAGTCGTAGTCTGACAGGATGAAATAGAGTTTGAAGAACGACCTCGCCTTCTTGTAGAGAAGCCTATCCATATCACTCTGTGACATGAGAACTCCCTTTCTCTCTACGTCACCCCACGCACTCTGGTAGAGATCCATGACCACCTCAATTGCCTCGCCACCATAGAATTCTCTCTCGTTCTCGAAGAACTGAGAGAGCCATCTGTGCCGCAGTGGTGCTGTCCTGTCAAGCTGGAGGTCTCCCGCAAGACCCCTCTCCACCACATTTCTCTCGCCTTCCAGCATCGCGACGGCTTGCGCCTTGGTCAGTCCGGGGGCATCGAGCATATCATCAAAATTACGGATGTAGCCCCATGCTAGCGACCATGTTTCTGAGCCTAGAGGTTCAGGGACAAGCTGTGATGCATAGGTCAAGAAGTCTCGTTGTCGCAGATAGCTTCGTGCCAGATTCACTGTCGACGTGTAAACAGAAGATGCTCGTAAGGCGGGAATTTTGTCTTGCATGGGATGTCCATGTAAGGTATTCACTCAAGGTCATTTGTACCTTCCCCTAGGTATAAGATTCATCGGAACTATCGTGGGAGTGAAGAAAGGGGCGACAAGCGTTCTATTGACCGAGCCTTGCCCGTGCAGTCCGCCGAATCTCTTCAATCGCCTCAATAATGCCTTCGTAGTGCTCTACTAGTTCGTCCTCTTTGAGTTGGATGGCGTGTGCCTTTGCTTGGTCCAGCAGGGCTATCACTTCAGTGGAGTTTCTCAGAATCTCCTGGTCGAGCTTTCGTTTCTTCTTGTCAGCAAGATTTTCGTCATATTCTCCTACCGTCTTGGCAAGCTTTGTTCGCTCTTTGGCGATCTTCTTCTCAAGTTTACGGATATGCTTCTTGTCTGCATCCGCCTCAACCACAGGCACCTCTCTATACTCATCCTTCTTCTCGAGGCCGAGTATTCTCTTCAGGTCACTTCTGAAGAAGCTGACAATCAGGCCAACGAAAACCGCGAAGACGCCTGCGATGAAACCCCCGATGCTTGATAATTGATAGGCAATGATGCTAATAACTGTGAGAATGACAATGAGCCCAAGCAGACCTCTCCAAGGGATGTTCGATGCTTTATCGTTCAACGTTGTTCTCCCACTTGACGAGCGGAGGGCGTATTGCATTTAAGTTTCTTCTGAAATGCCTTTAGGTATGTGGGCACTGCGCCCGCTCTCTCTGTATCTCAATAGTTAGGCCATCTGTCAATGTGGAACCATGCAGGCACGATACCGTTCAGTAACGACCATTCAGATAGTTTCACTGACTCCTTCTCCAATCCATCTCCTATCCCTCAGTTTGTTTTCAGGAAGAGGATTTCCACCAGAACGGAGAGGGCTGGTGGAATCAGTCCTGCCGTCAGAACTACGAAGGAGAAGACTCCCATCCCCATAGCAGCAAGAACAGTGACGACAGGTACTGTTGTCCACATGGCGGTATTCGCGAATCCAGACTGCTGTCCGAGGACCGGGAACAAGGCTCTCCGTTGGGCCATCGACAGAGCAAAGAATCCCAGGATGAGCATCCCGATGCCCAGACCTAGGGACTGAACACTGCTGATCGCATTCAAATCTATGAGAACCGCTATATCTCCGAAAGGATGCAGCCCACCGATGACCAGATATCCTGCGGCATTCATCAGACACCAGAATGCAAGCCAGACACAGGGCACAGTGAGCCAGCAGTCCGGTCTTCTTGCTAGTAGGTAGACCACTAGAACGAGAGTCAAGGCACCCGTGGCAATGATTCCGCCAGCATAGAGCCAGGCTCTCTGCCACACCTCCAACGAAGGAATTGCCCACTGTATGTGTGAGAGTTCATACGGCCACAGGACACTGATATACACAGATTTGATTCTTCCACCAAAGAGCATGACAAAGAGCCCATGGCCTATCACTTCATGTACGAACTCAGACACCAGTTTCATGAAGAATGCCGAGAGTAGGAAGAGCACCACCAGACGCTCTCTGACACTTACCTTCTTCTGCATCTTCAGCGTCCTCTTGATGGATACTGCATATGGTACTACCTATGATTGAATATCTATGCTGGTTTCTTAGCAATGATGACACCGTTGATCCAGTTTCATAATCCTCTAAAACGAGAACATGACAGCTGAGTGTTCTGCCGTCTGTCAAAGAGCATGTTGGGACCAGCGAGTCGGAATATCTCATGAGCATTCGCTAGAAGTTCCTGGCATGAGACTGCCTGAGTGACATCTCTGCTGGGCCCATTTCATCATCGTGCAGATATGTCTGTGCGTTTCCGTCCCTGCATTTGAAAGAGCATATTCTACCTGTGGTGGTGTTTCTGCGATAACATGCCGTTCGATGAGCCCAAGGTCTGTCAGGCTGGAGAGCCGCTTTGAGAGGGTCGCGTCACTGATTGCCTTTCCCTCTCCCTCTTTCAGTTTCTCACGAATGGCATGATATCTGGTATTGCCGCTGTTACCCAGCAGGAGAAGAAGCTGGACCGTCCATGGTCGTCCGAGTTGGTCGAAGAGGATCTTGAGTGGTTGAAGACACCGCTGTGTCGAATCTGTCCCTTCATTCATTTCTCTTTGCTCCAGACACATAGTGACTGGTAGACACACCTGAGATTGAATATATGCGTCTTGGGGTCTGGGCGCTGTCTGCATCGCCCAACACTTGCACTTCGCACCGGCGAAGCAACTACTTCTTTCTCTAGCGCGGACTTATATTACTACATCAACGCTTCGAAGCACGTGATAATCAATGGGAAAATGTAAGTGCGGAAGCGCCGAGGGTCATCATGAGATGTCTGAGGCCGAACGACTCGATCATCTGAAAGAATGTCTTGATGGAGCGCTTGAGCGAATCAAGTGTGTACGGGAGGAGCTCGACAAGCTATAGGACGCCACTGAGCGTCCCTCCAATCTTTCTTTTTCTTGCGAAACGGATTCTTCAATTCTTACGGTTTCATTTCAATCCAACAGATCTCGAACATGGAAGATGCCCAGAATGTTTGTTCTATGCGGAATGTGACGTATTCCTGATGTGAAGACGACATCCATATCCGGGTCTACGAGGCCGGCCTTATGAACCGCCTGAACTGCTTCCTTCACCAAGTCGTCAACGCTGCCCACATCTTTCTCAAATCTGACCGGATGCACTCCCCAGAGTAATCTCAGACGTCGCATGACCGTCGGGTCTCTCGAGACGGCAAAGATGTTTGCGGGTGGTCTGAATTTCGATATCCATCTTGCTGTGAATCCTGTTCTTGTAGCAGTAACGATTCCATCCACCTTGTTCGGGAGTAATGATACTGTACTATATACAAGATTGCCGATGACCTCCACAATCATCTTCTGGGGAGATGTCAAATCAGCCGGGTCCACGCTAGTGATCCTCTTCTCTGCCTTCTTGATGATACGCTCCATCATCTGTACTGCTCCAACAGGGTCATGACCCATGGCAGTCTCTCCACTCAGCATGACCGCATCTGCTCTGTCGAATATGGCATGCGCAACATCGCTGACCTCCGCCCGGGTAGGCAGACGTTCTGATGTCATGGACTCCAACATATGTGTTGCAACAATACTCGGCCGTCCCCACAGGTTTGCCTTGCGGATGAGGTCTCGCTGAAGTATCGGTACGTCCTCGATGGGCGCTTCGATTCCAAGGTCGCCTCGTGCAATCATGACACCGTGTGACTCCTTGAGAATTTCATCGTAGTTGACGATGGCAAGTGCGTGTTCTATCTTGCTGATGATATCCACATTCTTCGGCCCGTTCTCCTTGACTATGTCCTCCACCCGAATTACATCAGATGCATCGGTCACGAAAGAGAGCGCAATAAGATCGGGTTCTAGTTCCGCAGCAAGTTCGAGGTCCTCCAAGTCCTTCTCTGTTGGCAGACGACATGAGAGTTTGATACCCGGGATATTCACGCCCTTCCGGCTGGAGATTGGCCCGCCGTGTGTCACTCTTGCTCGTACCTCCTCTCCGTCGATGCTCATGACCTCAAGTCTGACTATCCCGTCGTTGATGGCGATGATGTCACCTGGATGGACGTCATGGGGAAGGTCTTCGTGTGACACTGAGATTCTGTCTTTCGTGCCAACAATCTCCTTTGTTGTGAGGACTATCTCCTCTCCATTCTCCAGTTCAACAGGTTCTCGCATCTCACCAATCCGTATCTTTGGCCCCTGAATATCGAAGAGTATGGGAATCGTATCATCCACCGACCGAATCCGGTCGAACACCTCGCGTGCACTGCTATGGTTCTCGTGGGACAGGTTCAGCCGGGCCACATCCATACCTGCTTCCACCATTCCAGCCAAGGTCTCTCTGTCCTTAGAAGCCGGTCCAATCGTGCATACAATCTTCGAACGGGTTCTCTCACTACTCATGATTCGTTCACACTCGTCGCTCATGAAATCCATTTTCAAGATGCATAATAGACCTTCTGTCATGATTCATATGCTCTACTCACCAGATACTCTACTCCAGAAATCGCGCTCGATGGAGGTATGAATTAGTATAAATCCCCTCTCCATCTTTCGTATAGAATGATTACTCACTACTTTGAGGAAGGCTAGAGACAATGGTGAAGTACAAGACAATCAACGCGATGGAGATTCTGGACTCACGAGGTAATCCAACCCTCATGACGCGTGTGGTTCTCACAGACGGGTCAGTCGGTGTTGCGAGAGTGCCAAGCGGTGCATCTACAGGCGCCAATGAGGCCCTTGAGCTGAGAGATGGTGACGATAGATACAGGGGGAAGGGAGTTTTACAGGCGATGCAGAATGTCAACAGCACTATTCTCCAAGGCTTGAAAAACACCAATCCCCTTGCGCAAGAGGTTGTTGACGCGAAACTGCTCGAAATGGATCCCAGTGATAGAAAGGAGAATCTGGGCGCAAATGCTGTTCTATCTGTTTCTATGGCCTCTGCCGTTGCCGCCGCAAACCATCTGGGCATGCATCTTTTTGAGTATCTTCGTACCCAGGTCCTCCGCAAAGAGCCAAGGTATCTCCAGCCAGTTCCCATGTCCAATGTGATCAATGGGGGTGAGCACGCTGGAAACGACCTTGCCATACAGGAGTTCATGGTCATGCCCGTTGGCGCTCCCACCATCAGAGAGGCTGTGCGCTGCATTGCAGAAGTCTATCACACTCTGGGAAAGAACATGGTCACGAAGTACGGGCCTATGGCAAAACATGTGGGTGACGAGGGCGGCTTCTGTGGTTTCAGACTTGAGTCAACCACTGATGCACTTGATGAGATCATGGAAGCAGCGAGTGAGGCTGGCTATGCCCCAGGGAGCGAGGTGATGCTTGCGGTTGATGCGGCAGCTAGCGAGTTCTACAGGGATGGAAAGTATCACATAGACAGGAAGCACCTCGACGCCGGAGACCTCCTAGAGTTCTATCTTGAGATCATTGACACCTACCCGATTGCCAGCATTGAAGATCCATTCGACGAGACCGCCTTCGAGGATTTCGCGGCCCTCGTTGAGAAGACAGATATCCAGATAGTAACAGATGACCTGACGGTTTCAAGTCCCGACATCGTGAGAAAGGCAATTGACATGAAGGCAGGACGAGGCCTTCTGCTGAAGGTCAATCAGATCGGCACGGTCACAGAGGCCATCGAGGCTTCCCAACTTGCCAATGATGCAGATTGGCCGGTCGTAGTCAGCCATCGAAGTGGTGAGACTTGTGACACGTTCATTGCAGACCTTGCCGTAGGGCTCTCAACAGGACAGATCAAGACCGGCGCTCCAGCACGGTCTGACAGGGTAGCCAAATACAACCGTCTGCTCAGAATCCACGAGATTCTTGAGGGACATGATGGTTATCCGGGTACGCAGTTCATGACAGCATGGAGGAATTTCTAGAATATGACAGAAAAGCGGGCCACACTTCTCATCGTCTTGGACGGGGCGGGTGATCGTGGAATCAAAGAGCTGGAAGGGAAGACCGCATTCGAAGCGGCCGAGACCCCACATCTTGACATGCTTGCTGATAAGGGGCAGACCGGTCTGATGAATGTCATCGGACACGGGCAGACACCGGGGAGCGATACTGCGCATCTATCCCTCTTCGGGTACAATCCTGAGGAACACTATCCCGGACGCGGTCCGCTGGAGGCTCTAGGTGCCGGTCTTGACTCAAGGCCCGGCGATGTTGCCTTCCGTTCAAACTTTGCAACGATCAATGAGGACTTCATCGTGCAAGACCGTCGGGCAGGTCGTGAGATCTCTCCTGAGGAGGGTTCAGCCCTAGGAGAGAGGATTGACGATATGAGAATTGAAGATGTCACCATCAGGTTCGTGCATACAGTGGAACATCGCGGTGCCATTGTCCTTCGAGGCCCTGAACTGTCTGCAGACATCACTGACATAGACCCCCACGAGACCGGAAAGAGAATCTTGACCTGCAACCCTCGTTCTATGGAGGCTGAGAAGACTGCGCGCATAGTCAACGAGTTCGTCAAGAGGTCGCATGAGATCCTGAAGGATCTTGAAGCGAACAGGAAACGTATGGAACGGGATCTGCCGCCAGCTAACGTCATTCTGTTGCGGGGGGCGGGCAAGCATGAGGATGTCCCCACAATCAAGAAGCGGTACGGCATCAAGTCCGCCGTGATTGCAGGCGGAGCTCTCTACATAGGCACTGCCAAGTATGTTGGAATGGACCACATCCCGGTGGAGGGGCAGACAGGCACAATCGAGACCAATTTCGATGGCATTGCTGAGAAGACCATTGAATGCATTAAGTCTGGGTATGACTATGTCTTTGTACACATCAAAGCACCAGACAATGCTGGCCATGATGGAAATGCCAGTGAGAAGGTACTAGCAATCGAGAAGAGCGATGCGATGATTGGTAAGATTCTCGACGGAATCGGTGATAGAATCATAGTCTTAGTCACTGCGGACCACTGTACGCCTGTTTCAGTAAGTGAACACACTTGCGACCCCGTTCCTGTTGTACTGTATTCTGACTTCATCCGGCCAGATCGAGTGAAGAGATTCTCTGAGTTTGACATGGCCGATGGCGCTCTACACATGATCAGAGGGTTGGATGTCATGCCACTCCTCCTCGGCTATGCCGGCCACATCGAGAAGTACGGTGCCTGATGGTCTAGAATGTTCTCTTCGACACTTCCAAAACGATATATTGATTCGCGTAGTAGTAAACTATCGTGAACAACAATGACGCTTGAGAATAAAGTAGCAATCGTAACTGGCGCAGCTCAAGGCATAGGTCTAGGCATTGCCCTGGAGCTAGCTGAGAGAGGCGCACGAGTAGCCCTCAGCGATATCGCCGACGATGTTGCTGACAAGGCGAAGGATCTTGCTGAGAAAGGACATGAGGTCATGTCTGTTATTGGTGATGTCAGTAACACAGAGCAGGTTGAAGATATGGTGCGT
This sequence comes from uncultured archaeon, assembly GCA_964558645.1. Lineage (GTDB taxonomy): Archaea > Asgardarchaeota > Thorarchaeia > Thorarchaeales > Thorarchaeaceae > TEKIR-12S. The sequence goes on from CAZLEV010000023.1 coordinate 23,953, forward strand.
AAGGTAGTGGACCGCTGGGGTCAGGTCGACGTTCTTGTGAACAATGCCGGTGTCTATCCCTATAAGGCGTTGGATGAGATGAAGCGTGCCGATTGGGATCGAGTCATCGACATCAATCTGGACGGCACGTTCAACTTCACAAAAGCAGTGTTGCCTCATATGAAGAAGAATGGCGGCAGCATCGTCAACATCGCATCAATTGCAGGAACAACAGTAGGCTACCAGATGTTAGCGCACTATAGCGCCTCGAAGGCTGGTGTACTCGGCTTCACTAAGGCGGCCGCTCTCGAACTCGCCAAGCACAAGATACGTGTGAATGCGATTGCCCCTGGAGCAATTGAGACCCCAACGGTTGAGAAGATCATGGATGACGCTACTCGTAAGCAGACCATCGAGTCAATTCCTTGGAAGAGGTTCGGGCGTCCAGATGATATCGGAAAAGCCACTGCATTTCTGGCGTCAGATGATTCAGACTACGTCACCGGTCAGCTTCTGATTGTGGACGGCGGTTTGACGGTCCAGTAATAGGATTCACGTGAGTCCTTGGCGATGCATCGGGTCAGTAGCAGGATCAGCTGCCATTCCATGTTTCGATCTCGCCGTTGAGATATCCAATCATGATGCGGTTCTCAGCTCTCCGCAGTCGTTCCTGCATGGCCACTCTGCTGATGCCTATCTCAGATGCAAGGTCAGCGGCTGAAACATGTCGCGGGATTGAGTAGTAGCCGTTCTCGATGGCCAACACTATCGCTTCTTTCTGCTTGGGAGTCAGCGTGATCCCCGTTAGGTCGGGTGGTCCCGCTCTGACTCTCAAGACTCTAACACTGGTGAACCGTTTCCTGAGCAGATCTAGCAGCTGCCTGAGAACAGGTTTGGATGGAGCCAACACGCTATGTATCTGAGTACCAGAGTCTATGGAGATAGGCAGCAGTGTCATGCAGCCGCTCTCCAAAACAGTGTCGTATATTGACGGTCCGCTGATACGGTGTATAACGCGCGTCCAGTATGCGTCAGGAGAACTATGTGTCACCTCTACTAGTACGGTGCTGGATGACTCTCTGAGCCGGCGCACATATCTCTTGATATCCTCTTCTTCTCCTCTCATGGACTCAATGATTCCAAATCCAGTGTCACCATTGATAGTCATGATACGGACACGGACCGGAGTCTCTTGAGTCAGCTGGCATGAGTAGTATTGCTCTGAACCAATCTCCATCAGGCAGTGTACCACCATTATATACACCCGTCACAGGACGGCATTAGTCCTATCCTTATAGAGGTGTTCTCTTGGATGGTGAAGAGCGATGAAAAGTTCCGGAGTTGACAGTGCATCCACAGTAGATGTCATGTCAGGTGAGAAGAGATCTCATGCTCTGGCCGTCGTACAGGCCTTCTTCGTCACCATCTTGTGGTCTTCATCATGGGTGATTATCAAGTTCGGCCTTGAGGAGATTCCACCACTCACCTTCGCTGGCCTGAGATACTTCATCGCGGCAGTCATACTGCTGGCAGCAATCGCAGTTCGACCGCAGTCGCGTCATGCAGTCAGATCGCTCAGTGCCAGTCAAGCGTGGCAGCTTGCTGGGTACGGGCTGGTGTACATAACCGTGACCATGGGCACTCAGTTCGTGGGTCTTACCCTTCTTCCTGCAATAACGGTCTCCCTTCTGCTAAACATGACCCCTCTTATCGTTCTGATACTGGGTGTCTTGTTGTTGAGAGAGGTGCCGACAGCTCGGCAGATAGGATGGGTGCTCGTTGGCATCTGTGGAGTTCTGCTGTATTTCACACCCCTTGACTTTTCAGGCTTACAGGTCATCGGCCTGATTGTTGTTCTGGTTGGTGTCCTGTCCAATAGTTTTTCATCCATCATCGGTAGAGCAATCAATCGAGAACGACAGATACCCGTGCTTGTTGTCACAGCACTGAGCATGACGATTGGGTCTCTGGTGCTTCTAGTTCTGGGATATCTCTTTGAACCCTCTTCTTCGATAAGCGCCCTATCTTGGTTCTATGTAGTCTGGCTCAGCGTTGTCAACACTGCCCTTGCGTTCAATATCTGGCACCGTGCTATGCAGACCTTGCGTGCTGTCGATATGTCTATTATAAACGGGGCAATGCTACCTCAGATTGTGATACTGGCCGTCCTCTTCTTGGGCGAGATACCTGACATGTTGGACTGGGTCGGTCTGTTCCTGATTGGACTGAGCGCCTTTTTCGTGCAGTTACTTCAGGCAAGAAGAAAAGCACTGAAACCCCCGCCGGCTCATGATACACCAGTTGACGAATCGTAGTTGGAAAGCCCGCGAGAGTCCTTCCTATCCGAGCATCTGCGACTCTTCTGCCTTACTGGCCAGATCTCTTGATACCCGCCTTGCCAACCGCGCGATACTCGAAGCCTTTCGATTCAAGGACTTCTCGGTCAAAGACATTGCGACCGTCAATGATGACGGGTGTTCTCATGACCTTCTTCAGTCTGTCAAAGTCCAACGATTCGTAGTCTTTGTGTTTAGTCACAAGCACCAGACAGTCTACTCCCTCAGCAGCCTTGTAGACATCCCTGAGTATCTCATGATTCGTGAACTCCCACTGGTGGACATACGGGTCATGAAGCCTGATTGTCGCACCCCTTGCCTGTAGCGAGCCAATCAGTGGTACTGCGGGAGTATTCCGAGTATCATCTGAGTTCTCAAGATATGCGACTCCTAGGATGGTGATCTCTGCCTCCTGCATGCTCACCTTTCTGCTTGTCACTCCGTTCTCCACCAGGGTTGACATATGGATCGGCATGTGGTCATTGATTCGTCTGGATAATGAGATGAATTCAGGTTCAATCTTCCAGCTACCATATTCATAGAGGCCATACCGAAGCAACCATGGGTCCTTGGGCAGGCAATGCCCGCCGACACCCGCACCGGGCATATGCATGTGCCTGTCATGGCGTGCGTTGATCAGTTCGATGATATGGTATACATTGACACCAAGGCTCTCGCATACTAACGCCATCTCATTTGCAAAGGCGATATTCACGTCTCGATAGGCGTTCTCAATGGTCTTGGCCAGCTCCGCACTCAACGTATCGGCAGTGTATATCTTCTCCTTGACGATCTTCGAGTAGAGCTCCACTGCCCGATTCGTACTCTCCGGAGTTATGCCTCCTACGACACGGGGCATATTGATGATATACTCGAGGAGTTTCCCTGGCATGACGCGCTCGTAAGAGAAGGCCAGGTCGAAATCTTTTCCACCCTTCAACCCTGACTCCTTCTCCACTATCTTCAGGACCACATTCTGGGTTGTGCCGGGAGCAACCGTAGATTCTACAATGATCATTGCACCCTTCTTGATTCGTTCACCCACGTTCTTGCTCACTTCTCGCAGAGAGACATACTGTGGCATATGCTGGGCATCTGTCGGCGTCTGAACGTCGATTAGGATGATATCGGCGTCCCTAAGGGTATCCACATCGTCTGTGACACTGAACGTGCCTTTCTCGACTACTTTGGCAATCAGTTCATCGAGTCCCGGCTCGTCACCCTCGAAGGGAGACTTCCCAGAGTTCAGGACATCTATCTTCCATCCTGACCTTTTCGATCTTCGCTGAAGGCCCACAACTTCATTTCCCTTCACATCTGCAAGCAGGGCTGCTGCCGGTATTCCGACATAACCCATTCCTATCACAACAATCTTGGTTGCCATAACATAATCCTCTGCTGAATCACATTCACTCAGTTATACGGATGGGCGGAGAGGTTGCCCCTCAAAAAGCTTACCACAGAGTATATGTCGTACCTGCCTCTCAAGTCAAGTGTTAACAGGGATAGCAGCTGTAATCTCCAGGCAGATTATACTTCTAAAAAGAGGTTGCAGCTCAAGTGAGAATTCAGAGCAACTCTTCATCTTGTCTGACAAGAGTGGTATTCTTGAGGACGACACCCCTCCTAGAGGCGTAGAAGACCATTTGTAGGGCTGAATCCACGAAGGAGGGACGATCCGTCATTCTTGGAGAGATATTTCATTTCAGGTCGATAACACGGGCAATCCTATCGTATGACTCTTTCAGTCTGTCTGTTCGGTCTATTGTGAGCTCTATTGCCTCATGTGGGCATACTTCAACGCAGCGACCACAGCCTCTACACGCGTCTGTGATAACAGCCTTCCCGTTCACCATCTTGATTGCATCTGTGAAACAGACATCTTCAGCACAGAGCCCGCACCCAACACAATCTTCAGTCACTCTGACACTCACACCGGGCATCTTCGTGATTTTCCTGCCGATGCCAGGGGCCATGTCGGGGAGTATCTTCCAGAGGCAACAACAGGGACAGCAGTTGCATATCGACATCAGATTCTTACCTGGACTCACCCCGAGCCACATAGCATCGAGCTTGTTTCGTCCCACCATATGAACGAGTCCTGCCTTGCTGCACTCCTTGATGTATTCGTGTGCTTCTTCCCTAGAGATCTGCTTGCCGAGATCCGGGTTGATACCTCTGGCCGCCTCACCAAGAAATAGGCATCCATAGTCTATCGGATAGTCTTCACAATGAGCAGAGGCTCGACAGATGCAGAAGTTCATCTTCCAGTGGAAGTTGGCCTCATCGATGAAGCGGTGAATAATCTCAGAGGGCAACGGTGTTTCTACGGGCCTCTCCAGCTGCACGCCTACTTGGATCTTCTTGAGAACAGTGGAGTCCTTTGGCAGGTAGATGATGTCATCTCCTTCGAAGAGCATCTTGTCAATGATTCCTCCTACGATGGGAATCCGCGTGAGATTCGCAATAAGTTTCCTCTGGGGGAAGGTCTTCTTTATGAGCTCAACAAACCAAAGTGGACGCGCCATAGTGTTGAGCCTGTCTTCTGCCTTGATATGACTATCGAAATGCTGTTCGACATACGACGAACCTGTGCTGTAACATGAAACGTGACATATGATACTCCGATGTCCGTCACAATACTTTTCAAATGTCTATCCACGAAAGTGATTTAGGGTCTTCTGAACGAATGATTTCTCAGTTGCAGCATGAGGTCCGATTATGAAATGCTTCACATTACATAGTTACAAGGGTGGAACCGGAAAGACGACTCTTGCTGCGAATCTGGCCGTGATACTTGCACAGCGCGGACTCAATGTTGCCATCTTAGACTTGGATTTTCAGGCGCCCAGTCTCCATACCCTATTTGGTGTGACACCTCAGACCACCTACATCAACGAGTTCCTTGTTGAGAAGAAGTCGCACAAAGAGGTGCTTACAGATCTTGGACAGACACTTGGCCTCGAAGGGCGCCTCGCAGTTGGTTTCTCGGACCCCAATGTTGAGGCAATCCGCTCTCAACTGGCACGGGACCGCAAGTGGCACATGCAGGCCCTGTCTCAGCTCTTGAATCTGAAGCAGTATCTGGAAAAAGAGTCGCTGGACTACCTCGTATTGGACTCAGCACCCGGTGTTCACTATAGCAGCGTCAATGCAATTGTCTTGGCTGATTTCACAATCATAGTAGCGAAGATAGACAATTTTGATTTTGATGGCACTCTGAATATCCTTGATGGCCTCTACGCACCGTTGAACAAGACGACCTGTCTCCTCTTCAACAAGGTGGTTCCTCCGATGATGGAGGAGCCCAGACGTTCTACGATGAAATCAACCATCGAAGAGATGTTCAGTTCCAAGACCGAATTGATAGGATTCATGCCCTGCTATTGCGAGGTTCCACTCGGCATGGGTAGCGAGATTCATGCACTGACGCAACCAGACGCTCCGTTTGTCAAGGCCATCCGCAAGCTTGCAGACAGACTTGATGCCATTGAAGTAGTGGAAGCAGAGCAAGAGGGTGTATAGCCATGATTCGAGCTGTCTATATTCTCGTCGAGGGTGGCGTCTGTATCTATAGCCGGATCTATGATCCTGCTCTGGCAAGTCCTATGTTGATGAGCAGTTTCATCTCTGCTGTCTCTGCCTTCAGTAGAGAGGCAATGGGCGACGAACTCCGAGGAATCGAGTCCGATGGGCGGGTCGTCTTTGTTGCAGACCACGACCGAATCATCACAGTCCTCATTGCAGAAAACCCTGAGGAGATATCAACGGGCCTGATTGACAATATTGGCATCAACTTCCTGAGTCGTTACTCGAAACACGCAGAGCTTGATCTCTGTGATTCAACCACGTTTCAGGAGTTCGACAGTGTGCTGGATAATATACTCCCCTCTCGCCTTTTGGAATCAACTCGCGTAGACCCGCTCGAACCTCTAGACGCAGTCAGTCTCATTGAGGTGCCTCAGGAGTCCACAAAGATCGCGCTGCTGCTCATCCGCAAGAAGAGCCTGAGTGCGCAACAGGCGGCAACCGAGCTCTCAATGAATGTTGATAGCGCACATGATCTTCTGGAACAGCTCGTCGAGATGGGAAAGGTGGGACGAAGGACATCAAGCGGTTCAGTGCTGTATTTCGTCTAGCCTTCGAGATGCAATAGACTTCCTTGACAAGGCTTACCAGACTAACCATCGCATACCGGATGGCAGTTCTTGGCCTGTTATTGTCTGTTTCATAGAATCACTTGTTGTTTCGGGCATTTGCTGATAGTAGGAAACTCTCTTATGCTGTCGCGAGATTGATGCACAGGCATGATTACTGAGGGTATACAGCTATGAGAGACTATCGCATCATATTGACCGTTGTAGGTCTTATTGTGATCTTTCTGTTCCTTGCAGGTGCAGTCTATGGCTGGTCTCTCAACCAGGGCATATACCAGCAAATGTATGCCTTCAAGGGAGATGTAGACTATTGGGGGATCTGGACTCTGCAGAGCAATTTGTTTACCGCATCAATCATCTTGACAATACTGAGTCTGCTGACTCTTCCCCAGAGGTCTTCATTTCTCAAGCTGGTGTCATCTATATCTCAGACAGATGCTGTGGTCTGGCGGCTAGATCTGAAACAGGCCATCATCTGGCGGCTCTTCCAGTTCGTTCTTTTCTTTGGTTTCTATATGTCCATTGGTGGTTACTCTGTTACAGGCCAAAATGTGGCATTTCTGATGATGCTAGCTGGCGATGGCTCCATCTCCATCAACAACGAACAGCTCGCTGAGATGTTCTCTCTACCGTTCTCTCCCGGGGTATCCGCTCAATTCGTTATGGATCTCATTCCTGCTATGGAGGCATACCAGCTCTATCTTGGGCTCGTTAGTACAGTCCTCTTCTTCACTGCTGCTCGCATCGGTATGAGTATTGCGGCTGACATGCTTGCTGAGCGACGAGACAGCTATGCAATTGGGGCAAAGCTTCTCTTCGTAGCATCTTTGGGACTCACAATCCAGCTTCTTGGCGTCCCGATGTGGACTGTGAATGCCGGCACATGGATGAGCTACCTTGCTCTTATCATTGCCCTCATTTCCGCCCTCTTGGGGGCAATCCTGCTACTCCTTGCGAGATTGAGATCAGGAGGTGCCCTTTCCCGGCTGAAGAGCAAAATCATCCAGCTTGAGGAGGATCTGGCCCGCCTTCAGAGCGAGTTGATGACTCTGCGAGAGGAATATGAGTCTGGTAGCGTTGAGATGCAGGACTACAAACACAGGGTGAATCTGCTCATGCAGGACCGCTCCCATGTCAGCAGCGAACTGAGGCGACTCAAACTTGAGAGGATGATTCCCTTCGGTGGCTCACCCCGAAGGTACGGATTCGTTGCTGTGTTCTTGGTTGTACTTGTTATCATGATGCCTGCCATTCAGGCCTTTTACTATGGAATCCAAATGGATGGTGACAAATACATCCCGTGGAAGTTCAACTATGAGACCCGCAAGGAGATCGCAGTAACCAATTGGGCTGCAGGCGTAGAGAATCTTGATTCACTTGGTCTTGACGCCCTCACCTCTAATGCCACTCCTCAGAGTGAAGTTGAGTTCCTGACCACAGTTCGCCAGTGGGATCAACAGGCGAGCTATCTTCGAATGAAAAACCAGATAGGCACGAACTGGATGCAACTCGCGGATTCGGATATTGTGTTTCTGAAAGGGCACGAGTATTGGATTGCCCCGTTGACATTTGACTATCAATCAGTATCAGCAAGTTTCATCAATCAGCATCTCATCTATACCCACACTGAGGGTATGGTCATTCTGGATGCATACAGCGGGAGTGTCGTGGAGCGTGATGAGCGGGTGGCTCTTCTGAACAGGACGGAGCCGGTCGCAATCTACTACGGAGAGGGTGCGGGATTTCATGACGTTGTATTCGTGAATGTGGAAGGGTTCGACGAGGTCGGGAATCTGACCCTTAGAGGCTC
>CAZLEV010000023.1:32334-40812 GCA_964558645.1 uncultured archaeon
CCTGCGTGGTTGCAGTCCCAGATGAAGTGGCCCGAGGACCTATACGAACGCCAACTCGAGGTTGCCTACACGTACCATGTAGAGGATGGCTATCTGTGGGCCAGCGGCGTCGATTTTCATGAGGGCCCTGCAGGGTCCGATACCCGCTACATAGTCATGAGAATCGGTGGTGAGGAAAGATTCGTGGCGATGCACAACGTTGAGTTTAGAAACTCGGTAGGAAGGAACCTGGCAGGAATCTACGTGATGGGCTGTGGCGAAAAGGATTTTGGCGACATGAGATTCTATGGAGCAGGGCAGATAGGCTCATCCACCCTATTGGGGCCTAATGCTGCAGTGCAGGCATTTGAAACAAATGACAACGTTCGAACTGAGCTGCAGCTTTGGGGCAAGTACCGTTATGGAAACAGGTTACTCTATCACCTTGGCGGAGAGCTCTTCTACGTAATCCCGGTGTTTCTTGAGGTGCAATCGTCAACAGACCGTGTGATTGAAAAGCTCGGCGGAGTTGGATTGGTTGACGCTCAGACAGGCGGACGGGTATCTCTTGGTGCTAACGTGGTCGAGGCATATTATCAGATGTTTGGCCTTCTGAACCAAACGATTGTTGAAGAGGGCGAAGTAGGATTTGAGAGCATCAGTTTCTCACCTCTCACGATCAATTCGGGAGAGTTTTCCAAGCTCAATATGATTCTACGGAACAACGACAACGTAAGTCACGAGCTGTTTGTTGACATAACCGTGGCAGCCGGTGACTTCGAAGTGTTCTGGCACGGTAACAGTATAACCCCAACGGTATATCCGAGCAACACGACTTACACGCTTAGCATTGGAACGGTAGGCCCGGGTGACTTCTATGGTACAGCTCCATCGGTGACAGCGTTTCTGCCTGAGGGCGTTGTCCTCTCAACGTACATAGTCGTTCTGACCCTTCGAATCGAGGACGGTATTGTGGACCAGATTGCACTTACCTTGACCGTGACATAGGCCTTTACTGTGGATTGAGCCGATACCAGTCGATAGTCTGTTTCAGTCCCTCCTTCAGCGACACCTCAGGGCTGAAGTCCAGCAGCTTCTTTACACGTTCAGTTGAGGCGATACTCCGTCTGATATCCCCCTTCCTGGCATCGGTATGAACTACCTCTGATGGGCTATCTGAAATCAATTCCTTGATTTTTCTTGCCAGTTCAAGGATGGTGATCTCGTCACGGCCTGCGATATTCATCGTCTCTCCATGAGCCTGTTGGAGTTGTCCAGCTCGGGCTGTTATTCGCGCCACATCATCAACGTATATCATGCTCCGTGTCTGTCCCCCGTCCCCGTTCACCGTGATTGGCTCACCAGACAGTGCCTGATTGATGAAGACCGATACAACTCCGCTATAGGGGGAGTAAGCCTGTCTTGGCCCGAAGACGTTGAAATACCGGAGAATGGTCGTCTCCAAACCATAGCAATTGGCAAAGGCATTGACGTACTGCTCTCCTGCAATCTTAGATGCCGCGTACGGCGTCAGTGCTGACACCTTCTGTTCCTCAGTCACGGGCGATTTTGGGGAGTTTCCGTAGACCGCCGCACTTGAAACAAAGACAAACCGTTTCGCTTTGAGGTGTCTTGCAAGCTGAAGCGTGTTCACGGTCCCGCCAGCGTTGACCTGATCGGTGAGAACCGGGTCATCGATGCTCCACTTGACGGATGCAATCGCTGCGAGATGATAGACGACATCGATCTCGGTGTTAATCACTTCATGCAAGGAATCCTTGACCACAGTGTCTTCGATGAAACGGAAATGGTCCTCTTCATCGTGCTGGCTGATGTTCTCTCTCATTCCAGTGGTCAGATTATCAATTCCGATGATGCTCCACCCATTGGCCAGAAGATAGTCTGTAAGATGGCTACCTATGAACCCAGCGCATCCTGTCACTACTGCTCTCTTCATCTTGTGTCCCTTCTGCCTCAAACCCCCTGATATTTCGTTTGCTTCTCCATCAGATCAAGTATACCGCCCGTCGATTAGCTGAAGGTATCAGGCAGGATTTGAGTGCGGAAATGTCAATCTCCACGTAATCTACCGGAGCCACAAGGCTATAAGCCAATTGCAGTCCTGCTGAGGAGAATTCACAAGGTGACTGAGCATGGCTAAGAAGAGAAAATCCTCTGGTAGGTCTAAAGGCGGGGCTGGACGGAAGTCTTCTGTTCAGTGTTCGCGATGTGGGCGGCTCGTGCCTGCAGACAAGGCAAAGAAGTACACCCGATACTCCTCAGTTGTTGAACCGCAGATTGCCAGGGAACTAAGGCAGCAAGGTGGGTACATTCAGACTCGCCGTACAACAGCATATTACTGCGTGAGCTGTGCAGTCCATTCAGGACGAGTTCACATCCGCCAAGAGAAGGAGCGCAAGTCGGTCTCTTCACGGTGACCTCTCTCCTTTCAAGAGTAGGGACATACTTCACGGGATTCTTCGCTGCTAGAGTGAGAGAACCTTTCTGGGTGGCGGTAGAAGGATGTCTGTGTCGAAGATCAATCCAATCATGGTTCCCTCTATCTGAATGTCCCCGAGATTGTCATGCTCTCCCTTATGGATCTCTATCTCCACATCTCCTGACCGTCCCGTCTTGATGTCATATTCCAGGTCTGCTGCAGTGATCTCCGAGATGGCGTGTTTCTCGGTGGTTGAGGAGGGTATTCTCCGAACGTTGAGATTCGGGCCGCTGTCTATCCATTCTCCTTCATCTTCGAATTCACAGGTTGCTCTCAAGAGGGTTTCTCCGCCTCTCACGGTTTCACAGACCAGTGTGTCCTTCTTCCAGTTCATCTGGATATCGGCGAGTTTACGGGGATAGCCCCATATCTCTCTGCCAGCGGCTAGTGCTACATCGCTATCACACCAGTTGAATGCAAAATAGACCCCAACTTCCTCTTCACCGGTATTCTCATCCTCGTATAATGACTGGACAAGAATGGCGGACTCACGGAAGGTGCCAGTTTCACGACACGGCTGCTCTCCAAACATGACTCCTGCAAGATACATATCGGTGGGGCGTAAAGGTTCCGGTAGAATCTTTGACAGCGAGTCCTCATTCGAGTAGAACAAGGCAAGGAATACCTTTGAGTCATCATAGTGATACGGGGGCGATGGGTACATCGGACTGGTCAAGGGTGTGCTGTAGTTCCTCTCCACGCTTTTCACCTTCTTGAAAGACTGTCTGGGTGTCTATTGAATGTACCTAGAGTTCCACATTGTCACTCAATGAGGTCTGATAGACCGAGCTTCTTCAGCCGATCTGGGGAAGGTCGACCGGTCATCCTGTCCCACTGCCTGTATTCATACCAAGTCTCAAGCTGGGCATCGATGTCAGGCACATGCTCTTCTGTGGCTCCTTCGAGAGATCTCTCGATCAGGGCTGGTAGTTTCTCGTTGCTCGTATCATAGCCGAACCTCAGGTTAACGAGGCGCATCAGGGTGAAGATTCGTTCTCCCGCCATTCTGAGCTCATCGATGGTGTAATCCCATCCGGTGACAAGCCTCAGGAGCTGTACCAACTCGGTAGATTCTATTGGATAGAAATGGCATATGAGAGCAGAGTTGGTGACGCACCTGAAATCCTGTAGTCTTGCTGCGATGTCTGCCTCATTGGCAAATCGATCCTCGCTCTCAATATCAAATCCCTCATCTGGAACTCCCATCTGCACATTGTACATGTCGGCTGTCATATGGCAAGCCCCTCGGGGAGATGTAGCATATGCGATGGCCATCCCTGAGAACGCTCTTGGATCGTGTTGAGGGAATTCCATACCATTCACTTGAACAGCTAGTTCTTCATGGCCAAACCTCTCTCCAAGAGCCCGGCTTCCTTCTGCCATCAGGTCACCTATGCCCTCTCGCTCAGCAATCTTCTCCATGAACTCCAGAGCCGCGTCGATGTTGCCCCACTCAGGCTCGATGCCGTCAAGATCTTCAGAGCTGACAAGTCCTTCGTTATAGAGGTAGTATGCGAAGGCAATGGTATTCCCTCCTGAGATTGTGTCGATACCGAGAAGGTCCAGCTTCTTGTTAGCAAAGGACAGAGCCTGTAGGTCGTTATTGAGGATGAGCGAACCCATGGTGCCGGTCACTTCGAATTCTGGGCCGGCAAACTTCCCAGTTGCGTATTTTCCCTCATCTATCTTGATGACTCTCCCGCAGCCGATTGGACATCGGTAGCAGGCACTCTTTGCAACAAGAATCTGTTCTTTGACGGTGGTGCCACTGATGTTGTACGAGTCGAAGTCCGGTACCGTGTAGTAGCCTGCTGGTAGGGAACCGTACATGAGTGAGGCCATGTCCACAAAGCCAGCCGTTCCCAGCTCGGAATACATCTTGAACGTGGGTGCTTCTCTCTTGTCATCGTTGAGCGTCTTACAGTACTCATTCAACGCTTCAGGTTCAGCCACAGGGATTCTTCTATCGTCCCCTCCCACAACAATCGCTTTGAGATTCTTGGAGCCCATGACAGCACCGAGACCTCCTCTGCCTGCAGCGCGGAAGTGGTCAACCATGATGCTGGCGTACTTGACTAGGTTCTCTCCTGCACGACCTATCCGCGCTACCCCGGCAAGCCGCAGACCACTCTCTTCCTTCAGGATCTCCCAGGTGTGTTCAGTATCTTTGCCCCATACGTGGGCGGCATCGCGTATCTCGACGGTATCGTCGCCCACGAAGAGGTAGGCGGGACTGTCCGACTCTCCCCTGATGATGATACCGTCGTAACCTGCAAATTTCAGGTCTGCACCAAGATGCCCTCCGAATGTGCTGTGTGCCCAGAGTCCTGTCAGTGGTGACCTTGCGCAGAAGGACGCCTTGCTACCTGTGGGGACCATCGTGCCACAGAAGGGCCCGGTCATCATGATCAGCGGATTCTCCGGTCCCAGTGGGTCAGTTGATGCATCCACCAAGTCGTACAGCAGCCGACATCCGAGACCTGCCCCTCCGATGAAGTCCCGCGCATACTCTCGGTTCAAAGGCTCAATACTGCTCCTTCCCTTAGAGAGGTCTACTTCAAGCACGTGTCCCCTGTAGCCCTTCATGATCATTTACTCCTAGAAGTCTATAGGTGTCCCTGAGAAGATGTCACTGTAGATGTGTTCGATACCCTGACTGTCTATGTTCCGGGGATTCATCGTGATGCTTGAATCCATCATAGCAAACTCCACAAGTCTCTCAAGTGCATCATCAAAATCCTTTCTTGTCACGCCGGCATCTTCGATGTTTGTCGGAAAGTCAAGACCTCTCTGGAATTCTCGTATCTTGCTGGCGAACGCTCTAGCGGCGTCAAGTGGCTTCTCCTCTGAGACTCCCACCTGTTCTCCCAGTTCTTGATAGTATTCCGCCGCAGACTCGCTGCCCAGACAGTTGTATTCAATGGTGTATGGCAACACCAGTCCAACAGCCATCCCGTGTTGAAGTCTGAGAACAGAACCCAGACTGTGTCCCAATGAGTGTGCCAGACAGACCTGCGAGTTGCTGAATGCCATTCCCGCAAGGTCTGAGGCAATCAGCATCTTCTCACGGGCCTCTAGGTCCTCAAGGTTCTGTACTGATTTCGGCAGCCACTCAAATATCATCTTGACCGCCTTCATGGCACAGGCATCCGAGTAGTCGTTTTTCCACTCTGACACGTAGGCCTCCACCGCATGGGTCAGTGCGTCCATCCCGGTGTATACAGTGAGCTCTCGAGGCAGTCCCTTGACGAACTCGGGTTCTAAGATAGCAAGGTCTGCTGTGAGCTCGGGGTTGCTGGTGGCAAACTTTCTCCCCGACTCGTCTTCTCTCACAACGATGGCGCGAGTGGACTCAGAACCAGTTCCTGCCGTGGTTGGTATCGCCACCATTTTCGCCTTGTTCCGGAGATTCAGGACATCGAAGGGCGTGAGGGACTCAAGATTGGTTCCGGGGTTGGCATACAAGACCCAGGCCGCCTTTGCTGTATCGAGTACGCTTCCGCCACCGATTGCAATAATCGTGTCTGGACCGAAACTCTCCATCTTGGCTGAGACCTCCACGACAGTAGAAACCCGGGGGTCTGGTTCCGCGCTATCCCAGATTGATACCTGCCAGTTATTGGACTCAAGTAGGTCTCTGACTCGCTTTGCATATCCCAGTTCTGCAATGACTTTGTCTGTCACAATGAAAGCTCGCTCGCCTGCGAGCTGCTCAAGTTCGCTAAGTGCATCCTCTCCAAATGCAACTCTCGGGACTGAAAACCACCATACCATATTGAAGCCTCTTCGAAATTCATTCTGTTCCGATACCTAGGGTAGTCTATGATTGTCACGGTCCCTGATATTTCTGGCGCCAAGACGCCTCCTACTCGTCCATGAACTTCGTGGGGATGCTGGAGGCTGTTGCCACAAGTTCCGCTGCAGCCTTCGTAGCCCGCATCACCTTGCCCATGTCGCCCTGGCTCAGCTTGAACTTTCGGGACATGAGACCCTTGATTGGATCAATCTCACCCTTGATGAGCTTCTTCCAGTTGCCATATGGGCCCTCATAGACGAATTCGGCATCGTCATCCGGGCCAGCCATTCTTCCTTCGCGGCACTTCCCATGCCAGAGGTCGAGGTAGAATCTTATGGTCTCTTCGACGACCTCCCCGTCGGGGTCAATCTGGAAGATGAAGTCACCCTCCCACGTCTTTGCCGCATCCTCGTAAGCGTCGTTTGCGTTGAGTTCCTCAACATACTTCTCGATCCATTCCTCTGAGGGAAAGACCATTTCGTCGTCAGTCATATGTTGTACACCAAAGACTCCATGGGGCATAACATGAGAAAAGGGTTGTGTCGGATTGGAATGACTTGGCTACCCCGAAGACAGCCCTCTCCTAATCTCTTCCACAGTAGGAATCTCCACTCTGTGCATGTAGTCTTCCCACGCCTTACGCACGCGATAGAAATACATGCCAATCTCAAGGGGGTCTCCAAAGAGCACCTCATAGTTCTCGATTATAGAACCCTTGAGGACAAGAGGAAGTGCCTCAAAGACTTGAATATCATAGCATTCCGGTGCTCGTCCAACAGCCTCGATTCTGATATTGTGCACCTTGCTCCCTTCGTGGGATCGTGCTATGATTGCCACATCGATGTCTGACCTGGGCCCACACTCCCCCGTGACAAAGGATCCGAACAGCACCACTTCTTTGTCAGACAGAAAGGACAGGTCGTTGCGTATTGCCTCAAGATTCATCGAAACGGGCCTCCAGACCGACCACATCTTCTCTCTTAGAGAACGATACCAGAACCTCTATGATTTCATCACTCTTCCGTGACTGAAGAATCCTATCTTGTGGAGAAGGAATACACCTACCAGAGAGAAGATTATCATCAACGCCGTGACTCCGATTGCAGGTAGACTGGGAGGTGGGTATGGCCAGAGTTGGAGAGATAGCAACTCAAGAAGCACACTGGTCAGAGGAAGACCAATACCGAAGAGCCACTTGTGCGAAAGGGCCACCCGAACCAGTCCACTTGGTTCAGAGGATTCTGGCTCCGTATCTCTATCCTTGACAACGAAAGGCGCCATATCTTTCAACAACCGAAAGAAGAGGAGCAGAAGCGCAAAGCTTCCCAGAGTGACTGCGACTAGTGGTACATATTCCAGCTGCAATACATATTCACCTCCTCAGAAACCTTCCAGTATTCCGTTGAACCAAAGACATGATGCAATTAGCAGTGCTACTCCGATTGCCATTATAACTACACCTGTCAGTAAAACGAACTCAAGCACGGTAGCTAGAAGTACAAGTTTCGCAGTTGCAGTGGCAATGGCAGCAATGACGCCCGCAGCTTGTCCAGTTGCCCACCCAATAAAGGCGCCTAGAGCAGCCATCAGATAGCTCAGTGCAATCTCGAGAGTGAATCGTCCAGCATCATTATTAGACCACTCCCCCTTTCCAACCATATAGGCCGCAAACATCAAGGGCAATGAAACGGCCATTATCGCTTGAAAGGTGAGAGCCGCGCTGGCGACGGCGACCACGGCGGGATTGGCTCCACCAAACCTGATCGACCACTCGAGCGTACCCGCTGCAACGGCTATTCCCACCATCAGTACCTCGGGAAGAACATTCTCTAGATACCAGCCCATCCATTCGTCATCTTCGCTAGAGGTCCCCAGATAACTTGGGTCGCCTTCGATAGTACAGGAGCTGGACTCGATCTCACCGAGCAGATTCTTGGCGTTCTGTCCTTGAACCGCAAATGTTTCTTGAGGATGTTGAATCGTGTGTTCAATGTATGTGTGAAGCAGTGGCCACGGACCAGACCATTCGCTACTTATAGATATGAAGGCATCTGAGAGCAGATCATCGGAAAAAGCCTTCTGGTTCTCTGTCAGACTCTCAGTCCCATCGAACTCCATACCCTCGTCCGAATCCTCACTCGGAGCGGGCACATCAGGAGTCCCGGGATGACGCCTGCTGAGGTCGCAGACCACGTTGATATCG
>CAZLEV010000024.1:0-39522 GCA_964558645.1 uncultured archaeon
GATTCACCGGTGTTCCCATAGTCCTTGGAGGCTGAGAGCCGTGTATTCAGGCCGATCTCCAGCTGGGCTTATATCAACCGGTGAGGAACACAGGTGTGTGATGATGAGATGAGAACTCTCTCAAAGAAACAGGCTGCAGTACTTGTCAGTGTTCTCGTGATAGTGGCGGGAGTGGGCGTGTACTGGGTCTACGAGTCCACTCGCACCGAGTTCCATTTCGAGGAGGCCTACCCAGCGGGTGACACGCGCAAGGTCATCCTGGTCATCGCCGAGCCCCGGGATGCCAACCTCACCATCTCCTTTGAGAACGACACGTCCCTGCTCTATCGTGTTGATGCTGAGCTGTACGATGCGCAGAGCGGGTCGGTGAGGATGCAGTATGATGAGGTCAACGTGCACAGCCTGCATCTGTACTGTGAGGGCCGACAGCGGCGCATCGATATCGTGCTGGGCACTGCCACCTGGTACGACGTCACCATCTGGAGGGGCGAGAACCTGAACACGACCATCCGCTTCGGAAACGGGGCCGTGCTGAATGAGACATGGTTTGATGTTGGCCAGACCGGCATCCTCAGGATTGCTGTGGACGAGCATGATGGTCTGGTCACGCATGGCGGCATGCTTATCAGTGCCAGAATACCTCGGGGAAGTGATGGCCCACTCTACGTTCTACTGGACATCGACCTTCCAGAGGGCTACGAGGGCAGGCTTCGCACCAACTACGCACCTATTTCCTTCATCGAGCGCGTGGGGTGGGGCTACTATGGCAAAGGGATCTATGCCACAGCCGAGACCATGAAGGACCCGTGGATTGCCTTCGGGTTTACCTGTACGTCCATCGTCGCCCGTCTTATCGACTGAGTCTGTAGCTGCACTTTTATCTCCCGATAAACACACTTCTCATGGAGTGTTCGTATGAGGCCGTTGTCCAGGAAGCGCGGGGCGCTGACCATCAGCATGCTGGTGATAGTGGCGGGAGTGGGCGTGTACTGGGTGTACGAGTCTACCCGCACCCAGTTCCGGTTCGAGGAGTGGAACCCCGAGCCCAACCGCCGCATCCTGATGTACATCCGTGACCTGACGGATGCTAACCTCACCATCTCCTTCGAGAATGACACATCGCTGATGTGCAGGGTGGCTGTGGATCTGTACGATGCGCAGTCAGGCTCGGTGGTCCTAGTGCGTGAGGTGGGGAATCAGGTGAATCTGGAGTCCACCGGTCGCCAGCGGCGTGTTGAGGTGGTGCTGGGCACAGCTGCGAAGTACGACCTCTACATCCAACGGGGCGATAATCTGAACACCACGGTGCGATTCGGGAACGGGGCCGTGCTCAACAGGACTGACTTTGATGCGTACCAGACTGGCATCATCAGGATTGCTGTGGACGAGCACGACGGTCTTGCAACGTATGACAGTCTGTTTGTGTATGCCGGGCATCCCTACGGCATTGCTGGTTCTCTTCTTGTCCTCCTGGACATCGACCTGCCAAAGGGGTATGACGGCCGGCTCCACACCAATGGTGCGCCAATCTCCTTCGTGGAGCGTGTCGGCTGGGGGTACTTGGGTCATCATGACTACGGGACTCCCGGAGACTGGAAGGAGCCCCTGGTGTCCATCAGCTGTGAATGTGACGCCATCATTGCCCGGCTCATCGACTGACCACCTACTTGAGGAGCGCACTTATAGATATCAATTTCAGGTCTTTCGAGAATTCAAAACTCTAGAAATGGTTTTCCAAGTACGATTCTGTCCAAGAAGTTGTTCTTCTCTGCGTTCTTAACTAGCTCTTCGAAGCGACTCTTGAGCCTGCTCTTGTCAACATATTCAGGTTCTTTGATCCCCGTGGCTTTCAAGATCTCGACTATTACGTGATCGAAGTCGTATTCTATGAACCAGGTCTTTCTCCCCTTGTACTCACCCCTCGTGCGCTTCGCGAGACCATGCTTAATGGCTGCCTTGGTTTCTTTCAGGTAGAATGACAGCGCTTTCTCATAGAGCAAGGTTTCCCGTTTCACCAGTTCCTTCAGGAACGGTAGACCGAACGTAGTCCGCGCCACAGCCTCAATCCTCGCAATGAAGGCATTGATGATATCCTCGTATGAAACCTTCCCCGTTTTCCCCTTTGTTTCGAAGACCTTGGCGTCGGCATCAACAGAACTGAACCTCTCCCTCTCGGCAGCTAGCACTGCCTCTCGCTGCTTCCTCGCTGCCTTCTCCTTCTTTAGGCGTTCCTCTTGTTCCGTCTTTCTCTTCCGCTCTTCTGCGAGTCTTCGACGTGCGTTCTCTTCCTCCCTTTCGTGCTCGATTCGCTGCTTCTCCATCCGCCTCAGGACCTTTTCTTGTTCCGTCTTGAGCTCGGCCATGTGCTTCTGAACGTCCCGCTCGGTTAGAGTGATATGTTTGGTGAGAAGCCATCTAACGCCAACATGATTCACCCTCGGCATCATATCTGCTGACGCGATGATGAAAGAAGCAGTTGGTTGTGCAGGAAGCTGTGTGATAATCTCCTCGGCCCCGTTTTCCCCTGCTATCGGCTCTAGAACTCTTTCAAGCACCTTCAAGGACTGATGACTGCTGATGCGCCCACTAGCAATAAGCGAGGTCTGCTCAAATGCTTTGTAGTCAACATCTTTGGGGGACTGCGTTGCAACTAGGCATTCCACACCGTATTTTCTTGCCTGTCGAAAGAGCAGGAGAAAGGTCTCTTTGGGGCCTGGGGATTTCATGCCTGCTGGAATGAACGGTGCTGCCTCATCCTGAAAGAGAACAAGTCTGGGGTGTTCTGTGAATCCCTGTCGGAGCATCCATGAGTAGAGCTGGTTCAGGACTATTGCGATGAAGAAGTGTTTCTCCTCTTCGCTTCTCAGTGTCTTCAGGAAGAGAACGTTGATCGGTGTCTTGCCGTCGACAGGTCTGATGAGTTCATCGAAGTCGATCTGACCTTCTTCTCTGAAAAGCAGCTGGGAAGATCCCACGGTCAAACTTCTTATGGATGTTGCAAGTTTCTCGCGTTCTGATTGCTTCATGTATGGTTCAAGGTCCACTCCGACTTCGTCAAGCGGGGCTACAAGAAGATTGGCCAGCTCAGCCAGGTCCTTGACCTTCACGTCATTTTCCCAAGTGGTTCTCAACAACTCGTAGAGAACTGCAAACGACTTGCTCTCCCATGATCTAGATAGGCCTGCCACCTTCGAGAGAACCTTCACCAAGGTCCTGGCGGAGTTGTCCATGAGGCGGACCATATCGTCTGGGTCCGCGTTCTTGTCTGGTAGTTTTAGCGGATTGATTGAGACTGCAAGTCCCTTGCTGCTCGCAGGAGTATAGACTCTCACAATCACTTTATCGAGATACTCTTTGAGTCTGGCGGGGTCCACTCCTTTTGCTTCGAGCTCCTTTGGGTCACCGGGGATCATGAGAGATGCGATATCACCCTGTGGGTCCATTGCAATCACAGGTATGCCCTGCAGCGCAGCCTCTTCCAGAATGGCCTTACTCAAGACTGTCTTGCCTGAACCAGTAGACCCGAAGACTCCTCCGTGTCTTCTAAGCAGATCGACACTTATTTCGAACTTCTTGTCCGTTCTTCTACCTTCTTCGTCCAGATAAAGGCCGAGCCAGAGCTTCCCTTTTGTCACTTTGAGCACCATTCAACAGGATTTGTTTGATCAGCATGCGAGAACACGATGATGAGTCATTCTCTCTCGGGAGGTTCTGACTTCAGCACTTAATTGATTTTCTCAAATGTCTTAGGTGGACGAAAAAAGAAGAAGCAACTCCTCCTGTGGGAGGAGCTGACGCCTTTATGCAACTGGATCTGAAGCAATCACTCGCCGACAGGTTCGTACCTTCGTCCTAAGGCAAAGACAACAACCACTACCAACGCCACTGCAAATATGCCCAGTGTAGCCGCTGCGATCTCGTAGGAGGCGAATGCCGTCTGAATTGCATCCAGAACGAACAATATTCCAGCCATAATTCCCCCGAGTAAGAGCGCGACGAGCATGAATCTCGCTGTCATCTCCTTGACTTGCCCCACTTCGCCGCCTTCAGTGATTGTCCTCATGAAGAAGACGAAGATGAACAGGAACACGTAGGCGATGACCATCATTGATGCCATGTCGAAGAGCTGGTTCTGGTACGATTGCCCCTCGTCCAGTATGCCAAACATCAGAACAGCTCCTATGGTCATCAAGAACACGAACATGTTGCCTACGAGCTTATCTTCCGGGTGGACATACCCAGCAGCCTCAGTAAACGTGATGAGCACACTCATGACGACTACTACTGCCAACAGCCCCACTGCTATGAGCCATGAGTACAGCGGAATCTGTGAGTCCGTGACACCCACGCTTTCAAGCACGTACTTGAATACAGCTGCGACGCCTAGAATTGCCAGGCCTATGCCTGCCAGGATATTGCTAAATGTTGTGAGCCTAACCATCTTTTGTCTCCCCTTATGGGTTGTCTATCAGAACACCACGCTTTGTTATATAGTCTTGCCGAATGACTGTCTGCTCATGGTTCCCTATTTCGGTACTATCAGCATATGCTCTTCTCATGAAATGCTTGAATCCATCTTCATCATCAGTCAATTGGAGCTAGAAACTTCTTCATTATCATTATAAGTGTGAGTCCTGATAAACCGAGGTATGTCCAGCAGCAGACTACCACGGGATGTTGGAGCATCAGATTTTGTTTTCTTGGTCCTGTATAGACTTCGTACTCTATCGGATGAGGAGAAACGCGCGTGGTTCAAGGAGTGGGCCGTAATACGTAGCCAACTTCCATCCGGGCTAAGGATTGTTACTGAGGGATATGGTGCTTTTGGAACACCATATACTGGGTTTACTGTATATGAAGGTCCTGTCGAGAAGTTTGATGAGCTAGTTGACATTCTTGAAGAGAGGACATCTGCGTTCATCGAGAAGAGCCTTACCATCATCGGAACCAAGGGCTACACACTTCCAACATCCAAATTCCAGTCAATTCTCGATGCACGGCCTATAGATTGAACAGCATTCGGATTGCCGTAGGGATTCGCTTTTTAGTGGAAACAGTTCCGTTCTGCTTAGTATTTCGGAAGGAAGTAGAGAAATTGCCTCAAGAGGTCTCGAAGAAGACTGTAGTTGTCATAATCATCTCAGTCATTGCAGGGTTCGTTCTCCATAACATTGCACCTAGACCGCTTGAGCCCGGCGTTTATCAGGCTGAACTCATCATCGACTCACCTGGTCTTGAGCTCTCGGAGCCCTTCAATATATCATTCAAAGAGGCTGGAGAGAAGATTGAATCCACTTTCGTATTCAATGGATCATCAACAGATGTTGTGGTCACCCTCACAAACGAAGTGCCGTTAGCCACAAGCACTCAGATGGTGTTCGTTATCGAGGCTTCAGGGAGCAGCCTTCATGCAGAACAGATAATCGTTCAACTCTACAAGACAGGTGTCCTTAACCTGACCCTTCGACCCACTCGACAGGACGGCCAAGACTTCTATGTCGAGTATCAACCCCTCGTTAACTCTCAGAATGCTGCAGTGATCCTTGGAGTGGTAGGAATTCTCTGGTTCACTGAGGGAATCAGTCTCGTAGCAACCTCCATTCTGATTCCTGTGTTGATAGTATTGTCAAACATCCAGAGCCCACAAGCTGCACTTGCACCATTTTTCGATCCTGCTGTTGCTCTCATTTTCGGTGGATTCCTCATCGGACGCGCACTAAGCAAGTACGACTTGGACAAGCGGCTGGCGCTGATGATTCTCTCAAGAAGCGCCGGTTCTGGTTCAAGCCTCATATTGACAGTTATGGCTGTCAGTGCTTTTCTCTCCATGTGGATATCCAACACTGCATCTGCTGCAATCATGATTCCCATTGCCCTCGCTGTCATTTCTAGGATACAGAGTGAGGAGGTTCGCAGCAAATATGGAAAGGTTCTGGTTCTTGGGGTTGCTTACGCGGCAACAGTGGGCGGAGTTGCCACTCTGGTTGGCTCACCCCCCAACCCCTTGGCGGCTACCTATATCAAGTCGTTCTTAGGAAGAGAGATTTCTTTCATCAGCTGGATTCCGTACGGACTGCCAGTGGTACTCATCATGATTCCCATCATCTGGCAATGGTTGATGTTTCGATTTAAGTTGCCCAAAGATATCGAAGAGATTCGAGATTTGAAGGAGGTTTCAGAGAACGAGTATCTCAAGCTTGGGTCAATGTCCACGAATCAGAAGCTGGTTGTGTTGATATTTGCCAGTGTCGTTGGGTTGTGGTTAACTGAACGAGTTCCCGATGTTGTTGCCAATCTCATCGGGTGGAGTGGACATGGTATTTCTAGCTCAATTGTCGCCCTCTTGGGAGGTCTTGCCCTTCTTATCCTTCGATTGCTTGATGAGAAGGATGTGTCCTCAGAGATCAGCTGGTCATCATTGCTGATATTGGGCAGCGGTATCGTTCTAGGGGGTGCGATAATCGATACCGGTCTGTCAACATATATTGCTCACCAATTAGGAGGCCTTGGTACACTGCCGGGAATAGCAGTCATTGTGATCATTGGAATTGTTGCTGTTCTTGTGACAATGGTCGCATCGAATACAGGCGCTGCAGTCATTCTGATTCCAATTGCGATTCCCTTAGCGACAGAACTCGGCATCGATCCTCTCCTCATAACGATGGTGATTGCCATTGCTGTGTCTATGGACTTCGCTCTACCTACGGGGACTCCACCATCTACTATAGCATACAGCACCGGAAAAGTTGAGATGCGGGAGATGGTTTCGACGGGCCTAGTCGTAGATTTGATTGCTATTCTAGTCGTCACCTTACTGGTTGTCTATCTTTGGGCATTCCTGGGTCTAGTGGTGCTCTAGCCATGCTGTTACAGGCTACGGTCTGTGTGAGAGGCATTCTCTTGTTGTTAGGCTTCCAGAGTATGTTGCGATGCGGTGCCTCTAGCGTAACTCCAGTGTTCTATTGAGCCATAAACCTGACTGGTATCTAAGCTTCAATGTCTTACAACGAACGGTAACGTTCATATTGCAGAGAACCTGCGGACTTCGCATGAAGGACCATAAAGAAGATACTCAAACGGACGCCGAAATCGATGAGCCGATCACCGCTAGAGAGGCACTCTTGGTGTTTCTGAAAGGGCTGGCAATGGGTTTGGGGAACATCGTTCCAGGTGTTTCCGGTGGATCTATCGCGCTGATTACAGGGATTTATCCGAGGCTCATTCGCAAAATCAGCAATATCCGCTTGTCGCTGAGGAGTATTGACTTTTCGTTCCTTATGCCTCTTGGTCTTGGTAATGTGGCCGCTATGTTTATGCTCGCTAATGTGATAGCCTATGTACTAGACATCATCCCGGGGCCTACCTATGCGTTCTTCTTTGGCCTGATTCTGGCATCTGCGGTCTTCATCTACCAATCAGAAGAGAGCTTCTCGATTGGTAATCTGGTGTTTGCTGCAGTTGGGTTTCTAATCGCTTTTCTCTTATCGGGCGAAACAGCCGCTGTTGTGATCCACAGTCCTCTCATGACCTTCCTCTCTGGTGCACTATCGATCATCGCGCTTATCCTTCCAGGAATTTCAGGAGCCTTCATCCTGCTGTTGCTTGGGCAATATGAGTTTATCATTACTATAATCAAGGACATAATGTTGCTCGACCTAGTAGTCTTCGGCATTGGAGGTCTCATAGGTGTCGTCAGTTTTTCACACCTGCTCAAGAAACTACTGGCAAGCTATAGAGGACAGACACTTGCGTTCTTGATTGGCCTCATGATTGGAGCCCTGCGTCTGCCCCTGATCATAATGGTTCAGAGCGGCACCGAGCTTCTACTCCTTATCTTACCAGCCTTAGCAGGTTTCGTCATTGTTTACGCAGCAGAAAGGCAATCATCAAAGAGGAAGCGTTCCTACGAGCTGGAAAGAAGCAAGACCACATCTGAGAACAACACCAGCATTCCTTGAATTGTAGATTCCCGAAGAGCTTAAATCCTCCGCAGAGTGCGGCACTAAAAGAGGCATGCACTCATGAACTGGATTCAAAAAATCATCGAAGACAAAGCTGACGAATTCTGCCATGCGAGATTCCTGAAGTACGGAATAGGAAAACACCCCGGTCCTAGAGTCAAACTCAGGTTTACTTCAAACAGAGTATCATTCTACGCTGATCTGGGCTTCGAAGAGATATTTCTTCGAGGCTATCTTGAAGGCACACCGGAGGGCAATCACAAGGTGTCGGGAAAGGTTGTGACCTACGAAGACCGTCGGAATGAGTACGAAGAAATTCAGATGCCTCTGACTTGGAAGAAATCCGGCGGTAAACGTGCGACCACCTACAATGCTGACGTGAAGGGTAGTATCCCAGGTGAGGATCTGCGCGAGCTCATTGAGATTAGAAGTCCTACAACATTCTTCTTGCTCAGCATGAGTCCAAAATCTGCCGGCAAACCTTGGAAGCTGACGATAAAGAAGTCCTTTCCGAAAGCACGCACTTCAGACGACGAGGAAGATGAGAAGAATCCCAGTTTTGTGAAGGGGGCAATGGATCGAAATGACCAGACCATGGAGTTTGTTGTGTCCGAGATTCTCCCTGATTTCAGAGAACTCATCACTGAAGATGTGAAGAATGTCTATCTCCATCAAGATATCGTCATCGAAGACATAGAGATTCCAAAGGAAAAGGGCCTGTCGTTCACTGAACTGCGCAAGAGAGCAAAGAAGAAGGGTAGACTCGTTCGACGACTGGATGTTGATGGAAACGAGTACCAGAAGGAGTACTCATTCTTTGTCTGAAACATCTGTTGGATGACCGTGACCTTTAAATTCCCTGCAAGAGCGAGTCTTTCGAAGACACCAAAGAGATGAGACCGATGCTCCAGATATACTTCGAATCATTATTCCTCCCTCTTTCAGTAGTATTCATTGTGCTTGCACTTATGGCATTTGGGTGGTTGGTCGTACATGTGGAGCACAGTCGTCACTACTCCACACCGAGAATCGCTCTGTCTCTCTTTCTGGGTGCATTTCTCTTGGGTTTTGGAGTTCATTTCCTGCTACTAGCCTTCGGTATCTAATTCTTGAACAGGTCTTTCTCTAGACAAACATACTCAGGAAGTCTGTCCTCTGGGATAGATGGGTAGACGGGCCTATACGAATATCATTCATATCCAGAATCCCCTCTATCGGTTCGTGGACGAGGCCGCCCCATATACTCTATAGATACGAGAGGAACTCACTGTGCAACGCGACTCTGAACTCAACAAGATGGCTGTCAACAGCAGGCAGCAGTTGACTCGCGAGTTTGCAGAGAACTACACAGACCTGAAGATACGATCTGATAGAATCGACATTGAACAGGCCCGAAATCTTGCGACAGAGCTATCATGTCCTCTTCAAATCGCAATCATTGCAGAGGTTCTCGATATGGAAGGCATTCTTGGGCGGAAAGAGGCTGTTCAGAGGATATCCAGAGAGCTTCAGAGGCGTGCAAGTGTGGGCGAGGATGTTCCTAATCTCCCAGGTAATATCATGGAGTTTGCCCTCAAAGAAGGGCAATGGGTTGAATACATCGAGGGGCGATTCGTTGGTGACTTAGAGCGAAAAACCCGCGACTTGGCCAATCTAGAAGAGGCATTAGACAAAGAGAAAATGACGGTAGAATCTGCCATCACCGTGTTGCGCAGTAGGAGACAACTGGCGGAGGCATACATCCTTCCGATTCTCGAGACGTGGATGCGCGAGCATCCGAAGGCCAACACGTTTGATGCCATGTTGACCTTTTGTCTGCCGATTACAGACTGGGGTCCGAGTACTCTGAAGGGGAAGATAAACAGGAAGAAGCGAAGAATCCAGGCGTTCTTCAGGCTGCTGGTTCAGCGACTATCTGAAGCTGAAGATTCCGCCACAATCGATTCTTATATCCAGCAAGTGAACGATTTAATGCAAGCTTTCGATTTAGATGTTGAAAGAATGGGGTTGCGCCCCCTCTCTCATTTAATTCTACATGTTGCACCTCGGCCCACGGGGAGAGGTGACAAGTCTCCCTATGTTCAATTCACCGGTCAATCATCCCGGGGAAACAAGACCGAGCCAGACATGGAATCCCCGTTTGACTTCTTGGAGAGAGACATCTACTTGGCGGCCAGGCGTCATGAGCGCGATCAGGACTCATTCTTGCGTGAGAAGATAGCTCGAGTAATCAGAGTATTGAGATACAAGAACCATGAGATTGACAAGATTGTTCAAGACAGTCTTCACGAGATAGCTGAACGCTTCAAGATTGAGAATCTTGATTTTGAACGTCTGGCTGATATGTTCGAAGAGAATGTTTCAGTTGTTCCATTGGAGAACCGAGAGAACAGCGCAGCAGAGTTCATCCATGAGTTCATCAAAGAACACTGCTATAACAGGTGAGTATGTTGATGCGAAGCAGCCCCCTTTATTGGTTGTTGGACGTGGAAACCTATGATTTTGATACAGGGGTTCTCAAGCACACAGACCTGACAGGCAAGGCTCTCATACTCTCCTCACAGTTATGGTCTCTGATTAGAGAGGACAAAGTGGTATCTGTCCTGATTGGTCCAGGCGTATTCAAGGGCGTTGCCGAAAGCGAAAACAGGCGTGTCGACATCTTGGAATTCATGGGCGCACTGATGTTTGACCCGACTGTTCTCCGAATGGAGGAGCCTGTTCCGCTTGTTGATGTAATAAACCCCGAGGTCATCGATCCTCTTGCTATCAGAAACTCCGAGGACATCGTGACCATGGTCCGAGAGTTCTATGTCGAGAAGGGCAACGTGCTCAGCGGCGAACTCGAAATAAGAATTCAGCAGCGAGGCGGTCTTCCTACGGTGGCTCATGGTATCGATCTTCTAAAGAAGATCAGGGTCAATCACATATCGGGACAGCAGCGTGCGAAGTTCATTCTGGCGGGAACAAACAGCCCTCTCTACAAACCTTTCGTGCACCACTACAACAACCACGGGTTCATGAATGCAGAGAAGATGAAGGTATTTGCGCTGCCATTCGACAAGTTCACGAGCTTCGCGGATATCGAAGTCATGTCTGACTGGATGATTGTGGAGAAAGCCGGGATGGAATCTCAGTCAGGTATCGAAGCGATGAGGAATGAATATGACCTCACTCTTGAAGATGTGATGGAGAATGAGGATTCATTCATCTATCAGCTCTGATGATACCACAAGAGTCTTTGCCACTTGTTGTTGGAGAGCATCTGAGGACTGAGTATTGGAAGTCGCTGACGCAGATGTCAAGAGAATACTTGCCAAGCCATACTCACTGGTGATAAGACAGAGCCGCCAAGAGATGGCGACTCGTATAGAAGTGTTCTCCGATGTCTTGCGCGACCGGCAGAGGTCGAAGCTATCGGGAATGGTCGAATGGGGCCACCGTCAGGACGGCCTTCTCGAGATTCGTCGCTCATGGTTTGTGAAGTACAACAAGCCTGTATACTATCAACCGAAGGAGTTCCATGATATGCTGAGGAACTCGAAGCACATTCTGATTCCTCGACAGGAGAAACCTCCCTTTGTGGATGACTTGGAGAGCTTCTTGGAGAGGATACAGGCTCCCAGTCCTCGAGTTGTTCCGTTCTGTATGAATTGCCTCAGAGCAGATAGACTCACGGTACTGACCCGCAGGAATGCAGTGAAGGTATCGAAGAATCAGGTCTTGTGCTCAACCTGTGCTCAGGCCGATCTGAAGACGGAGCTCAAGTCTCTTGGAATAAAGATGTCCCCGGGAATGATCCGTCAACTAGAACATCAGGTCTCCAGGGTGAAATCTGTGCCCCGACTGATAGAGATGTTGACTCCTGGTTTCGATCCTACCACAGAGCCCGATCTCACCCTTTTCGATGTCATCGAGGCCGGCGATATCGAGTCGACCATGGATGTTGATGATCTTGCCATTCCTGATAAACTCAAGCATGTTCTTGGCAAGGCTGGTTTGAAGGGCCTGCTTCCCGTGCAAGAGCTGGCTGTGAAAGCAGGGCTTCTCGGTGGTGAAGATCTTCTGATAGTGTCTTCCACATCTTCAGGCAAGACGCTCCTTGGCGAGTTTGCTGGAGTTCCAAAGGCGATAGAGGGTAAGAAGATGATATACATGTCACCTCTGGTCGCGCTGACGAATGAGAAGTATGAGCAGTTCCGGAGAAGATACAGAGAGATTGGCCTCCGAACGGGCATCAAAGTAGGCATGTCACGTCTGGACGTGGGTAAAGAAGGTCGTCCGATCGTTGATACTGATTTGAGGAGGGCAGACCTCGTCTGTGCAACCTATGAGGCCCTCGACCTCATCTTCCGCTCGGGCAGTACTGAAGAACTCGGCAAGGTAGGAACGATAATCATCGACGAGATACAGAATCTCGCAGAACCAGAAAGGGGCCCCGAATTGGATGGGATAATATCCAGGATGAGGTTTCATGCTCCTGACGCCCAAGTCATTGCACTCTCCGCAACAGTTGGTTCTCCCGACAAACTTGCAGAAGAGCTCGAGATGGAACTTGTAAACTACACAGGAAGACCGATTCCACTTGAGCGTCATCTGGTATTCGCTAGAAATGAGGAAGAGAAGAGACATCTCATTCGACGGTTGGTGTTGAGCGAGTTTCATCATGTGAGCAGCAGCGGTAACAAAGGCCAGTCCATTGTTTTCACCTATTCTCGGCGCAGAGCTCATGCCCTAACCGATTGGCTTCGAGAACATGGAGTATGGGCCACCGTCTACCATGGTGGACTATCATACAACCGACGTCGGAGTGTTGAATCGCGTTATGCAAGACAGAAGTATGCCTGTGTGGTGACGACCGCTGCTCTGGGAGCAGGAGTTGATCTCCCTGCATCGCAGGTGGTTTTCGAGTCTCTCGCAATGGGTGCGAACTGGCTCTCGACAGCAGAATTTGAACAGATGCTGGGCCGTGCAGGTAGACTGGGCAAGCACGACAGAGGCAGGGTCTATCTCCTTGTTGAGCCCGATAGAAAATACCACTCTGGTCAAGACCGAACAGAAGATGAGATCGCCGTAGATATCCTGAATGGTGTCATCGAAGATGTTGAGCCGTTTGCAGACACAGAGCAGTCGGCAGAGCAAATACTCGCAACAATCTGCGGCACCGGCCTCGTCAATCTGAAGGATGTTGCAAGAGTCTACCTCAAGATGCTCTCAACCTCGGTATCCCCCTCTGATGCACTCAAGTTCTTGCTGAAGCGTCGTATGATTCGTGTGAAAGGGGGCAGTGTCTATCCAACCGAATTGGGGCGAGCTACCTCTCTGTCGTTCTTGACCCCCACTGAGGGATTCGAGGTTCTGAAGCTCACCGCTGAGATGGATGTACTCGACATCGCTGTCAAGCTTGAACCCTTCGAGAACGTGTATTTGAGCTCTCGTCTGCAAGGTGAGATCAACACTGCTTTCAGGACGCACATGCCTACTCGACTATTCTCCGGAGTGTTTCTTGATTTGGGTGATTTATCTCAGAAACCCGGAGGAGCTGCACGGCTCCCTAAGTGGGTGTTCGAGCTTTTTTCGAAGTGGACTGACGCATTCTTCGGTTGTGGTTGCAAGCTCTTCCCTGAGTGCGACCACGGAAAGATTGAGCTTGGAAAATGGCTCATAAAGAGAAGAAAGGAGGGTCTGAATCCCTCGGGACTGTCCCAAGAGATGCTAAAGAAGTTCGAGCTGTGGGCATATCCTGGGGATATCTATTCGTGGCTGGATTCTGTCATTCATAACCTCAAAGCCGTGCAGAGGATTGCAGCCGTTGCAGGTAAGACCGACCTTGGAGAGGAGATAGAGGGGCAGATAGCAAAGATTGAGCGCCCCCTTGAGGGCATAGAGAAAGAGGCCAGAGAAAGGACCTCAGAGGACTAGCCCTGCAGGCCGGCCTTCCCTTCATCAAACTCGAATCGGACTCTCATATTGTGCAGGCTTTCGACATCCATCGAGTCGATATTCAAGTCGAGCCAGAGGTGTAGGTCTCTGCGTAACGCTTCTTTCGGAGATACTGCTTCTCCGGTCACGAAGGGCTTCTCTGACATTAGTTCGAAGTGAGCACAACCGCATTCACAGGTACCGTCGAGTACCATGTCAATGTCGCTGGAGGTCTTACCACAGTTCCGACACTTGAATATCATGATTTCATATCCTCATACTTCTTGATACGAATTCACTCTATTAGGATTGGTAATCTGCTTGTAATACTCGCTCAAGGCTAAGTTTATGTATCACACAAGCTGGATTTGACCCACAGGGGCGAGCAAGATGGGAAGAACCTGTCCATTGTGCAGAGAGAAGCCCAAGATACGGTGCGATAAGTGTGGCAATGAGTTCTGTATGGACCACTCCATCAGGTGTGAGGGATGTGGAACTGTTACTTGCATCCGCGACTTGGGGAGGAAGGTGAAATGTCCGGTCTGTGGAAAGCCATTTGTGATCTGTCCCGAGTGTCTTGTCAATGGTCGAATTGTTCGTCTGATACCTGAGGGTATGATTTGTGCCGAATGTGGCTGGAGTTACAAGTAGTATAGGAGCAGCCAGACCACCAGACACAGAGCGATGGCCAGAATAGCGATTACTCTACCCTTGGAGCCAAAGCCCCAAACTATAGGGATTGGCCCTATCAGGATAATGCCTCTGCTCTTGGTCTTCTGTTTGTTGCTTCCTTCGGCCTCGCGTGTCCTCAGAAAGAGTCCTAACACTATGAGGAGTAGTCCCGCTACTAGGATGAGGATTCCAATGATGGCGAGGGGATCAGCAGTCTGCATGCTAGTCACCCACGATGCTTCTTGTATCGAGAACCTTCTCGGGAAACTCAAAGACCATCTTTTCGTATCCTCCGACTTTGTCGCCCTCAAGAGCCCATAGGACTATGAAATCGCTATAGATCTCATACTCGAGTTCCGTATCTATCTTCTCGATCTTCGTGCCTGCAGGGAACCTCCAGATGATTTCGAAGTCATATGGGGCGGTCTCTCGCTCGAGCCATGTTTCAATGATGTTCTTTGTGGGTGCAAATCTGCCAGCAAAATCGATCAGGTACAGAACGGCCACGAAGTTGGTGACTCCCTTCATGACGATGTCCGTGTAACGAACGATGGACTTGACTTCCTCTCCATTGAACTCAACTCTCTCTTGGTCAAGATAGTACTGAAGATTTGTGCTGAGTTTCCCAATTTCCTCGCCGAAGGCCTCGTTATCTTTCAGGAGGTCCGCATAGTAGCCGTCATAGTCACGGTATTCGAAGTAGAGCCTTTCATGAACCTCTCCTGAACGTGCGACAGAAAAGAAGGACTCTGCATGAACTGGTTCAACATCTGCTAGTTCGAATTCTACCATATCGTTCACTCCAAGGGGACTGCGTTGATTCCCTCGTTTGAGAGATGTTTCGCTAGCGAACTGGCATTGGCGGTGAAGCAATATGCGATTTTCGGGTCCACCTCTTTGGCGAAATCAATGAGGCCCGGAAAATCCGCATGAGCGCTAAGAGGAAATCCTTGTCGTCCCATTTCAGTTAGTGTCCAGCCTGAGAGATCGAACTCCACGATTCTGGTCTCAAGATCTCGCGTTATCATGCTACCCAATAGTTTCACGAGTTGTCTTCTCATATGGCCTGGCGAAGACGATATAATGACAACGTCCTCCTCTACCAGTCTCCGTACCGTTTCTCGATTCGTGGGGATGTAGTCGAGTCTACATCCATGCTTTCTATATGCCATGGAAACAGAATCTATCGCACTATTCCCTGTCATGACTGTGAAGCCCTCTCTCTGGAGTAGTCCAATGGCTTCTTGTGCCTTTCCCAGGGAGTAGGCTTTGAATAGAGGAACTCTACCTTCAGAAAAGACTTCTTCTGCCTTGGCCAGTACTTGAGAGTGAGTCAGTTCTCTCTCCGGAAATACCCATTCCGGCGTTCCGTATGTTGATTCCATTACCAAGACGTCGGCATCTACAGCTGATGCCGCCTTGTGGACGATGCTGTCTACGTTGTTAAAATCGCCAGTGTACAGAAGTCTCATGTCATCATTGAACTCGATCAGGAACATCGCAGACCCTAACACATGACCAGCATCGATGGGAGTGATCAATACCTCCTCATGGAACATTGTCTTGTCGTATTCTCCCACCGTGTACTTCCACTTAACACGTCCTCCTCGAGCTCTGAACACATCCAGTGTTCCCTGCGTTGTTATAACCTCGCGAGCCAACTTTATCCGACCTAGATGGTCGAAGTGAGCATGTGACAAGAGTGTAGTGAGATCGGGATGTCCAACATCAAGACCTAGGCTGGCATCTCCATATTCTATGAAGACACCAGTTCCTTCCTTGACAACGCTGAGACCCGACAAGACGTTTCAAGCTAGGAGTTTTCGAGGCTCTGAAAAGGGTTTCTGAAATTGTCAGATTGTGGTACTCTTACAGTCTTCTTCTCATCAAGCTATGCTTTGTTATAAGGGCATCCGCGGATAGCATCTTCTCAAGAACAGCAATCACTGGATTGTCGTGTTGTGCAAGGAGCCGAATATCAATCCACTGGGCCCCTCGCTTGGCAGCCTCGTATCCGATGGCGGATGCAAGAGTCGAGGGATCTACTACATTAGAATCATAGCCGATAACGGGGATAACCAGCCGTTTCCCGTACTCCATAAATCCAAGAACCGCAGCCACACCCGCTGAACGATAGACAAACAGGCTACCAGTCGAAGCCAATTGGAGAATACTCAACCAGGTGTGAGAACAATCAGTCATTGTCTTGTCTATCTGCTTCCACACAAAACTCCTTACATCCTCTGTGAACCCGCTTCTCTCGATCTTTTGCTGCCTACAGTCTGGACCTATGCTGCCTTCAAACCTAGCCGAAAACAGGGTCCCTATATCTTCAAAGCCAACCTCTCTCAGTACGTCATACAGCCCTCGATTGAGGTATGTGTTCTTAGGGAACGGGAGTAGCCGTTCTGATTCGTTGCTGATGACTGCGTCTACATCTCTGATTGCGGCTGTTCTGAAGAATGGTAAGGACGCCTTTATCGTGCTTACCAAGAGATTCTGCACATGTTCCTGCTCCATCCGGACGCTAATGAGTGCCAGACCCAATCTGTTCCTGTCTCTGAATAAAGCTGTTCCGCCTATTGGCTCTTGATCGAGAACTGTCATATAGAGCAGAATATCATCTGTCATATCCAGCAGATGCTTGAAGGACTGCCTGTCGGTTGTGATTTGTCCGTCGGGAAGAAGCTCTGGTATATCGAGCCAAGAATCAATATCCGACCGGCCGATTCTCTTGATGAAGACTGTGTCCCGTTTATTCATGAGACGTCCTTCCACTCATTCTTTGAAGTGAGGAATCATCTATTCACCGATCATCTTGATTGCATTTATCTTGTCTGGACCAAGAGGAGAACCTGTGACAAAATGTGCTACCCGGTCTCCATTAGTTCCTCTATGCGTTGAATGCAGCACTCGGGATTTCCTACAAAGGCAAAAGCCTCAATCATCCGTGCAAATCGAAGCTCTTATTGCATCCGCAGCTTTAATACTGAAACCGTGAGGGCTAGAACTTGTCGCTCAGAGAGAGAGTATTGCTAGATCGTCATCCCAAAGAATCAGAACCAAATCGGTATAGATCCTTCATAGTTGAACCCTCGGGGACAATACTGCACGGGAGGGCGTTCAGTCTAGCTGTTGGTCTCTTGAGCTGTTGCACTCGTGCTCAGGTCTATTCAACCGCCAACGAAGGATGATCCAATGAAGTCGCTTGTATTAACAAATGATGGTCTGCAGCTCGCTGACACTCCGATTCCCCCAGTCATGCCAGGTGAGGTCAGGATAGAGGTTCGTTCTGTGGGAATCTGCAATACTGACATCTCTATGTGGAATGGTGACCTCGATGCACCACTACCACTGGTTCTGGGTCATGAGATAGGGGGGGTGGTTCACGAGAGTAGTATGCCCGACCTGCTTCCGGGAACGCCTGTCACCACCGAGATTGACATCAGCTGCGGGAGATGCTGGTACTGCAAACGGAACATGAAGCATCTCTGCCTGGAACGACAAACCATCGGCATGACTGTGGATGGCGGTCTCTCGGAGTTCGTGAGTGTACCTGTCGACTTGGTTCACATCCTGCCTGAAGATGTTGATACCACAACTGCAACCTTTGTGGAACCTCTGGCATCAGCTATTGAAACATGGAACAGATCTCCTGTGAGTGATGGTGAGCCGATTGCGGTTCTTGGCACGGGGAAGATAGGCATTCTTGTGGCCCAGGTCTATGATGCATTCGGGGCTGAGGTACACCTCATCGGTCGCAATAAGTTTCAGCTGGGGTTGGCTCGACAACTAGGCCTGCTGAACACAATTAACACAAGCAGAACCGATTGGCGGGAGGAGATTCTGAAGAAGACTAAGAGTATTGGGCCCCGCGTCGTCGTTGAGGCCACAGGCTCTCCCGAGGGTTTGGACATGGCTCTCTCTGTTGTGAGAAGCCGCGGCACAATTGCTATCAAGAGCATGCATGGGCAGGATGTCCCGCTCGACACCACCGATGTAGTGAACCGTGAGATAGAGATTGTTGGCACAAGCAGAGGCCCTTTCGATGCCGCTATTGACATGTTGGCGAAGGGACGCATTGAAGTGAAGCGACTTATCAGTAGAGAGTTTCGACTGGAGCACGGTGCAAAAGCGTACGAATACGCATCACAGGAAAATGTTTCGAAAGTTATCATCAATATCTGAGGTCTAATTGATGGACTCCTTCAACGCCGACCTTCATCTGCATTCTCCATACTCCATCGGCGTGAGCCCCAGAATGACCATTCCTGAACTTGCAAAAGGTGCAAGAATGAAGGGGCTTGACATCCTCGGCACAGGCGATGCAACTCAACCAGACTGGTTGGGCCATCTCTCTGCAAATCTAGAAAGGGGCTCGGAATGCTATACTCACAAGGGAATCAATTTCATCATAACAACAGAGATTGAAGATTGTGAGTCAATCCATCATCTGATTATTCTGCCAGACATTGATTCTGCAGAAGAGCTAAGAGGATCTCTTCGAAGGCACACTTCAGACATTGATGGTGAGTGGGCAGGACGTCCTAGAGTTGACATTGATGCTGAGACCCTTGCCGAAGTGGTTCAGGATTTTGGAGGGCTTATAGGTCCCGCACACGCCTTCACGCCCTATAGGTCGATCTTCAGGGAGGGCAGATACGAATCACTGGTTGACTGTTACCGGTCACAGGCCAAGAACATACACTTCCTTGAGCTCGGTCTCTCTGCTGATTCTTCCATCGGCGACTATATTAGCGAGCTGCATCGCCTGACTTTCCTCACTTGTAGCGATGCACACTCTCCAACTCCACTCAAGCTCGGCAGAGAGTACGTTCGCTTCAACATGGAGGCTCCAAGTTTTCAGGAGCTGTGCCTTGCAATAATCAAGAAAGGAGGTCGGAAACCCACCTTGAACGTTGGATTTGATCCTCGGCTCGGCAAATACTTCCTGTCTTTTTGTTCAGGTTGTAGAAGAACACTGATTCTTGATGAGGGTGAGGCCCCTCCTTCTCTTGATGACCTGAATGTCTACTTCCATGTTGACTCCCCTGACGAAATAGACCGACTGCTGACCGACATCCATGCTAGGAAAGTGAAGTGTCCTGCATGCGGGAAGAGCTTACGGCTTGGAGTGCGAGATCGCGCACTGATGATCGGAAGTGCAAAGAGCCATTCGCCCGAGAATCGCCCGCCCTATGTCCACATGCCTCCGCTGTTAGAGTTGATTTCGGTAGCATTTGGCATGAAGAGTCGATCTTCGAAGACGGCAAGAGATGCATATTATCGGTTGGTGACCGATTTGGGGACGGAGGCATCCATCCTTACCGAGGTGGATTGTGGGGAGATTTCTGATCTATACCCCCGAGTCGGGAGAATGGTCGATGCATATCGCCGTGGGGAGGTTGAGTATAGACCAGGTGGTGGCGGAAGGTACGGTCAAGTTGAGAGGATTCCTGGGTTGGATGAAGAATGACAGTCATTGAAGGGGTCATACGAGAGGTAGGAAAGAGTACTACCACGAGAATCAGCGCTCAAAGATGGTACGGTTCAACAACGATAGTTGTTCAGGACGAAGAGAGCAAGAAGACCTATTCTGTGCGAATCTCCTCCAATACCATGAAGAAGTGCAACTTCTTACCAAGGGTGGGAATGGAGGTCGTTGTTCATGGCTACGTCGAGGAGGCCGAAAGAGGTCTCTCGGATTATTATGTGACCCGTGTGACTCACGTCAAACACAAGGGGTCAGGAATAGAGCGAACAATTCGATTCGATGAATGAATCACTCTGTGTCCCGGATGATATAGGCTGGGAGTAGAATCCACTCCGAGCGGCACTCCGGGCATTTTGTGGGTTTCTTCGGCGTGTCTCTATGCTTGAATATGTACCCACATTTGCCGCAGCTGGCTGGACGCATCAAAAGCTGTTTCCCTTGTGCTCGTACAGACTTCGCCACATGTTCCAGATCTTCGTACAGCGTGGACCTATTCCTGATATCCAACCATTCGGCAAGATCCTGGACGGTCATGGGGTGCTCGGTTCTCTCCAAGAGCTCGATTATTCTCTCCCTACGTGTCATCATCAAAAACCCCTGAATGCATATACGAAGATATACCTTGAGGATTACTACTTTAAGGTGAGAATCGCAGCTAGTTCCCAGAGAGAACGCGGAGAAGGATATGTGATGTCTCAGAGTCGCCTGCAACCGAAGGGCGGACATGGTCCCTCATTCAATGAGCGACTTTGTTCTAGGTGTATGGGGCATCGCGCACTATGTGGTGTAAGTCCTTGTCCCTTGCTGATGCGGGCCAAAGCCCTCGCAAACATCGAATCCGCTGTGAGAGGGATGAACCTCACGGGGTCATCACCGCCCTCCGTCTTCGTTGGCAGTCATGGTTATCCCAAGGTTCTCGCTGGACCACTGGTGCCACCCATCAGGAGTGGAGAATCAGCGATTATGGAACGGCCCGATCTCTGGTTGACAAAGACCCTCGATGAGATTCTGGCCCTGCGATTCAGCTTAATTCGAACAAAGCGGCCCATTCCTGTTGATGCAGCGGTGGATCCCCCTCGTCTTCTCCATGAGACCCAGACAATGGCTCTATCTGAGACTCCCGCCTCGTCAGAGGCGACACTAATCAAACGTCCGAGTTTCACGCGAGTGTTCTCGGGGCGAACGCTTCCCATCGGCCCATCAGCGCCTCTTCGGAGCTTCAGACTGGAAGACAACCCTGCAGTTCCGAAGGCTGTGGATAAGGTGACCTCTGACACAGACCTAGATGCAACTACAGGTGTCAAGACTCTCTTCGACGAGGGCATCCACCAGCAACAGGTCACGAGGCTCTTCTCGATTGGAATGCTGGGAGCCAAAAAGAGACGACGTCTTGTTCCCACTGAGTGGAGCATCACGGCAGTTGATGATATCGTCGCGAAGGAGTTGCAGAAGGAGGTCCTTCGCTTCAGATGGATCAACGACTATCTAGTGTTCACCGATTACGCTCTTGGAAATCGAGTCACCATCTTGATGATGCCCAATTCTTGGCAATTCGAAGCCCTAGAGTGTTGGCTGAGTGGCCG
Organism: uncultured archaeon; assembly: GCA_964558645.1. Lineage (GTDB taxonomy): Archaea > Asgardarchaeota > Thorarchaeia > Thorarchaeales > Thorarchaeaceae > TEKIR-12S. Next base: position 21,633 of record CAZLEV010000024.1, read on the forward strand.
TGCGCCTCATGTCATATCTGACCATGAGTTCGCGAAGGGCCGAAAAGAGTATGCTAAGGATGTCACGGGAGCTTACTATGCAACTCGCCTCCCTGTCTTGGAGCGTCTGGTTGAGATGCGAAGACAGGCGGGTGTCATAGTCTTTATGGAAATTGACCCCAGAAAATGGGTCCCTCTCGGTGTGTGGCGGTTCAGGGAGATAGCAAGAAGAGGATTGGACATGAAACCCCAGAAGCTCAGTAGCCTTGATGAAGCATTGATGGCTGTGGGAAGAACGCTCCAGAACTCATTAGACAGCTATCTGGATGTGAGCGAAACTTACAAACACTTTATCACCCAGAGCCGACTGACAGACTTTTTCTAGCGCGTGATTTAAGAGAGTCCAGCCAGCATGAGTAGTCGGAATTGCGATGGCTCTGTATGAGAGACTCATAAGACTTGGAGAACGCATCCCTGTGTATTCTCAACTCGGGCGTCAAAGGAGCGATTCCGAACTGGAGCAGGCTGTAGTCTTTCTTCGTCCGTTGCTGGATATCAGTACGCGGGGAGTCTTTTCGATCGCCTACTTCTTCTCGTCCGTCATTATCATACTCAGTGGTCTGACTGCAGTTGTCTTTAGTCTTCAACTGATTGTTGCCATCCCTCTCTCACTAATCATCGGTATCATCACCTATTATGTGACAGTGAACTACCCTGTTTCGAAAATGAACAGCTACAGGTTGAGTCTAGCTGAGGAGGCCGATCTTCTTTTCGAGCAGTTCATTCTAGTCTTTCAATCTGGGGGAACAATCTTCGATGCAATCTCCTTGGTGGCCGAGTCTGATCACCCCTATCTCTCATCTGCCTTTCAGCGCATCTTGAGAGATGCAGCAGATGGAATCCCCCCTGAGGAGTCGTTGATGGAGTTCGCAAGAAACCAACCCTCTGACGACGTGCGGCGATACATCACTGCAGTGATATCTGCTTTGGAACAAAAGACCGAGTTGCTTGATGAACTCTCAGGTCATGCCTTCGAAGCGGATATGTCTTTACGCTCTAGGAATCTCGAGCTCGAGAGTCGCCTTCTGGTTGTAGCGGCTCTTGTAACCTATGTCCCAATCCTGCTCACTCTTTCCCTAGCACTGACTGGAATGGCGACCGACCCTATCATACTCCTCTTTGCACCTCTTCTTATCGGTCTGAATGCGCTATTCCGTGTTCGTTTCACAAGTGGGTTTGCTGCATACTTCGATAGACCTCAGAAGATGAGTCCAAGTCCACCGTCACAGAGTGAGATAATGGCAGAATATGATGACTTCCTCAACTTCATGATTCTTCTTGCAGAGCGGCTCAATAATGGTGACACATTAGAAGTCGCGGTTGTTGAGGTTCGCGATGATGCGTCTCCGCGGATTCAATCACTTTTGGACTCCACGATCAGGTCCATTACTTGGGAGTCTAAAGGGATTGAGGAGGCCATGAACGACTCAGCGGATGATGCCTTGGGGCAGCGAGTAGCGAACATGTATCGGATGATTCCTCGCATGTGTGAGTTCTCTACAAAGGAAGCAGGCGATAGACTTTCGCGCATTGCATCTCGTCTGATAGCGAGATCTACAATCCTCCGTGAGAGAGAGTCAATAATTCAGGCCCAGCGACTGAAAGTATATCTTCTATCAATAACGAGCTCTGTAGTGCTTGGCCTTCTCTCGTCACTTGCTCCATATCTCTACATAGGGGCATTGTTATCAGAAGGACCTTCATGGACTCCTGGTTCCGTGACTATGATTGACATGCTCCCCCTCTCATTGCTTCTCTTCATAACCACAGCGTCTTCAGGTTATCAGAACTCCAGAATGGTCGGAGGCTCGAAGTCCATCTTGTTTGGAATCATCTGTGGCTTCCTCTATTGGTTTGCACTCTCTGCATCATCCAATCTTCTGGGTTTCTAGCTGGAGGACATAGGTTTTTTAACGGCTAAGACTATGCTGCGAGTGGTTAGACTGAGGTGTGATTAATGTTACAATTTGGTGTTTTCGACCTCTCTCTCGACGAAATCATGCTCTTCTTCCAGGACCCGTGGGTCGTGGGCTGGGTGTTGATTGGCTCAGGGATTCTTGCAGCCGCATGGCTTCTGGAGAACATAACAGATCCCATTCCCCTCCTTGGATGGGTATTCGACGCGATTGTCAAACTAGGGTCCTTCCTAGGATTCTTTGTAGGTGCGCTGGATATTCTGGTTGGGTATGTCGTCTATACGACTAATCCGGGCGGTGCACTTGTTGCCGCAGTTCTGGTAATCATAGGGTTCACCCTTGTGATGCGACTGCTAGACAAGTTTCCATTGGCCCTTCTGTTTGCATTGGCAGTAGCAATATTCGGTACGTTCACACTTTATGGCTTTCTTGCCCAATACGCTGAGATGGCCGTTATTGGTGAGTACATCCAACAGATCATCTCACTCAAGTGGATGATTGTTATCGGCGTAATCATCTTTTGTGTGGTCTACGTACTAGGAGGCCTCGTTATCAAGCTCATCCAGCTGATTGGAAAGGTCTTTGCCAGCACTCCTGTCAGCGTTCTCGTTGGTCTTGCGGCAATTGCTGTTGGAGTAGTCGTGATACTGAGTCCGGTGACTCTAGGTCTTGCAATTCCCTGGCCTACATGAAGTGTATCCTGTTTGAGGGGTTTCGCCCCTCATCCTACTTTCTTTCTCCCTCGTTTTACTCGCACTGTGTCATAGGCCGAATCTCTCGAAAGAACAAGAACTGGATCGAACGGTCATTGTAGAAAGAGGCGGTGTCATTCATTGTATCTTTCGCTGAGGCAATGCCTGAGAACCATTCCGAAAAATAGAGCTCCTTCTCCGGTAGTTCATTCTGAATTTCAGATCTGAAGAAACCCTCAGGAATCTCAACTCCCTGAGGAACAAGTAGAGCAACTCGAAACGCTCTTTCTACGCTTCTCATCTCAAGCCAAAGCTCACAATACGCCAAACGTATCATCTTCCCATCAGAATCCACCAGTAATGTGGTTTCGGAATGCAAGACTAGCGAATGCATTTGACTCTATTGCTTGTGGAGGCTTCTTAGCCATTTCCCAAAGAGTTCATATAGTATGTTAGCGTCGATGTTAGTAAGGGTGCGTATCTTTGAATACGCACTAACAGTTTGTCGAGGTAATGCCTGAGGTTAAGGGGCAGGATGTGAAAACCGGAATGTGTCCTGATTCCAAGAAGAAGTCGAGCAGTTCCCACAGTGATAAGAAGAAGATTATCAGCGTCACTATGAGTGAGTCACTTGTAGAGCATATAGATGAGCTGGTCCAGGAACGAGTGGCGCGGTCACGCGCTCAGATGATAGAAGATGCGGTCAGGTGGTTCATTGATTTCACTGCCCACAAATGGGGCGAACGGGGCATATACATAGACTCCTTTCGTGTTGTATTCGAGTCCGACAGCCAATCCTCTCTGTTCTTCTCCAAACTCACTCCTTCGGAGCAACATGACCTCGGCGTCACTGCTGGCAGTCAGTCGCCAATAGCTGATATTGTCAAGATCTACCACGATAAGAACCCCTCTGATGAAGATGCGCGAGACCTGGTCTTCGAATTGCTTCAAGACCATGGTTGGGGCTCTATCTCTTTACATGACGACAAGATTGTGATTGGCAGTCCATTTTACCCGGCCCCGTTCATCCATGGGTATCTGACTTCGCTCCTGAAGATTGATCTAGAACTGGTTGAAACCCATGCGAAAGAGAACGTTGCCCTGAGGATTGTATAGCTTCACCATTCGAGACCTATCTCAAGAATCTCAAACTCGCTCTTGTATAGGCCGGGAATACTGTTGATTGTGTTTCTGATATTTGTCTCTTTCTCTCTAATCGAGTCTGCTGCAAAATACACTTCGTAGACGCATCTGTTCTGCTCGAAGCAGAAACCAGTTGTAAACAGTACCTTCAAGTCGTGCTGCTTGAAGAGACTCGTCATCGTCTGCATGAGTGCTGGATTGACCTTCTCAACTTCGAGCCGTACTCGGGCACCACCCTCCTTCATCATGGGGATGAGTCTTACCTCGCCCGATTTCTCGAAGTAGATAACCATCGCAGCTTTCATGTCCTTAAGTTCGGGATTCTTGAAGAAATCCTCTGGGAGTTTTATCTCGCCCTTCTTCTTGACGTCCGCAATCATGCCTTTTGTCAATCCGGCCACACAAATCGCCTCTCGCTGCTCTGTTATGTCAACACATTTCGTCTATATTTATGTTCGTACACTAGACTCGGATATACATTCTTCGTGTATCTAGTCGGTAACGACCACCGCGGACAGCATCATGCATGCTCCTATGAGCTGTACAGGCGTCAGTGATTCTCCCAGAAAGACGAAACTGAGGAACATAGCAACTGCAGACTGCAACAGAAGATAGACTGCAGAGGCTGTACCCCCGAGATGCTTCAGCCCCTCGTAGTACAGTAGGAAAGCTATACCGATAGAGAATACGCCAAGGTAAATGATTCCTGCCCAAGTCACACTGGAAGCAGTCTGTATTCCTGATTGATTCGAGAAGATGAAGGCTGCAATACCCAGAACGATTGCGGTATATGCGGCATTCGGAGCTGCAACCTGGAGAGGTTTCTGTGCCTGTCTCATGGCATTGTACGCAAGAACAATCCAGAGTGCCCAAACGAGTCCAGCAAACAGTGCCAGCAGCTCTCCGATGAAACCTCCTTCGACTACAGCCCCCAGATCTCCGCCTGTAGTCACAAGAACTGTCCCGAAAATGCCTATCACAAGTGCAACGATGTTTCGATGGGACACACTCTCGCGGCCAATCAAGAATGCAAATACGGGAACTAACGCCACACCAAAGTTGACCAAGAGGCTGGCGTTGATTGCGGTTGTATAGTACAGGGCGATGTAGTTTGAGCCATAGGCCAGCCCATTAAGGATCCCCAAGACAACTAGTGCCCGATGGCCGAAGAACTCGAGTCCCTTCGAATCTGCCTCTCTGTTCTTCCAAACAAGGGCGGTTATCAGAATCAGCGCCCCTATAGAGTTCTGTAAGAAGGTGATGCCCAGAGGGTCTGCGTCCTTCACAATAACCCGCCCCACCATGAATGTGGAGCCCCAGATGACAGCCGCCATCACCATCAGTACTCTCGCTGAGTTCCTAGATTGCATTGGAGATCTGCCTGGCCTAGAGGTCACGAGTTCTCTACTTAACTCTGCAGGTCTTACGTTTCTAGCGATAGTGTTAAAGCGAGATTGTATGCTAGTGCGCCAGACAGGAGCTAAGCAATATGGCCAAAGAAGGAGCAACATATGTATGCGACATTTGCCAGCAGGTCATTGTCGTCAAAAAGTCAGGCGCAGGTACTCTGGTATGCTGCAATCAACCAATGCGATTGTATGAGGAGTAGCCCCTCCAAGTGCTATCTTCGGACACCCGCTGACATCTTTTCCTTATACAGTTGATAATCTTTATATGCTCACTAAAAGGCGAACCAATGAGCTTCTTCGAGGAGTCACTGCCATGGTAGAACTTCCAAGTTATGTGGTAAAGACAAGGGAACTACTCAATCTACGCGGCTACAGAGTAGAAGAATTGAATGAATACGAAGACCGCTACGAGATGATCCCTGACCGCCAGCTAGGCGAGTACACTATCAGGATGCTGGTCTGGATTTTCAAGGAACAGAAGGTAATCGGCGTCGCTTATGTGAAAGACCTCGTCAGGGATATGGAGGAATACGAGGCATTCCAAGGCATGATTGTGGGCGGCAGTCGATTCACTCCGGCGGCGAAGAAGCATGCTCGTGCAAATCGTGTTGAACTGGTAGAGGGCAATTACGCATCTTTTGACCTCTTCGACCATCAGCTGGTTCCAAAGCATACTGTGGCAAGCCCTGAAGAGGTAGACTTAGTCTTGGAGCACTACGGCATCGATAGGCCACAGCTCCCCCGGATTCTCAGAGATGATCCCGCTGTGAAAGTGCTGGGCGCGCGACCCGGACAAGTTGTGAGAATTGAGCGAGACAGCCCGACGGCCGGTCGAACCTACTACTATCGTCTTGTTGTTGACGCCAATCGTTAGGCTCTATGTCTGGATAACTCCAAGCAAGAGGCCCGTAAGAAACATAATCGCCGTTGCGATCAGTGGCACTGTTATGTTGTCGGTTCCTTTGGGGCTGACAAGTTCAATGAGAGTGGCCGAACCTGCTCCAATGAGTGCCATTACTATCATCTCCAAGAGAAGTATCTGTCCACCGCTTACGAAGACCCCGTAGTTCTGGATACCGAAGAACCAGAATGCAATCATCGCACCAAGAAACCCGAATGCGAAGAGTGCTACGCACCCATGAAGCGACCTGTTTGAGCCGCTAATCACGCGCGTATGGTTTATACCGAATCTCATACCAACTGGTGCAGACATTCCATCTCCGAGCATCATGATGTGGATTCCTGCGGCTCCGAGAAAATACAGGCTCTCATTTCCAGTCAGCGTGAAGAATCCTGTGAGGATGGTGATGCTCACCGCGTACCAGAAGGGTCCTCTCACGCTGCCGTGTTCGAGATCTTCAGGTCGTGCCATGGCCGAGAAGAATCTCTCGAATCTCTCCGCACTGGCAAGCCAGAGGAAGACGACAAAAGTCAAGGCAACCAGGGTTGCGACCCAAGCATGGGTATAGTATGGAGTGGTCCATATAGCTGCTCCCGCAAAAAGGTGGATCACCTTCCTTGTGAAATCGGGACCCAGGTTCAACTTCCTCCGGAGGACATCGCCAGTTGTGAGGACTATCACCACATAGATCAGCGCGATGAAGTACACAATGATATCATTTAAATCAATCATGAGCTCGATTTGCACCGGAGTACCTCTCCTGGTGTCATCCGCACTCACTACTACTGCATATACTTATCGGCGCTTACGTTTCTTCAGCTCGACAACTAGCTAAGTTCTGAGTCTGGTCTTGTCTTACTACTGGAGGGACCCTCTAGTGTTCGCTCTCGGGTTCTGCATGAAGCCCTGAAACATCCTCCAGTTCAGCAATCGCCTCATCTATTCTTCGTGCAAGCTGGTTCTTGTCTTCTCCTCTGGCTGAGATCCATACCCTGAGAACATCAGAGGAACCATAGGTCTTGGGCATCGACTTGATGTATATGTGGGGGTGGGTGTCCATCACTGCATCAATAAACGGGGCAAAGACTGTTTCATCTTTGATAGGGAATTCTACTACCTGCTCCATGAGCTGTCCACCCAGATGTTCTCGTATCCACGGAGAAACCGAATCCTCAAAGATGAACTTCATCTCACTTGGTACTCCGGGTAGAGCGAAAAGCGATATGCTCTCCCTCTTGACGAACACTCCAGGGGCTCCGCCAACTCTATTATCTAGTGGACTTGAGCCTTCCGGTATTCTTGCCATCTTTGCCCGCTTCTCTGTATATTCGGGAGAGTCCACTATGCCCTTCTCGTACAGCTCTCGATACTGCCTCTTCACGATTTCAGCGGCAGCTGCATCCTCTTGAGTATTCACGTCGAAGTAGTCCGCAATCGCTTCCAAGGTCTTGTCATCATGGGTTGGGCCGAGTCCACCTGTTGTTATGACTAGATTGCAGCATGATAGCAAGAAATCCAGCCCTTGTGCAATCTCGGACTTGTCATCTCGTACTGTGGCATGTCGAATTATCTCAACGCCCATGATCCTTAGTCGAGATTCTAACCAGTGCGAATTCGTGTCAAGAACTATCCCTTCTAGAACCTCATTGCCAACTGTCAGAATTCCCGCGTTCATCCTTTCAGCCATCTTTGTCTCCCTCACCTCTTCCCAGTTCTCGCTGTAAATCATGTATGAATCCTCTCAGTGTTTCGAGTCTCTCAGATGCGAGCCTTCGGCCAATCTCGGTGTTCATGCTCTCTGCTATTCTCTCTGCCAAAGGAAGAAACTCTTCAAACGCATTGCAGAAATCGTGCGATGACTGACCGGGTTCAAGGATGAGGCTGTTGAGAGTGTAATGAATAATCCCGATGGCTCCCAGTTTGACCAGTTTGTCAGCATCCCATAGTGCCCTTGCCTCTGCAGTGTCAAGGGGGCGATCGAGAGTCAGTCCCACGTGCTTTGTGATTGTATCCTGCACAAGCCCAATCTTCTCCATAGGGACTTGGTGTTCGTCCAAGATCTGGGCGGCAATCTCCGCGCTCTTCTCACCGTGCTTTCCTCTTGAGTTTAGGCCTGGTTTAGAGATATCGTGCAGCCATGCTGAGAGTGTGAGTACTTGAGAGTCCACCCCCTCAGACTCCCCAATTCTTCTTGCAAGATCCACTACACGGCGGACGTGGTCCAGCCTGTAGTTGAAGGGAGCTTCCTTGCCGGCTGTCACAGCCATCTCCCAGTTCTCTCTGGCAGCGTCGGAAGTCTTCTTCTGGACATAGTCTTCTATCGTTCTCTCAAGTTCACTCAATTCGAACACCTTGTTTGTTGAGTGCCTTGGCACGTCCTTATGACGAAGACGACACCAATTTGGTGGGCACGGTACTGGTATTGGGCATCAGAGATATGTCTTTCCCGAGGACATTAACAGTAGAGCGTTCTATATGAGACCCGCTTTTTGGGCGAACTTCCGATATCCCTTCATGAGCAGTTTGACTATATTCAGCCTCAGGTTGAACTTGATCCACCTATCATCGGTTGGCTCCTTGAAGAACTTGCCAAACTGAGCGGCATAATCATCCTCTTTCTCGAAGGTTATCAGGTCTCTAACAGCCCCCTCAGAGAATGTCAGCTCGACGTCTGGGTTCTCTGCTCTTCTAGGAACTACATCAACTGACTTCTTTCCCGTCACAAGGACATGGAATCTCTCATCTCCGATGATATAGTCGATGACAGCCCCTTTCTTGAGACCATCGAAGATCTTCGGATGTTGGGACAGGTATTCCATGAACTGCCGCTTGAGCTCGCTTCCTTCAGCTCTTCTTCCTTTCTTTCCAGTTACGAGATACGGGAGCACAAATGTCGGTAGGTCAACCACCGGCATATTGCTGCCTCTGTGCTTCGCACCATCCTCAAGGCCTCGATGACAGAACGGACAGGCCGTGACCAGAATCTCTGCACCACTCTTTTCAGCCTCCTCAATCCTATTAGCTGCGATCTCATCCGCCATCTCACCGTAGCTGCTCTTCACGCCGCCACCCGATCCGCAACAATGAGCATACCGCTTGTTGGTTTCCATCTCTACGAGCTCGACGTTTTCAACGGCCTCAATAACCCTGCGCGGGGCCTCGTAGACCTCCGCATGTCGTCCAAGATGACAGGGATCATGGTATGTCACCTTAATGGTTTCAGGCGCCTCGAAGGAAGCTCTGTCCTCCTGAATCAGTCGGTCTAGGTACTCTGTGATGTGCAGGATTTCGAATGGATACTTGTATCCCTGCTCCGGAACGTCGACCTTCCACGTTCGGAAGCAACCTGCACACGCCGTCACCACCGTTTTAGCACCTGTCGCTTTAATGGCGTCGATATTATGCTTCGTCAGATCTCCAAAGGTCTTGGTACGCCCGAGTCGCAGAAGGACTGAACCGCAGCATCGCTCGTCCTTGAGAACCGTATAGTCGGCTCCTATCTTGTCGAGTAGCTCAACGGTTGTCTTTGCTATTTCTTTCTCGCGATAGGCACTGGTACAGCCCACGAAGTAGACAACTGATGCCTTCTCGGGCCAATCCCGATCACCAAAGAGGTCTAGCCGAGTATCTCTTGATTCCTTGTAGGGGTTGGCCTCATTGATGATGGAGTCTTCAATCACCACATGCTTTTCCATCCCGAAGCCATTCTGGACGAGATCCTTGCGCAAGGCCTCCGTCATATCGGGAAGATGAATTCCATCTGCTGTTGCTGTACAGGTTTCTTGACACGACTTGCAGGTGGTGCAGGTATAGAGCCAGTCCACGATGGCGTGATTGACCTCTAGGCTCCCATCTAGCAAATCATTCATGACCATGACCCGTCCTCGAGCGGAATATGTCTCAAACCCAAGTACGTTCTTGACGGCACAGGGATGGTATATATTTCGGTCCGAGGCAACTGTCTTGTCGGCAAGGGCACAATCGCCACATCGTGCACAAAGCCACAAGTCCTCTTCGTACTTCTGCAGATTAACGAACTCCATCTCATTCAACTCCTTGGAACACATGAGGACTGAACACGTTGTCAGGATCTAGCGCCTTCTTGATGCTCCTGTACGTAGTCAGGAAGGTTTCATTGGTTCTCTCAAGTGCCCTGTCTTCCCATAAGAGGCCGTTCCAATATGGGCTCCCGTCAGTTTCAATGATGGCGTCAAGCATTTCGTTCCACATCTTCAGCCCGAGTTCCATCTTCTCTCTATTGGGCGGGAAGATTGTGATCCATCCGGTCGCATAAGTCCGCTCGGAGCCAAGGCAGCTTGCTATCCACTTGATACCGTTCTTGAGGGCATCGTATTTGTCGAAGATTGCCCAGAGCTTCTTCATGATCTTGGGAATTGTTGGTATTGGCCGCAGATGGCAGGTATTGAGCCAGAAGCCATTGTTGAATAGCGGTTGCACCAGATTGAACATCTCTCCCCAATGCATCTGTGAGGCGAAGTTTCCCAGGTCCTTTCCTCCGTGTTCCAGTGCCACTTCTCTTATGATTTGCATTTTTCTCTTTGCAAGCTGCTCATCTGTTTCCTGAACGACCGAGGCAAACATGGACTGAATCTCAGGATGGCTATCCAGGAACCCAGGGAAGAATGTGTCAGTTGACTGCCTGTCCGCCAACAGGTTAAGCTCCTCCGTAAATCCTAGTTTCTGTACCTCGTGAAATGCTGCTGTAGCGTCCTCGAGGCTCTTGAACCCGAAATCGCCATATGCGAAGTGTTCTGCTCTTGGGTAGATCTTCAATGTGACCTTTGTCTTCACGCCAAGGGTCCCATGGTCCCCGAGGAAGATACCAGTTAAATCGTTGTAGGTTGAATATCGGCCGAACAGCTTCGCTCCCTCCTTCCAGCCGGTACCTGTCTGCAGAATCTCTCCGTTTGCGAGGACAACCTCGAGAGAAACTACACCCTCGGTTGAGGGTCCATATTTGGAGGCTGCATATCCGATGCTATTGATGCTAGTTGACCCTCCAACAGTTCCGGCATTTCCTCCATATGGTCCTCGAAAACCCAACTTGTAGCCCTTCTCGTGGAGCCGATGGATGAGTTCAGCCCATCTCAGACCGGCCTCCACTGTGACTGTCATGACGTCTTCGTCAACCTCAACGACCCTGTCCATCTTGACCATGTCGAGCATCACGGCATTCTGAACTCGCGGCAGACAGGCTCCACATATGCCATTTCTGCCCCCTGCAGGCACCAATGCGATACCCCTCTCTCTGCAGAGGTTCACAATCGCTTGAACCTCCTCAACAGATTCTGGCATCACGACAATGCCGGGCCTCTCAGCAGTGAGATGAGATGCATCCTTGCTATAGGATGAAATAATCACGGGGTTATCGTTTACTCTCGTATCTCCAACAATCGCGACCAGCTCATTGAAGAGTGGGTGCGTTTCAGTCGATTTCACAGCCGTCATCTTGCAGCCTCTATAGTACCTTCTCCCATTCATCTCTGGGGAAACATCGCTGAACTTGTTATGCAACCAGTTCGCTCATCAGAGCCCTTCAATCTCACTAATGACAGTTACGGAAGGACACCCAAGGTGAAGAAGCTGTTAGAACTTGAAATGCATCCGTTGAGAGAACCCTTTATGTGGCAGACATCATTCTCACACTCGAGTGCACGATGAGGAAGATCGGAGTCGTCCTGGGTCGAGGCGGCCACACTGCTCAGACGTTTTCTCTAGTTGACTTGCTAGGAGAGAACTTTGCGTATATCTACCTGATTGACCTTCTTGACAGGCTCACTCCGAAGAAGATAAGGATTCCAGGATTAACACTAAGAGTTCTGGCTCCCAGACTTCTTCCAGACGATTCGAGGATGATGTCAGTCATCCGGACTGTTGCGACCCTTCTGCTCAGTTTCATCTATTTCACGGTGTTTCGTCCGGTTGTCGTGATAAGCTGTGGCACAGGTCTGACAGTCCCAACTTTCTTTGCTGCACGAGTACTAGGGATAAAGACTGTCTACGTAGAGAGTCTTTCTCGGGTCGAATCACTTTCTATGACGGGCAAGCTTCTGTTGGGAAAGACGGACCTCTTCTTCGTCCAGTGGCCGGAGCTGGCTTCGGCTATACCTGATGCGCGCTATGGAGGCCAGCTCCTATGATTTTTGTAACAGTTGGAACTGCTCACTTCGACCCGCTAATCTCGGAAGTTGATCGATTGGTAGGCTCTGGTGAGATATCTGAGCGCGTCGTGGCCCAGATAGGTCGCGGGTCGTACATTCCACAATACATTGACTATTTCAGGTTCATTCGCTCACTGGAGCCAGCATACAGCCGAGCATCTGTCATAGTGAGCACTGGTGGTGCAGGCACCACGATGGAGTGTGTAACTCGAGGACTTCGGCTTGTTGTTGTTGAGAATACTACACTCATGGAGGGTCATCAGGCCCAGCTCATTGGCGAGATGGCCAGACGTGGTCACCTTCTGTGGTGTAAGGACGTGAAGATGATTGGATCTTGTATTGAGATGGCAATGGCCCGGTCGTTTCGTTCCTTTGAGAGCGATACCCCCGTCATTCACAAAGATATTCTGCGGCTTCTGTCGTAGGTTCCTTAGTCTAAAACCCATTTCGCGCCAAATGGAACATTCGTTTCGTTGTCTATGCACTTAATTGCTTCGAATTCATACCCTGACATGCATCCACGTATTATCTTGGTATAGCTGAACTAATGCCTAGGTTTGATGTCTGCTTTATATTGGAAGTTTTCCACTGGAAGTAGAGGTAAGTAATCACCCCGGATGGCATCAGCTTGTCAAACTCACGGCATACTGGTGACAGCACGTCGGGATGGGCCTTGACCTACAAAGATAGAAACATGAGATGAGGCAAATTGAGCAAGAGCAAGAAGAAAAAGAGTTCCTCAGCGAGCCGCAAGTTTGTTGAAGGAGTTAGAGGGATTAGTCTGGCAGTCAAACTCTACAGGATGACTCCACCTGATCTATCAACAACGAAGTTGAAGGCTTTGCTGAAAGAAAACCGCTACACTCCAGGCAAGAAGGATTCTCTCAATGCGGGCTTTGGCACAGTCAAATCGAAGGGGAAGACGATATCAGCTGAGTTCTTCTCGGATTTCCGGGTACAGGTATTGACGTATAAGTCAGATGGCAGTCTTGCATCCGAACCCGTCACATCCGTTGACCGTGCTCATGTTCTCATCAAACTTGACAAGAACGTGCTGGAGATTCGAGGTGCTGAAAGGACAGCTCGGAGGTTCTTGAACAGGTTTGAGGAACTGACTGAAGTCAGCACTGCTCCTCTGAATCTTGATGGCGGTGCGAAGAAGCTCTATGACTCTGCAGCCGAGATATCATCTGTTCTTTTCTCAGGACTAGAGAAAGGGAATCTTTCTCAAGTCGAACTGAAAGGCGAAGGTATTCAGACCGAGGACGAGATTGCCCTTTACACTCGTAGGTACAAGGGCGAGATCAATAGATTCAGGGGAAGTTTCGCTTATCCAAGTGGAGCCTTTCTGACTACCTCGATCAACGCTCAAGCCGGTTCCTTTGTCGTGTATAAGAGCGGAGATGGTATCCTCGAAAAGGATCTGAGTTGGATTGTAGAGCTCATGGAAGATGCCGCGCTCAAGTAGGAGAAGTATCCGGAAACGAGCCCACAGGGCTCTTCCGCTTACTAGGGTCTTGGATGTGATTCCAAGTCCCTTCCTTCTTCTTAGTGCATCCAATCCTCCGGTTTCTTCTTCACACCGATGATTGTGCGTGTATTGTCGATATACCACCTTGTTTTGTCTCTGAAGAACGGCCAGAACTCAAAGAAGGTTACCGGGTTCTCAGTCTCGACCAACAGCCAACCGTTCCATTCAGTTCCCCAAGCATGTGTGTAGTTACCGACAATCTCTAGGTCTTTGGGCCAAGACTCATTCCTGAATTCTGCCCAGAATTCTCTCGCCTTTTCTGCCTCTTCGGGGGTTAGCAGTTTGAATCTGTAATAAATCACAAAGCCGTATGTCATCGACTGAGCACCTTCAATTACATGCCCGTCGGTGCATTAAAAAGATTGACTCTCCTGACGATGTGACTGAACGATGAATCCCGACGATTCTGATATTGTTGGAAGAGAGTATCGGCAGGGCAAGGTGGCCTACGAGTTCCAATGGAATCGGTCGAACCATGAGGCACTGGGAAACGCAGAAGGCGACTTGGCGGCTCTCTGGGCCCATCTTGAATCTGTGGCCAGAGGAAACATTCCTGAGGCCCCTTTTAGTGATCCGTTCTATTCGCGGGCCTCTTCGTTGAGACCGGCCAAGATGAGTCCAGCATCTCATATCGGACTGCGTCGAAAACTCATGAAGAGTGGGACCATCCGACCATCTGTTGAAGATGACCTAGTTAAGATGATACGGGACTTCCACAGAGAGATTGATGACTTTTCATACTGTGCAGACCATGGAATACTGAGAGAATTCCTTTGCAGAGACCCAATGACTGTTGCTCGGGAGGTTCCTGTCTGGTCTGATTACTACCATCTCTCCGGTCACATTGATTTGGTTCGATACTCAGATGGAATGATCCAAGTCTGCGACTACAAGCCTGGCCCCCTTGAATCTACGAAGAAACGATTCTTCGAATCCCTCCCTCAGGTCTCGGCGTACGGGGAGATGATGACTTACCATCTTGCATCCACACTTCGCAGTGCTCTGGATGCCCCCACCCTCCCCAGAGTATCTTGCTGTGTGTTTGACTCCCACTCAAGCTGGCATTTTGGGGCTGAGTTGTTTGTGACACTTGAGAAGTCGGGGAAGATAAGCGGCCTCTAGCTATGAGCCGTTGGGGATGCGTACCATACTGATGTCTTCCTCAATCGTGGGAGCTGCAGAGGTATTACGGTTTAGTTTGAGTTGGATAGGTGGGCGTTGCGATACTAGCCCCTCGCGGATGCGTGAGAAGTAATTCTCGTTCAGTACTCCAAATCGATTGAGGGCCGGGTCGACCGGAATCCAGCCCAGCCGCTCAAGAAACACCTCACACCATGCATGAGGTTCTGGTTCTGGAACTCCTTTGTAGTAGTGGCCGAGAACCCGTCTTGCTGGAATCTTCACAGCCCTTGCGAGAGCAATGAGAAGGTCCGCATGTTCATCGCAGTCTCCCTCTTTCTCTCTTACAGCTCGTGATGCCCCCTTGCGTTCATCGAGATGGGTCTTCAGCTTCAAGCGATCCCGGACGACCTCGTATGCGAGTTTGAGATATGACTCGTCGGTGGCTACATTCTCCGCAATGCTCTGGGAAAGCTCTTGGATGACCGGATCCTCGACCTCCCAGTACTTCTTCATCTTGCCAAATGTTCCTCGAAGTCGTGACTTAATCTGGTCCGGCGTATCTTGTGGTTCCATCATCCAGTCGCGTGTTGTGGTGTCAATTCTCAGGACAACCGTTGGGGTGAAGCTCTCTCCAGGACTCAGCTCTGGTACTTTTACCACTGCAACCATATTGCGTTCTGCTTTCTCTACAAATCGCGCTGGAGGAAAGACATCAATCATATCCACAAATTGATTTGCCATGTCTGTATAGAGATGCCAGAACATCTTTCCATCCTTGATTTTGGACGTTCCCATGTTGTGGATGCTGGCCTGCATCTCTATTTTGAGTCGCAAATTGTATCACCCAGACATAGATTTGGTAGTTCGACCCGACTGCGAATAGATTTATGTGTTGTCAACCCCCAAAAGGCCTTTGTCCATTTGTATTGAGGTTAACGAGGTCCTGTTATGACTAAGGAGAACGACAATGTGAACGGTGAGGATGAGAAAGCTGTGATCGGCAAACTCCTGAGTGATTTGGGAGTCGATGAGGAGATGAAGCAGGACCTAATAGAGTCTGGTCGCATATCTGGCGACATATTCAAAGTAGAGTCTGCTGAAGAAGTTCGTCGAAGAGTTGAGATTGAGAAGAGCAACAAGCGACTCCGAGAAAACATCAATATGGTGGAGCGAAATCTTGCTGTCATGGACTCGAGCATCGACAAGATCGAGCGTGAGCTCATTCCTGTGGTTCTATCTTTTCTTGTCGGCCTCAAGGGGAATCTCGTGAACCTCAAGGAAACAGTGACCTCTCGGAGCAGAAGGCGCGCCAAGACAAACCTACAGCTCACCTATGTGGAGAAGGAAGTCAAGCCGATTGTTGAGGAAGAGTTCGCTGACGTTGAAGAGACCCTAACCTCTGAAATCTCAACGCCTATTCTAGACAAAATCCGAGATTTGACCGACAGTCTGAAAGAGGATTTGAAAGTGACCTCGGAGGAACTCGCAGACCTGAAAGCTAGTACTGATGATTTCTTGCAGCGTACCAGCACAGAGATTGAGTTTCTGACTAAGGCTCTCAGCATGAAGCCTAAGGTTGAGGTACCAAAGGAAGTCAGTGAAAAACTGAAGACGATGGAACGTAGTCTGGAGGAGCTTGATCGGGACCTAACACTGACAAAACAGAAACTCGATAATAGAGAGAGTCAGATTCAAGCTCTCCAAGAGAGTCTGGATACGGAGAGGCAGAGGAGCAAAGGTCTTGAAGAAGCAGTTGCAAAACTCAGATCTTCGCCGTCTGCAGATACCAGCGCCATTGCAGAACTGCGCCAAACTGTCAAGTCACTTGAGGCGTCTAGAGATCTGCTGAAGGAGAAGGTCGACGAGGCTAATCGGCGAGCTGATGAGTCTGAGGCAAAGACCAAGGAACTGCTTTCTCAGCTTGCAAAGGGAGAACTCGAGCTCGAGGATGCCAAGGCCAAAGTGTCGAAGATGGAGGTCAACATCGAAAAGACGACTGAACGGTTGGCTGAGATAGACGATTTGAAAGCAAGAATCCGTTCATACGAGTCAGGTGACAGGGCTCGGGAGCTTGAGCGTGTAAGTGGAGAGTTGGGACGGGTTTCCGCAGCTATGGACCGAACAACACGCGAATACGAGTCGATGAAGACCCAGCTTGAGTACACTCAGAATAGACTTCAGGGATATCTCGATTTGATGGAGAGTACTGAGAAGACAAAGGCATTTCTCATGGTTGAGGAGAACCATGAGATGTCACTCCGCGAGATTCAGCGCTCTCTGGGTATATCGCCTGCACAGGTCCGAAAATGGGCTGAAGAGTTTGAGAGCCTTGGAATCGCAAGGATTGTAAACGACGACACCCTAGTACTGGCTGACCGGCCCCCCGAAGAAGCATCTAGCTGAGATCTATCTGTGGGAGACTTTTCTCAGGAAGTTGGCTAGGTCAAGTAGCCCGTCTAGTCTCAGTGCGTTCTCGTAGAGCTGCTCCAGTTCTGCTCTGTGTGTTTGGTTCTCCAAGTAGGCCCCCACTGCGGGTCTTAAAACCCCATCCAAGAAGCTTGAGCGGAGTTTCTCAAGTGCGTCAACATATGATGCAGTGAGGACTCTTGTTCCCAGGGCCTGTTTCACTGCCTGATAATAGCTGTTTTTGCTTAGTTCATCAGGCAAATGCACTCCATCACTGTAGAAGGCCTGCTTTGTCAAATTCCAGTATCGCTCCAAAGCAAGATTCACATCTGATATCGCCAGCATCTTGGCATCTGAGCACTGATCAAGGAAAGGTCTGCTACGAAGCGAAATCGTATCGAGCAGTCTGCTCAGCCTGTCAATCTCAACAGCCCTTGGCATAAGCACACATCTTCAGTACTCCACGCATCTCCTTTTAACAATGTCTGAGTTCTCCAGTAGATTTGCATTACACGGATTGAAAGAGTGGACGGGTCTTCAATCTGGATC
>CAZLEV010000025.1:0-39438 GCA_964558645.1 uncultured archaeon
GGACAGAGTCCAGTAGTGCCTTGGGTGAGTCATCGTCCCAGTTGGAGTACTCCTGCACCGTAGGTCTGACCTGCATGGTCTCGTTGGTCACGAACAGAGAGTCCTGGACAGGTTTCTGCAAGGGCTTCGGCGAGTCAGAGTACTTCCCGGGCTCGTACCAGTCTGCGCCGTTGTAGTCGGACACGGTCTTCTTCACGAACCAGTCAAGCTGGTCATTGCCGTACCACCACTCATCACCATACTGCTGCTCCCACAGGGCACGAAGGATACTCTTGGCAACCAGTGTGCCTGAGGCTGCGTCCATGAAGGTGTCAAACAGCGTGGGGTCTTTTGCGATAAGCTCATCCAGCCAGCCCTCGCGAGCGTACTGCTCCAATCGATCCTCCACGGTGTAGTCGAGTTGCACCGAGGAGATGAGGTCACGGATGGGGTTGTGCCCCCAGACGTTCATCTGGTTGGCCCGGGCGATGTAGTCCATATAGGCCTCCGAAAAACTAGCGTTCATCCATGCGTGGTCCATAGAGAGCATCTGAGACAGGCCAAAGGTCAACACACCACCACCATCCGGGTCAGCCTGAAATGTGACTGGGTCGGCATAGCGGGTGGGTGCCTGATTGGCCCAGGTACCGTACTCGATGTAGCGCCTGCCAGACTCCCGCAAGTACTGTGTGTCAACTGACCAGAGCGGCGAGAACTCCTTGAAGTCGCCGAGAATCAGCTTGCCTGTATCTGTTGCGATGCCCCCAGCAGACTCGTGACTGAGGGTGGTGGACATGACCGGCATCCATTGACCGGGAACTTGCCCGTCGTCCTCTGACTGACCCGGAATCACATTGGGGTACTTCAGCTTTGACGACGCAGGAAGATGTACCTGCCAATAGAAGGGACTGTAGGCCATGGATGCGGAGGCTGACTGAACGAAGTCGAAGCTGAGCCGATAGTTCAGTTCATTCACCTCTGTGTCGTCTTTGAAGTCTACCTCTGTGACAACTAGGTTCTCAGACACATCTGCAGTGTACATGGCGGTGGTAGCGGTTCTGCTCCGCAACTCAACAGTACCCAGTGAGATGAGCTGGTAGTTCCTGACAGTGGCCCTCATCCTGTCGTCCCACACACTGCCACCCCGACCATATTCCATCAGTGCCCTCTCAAGCAGCAGTTGAGCCTGTGCCTGTCTGCTCGGCAGTATCCTGCGCTGTGACTCAAGCTCCATTAGGATGCCAGAGTCCAGCACAGGTAGAACCATGGAGGCCTGCTCGTCCACTCCCTGATACGTTCTCACTCCGAACTCCTTGTGAATTCGTATCCCCTTTATCTTGAACAGGACTCGAGTATGAAACTCCGAAATGAAATACAGGTCGAAGGATAGTCTGTCGATGAATGCATCATAGAAAAGGTCCGTGTTCGACAGGTCAAAGGACAGGGTTGTGCAAGCTTCTGATGTCAGCGAATTTGTTTCACTCTCAATCTCTAGTGAATTGAACACATTCTCCGGCGGTGTGTAAGACATTCTTGATGAAGCATCCCAGACATAGTAGCCATCTGCATCGACACCCTTCAAGACTGCAACAGCTTCGCCATAAGAGTCGTAGGGTATGATGTCAATGTCAATAGAGGTCCTTCCGGGGGCGAGGACGAACTCGTAGTCAGGCCCGTTAAGATTCCTAATATTGCGCCAACACCCATCATCGAGCAGTTCGTCGACTCTAAGGCCAGTATCACGACTAGCGTCTGTGTTTGCACTGAGATTGAATCGAACATAGCGAACAATGGCATCGGCGTTTACCGCCAGGTCATAGGTGTACTCCTGTGCCCAGTACTCTGGGTCATCATCACTCTCCTCGAAGAGGCCGGTATACGGGATGTCCTTGGGGCCGAACCGTTTCACTGCGCCATCAGACCGATACCATGCCTCCGCCGGCATGTCCAGTACGTATTCCGGCCCCCGCGGCCAGACACTGCTGGTCCCGTCCTCGTGGGTTGTCATGTAGAAGGGGATGTTGCCGTCAGTGGTGAAGTAGCCGTTGAACTCCAGATACCGCTCGGCAATGGACCCTGAGTACTCACCCTTGTAGATCGTGTCAGGTACCGCGTCCACGCTCATGATCACCGAGCCCGCAGTCTCCGTCAGAGGAGTGACCGGCCTCCCCGTCCCGTCGTAGCCACCACTGTTGATGTCCCTGAGCATGTAGTCGAGCAGGTCATCGGCATCCAGCACCACCTTCAGACCACCTATCGCATCAGAGGCCATGATCACGTTGGTCTTGGTCCTCATCGCGTCGGGGTCCCGATAGTAGCTTGGAGAGCCACCCTCGCGGATACGGTGCATATGGTCAGGGTCGTAGTAGATGGCGGCCATGCGTCCGTGGTGAGGCACGTAGGCCCTGAAGCCGTCCTGCGCGCTTGCACCCTGCACCTGCAGCCTGAACGTGTTCAGGTCGTTCGTCCCGTTGGCAAAGGTACGGACGTGGATGGTGTGGAGCCCCGTTCGGAGATAGACCTGGGCCTGATCACCATAACCGATGTCCAGCTGTCGCCCATCCACCCAGAGCTCGCGTCTAGCACCGTCAAGACCAAGTCCATGGGGATGCTCCAGCACCAGCGTGTAGTCCCGTGTGGTCGGCACATCGAGAATGGTGGAGTAGTGCTGGTACCACCTGGCACCCATCCACGACGCCATCTCCTCATCGTAGCCAGCCATGAACTCTCCGTAGACACTCTCATTGTAGAAGCCCGCGCGGTACCAACCGTTGAGGAACTCCAGCTGGGCGTCAGGCATGAAGTACGCAGCAAGGACTTCGGGGTCGATGTTGAGCACTGACCGCGATAGCCCCATGTTCACACCCTCGGTGAGGCCAAACTGCAGTGCTGAACCGTACTCGTTCCATGCTGTGCTGGCGACCATCTCGGCAACATCACCGTAGCTGAAGTCCTCGCGGATCACCTGCCTCGTGCCATTGTGGGTCATGACCCTGAGGTCGTCCACCAGATAGCTCACGTTGCCGGTACAGCCAGCCATGTCCTCCACGAAGGCGACGTCTGTCAGATGGTCCAGCTCGTGGTACTCACTGAAGGGCTCGATGTACTGGGGACCGATAGGGTTGCCACCCGCGTCCACCTCTCCATAACGCACATGGCTTCTCAGCAGGTCGAACTCCCACTCAGACCATGTGTCGTGTACAAAGGTGCTGTCTACTGTGAGACTCGCTATGATGACAGGGTTGAGGCCACCCTCGGGGAGCCACTCGTACTTCCTGACCTCGAACTGGTAGAGGTCTGCATCCCACTTGATGGGGTCTAGCATGCTTGGGAACCAGGTGTTGTCCAGACCCTCCTCCCAGTTGTAATGTACCTGATAGACCCGCTGGGCCCGCAGACTCATGGCACGGTCTGTGGCCGGGGCGCGATCGATGAACTCCAGCACCGTGCTCCAACCACTCGGGTAGTTGTACGTGGTGGTTGGCTCCTCCTCCGACACTACGGGGTCAGGGAGAGGCGGGTCGGTGTCGGTCCAGAAGTCCAGATACTGGTAGTAACTCACCGTGACATTGTGGGTGTTCATACCAAGGTGTCTGCGCAGTTGGCTGGGCTCGTGGGAGTCCGTCACACGGAGTGCCCGGTCCATGACGTCCCGCGGAGAGGCTAGCCAGTGGGTGATGTAACCCTCTTCGTCCACGCCGTAGACATCCCGCTCTGGGTCGGCCAGTGGGTCACGCCTGTCCTGCGACTGGTAGGCAAGGATGGGTGTCAGAGGCTCCGGTGAGGTCTCGAAGACCGCAGTGATACCATCCGAGACCGTGACCGTGTACAGGTCAGGACACTCGCCCTCTGTCACGTTGAGGCCGAGGAACAGGCTCACCGCATCGAGATGGATGAGGCGCCGCATGTCCCGCGTCATGTTCAGGTAGTAGAGCTCGCCAGAGTCTGATGTTCCCTTGAGGCCCGACACGGTGACTGAGTAGGGTGACGCAGTCCCGTTTGCCCACAGATAGTTGACAGTCAGGTTCGCATCCCCAAGGGTCCTGTCAGCAAGGTAAAGCAGAGAACCACGCTCCACCATGTCCAGCTGGTCGACGCCCAATGACACGGGCGTCCCGGTCAGCGGACGGGCATCCAGAATCTCTGGTCCTGCGAAGGCAGAGCCGCTGACGTTCAACGCACTCGTGAGGTCGATGGGGCCACCAGTACTGAAGACCCCGGCCTCCATGGTGATGTCGCCGTACACGAAGACCCCGGCATCGCTGCCGAACCTGTGCAGGCCAAGGCCCTGCGTATCGCTGTACCGTATGGAGCTATCGAGATAGCTGTACCAGAGGGAATCACTGGCTCTCACCACGGTATACAGCGACTCATCCTGTGCAGGGGCCGTGGAGTTGGTGAGATAGACATCATCGATCCACATGCCGACCAACCCATTGCAGCTGCTGTTGTCAGAGAACACGATGTCCAGTCCCGTGATATACCGGCCTCCCAGGGAGGTGTCCAGTCGGGACGACAGGGACAGGAAGAGCTCCTCAGTCGTGTAGTTGCCCACCTCCTTGCCCACCTCGAAGTACGTGTCATTGTCCCCTGAGAGCACGTAGGCATAGGATGAGTCGTTCAAGACGAACCTGAACTGGTACAGGGCCTGGGACAGGATATCATCCTGACGTGCCTTGAATGAGAGGTGCAGGAAGTCGTGGACCGCGGGGTCGATTGCAGCTCCTGAGAACAGACGGCAGGTGATGTCCTTCTGGTTCACCCACGTGACGACTCGAACAGAACGATGCCCCTCTGTGAGGGCTGTGTCATTGTACGCAGCGGCGTCTGAGGCTGGGCTCAACTGGATATCGCCTGTAGACTCGACTCGGTTCACATAGAGCAGGTTCGGGTAGTCCTCAAGCTCCTGCCATACGGTGACGCTCTCGATCTCCACTGGTCCCGAGCCATATCGTGTTGTCCAGTTGATCATGCCCGTACTCGTGACGGCATACGTCCTGTTCACCGGGATGTCTCCGAGCCAGCCATGTAGGGTGAACTCGACCCTGTGTCTACGCCAGTCCTGCACGGTGACCTCGTCAAGCATGATGTCTGTCTCGTTCTCGCCAATGGTGAACTCTACCGCATTGCTCCTGACATGGAGGTTCAGGTCGTGACCGTCGGTCCAGACACGGATTCCGGCATTCGGGGCATAGTCGATGCTCGGGGGTATGCCGTCCTCAAGGAACCACACGCTCTGGTTGGCCGGCCCCGCATCGCGGTAGTCCACGGTGCTCACGAACATCCGTAGCAGCCTCGAGTCACTGATCTGTAATTCACTGTCTGAGGCAATCCAGCTGTCGAGGTTGAAGAGTGTGATACCTGTCTGACCGTAGCCATAGACCTCAAGATAGTCCGTTCCACTCTCGGTCTGAACCTGCTCCGCAGCACCGAGCCACAGCTCGTCAAGACCCAGTATGGGAGCTGCTGTGTTGTTCGATATGAACTCCAGACTCGTGACGACGGTGAACCCGGGACAGAGCTGGGATACGTTCAGCGAGATGGCATTCCACCCAGCAACAAGGCTCAACGCGGTCTGCACAACCTGCTCATCACCCTGACCATAGAACGTCAGGTAGGTGCTCGCTCCTGCCTCAGCCCTGATACGACCGTAGAGCATTGTGGCGGGAGCAACGGCAACGTCCAGGTCGTCATAGCGGAATCTGACCTCCGTGCTGTCACTGACAGAGAAGCCGAAGGCCTCGATATCGAGTGAACCCTGCGACTCCGACGGCAACAGGAAACCAGTCGTGGAGAAGACTGGATCGCCCACCGAGAGATGTGCAACATCCATGATATGACCATCGACCCTGAGGAGGATGCGTTCCAGGGTCTCGATATCAGGCACAAGGTCTGTGATCGACTCAGCAAACACGTACCACGGGGATGTTCCAGAGCTACCGGTGGCGGCAAGCAGATTGATGGTGCTACTGGTGCCATCGTGTTCAAGAACCGCCTGGAAGTCCGATGCTGCCGGAGGAGTCTGGGCAGAGTAGCGCCACCTCACAGTCAGGTAATCGTCCGAGACCCTGATGTCCGACAGGTCCCACTCAGCAGTGATCTCTCCAGCCTCCACCTGTGCATCCAGCCTAGCGAAGAGGGCTCGGTTCTCTAAGAGTAGTTCGGGGTCATCACCCGGATAGGTCAGAGTGCCGGGATGACTGAATGACGCTGTATCGCAGATGAGATAGCTCACGTCCTCGTCCGTGTGACCCACCTCGCTGTCGGAGTACCTGTCCTCTTGGATATAGGGCTCGATGTAGGTGCTGTCGAAGGGTGAGTCCTCCCAGTTGGTCCAGCCACCATCTCCGCCGTCCAGGGCCAGACTCATGGCCAGACCAAAGGCGGGTGTCCACGATGTCCCATGCGCCTCCCGGTTGTCGTTGGCATAGTGCTTGATGGCATCAGCAGTCCTGCCTGCCTTCATGTGCATGCCGTCAAAGCTGAAGGTTCCGGACTCCACCACGAGCCAGTGGATGGTCTCAGAGGGATGGTCGTTCTGTACGCTGACCTCGGCTGCGCACATGCCCACGCCAAAGCTGCTCAGGGTCGGATTCGTCTTCTGCCCGCCGCCGGTGACCCAGCTCTCGATCCATTTCGTCCCTGACGCAGCCGGATTCTCTGTACCCACCGAGCTGAAGAACTCTGCACTGCTCACACCGGCCCACAGATTCGAGTCAAGACTGACGGTCGCGTACTCTGTCCAGTGGTTCTTGTAGGACACCCTACCGGTGGTGATAGTGCCAGCCTGTATCTTCGGCAGTCCCTCAATGTCCCACGAGCCCGCCTCGATCACGAACAGATGGATCTTGGTCTGCATGGAGATGAAGCCATTGCCATAGGCATAGTCTGGGAGGATTGCCCTGACCTGACAGCCGGTACCCGTGATACCTCTGACACGCTTCCCGATAGCGTCTGTGCTGGGGTCTTGGTCTGTGCCAAGCTCTAAGGTGGCAATGACTACCGGCTCGTCGTACTCGTTCTGGAAGGACACATCCACCCAGTCGTCGATGGACGGGTCGGAGACCACGATGGTCTCGAACTTGACACTGTCTCTGGTCACGGTGATTGAGTCAAAACTGCCGTCGCGTAGGACGGGCGGAGCAGCATAGACCAGACTGGCCGATGCAATGGCATAGCTGACCTCCTCAGCAACGTGGGTGGTCTCGGAATCACTTGCCAGGTCCTCCTGGATGTAGGGCTCGATGTACGTGGCATCAAATGGGGAGTCCTTCCAGTTGGCCCAGCCTCCATTGGTCCCATCCATGGCAAGCTGCATGGCAACTCCCCACTGCGGGGTGTAGGGCTGCCCGTGCGCCTCGGTGTTATCCTTTGAGTAGTCCTCCACCGTGACCGCAGTGCGTCCGATGGTCAGCTCCGTACCGCTCACAGTGTAGCTGCCGGCCTCCATCACGATGTAGTGAAGGGTCTCCTCGGGATGGGTGTTCTGGGCATCCACCTCGGCCGCGTTCATGCTGAGTCTGAAGTCTGTCAGGGTGGGCGGTTCGCCAGTACCAGAGCCGCATGTCCAGGCCTCGATCCATTTCGTGCCAGACGCAGCTGGATTCTCGGTGGCCACTGTAACGAAGTACTCTACACTGGAGACATCAGCCCATAGAGAGGAGTCAAGGGTGATGCTCTCGGTGGCAGTCCAGTCGCTGTTATGCGAGACCTGCGTTGTGGTGATGCTACCTGCCTGTATCCTGGGCAGGCCGTCTATCGACCATTCTCCCGCCTCGACGACGAGAAGATGTACTGTCCCGGGTGTGATGCTCCCAGACCCATAGGCATACTCTGGTGAGAGAAGGCGGACCTTGCAGCCGGTGGATGTGACATCTGTCACCCGTCTGCTCACGGCATCCGTGCTCGGGTCCTGTGATGCTGCAATCTCTACAGTGGCCATGACGATGGGCTCGGTATAGGTCTGCGAGAAGGCCACATCCACCCATTCGGTTCCCACGTTGGGCACGATGATGGTCTCCATCTTGAAGTCGGACTCTGAAGTGTAAGAGAGCAGGCCGGAGAAGGTGAGGCTCTGACCTATCGGGCTCGGGGCTGAGGCGTAGAGGTCAAGGTCGTGGATGGTGACCCAGACATGCTCGGTGTCAGTCTTGCCCGTCCAGTTCAAGCACACAGCAACGCCTGAGACCGTGGCTGGTTGTGTCTCCAAGATGGCCATCAGGTCGATCACAACTCTGCGTTCACTGGCTGCTGCTGATAGAGTCACTGCGTATCTGGTGCCATCAGCCAATACCGATAGCTCGAGCGACACATCGTCGTCAGCCACGGTCTGATAGGACAGGCTGATGTACCGAACCAGGTCACCGTTGAGATCAACCTCCTGCTGGGCTGCTACAGAACCAGAGCTCTCAGTGGTCATGGCATCAAGAGTGATAAGACCCCAGTCTGTGATACAGTCCATCCAGCGGTTCGACACATCCAGACGGGCCCAGTCATCATCACGCTGAAGGGCGCGGATACTGTGGATGGTCAGGTTATAGCCCTTGTCAGCAGCGGCACCCCTGAGATCAAGCCGGTATGTGAGATACCCATCGAACTGCTCAGCCATATCGATATACAGGGTCTGGAATGCGCTGTTAGGACGGAAGCCATCAAGCCATACCTCATCATAGACCTCAGAGGCCCTAAGGCCAGTGATGGGGTCTGCCTCATGACCTGCAAGGGCGCGCAGTCGTACCTCCGGTAGAGCTGAACCAGAATCAAGAGAGTAGTCTATGGCCAGAGTGGAATAGAGGTCTGTGTCGAGTCCCTCAGGAAGGGTGTAACTCTGTGACCAGGCTGAACCGTCAGACTCGATCGTGAGTGACCCATCTTCAGCATGGACCGCAGCCGCATCACCAGTCCAGCCAGCTGTGGAGTCAAACGTGATGGTTGCTCCGATATGGTGGGCAATGGTCAGGTAGTCGAGCTTCACTCCGCCCCCTCCAATCCCCAGAGTGATATTGCATACGGAGAGAAGAGCGTAGTCATCGAAGGTATATCTGAATACATCCTTGCTTGGTGCCGTCGTGATGATGTCAAGCACGGAACCGTTCTCAAGTCCCAGGGCAACCCAGAACTCGTCGGCGCTTGCCCAGGAGACCTCGAACTCCACCGTGTATCCGGGACCGAGCAGCAGAGAGTAGGGACGGGTGAAATTGGCACGTTCCTTGCCATCGTGCCTCTGGAGACTGGCCACATCCTTGCCATTGTCTACGAGGATGTCTCCGTCCAGTTCGATCCATTCGTCAACAGACGCAAAGCTCTCAGAGAGTCCTGAGTGATAGACAACCGGTTGATAGGCATCGACATCGTCACTGATGATGAGGTCTTCGACCCATAGTGTGTATGAAGAGCTGCTCCACTGATTGCCATACGAGTACACTACGATATCAATCGCTGTTATCCATCCGGCTCCACACCTGGCGGTGACGTTCTCAATCACCCGGAACTGGTCCAGAGGGAGGTATACCTGGTAGGAATCCTCAGCTCCGGCTGCTGACAAGAAGGTCAGATTCAGGACACCAAGGACGTAATCAGTCGGATTGGGACCGAAGGAGACATCAGTGAACACATAGTCGATCTGTAGATTCGGATAGCGCACGGTGTCTATGGACAGCCCTTTGGTGGAGACCCTGTCGATATGAGTCGCCTCTGAACCGAAATAGCTCTCGCCCTTCATGGTAAGGCTTCTGGAATTGACACCCGCCTTGAACCAGTTGTCTTCATCGACCTCGTAGTCCTGGACAGTCCACCTCTCAAGGTCAACGAAGTCATCCACGAGGTCAGGATGATGCCAGGTGGGTAATGGGTAGCGGACACTGTCGGACTCTGCTACCAGATGCCTGTCGCGAAGACCCACCCAGTCAAGCCTGACCCGGCTGTGGGGTGCAGTCCTGATGGCGCCAATGCGGATAGCAGTGACACTGCTGCCGCTCAGGGTCAGCGGCTCAGCGAACCTTCCTGTAACGTTGAACCAGAACTCTTGTGTATCGGTGTCAGAGGTGACTTGTATGTAGGCATCACAGTCGATGACATCCGTTACCTCGAAGACTAACCAGTTCACCACATCCAACGAGATGCTCAGGTCATTCCACTCCACCCACATGGAGTCCCTGTTCTGTGCGGGAATCAGACTCATGATGTCACCATCAGAGGCGTACATGGCTGTTGCTGCAGAGAGGTCCCAGACGTAAGACAGGTCCCGTGAGAAGTAGGGACTGTCAACGTTCTCTTCTGCCGGGTCAATGTCCACCATCGCGGTTCGGGAGGGGCCCTGCTCGAAGGCCACACCGGACAGGCTCAGCAGCGGTACGGAGTCCGAGTCCATCTGTAGGTTCGTGATGGTCTGCTTGATACTGTACTCGAAGGACATCATGACCTCGTTGGCGTAAAACGAGTCATTGTCCAACCGCTGAACGTCTCGCTGGAAGTCGATGAATCCTGATGCCGATATCTGATAGGTGTCAGTGATGATCATCTGGGCTCCAAAGGCGCTCTGAACAACAGTGGTAGAGTCTGACGAGGAGAGCATGGTCAGTGACAGCACGTTATACCAACTCGGGTCTGAAGTGGTGTATCTCTGACCCCTATAGTCCACGGAGTAGTAGGGAGCATGACGCTCCAGCACTCCTGCCAGGGTGCTCACTGAGAGACCAAGCCTGTGGGTGTCCCATGAGAGGGTCACGCCCCAGTACGATAGCTCAAGAGAGGCGCTCTCGGGCTCAACGATCTCCACCGAGTCGACCTTCGCGGGGCTGAGGGACTCGAAGACCAGCCGCGTGATTCTGGCACCGAAGAGTGCTAGACCGAGGTCACGGGCGATTCCTGCTAGAGCCCTGTAGATGTCTATCTTGTAGGTTGTCCATCCAGAGTGAAGTGGTGTTGCAGAGGTGTATTCCACAGACCACTCCCCTGTCGGGCTGTCCGAGACCGTCAGGTTGTAGACCCCCACATCCAGAGATATGGTCACGATGGTGGTGATGCTCTCATTGGCCACGAACCGGATGGTTGTGCCCTCTGTGATGCTCTGGTACATCGTCATGTTCAGTGGTGAGTAGTCTGGCCCGATGAGCGCTGCACCGTACCCATGGAAGGCATCCTCCGTAGTGTTGTGAGTAGCAGATGCGATGTCGAAGTCATGGAACAGGGTTCCTGTTGATGTGATGAGGGGGGATAGCCTGTACTCGTAGGCCACACGGGACTTCAGGACCGTGACCAGCTCCACACGCTGGTCGGTGGCAATCTCACCGTCCCTCTCAAGGTCGGCAAGGTAGAGGCGGATCTCCAGAAGTCGTGTGTACTCACCTGCAGACGTACCGTAGAGCTCTGCTGCCAGAGCAGCAAGGTCGGTGGTCAGTTCCTCCTCCCCGAGGCTGACCCAGTGTGTAGTCACCCAGACCGCATCCTCGGTGATGGCAGACCAGAGTCGTGCTCTGTACCTGACATACAGGCCTGTGCCATTAGAACTGAAGACGCTCTTCAGGACAGGGGTCGCGGTGATGTCCAGCTCGGTGGAGTTTGAGAGTACAACCTCGTCATGGAAGACATCGAACTCGTCCATATCCATGTCGATGGTGGTGGAGAGCCAGTTCTCGTCCTCAATGATGCTCGCTGTGAGGTGAGCCTCAGAGATCTTCTCCCACTCTGGACTCACGATGGGAACATACGGCGAATCCCTCTCAGAGGTCACTGCACGGAGCCCTCCGGGCTGGCCCAGACAGGTCACCGGCATGGCTGTGCCATTGGTGTATCGCAACATCGCACGCAGACTGTCCGGTGTGGCATTCGCAGCCGTGATATAGAGAGCAAAAGCATCGATACCCTCTCTGACTCTCAGGGGAATGTCTGTGGTCGCGTTGACTGTGGCAATGGACTCTCCATAGTGCAAGACCTCAACCTGAGTCCCGTTGAGAGAGGACCCGAACTGGATCCGTAGCACTGCATTGGTCTCCTCTTGCACCATGAACTCGGTATAGGCTGCAAAGAACCCTGAGACCGTGCCACTCTCAGTTCCTAGCAGGTCGTGGGGAGAGAGGTTCTCTTTCAGGGAGATATCCCACGAGGTGAGGCCAAAGGTGTTCTTCACCAGAGAGACCTGGTCGAACCGCATCAGGCGGTTATCATAGTGTGACGAGTTCTGCTCGATGCGGATGCTTGCCATGGCCTTGTCAGGGAGTAGGACCTCGAACCGGGTCCAGTCCTGCAGATGTCCCACCATAAGGGTCACATTGTAGTCTGTACCATCAGTGAACACCACGCTCACGTCCACACCACTGGTATGGTCCACGTCACGCTTGATGAACATCGACAGGGCATAGGCACGTGTGCCGTTGGTGAAGGAGTATTGCATCCAGCCAGCAGTACCACTGGAGTCTGATAGCCTCAGGCTCTGCGAGCTGTAGTATCCATCCCAGACAAATGCGGTCCCACCAGAGTGGTCCCATGCACCGTAGTCCCCCTCGAAGTCGCCATCGATGCTGTCTGTGTCGTCATGGCGGGACATTGCGAAGTACTCGATGAGAGGATTGATTCCAAGGGCCCAGGCATAGTCGAGCCTGAGCTGGGTACTTCGGGGAGCTGGAGCAAGGGTGTTCCACGTGAGTGCTCCGCCCTCGGAAGTCAGTTGCGACTTGTGGTTCTGAACCTGTACTGCCCATGCGGTGTACCTGTCTCCTGTCTCGATACGAACCATGATGATATGGACACACCCCTCAAGGTAGACCTGTGACCCGGGGAGGTACTCCTGGCCGTCCAGCCACATGGTGAAGTTCGCCAGTCCGTTACTCACGATGGGTACAAGGGAGTAGACACCCTCCGTCTCGGTCGCGAACATCGTTCGGAAGGTCACGACCCTGTTTGCCTCCTCGATCAGCATCAGGTTCTCAGTCTGGATATCATGCGGCTGCAACACACTTCTGATGGTGTAGGAGACCGTTGCAGTCTGTAGCCAGTTGCCTGCGTGGTCGAAAGCGACGAAGTAGTAGTCCAGGGTGGAGCCCTCTTCCAGCGCGGGTAGAGTCAGTATCCATGTATCGGCCTCTGCATTGTAGCTCATACTTACGTTCTCCGGGCCGCCCATGTCGAGAGATATCGCGACAGTCACGTTCTTGACACCTGAGGCTGCGACTGGTTCGTAGAGGCTCACAACCAGTGTGCCATTGACCCCGGGCTCTGCACCTACAACACGGGAATACTCGAACAGCGGGGGTGTGACATCATCGATAGATATGACCTCCTGAGTGCTGGACACTGCGATGTTCCCTGCATGGTCATACACTATGACCCTGTATGAGAGCGTGCTTCCATACTGCAGAGGCACATGCCCCATGAACACAACGATATGGTCACCTGAGGAGGTCGTGATATTCACCAGCCCCATCTCCGTGGTGAACCAGCCCTCACCGGCAGTATAGTTGATGAGGGCGTGTGATGCATGAGAGGCATCTACAGGCTCGGAGACCGTGATGTAGACCCTGTTGTCTGAGGAGCAAGTCTGAGAACCTGTGGGGCCATCCAGTGCGTCGATGTCTGGTTCGGTCAGGTCCAGAATCTCTGTGCTCACTGTATAGCTCTGAGCAGAGAGGGGGTCGGTCATATTCCCAAAGTCGAGATCGTTGTCGGTGGCCTGAACGTAGGCGTAAAATGTGTCACCGTAGTAGGTATCGTCTGCTGAGACTGCAAAGCGGTAGCGCCAGGAGGTGTCGTTGTACGTCGCATCCAGAACCATATCGGCAGTGTGCACGTCATGGCCCTGCCAGTACGTCACAGTGATAGACGCTAGTCCACTCGCATCGGTCACGTTGGCATATATGATGAGCTCCTCGTCATACTCCACCTCTGGGACCCAGATGTTCATCAGGGGGGCATCGGTGTCATCATCTGCGACATAGAAGCTATGGTCCTGAGCCGACCAGAGTCGGTCATGGTCCATGGTGCCATCCGCGTCCTTGGCGAAGATGGTGAGATTGTGGAGTCCCTGGGTGAGCCCTGACAGAGCAATGCGATAGTAATAGCTGTCGAGGCTGAAGTAGTCACCGTCAACATCGCTCGCCCACAGAGTGAGAGACTGGTTGGCCCCCTGGTCAACAGATACGAGAACCTGCTCGATGGCTGACATGTCCTGAAGAGTCACGTCCAGTGTCCATGTGCCGCCCTCACAGTCAACTGCTGCCGAGCTATCGATTGTGACGATACTTGGAGCTGCGATATCATCATCTGCTATTGCAAGCACCCACGCAGCGTCCTCAGCCTGAGCGAGAGTGAGATACGAACCGTAGGAGCCCTGCCACTTGGCCTCCGAGTCTATGGCAAGAGTACGGTCATCGTCCCCATTCTGGGCATAGAGCAGGTACTCCAGACCCGTGTACTCGTACTCGTCACCAAGAGTCAATGAGAAGGTGTACTCTGTCCCCTGCACCATGAAGCTGTCCTCTGTGTTCCACGGGTCGGTTGATCCCGCCCGCCGGTAATAGAGCACCACATCATACACGCCAGAATCAGGGTCCTGTACGTCAAACGACAGGTCAAAGGCCGTATTGGAAGTGGGAGAATCGGGGACCGTGTGAGCCACATCGGGGGCAGAAATATCGTCATCGCGGATCATGAACCAGTGGTAATCGCCCGGCATGGACTCCTCTAACGACAGGGCATCATTGGTACGGTCGTTGTCTGTATCTGTGGCCCTGATGCAGTACCTGAAGGTACGACCGGTATTGTTCAATGCAATATCGTACGGCATCTCGAAGTAATACCAATCGTCGCCAAGGGGCGTGGCAAGAATCCATCCACTCCACGGACCACCGAAGAAAGACCAGTTGTAGTACACCGAGGTCGGGTCAACCGATGAGTGAAGGTCGGTTACTCGGAACTCGACGCGCATGTTCTCACCGCTCTGCCCCGATAACCATGCATCCGTGATGCTGGAGCCGTCAGCGGGTGATGTATCCGATACTTCTGGTGGAGCCGTGTCATCATCGATAAGTAGACCAGCCGTGGCAGGTGGGTCCCACGACCAGTAGCCTGTCTCTGGAGAGGCGTCACTGTCCCTCGCATATACCCGCCAGTAGAGCGTCATGCCGCAGTGGGCTATCCACTCCGAGTACGGTATAGAATGGCGATACACATCAGGGAGGCTGCCAGGAAACGGTCGCGCCATCTGGTACTCATTCCAGTCGCCAGAGCCGTACCGGTACTGCACCTTGACCCAGTCGATGCCAGAGCTATCCGTCACGGTGATCGTCAGGTTGTAGTGGCCTGTGTCCCATTCGTCATAGTCACCACTGGTCACCGGGCTGCTGAAGGTTGGTGCTGTGATGTCATCGTCCTCCACGAGGAAGGTATACTCACTGGAGGTCCGGGTCATGCTATCACCGACGCGGTCATTATCACCATCAGTGACTGTCACAACGAAGTGGCAGTACTTGCCCTCTGTGCCATCGGGCGGGGTGATGGAGTAGTAGAGATATCCCTCACCGCCATGGTACGACATCGAGTCTGTGGTGTTCGGTCCTCCATCGTACCAGTAGGTGATGGTTCCAGAGGCGATACCAGAGGCGTCAGTGGAGTAGACCCTGATCGTATTCAGTGTCTGCTCCTTCTTGGGGTCGTCGTATTGAACATCTGTGATATCTGGAGGGGAGTCATCATCATCCAGCAGGAAGAAGT
Organism: uncultured archaeon; assembly: GCA_964558645.1. Taxonomy (GTDB): domain Archaea; phylum Asgardarchaeota; class Thorarchaeia; order Thorarchaeales; family Thorarchaeaceae; genus TEKIR-12S. The sequence continues at coordinate 15,685 of CAZLEV010000025.1, forward strand.
GGTACTGCACCCAGCCGGTACTTGCAGGCGCCTGGTCGTCATCTGTGAGTCTGACACGCCAATAGACCTGTGAGGGAACTCTGGAGGCCAGCCAGGTGCCTGGTATCTCCCAGGTGATGTTGTAGGTCTCTCCCGCGACCAGTTCAGTGATGATCGGGGCATCCGCCTCGGTGTAGTCCTCACCTGATACCCAGTACTGCATTCTGGCCTCGCTGAACCCGCTGACCTCGTAGACCAGCACTGAGACGGTGATGTTGGTCATCTGACCACCTTGAGAGTAGTCCCCGTCCATGATGGAGGCACCAGTGGTGGGCCAGTAGCCCTGGACAGATGGTGCCGAGGTGTCCGCATCGATGATTGTGGTCAGCGGGTCGACCTCCAGAACGGTAGTGAGTGGGGTGTTGTCGCTATCCGTGGCACTCACCCTGAAGTAGAGGCTGAGCTCCTGTCCATTCTCGGTTATTTTTGCCGACCAGACCGCATAGGGGATGTCGTAGTACCACGTGGTACCGTCCCCCTGTACTCCGTCATGGACTCCATTCACCGAGTAGGACTCTGTTCCGAACCTGTACTCAAAGGTGATGGTCCCACCGGTGAGTTCATCGTCTGTGATGTCAGCCATCAACCTGATTGGCTGGACGACATCGTCATACACCTCGTAGTTCGGGTCTGACCGTCCATTCTCGATCACGGGAGCTGTGGTATCATCGTCGGCTATAGTGATATACTTGGTCTCGGTGGTCAGGAGCCTGTCCACTGTACCACGGTCCAGGTCACTGTCGTACACTCTGAAGATGACGCGCAGAGTCCTACCCTCATCATCCTCTGACCAGTGGGTCTCGGAGATCGTGATACTCCACGAGTCCTGAGTGATGGTGCACGAGTCGCAGTTGTACTCAGTGCCAGGGTCGTCATCCCAACACCATGTGATGCTGGAGAGCCCGGTGTCGATACCACTGGCATCGCTCAGCACACCGCTGTCAGAGAGGTCCTGGTCGTGGGTCGGCGTGGCGGGGTTCCACCCCGTGATGGATGGAGATGCCGTATCGTCATCACTCACAACGACATTGTAGACAAAGGCTGTGCTGGACTCAGGGCTGTTATCCTGGTCCACCACGTAGATGTCAAAGTCCAGTGTCTCACTGCAGTCACTCGTCCACTCGATGGGAAGCCAGTATTCCCAGTATGAACGATAGCCCGACTGCGGAGCAGCTGCCTGCATATCTACAGTACCGCTGGTCCCTCCCGCCCACTCATAGGAGAGCTGGGGTGTGCTGATGGCACTGGCATCGACCACTTCGCAGTAGATTCTGAGACGGCCGTGGGTTGCACCATCGTCCACACGACTGGAATCGCCGTCGGAGATCGTCTCATCTGTCTGAATATTGAGGTTCTCAATGGACGGGGCATCGGGGTCGTCGTCGCTGACATAGATCGAATACCAGTCTCCTGAGTTGTCCCACGTATGACCCCCGTACTCAGAGGTGTTGAACCTGTAATAGAGATACTCACTCTCCCACTCTGGAGAGATCGTCAGCCAGAAGCTCCAGCGTCCGCTCTCGTCCCCCAGATCCGTGAAGGAGTCATAGTTGTTGATGTAGATGGTTCCCCCTGAGCCCACCCTCCATGCCATTGACAGAGCAGCTGAGCCGAACATCCAGTCGACCTCTGCCCAGAACTTGCATACTGTGTCTGCCTGAGCCTCTTGGACAGGCTGACCAGCGTCGTCAGTGACCCACTGGCTATCAAGAGCAGGTCTGCGGATGTAGTGCCCGTCATAGTTCCTGTAGAAGAGATACTTGGAGAGGTATCGAGCATCCGAGTAGACCACTGCGCCATCTGAATAACCGTTGCTCTCAAGAAGCGTCAGGGAGTCGGTGTGGCCGCTGTCAGCATTGTCCAGCGTGAGAAGGTCCCTCGGTGTCATCACCGAGTCCTTCCATGTGTAGAGCTTGACATCCCAGTCGCCACCGCTCTCAGATGCATGATTGTTCTCAACATAGCAACGGAGCGAACTGTCAGTAGGTGCGTCTGAGTCGCTCACATCTCGCCACTGACCAACGTAATAAGACTCGGGATCGACCACGATATCAGATGCCGCGAAGGAGTCATACCACTCCACAACAACGTCATTTGATGAGCCATAGCCCACTCCGGTGAGAGTGACTGTCCTGTAAGTCCCGGAGCCGCCTATAGACGGATTGCTACAGCCCGCATACCAGTATTCGTCCCCTCCATGGCCAAGCCACTGCTCGTGGATGGTGTAAATCAACTTTCCCTTGACCGAGGAGTCTTCATCCCCATAGGTCGGGATGTAGTAGCTGTTGGGCAGGGTCCACTTCGTGTACTGAACGCTGTTGTACTCGTAGTCCGGGTCGTTCCAGTAGTGAGCTGACACTGAGGCATCAGGCCGACGATAGAAAGTCTTGACATTGGTTGGGTTGATGTTGGTGAAAGAGGAGTCGATGCTCCCGCTTGGCCCCGCAGTGATCCACACGTCAGTAGCACCAGCATGGCTCTTGGTCTGACCGTTGGCCGTGAGCTCGGACTGGTAGTTCTGCCCGCCCACCGTCCAGTGAACATAGAGGTTCAGGTCCTGCCAGTAGGAGCCAAGGTCGTAGACCCGGCTCTCGTGGACCTGCATGTACATATCATCGGAATAGGTCTGCCAGAGGCTCCCTGAGTGATATCCAGAGTACTGACTTGAGTAGCCGTTGCCACCCTGCCGCCAGTAGACTGTTGAGTGGTAGTACTCCCAGTGACCGTCCGGGTAGATGAGGTCTGGAGGATACCATACTGACACCGTCATGGGCTTGAGAATGAGCCAGTAGGTGCCGGGGCCCAGAGAAGAGAAACTGATGGCACGCCACGAATAGCTCGTGGTCCAGTCAGCGTAGCCACTTCGCTGCACCGAGCTGCCGGGCTCTCCACCGCTATCACTCACAATCTCCCAGCGCACATTGTCCTCATTGCTGGGATAGCCAGAGGTCAGGTCGACCTTCGTGTAGACATCAAGACGGCCAACCGTTCGGCCACTAGACACGGAGAAGGACTGCGCCCAGTATTGTGTAGTGGAACTGCCAGTGCCGCTGGACTGGTACGTACTTCCATATGAATAGAGATTGTATTCGTTGTTCTGAGTCACAGTGCCAAAGGTCCAGGTGCTGTAGTCGTACTCAAGGGCACCATGTATGCTGAGGTGGCCGCCGTTGCTGAAAGAGCCGGGGTCGGCAGAGTACGAGCTCCAGACCTCCAGTGAGTGACCCGATGTATCGCCACTCCATGAGGCTCTGGGACCATGGTCCGGTGCCTCCGGGACATAGGAGAAGCTCATCAAGAGAAAGCCACCATCCTCGTCCCACGAGCCATCCGCAAATGAGTTCCAGTCGTACTGACTGGTATAGGGTTCTACGATGCGCATCCAGTCGAGATGCCCCTCACCCTCCTCCTTGGACCCGGCAGACAGGGTGATCTCTATGGAGACTGCATCAACGAGTTCCTGGATGTCTTCGGTCAAGACAGACCAAGTCGCTGCGTCCACTATAGTCGAAGACGACTCGCAGGTGGAGTTCGTGGCAGTGACGTTCATCTGGGAACCCATGCCCACTCGCTGGCGCCACTGGAAGATGCGGTTCCTGAGGACATCGGCCTGCTCCAGCTGTCTGCGAAGACGGATCTCCTTGCCCTTCTCTGCTCGAAGGAAGAGCACGCCATCACCCTCAAACACCGAGTTGACCGTGGTGTCCGGTGTCAGGACCACCTCCCAGTCCGAAATGGTGTAGATGTCAAGGGTGTCCAACACGATGGACTTGTTAGCGATGACCTCGGTGTCAACCTCGGTGATCCAGAGCTCGATACCCTGAATCGTCCAATCAGCATAGCTGTCGTCCGTCATCTGCCTGTAGAGATTCGTGAACTCGGTGGTGGCGATGGTAGGAGTGTCATGGCGCACCTCATAGAGTATCGAGGTCTGCGAGTCGGTCAGGTTGAAGTACACGGTGACATGCAGGTCGCCGGTACCCGCAAGTGACCAGCGAAGCATCTCGTATGTGCTTACATCTATGGATAGGTAGTTCAACTGCAGGTGCATGGCTTCTGCATCGGTGGTGTTGCAGTTCAGGGTGATATTGAGTTGCCCGTTATGATGGAACATGAGAGCCCTCTCCTCTGTGGAGAGGTCCTCGTCAACAATCCACGAGCCCTGACTGTCGAAGGTCTCATGGAGTGCGTAGTCCTCTGTAAAGGACCCATCCCAGAACGCGACGTTCTGAGTCTCCACCTTGCCTGACCACTCCGAGAGGATACCTGACTGACTGATCATGATGGCCTCAGTGGCGAAGTTGAGGTCCACCGCTATCCCTGCAATCGTCTCGATGGTGGGGGCAAGATGTGAGAGGAGCTGGATGGGTGTATTCTCGGCCAGCATGAACTTGAAATGGGAGTTCGTGATGTCTGCTGTCACCGTTGTGCCTGTCAGCCCCCTGACCCCGAACCCGCGGTGGCTGTCATACATTGCTGCATAGGCGGGTCGCGACTGAAGGGTATCAGTCATGTTGGGACCCGCGTGGGTCACTGCGTAGTTGTCGGAGTAGGTGACGGCCCTCTCCTCCAGACTGAACACCATGTCTGAGGAGTTGGTTGAGAGGGTGACCCTCCCGAAGGCATCGATGATCACGACCACAGACTGTGTGCCGCTAAGTGAGGTACGCTTGACGACCAGGCGCCGGTCGGTCATTTCGAGAATATCAGTGGTGTAGTGGGAGAGGTAGTTGCCCTCAGGTTCGGTGAGGTCCACCTGGGCATGACCCCACGCAAGCAGCGGCCCGCACTGAGGCATGGTGTAGGATCTCATGTCGTCGTATCCGCTCACTGAAACGTCCCGTCTATCCGAGAGGGGCGTGGGATCAACTGAAAGAGCAAGGGTCGAGATGTTCACTGAACCAGCCATGTCGAATACGAGGGCCAAGGACATGGTGACATTGACACCTGCGGGGATCTCGTAGACGGTCTGGTCAGCATTCAGGGCGATAGTATAGTTGCCATGAGCTGTGATGAACTGCATGGACACGTTTGTGCCATCGCCAAGAGCATGGTCGAGATGGAGATAGTTCAATACGCGGGTGTCCGCCATGAGATCGAACAACGGGACAGTACCCTCACCGGTGACCTGCAGCTCTCCGCCAGTGATGTTAGCGGTGTACCCACCATGCTCCCGGTAGAGCACTTGCCTGTCGAAGGCGAGCATCACGTCGTTGCATGTGGAGACATCTACGTAGGCAATCTGCATCGTGTTGTTGGTCTCGAAGGTCATGCTCTCGATGAACTGGATACTCATGGGAGCCTCAAACACTGCGAACTCGGTGCTGGTCGGGAGTTCAAGCACCTGAGTACCGCCCAGACCTGCCAGTTCTAGGGTGACAGGGTCCTGTATTGTGTCTGTCTTGTACAGTATCTGCAACGTGGAGCCGATGGTGCCCGCGAGGTGTGTGTCTATCACGGTACGACCCGTCAGCTCGATGTGATTGGTATGGTTCACGACTGCGTAGGTGGAGTTCGATACACTGGCAGAGAGTAGCCTGTGGTCCAGCAGGTAACCGTCATCGGCCAGTTGCGGCTGGCTCCCGGTGCTGACCCAGTCAAGGATGAAACTGCTGTTGGCCTCTGAAGAAACAGCCACGAATGTGAGATTGCTAACCGTTCCTGCGGGCAGCTCGATGAGGTCAAGACCAGAGACGTCGGCAAGCAGCAACTGGTCCCCGTCGTAGAGGGAGAGAGTGCAGTTGGTCGTGTACGAGGATATACCCAGATATGGCGCTGAGATGTTGACGTTTCCGATGGTGATGCCGTACGAGGCAGGGTCCTGAGAGGGATAAATCTCCACATGGCCAGAGTCCTGAGCAATAGTTGCGTTGTGTGTGATCAGTCCCTCGTCGGTGGAGAAGTCGGCACCGTAGTGCCCTGCGACTCTCCCGAAGTCTGAATTGGGAATCATCAAGAGTGGTGTTCTGTCGCCCAGACTGTAGCCCACATCCACACTGAAGTCATCAGAGCTGTACGAAGAGCCACCAATGGATGACTGTGTCCCCCAGAGGTCCCTGAAACCTCCATCTGTGCCAGTCAGCACGTAGAGCGTGAAATCCATGAGGCTGTACTCGTTGTCTGGACCTATTGCAGTTGGCTCAAGGACGGTGACAAGGCCCTGTCCAAGAGAGTAGCTGGCCTCGCCAGCCCGCCCTCCAATGGCCGAGGACCAGATCTTGTTCACTGCTGGATGGGTGATGTCTACTCCATAGGGATTGTCGAAGACCGGGTAGCCGTGTCTCTGTATATAGAAATCATCCTGATTTACGTCCCATGCATGCATGAGGATATCGGACTCCATGAGCAGGGAGTAGCCTGCACCAATCAGTGGCATGCCAGCAGCCTCCATCAGGGTTGCGGCATAGCTTGGGGTATTGGTCTTCTCCCACTGGATGATGTTGGTCAGATGGGGGATCCAGACAGGAGCGACATCCGAGGTCTTCGAGGAGTCCACGATGGTCAACGTGTGCGGACCCTGACTGATCTCGTAGCCCAGCTCCACTGACAGTAGACGGGCATCGCCATCGGGAACATTGCCTCTATCCAAGAGGCGGACTCGGCAATACTCTCGATTATAGTCGGTCTGCGATTGTTCCGAACCACTGAGTCGAATCCTGTCAGCGACGAGATAGCCGTCGAGGTAGACATCGACAGTGTGAGCCCGGGTGACATTCTCTGCCCCGATGATGGGGAGCAGGAAGGTCTGGTAGCCGGTACCTGCATTATGGGTATAGGTGACTGCCAGTGATGGGCTCTCGCCCGAGCCTAGCTGCATGAGGGTGCTCTGAGCAGTCCTCTTGTTCTGATATGTTGCTACTGACTCGTCTCCGGAGAGGTCATAGTAACGTGGCTCCAGCAGGTGCGCAAACGAGCCGGGTAGAACCCCCATCTCTGCCAGCTCGAAGGTGGGTACGACCCGTGCTTTGTAGAGGCACTCATCCAGTGCTGTGGTGCCGGCTGTGACTAGCTGGTTTCCCTCGCGTACCCATTCGGCTAGGAGGGAATGGGTCTTCGACTGTCCGACCATGAGCAGCTCGTAGGGTACGTGGTCTTCCATGAGCACCAGAACAGCCCGTTCGCTCATAGTGACAGTCTCCACGAGCTTCCTAGCACCGATGGCCTCGGCATTCTTATAGCCAAGAATCTGTAGACCTGCAACAAGGAGCTGAGCGGTCGTACTGTCACCATAGACTAGCACCCTAGAGTCCTTAGGAGAGGTCTCAGGAACGGTGGAGTACATGGGTCCATACTTCTCCTCGTAGACTCTGTGGCCCACATGAAGGGTGTGGGTGGAGAGGTCGTAATAGGTCCCACAGACGTAGACCTCCTCCTCGAAGAGTTCTGGATGGAATACCGCCCACGACTCCAGATAGTCCATGCCAGCCTCCAAGACTTGGTCAAGAGACGAGTCATGCCCGTAGTCAGAAGTATAGAAGCTGGACCGTCGGTGCCAGCCATAGAGGTTTCTGTCGGTGTAGTGAAAGGTCATGCTGAGGGTGTACCCCGCAAGGTTGCTGCTACCGATATTCAACACAATCCCTGATACATGATCTTCTTTGATTCCCGTGCCTGTATAGAGGACCGGCATGGGGCCATCAGCAATGACTCGCACAGTGACCTCGCTGTCAGGGGAAACTGTGACCACTTGCGGGAGGTCGAATGTGAGAAGGCCAGATGCAAAGGCTCGGGTCGTTGCAGAAACAGTCGAACCTGATGCCTCGATGGTGAGGGTGAGGTCAACGGGTTCCTTGATACTCGCAAGCTGGATAGAGATCTTATCGATGCTAAGAGCCGTCCCTACATGCAGGCGCTGAGCGATAAGTCCTGACAACAGATCCGGGTTGAGAACGCCAGTACGATCACTCCCAAGCGTGATCACATCACTACTCTCATCTGCAGGTTCATTGACCCACTCGCGGATGTGGAACGGCGGGTAGTCCCAATCATAACAGAGGGCACCCTGATAGTACTCATCCAGAGCGAGGGTTGACAGAATCATCTCCTTCAGTTCCTTTGATGGTATGTCGGAGGTCAGCATCGCCTCAAGCCAGCCGAGTGGAACAGAGTAGGCTGTGCTCCCTGTTTTCTGTGTGATTGTCGTGGAATTGGTAGAGAACTCCGGATATCTTTGTACCCATTCCATTGCCAAACCGACATCGATATCCGATATTAACGGGCCGGGGTCGATAGTGAGAAGTCTGACCAGCCTTTCCAGAAGCCAAGGGTGCGCATCAAGCTGAAGTCCAACCAATGCGGCTATTCTATCTGCTAGGGAATCGACTCTTGGGCCTCTCGGATACCCTGGAGTCAGTCTTCCCTCTTTATGTAATTGAGAGGCTTCATCGAGGATGGCTTCTACCTGCCTATGAGTAACATCCACTTCAGCTGCATGAAGGAGTAAGTCAATAGCCTTCAAAGAACATTTCCGCATATAAGCAACATAGTTCGCTTCCTTCCCGTGGCCGGAATCCACCACGTACTTCGCAGCCTTGGCGTGTTTGTTTACCAACAGAGCCAAGCGCTCGGCAACATCTAGCCAAGGAGTTTCGAATGCCCTTGGTGAAGATGCTGATATGAAGAACTCGTTGTTCGAGTAATCGATACTTCCGCATACAACTTGCGAATAAGTGTTGGCCCCAGTGAGATCCATACGCCTTTCTATGCCAGGCGTAGTGCTCCCAGTGGTCTTGGATAGAGTCTTCACAATCAGACTACGCCCGGTCCTTTGGTCAAAGATGAGGGCCATGGCATCACTTGGTACATTTGCATCGATGTATGATGCTCCCTGTGGTGCGTCCATGAGGATTTGGATTGTGCTGTCAATGTCTGCCATATCAGTACTGCGCAATGCCGCGAGAACTGCAAATCTATACAAAAAAGCATTGCCAATCGAACCTCGGCGTTTGCGGAGGTTCCATCCACGTAGCTTCTCAAGATACACCTTCACTGTTTCGCCAACATCTACGGTATCGAGGTAAAATGCACTGAGGCTCTCGAAGTGCGCACCCAAACACCCGGATAGAGCATATGAAGGCATGAAAACCATTCTGTCAACCCAGTTGGACAGTCCAGCAACCGTTAAGCGTACCTCCTTCCTACCAGGTTTCGGTTTGTAGTATCTATTCCCCTTTGGCACCCGGTCAAGGAGAGGATGATGACCTTCTGGACCATGATTTCCAGCGATGTCACTGAGGTCTTGAATTAGACTTGCTATCTCTTTGTTCACACCCTCGACCCTTTCAGGATTCGAGTCGATGTCGAGTTCTTGCAGTGACTCTATTCGTGTCCGGAGATCAGTCAGGATGCTTAGTACTGAATACCCAACCCATTCGCCATTCTCCTCGTTCCATGTTCCTCTCCAGAACGCATCGTGTCCAGCAGTCTGGAAGGTAATCTCTTCTTTGGTGTTTCCATGGATGAGCCCAGTGTGGACAGTACCCCCACATCTTATCACATCGATGAGGCGGTCAAGCCAGGGTGGGACGTCTGGTGTAGCCAACGCTACGTTGCCGTAAGCGAGGTTACGGTCTGAGCCTTGGAACACTAGTGTCCCATCTATCTCTAGCCGAATGAGTTTACCTTGTTCCTTTCCGCCCTTGTAGACGACTCTCGCTGGTTTGGTTCCATCCCTGAATAAGAGCGAACCAGCTACCGGCAGTTCTTTCATGAATACATCGGAGAACTTGCTAGTTCTCGATCCAGCCTGTGACTCCAGTGGACCTCTTACTACAACAAAGGAACCATCAACTACTGGGTTAATCTCACCACTGTGCAATTCTTGCACGATTCTAAACTCGGCTGGTTCATTCTCTCCCCAACCCCATCTAGCATATCCCTTTTCCGCCTCGGCCAGTCTCCTTGCTCGTGTTTTCGTTTCGTCTGATTTGACATAGGAGCTGTAATGAGGAAGAACGTTGGTGCGTGCGTGTACATCACCCGAAACAAATAGGTCACGCATAGTGTGTCCAGGTTTTCGCCTCTTTTCTGAGCCGGGTCCAGACCCGAGAATAAGAGAAGTTTGTACGTGTAGCGTGTTTCCATCGAAGTAATAGAAGTCCCCCCATTGTTCTTCCATAGGGTGCTTGGTTTCTACAACTGCCGCCGGCTCTTGATTATGCGACCAAGCAACAAGCATCGTGCGCAAAACTGTGTCTACTTCCCTCTCTGAGAGTGGCTGAGCTTCTGAGAGAACTCGTCCCTTCATGTAATAGGGAATCTCTGTCGTAGAGATGTATTGGTCACCGTCAGGGCTAGCCAATACTGCAGCCTCAAAGAAGCCTTCAGGGTCCAACTGGATACATCCTGCGTCGTCAGGTTCTTTATCTAGGATTCTTTGGGCAACAGCGGCATGGTAAAGCTTTCTTAGACTCTCATGAGCAAGAACCTCGGTCTGCGGGCGACCGAGAAGAGCATAGAGAGCTTCCCCAAGGAATCTGACAGGTTTCTGATGAAGCTCTATCGAGCCATCACCCCAAGAGCCAATAAAGGCAATAGGGGGAATAGGCTGATCATACTTAGTCCCCAACAGAGGACCGGAACTCTCGAAGTGTGTAGTGATATGAGATGTACCGGCTTCTCGAACCATAACTCTAAGCACCGTTCGAGCCTTCTTCGATGCTTTGAGAGTCTGATGGTGGCTTTGGACTAATGCAACGGTATCCCCTTCTTCTAAGTTCAGAGTATGTGACAAGAAGCCGAGAGAGGCAGGCTGGGCTGCCATCGTTGCATATGTTAGTATTCTGTTTCTAGTTTCTGTTTCAATACCCATCTTCTTGACAACCGCAGATACAAGACAGAGGAAGGTTTCTGCTGTTGTGCCTATCTGACCGTTTCGACCGTATTCAATGGCAAACGGGCCTCCGCCCTTCGCCGTCGTCCTCATCCCTTCTAGTATCATGTTTGCAATAGCTATCACTGGCAGCATCTGACCATCTGTACCCATCTTCTGTTGCCAGAACTTCTCCAAGTAGTAGTAGTCAACGCCCAGTTGAATCGCGAGACGGTCAATGGCGATACGCATCACGTCGAAGCCAAGACTCACACCATTCACCCGCTCATTGAAGGCGTTCACGATGGCTGCAGACAGCCAAGGATCTTGGATTGCCCGGGTATCCCTATGGTCGCTCACCTTAACAAAGAACTCTGCAAGGTATCTGTCATGTTCAACACCTGTTCGGGTATCAATGTCGTCACCCCAAAGAATCATCTCCGTGAGCAAGAGGGCCGACTGTGCAAGCTTGTCAATATCACACTCACCGATCTCAAGGATTCGTCTTAGTAGCGAATTTCGCTTGCTTGCGCCCTCAACCTGAGGAATTGTCTTGAGGAATACCTCTAGACCATCCTCTACGTCGCTTGTATCCCTCATCCTTGCTAAGAGATTTACGAGACCCTCATAAAGGCCTTCCGGAACTCTTACTGCAATTCCTCTAAGACCTGTAGCTAGCTTATCTGGAAGACCGATGGTAGTATCTGCCCTCAGATGTTCCTTCCCTGCGGCAGCTCGGCGTGCATTAGCGATTCCTGCCCAGATATCTATCTGATGCTCTTCCCAATAGACCTTGTAGTTGGGTTCATAGAAGCAATTCCTTACTCCTGCACTAAGCAGTTGTGCGGCTTCTGAGTCTTTATGCTCGCGTACTGCAAGTGCAACGACATCCATAGCGTTGATGCCTGTGAGTCGCCCATTCTCGAAATCCTCTATCGTCTGCTGCATTACTACTCTCTCTATGCTGTTTCCTGTGAGCTGGACCTGCTCATACTCAACGAAAATTTTCAGATTCCAGTTGCAGAAGTCGTTCAGGAGACTTAGTGTGTTCCGACCTAGAATAATATTCTCCACATCTTCTACGACCATCGCGGGCATACGGTTTCTGTCCACTCGCTGAGGCTCAAAAGCACGGCTGGTTTTCGTCCAGAAGCGATATTCTTCGGAACCAGAACGAACAACGATGGTCTTGTTGAATCTGAGTCCCACACCGGCTTGCTTGAATCGCAGTTCCATGGATGCGTCCCATATGCTGATGGCGTTCTCTGTGTTCTGAATCTCCATGCGATAGGTGTATTCTTCTCCATCTTCCCAGCTCACAAACAAGTCAACTGCCGTGATGGACACATGGCTGACTAACTGACATTCGACCTCCTGTATGCCAAAGGAAGACCCCTTCGTGGGCGTCCAATCGTAAACGAAATCGCCAGATGGGGTACACTCAACCAGGGTGATCTCTGGTACAGAACCGAGTGACCAAGCCGTCCCACCGAAGGGCACACCGGGTAGCAATGAGTGACTTTGTGTGGTCAGGTCGCCTGTACTGGGTAGGAAGGAGAACACCACTTGGATGAGGTCGGTGGAAATGAACATCCCCATCAATAGGAGCACAGTGAGAATACCCCAGCGTCTGAAGTGTACCGCAATCACCGACATAGAGATCCAGAACAGCAGTGAAACCACTGTTGCCATGGGCACAGGAGTAGTACTGGTCAGGGGACTCCGAGGGCTGACCAGGGCAAGATGGTCATATCCCGGATGCTCCTGCAGTATGCCCAGTGCCTGCACCGCACCGGACATCGTTGATATCGAGGTTGTCGACTGGGAGCTGGCACTAAGGCTATTGTAGACCCGCATTCCATAACCCCGGAAGAAGACCTCATCCAAGGCTCCAAGATTATCCAACACGCTCAGAGCCTGGGCGAAAATTGTATCCGAAAGGACGTTCTCCTTGACCTTGTCGAAGATGTCTTCACAGACCCACTCCTCTGGAAGCATGTGCTCCAGAACCACCGTGACCTCAGACGGCGAGACCACAAGGTTCTCACAGAGCTGATACACCATGAGCCGTTCCTCGAACGACAGACTCTCCAACTGAGATATCGTGTACTCGGGAATTCGCACATTCTCATCAGAGAGGTCGGACGCGTGCAACGGTCCCAGACCCACCACATCTCTCAAACCAGTGGCATCGGCCGCCATGGACAACCAGTATACGTGTTCAATGGTGTCAGATCGGACCAGTGTGAGCAGGTCAGCCTCTCCTCGCAATGCTAGATCATACAGATAGTCAGCTGCATCGTCGATGACCTCTGGTGACAGGGCACCGAGCCGCTTCAGGCACTCCATGGCCAAGGCCGTGGCCTGTAACGAGCGTTCCTCCACTCCAAAGTCGCGAAAGCCCCCGATATACCGGTTCTCCAAGCCCAGGATAGAGTCGACAATCTTCTGGCGTGTGTCCCACGAGAGCGCGTACTCCTCCCGTAGTTCGGCTAGTATGATCATATCAAGCGTGGCCTGAAGTGTCGGTTCGCCATCGGCGGTATCGGCATATCCGATACTACGCTCATGGGCATCAACCCAGTTGGTATGTTCAATAGACTCCTCAGCTGACACCACCGTCACGAACATGCCGCAAATCAGCAGTAGTGATAGCAGTGCAACTGTCTTTCTGATTTTCTCAGCTCTAAACTCCATTTCTTGCCCTCCGACTCTTCATCGGGATGAAAACAAAGCAGAGAGTCGGCGGTATGGCTCGATGGATACCACTTCAAGAAACAGCTTCCCCGTTGCAGCATTCGATCCCTGCACATACTCTCCTATCTCCGCCGAACACGGTTCCCCACTCACTGCGAGAAATGCGTCCCCTCGGTACCACAAGCGTCTCTCCAGACACCTATGTGACCGATGAGCATTGACTGCACGGGGGAAACCGTGAAGAATCTGCACCGTTCATTGTAAGTTGGACAATCTTGGTCACAGGAGCGTTGCCCTCCCAGAGACGGCAATGACTTGAGCTCCTTGAGGTCTTGCGATGACCTCGGATGAGCGTTCAGGAACAGAGGATTTAAGCACCGCACTGATGCCCTCTCATTGTCCTGACTGTCATCTACTATGTGTCCAACTCTGTCCAAGTATGGTGTAGCTGTTGGTGTGCCCTGGTACGGCCGCGGTGCACCGGCGTTCGTTCCTTCGCTTCTTGGTAACAAGTGAACAACCATGGCCAGGTCACACCCCGTTGTCAGCGGCATCCCTCCAACAATGAAGGCCCATACGCCAAGTCATCCATCTGCAGTTCGCCATCCCAACACCTACACTGGTGTACGGTATGACAACGGCGGAGATTAGATAAGATATTCGTCGCCACCCACCGAGGAGTATTAAGCCGCCTTTGGACGTATTGAGCGTTATAATGATATTGTGGTGACTGTTAGGCATTATCAGACCTGTAAGATGCTGGCAAATGGTTATCAGAGCGTATTCAACTGGCCTATTGGACAAATGTATACACGAGAGAATGCCAGTTACACCAAGATTCGAAAATTCGCTGTGTTATATCCTTCTGCTTATGTCTTGATGAACCAACTTGGTACAGACTCCGTGGCATGACTGAACGCATCTCAGCAGTGCGATCTTCTCTGCAGATATCTCTCCACAACGACTAACAGGGGGTTAGAACCTGCATAAACTCCACGATGGTACTTCGAGATCAGAAGGGCCACATTGATTCAGTGTCCTTAACAAGAAGTGCGAAAGTGACGACAGAGCAAGAACCTATAATGCTGGAGTTTCCTTCTACTGCTCAAATGCGTATGTCTCAGGAATCTTGCCGGATGAAAATCGTCACTCCTTATCCAAGATAGGCTGCACTATTGTTGTACTGCACAATCTTTCGACTGCGATGAGGGGTGCGGCATAGAACGCTTAATAGGTGGGTGAGGAGTGTTTAGTGGTGGGTGATTGGAGTGACCAGATCTTCAGACCTTTTCAGGATGAGTCTTGCGGTGATGATTGTCGGGGCGGTTATCGCAGTCTTATTCTATTTTGCAGATGTTGGAGTAGGGGCCGAACTCATCAGACAGTATCCACAGGCTCTTGAGTACTATCCTGCCTTCATTGCCACTGCAATGGGCGTTCTTCTTGCTCTCCTACTCGAAGAAGCATTGAGCCTATCAAAGCAAGAGAAGCGGATAGAAGGGATGAAAGACATACTCAAAAAGGAAATTGAGAGGATGCATGCACTTGTTGCACAACGGAAGGGGAACTACTTGAACACACAAGTCTGGGACTCCCTAGTTAACTCGGGGGACGTATCATCTCTTCAAACCGACTTGTTGGGCGACTTGTTCGAGGTCTATGAGAAGGCCAAATCGCTTAACATCGAAACTTCTAGACTAAGGGACGCAGCCGAAGCACATCGCAGAATGCCTTCTGAGGATACCAAAGCAGCTCATACACAGCTATCAATCCAGATAGATGAGAAGGAACTTCAGTTACAGAACGCTATCGGTAAGTTTCTCAAATCCAAGAAGCTCTGAGAGTCCCCAAGACCTGATAGGGCTACCAAGATTTCATCATCTCTGACGAGACCAGACGTACAGTTTGTAGACAATAGCAATAATCACAAAAGATATCACAACAAGGGAAGACAGTCCAAACCAAATGTCGGGTTTGTTTGGCTCTGGCCCGTTTCCGCCGGAAGGAGTCGTCGATGTGCTTGTGGATTCACTTTCTTCTGTAGTCGTCGTTTGATGGTCTTCTGCAGATATGTCAAGTATGAAGCATTCAAATAAGGTTCCAAAATACAGTAGCTCAGGCTGGGATCGTACTGTGCCAAATGAATAGACTGAGAACCCATCCCACTGGGCCTCCTCCTGCGAATAGAATCGTTCAGTGTCATTGCTCAGAAAGAACACGTACACCCCGTTGGGAGAGCCTGCGTACAATCGATTGAAGTAGAGGTCGTATTCGATTGCATAGATTGCATCCCATTCGTGGTCGGGAAGCAGAACTGCCCCAATGCTTGAGATATCGCCATCAACTATCTGATACGTTTCGATTCCACCGTACGTGCCAACGTAGATGGTGCTATTTGATGGCAAGTATGATAGGCATTGGACCTCCAGCGCAGTTGTTTGATGGGTCACTGTTATGTTGCTCCATTGTTCGCTGGCCTTCTCAAAGAAGAGCAACCCGTCCTTTCCACCAAGTATAATGCCTTCATTGGTGCCTTTCATGCAATCTAGATTCGCGAGGTTCCACATCGGAGACCCGTAGTCAAACGGCCAAGAAATAACAGACTCATTAATCAGCTGGGGTATGAACCGCTGATCCACCTCACAGAAGGCATGTTCGAGGTCAAGGGAATAGACACCATTGGTGGGATCATAGATGTATAAGAACTGACCCGAGGGCGACAGGGCAATGCTATGAGGGTTGAACCCGATTCCCTTTTTGGCATCTACAGGTAGCTCAAGGTCCTGCCTTCTTTCACCCCACGAATAGAGAACGGATAGTCCTTGGTCCGAAGCGACATAGGCCAGCACGCCGTTTCGGGTTCTGTCTCGGTCGAAATCTGTTTCAATGTCACGAATATAGAGGCCGGAGAACTCAGAAATCCATGATAGGGTTGAGTCGCTCTGAACCTCAACTATTCCGTCAGTCGCGGCAACAAGGAAAGTTCCCAAGAATGTGACTTCGATGTCATCGGAGAATGCACCGAAGTCGTAGATCTCCTCAAAGCGTCCCGTATCATCGGTCCGTGCGAATTCCTCAGCACCGATGTGCGACAGTGAGATGGGACACCCTAGAATGAACAAGCAGAGTATGACAGAGATTGCGATTCTCTTTCTTGAGCGCCTTCCAACTCGTTTCATGCCATCAACACCTGAGCGATGAAAGTATATGCTCTGTATAGAAGTGGTTACTATGAATGACATCCGTAGTATTTCCGCCAGCCACTATTCTCAATGGACATTCAGCCCGTGTATTGATATTCTTTTCCTGTGCTGGTGGTGTTGGCCGAGTCCAAGTAGGATGGTGTAATCCGTCATGTAGTGGAACCCCTATAATGATCCTTTCTTAGCCGGTTCCGCCGTCCAGAGCATTCTACCCCCTCTCACAGGAGTTCTGAAGTAATCAAAGAGCATTAACTACATGAACTACGTGGTGAATCGGGATGAGTGGCGCAGCTGAAACAGTAATTAGGCCCAGTCTGGATGAGATTCGGAACGGCAATTCCAGTTGCAGTTCCTCGCATCTCAGCGTCTGAAGCAAGGCTTAAGTGGCCCCTTGCCACATCTCTCGCAGGCTCTGCTAGTGATGGGAGATGGCTTTAGGTTGAGTGTAATCGATGGCTACGATAACTCACTTCGTCAGATAGTCGACGAAGATGAACTTAAGAAGTACGATGGAAGAGTAGAACTAGTCGCCAGATTGTTCTTCTTCATTCTCACTGTAGCTGTCTTTGGTGCCGCCTATATTTTATATTTTGATATCGATTTGGGATTTAGCCCCATTCTGTTTTTCGCTTCAAGCCTTTTTGAAATTGCAGTGGCATTCTTTCTCGGCCTGTGGTACAAGCACGCCGCAAATGAGAACGATATCGAACGCAGATTCCAGATTGTTGTTCTGGCCCTTCTCTGTCTACTATATGGCGGCCCCATGATGGTCTTACTTATTGTTCAGCTAGTTTCTTTGAATGCCTTTTCATCACTCGGTGTCGTCGCCAGTGTCAGCATCGTGCTAGTTCTGTGGTTCGTTGCTTTGACCGGCTGGGGTGTGCTTCTCGACCGGCTGACAGTATCTTGGGTGTCCAGTAGATTCAAGGCCGTTCTTAATGAATGTGCTAAGCCTTTCCATAAGGCCATTGCTCTTTCTATGACAGAAAGCCCCTCCAGAACGAGGACTTTAGCCTTGTCCGTATGTATGTTCTTTGCATCATTCGTCTGGGCATTATTGGACATTAGCACGTTGCCGATACTGGTCATCGATATGGTATTCATAGCAGTTTTCTATTTCTTGAAAAGGCAACCAAATTACATGAGATACTACAATGGCGTTCTTGATATAATAGATATGGCAACATTCTGCCTTAGGACCTCAGAAGAAATGTGCAGTTTCGGTATACACGAATATGATGTCTTACTGAATCGCAGACGGTTCAAGAACCACGTATCTCTTTTCACGATTGAAATCTATCCAGACAACTATGAACCACTCATGCTCATCTATTCCTCGCGCGAGAATGTGGACTATGACAAAATTACATCACACTTCAATGAACAGTGGAGAGATGATTTTGCGGTGATGTTCCGAGGTAACTATGAGTGCCCCTTTAGGTCTTTCCAAGGAAGAGTGATTGTTGATAGCACTGTTCGGGACGCAGAGAAGCTTCTCTGGCGGGGAGGTGACTCCAGAGTTGCAGTTGTTGTAGAAGGCAGCAAACTGCGCGACATACACAGTCTTGTTGTAGGTGACTTCACTTCTTAGTCTGAGTACATGAATCATCAATTCTCTGGCTGTTCTTCATCTTTCCGGTTCAGGTTCAAGTGAGTAGAGAATGAGCAAGACCCCGATACAACATCGCTCCCGACTCCACCAACTTCCTGATTACACTAGAGAATGGGAAAAGATCTCTCAAGGGCATGCAGTGGGGGCTCATACCAGTGGACATAGAACAGGGCGAAGATCTACTCGTTGACTGAGAAGGGAAGAGTGGCTATAACGTACCTTCACGACATAGTTTCCGAAACTTAGCCACAGGCCGCCATATCTGCCAAATACCTTGGACTTCAAGAGGGGCCTTCCTTTCGAGCGCTTCGTTCTAGGGCACATAGAAAACCTAGTATGTCAAATGTCCAAAGTACGGGCTATGTGAGAGTATCATCGCCTCAAAGAGAGGCCCGCAGCAGTACAAGCCGCTAGTACCCCGACAAAAAGAATCACCCATCCGAGTTGTCCCTGTGGGTCATATGGAGGATAACGCCATACGAGAAACGAAGCTGCAATCTCGGCTATTACCATTATGCCCAAGAATATAGCGGCCTTGTCGAATCTTTCTTGCTTCCTTGCATGCAATGCCTCTCTATCAAAGCTAAGCCGCGTTTGAACTGTCTTCTCTAGGCCATCTAGACGTTGGTCGAGGACTCGTAGGAGCTGTTCAACCGTATCTTTATTCAGATTGGTATCATGGTAGTCTGTGTATGCGTCAATAGTCCTTTCATGTATGACAAAGTCTCGCAATAGTAGCTGTGTACTTCTGACAAGTGATAGTTGCCCCCATGATTCAAGATGCTTTTCTACGCGCTCTTCAAGATAGAGATTTGAATCAATCAACTCGTCAGGCAGAGACTCCAATATCCTTGTGCACTCACTTCCAGCCCACGCAAGCGAGCCTCGAACAATACGCATCCTGTTGATTTGCAGAGTATAATCTCGTTGTGTCTCTGAGTCAGGAATGACGTTCTATGCACGTTTGGGACCCCCATTCGGCCTGGTGAAAGAACCCGGTATGGTGATTTTGCCAATGTCATCCCTCCTAATAAGCCATAGATATACCGGTGCTGCTTCGGAGCCGGAATATGCAAAATGGGAAAAGGGGACTTGTTCTATCGGGTTTCTAAGACGGAGCTCCATCACCCCATACTGCGTGATTTGAGCAAATGGGTAGTTGTGCGTTGCGGCAAAGATCCCTTGAGAAGCCAGCTCCTCATTGACAAGTTGAGAGAAGCGATGGAAATCGTCAACAACAAGGAATGCATATGCTGTTGGATACGTTGAGTTATCAATGATTGGCCCGGATATTGAGGGTATTGATTTCAAGGACGACCAATCAATCTCATCCTTGACTATCTCACCAATAGATTCACCTAGAGATTCGAACTGGCTGAAGATATCAAGGATGACTGCCGCGCTTTGCAGGATTTGTTCAAAAGAGCTCGCAAGGCCATGCATGGATTGGAGGGATGAACATGGCAGAAGATGACGGAGATGGATATGAAGAGTGGAAGAAGAACCCGGACTTGGCGGAGATATTCCACAATCTGGACGAGGCTTTCCGTCCTTTCTTTGACGGGATCGAGCTGGCAAAGCTAGGGAATCTTTACGCTGCTGAGATGCAGTTCAGAGAGGCAGTGCGAAGGCATCCAGATGGAGCTGGCTATTTTAGTCTCGCCCAGGCATTGGATCTCCAGGCAAAAAGTGCTTACGAAAAGGCAATCAAACTCATTCAGAAGCAGCTTGATGAAATAGCCGACGAAATCTATGATGGAGAACTCCCGGATGAGTACTTTCAGGTTCCTGAACAAGTCCAGGAATTGCATACCTTGGCATTATCCAAGTTCCGGATATTCCACATTAGTGAGGCCTACCAGACCTTTCGACGAATACTATCGCTCGACAATGAGGATGTCAAGGCGTGGTCGGGGCTGATGAGATGCCTACTAATTGGTGGTCACTACCAGAAAGCAGAGAGAGTCCGGAGGATTATGGCAGGTTTCAACCGTGAGATAGAGGGAAAGATTTCGGTGGGAAAACTGGTGGCCACAATGACAATGGCAGAACTCCCATCTTCAAAGCAGCTCTTGACCATGCAACCCTACAACCTGATGGTGAGATGGTCAGGCACTGCGCAGGAGTTCATAGGACGAATCATGAGGACTTATCAAGAGATAGAAGGTGGTGCCGTGGAAAAGAAGACCATCATCGAACATGCGGTATTCAGGGGGATGCCGAAGAAACTCGCAGAGTCCACGCTAAAACGGATGATCAAAGATGGCCTGGCATTTGTCCCAAAGAGGGGTTTCGTTAAAATGACGTCGTGAGATGCGATTCGGATATCAGAAATCGCTCTACTCCTGATCCCGTACGTATCTGAGCTCCTTGGTGATCCAAGCCTGTGCGGTCTTCTTGCAGTCTGCGCTCTGGATCTGATGGCTTCCACTCCAGGCTCGCGGTTTGCTTCTCTTTTTGATATCTCGAGCCTGCACGTAAATGTGGTCACCCATGATGGAGTCACCGGCATGAACTAGCGTTGTTGGCTCATCGGATTCATTCTGGCTCCCGGTCAATCTCTTCAAGCACCCCCTTCTTCATCAGCATCGTTGTGATCTTCATCACTTGGGCGAATGGTAGTCTGAGGTCCTCAGCCACGTCCTGAGGCCACGCCCGTCCATGTTCTTTCATGTACTCTTCTATCAGCTGTGTTGCCTCTTCATCAGACACTTCTCTGAGCTCGATGGCATCCTTATCATCCTCGATGCCGAGATGCTCCTGTACTCGCCTCAACATTCTAGCCATCCTATCCTGTCCATCTTTAATCTCATCAAGCTTCGCATCTGTGCTATGGGCCACACTCAGAAACTCTTCCATGTCGCGTTTCAGATCCACAGTGCTGTACTCAAATCTCTCGAACTGCACAGATGTCTTGTCGCTAGAGATTATCTCCCAGTCGGAATAGTATTGCCAGTCGCTTGACTTGGTATAGGGGTACGATAGAGAAACGCTATCTGAACCGGAATACTCGGCCTCCCCAATCTTGACCCTATGTGAACGAGCCATGCTATTCCTCACGCTCTTGATCCCTGATCATTTCTGCAGTAGTCTTCGCCAGATCCCGGTACGTCTGCATGGGCAATGAGATGGAAGCCACAAACCGCCGCCTGACTCTTCGCGGGCCGTCATAGGCCTTCTCCACGATGACTTTTCTGTTCCCTTTCTTGCCCTCTCTGAGCTCCTCTTTTGCGACATCATCGATGGGCTCGTCGACGAAGAGGTTCATCTTCACCTGATAAGGTCCCAGGACCAGGAATCGTGCCCCGGTTGCAAAGAACTCCGGGATTTCCTCAGGATAATCATACTCGATGATGGCAACAGTCTCTTCGTCCTTGCCCTTTTTGTTCGACACCATTCCTCACCACAGCTTGAAGGAGCGGTACAGGATAATAAGGATATCGAGTACGGCTATATTGTACTCCTGGGGGCCAGCCACGTGTGCAACCTGACATCGGCCGCCTCGTTCAACTCGTGCTCCAGGGCTCGCTTCACGTCGATGGCCAGCAGATTCGGATCATCGTCACCTCTGCACTGCCGCCGGGTGATCATCTCGAGCACTGCATTCAATGCATCTATTCTGGCCTGCCGAGCAATCTCTAGTGCCAGTCCGATGTCCAACCTGTCGTTCAATACCATGAATGCCATCAGGTCGTTGTGAGGGCCGCTATTAAGCACCACTTCCGGAGAGTGTGCTGTTCCCCGTTGTGGAACGTCAATTGCCTGCCAATGACTCAGTCTGTGTCGGGGGAGGAAAGCTGGTCTATGATCTCGTAGAACTCCGTCTCCGAGCACTGCGCGCGTAGACCTCGAAGGACCCCTTTAAGAAGATGCAGAACCAGTTCAACCGTATTCTCCGTGAACTCCACTGTCAATTCACCATTGGAGTCGGTGCCATTTCTTGGCTGATTCTGGCTTCAGATGACTCTCAGCCCAGTCCCTCATCTCAAGACAATCAATGGTGCTCAGCAGATGGCCGTATCTGGGACCATGCTTCTCACAGAGAGTCAGGTCGTTGCCACAGACAGTCTCGGTTTCTGTGTTTTGCGATGTACATTCACGGTACTCGCATACATCTCCTCGCATCGCGATCCAGTCCAGTTTGCATTGAGAGTCTATTAAATGCAGCCCTCATTCTCTCGCATACACCTCTTCCCCTAGGGGACACGTTTCGAGTATCTCCCAGAAAGTCTCTAAGCGGCGTTGTGTTCTCTATGTCCGGAGGAAATGTATCATCGCTTCGTGTCGTTCCAGAATCGCCACGTCAGACTTATCCTGACGTGGGTCTCATATTCGACATGAGCTCCAAATCGCGCGTTCGCGACCCTGATGAGTATCTTAAGGAACTTGTTTCTCGGATTCTTTCGTACCGGCTCATAGAAGAGATGTCTTGGCAAGAAGCAACAAACCTTGCAGCCCAAGAAACGCGAAAGATGATGGCAAAGGACCTCAAGAAGGATATCATCGATGGTCTTGTTGACATGCTCTTTGAATAGTCAATAAGAATGGTCCTGAATGTAGAATTCCACTGGCCAATCGTGTTGCGGGTGGTAGTACAGTGAATTCCCTCGCTTTCAGCTCACTTATATCCGGCCCATGCATACACTACAGCTGCTCACGGGGCATGTACCGAAAAAGCTAAAAGCCTTTTTGAGTAAAATGTCGCGAGTTGCTGCCCATGGGAAAGCGAAAGAGGAGATACATCCCCCATCTTGCGGAGTTCTATCACGATCCGGACACTTGGACTGCCAAGCAGGCTAAGAGCCTGTTTCGAAAGCGGAAGAGTCCCTTCGGGACCGTGCCGCTTGACTCAGTGCTCTATGAAGACTGTGTCAGTGGAATGAGATCTCTCAAGAAATCAAGCGTTGATCTAGTGATTGCAGATCCGCCCTTTGGAATAGACTTCGATGGGAAGAGTAGTGCCTACAACCGGGATGCAGACAATGTGGTAGAGGGATATGAGGAGGTCGAGAGCGATTACTACACGTTCTCCCATACTTGGATGAAAGAGGCCAAAGATCTCCTCAAGGAGCACGGTTCGATGTACATCTTCAGTGGATGGAACCATCTTGATGATGTCATTAGAGCAACCAAGGACTTAGGCCTTGAAACCATCAACCATATCATCTGGAAATACAATTTCGGCCTGTTCACGCGTTACAAGTTCGTGACCAGTCATTATCATATCCTTCTAGTGGCTAAGGATAAGGATGAGTACTACTTCAACAAGATCAAGCACTATCCCCTTGATGTCTGGGAGCTAAAGCGAGAGTATCAACCAGGGGAGAAGAAGAACGGAACCAAACTGCCAACAAGATTGGTTCGAAGGCTCATCAGGTACTCGTCGAAACCAG
>CAZLEV010000026.1:0-37986 GCA_964558645.1 uncultured archaeon
CCAGCAATACCCGTAGGGATGATTGCGTCGATTGACAGGGTGCCATAGGCCGCGAGACCGTCATGCTCGTCCACGCTAATCCTGATGATGCCTGTCTGGTATGCACTTAGGTGCGTGTCGTTCAGCACTGCGCCATTCCCGAACCGCACCGTGGTGTTCAGGTTCTCGCCCCGCTGGATGTAGATGTCGCACTTGGCGCCTGTGCCAAGGATTACGTCAACACGCCGCTGGCGACCGGTGGACTCCAGATTCACCTGATTCCCCACCTCACGCACTAGGACCACCGAGCCTGACTGCGCATCGTACAGATCCACAGCCACCCTGCACATCAGCGATGTGTCATTCTCGAAGGAGATGGTGAGGTTAGCATCCGTCAGGTCACGGATGTACATCAGGATGCGGCGGTTGGGCTCGGGGTTCCACTCCTCGAACCGGAACTCGGTACGGGTGGACTCGTATACCAAGTATACGCCCACTCCCGCCACTATCACGAGAACACTGACAAGTATTGCAGCCTGTTTCTTCGAGAGAGTTCTCATCTCACCATCACACACCTGTGTTCCTCACCTGTTGATATAAGCCCAGCTGGAGGTCGGCCTGAATACACGGCTCTCAGCCTCCAAGGACTATGGGAACACCGGTGAATCGGATGTCACCGATGTAGTACACCGGGAGTAGGACTGTTCCTGCAGCACCGTCGTACAAGACCGTAAAGGCTGTGCGGATGTCCGATCTACTGGAACTCAAGATGCTTGCGGCCATGGCAACCGTGCCGTAACCGTATGCCACACCCACTGCTCCCAGACCCATCTGGGGACGGTTCGCAAGCAGGACCGGGGTCATGCCTATCATTTGTCCCACGAGCAGCCCGCTGCTGAACAGGTTCACCGCCCTGCGCGCCGCTGACATCTCCCGAGACTGCAACGGTCCGGGCTCGAACCTGCCATCAAGGCCCGCTCTGGTGAGAGAGTAGAGGGTCATCAGGGTCAGGAAGGTCTGCCCGCCGCCCAGCGGCCGCTCAGCCGGGTCCAGCCTCAGCATGTTGTCAAAGCTCATCTCGAAGACCACCTCGCCCACCAGCTCGACGTACTCCTTGGTCAGACCCCACGCCACCCGTAAGGCCTTCAGATACCCCGGCGAGTCACTGGTGATGGCCTCGTAGACCTCTCCTGCCAGGCCCTTGCCCAGTATCCGTGACCACCTGCCTGAGGAGTCCATGGCATCATCCAGGATACCAAACCACCGAGCCCTGATGCTGTGGCCTACATACCTCGCCGCAGCGCTGATGCCGAAGGAGAGGACCTCTGATAGGGCCTCCTGCAGGAACAGGTTCCGGCCCTCGTCGTGGGTGATGTGGAACAGGCTGAAGTTGCCAATGTAGTTCTCGTCGAAGGCTCTCCCCCGGTGAGCAGGTTGGCAAAGCGCATGATGGAACGCGTACCCACGTCCCAGACAGACTTCTCCCACAGGGTCTGGGATATCATATCAAAGCCCCAGACAGCCATGGCCGGGTTGAGCGGGGCCGAGGCCATCATCGCTGCACCAAGGGCCAGCATGTAGGGCTTGAGCTGCTCGCCCTCCTGTTCAAGGCCGATGGTGATCTCGTAGTATCTATCGAGATAGTTGTAGTCTACTCCATCTTCAGGTACATGCTGTCTGCAAACAAGAGGTTCCTGAGGCGGCTCAGGCTGTCCATCCTGTTGGTGGGGTCTTCCCGATAGACCACGACTGCAAGGGCAGGCACTGTGTGCAGGCTCAGGTTGTTGGACACCCAGAGCGGTGCTCCAAGCTCGGTGTCCTCAGTCTCCACGGGCTCGACCCACTCACAGATCTCTCTCAGGTCAAGCTCGATGGTAGTGTTGTCCGGCGTCATGGTGAAGTTCGTCCAGTAGTTCCCACCTGCAGTCTGCACGAGTATGGTAGTATAGACAGTTTCGTCCTGGGAGATATCCTCCGGCCAGTCCAGTTCAAGGGTCATGGTCTCACCTCGGACCATCTGATGGCGCAAGATGACCGCATCGCTGGTGAAGAAGTTCAGGATGGGGACAGAGTCCAGTAGTGCCTTGGGTGAGTCATCGTCCCAGTTGGAGTACTCCTGGACCGTGGGCCGGACCTGCATGGTCTCGTTGGTCACAAATACGTCAATTGTATTGCTGAGAGTAGCCAATGATGCGAGAGGGTGACCACTTGTTAAGCCAGGAACGACAATTACGTCCAGATTTCGTGGCATTAAGCTATGATGCCCCTATGCTCTTGTTCCTTATACTCAGACGGGTCTTGAGCGCTATACCACCATACTCTGTGGCCGTCTGTCTTGATGCGTAAAACTCCGATTTGTTGATATGGTGATTTGTTTACTACACCGTAAGTATAGTTTCTATGTGATGTTGCAGAGTGAATACTCGAGGGGTCTAACCGTGAATACAAGAAGGTATCTTCCAGTTGGTCTTATTGTTGGAATCTTATTGTCTTCAACAATTCCGGTACCTGTTAGCGCAACTAGCTTGTCGTATGAACTCGTTGATGTCCATACTGCCTATGGCGTCCTAATGGGAAATCAGGGGCGACAACGAATGATCCTTGATATCCGTTCTGAATGCGAATACAGACTGACCCATTTGCATGATGCAATATCAATTCCTTTTGATCATCTTGAATCGAGAATTGATGAACTTAGTGGACTGAAGGATAGGGAAGTACTTGTCTATTGTATGACAGGTGCAACTAGTCAGAGAGCTGCAGAAATCCTAGTGATTCACGGGTTTATGTGTGTGAGCAGTCTTTCGGGAGGCATTGTTGCATGGCTCGAAGCGGAATATCCAGTTTGGACTGCGTCTCACTACGTATCGATGAATAACGGAAACTCGTTTAGCTCCAAACCTTTGCTTGCCGTCTTTGCTGGTTTCGATATATCGACGTCGGATTGTACTTCGTGTCAGGATTTTGACATGATAGGTGATGTGAATAGGACTACTCATGAAGAAGACGAATACCATCGAACTGAATCAGTATCAGTTGATGTCAATGGTACACTCTTCGAAGCGACTGCAACCACTAGGTGGATATGGGGATTCTCAGAAGGAAGTAAGAGCATGAATGAGAGTGTTTCATTTGTGTCTTTCAAGATAACAGTACAGGGTATTGAGATGCTTGGGTATAGACTACAATACTCGATTCAACACGTAGAGTATACTCTTGGGCTGAACACTGTGATATATCTAGCGGATTCTGATTCCTATAATAGCTCAATGACGATAGTAGCATTCAAACCGAACGAAAACCCTGCCAATATCGTGTCACTAGAGGCAATCGAATTTACAGAATCTCGAAATCTTTCATCAATCTATCGTGGCATATCCTTCATTGCGAAGAAGACTGGAAACCAGTATTCTCATGCATCCGATGGATATCTCAACACACTTAGCGATAGGTATGATCTCATTCACAAACACACCAAGCATCTATCGAAGATAGTGAAAAGAAACCTGAGATCTTTTGACCTCGATATAGAACGCAGTTTCGCAGTTCTTTATGATCCATGTGACCTAGAGTGCTGGGCATTTGAGTTCCATAGCTGTTATGGGGCAATTGGAGCTGTTACATTGGCCTGTCTACTAGCTGCAGTTGTAGTTTGCGCCGTATCTGGACCGCTTTTCGGTCCCTGCATAGGACCGTTTATTGTAGTATGTGGTGTTATCGACTTCGCCCTAGCAGTCTTCTGTGCTGTAGAAGCTTACTTGGTATGCTGCTGGGACACGGGCGGTGGAGGTGGTTGTCCAATCCTTTCGGTATACAACGGAACTACCTATGTTTCCGAAGGGCTATTGGACATTCATTCGGAATCGGACACTATCAGGACTTGCTTCTTGCAGACAGACCCAAGTCCACTGGCTAATAGATACTTACTTAGACTGACTGAGCACAACCAGACAAGGTCACATCTTGACGAGGTGAGGCTGTTTGGCCGCATAGATGATGGGCGTATCATCGAAATACCTCTTCTAGCTGCAAGACATGTGGCCTATGGCAACGTCTTGTATCAGCTCTCATCCAGTGATGATATACGAGTTGATATGCTGGGAGCGAATTATAATGATGGTACGAGTCACTAAATTGACCTGCAATTTGCAGTTCCAGAGAGCATTGATTGCCTCCAATTTATGATAGTAATCGAAGGTTTCAATGTAGATGAGAAATTCTAGGAGTTCAAAAGGAGAAGGAAACTCACCTCAACGGAGGATGTGTGAATTGAGCAACGAGCAAGGAGGATGGTTAAGTCAAAGAATAGACTCTTTTCATAAACGAGATGCGGCAACCGGACGCTGGTTTCGCCGATTTGGACAACCTATCCTGGTTGTGTATTTCGCAATCTTCGCTTTCTACCACACAGCAACTCGATTAGCACTAGTGCCCACTTCAATGCTGGCAGGCCTAACAGTGTTGTATTTCTCAACTCAGATTGCCTTGGGGTCGATTCTAGTGGTGATAATTACAAGACTGTACAGGCATGAAAGACCCGCTTAGTGTGGTGGAGAGAACAGCAGACACGCTAGTTGACTGGATTACTGCTGATATTGGAAAACTGCCGTTTGAGATCTATGAAGGCAGGCAGAATTGTGAGCACCAACAGGTATGACAGGACAATGACAAAAGCGAGAGATGAGAGAGTGAGAACTATGGTGACAAGTGAGATGTAGAAGCAAGTCCAGACAGAGATTATCAGCCCACTCAACACCAGACGGATTCTTTGGAGTTTCTTTGGCTCAAATCCCCATGAGACTCTGAATTGCTTTCCTAGTCGCCATACTGAGAAGTAGAGGAATCCAAATGTGACCATTACCACAAGGAGATAGTTTATGGCTTCTTCCGTGGATGTCACGTGAATACTCATTCCACAACATACCTCTTGTCGATGTACAGCCCATCATGCGGATTCTGATATTTGACAGTATTGATAGTCCATTTCTCAATGGCGAAGCCAATTCTCTAGAGCTCATCGTCTGAGTTCCGAGACAGAGATTGACAGCCGGGCAATAAGGAGATGATGTTCCATCCTCTGAATTGAGGGCTCGAAGAGGCGGCTGCAATTCGGTCTAGTGCAATAGTAACACATGAGTGCCCCGTTTGCTCCGGCTAGCAAGCCTGATTTCCGATGGCGCAGTCTTTATACTGTGATGAGGAACTCTGAGAGGAGGGCTGTATCATGGACTTGCCCATCGACCAACAGATTGCTGATGCGCTCATCGAGCTGGTATCGACCACTGGAGAAGAGGATCAATACCCTGACGAGGCTCACCTGCTCAGCGAGCATAGGGAGAGATTCTACGAGCTGTACAAGACCAACGGCCTTATCGCATCCCTGACCCACCGGGTCCTGATGAACCGCGTGGTGGCTCACTACTTCGTTGTTGTACTCCGCGACCTGAGAGAGCTCTGGCTGGAGGAGGAGGAACTGAGAGTCTTCTCCCCGGTTGCATACCCTTTTTCCATCCAGCAGTATCGGCACTATGTGGAAAGGGTCTTCCGTTACTCCATTGTCCTAGGATGGCCAGGGGGCCTCCCAGTGATCCAGTTTCCTATGCTTGATGATCAGAGTGAGTTCATCCATGGGCAGGCATACTATTCGGGCTTGATATTGGGCTTGCTGGGACTTGGGCTTGTGCTAGGAGTGGTGGTCATGCTGAATCTCGTTGACAAGTATGGGAATCCACCACAAGCGAGTAGACTGAAACCTGACTACCTTGTGCTTATTCCTCTGCAGCTTGCACTAGTGCTCCTGATGGGTCAACTCTGGCTTTGGGGCGGATTCATCTATCTGGTGGGAGGGTTCGGAGTCCTCGTGGTTTCCTCAATCCCGATAGTTTTGGCGAAAGCAAGAAATCGCTTGATGCAGCAGACCGATCAAGAAGACGGGGTTCAATAGAGTCAAGTGGTATGCCTGCCAAGTAAGTCATATGAACTGGCTGTCTGACAGAGAATCGATAACTGAGGCATCTGCCTTTGCAGTTGACATCAATGCAGAAAAGGCGGTGATGTGTTTTGAAACGAGATTCTATGGCCATCTGATTGAATCACTAGGCCTGTTTGATGCAGAGAAAGCACCGGGAATCGCAGGCGGACTTGAGGGGAAGATCGATGATGATATTGTACTGTATCGCTGTTGTTTTGGAGCGCCGGCAGCAGGACTCCACCTAGAAGCACTCATCGCGTCCGGTGTCAGTACCGTGATGATGGCCGGCGAGGGGGGTTCTATTTCTGCGGATTTGCCCATAGGTTCGATTGTTATTCCTACCTGGGGAATCAGAGAAGAGGGGACATCCTATCACTACCTTCCTCCACAGGATACGGTCCATCCATCGGAGTCGCTCCTTCAGCAGATTGAGGAATCGATTGGAGCAGAGGGTTCAGCACGGGGTGGTGTATGGACGACAGACGCAGGACTCCGCGAGACCACAGACAAGGTCATAGAATACGCAGAGAGAGGGATTGTAACGGTGGATATGGAATGTACCGCCCTGATGGCCATTGCAATATTCCGAGAGGTAGAATTCACGGCAGTGCTTGTCGTCACAGATGAGCTCTTTGATGGGCGATGGGACCGAAGTTTTGGAAGCAGAGAAGTTGAAGTGGCAAAGAAACATGTCGCAGAGAGCATCGCGAGAGTTCTACACTAGCTCTGTTGTCTGCAGAGACCTGTGTTCCAGTGTTCTTTGACGGAGGTTCTAGTTCTGCGTGCTAGGTCTGACGGTTTGCCCCAAGACGCTTCCGCCCCCCAATCTTCTTCGATGTTTCGGGATTCATCAGTTACATCATGGAACCAAGGCATCACTACTAGCTGAAAGAGATAGCGAGTGTTCCTTTCGAACCCGTTCAGGCGTATCATACTAAGAGATTACGTATCCAGTTTCTGACTTGCTCGAAGTCCCGAAAGTCTATGACTTCAGGAATCTCCTCATCCGTCTTCTGTCTACTCTTGACGATTCTCTTGACAAGAAATCCCACTACACGATTATACCTGGAGAAATCAAAAGCCCCGCCAAATAGGCCCGTGGAAACTGGATTGAGGCCCGGATAGGACGAGGCGACCTTATCCAAGTATTCCTCTTGTGCAATCTCGCATCTCTCAGGATCGCCAGCGTCACCACATACCACAAAGAGTGCAGTCTTGGTGTCTGAGAGAAGCGTTAGGTTGGTTTCGATGAATTTGAGAGGTTCCTTTGTCCACTGACCTGCCTGTATGCCACTTCCAATAACGACAAGGTCGTAGGCGGAGATATCCTCAGACGGTTGAGCCTCCTTGAGATTGAAGACATCAACCTGCACATTCTGCTCTCGTGCAGTCTTCACCATCTCCTCAACAATACCTGTTGTGGTCTCATAGCGTGTCCCATAGCCAATAAGCATGCGTCCAACCATGACAATCTCCTTCAATCAAGACGATCAGAATACTTCTCAACCTTCGACTCTTCCAGAGTGCTAAAGTAGTTTCCTGTAAGAGAGAGAAGCGTTTGCTTCTACAAAAAGAGATGGCGGTGCTTACGTTGCTTCCAACGCAAGCACTTCTTCACACGAGGGGTTCTTGTTGCCTTGGGAGGAGATATCATTGTCCTGAGGCTGCGAGGTCATAACAGACTATCTCCTAAAGTATGAGTATGCAACAGCCTCAGTGGAAACGGGAAACTTCATTGTCTTCGTCTTGTCCTTAACGAGTGCCATGATTGATTCACCTCAGAATGGTGTAGTATGCGTAACCAATGGCTTGGGTAGACTGAATGGTCTTGTTCTTCTTCGCGGAATCAGTTCGGTTGTTGATTGTTAGAGCCATGATGTTTCACAAGGAATACTGGGTAGAATGAGTATATAATGCGAAGCCACAATGGAGGGTCACACAATGAAGTCACAATCTGTGACCATCTAGACAGTTCCCAGGGGCGAAGACCCCGAGATGAATCAGACAGCGGGGACACGTGCCAGTGAAGAGGTTTACCGATTCTTCGCCATGGAGTAGCATATTTTCAGAACCGTTCATTGTAAATTGGGCAGATGTGGACATCGAGCTGCCCGTCTAGGAACAGCACCGGATGGATTATCTTGCAGATCGTGCGACTCGCTCGCGTTCGTCCTTTCGGGAGATCGCGTAGCTTGAAGGGTCTGCGTTATACGCGAGAAGCAGTTCATCAACGATGCATTGCTCGACAGGTTTTGCACTCTTATGGGCAGCCCGTATGGCGCCCACCGAGAGATACCTCAGGGCTATGTCAATTCTGCGCTGCGGAGCGACATCGACTGAGCGGGGATACGCCATTCCGCCGTAGGAAATACGGGTTGTTTCCTCTGCTGGAGCCGCGTTCTCTACTGCGGTCACCAAGACCTGCATAGGATTCAGGCCGGTTCTATAGTCGATGATTTCGAAAGCCCGTCGAAGGAAAGATATCATGCGGAGTTTCTTGCCAGCACCACGACCGGTACGTGTCTTCTTCTCCTTTCGTTTTCCGGCATTCATAAGTTTGTTAACAAAGCGCTCTACGATAGGAACTCTAGATTTGTGAAATCTGCTTCGAGCGTGTCTTCCAGATGTATGAGGAATCAGAACAGGCTTAAGTGAAATGTAACGTTCAAGGCCAATGTCCTTAATCTCCACCCTTGATGGATCCCACTTACCGAATAGAAGAAGATCTGGTGTTTCTTCGGGTTGAATAGCCTCAGGTGGTTGACCGCCTTCGGGTTGTTCCTGCTCTCCTTCCACATCATTGTCGACGATTTTTTCTTCAGACATCGTGACCACCTAGCGAATTGGTTTTTCAGCCTTACCATAAATTAGAGACTCAAGACTGACGCCATTGACCTTGATAACTTTCCATCGCACGCCCGGAAGGTCACCCATAGCTCCACCCATTGCACCGCCGATGCCTTCCACAAGCACCTGGTCGTGTTCATCTATGTACTTCAAACCGCCATCGCCCGGAATGAAAGCTGTGATTTGTTTCCCATTCTTGGAGAGCTGCAATCTGACAGCCTTCCTTATGGCCGAATTCGGTTGCTTACTCTCGATTCCAACCTTCTCAAGCACGATTCCTCGAGCCTGAGGAGCTCCCTCTAGAGGATCGGTCTTTTTCCTGAGCTTCAATATTCGCCTCTTGTAGCTGGCCTTCTTCCATCTAAATCGCTTTCTTTTGGCCTTTAATGCCCGGCCAGCGAATTCGCCCAACGGACTCTTCGACCCTGTCAATTACATTACCTCTATTATTGCTAAGGAGCCTACATTCATGGTGTGCTCTGTGGGTGGTCAGTGCATCGCCCTTATGTATACTTAAAAGCATTATGAAACGGGGCTGTGTGTTTCATGCGATAACAACATTATCAACGTCAAAATGCCGTCTGACCAGAATCCGAGCACGCGCAACGTTACGGCCGTCCTTGCCTATTGCAATGCCACGATCTTCTTCTTTCACAGTAACGCTAGCCACCTTAGTTCCATCTTTCTGTTCGGAGATTTCCACATTGTGAACTCGTGCTGGAGCTAGCGCACTCTTCACAAACTCCTCGGGAGTGTCTGCAATCTCAACAATATCAATATGTCTGCCCAAGACTTCTGATGCGTGACGTACGTTTGATCCCCCCTTTCCTATGGCTTTTCCTAGGTGTTTTCTGGGCACTACAAAGATCAATCGTTCTGCTTCATCATCTCTAACAACATCAACTGCAGGAGCACCTGTTATTTTTTCGAATGAAGCAATGAGGGACATATCCTCCATTGAGATCTTGACACTGGGCAAACGGCTCGCCTCACACCATCTCAAGTATTCTTGAGTCGCCAGGTTTGATGACTGCAATAGAAGAAACCATGAATGGTTTTCCGATGACTTCGCCTAGGTCCCAAGACGTGCCTTGGAATACTGTAAGTTTTGTGCCGCTCATTTGTGTGTATTGCTCGATGTCTTCATACGCATCTGCGGGGCAGTTAGCCGCAACAACTATCAGCTTTGCCTCACCCTTTCTAAGGGCGTCGATAGACTCTTGCGTACCGATGCGACACTCACCCGTGTTGACTGCACTCTCGATTGGTTGATTAAGGCTCAATTCCAAATACCTCGCTATTCTACGTTATAACTTCTTATTGAACCTGAAGCGGTTCTTTCGGGCCGAAGCCCTGTTTTAATGCTTCCGTACTGTGCGTCCAATTCTCATTCCTCTTTTGACGAAGCATGGGGATTCATGAGTAGATCGATAGATCCAGTACCTAGAGGAATAAGCTGACCTAGGATGACGTTCTCCGTAATACCTCGCAGAGGGTCTTTTGTGCCCGCAATCCCAGCCCCCAGCAGATGCTTGATGGTTACTTCGAAAGCGGCTCTTGCAAGTGTGCTCTGCTTGGAACCAGAGATTCCATGACGTCCAATCTGTTGGATACTGCCATCCGCCGTCATCATGTCCGCTACAAGAATGATATGGCGCACATCTACATCCATCCCCTGTTCATTGAGAACGCTCATTGCCTCTTCTATTATGGCGTTGCGCGTTGCCTCGATTCCCAGTACGTGGTAAATCTCACGAAGATTGTTCGTATGTACTCTATCAGGGTCAATACCCTCAATCTCAAGAGCATCCTCAAGATTGGAGCCCTCAGTATACAAGACGTATTCATCTCCCTCCTTTCGAATAACGACGTGTGTGACATCACTGATTCCTTTTACCCGAACCTCACGTATCTTCTCGCTGAGTCTCTGAAGCTCTGATAGCGTTTCGTTTGTTGGATAGACAAAAATGACATTTTCAGATGGTTCGACCTCACCCTTGTTCTTAATCTTGGCTTGAATGGCCGCAGCCACATGTTCTACGGTCAGGTCCTTGTCCTCCATCAGTTCTGGGTCAAGACGAATATCTATTGCCTGTCTCAGGAGATCGATGGAAACGTTGCTGGCGACGCTCTCAACCAGAACCATCTCAATGTTTCTAGCAATCTTTTTGGCCTCATTACGGTCCCCGGCAATTTCAGGGACCAGATGGATCTTCATTGTGGGAGTGCTGGGGTTGTTTCGGGCGTCAACTATCTCAATGAGTCGTGGGAGACCTTGTGTCACACTCAGCTCTGCAACCCCGGCGTAATGGAATGTACGCAGGGTCATCTGGGTGCCAGGTTCACCTATGCTTTGAGCTGCTACAGTGCCTACAGCCTCTCCAGGTTCTACCTGCGACCGCTCATATGATTCCACCACATTGTCGCAGATTGTATCAAACTCACTCTCCGCGATCTCCTCATATTGGCCCAGCTTATCTTCGAGCTCTCCAATCACACGGGGGGGGAGTCTTCGCTCTGCCCTCATATTACTGAAGCGTTTCTCCATGTACTTGTCTATGTCGCTCTTAGCCAACTTGTAAGCCTCCTATTTCATCCGGCTCTTGCCTAGTACCTTCTCTATTGCAATGTCAATGTTCACTGACCTACCGTGGTCCGATTTGCTTGGATCGACACCATCATCACCAAATCGGAATTGTACAATCCGACCAGGTGCAGTCCTGACAGTACCGTCAGATTCTACCTTCAAGTCCTGCAACGCTGTCATCAGTCTTCGTTGCATATACCCAGAAGTGGATGTCCGAACTGCGGTATCAACTAGACCCTCTCTACCACCAGCTGCGTGGAACCAGTATTCGATTGGATCAAGTCCACTCTTGTAACTAGAGGTAACAAACCCACGGGCACGAGCACCTAGGTCACCTCTCTCAAAGTGAGGGAGTGTGCGGCCAATATAGCCTCGACTGATGCGTTCGCCACGAACTGCCTGCTGTCCAACAACCGCAGCCATCTGTGAGAGGTTCAGTCGTGACCCCCGAGCTCCTGTCTGTGCCATGATAACTGCAGAGTTCTCAAGGCCCAAGTGTTCTCCTGCAACCTCACCTGCAGAGTCTCTTGCCTCCGCCAGTGTGGCCATGATTCGCTGCTCTAGTGTTTCAAGCAGTGTCTGGCCAGGATTTGGATCTAGCTCACCGCGTTTGTAAGTCTCAATGAGTTGATTGACCTTCTTGTCAGCCTCTTCGAGGATTATTATGATTCTTCGAGATGCCTCCTTGGGCAGCGTCACGTCATCAAGACCCATCGAAAAGCCTCGATCTGTGATTAGTCGAACAAGAAGGCGTCCAACTGAGTCCATGAAATTGCGCCCTGCAGTGGAGCCTTTTTCCTTGATGATGCGATGGAATAACGAGTCGGGCTCACCGGCACCAAAGGCTTTCTCATCCACAACGCCAAACTCTAATTCTCCATTCCGGATGACAACATATGCGTCATACTCACAGTCCTCCATTTTGCACACCTTACATTTTCGGCAAATATTGGCCTTGAATGAGATGTTGATGCCTTCGGGGATGAACATACTGAATATCTGTTTCCCGGTCCACAGTTGCACAGGAGCCTTGATTGCGGGTTCAGGCAGCTCTCCCTCGAACTTCGCTGTGGCTGTCAACTGGTTCACCTGATTCAGAGTGAACAGACTTGACTTCCGAGTGAGGAGAAATGCAGCTGAGATGTAGTCCTGTAGTGCTCCGATGATAGGACCGCCATATCGGGGAGAGAGAATCTGTTCCTGTACCCGCATGAGCACGCGTGCCTCAGCACGGGCCTCTTCAGATTGTGGTACATGAAGGTTCATTTCGTCCCCATCGAAGTCCGCGTTGTAGGGCGGACAAACGAATAGACTCAGTCTGAAAGTCCGGTAGGGCATTACCCGTACCTCATGAGCCATGATAGACATCCTGTGAAGTGAGGGTTGCCGGTTGAACAACACAATATCGCCCGAGTCTAGGTGCCGTTCCACAACAAAACTAGGCTCTATCGTTTCAGCTATGGTGGTTCTGTCCTTTACAAACCGTAGGTCTACCCTACGGCCATCGGTACGGATCAAGTAGTTCGCGCCCGGATGACGATCGGGACCTCGAATCACGAGATCTTTCATCTTATCCATGTTCCACTCAGTCACCCGTTGTGGAATTGTCAGAATCCTAGCTATCTCCTCGGGAACCCCTACTTCATTCATGCTTATATTCGGGTCGGGCGAAATCACTGTTCGCGCTGAGAAATCCACACGTTTTCCGGACAGGTTCGATCTGAATCGGCCTTCCTTCCCTTTGAGCCGTTGAGCCAGTGTTCGCAGCGCCCGACCGCTTCTGTGCCTTGCTGGAGGGATACCACTCACACCATTATCGAAATAAGTGGTCACATGGTACTGAAGCAGCTCCCAGAGGTCCTCAACAATCAACTGAGGGGCTCCGGCATCGAGGTTCTCTCGAAGACGTTGATTGATTCGAATGATGTCGATGAGTTTGTGGGAGAGATCGTCCTCTGAACGCACACCGGACTCCAATGTGATGGAGGGGCGCACCGTGACCGGAGGGACTGGCAGCACTGTAAGAATAGCCCATTCAAGTCGTGCAGCCTCAGCATTGATATTCATAAGCCTAAAGTCTTCATCTGGAATGTTCTCAAGCCTAGCCCGAACATCGATAGGTGTGAGCCGAACAGACCCGGCCTCACTAATCTCATATATCGATGTAGGTTTTTCGAGCTTAATCTTAAACTGCTCAGCCTCGCAATGGGGGCAGTTCTTTGCCTTATTGCCCCGTTTCAGAATTTCTTTGGAGAGATTTGCGGTCTTCTGACCAATCTCGGGATAGCGTTTGAACAGCTGCTCAAAGTGCTCAATCTCTTCTTCGCTAAGAAGAAGTCGGTTGCATTCTCTGCATGTGGCCCTCAGTACCTTATAGATGACCTTGGCGTAACCCTCGTGCATAACAGGACGAGCAAGCTCAATATGTCCAAAGTGGCCTGGACAGTTACCTACACGGTTTCCGCACGTTCTGCAACGCTGACCTGGGTCGATAACGCCCAAACGCGGGTCCATGATTCCTGATTCGATTGGATAACCATCTTCATCATACGTATCAGCGACCACGATTTGCGCGACAGACATCTTGCGGATGTCCTCCGGCGCGAGTAGTCCAAACTCAATCTCGTCAACTTTCTTAGTGCTAGTTGTGGACATCATATTAGATCATCTCCTTGAGCCTGAGTCTACAGGCAAGTCCCAGCGACATCATTTCCTGTAATAGGAGCTTGAATGCGTACGACACGGTGATATTGCTCACCTTAGCGCTGGCGCCACAGATGGGGCAGTATGTCATGTCCTTGTTCCTATCATAGACCCCAATGAGGCCACATTCCTCACAGACAAGCATGCTGCTCTTGTCTGATTCGTCCAAAAGGCGGCCCTTGAGAAGAATTGCGGCGCCGTGCCCAATCAGTACGTCACGCTCCATCTCTCCGAACCTAAGCCCACCCTCTCGCGCACGGCCCTCTGTGGGTTGTCTTGTAAGGATCTGGACAGGACCACGAGCGCGAGCGTGAATCTTGTCAGCCACCATGTGGTGAAGCTTCTGATAATAGATTACACCGACAAAAACATCGGTTGTGAGTTTCTCCCCTGTGATGCCAGAGTACATGGTTTCGCGCCCGTTGTATTGAAGACCGTGTGCCTGTAGCTGATCAAACAGCTCCTGCTCAGTGACACCACAGAACGGGGTAGCATCCTTTTGTTCGCCCTCCATGCATGATGCCTTTCCGGCAACCATCTCAAGAATCTGTCCGATTGTCATTCGACTTGGGATAGCATGAGGATTGATTATCAGATCAGGAACAACTCCATCCTCGGTGAATGGCACGTCTTGTTGGGGTACAATATATCCAATGACTCCTTTCTGTCCGTGCCGTGAAGCGTATTTGTCGCCTAGTTCAGGTACTCGCAAGTCACGTACTTTCACCTTCACAAGACGGTTTCCATCAATGGTTTCTGTAAGGATGACACTGTCTACAACACCCGATTCGCCATGTCTCACTGCGACGGAAGTCTCACGACGGTTTGGTGAAGCAATCTCAAACTCTGAGTATTCTTCAAGGAAGCGTGGTGGAGAGGTTCGTCCAATCAGGACATCACCGCCCTGTACCTCAACCTCAGTTTCGATGATTCCGTCTTCACCAAGATTGCGATATGACTCCGAGGCCCTATAACCTCGCACGCTGCGTTCAGGAATCTCAAATCGATCCTCTTGACCACCAGGGTATTTCCGCTCCTCGCTCTCATATACACGAGCGAAGGTGCTTCTTCCCAGACCTCTTTCGATGGAGGCCTTGTTCATTATGAGAGCATCTTCTATGTTGTAACCCTCAAAGGAGAGAATTGCAACAACAAAGTTCTGCCCTGCCGGTCGCTCTTCGTAACCAATGGAATCCATGGCGCGAGTCTTGACAAGTGGTATCTGAGGATAGTGGAAGAAATGGGAACGTGTATCTGCACGGTATTTGAAGTTTGAAGCTGGTACGCCAACGGATTGTTTTGCCATTCCAGCCATGTAGACGTTTCGAGGGGATTGGTTTCGCTCAGGGAAAGGAATGAGGGCGGCAGAAATACCAAGAATGGTCGCAGGAACAATCTCAAGGTGCGTGGTATTAGGTCCGATTTCTTCAGGACCCATTGCAATCAATGCATTCTCTTCTTCTTCTGCGTCGAGAAACTCAACAATCCCGTTCCGCAAGAGGTCTGGAAAGGCCCATTCACCATCATCAATCATGTGAAGATGTTCATCTGTCAAACGACTGCGTCCGTTCTCTACAACAATCAGTGGCCGACGAACGCGTCCGGCATCACAGTTTACCTGAACTTCATGGGTGCCATCGTAATAGGCAATGTTTACCTCTGGGTCTATATCTCCGGCTCGGCGTTTCTGAATCATAGTCTTAGCCAAAACCTGAGGAGCCGGATGAACACCTACAAGTCTACCGTTGAGAAAGACATCGGCCCATTTCGAGTCCCTCTTGCCTTTGAGTTCCTCGATGGGCTCCACCTCTGCATTGAGCATTGTCCGCTCCACAGCCTCTTCGTCCGTTCCCACGGAGATGTAGGCCATCATTGCAATGTTCTTTACAAGACCACAGTTCGGGCCTTCAGGTGTTTCATTGGGACATATCTTTCCCCAGTGGGTCGAGTGAAGGTCTCTGGCCTCAAAGTGAGGTTGTGACCTAGACAATGGTGAAACCACCCTTCGCAAGTGAGAGAGTGATGATATGTAGTTGGTGCGATCTAGTAGTTGGGATACGCCCGCCTTTCCGCCAACCCAATTACCTGTAGCAAGAGCATGTTTCAGGCGCTGGGTAATGACATCGGCACGGACAGCGGTTCTGATGTTCGGTTTCCGACCGCGAACTGCCGTGCGTTCAAGCTGGTACTTGATGTCCCTCGTCAGGGAATAGAGAGCGACTCTGAATAGTGACATCAATAAATCGCCAGAGAGCTTCAGTCGCTTGTTGGCATAATGGTCCTTGTCGTCTGGCTGTCTCTTATTGAGTACAAGCTGAAGAAGTCTCTCCACCATCTGACCAAGATAGTATGCCTTCTTGAGGCGATGTTCCTCTTCTGTGCCAACGTGAGGCAGAAGATATCGATCTAAGACTTTCTCGGCTCTGGCTAAGCGGTAGTCCTTTGTCTGGCCGACTGCGACTCGCTTACCGAGAAAATCGAGTGCGTTCTCGAGGGTTGAACCCTCCTCGTCGTCCACTTTGACATTGATTGGTTGAGCCTGTTCGATTGTTACAATGAGTTCATTACGAATCTCATCATCATCTGAGATTACGTCAACAATCTCTCTATCGGACTCTAGACCCAATGCTTTCATCAGAATTGCTAGGGGTATTTTGCCAGGAACAGATGGAAATGATACACGAAGCTCTCCAGTTTTCTTTCTCTCAATGGTAACAGGTGCACGGAAGCCACGCGAGGTTGAGAACACTTTACCAATGTGGGTGTAACTAGAGCTCTTACTGGCCTCTTCAATCAGAATTCTGTTGGGGGCAAGATCTTCTTGGGTGACAAGAACTCGTTCAGATCCGTTGATGATGAAATAGCCACCCGGATCTTTCGGATCTTCGCCGTGTTGGATAAGTTCTTCATCTGACATCCCATGAAGGAGACACTTCTCGCTACGGAGCATGATTGGCAAATCACCAATGTATATCCGAAGCGTTTCCATCCGGGTAGTAGACGAGCCTTCTTTTCTGACAGGAGTCATGTGAAGATACAGCTTGCTAGCGTAGGTCAGGTTCCGAATACGTGCCTCATTA
This sequence comes from uncultured archaeon, assembly GCA_964558645.1. Classification (GTDB taxonomy): domain Archaea; phylum Asgardarchaeota; class Thorarchaeia; order Thorarchaeales; family Thorarchaeaceae; genus TEKIR-12S. Next base: position 17,168 of record CAZLEV010000026.1, read on the forward strand.
GGATAAAGAGGATGTTCACTGCCGTCTGCCTCGCGGACTGAAGGACTCTCAATCTCAATATCTCCAAGATCTACATAGTAGCCTTCCACTTTCGGATTCAACCGAGCAACACTATCAACTACTTCTTTCAATTCGTGCTTCACGAACCGATTGAATGAGTCGAGATGCTGCCCAACTAGACCTCTGTCTCTGAAATATGCTTCAATTACTGGCCAATACTTTTGGCGCTCTTCGACACCCAACTTGTCACCACACCCTGATGGAGGACGGGGGAACTACTGCGAGCATGGATGCTTCCCAACGCATGAACCCAGAGAAATCCGAGCTCGTCATATACCGCAATAGCCGCCCCGTTTGTTCTGCTCTTGCAGATCCCGATTCTAATCCTGTAGGACTGTGGCGGGCTCGGCGGGATTTGAACCCGCGGCCGTCAGGTTAAAAGCCTGCTGCGCTACCTAGCTGCGCCACGAGCCCGAACATCGATGCTTACCATATCGTGGCTCGTGCATCCAGAGTCCATGTAGAATCATGTCTTGCCTGCACTGTCAGTTATGGTCATGCATGGATGGGAAGCAGTACCTGCCTGAGCACCCGACGAAAATTTCGTGAGCATAAAAGGGTTGCGATAAAACGAAGATATGGTCTATCAACTAGCGGGGCTATAAGAGAATAAGCCGAGAAATGTATGGGATAAGGTCTGTAAAAAGCTTATGCTGCTGCTATCAACTCGGGCAGGTGATGTCCGGGAGGAAATCTAGGCTGGGCCATGTCCGACAACTTTAATAGATTAACAAGAATCGAGCGAATCGGCTCGTCAGTCCAAGGGGATTGAGGGCTGAAATGGGCCCCTGTAGTGTAGTTCGGCCTAGCATCCGAGACTGTCAAGCTTTGACGCTTGATGTCTTGGAGCAGACCTCTCGGGACCCGGGTTCGAATCCCGGCGGGGGCGCCACTTCCTTCTGATGAATGGTATCACGAGTCAGCCAAGGGATTGAGTGTGTTTTGTTGAGATCATGCTTTCACGTATTTTGTGTTTGTTCGAGCACGGTCTTGTTGAGAAACGACCGTCTTGAAAACTCTTGAAGAGTTTGACCTGGAATTCTGGAATCTTGAAAACGCATTGACTTCCTAGTCATTTTGTCAGATATGTGTAAGATTTCCTCCTTGCTGACATGTAGTCTTGAACACTCTCAGGGGAGGGATGGAACGCAGAAGTCTCTTCCAGGTGATGTTCACTCACCAAACTGTAAGAAACAGATTATCTAGAAATCGGATTGTTGAAATGGAGGAGATGTGCTTCACCGGGTACAATGTTGTTCCAGAGGTGAGTAATGATTACAACTGATTTTCTTAGCTCCTGCTACAAGACAATGATACAGCAAGAGCAGTCAATTCCAAGAACCTTGAAGAACGTTCCAGAGGGACAAGAGAACATTCTGAGAAATGCTGACAAAGTGATTCTGACGGGTGCAGGAGACTCGTTAGCGGTGGCAGAATACGGTGCTTTATTATTGCAGGAACTGGGCATTCATGCCATTGCTTTGACGCCAACAGTCGTCAACAGATTGCCAATCTCTACAGGGGATCTCCTCGTTGGAATCACAGCATCGGGTAGAAGCCTTTCCACTATTGATGCATTACAGCATGCTAGGAAAGAGCGAGCCACATCTGTAGTCTTGACGGATAATCCAGATGGGAACGCTGCAAATCTCGCAGAAACAGTATGGACTACAGTTTCAGGCGTTGATACATACGACATCATTCCAACAGCCCCTACAACGACAGCAATGGCTTTCCTGCTGGGCCTTGTTTCGCGATTAGATGAGAGATTGAGCAAAGAGATTGAGAGACTGCTTGACGGCCTGTCATCAATAATGGATTGGGCGGAATCTAGGGGAGAAGAGATTGCAGGAAGAATAAACTTAGATGGCGTAGTCTGTTTCCTCTCAGAGGGAGAAAATCTAGTAGCTGCACATATAGGGATGATGAAACTGAATGAGAGCGCACTCGTTCGGGGAGTTCTGGTGCTTCGTGAAGAATTCGAGCATCATGGCAACCTGCCAGCTCGAGAAGAGGACTTTGTAATCCTAATCAGTGATACCCCGAATAATGGGAGAGATTTCCAGTATATGAAAGTGCTCACTGAACATATTGAACTCCAAGCCTATAACCTACATTTGCCCGAAAGATACCAGATAGCGGAACCAGCAGTTCAGGCCTTAGGGAATACAATTGCCATGCAGATGATGGGATATTATTTGATTCTCGAACACAACCCCTCAATGGAGTGGTTCAGGATGCCTAACGCAAAAGCATTCAGAATCTATTGATCTTCATCGGCACTTGCGATAAGGCAAAAGGTAACATGACCTCGCGTGCCTAGATACACAGATGACAGTGAATGAAATACTCTCGAGGATAGACGACCCTTCCAAACGCGGAGAGGTTGCAGATTATATCAATAACCACGAGAGTGCGTTCTCCGAACTCATTGATGAGGCATTCTCGGACTCGCCTGATGAGATGAAGGAAACGAGAAGGAGACTGCTTGATCTTGTGGATCTACTGAATCAACGGATTGCAACAGAGATTATCGAACGTGCAATATCTAGTACAGACACCAATACCAGAGTAAAAGGGCTAAAAGCGGCCTATAGAAACATGGTAGATGTACTGAATGATGACCTTCTAAGTATCCTTCACAACAGAAACTCCGACTTCGAAGCTCGGAAGTGGATTGTTCATATTTTGGCTACAACAGATTCTGAAACCTTTGGCCGTAGCCTTAGGTCTTTGGCACGAAACCACGAGGAAGACATTGAGATTCGCAGAGAAGCAATTTTTGCCTTGACCAATGTTGCTGATGATGAAAGCTTAGGCACCCTGTGTGCCGTCTTAGGGGATAGCGAAGTGGAGATTCGTCGATCGGGGGCGTGGGCGTTGAGCAAGCTTGGCGATAGGAGTACCATCAACTGTCTCTTTGCAGCCCTCGAAGATCAGGACTCCGATGTCAGGGACTGGGCCATCCGCGCACTGCGTGACATGGATGATGCAAGAGCCCTTCAAGGACTTGCTGACGCACTTCACAGCGTAGCACCCGAGGAGCAGATTCGGATGATACGGCTTGTTGTTGAGAAACGTTCAGAGATCATTCTCCGTGCGATTGCCGAGCTCCTCAGTTCGCCGGATACAAAAGTCCGACGAGTCGCAGCATGGGCGATGGGAGTGTCTCCCTATCCGCCAGCTGTGGGAAGTCTTGAGGCTCTATTGAATGACCCGGATGAACAGACGAGGTATTATGCCAGAGCGGCCTTGCAGCGCTTAAGCACCGTAGAATCCTCTGACTTCGGCTCGTTCCTTGAGTAATCACATCATTCCTCTATACAGACCGCCATCTATGAGCAGCAAAGTTCCATGGATATAACTTGAAACGGGGCTCAAGAGGAATGCACTCGCTCTTCCGAATTCCTTGGCCGTCCCCATTCTTCCCAGAGGGATGCGTGAGATGATATCATCCTTTGAAGAAGAGTCATCGGAGAGTAGTTCATCAACACGATTGGTCAGAATCCAGCCCGGGCAGATTGCATTGACTCTGATACCAGTGGGACCAATCTCGTCTGCAAGAGTACGCATCATGCCAATGACTGCTGAACGAAGTGAGTTGGAGAGCATGAGATTCTCAATAGGTTGCTTCACCGAGATCGAAGTGCTGTACAAGATGCAGGGAGAATCGGCTTTCCGAAGAAGAGGGAGAGCCTCTCGGGTTAAACGTACAGCACTCATCAACGTGAGATTGTAGGCGTTCAGCCACTGTTCTTCCGACAAATCTGAGAATGACCCAGGTGGCGGACCTCCAGCATTCACAAACAGACCGTCGATATGGTCTGTAATGGATGCTACATCTTCAAGTAATGCCCTAATGTCTTCTTCTCGTGAAAGGTCTGCAACAAGAAACTGTGATAGACCGCCAAGGGATTGAGTTGCAGATTCGAGGGCCGCCTTATGACGGCTGCAGATTATTACGCTAGCGCCCTCTTCCACTAGTGCCTCTGCCACGCCATAACCAAGCCCTCGGGATGCGGCGGTCACTAAGAAGATCTTTCCCTCTAGTCTAAGGTCCATGATGAGTTGATCACCATCAGACAGAATTGAGATGGAGCTATTTCACTGCTCCGAAACTCAGCCCGCTACTTCTTTTCGTTCCGATTCTGTGCGGGTGCCCATTACCACTTCAAGATGGACAAAGGCGGCACTCAGTCTTCTGAAGGAGTTCTCCACCTCAAAATGACCTATACCCATCAAATTCAGCGCCTTCTTGATCCTTCGTGGGGTCAACCGTTTGTTATCTTTGGATCCAAATGCTAGGAGGACTCGTGTTTCATTGACGTCTGGTATTTGACATGCTGAGTGACACTTGATGCCCTTCTCTTTGAGTCCGCTCTTTATGGTAGAAACGATTGATGCCATTGTGTTTGTCAACCAGATTTATGTTTCTGATTGGAGTACTAAAAGACCCGTAACACACATGTATTACAGCAGAGCTCGCGCGAAATGGGCCCAGAGCGTTCATTCCTTGGCATCTGCTTCTGACTGCTGTGAATTCTTCTATCTAAAAGGGACAAACCTGAACTCCCCGTGCCGTGTGATTTTCGGAGGATCGCCCTTGAGAATCCGCGTCATGACTTGATAGCCATCAACCGATACAGGAATGACCATTATTCCTCTCTGCTTTAGCTGGGCCATTAGTGGATCGGGTATCTCGCTGGCTCCTGCAGTAACAATGATTCGATCATAGGGCGAGCCGGGGGGATAACCCTCATAACCATCGCCCTGAACAATTGTCACATTTTCAATCTGGGCCGCTCGAAGATTCTTCTTGGCTGTTTCTGCAAGAGTAGACAGGAGTTCAACAGATACTATTTGACCCTCAGCTCCAACAAGTCTGGACATCACAGCTGCATTATAGCCTGAGCCTGCACCTATCTCCAATACGGATTGACCTTCATGGAGATCGAGTAGTTGAATCATATACGCCACTGTGTAGGGTTGGCTTATGGTCTGACCATGTCCGATAGGTTGTGGATAATTGGCATACGCATCTTTTCGGTAGTATTCTGGGACGAATTTCTCGCGATCTGTCTTGTTTATTGCACCGAGAACTCGGTTCTCAATTCCCATTCTCTCGAGCTCGTCTAGTAATCGTTTCTTTCTTTCTGCCGTATCCATCTGGTTCATCCTTCTACTCCAAAATGCTACATCAGCCGAATTGGTCGTATGCGTCTTGCAGCTCCTCGCTACGCTTGTCTACAGCTTCCTCAGAAAACTCATACTCATCCACAAGCATTGTCCGCAGGGCATCATTATTTGGGGACTCCCAGACAACAGAGTAATCCTCCGTGGTTTCCATGTTCTGATAGAGATCCATGATGGTCTGCCAGTCAAAATCGCATTTCGCCTTCTCGAAAGCCTCCTGAATATGGTTTTGTCTTACCAGCTTGAGGCCTCGTTTAGGTCCTATTCCGCGGATACCTCCAGGATGATAATCCGTTCCCATCATTATTGCTATAGCAATCAACTCATCATGTGAGATTCCGAGTTCATCAAGAATGTCTTCTAAGACGAAGAGCTCGGAACCGCTCTTCGCTCTCTGCGATTTGGAGAGTCGTCGGACCAGCCTAGGAGCGCCATGTAGAAGGGTGTCATAGTCTGTAGACGCTGCAGCATAACAGTCCTCGTTCTGGACCATCAAGGCTGTCTGAGCGTCTGCCTCAGACGGGGCCTGTACAACAGGTATACCGATAGCCTCCAAGAGTCGCTTTGAGGAGTCGATTATCGCTGAAGTCAGCCGCGTGGTACGTGCTGCGTATTTCTTCATCTCTGATGTTTCGCCTGCTTCCTTTGCCTGGGCCAGCTTCTCCTGAGCATCAACCTTCTTGTCAGAACGATACCGAATAGTTCGCTCTTTGAGTTCAGGAGGGCTTCCATCGAAGACGTATGCAAGCGTGATTCCTTGAGTGAGAAGATTCGAAGTTCTCGGCAGGAGACCAAGTAGGTGCGATGTCACTCGGCCATCAGACGTGCGAAGATATTCGCCGTTGGGCTGTCGAATGACAGTGAGAAACTGATAGATCTGATTGTGAGCATCTATAGCTAGAGTTTCGTACTTGAGACTGGAGATCTCAATCTCCTTTGGTGTGGCCAGTTTCCTTAGTTTTGTTCCCATCTTCTTCTCGAACCATTATGCCGCAAAGATCGCAACGGCATCTAGTGCCAGATTCAGAACGATGCTATCGGCTGTAATTAAGAGATCCATTAACTATATAAAACTCTGGCCATGCCGGATGCAAGGGGCATGACACCTTGAGTAGGCAGTTCTAGTTCTGCCCTGACTGCTTTGTGCAATTCCCGGAACGAATAACAGAAAATGGTCGGAGCGGCCGGATTTGAACCGGCAACCGATGGATCTACAGTCCATTGCTCTGCCAGGTTGAGCTACGCTCCGCAAGGGGGGAGCACAGCGATTTTCCTTTAAAGATTTCCCATTGAGTGCACAAGCGCGGTCCACAAGAGATATCTCCCGATTCCCCGGGAGATTCATCATCTGCAAGTACACGGTCTGAAATATGAATAGAGGCGATTAGGCTGAGTCTTCAGGTCAGGGAATGGAATCGACAGGATGATTGGGATAGTTTCGCAAGGTTGTCTTGGGGGACTGCAAAGGCAACGAATAGCGCATACTATCAGGGACTTGTGAAAACAAACCCGGAGAAAACTGGGGAGGAGCTATTCCGTATATACGAAGAGGAACTGAAAGAGTTCGATTTTGATAATGAGCGATGTAGAGTCTTCGTAATTGAAGTCGAAAGGCGCTTTGCGGGGTATGTATGGCTCAGCATCCGTGACAGCAGGGATAGCTGGGAACTGACCCGACCTATGTGGATCTATGATATTACTCTGAATCCTGACTATAGAGGACGTGGTCTTGGAAGAGTCTTGATGAAACAAGCTGAGGAATGGGCAGTAGAACAGAAGAGAAACTTGGGATTGTTCGTTCATGCGCACAATGAGCCAGCGATTCGACTCTATGAAGGCAAGGGATACGTTGTGAAATCGACCCCGATGACCTTGAGATTCTCGGAGATGGATAGTGCACCTCGGCTCCCTAGACGGCTTGAATTCATAGAGGATGATTATCGGAACAACAAGAGGGGGAAACAGATTGCCCATGACAGATTTGCACGATTGGTTCGATTCAGTGAAGAAGCCAATGATGAAGAAATCGCCACAGCCTATCAGAGGTTTGTAGACTCCTATACATCAGATGAGTTGGAACATTCACGCTTCGTGGCTAGTAGAGAGGGAAAGACAATCGGTGTCTTCTGGGTCGGACAGGCGCCTTTCCGCAAGGACGTCGGCATGATCTATGAACATGCACTGGTCAACAGTGATAGAAGAGTACAACAGGCACTCTTGGCAAAGGCTGTCAGGTGGGCCCAGGAACGGGGACTATCGGCACTCTATATTCTTCTCCATGCTATGGATGATTTCAGGCCTTCTGTGTTAGAGTCTGCTGGCTTCGTAATTCCGGGCTACTTTATGGAGAAACGCCTGATATGAAATCCGTTTACAGGCAGGACTCTGCTGGGCATACGTCTTCTACCAGCAAGAAACGCCAACTTTCATCTTAGTCTGGTCAGGCCGAAGAAATCGGATGGTCTGGGGCCTGTCTTGGTCTTCTCTCTCGGAACCTTGAAAGGGCTTGGTGTTCTTGGTTGAGATAGCATAGAACAGGGAGGTCCAGACCTGAACGATTCCCCCATTGAGAGTATCTTCCCGATCTCTGAAGTCAATCGGATTGCAGAGAAGGAATCAACGGGATTTGGCAGAAGACACTATCGTCCAGTATACGTCATGCACAAGTGGTGGGCGAGACGGTTGGGTTCGGTGTTTCGGGCGATACTATTGTATACTCTCGCTGATTCCAGTCTAGAGGGATGGGGTGGCAATCCGGAAACCCTTTGGCAGTTCTATGCTCGCGATGTAAATATGGAACCAAAGGTTGTACTCGATCCAATGATGGGTGGCGGTACCACCATTGTTGAGAGCCTTAGATTTGGATGTAGAGTCATAGGTGGAGACCTTAATCCTGTAGCTTGGTTTGTGGTTAAGAAACAGGTAGAAGACTTGGACACGAGGCTGCTTGAGCAGAGTCTGAAGAAACTGGACAATGATCTGGGCGATGATCTGCGTCGTTACTATGTGACACAGTGCCCTGTGTGTGGAAGAGATGCTGAGGGACTCTACTATTTCTACACAAAGATGGTATCATGTCCTGACTGTGGCAAAGAACTGCCCTTGCTCAAGGACTTCGTTCTTGCCCGTTCTCGCAGGGGAAAGGGAGATGTTGTGGTATGTCCCGGTTGTTGGGGCGTCTTTGAAACTTCTGATGCACAGAAACGTACATCATGCCCTCAGTGTAGCAATACATTTTTCCCCAAGAAAGCTGGCCATGTGCGGGGGAGAAGCTTCAGTTGTCTTGGTAAGAAGTGCGGGTCACATAGCATTGTGAATCATATTCGAGAGAATGGACGACCTTCTGAGAAGTTGTATGCTGTTGAATTCTACTGTCCGCATTGTGACAAGGAAGGAAATGAGCGTTTCAAGAATGGACGTGGATACAAGGCAAGTGATGTACAAGATACTCAGCTTCTCGGAGCTGCACGAAAGGAGTTCAAGAGAGTGGGGGAAAGACTGCCCATTCCAGACACGCATATTCCTGATGGGGTTGAAACCAGACGCGCCCTGAACCATCGCTATGAGCGTTTTCGAGATATGTTCAACGAACGACAGCTTCTTAACCTAGGAAAGATATACCGTTGGATTCTGCGTGAGAAGCGCACTAATTTGAGAGAGTTCTTGATACTTGCATTCTCGAACTGTTTGAAGTATAACAATATGTTCTGCAAGTATAATGGAACGAGAGGCTTCATAACTGACATATTTCGCACACACTCCTTCTCGCCCTCGATGGGACCTGTAGAGTGTAACTGCTATGACACAACAAAGGGGAGAGGATCGTTCACTGCATTTGTGAACTTGGTCATCGAGGGAAAGGAGTACTGTATGAATCCATTCGAGAGACACTTTCACAACGGTCAGATGGAGAAGACGCCCATGGAAACTCCGATTTACGGACGGGTTGTTACTAGTCATAAAAAACTGGAGAATCCTAGTGATGTTCTCCTGCTATGTGGTTCCTCAAGTCACCTAGAGGTACCAGACTGTTCCGTTGATATCGTGGTCACGGATCCACCATATGCAGACAATGTGATGTACTCAGAACTCTCGAATTTCTTCTATGTTTGGCTTAAGATTGGTCTAGATGGTGACTATAAAGAATTCGAGAGTATATTGGTTCCTTGGGAAGAAGAGGTCATAGCAAACAGGGTGCAGGACAAGTCACCTGGTGACTTCCTAGATGGGCTACGGGGTGTTCTCCAAGAAACAAATCGCGTGCTGAAGGAGGAGGGAACACTTGTCTTCACGTTTCACCACCGCTCCTTGGATGCATGGTCTTCTGTGCTCCAGGCCGTACTAGATGCAGGGTTCTTTATCCGGACAATCTACCCTGTGAGAAGCGAGATGAAGGCGTCCACGCATTTTCTAGGCAAGAACAACATCAAGTACGATATGATTATCGTCTGTAAGAAGAGGAAGGGGCAAAGAGATGATATCAGCTGGCACCAGTTGGCCTCTGAGATTCGGTCTTCTGCGACTCGGCTGATGAAACGTATGGACTCTTACGGTGAGGACTTGGGCCGTCTAGACAGATATGTCATTGGAGTTGGAAAATGCCTAGAACTCTATTCGAAGCACTATCCGCAAGTCATGGCGGGTGCCATGACAGTCGATGTGGCCACCGCTGTTGAGAAAATTGAGGATTGGATCTTTGACATCGGCTTTCAAACAGACAAAGGTTGAGGCAAAATAGCGAGAACAGTGAGTATCACTACAGATAGGAACAGTATCATGAGAAAGCTCACGGCTGTGTCTCTCTGCCTCCAGACGGGTCTACGAAGATACGTGCGAGTTTCGCGGTAGCCAAAACCACGGCCATCCATGGATAATGACAGGGACTCCGCCTTCGTGAGTGCTGACACAAGCAATGGGAAGAATGTATAGCGAATGGTGCGTAGTATCTTCCGTATTCCTTTCACGTCAGGATATATCCCCCTTGAGTGTTGAGCCATACGTACTGTTTCGTTCTCTTGGTCGAATAGGGGAAGGAAACGAAGAGCTACCACAAGTCCGAACGAGTACCTGTACGGAACTCCAATGTCTGTGAGAGCATAGGAGAGAAGCGTGGGATCAGTGGTGGCCACAAAGAGCATGCTGGAGAGGACTATGACCAAGAACCGGAGCATTATAGATGCACCACGGCTAACGCCGTAGTCCGTAACTGGGAAAGCCGGGCCAATTTGGCCGATGCGAGGAATCAGATAGATGAAGATGTTTCCATTGGTAGTCACAAGTATTTGGACAAAGAGGAGCAGAAGCGAGAATACAAGAATGAATCTCAACTTCCGAATGAGCAGTGCAAGAGATACTCTGGCCAAGCGAAAAGTGAGCAAGAGAACAAGGAAGACAACGAGTCCAAATACCCAATTCGGGTAGAGAAACACTGATGTGTTCAAGGCAAGCAGCATCCAGAGTTTCGTCAGTGGATGAATCTGGTGAAGGGGTGATTTGAGATCCATGAAACCGATTCTGGAGGCCATTAGACATCACCCGTCGTTTTGAGGTATTCATTGCGTCCAAGTTTACGAAGCTGACTCATCACCTGTGATGGCTTGCCATCCAGCAGTATGCGCCCATTATCGATGAACACAAGTCGGTTGCAGAACTCTGTAGCGAACTGAGAGTCATGGGTTACAATAACGGCCGAACCGCCCTCGCCTACTGTTGAAAGAATCATCTTCTGGACAAACCTGCGTCCGTCAACATCTTGGCCGATGAATGGCTCATCAAGGAGAAGCAGTTCTGGTTCATGTATCATGATTGAGGATACATTGAGCCTTCTCTTCTGGCCGTGGCTGAGTGAGAAGGGATTGCGATTACGATTGTCATCCAGTTCTGCCAGTTTGAGGTATTCATTAGCCCTCTCAGCCGCTTCTTCTTCCGCCAAATTGAATACCTCTATCCCTAGGGTCTGCTCCTTCCAGACGGTGGTTTCGAAAATCTGATGGTTGGGATTCTGGAAGACGACGGCCGTTTTCCGAGCAACGGTAGACTTTGCTAGCCCATCTATTGCCTCCGAGTCCAAGTAGATCAGACCGCTGTAAGGAGATAACAGTCCTGCAAGAAGGAGGAGCAGTGTAGTTTTGCCTGATCCGTTGTCTCCCATCAGAGCTACGACTTCTCCTCTGTCTATTTCAATGGTGATATCCTCAATTGCCTGTCGAGCACCGTAGGAGAAGGCTAACGATTCCGCCCGAACCATGGGGCGAGGGTCTTTTTTTATCAGGGGGATCTCACACGAACGAGTGGCCTCTGGGGGAGTGGCGAACGCAATAATCTCATCATCTGCAAGCTGCAATACCCTGTCTGCAATGGAACGCAGTTTCTCGAGACGGTGCTCGATGCAGAGAATTCCCATTCCTTGAGATTTCAGGTTTGTTAAGACCTCTCGGATTCTACTCGTACCTGAAGGATCAAGACTCGAAGTGGGCTCGTCAAGTATCAAGTAATCAGGTTTCGATGCTAACATCGAAGCGATAGCAACACGTTGCTTTTCACCACCGGAGAGCTGGTAGGTGGCTCGATCTGCAAGATCCGGCCGCCCTACCGCCTCGAGTGAGCTGGTGACTCTCTCGGCCAGTTCGTCTTCAGGAATAAGGAAGTTCTCGGGACCGAATGCAACTTCGTCCGACACCCGCAGGGTGCACAATTGGCTTTCGGGGTCCTGTTGTACCAGAGATACCTTGCGTGCTATCTCACTGATTTTCATCAAATCCAAATCTTTGCCGTCCGCCGCAACGTGGCCGGAGAAGGAACCCTCTATCACATGGGGGATGAATCCGGCCAAGCATTTTGCCAAGGTGGATTTCCCAGAACCTGTTGAACCGGTGAGAAGGACAATCTCTCCTACGTCTATAGCAATGGAAACCTGCTTGAGAACAGGGTTCCCGTTTCCATATGAGAAACTGACATCTCTTGCCTCAAGCATTCTCTACCCGCCTAGTTGACACGAAGTTCAATCACCTGCCTTACCCAAGCAGATCCGTCGTAGTTTCCGGCTATCAGCCAGAGACCGTCACTGGACTCTGTGAGCAGGAGTTTCTCATCACCTAAGACGGACTGGAGATTGAAAGTGATTGAATACCCATCTCTAGCAATCACCTGCACGCTACTCGCCTCTGGTTCTGGTTCTGCTCCGCCAAGAATGGTTGATAGTAACACCCCGGTGTAGTTGGTTGGAGGAAGATAGGTGTATGCTCCTTGAAGCTCTGCCATAATAGTTGCCTCATGTTCCGAGAAATCAGCCGGACGATATATGTAGGGATTCTCAACGAGGCCTGTCACCTCACAGGAATATGGATCAGCAAACATATCTGCAACGGCTACCAGATAATACGTCGAACCAAGAATAAGGAAGGTCACAAAGGCAATTGCAGGAAGATTTCGTCGGATGGTAACAGGGCGAGCTTCCGTTTCTCTGACACGAGGATGGTTGGTCAGTCCAGCCTCCTGTAGAAAACTCAGAGTTTCCCATGCAAAATAGCCTGCAAATATTATGCCTGAACAGAATGCCAAGATTGTAATGAGGCCTATGTAGATCAGAGGTGTACCGGCAAAGTAGAACAGCTGGAATACAATAACATTGGACGCCGACGACAGACCGCCAAAGAGCCACCAGTTCAGACGCTCCATGACTGATTTTTCAGATGGCCCCGCAAGAGAAACCGAGGGAATGTCTAGGATTGCACCTTGCATAAGGGATACAATGACAATCACGAGACCATGTGTGCTGCCTGTGAACATCTCTACAAATCCCTTTAGGAGCCCCGCGAAGGTGCCAGCGCCGCGTTTCGGGACAAGTACGCGAATCAATACAAGCCAGAAGACGTGTAGCCCTGCAATGATTTGGCCTGCCCCAAAAGGGACTCCCACTGCGATATTAATCAGATTGCCTAGATACCCGACAAAAGTACTAAGTGCCCCGCCCAGGGAAGAGAGAATGAAGAGAGTGACGAGTTCTCGTGTGCTCATGAACTTGAAGAGAGGGTCTGTGGTCATGGTATCACCTCGATGATCTGTGTGTAGCGGACCCATCGTGCTCCTGCTGACAGGTATATCTGACAACCCATGTCAGGAGCTGATGTCTGCAGGCAGTCATCGATGCTGTACTGACCATCCTCCGGTAGCATCACCAGTCTCAGCCCAATGGACCAGTCGGGGACAGTTGTGCCGTTATAGGAATAGGCCAATATCATGTCGCCCTGCCGCTGGTACCAGCTCTCGTTCGGATGCACATTGCCGTAGCAGAATTCTTGTTGATAGCCATCATTAGCAATCACTCTTAGTGTATCTTGGGTAGTCATACCACCCACTAGGGATAGCAGGTCTGAAATCTTCACGCCTACATAGTCACCCTGGCCTCGCCAGTTTCCAAGCTGATTCTGGAAAGAGGAGAACCCCTCTATCGCTGGTAACTGCATCAGGTCGCCTATTGTAAGAGTTATGTCCTCTTCATTACCCCGAATGACAACTTGATCTCTTGCAAAGGAAGGCTCTCCTAAGGGGACGGGTTCAATTCTAATCTGGGAGTCGGACACCGTGACGTTGACGTAGTGGTGTATACCACCCTTCCCAGCATCTTCATAGAGAGTAGCACCTGCTCCCCCAGTTATGACATAGGTCAGGTTGTTTCGAGTACTGACATTAAACATATGGATATGGCCTGCAAAGACAACATTCACCGATTCAGATTCAAAGATATTCATGAGGCGTGTGGCCGTGGTGGTATTGAGTAATGTATGATTGCCATCCGCTCGCGGGTCAAATGGTGGGATGTGTGTGAAGACAAACTTGTACTGTGCTTTTGCAGTGGAGAGGTCATCCTCAAGCCATTGCAGTATTGTTTCTGACACATCACCAGCTGATGAGTCGAAGATGGCAAAATGCGCGCCACCAAAATCAAAGGAGTAGGTGGAGGGGCCGTATCTGCTCTGATATAGCTGGCCCCCGTTCAACTTGATATCATGATTTCCGGCTGTGAGAAAGAGGGGAACGGAGAGATTTCTCGTGGCGTCATCAAATCGTTGGTATTGTTCCTCTTGACCGAAGGGAGTGATGTCACCACAGTGGAACAGCATGTTTGGTCGAGATTGTTGAGCAGTAGCAACAATGGTTTCTATGGATCCCTGATAACCCTGCGAATCGCCGAAGACATAGAAATTCAGAGGAGATTTGGATGAGGTTTCCATGGTAAGGGTCGCGTTCTTCTCGTAACCGTCCAGTCGAATTGCCTTAGAAGACTGGGTTGAGCCAATCACAGAATACGAGGCGTCCGATGAAAAAGTGACTCTATTGGGGTCTATATTGGTGATTATGATATCGTAACTGCCCAGTCGGTTGCCAGTTTTTGCTGAGAGATAGAGTTGCATGGAGAGAGCCATCGCACGGATGACTGTCTGGGTGACAGTCTGGCTTAGGACGTATCCACCATCAACCACTACGTCTGGCGCTAAAGCAGGCGTACTGAAGAACACTAGATATACCGACCCCACACTTGCAGTAAAGATGACAATGATGCTCATGAGAGCAAGGGCTTCTCTTCTCTGGTTCATCTGGGTCCGTTACTCCATTGAGTGATATGCATGGCCGTATATATCGCTTGTCTGAAGCAGTTAAGAAGCTTAGCACTTGTTCATAAACGCGCATACCTATTATCCCGACTTGGTGATTTGCACAATGGTTGAATTGAAAGTAGATCCACCACCAAGTCTTTGAGGGGTCGAAAGAGTAATTGAGTTGGTGGGCCGTCCATCCAAATCAGATCCTTGGCGAGGCACCCATAGGACCCCTCGCGGAACGGAGTCAGTGGGTTGAGCTCGCATTTTAAGCTCCCCTCTTTCATTCGAAATCATCACTGTGTTACCGAGAGCAATGTCCCTCTCCTCTGCATCAAGAATGTTCATCCTTACTACAGCAGGAATAGGACCGTAGACCTCTTGAAACTGAGTGTGACTATACCTCGATATTGCACTATTCAGGAGAATAAACTCCTTAGATTGCATAGGTATCGAGTAATACTGGGGAGTAGGTGCTACACCAATCTCCTTTGCGCTGGATGAATAGAGCTCAATCTTCCCTGATGGTGTAGGATAGTGGTCAAGAGAACGGTATGCCAACTCCACACATTTGCCGCTCATCAAATCTTCAAATGACGCGCTCTTCAGAGACCCTTTCATGGCAATTCGTAGTGCATCCCAAGGATTCTCAAACAACCAATCGTCATCCAATTCCAAACATTCTGCAATCTGACGCATCAACCATATCTCATCCCTGCTTTCATGCAGAGGCGACACTGTATTCCTAGATGCCATTGTATAACGATGTGCCCAGGCAATTGTTACGTCATCCTTCTCTAGGTAGGTGGGAGCGGGAAGGATGAGATTCGCGTAGTCTGTTGTTTCAGTCCAGTGTGTTTCGTGCACAACAACGAAGACATCATCTCGAAGCAATCCCTTTCTGAATATTGTTTGGTTAGGTATTGTTAGGGCAGGGTTCATGTTGTAGATGAAAATGAACTTGAACTTGCCACGCTCAATCAATGATGCAAGGTTTACCTGGCTGACAGTATTCCAATCATTCTTTGACTGGCTCTTACCACTAAGATACAAATTGTCAATACTGAACCCACTCTCGTTGCTGTAGAAGAAACCTCTGTGGTTCCCTACGAGGCTCGGAAGAAGGGCAACGGCCCTGGTTGACTCGGCACCTTGTAGATTCTTTTGCATGCCCACCCCAATCATGGTTGCACTGGGACTGCATCCGGCATACAGGTCTGCCAGGGCACGAATGACTTGGCCGTCCAAACCGGATATGGCTGATGCTTTGTCAAGTGACCAACGGGAAATCTCTTGAGCATAGCGCTCGTAACCGGTGGTATGTGCCTTGATGAACTCTTGATTCGCCTTTCCCGTCTCAATGAGATAATTTGCGATGGCAAGAGCTACGGGAGTGTCCGTACCCGGATTAATACGAATCCATTTGTCAGCCCTTTCTGCAGTCTTTGTTCTACGGGGATCGATGACTATTATCTCCGCCGCATTCCTGTCACGGGCGTCTGATGCAAGAGCCCACAGGTGTGATGCACTTACCACCGCATTGAATCCCCAGAAGACTATCATCTTCATGTGAATCAGGTCATCAGGTTGGATGCCGTAGTCTGACCCGTAGTGTAGCGAGATAGCATCTCTACCAGATTTTGCACAGAGAGCATGGTCGGTTCTTGTTGCACCAAGTGCATTCCATAGACGCCGAGGGAAGTGCAAGGTGAGTAATCCAGTGTTTCCAAAGTAGTCCAACAAGAGGACGCTTTCCTTGCCATATTCTTGGATTGTGTTTCTGAGTCTGCTACTCAGATACTCTAATGCCTTTGGCCATGATACCTGATGTAATTCGCCCTTAGCCTTTTCACGAATGTAAGGATGCTTCACACGGTTTGTGACAAGACGGATCATATCCTTGGCCGCGCGAGGACAGGTGATACCTCGTGTGACTGGATGTTCAGGATCACCACGGATAGACTTGATCTGGCCGTCACTGTCGAATCCTACAAGAAGAGTACATGTATCATAGCAGTCTCTGGGACAGACTGTTCGAAATTCATAGGGAGCGGCCATCGGGTTTCCTGACTCCAAGTCTGGTAGTGGCCTCTTTGTGGTTAGTTCTATATTAAGTGGAGGAATGTGTCAATCGATAGGTATACCTTCCTGTCGTATTTGTTCAGAGAGCAATCTGATGCGCCTGTCCTCTCGCCAGACAGCAGTTTCTGCTAGTGTATCTCCGACAACCGACTGAAACCCTTCTTCGATTGTATCTGTACGGGACTGACCTAGCAGGTCGAGGTACGTATCCAAGAGATACCAGACTATCCTTCGCTTCTCTGGGGTGAAGATTGGGTTGGTGTCAAGGATGCTCGCCGCTACTCCACCGATGTCGAGAAGCCAGAGTCCTTCATGAGCCTCCTCGAAGTCTAGTCCCCAGAGCATATCATCAGCAAGAATGAAATTTCGGAGACGAGGATCACCTTTGACCATACCTGTAGTCTGGTGAAAATCGTAGTACCATTGTGCTAGTAATACCACGTATCGATTCTCTAGGGTACGATTCAGTACGTCAACCAATGTTTCGCCAGGGATGTACTCCATAAGAATCACGCCGTCTTCTGCGCCATATACCTCAGGTACGGAGAGTCCTGCAGCACCACAGGAAACCAAGAGCTGGTGTTCCATCTCAAATCGCCCGGTGACAAAGAGCTTGCCAATCATCTTCTCTCCGGAAGTGAGACTAAGCCTGAGAACAACGTTCTTCTTGCTTCTCAGACGATCAACGCCAGTGACCGTGTCCGGCCCTCTTGCGTGTTCGTCAATAAGCCCGCGTAGCGTCTTCATACGTTCGGTATCCAACATCTGACCGTCTACACCACGTAGTCGTCCAGAGAGTCGATCAAGAGCGTCCATCGTCATCAGCATACCAACAGAAGATGTCTATTAGACTACCGACTGACCAATTACTCTTTAAGTCCAAGGCGAAAGCGCTCTCTTGATTGACAATGGATGGTCGAATCTGTAACGCTGAGAAGAACAAGGAAGACTGCGGCTGCACATACCCTGGCTGTTCTCGCAAGGGGTACTGCTGTGACTGCATAAAATATCACTGGAAACACCGTGAACTGCCAGGTTGCCTCTTCCCGAAGAACGCTGAGAAGACCTACGATAGGTCCCTAGAGTATTTCATAAAAGTATGGAACAAGGAATTGGGTTTGTGAGAATGGCAGGCACAGCTCTCGTTTCCAAGAATCTTGATGGAAGCGCTTAAGAACAGAACAGGGATTGCGATGATGGGGCGCGTAGTCTAGAGGATAAGGCGCTTGCCTTCGGTGGGCCTTCTTTCGATGGTCCGAAGTAAGCAAGATGTCCCAGGTTCGAATCCTGGCGCGCCCGCCACTCATGTCCAACTTCTAAAAGATGTAGTGCATTTTGTTGTTTGTACGTCAGCTTCTCGTTTCCTCACATTCTAGTTTCTCAAAAACGAGAAACTTCTTCTAGACTCTAGATGGAGACCATACTAGACTATAATCCATCTCTCGCGTCTTATGGTGAGTGAACGTCACCTGCAAGAGACTTCTGCGTTCCACCCCTCCCCTGCCAGTGTCACCACTCCCAGACACCCAAAGGATCTCTGAGTCAGCAGGGGCATTGTCCGCGCTCATGGGGATGGTATCCCTCCCACGGACCGGGTTTCCTCCTCCTGTGCCTGTGCCGGGGCATCACTCCCGACCACAGCGAGGTCTTCCGCAGTACTTTCCACGGCGGGATCATCATCACCCATCTCGACCCCGTCGCCGAAGTCAAGAAGGCTCGATTGAGCATGGTGAACAGCCGCGGACTCTCCGGGACCTGATGTAGCCCCTTGTTTGGAGAGTAAGGACCTCCGTCGAGAAGAAGAGCTCTTCCCTCGGGCCTTCGGCCGCGAGCTCCCTGCAACTGCACTGGCCCACTTGCCTAGTCCTCTCACGTCATGCAGTGATGAGGTGAGCGTGATATACCGTCCGGCGATGTTGATGGCTCCGTTCCTGTCAGCGTTGCAGCGGTTACCACAGGTCGGGCAGACAAAGTAGTTCTGTTTCGGCCTGTGGCCCCTCTGACCACATTTCCAGCAGATGATGGATGTCCAGCTCTCAGGAACAGCACGAAACCGGGAACCCTTTCCAGAAACATTCCAGCCAAGCTGTGCAAGCTGGAACTTGAGGCTCTCAGTGATGCGTGAGAAGGCCCAGGAGTGTATCATGGCCCGGAACTTCCGCCCCTTGTAGTTGCCACGTCTGGCCGCCGCCCGAATATGCTTGAGCCTGCCCATAACCACATGAAGATTGTATCTCTCCGCCAACTCCGAGATGTAGTCAACCAGTTGTCGCACCAGTACCCGGTCGTACTCGCGGGTCACATTCGCTCTCTTCGAACTGATTAGCCGTAGCCGTCGGACCACCTTGTCGGTGGGTTGTCGGTTGTTCTGTCTGGTGTGATACTCGTGCTGCAGGTCTGCAACAAGCCCATCCAGCTGCTTGATCCGCAGGACCTTCTCAGTCTGGACGAAGTATCTGGTTTCCCGAACCTTCTCGGGAGTGACAAGAGCTGTGCAT
Organism: uncultured archaeon; assembly: GCA_964558645.1. GTDB lineage: Archaea > Asgardarchaeota > Thorarchaeia > Thorarchaeales > Thorarchaeaceae > TEKIR-12S. Next base: position 36,600 of record CAZLEV010000026.1, read on the forward strand.
GCAGCCTTCTTGATACCCAGATCAATGCCGAGTACTGCAGGGGGTAGCTCTTTCCTCGGAGACTTGAGAACGTTGACCCTGACCGCAATAGTCACCCACCATTTCTGCTGTCTGTCGGTGAATATCTGCAGCGCCTTCACCTCACCTCTCCCGAGCTGATTGAGATGGAAGGGAGACATCTTCAGGGGAATCAACAGTCGGTCGTGGATATTTCGTCCTTCGGGCGCAGAGTCTAGAGAGTCCCGCAGGTCAAGCCACCAGCGCGCAACCGTGGTATCGTGTTCTACCAGTTTGAACTCCCGCTTGAAGGCCCATCTAGGGATTCTCCGGGAAGAGACTATCCTGCAGGGGCGGGATGTCTTTCGCCCTTTCCTGCGGCGGCGCAGTTCAAGGTAACCCTCGTAGAGCTCCACAGCGGTCTTTCTGCACTCAGCAAGCTCGTTCTGAGACGCTCGGGGGTATCGTGCCTTCAGGTCATGAGGAACCGTCAGCCTCTTGCTGCAGCCCTTGCTGACCTTTATGGCCGTCAGTGTGAGCTCATCCAGTTTCCCGTCGTGGATTCGATTCTTATCGCGACCTATGAGCAGTTCATCTTCGTGTTCTTCAATCACTCCGAGAAAGGCCCGGATCACGCGGGTGTCACGTCCAACTATTTGCCGTAAGCGCTGTCTAGTCTTCTCTGTCATGACCTCCCATTTGACAGGAACCTTGACCGAGATTGTGACACCATCAGACCGAGCCATCGCCTTCGCCTTTGAGGTATTTAAGTTTCTGACCTGTTTCAGTCAGGTGAGTTCACTCCCCCTTTTGTGAGAACAGAGGTTATTGAACTCGTAGAATTGCATAGTATGCAAGTATTTAAGTTCATTAAACAAATCTCTAAATAAAGTATGGAAGCCAAAGACGCTGTCTAGTGACCATTTTGGAGCATAGATCCGTTTATACACTATCGAGTAGAGATGGGTGGGTTCCCACGTTTTTTCTTTGGGTTTCCAATAGGGGCATCACGTGTTTCTCACAACCACGTCGTTACTGTCTAGAAGGCCACTCAACACCGAATTCTCCATCGATACAGGTATTTCGTTCAGGTCTTGGGCGTCACGACAAAGGGACCCAGCCTCGCAATCTAGTCCCTCTCTCACACCATCTTCAGGAGTACAAAGACTGTGTGCAAGGCTACTCGGAGGAGCAACTATGTGTACGGGTGTACAATACATGAGGTCTAAGTGGAGAAACATCTGTACGGGGGTCCAATATGCGAAACCCGGCGGAGGAAGGATCTGTACGGGGGTACAGTAGCGATATGACTGGAGAAGAGATGGTTGTTCGTCTGCAGTGCTTTCCCGCGGCTGCGAAGACTATGCCTCAGCCAGCTTGCGCATCTTTT
>CAZLEV010000027.1:0-29554 GCA_964558645.1 uncultured archaeon
CATTGGTATGTGCTCGATGCTTCCAAGAGCAATAAGCATTGTTCGGACATCCTGAGAAGGTCCTGCCAGTCTCAGCGTGGGGAATCTGCCTGGCCACTGCACCCAGAGAACTACTGCGGCAAGCAGTGTCGCCCATCATCGATTTACTGATATCCTATTATGAGATATTTCTTAGAGGGCCGCGCAGTGGGACCCTGCCTTACCTCTGCACGCCCGCCCAATATGTGAGTTCTTGGACCGCACCACCACCAGCCCGCGATGCTTGAGCACCATGCTCGCCAGTTTGAGATACCCCACCGCCCGACTCGCCCGAAGCGTGTCTGGATGCCCATCGAAGTCCATCTCATCAGCCACGTGATGGGCAAAGGCGAGGGCATCGTTCACCCGCTCTTGGATCTCCTCTATCCCGCTCATCTCTCACACCGTTTCTCTGTGCCGTGGTCTGCTATTTGAGCCCCACAGAACCTCTGTTTGGTAATAGATCCATGTGTTTCAGTCCCTCGTAGTTATCTTTCACATGCTTAGTAGTAGCAGCAGACAAACTGTGGAGATGGCACAGCTAGTCAAGCCCGATTCCGCTAGTTGAGATGCTTCTAGGCGCAGTGAGGCTTGTGACCGGAAGACCTGTATGGAAACGCAAGACTAGTCACGTTCTTCAAGCGGGCGGTATTCGCTTTCTGTCAATCCGTTCCACGTGGCATAATTGACTGTCCTCACGGCGTCACTGTCAACTATACTGGCCCCTGGTATGATTGACAGAGTGGGATTCCGTAGGACGTTCGTGACAACGTACACAAAGGCATTCTGAGGATTGCTGACTAAGGTCCGGAACTGATTCGCGGTTATCTTAATAGATCCATGAGGATCCACGCGAGCCTTTACCTCTATGTACATCGGGCCTGCTTCATTCTCAGACATGAGATCGCACCCCTTGCTCTGCGAATCAGATTCCCCCAGTTCCCTAGCCTTGTCACCACGGCCCATCTTCTCTTCGTATCTCAGAGATGTAAGCACCCCAATCTTCTGAATAGGGCCAGTTTCAGACAGGATGCTATCTACACCAAGCATCTTGAAGAACCTCCTCCAGCTCCATAGGTCGGATTCATCGACATCATCGATCAGTTGAGGACTGATGAACTCGAGTGGCCAGTCCAGAAGCCCGTTTTCCACTAGCGATTGAGCATTGTGGTTGGGATAGTATTCAGAGGGAAAGACTAGCCTTTCAGGTTCTACCCATTCTCCTGATGTGGCCTTCAGTGTCACGAACGCCAGATCAGCCCGACCTATCTTTTCGTCATCGAACAGAACCTTCAGACCACATAGCTCTCTTAGCCTATCCTTCTCTGAAATCTGCGACCATCGGTCTGCGAGTTCATGCAAGCCGCCCTCTGTGCTCAGGCTTTGGATCACTGCGTCGGTAAGCTTTTTGGCACCTGCATGCCGCAGAGCCCGGAGTGCACTACTACTTCTCTCTAGATCTGGATGTACTAGGTGCAGATTTGCTTCTGGGGGAGGCTCTATTCTCAGTGGGTTGATGTATACCTCCGAAGGTGTCTTCAGGCGCCAGTCTCTTGTAGGCACTGTCGGGGTTTTCCAAAGGACTACACGCCTGAGAGATGATGCACTATATGCACCAATACCTTGCCAGAGTCTTTTGAAGAAGTCCACATCTTTCCGCTCCGCCCTGTTGTAGATTGCACCTGTGAGGTAGCTGTCTGGCTCGCTCCTAGTGCTATAGTGAATTGCTCTCTCGACATCTAGGTTCGTGCTACACTTCTCATGCAACACCCTCTTGTGTTCCATGAGTTCATTTCGGATATCATCGTCCTGAATGCCGAGCTCTGACCCAATGGCCGATATCCTCACTGCCTCATTCGGTCTCACGAAAGTCCCATCGCTAGCGACCAAACATGGTTCGTGCTGCAGGTAGTCACGAATAGGTTCCTTGAGGAACCTCTCGAATAGCTCGTGTCCGTGGCTCCGCGAGTACAAAGGTTCAGTAAACGAGTACCTCCACTTCTCATGTTCCTTGAAGACGGAAACACACGTATCAGTGATCAAGTCGGATATCTCTCGCACTAGCCACTGATTCCAGAGGGATTCGCGCAGGATGTCGGTTCTGCCAGTTGTTGTTAGGAAGTCTGCATGAACCAAGAAACCGAGCCCAAGCTCCACCTCCTTCAAGGGAAGAAAGCTGTAGACGCCAATGTGGGCTGTGCCTTCGGGCTCGGGGATCAGCCGATCATCTTCATCGAGGCGAAAGGCAACTACAACTTCTCTCTTCGCAATTCCTTTGCGCTCGTAACGCTCGGTCGCCTCATCCGACTGCACTTCTGGCGGAACTCTACAGGTCTTTCTGAAGACCACCCATCTTTGTTCTGATACTAGCTCGGAGTCACGGCACTCCTCAGTGGACACGATCTCATAGTTTCCAGAGCGTTCGTCGCTTTCAGACTGTTTCCGTAGGTTTCTAGTGGTCTGAGAGACAGCATCCCTGATTTCTAGAGTCGTCAGGTTTCTGAGAAAGAGAAGCACTCTAGGGTTTAACCATTTATTCTGCGTTTCCTCTCTTATCTGCTCTAGTCTATCGCCACTTCGCATTTTGGCAAGAAACGAGGTTGTCAGGTCTGCTGCGGGAGGAGTCGGTGATGACTCGACCCATATCGGAATAATCTCCCATGGGGTAGTTGCAGCATCATCCCAGCAGTGCTTGTCGAACTTGAAATGAAACCCGCCCGAATGTATCTGCACCGAATCCGAGATTAGAAACGTCGACTTGAACCCCACTCCTAGGTACCCTATATAGTCACTAGCAGCCTTTGAAGATACACCTATGCTACAGATGGAATCGACGTCCTCACTTGTGAATACCCGTCCGTCATTGTGAATCGCTATCGAGTCTTCGAGTAGATCAATCATCAGCTTCCTACTACTCGCGTCATCTGCATTCTGAATATACTCCATCACAAAGCTCCCGTATCTGGGGAAGACTTGCTCGATTCGTTTGATAGCACCACTTAGTGCAGTTAACAATCGGTTGCTTGAACCGATTATCTCGTTCTGGATTTCGTCAATCTGTTCCCTTGCTTCCATGCCACAAAGACCCCCATCGATTCTGAATCACTATGCAGTTGCGTCGTCTTACTATCATCTTTGAAAGGGGTGATACCTTAGGTTGTGCCACCGTCTGAGGACTTTCCGATATCTTTGTGATGATAACACTCTATTAAGATGACCCTGTGTGAATACTCGATGCTAGGTCTCTATACGACCTCCCTCAAGCAATCTATCCAAGCTGCTTCTACTCAAGGTGTCGCTTGAGGTTGATCGTCAGGCACTGGTTCGGAAACTGGTGATAACCCACCCAGCATGCAGGAACGTCTGAATACAACGGACCCGCGGTCCAGTTATGGTTGTGTGGTGAGAGGGAGTGATTCCGCGCTGTCATGCTTTTTTCACCCACCATGCTTTTCTGATACCTATATCGGTACACTCCATCTTCACTCTAGTATCAAGTTTCGGTGCGGCAGAAGAGAGTTGCGTCATTCCCCGCACCTAGATGACCGTTCCACTATTGGAGGAATCAAGCCTCGATGACAAGATGGCCGATCTCCTTCAGTCAAGATGCTCCGAAACGGAGAAAAGAGAGGGCATGGTTTCTCACAATCTCTCTGACTTCCTTCTTAGCATTATAGGACCCCTTCGGATCCTTCGGCTCTGTCAGCGTGTAGTGCTTGCTCCCGTACCAGTGCTGCTGACTCTTATGGCTCTCTCTGTATCTGGAATTCGATATCATGCCCTCATTGTCAGGTAAAAGACCTTCACCCACTTGTAGCTGTGCAGTCCCTCTGCCACAAAACCTAAGACCAGTTCAGCTTCTGTCCTTGCAAGGACCTTTCACTTGACAGTGTTCACATCCTGTGGTGCATATGGGTTGCTCTAGGCCGAATTCAGAACCTTGCCCCATATTGACAAGCACAATGTCAACGACTCGTATGTCCTCCTTAGCCTGTTTTGCCATCTGCCTGCAGATGTCTATTGCTGTCCGTTCAACATTTCCATCTCTTGAATCTAGCAGTCCCAGTCGAGAGAAGAGCGCCACGATCTGACGGTCTGGTTTCGCGACAAACGCTCCGATATCCATGAGAAAATGATAGGCTGTTATGGGTCCGAGGTAGTAGAAACGCGTCTTGAGGTCAGCAACTAGTCTGTCCATCGCATCGTCCCAATCATCTGTTCGGAATCCACGCTGCTGCAAGTAATCCTTGAATGAACCGGACTTCGAAGTCAGCCTGTCAAATTCCCGTGCGTTCATGATGGTGGCACTAATCTTGGACAAACTCTTGATCATATTCTCTTCTTTGCAGAGTCTTTCGACGTCATCGAAGGTAAACCCTTTCACTTTGGAGTAGTCGCCCAGCTCATCTAGAATGGTATCCATTCTATCTCCAGCAGTTGTTGACTTGAAACCGCTATGGAAAGTGATTATTACCAGTCGCTCGAAAAAATCCCTGTCTTCTTGAAACTTCTCTGAGAGGTTTCTCCAATCTGCGAGTCTATCATCGAACTCGGTTTCTGTTAAAGGTGAGAAATACTGAACCGTAGCACGAATCTGCTGATACAACTCCGCGAGTCCTGGTCTTTGATCCATCCCCATGATTCTTGATCCTCCATTCAATCAAATCCTACTTGGATTGTAGTCCTATGAGTCTTTCTGAGGTCTAGGATGGTCTTACATCTCTTCCCAGCATGTCCCGATTTCAGCCAACAGGCCTTTCGTGACGGCGATAGCCACAACCAGCTGGTCGGCTGTTGGAAACATACACTCTGCACCTTCGTAGCAACATCATACGACTGGATGCGTTCGAGCAGAAAGACACCTTATGATCCACCTTCATACCAGACTTTGGATAATGGTTGGAGATGGTTGGATGAACCTGATGCAAGTAATGAAGTCTCTTTCCTCGGAGAGAAGGGTCTTTCATTCCGAGGCGGATTTTCAACATAGTCTTGGCTGGAAGATTCGAGAGATGTACTCAGATGCCAGCGTGAGAGCTGAGGTCAAGCTGTTCTATCCTATGGAGAAGGCCACTGGGAAGAAGCGCAAACGACGAAAATCGCTGGATCTACTGGTCAGTCTCCAAGGGAAGACCACCGCCATCGAACTGAAATACAAGACGGCCTTGGTGGACGGCCTCCGGAGGATCAGTGTAGACGGCCAGTATTTCATGATTCCTAGGGAGGGTGCTCAAGATATCTGTCGGTACAGCTTCCTCTCAGATATCATGAGGCTTGAACGCGAAGTCGCAAAGCGAAGTGACACTGAGGGATATGCGGTCTTCTTGACCAATGACCCACTCTACTGGACAAAGCCAAAAGGAAACACAAAGGATGCGCAGTTTCGGATTCATGACCGGACGTTACCGAGACGAATGACATGGCGGGATGATACAGCCGAGAGCACCAAGGGTGCAGGACGCGACCGACCCATCATTCTCAGGAACAGTTACACTCTTGAGTGGATTGATTATGCTGTAATTCCCACTCAGGAGAATAATCGGTTCAGATTCCTGCTGGTGAAGGTCTGAAGTAACATAACGATTCTCAGAAGCATATCCCCATAATGAGATTCATCATCCGAAACAACTGTGAATAGACATGAAAGAAGCACGAGAGTCAACCCTTGACTAGAACCTCATTCTCTTCTCTAGACTGATCTAAGAGAGGCAGCTCAATCAACTTGCCCACTATTACACCACCGATCTCTAGGAACAAGGCAGGGCACTTCTCCTGCCTAGTACATTCATAGGTGCAGGAACGAGTGTTAGGAGCTCGGACACGGTTTCCGAAACCATTGCTGAAGCTTCCATGCTATTCGGCCAACTGATTCACGACGGTCCCAGAACAAGAAGGCTATCCCAAAGAGTATCCCTACCAGTACTGCGGCGAGTACGAAAAGAACCTTCAGGACGTCCAAAGACGCCACTTCGATGATTCCAACTAAGAGATTACCGAAAAAATGGAGAAGCATACTGGGAATGAGACTCCCCGTTGCATCATATAGTGCTCCAAAGACCAAGCCAGCTAGGAACTGCGCACCAAAGCAGCTCATGAATCCGATGATGATGTCACCTGATGATGCCTTGTTCGTGAAGACATGTACTAGACCGAACAGTAACGATGCCAATACAAGACCACTCCACCTGCTTCCGTGTTTTGCGGAGAGAGACTGCTGAAGTATTCCCCTGAATGCTATCTCTTCGGAGATGGCAGGCCGGACAGCATATAGGACAATGAGATTGAACCAGTTGACTGCACCAAGGCTTGAAACCTCAGGCGTCAGAAGTGCATATACGATGATTGGGAGATATAGTACCGCAATCGTGAACACAGAAACGCGGGAGATTGTGCTGGAGGGTACAACCAGGCCAACATCGCTTCTGACTAATGGTCTATCTGAGATGACTGAATCGAGAATGAGAATGGGACCCAATGTAATCAGGATAGATAGCACAAGATCGTCTAAGAAATACGGAAGATAGTTGTATAGACCACCCCCTCCGAATAGAATCACAATCAATAGCCAGAAAGCAGCTGGCAGCGCAGCTGGAGCGAATTGTGTGGGAAATTCGGGAAGCAGGCGGGCATCAGTGTAATCATGGAACCATACGAGCAAGATTACTACCGGCAACAGCCCTATTACATTCCCGGCAATCATCAAGAAACCATACCATATAGAACCAAGAGCAATCATCGATACGGTGAAGAACACCACAGCGAACACCCAGGGTTCGGTCAGGAGAGGTGACGGTTCGCCCTTGGAGTCATTCTGAGCACTCAATGTGACTGTTCCCCACTCCATGAGTCTAATAGCATTCATAAGTCTGTTTTGGCTTATTCTGTTCTTGGTGGGATTCTGATGCAGCAGGTCATAGTCGTGTTCTTGATCATCTCCGTTCTTGCTCAGATTATGGGCACCGCAGATTCTGTGAGTGTACAGGATGAATTGGTTCTGTCAGAGCAGGGTACACTGGGTGTGGGAGAATTCTGGACGTTCAACAGGTCGTGTGAAGAGGGCGAGGGATACTATGGTCACATGTCATCTTCTGACGGTCCATTGCTGCTAAGCGTTGTTGAACAAGTGTACTTGGCTGCTTTCCTGAATGGCACCTATGAGCCTGAAACTGAATGGAGGGACGAGAATATTTGGAGGTGGGAGTTTGTCTGCGAGCACACTACGAACTACTCCTTCGTGATCAGGTTGGTTCATGGTGCAGAGTCCTCGGTGAGTTTCTCAATCTATCTGGACCTCACACCCGTGGAGGTTCACTTCCACGCAGAACTGACCTCCCTTTACCTTCCGAGATTCAATCTGAGCTTCTCATTCACAGGAGGCTTCTTTGTGAGTGCGACGATTGAATTCCCAAACAACGGAGCTGTGAACTGGCTAGAAGGCAATGAGTCGGTGTCCTGGCGTGCATACGAGTATGACCAGAATCTATCTGTATATGTACCATATCCCGATGGTGTATACAATATCACAGTGCGGGTACGTGAGAGGATTAGAGAAAGAGTAACTGCTTTCCAAATCCACAAGCATAGCAACCAGAGCCTTGGACTGTTGTTGACAGTTATGCTGGGACTTGCCATGATATCTTTTGCCATCGAAATCTGGCGACGACGGCGATATGATATCAACCACGGAGTACAGGCACCTACTCGTCCGATGACCTCTCCCGACTCAAAATGGTTTCGTGCGTCTTCCTCTGCAGGACCAAGCTGATCAACAGCTACTCTATCGCCCACTGATTCCAGCAGCTAGCTCGGAGGCAACGAGTGGCCGAACAAAGACCATCGGCAAACCTATCACTTTCCTACTACACAGAAACAAGGGATATCGACTTGGACGAAGACGAATTGGAGAGGACATCTCTCGCTGCGCATGATGCCATCTTCAGTGACGAGGATGAACTGGAGATAGATGGAGCGACCTATCCGCTGGAAAATCGAACTTTGATAAATCCGAGGCAAATACTATGTTTGAAACTGAGTGGTCGAAGAAAGGGAAGATATGCTGAAATCTGATATTTCAGGGTCTGAATAGACGTTTCAACTTATTTAATTCATCTTCGAGTTCATCAATCCTGAACTCAAGATCATCAATTCTTTCGCGTAACTCCCGTATCTGGTTATTTTCCGGAGAGAGACTCATGTATGCGGTGATTTCACGAATGCATATTAGTTTTATGTCACTCAGGCTGGACATCCTGTTATTCCTGACGCTCGCCAGAGCAAACTTGTTATCATGAAATCGTGATGGTGTCGGTGTCGAATAGTGCATCGAACTCAGGATACTCTCTTCTCTATCTTGAAACCCTAACAGGATGCCACTTTTTGTATTGCCCCCATTCGTATTTACTCATTAGATTTGAACCATCATAGTTAAGCCGTCCTTTCCACCAATGATACTTACAGAAGTTCATTCCGTGCCAATAGCGTTCTGCTTCCACACCACACTTGTTACATCGAGGGGTCATTCCTCTAGCCCCTCCTTGTCATCGTCATCTTGGAAGGATGACGCGAAGAGATCGTCTATGTTTGGCTGATTCGAGCTACGCAATTCACTCAATCTTTCTATCCCTCTCTCTATACATCTCTCCTTCTCTTTCTTTTCTAGAGAAGCGAGGAAGGGTATAGCAGATTGCGTAGATTGCGTAGCTATACTCTGAATCTCTTCTTTCACGAGTTTGATATTGAGATCCATTCCGAACCAAGCTCTCTCCTTGTCTTTGTGTCCTTGATCCCAAAATGGAACCAGCTGTATGACTCTCTTTGCAAACCAATTATCACTCGTAGGCTTTTTGCCTGTATAATGTATCCACTTGACATAGAAATCACTCAAGTCACTTTTCCATGTCACAGGTTCAGGATCTTCTGCTCTTTCGATGTACTTGAGAATGAAGGAAGCTGTCGGATCACTCTTCAGAGAATAAGTCAACATCTTCTCATCCGCTGATGGCTTTTCTAGACCGGAGGAATACGATCTCTTGATTCCGCAGGCTACGCCTCATGAGAGCACGTCAGGGGCATGGCGACTCGTCAGGGAGCTCTATCGCTCGGCTAGGGAAGTACAGAATATGTGTTTCAGGTTCAAGATTCACGTCTTCTCAGAGAGCATACCTGAACAGCACTAGACATGTTTGATGAGTCTACTCTCAGCAAGGGTATAAGAATGAACCCTATTACACGGCTCCACCAATGAGTCAAGCAAAAACCTTCTCTCCAGTAAAATGCTTCAGGAGTTACAAGAAGAGCATTTCATGTATTGAATCCTCTCAAAGCAAAGCATAGCCTGCGTCCTCGAAGTGTCCATCGTTAGAGAAGACGGTGTCTATACCAAAGATATCAATCAGTACGAAACTGGTGTGATCTGTGAAACTGATACCTGAATCGCGTGACCTCTTGAACGAATTCCAAGCCCACTTTTCGTACTGCTCATTAATGAAGATAATCGTTATGCTGTGTGATTTGCGTATTCCATTCACACACCTAAGTGCCACTGAGTGGTCCGCTCTCCTGCATAATAAGGTGATTAGCTCGTCTAGAATGTAGTTGGAAGTGACAATGCTGCCCCATAATCCGTTCTGGACTCCCTTCATCTTCTCTATAGCCTGTTCATGATTTGATGAACCCTCAAAGAGGAAATCGAAAAAGGCGCCAGTGTCAATAAACACCGTCACTCTGACCCGTCTCCATAGATAGTTTCATCGTGTGAATCTCCTGACTGATTCGCCACCTCAATACGGACACTCCCGGCCAAGGAAAAGAACTCGTCCTCACGATCCACTTCTGATGAAGATAGCAGCTCCTTGGCTTCCTCAGTGGTCATGTACCATCTAGTATCACCTTGCCGAATAGCGATTCTGGAGGTAGTGCTCCGTATCGGTGTAGGAGCAAGATGGCGATAAACTACAAACTCGTCATCTATTTCAGCGACGTACAGTTTCTTTCTCAGGGGTACGAGCAAACTAGACTGACTGACATAGTCCTTCTGTGTGCACGAGATGTCAAAGGCGGCGCGTAAATCCGGAAGACTCATTGTCGATGTTGCTAACAATGACTGCGACAGCAGAAGTTCAATGGACTCATCAAGTTCAGTGTAGGTATCGATGGTTTGACGGAATGTACCGACAATGCGGTTCGCACTAGTACGACCTCTCGACCCCGGCTGTGCTCCAGCTACAGGAACATCGATCCGCTTCGCTAGTTCCAACTCCGTTGCGCTAGTAGACTCGACTGGATGGTCAGCAAACGCCGTGGCGGACTGTCCATACTGATGCTTCATCTGGTTTGCCAATGCTTCCATCAACCATCACCACTTACGACTCTATTGCATCCTTGATGATTTCGTCAATATCGGGTATAAACCTCTTCACCAAACTCAGGTCCTGCCTTCGATAAACTAGATTCGCATAGAAGAACCTTGGGTTCTTTACAAAGGGAGCAATTGACAAATGAAGCCAGTCAGGAACTTCATTCAAGGGAATATTCGGGACATCACCTTCGAACCCACACCAAGCTTTGGAATAGGACCTAAGGGGAAAATCAACTCTGTCTTTCAGGATTTTCGGAGGCTCAGCATCTAGTTCATTGCTAAGAGGCAATTGCTTCGCTCTCACTTTTGCATAGTAGTTCAGTTCGTGCCAGATTATCGGAGGAACTTCGCCTAATGCCTGCTCAAGAACGACAAACAACTGCTCCATACCACTGGTCAAATCGTTGAGCCTGTTTGAGCTAATCGCTAAGTGGCCTTTCGTGCTGTTATAAGAAGTTTCCGTTTTTCCTCGAACTAGGCGATCAATCCGCATTTGGAGCCCCATGTCATCCACAGCCACAGTTATTCCCCTATCAGGTGGCAGAAAGAATCCCTTTGATTTTGCCGTATCTAGAACCTCCTCGAATTCGAATGGCTGTGGACTAGCGAATCCCGCAGTAAGCGCCGCTCTGATGACGATTATTCTCAAGATCTCAGCCTTCCTCGTTTCTAATAGACTTGGTCCGATTTAAGTGTGAATGGTGGCGAAGAATGCGGTTTAGATGGTGAGCGAGAGTCATTTCAGGCTATGCCGGCAGACAGGCAAGATAGGGAAAAGCTCAGAGGCCGAGCCTTTTGGCCGCCGGCCCTGCACGAAGAAACGACATTCCTGAGTCGATAAGGAAGAGCTGGCATCACGCGTCTACCTATGGCATGGGTGCCATAGCTTCTGGAGAAGGAGTGCCAAAAACCTTGCGAAAACAAAGCCCGAAATCATCGAGAGCATCAGGGAGGACAAAAACTACGGATGCGGCTGTCGTGCTGAAACGATGCACATCGCTACGCGAAGACACTGTAGTAAATAGGGCTGTTCGTGATATGACACAAGGTCAATCCAAGGAAACCTCGTACTGGCTACTGGACACACTGAGAGAACTGGATGTGTTCAGGGAACATCCAAAGCTGAGAGCTTTGCTGGATAGACACAGCGATGAGATGCGAGGGCGAGTCTATCCTAAGAACATAGACAATCCGTCAGAAACAATCGCAACCTGTCGGTTCCTAGAGAACGAATGGCGGGCCCCGCCGGATTAGAACCAATTCGCTAGTCTGAAACAACAAACTTCTCATTCTGCTCAATGTATGATATCAAACCTAGTTTGAGCTAAGTGGATAACCACAAGATTGAATTAGTACATTTCCAGAGTCGATTGCGCAAGAGTCAGCTACAACCCGTAAAGGAGCCTGACACTTTAATTTCGGAGGATTTCTTAGTTGAAGAACTTCGACACTAGGACTTTCAGCGTGAATGATATTCGTCAGTGGGAGGAAAGAAACGAGATAGTGCTTCAACCCAAGTTCCAGCGGAGAAGAGTCTGGAATGATATGGCCAGATCGTATCTCATTGATACCATTATTCGGGGAAAACCAATTCCAAAGCTGTTCATACGACAGAAAGTGGACATGGAGACCATGCACACCATCCGTGAGGTTGTCGATGGGCAGCAGCGACTAACAACCATACTTGCTTTCCTTAAGGATGAAATCACCATCAAGCGAGCTCACAGCGAGGAGTACGCGGGCAGGGGCTTCAGCCAACTTCCCGAGAACGTGAAAAAGGATTTTTTGGAGTATGAACTAGCATTTGATTTGCTGCCCAATGCAACTGATGAAGAGGTACTGGATATTTTCGCGCGGCTCAACACCTACTCCGTGACCCTGAATCAGCAAGAGAAACTGAATGCTACGTTCTTTGGTGCTTTCAAGACAACATCTTATGCCTTGGCCTTTGAGTTCAATTCATTTTGGTTGATGAATCGGATTTTCACTGAAAGGAGAGTCGTTCGTATGGCAGAGGCCGAACTCACTTCTGATCTTCTCATAGCTATGATTGAGGGAATTCATTCAAAGAAGGCAATCAAGAAACTCTACGAGAAATACGATGAGCATTTGCCCGATAAGAATGAGATGATGAAACAGTTTCGGCATACTATGGATACTATTGGGGAAATCCTTGGCCCCAATCTATCCTCTTCAAACTTCAGACGAGTGCAGGTATTCTATTCGCTGTTCTGTGCCTTGTATCATCTCCTTTATGGCTTAAAGAGGTTCGATGTTGAACGCAGAAAGATCCACGAATTCGACTACGAGTGTATCCGATTGGCTCTTGATGAAATCGACGGCATCTGGAATAGGAGAGAAGAAGATCGCACGCAGAAGGAGAGAGATTTCATCAATTGGTGTAGCCGTGCTACCACAGACGCACCTGTTAGGGCGAAGAGAACCGAGTACATCTGCAGAGCCATTGTCAATAGGTTGGGGTAATTCTCAATGCCAAGAAGAGTGCTGAGACTTGTACTCGGGGATTTGCAGACCGCCATAAGAACAGCAAGACGCAAAGTCATGAAAGCTCACCGACTATACAGGGACGATGGCAGTGGCGAACTCACAAAATCAGATTTCCAAGACTGGATTTCAGCAGTCTTTCAGAATGTTGTGTCTGCTTGGGAAACCTTTCTGGAGAACGCTTTTATCCTCTATGCTCTTGGAAAGAGATCTCCGAACGGAACTAGTACGAGTTGTAATGCTTCTTTCAGAACACGAGATGCAGTAAAGCAAATCCTTCGTGGTCCCGCCAGTTATGTCAAATGGAATGACCCTACCACTGTCATTCAGTTAGCGGAGAGATACTTCCAAGATGGCACACCCTTCAGGATTCCAATTAGGAACAACCAGCGATTATTGCAGGATATCCTTACGATACGTAACGCACTAGGACATGGTACCGAAGATGTGTTTGAGAAGTATCAAGCTCTCGTACGTCATGAGCTGGCCCATTATCCAAGTGGACTCATGCCGGTCGACTTTCTTATGAGGAACCATGGGGCGAACGGCGCTACATATCTGGAATTCTATATACGTGTTATCGAAGTCACTGGTTCCCAGATAGTTCCATAGGTCTGTGGTTCATTCCTTCTCTGGGGTCATCCTGATAAGCCCAGTAGTAGAGCGCCCAGCATCCCCACTAGACATTCAATAGAAAAGAATCCATTTAGACCGGGTTTGAGTTGAGTACGAAACCGATCTGGGGGTAACGAAGCAAGAGAGACTCTCGACTCAAAAGATAGGATCATTCATCTCACGCAGGAGAACATGGCTGGCATCGATTCAGGCAATCCGTAGATTTCATGACCCCTGTTCTTGTCCGAAGTCATACCATTGAAGCAATCCTAATATCTAGGTTTAAGATTGCCGAGATTGTGCCAAAACACCAAGCCAGCTCTCAAGTTTCAATCTGATTGCAACAAGCACCGGAATTGAACTAATCCAACAAGGCACTAAAATGTACCAAGACTACCTTATCTATTGATGTGAGCAGCACTATTCGCTAAAGTCTGTTAGTCTTGCCTGTCTTTCACTTATGATCTTTGCACCCTTTAGCTTCTTGACGCGTGTGCGTTTTTCATCGATGCCCGAAACCATGACCCCCGCCTCAGTTGCTCCTTTCCGAGCTAGAAACATACTCTCCGCAATAGATGCGGTTTCTTCTGCAGAGTCTTCTAGCTCGAAGAGGGAGAGGATTGCCCTATCCAGTTCCAAAGTACCCGTTTCGCCTTTGTCCACAATCTCCCTGATCACGGCTTCTATTCTGCTCATCTCCTCCTTGGAAACCTTGCGTGGATCAAGAACTGGCATGTTCTCGGCCTCATATACCTGCAGTCTATTCATTCCGCCACCGGTTGTTCTGCCATGTAGTTCGCGAAAGACAAGTCCAAGGCTCGAATTCATGAACCCACATATAACGATAGGCGAAGTGTCTTCCTCCATCTCAATCATATACATTTGACAGTCTGGTGTGGTTCCAGCATTCAAGAGGCAGACGGGTCTTCTATATTCCCAGTATTCTCTTGATAGCAGGAGGTCAGGTAGAGGTAACGGGCCAAGGTCAAACCAACATCCATTCTGGCTTCTGTTACTGGTGCACGTGGGTCTTCTTTGGGGTGGTTCGTGAGGAGACCAGTCTTTTTCCCACATACTATGTATTATGTATTCGTAAAGACCTTCATGGCCATCGTTCAACAGACTGTTAAGTACATGAATCTCTTCCTGGGTTAGTTCCATTTCCTTCGCGTCGGATGGAAGTGTGTTCGGGTCTAGAGTGCATCCTTCCAGCCCTTCACTGTTCAACGCTCTCAGTATTTCATTAACATACTCATGCAAATCAAGAACCTGGTATTCAGTATCATCTGCGTTGAACTCAAGGCGTCGGGCCTGCTTGATGGACTTCATCAGGGGCTTCAGGAATCTCCTGTCAATATTGTAGGACTTGACCAGTTCTCGGTCAAGATAGAAGAAGTCATTGGCGCCTGTTGTCTTTCCTCGACTTACTTTAGCAATGTCCTTGAGCTGGCATAAGACCTCATGTCCAAGGAGGTCCCAGTAGAATGTCGGAGCATGAACGAACCGGTTCCATTTCTCCGCTCCCCTAAGCTCACTCTGGGTGAAAGTTATGGTTCGATAGTCTGGGCTATCGACGAGTATACCCGCCTCCATCTGCTTGTTTAACATAGCTAAGATATCATCAACTTCCATTGCTTCCTTGACCCTCACGAACTTTGTGATGTTTCCATCACGTTCTCCATCGTCAGAACACTTCTCAAGAAGTGTGACACATGTTGGCACGAGGGGATCGGTGAACACTCGACGGGCAAAGCTGACAATAGCCCGTATTCTGAAGTTTTCGAGGAGGAATCTCTGGAGCCCTTCACCATAGCCTGCTGTCAACCACTTGTCCGAAGTGATGAAGCCCATCCGCCCCCCATCCTGTAGGAACTCTGAAGAGTGAGTGAAGAAGTAGACATAGATGTCCGACCTCTCGCTCAGTTCTGAGTAGCCAATGCTTGAGAGATGCTCACGGCATTTCTTCTTGTTCCGTATCATCTCTTGCCTGATGTAGGGTGGATTGGCAACAATGGCACTGATTCCGTCGGTATGACCTCGCGAGGTTTCGTAAAGCTTGCTCGAGATCGGTTTTCTTAGACTTACCTTCTCAGCAAACAATCGTCCCTGCGAAGGATCAACATTGAAGAAGTCCTCCACCAAGAGAGTGATTCTTCGGGTTTCCTCTTGTAAGTCTTGGATAGCAAGGTTGATTGCTGACAAGTGCGCTGGAAACCGGTTGATGTCGATGCCGATGAGCCGAGAGAGGATTGTTTCATGATCCGCCTGAAGATTGTATTCTTCCCGAAGTTTCTTTAATTGATTGTAGGCAACTATCAGGAAGCTACCGCTTCCACAAGCCGGATCAAGCACCACATCTTGAGGTGATGTTACAGTCGCCTTCACAATTAGGTCAACAATTTCGGGTGGAGTGTAGTACTGACCTAAGTCATGACGTTCTGAAGCGGGTATAATGTCCTCGTAGATATGGCCTATCGTGTCGTACTGGAACCTGTTGAGATCATATTTCTCAAGTTCCTCAAGAAACTCACCTGTTTCTTTTGCAGCCCTATCCGACAAATGGACCTCATCGAAGATCGGGTCGTGTTCGTATATAGCTTCGAAGTCCGCCTCTTTGGTGAATGTCTTGAAGCTCTCTCTCCTCTTATTTGGCTCTCTTAGATTCTGGAGACCAAGATTGGGAACATCATGGCCGGTGTCCTGTAGGACTTTGTAGAACAGGAGCTTGTTCATCAGAAGGTAAGCGCTCTGTTTTGCAAAACGATTCTGTGTTTCACCCTTCTCCGGACTCCAGCCTTGCTTCGCGGCCCACTTCTGGAAGACTTCCTCAAAATGCTTCGTCGGGCTCTTGACATACTTGAGCATTTCTTTAGCAAGCCGTTGATGGAACAGCCGAAGACGATTGACGAAGGCTCGCGGATCTGGCTCCCAGCCTATCTTTCCGGCACTTAGCGCTGCAACCTGCTCCAAGAGTTCCGAGGCGAATATTCTAGGACTCTTCACTTCATACGCCCTCGATTTCCTATGTAGAAGAGGAACGCCTTTCTCGAAGGTTCTGAACAGGACAAGAACCTGCCCGTTATAGGTCGCGAAAAAGTCTGCACCAAGTGCAAAAGCATATTCGGATGCCTGCTGGATGACCCGCGGAGAATAGGGATCCAAGTCTCGGTCAACGCCATGTTTGCTTTCTCTCTTTGCTTCAATGACTAACAGGCATCTACCCATCTCATCTTCAACTACAATATCAGCCCGCCGAAGACCTACAGACTTTTCAGGAATTACTGATCCAAAGGAGATTCCATGGTATCTAGGACATTTCTCAATCGCATTCTTCAAGTGTCTGTATAGTTCAAAATGGATATCGGCCTCTTTGTTCAAATCCTCACCCGCGTAAATCTGTTCTCGGCAACTTCTTCACAGAAACTCTGTTGATGATCAGTCCGCCAGTTTCTTTCCAGGTTCAGGTTTTAATCCCCAACCTTGTCGAGCTAATCTGATTCAACGTTGTCTGATATTCTTTTCGAGATGCTGCGAGAATGTGTACATATACACCTTCCCGCGAAGGTGTATTGGCCCGTTTTGGCCCTATCCGGTTCAAACTAATCCAAGCTCCAGTGATTATAGGTGGCGACCCCACGGGAAATCGTGGTAGGAGGGGGGAGTTTCGTAATGAGGGCATGTAACGAAAACTAGCCCGCAGGGCCGCCATGTTTCCGCTGGTCCGTACCACTCGATATTGCTTCTTCACGCTTCCTAATAAAACCCTATCATCTGACAGCGAGGGGTCCTTTTCTAGCTCCCGCCAACACAACCTACTGATCACCATTAGAACAACTGCTCGCCAGGAGAAATGAGCAACCGACAACTTGACAGAACCCTCAGAAGAAACAGTCAAATAGGCACGATTCCCACCCTGACACCGGGAGTATTGTACGTAATGAGCATTCTGTTCTTTCCTCCAGAAAGGAAATCTGACAACCTCGCCTATCTCATATTTCCCACGAGCTTCGTGGTCTTTCTTCACTCACTTGGCATCATTAATCTAGAGGGGACCGCTTCAATCGGGGGGGCTGTGATTGGCGTTTCGGCTCTTGCTCTTTTTCTCTACATCACTGCACCTGTCGACATATACCTTCGGCGACACACGAGAGGAAAATTCCAGGGAAGGAGGCTAGAAAGGCTTGCCATGGCACTCAACGAGTGGTACTTCGGACCGGCAGATCGTCACCGGTCCAAGGAGATGTTCAAGAAGGTGGCAAAGACATGGATATCCAACGCGATCTCCAGTTATGCGCTCAGACAGAGGTTCGGAAGAATTCGCGTCCTATACTATTTTGGAATCAGCTGTGGGTTCTATGTCTTTGCGCTTGCAGTGTTTCTCACCGGCTTGCTACCGTCCATCGGGCCGATAGCTATCTATCCTCCATTCATCAATACCGCTCGCCAAGCAGTCTACTGTCCGGCTACGATTCTGGGAACAGCCGGTGTCTGGCTGTTTCTATATCTTGTATACAGGGGCCGGCGGGTATACGGTTCCTATCTTTATCGGGACATTGCATATGTGGCCGAGTATCTTGCAGTGGAGAATCTCAAGGCAGGAGAATATCGCACCCTTGTTGATGGAGGTTCTTCGTTTACACAACCCACGAATGGAATCAATGCCGTGAGAATGGCGGTTGATGAGCTAAGGCACTTTGGCAACATGCTGCTAAGAGGGGACCTTGACACGTTCTCGACAATCTGGGGGAATCAGTGGTCAAAGATACGCAACGAGAAGAACCAACCGCGACGAGAAACTCAAGACACCCGATGAGGGTCACTTTTCAACGTACAACAACACGATATACTGATTACCATGGGCAGAACCGTTCGCACCCTCAGAGATGCCATCAATGTCGAGGACAGCGATGTAAGCAGGTCAGGCGCACACTCCGACCTGAAGACCGTGAGACACTGGACTGGATTTTCAACGCGGCACGACAGCACGGAGATGCCGGGACCATCTACACCGCCCCGCGCATGACCGAGGTCACCATGCTCTTCGCCCTCATCGAGGTTGTCAAGAGGTTGAATGCAATCGAACAAAGGCAGGACTCGAGCATTGACTAGTCGTTGAACCCCGTAACTACTCATGCCTGATACAGAACTCCTGAAGACTCTGAATTCTCCTTGGCCTCCTTGTAGGGGCGAGTGAAGGTGTCCCAGTCGGCCGTTGATACTAATCTGTTGATGAGCTGCTTACTCCAATTGATCAGCTTCTCTACGTTTGATATCTTGAATAGGAGTCGAGTCGGACTGAAGTTAGTCTGGAGATGAATCCTAGAGATCAGTTCGAAAAGGTGCAACTTCTCCCCTGTAATAGGTTCAAGTTTCAGATTCTCTCTTTGTTTGTGAACAAAGCCCACTGTGAATTCGAAGGAGATGGATACTCTGCCGCTGCACCCATTCTTCCACTGTAGGTCAATGCGCCCTCCCTTCTCCTGCTGTGAGTAGTCAAGTACGTAGGCACCAGGAGCCTTGAAAGCATAGGGTTGAATGTGCTGACCGATTGGCGACTTCTTCATTCTGATTTTATCTTTCAGAGGCTTCGGTTCATACTCACCGTCAAAGGGTTCTCTCCGGTGAGTAATCTCAGAGATTGTAAGAAGCTCGAGAAACGGAACCAAATCTAGGAGCTCTGATGTGGCAGATGTCGGCGATTCGCTCGCCTTCCTTATGGTCTGAGTGAATTCGTCCCTTTGCTTTTCTGTAGATCGAGTAAACTCGAAAAGGAACTTCTCTGAGGGCGGATATCCCACAACGCGATGAGGAAGCCCAGTGTCGCGATCAAAGAAATACGATATCTGGATTTCACGTTCTATCTTGCATGATGGCCGCAGGGTGCGAACTGCTAATCTCCACATTATGAGTACCGTGGATAAAGAGGCTAGACCTGCAACACCCCCCCTAGTTGCCCATGTAGTCGGATCTACTGAGATATCATAACTTGAACTGATGAAGTCGGATATCAGGTTGAGAGTCAAGCCAAACAGAATCGCTGTGATGATGATATTCCACTGCTCTCCCCGAATCCTCTGAATGCGTTCTAAATGAGATTCTTCCACGAATATCAACTGCTTGAAAAGATGTCTGAAAGTTCATAAATCCCTTCATCATTGGTGTCGGTTTCTAGTTCAGTTGCGAAATATCACTGCAAATCCAGCCGTCCTTGAGAGTCCAGAACCCATTCCTCTGATACTGGACTGCCATCTCGGACAAATCGCCTGATCCTGTCTTGCCCAATCTCCATGAGCCAAAGTCCGTACATGCCCATCGCCCCTGTTCCCGCATGACCCGCTCAATTATTGCCCGATTGCTTATTTCACAGCGACCTGCCGTGATCCCTATCGCTATCTCCGAGTTTTGCAGCATCTTCGCGATACTTCGCGACTTTGGGATTGTCAAACACAAGAGCAATCACCTGCACCGCTCCGTCACGAGCAAGGAGATCGATGGAAAGCCACAAAGAGCTGTACCTTCAAATGCCGGGGTTACTCTGTGGATATGCGAGAGTGTGAAGAATGAACAGTGATGCTGGAAAAGGCAGGTGCAAGGACACCATACAGGATGCCCTAGAAGGTGTGAGAACGGCACAGGAGTTGCTCGGTTCCAACGAGAACAACAAGACGGGTCTTCGGGCATCGATTCTTGAGTACTTGCAGAACCTTTCAGAATCACTAAGGAATCTTGAGGCTGAATGGGATTCCGTAGACCATGCTTCAGAAAGTCATGCCCTGACGGTTCACAAGCTTAGAGTCAGTCAACACCAAAGAACACCCTTAGATATTGGTAAGATGATTCTTCATTACAGATTATGGGAGAATCAGAATTCCAGTGAGAAGTTGTCTGAAGAGAGCCAGTTCGCTGAGCTCTTGATGGATGACATTTTCCAAGAGCTGGGTATCGAATCCATTCCTGAGGTTGTCTTTGGTGGCTCCTTTCAAGCCATCGACTTTGGGCCCCTTTGCCTAGTTATCATACCCTATACTTTCTATCGCAGGTATGACAGATGGGGCGCCATATCGCATGAGATTGGTCACCTCTACTATCGCAGACATCCCATTGACCCTGACCAACTAGTCATCCTAGCAGAACG
This sequence comes from uncultured archaeon, assembly GCA_964558645.1. GTDB lineage: Archaea > Asgardarchaeota > Thorarchaeia > Thorarchaeales > Thorarchaeaceae > TEKIR-12S. The sequence continues at coordinate 20,631 of CAZLEV010000027.1, forward strand.
CCTAAGCGAGAGAATCCCACAGGCCTATACCTCAGAGCGACAGAAGGATATCGAGAATATGCTGGGGAATTGGGTGTTTTGGTGGAGTTCAGAGTTGCTCTCTGACTTGGTCGGAGTGTCCATCTTCGGCTTACTCTATCTTCTAGACCTGAACCAACTTGACAATAGGTTGAACTTCTCCACGGTATCTCGGTCACATCCTCCCACAAGCCTCCGACTAGCATGCATTCGAGTATTCTTGGAGATGAAAGGTGTGAAGCTGCCGGAATCAGATGATATCTTCGAAAGCGATGAACCTATCCCTCAATGGATTGATGAAGTTGCCTACTCTCTTCTTGAGAAAGAGATAGCTCCAGTGTTCATCGAATGGGCAATGGATCAAGATGCCTACTGTGACATGATCCTGAACTGGCAAGCCATATTGGAGCTTGGCAGTAGTGAGATTCCATCCGATACGAGCCTAAGCACCATCTTTGCTGCCTTAGGCATCGCGTCAGTCCATCATGATGTGGAGGACATATTCCAGCAACTCAAAAGGAAACTCAAGGATAAGGGCAGGCTACCTAGGACATAACGAGCGGCATCGACTTCATCGTTTTGCACAGAGTGGACCGTGTCATTGATAGAGCAAATGCACAAGAGAGATGACAGCTAGGTTTGTTCTGAACTTTGACGGAGTTTCGCGTGTGCTACACGAGCACAGACTACCTGAGAGGAAATCATGGTTTGAAGGGTCGTCGATTGCACGAGTGGCATACCTAGTCAGGGGTTATCGAGTATGTGCGCCATTTCTTACCTATAGTTCAGTGGAGTTGCCCATGCAATACGTCAAGCGTTAGCGGAAAGTACTTCTCACCGTCGTTCAATTCGCGGTGCCATGGCCAGTGTGACCTTCCCGGTCCGAGCAACCAGCGGCTGCTCCGCGGCATACTCCAGTGTGACCTGCAGGGTATCAGGCACGAAGTGCGAAACCAGATCGAGCAGTCGCAGGGCATAGAACGCCCTGACCTCTCGAAACTCTAGCTCATCATCCTCTTCCTCTCGGAACCCGAGGTTCTCCACACCCAGCAACCCCTCGCTTCGGTGCAGGAAGACTGTTTCATCCTCTCCACTCTCGCCAGCATAGACGAAGGAGAAGTCCCCCTGAGTGCTCGTGACCAAGTACGCATGGTCGAACTGCTTCTTGCTCCGCAGCATCGACCTGAAGGCCTTCCCCGTCATCCGGATCCGCGCCTCGTGCTTGAGACGTGGGGCCTTAGCGGGCTCCACTGAACCATCAAGCAGGGTGACCCGTCCGACGCCATCCTCGCCCTCGACTTCCATTACACTCTCCCCGATACGGATGCTCAGCCGATTGGTACACAGCTTCAGCGCGTTCTTCAGCTCTGACAGGCCGACAGCCACAGTCCGTTCTTCGCTGATCGTGTACCGTTTGAACCAGTCTGCAGGGATGTCCACACTGATGTAGCAGGTGCGCTCAGAGTTCAACTGGGAGAGATGTATTCCCTCTCTGTCCAGCATGAAGATGCCCTCATAGAGGAGTTTCTCCAACCCTCTGATGATTCCAGCGAATTTCCGCACCTTGAACCGTCCGATGAACAGAATCCGTGTCCCCTGCTCTCCCGTAACCGAAGCTGTCATGAGGTCATGTCCTCTCTTGCACCTATAATGTCCCCAGAAAACTGATTGTACAGGGAACTGATTCCACGACATATCCTCTCAACGTCCATTGACTCTATTCGAGTCGTCACGGATCTGTCGCTCAAGGGCTCGCATCTTGGTGGTCAGGGTATCTACAGTGATATTCTCTCCACGTTTTCGGAGCTGCTCCAAGAGCCCTCTCGATTCCTCAAGGTCTCTCCTAGTCTCATCCTGACGTTCAATGTCAAGATGAAGGAGGCAGTGGGCCCTGAGGATGAGTCCTCTCGCAAGAGCCTGAAGGACGATGATGTCGATCAGGTTCTCCTCCCTGAGCAGACTGACCCCCTCCTCTAGGAGCTGCAGCGCCTCCGTCAGATGCCCCCTCTCAGCGCGAAACTGACCGTAGTCGATCAGCGTCTTTGCTAGATACTTCAGCTCCTCAGGCGCCTCTAGAGCTTCCTCTCTATATTCTGTGATGACTTCTTCGTAATCCCTCGCGAGTACATCGTCCTCATTTACGGCCATGTCAGAGAGATCCGCTCCCTCACGGATTGCCTTGAGCGCCTCCTGTACCTCCCCCTGATTCTCAAGAGAGTACGGCCAGGCCCTGAACTCCTCATGGTCAAGTACCTCAAGGAGTTCCTCTACCCCCTCAGCGGTGAGACTGATAGACTCCACCCGCTTCAATGAGCCATCCCTCTCCACCCTGCTGATGACCAGGGTAGACTCCTCCACTCCGTGCTGGACCTCCCCTCTGCATATCGGAGGTGTGTCCCTCCAGCCACGACTCTCCAGCTCATCCCTGAGCTCTGCCATTGAGTCCTCCAACCCATCAAGATGTCCGAGAGGCACCACAGCGGCGACGTCTTGCTTGAACGCCTCGAGGACGGTATCAACGCTGGAACTAGGATCAGGCTGAAACGTATAGGTCTGGTCCAGCCATGCTCGCCGAGAGGAGAGTTCCACGATGCTCCACGTCAGCCGGTCTTCGCGTGAGACATAGCTCCACCGGACACCCCACGAGCCACGACTCCAGTCGAAGGCATCCCGATCCACCTCTGCCAGTGCATGAGAGAGGGCAGGATACCGTTCCACCTGTGACGCACTGAGGTCCAAGTGGCCTGACACGTCCAGCTCCACCTCGTGGCGAAGCCGGTTTTTTGTGTCGATGAGCTGTTCGCACTCGGCAAGGAGCCCCACCTCGTACAGAGAGGGAGAGGCCTCTTCGAGGGATCTGAGGGGTGAGTCATCCTCCAGTCCCTGAAGCTGCAGCCGAAACCCGCTTCCACTCCTCTCAGTCCATATCGTCAGCGTCACATCCCCGCCCGCCGATGCGGCCAACAACTCAGCGCAGCTCTCTGGATAGGAGTAGTGGTCAGGGAGAAACCTGCTCTTCAAGACCAGCGGGATGAGGCAGGTCAGGGAGTCATCCGTGTACGTGATGTCCTCTTTGTGGTCCCACGTGACCGCCCCGGCAGCAGTGTCGTATCCAACCCCTCTTCGGATGGGATAGCGGAGGACCCCCACCAGCTCATCAGTGTCGCTGAACTCCTCCTCCACAGAGATGCCATCCCCCGTGAACTGGACCACATACACCCCTCGACGAGGATCCACAGAGACCTCCAGCTTGACAGGCGTGACGGGTCTCTCTAGCTGGCCAAGCTCGCGAAGATACTGGTCCACTGCCTGACCGGGGTCACTGTCTGGTGTTGGCGGGATGAGCAGACCCTGGGTGATATCGGGGACCGTGAAGGGATCAGTGACCCTCAGCCAGGGAATGGTTCGCTGGTTCTTGTCGGGGTATCCGTGGGTGAGGAGGTACGGCCACCACTCATCATCCTCACTGGGCAGCCAAAGTATCCTGTGCTCAGCCACATCCGAAAGCATGATGGTCGTGCGTTCCTCCGAGCTTAGAGCACTCCTCGAGTACTCCCTCAGTGAGCCTGCGTCCATGTCACATCGATACCACCTCGGTCGGAGAGACGCATCGGCCCCGGTGGTGACCAAGCCTGAGACCATCTCTCCCCGCTGGTCAGGAAACACCAGGAGGCCTTTGCTGCTATCTCCCTCCTCCCACCAGATGATCTGGCCGGTGGATGCCTGTGAGAGGGAGGTCTCCGGGATGTTCCGGTCAGATAGAGTCCGTGCGCGGGACCGGAGGCTCCGGTAGATCGTATGCAGGTCGTACTTCGAGGTGACGCTGCTATCCCTCGAGCGAAGTCCCATCTGGTAGAACGTCCACTCAGCCACCGCTGCCCACAGCGTCTCGTAGTGACAAGAGTTCTCCTCCTGCGCAGCCGCGCAGACCATAAGGAACAGGTTGTTCCCATACAGCAAAAGAGCATCCGGAATCTCTTTTGTGATGGTCTCCAGACGTTTCCTGTTGTCGGAGTTCAGGAGGTCGAGAAGCTGCTCCCGTCCGGGTCGGAGACTCTCCCAGACCTGAGATAGGGATGTCTCTGAGAGGATGATATCTCGGACCAAGGACAGGGTATCCAAGTAGGCATCGCCATCCCCAGTGTCTTCAGAGTCTGAGAGGACATCCTGACAGAGGTCGGCAATCTCCTCGCAGACACCCTTGAGGGTCCTGCCTAGGGGTCGTGCTGCCAAGTATCTTGCAGTTGTGAGGAAACGCTTGAGTTCCCATCTCCGTGTGCTACAGCTGTCAAGAGTCACAGCATCCAATTCAGAAGGAACTGGTGGGCGACAGAGGCTACGAGGCCGGGCAGGTATCTCAGGCCGGGGTGTGGGGTTCCGTTCATAGAACCACCGCCGTGTGATCTTCCCAGACTCCACATACCTGTCCTTAGAGCGTACGGGGTCTGGAGGCGGTCGAGCCGGTTGGAATCGGAAACGTTGCCGCTGGGTACTTGCCCTTGCGGAGCTGATACCTTGCACCAGTATCTGCGGAATCTCCAGTGCCTCCTGCGGTTGCTGTTCGTGGCCGTCTCTCGCACGGTATAGACTCGGAACCAGACTGCAGGACTGCTCCATGACCCTGTCCAGGGTGTCCATGGTTAGGTTCCCCAGCCCGGACTGGATAGAGGAGAGATTGATGCTCCGCGCATACATCCTGGAGTCGTTCACCACGTGCCTTGCCACATCATCCTGTGAGAGTGACCCATGCCTTGAGGAGGCCCCCCGGAATCGCTCTGCTGCACCCACGAGGTGAGGGACGTGGATGGTGGTCCTCCACGGAAGTGCCGATGTGGGAGTGTCCTGTACGATGACTCGCACGTCTTCGCGCCAGGGCGTAAGGTTGCCGAAGATACGCGGAGGAGACGGGAGGTTATAGATCACCTCGTCAAGGTGCGTCCTGCGGGGAGAGTCGTGGCGGAAAGGTTTGATGCATCCTCGCTGACAGTCTGCGGAGGTCAGGGTATCCTCAGTACCGGTATCGATCCAGATGATGTTCGTGTCTGTGGAGGGGAGCGTATCCAGTAGCTGCACTTCCAGGGTGCGGAGGAGATGGCGGGAGTGGGTTGGAATCATCTTACGCAGTTCATCCCACCCGTCCACAACGATGATCTTCTCGCCCTCGGTCTCAACAGCATTGCAGATAGTGGTTAGCATGCCCTCTATCGACTGGTTCTCGCCCCTCAGGAGTTTCTCTGTGTGAACATGAAGGTCAACGAAGGAGATGGCCTCGACCTCAGCTACCAGCTCGCCGTGTTCCGACCGGGATATCCTCTTCTCGGCAAGGAGTCTGTCAAGTCCAAACCGCAGGTTGGTCAGCTGGCCGGTCTGGTAGTCCCCAAGCAAATCCAGCCAAAACACACCTATCTCTTGCGATGAGGCCTCTCTGCACTCTCTTATGTGGTGGAGAAGATGCCAGTTCGATGACTGCCATGCGGACGTCTTACCTGATGAGGTCGGAGTGGGAACGGACACGTAGACCGTGAGTATGCGGTCGTCTGTAATGCGATCTGCAAAGGGGTCCTCGGAGACCAACTCAGCCGGAGGGGCTCTCTGAGAGAGGATTCTATCAGGGCCTGCGTCTGGCAGAAGGAGCAGCGCCACCCGGGGAGAAGGCAAGATACTGTCTGTATCAAGCACCTGTGAGATAGTCTTTGGTGGGGCCTGGAAAGTGTCACCTGTCAGTTCCACCAGCAGGTTTTCGATGAGAGTCTGAAATGCTGAGTATGCATCAATGGGAATCTGGTCAGCATCCAGGACGATGACCCCCTTCCAGAGAGAGGTGGGCGGTGTCGGGTCGAAGTCCGCCGTGCGCTTGTACTCCCTGATGATGGCCTGTTCGTACGCATCGAGCTGACCTTTTGTGCTCTTCTTCGGCGGTGATGTGAGCAATGCATTCCACTCGCCCCCTGTGAGTGCCCTCTTCCACGCAAAGAAGGCGGGCGCATACTCGTTCTCCTCTCTGCTCCCCACCTCAACACCGTAGAGGTTGATATCGAAGGCACTCTTGGTCTTGACCTCAAGAATCATGATCGGTGTCCAGATGGTCCGCTTCTCGAGCTCTCGGCGGAGGAAGAACACGAGGTCAGCCTGTCCCCGTCGTGAGTCTACGGGAAGCTCTGCGACAGCCAAGACGGAGGAGGGCTGGTCCAACATGGTGTCCCCGGCAAAGACCACCTGCTTCAGTGAGGCAGGGTGGTGGAAGCCCGAGAGGAGGATCCTGTGCCAGCGGTTGCCCTCCTGTGAAGTCGATGAGGAGAGCTGGTCAGTGAGCTTGTCGGCATCCCGTTCCACCACAGTCCCGGCATCGATCTGGTCCTTCATGCTCTGATAGAGTGTCATCTCGCCCTCATCCACCGTCTTTTGCGGGAGACATTTTACCGCCTTACGGATATCCCCAAGAGTGATTGGCGATGGTATATCTAGGGACCGAGTGATCGACTGTCTCTGCCCGGCATGAAGTCCGTACAACGCTCTGATCTCCAGTACGATCTCTCGGAGTTCCCTGTTGGCATCCCGGTTGAAGTTGGGTCGGCCTGTGGCCCTCTCAGTGTAGACCCAGTCGAGGAAGGGCCGCAGCCGGTGGATCAGGAGTCGGATGTAGCGGTGTGCCTCAGTGCGAGGAACGCTGTAGATGAAGCACTGCCTGCAGAGCTCGACGACGTGGGCGCGGATCATGTCGACAAAATCAAGGCTTGGGAGGGTGGGGTGCGCAAGGTAGACCTGCGGGGTCTTTGTTGTCCCGCTGTAACCGGCCTTCCAGGAGATCTCGGTGTTCTTGTCGAAGTCATCTGGCGGGTACAGACCCTTGGCCTTCAGCCGGTTGACGAGGGCTAGAGAATAGACCTTCACCGTGCCATCCGGGAACCTTGCTATCTGGAAGACCCGTGGTTCAGGGAATGGGTACCGTGTCATGGCCAGGTCACGGAGTCGTGCTCCCGCGTAGTTCAGCAAGGCATTCAGGGGCCCCACTGTCCCCTCAGTCCAGTCGTAGACCCGCTTGAGTTCCGTGTTACCGTAGGGTACGGTGCTGTGCCACACGAACTGAAGAAACGACTTCCGCATGTTTGGCTCGGTGTTGTTGAGAACCAGATAGTCCTGCCTCTTACCTTCTTGAGCCCTCAGTGCAGCGCGGACAGCATCCCACATCTTTGAGGCAGAGCAATGGTACTTCGCGAGGCCGCCACTGGCTCTAGGGCCAAGGAGGTTGACAAGGGCCATGAGACCAGCATGCTTCGCTCTCCCCAGCACAACATTCGGGCGAAGTAATCGCGGTCTGCGTCCCATGATACTTCTAGAGTCTTATGTCAAGTTTACTTATAAATAGACTGTGACCAAACAGAGGTTATGAAAAAGGCTTATGATGGCTTATTTTGGCTAAAAAACGTCCCATAATTCTCTATTTGGCTATTCGTCTTGATACACTTAAAAGTGTTAATGAGATTATATTGTCGGACCCAGACAGAAGAGAGGTGCACGATTGATGACGACGACAGTCCGGCGCCGTCCCCGGAGGCAGCGGGAATCTGATGAAAGTTCCCAGAAGCAATCGACAATGGATGGCACACTTAAAAATGTTCCATCAACCGCGCACCAGAGTACGGGACTGAAGTATCTGGTACAGTCGTTCACCCTCTGTTCAGCGGATAGAGAGGTGAACAAGAAGGGGAAGGGGAAACGACCCGATCCTCGTTACCGGCGATGTAGTCCTAGACCTGTACGAAAAGAGATCGAGGCGGCTACCGGGCGAAAGGTCAGAGATATGGACCTCTCTCTTCTGGGTCGATACTTCGAGAAGTATGTAGAGCTCGTGAATCTCGTTCTCGAGCGTGTGTATGCTTCCCGTGAACGGATTGACTTCCTTGGAGACGAGCTGAACTCCTATCGAGGACAGGGATATGTCCTGTTGAAGAAGGAGGAGTATCTTGCATACAAGGACAATCCCGATATCAGCGAACAGTGCTTCGAGAGACTCTACAGGAACGTCTTGGAACAGGCGGCCCGGATCATCCAGTCCAACTGGCTACGGCGTCAGCTCATGAAGGCCGCCATTCGGCTTCTCGATGAGGAACAGAACACACTGTTGCGATTGCTGAGGAACAAGTACATTCCCTCAGACATGGTAAAGGACGTGCGTTCCAGATGCGAGAGCACGAAGAACAACGGTTCGGGATACTACTATGCCCTGTCTGTCCTGAAACAGCTTCGGCGAGCTCTTGATGAGCACATCCTGACGGAGAGGGCAGAGTCCCTTGGTTCCAGACCATCGCAGCGGCGACGCGTTCGACGGTACGTCAAGGATGAGACGGAGTGCTCAGAGACCATGGCTTGCGTTGATGCTCTGCTGCACCAGTTCACCACGGAGGGCTATCCCTTCAAGGTCCCGCGGATGTACTCCCACACGGAGGACTTCTCAGCAAGCACAGAGAACTCCCCCGGTCAGGGCTACTGGTATTCACAGGACCTGGAGAGGGAAAACGAGGTGCTGTTCTTCCTGAAGCTGCCGGAGGCGATGGAGGGAGCGGAACATGATGACTCGCCCTTCCGTACAAGGACGCTCTCGTTCAGGTTTCTTGACTGGCTCCCACGGGCGGCCGCCAAGGACCGAAGGAAGGGCGATGAGGCAGAGCGAGCTGGGAAGCATATGCGAGCCAAGAAGCTGCGATTCCGGGCCATGAGGTTCGAGGATCAACACGAACAGCTTGTCAACACCATCGAGCTTCAACACGCCACCTATCAGCTGGCGAAGTGGAAGAACCGGAAGGATGCGGACCCTGAGAAGATTGCACACCTGAAGGAGAAGGTGCAGTATCTCAGGAAGTCCAGAACCTGCGGCCCACCTCGCCTCTTGCTTCGTGAGCACAGAG
>CAZLEV010000028.1:0-21385 GCA_964558645.1 uncultured archaeon
CTCATGACTTCAAGGAGCGGTTCCCGAACATCTCAACCAACGAGTTGCAGGAGTGTCGTGAGACCGCCATAGGGATGTGGAAGGTGTATCTGGCTCTTGGTCGGGGGAAACCTCTACAGGCCAAGGGATATGACTCCCGAAAACTTCCCAGACACATCTTCAAGCGACTGTTTGACTTCGTGTACACTCCTGAGAAGACCATCAAGCACTGGTTGATTCTCAGGGACTCTCTGGACTCGGTGCGAGAGGGACGGACACGTCATGACCGGCTGGCTGTACCGTTAAGCCCGTCATCGTATCATCTGAACCTGCTGGGTGAGGGTGAGAGGAAGTCGGTGCAGGTGGTGAAGGACAGACACCGAAAGTGGTGGGTACTGTTCAAGGTGAAGCTGGAGCCTGAGAGCATCGAGATGGAGTCGAGGCCCCCTGCGGTTCTTGCCATCGATTTAGGTATCAAGAAGGCTGTGTGTTCGGTCTTGCTGACCCAGCGCGGGCTCAAGCATGTCCGCTACTGGAGACAGGAGGACAAGGCCCGACAGATGGAGCGGTATGACTCTATGATTGGGAGCCTGCAGAGCAAGAAGGAGCGTCATCTCGCTGTTGGGAAGCATGCGGATGGTGTTCTCACGAGGCTCAAGGAACTGGGCTCCAAGCGTATGAACCTGAGTCTGGACTATGACGGCAAGCTCACCCGCGAGCTCTGCGAGCACATCGCGCGACTGGCCGAGTCCTACGACCTCTATGTCGGAATCGGACGGCTGAAGGGTATTAGGAACAGGGCAAGATGCGGCAACGGTCAGGGAGCAGACTATCGACAGATGATACACAGATGGTCCTTTGCCAGGATCACCGAGTTTCTGCGACACAAGCTGAGCATGGTTGGCTTCAATCCAAAGCGGGTTATCACCGTGTCAGAGGCTTGGACCAGCATCATGTGTTCGAGATGCGGAAAGAAGGGCCTTCGACCCAAGCAGAGCTACTTCCTCTGCCACACCTGCGGCTACCGCGCCAACGCGGACATGAACGCCGCTGTCAACATCGGACGGCGGCTCATCACGCTCATCCCTTCATTGAGAGATGAGAACGGACTAGGACAGTGGTTGCTCACTGAGGCAGCCACGCCGAAGACCCGGAGGAGCACCTGCTCTCAAGGGAGGTCCGATCCCCCCGAGAGGTTGCCAGCCTCGCTAGCAGGGGGGACCGTGGCTGACTGCTATGACCAGACTTCTCTCGAGGAGTATGCGAGCAGTACCGACCCCGCCATGGAAAAGACCATGGAAAACCCGTCTGCCGCCGGGCCTTCTGGCAGGCACAGCACTGGAGTGCAGCGGGCTGAGGCTGAGTTCAGAGCGAGGGACCATGTCCCGATGACCTCTGACAAACGTCGTGACCACCCGGCAGGAGCGATCCTGCTGGTCGCTGGTGACAGCAGTCATGATGAGGGCTGAACATGGTGGTTGATGGTGATGGAGGTTCACTCACCCTCGGCAGCGTGGGACTAGGGATTGCCTGTCCTGTGCTGGCGACAACAGGTCCGACTAGGGATTCCGGTTCCTCGGGGTCCCCTGTCAACCGTGTCACAGGTCGGACCTTGTTACGACTTCAAGCCCATCTATCAGGTTTCGTCGCGGAGAGCACCGACAGATTTGCAGCAAAAATGGTGAAGGTGGATTTATTACAAATTGAAGAGATAGTAGAGTATAATCACTAGTGAGGGTTCAGATTGTCAGGGCGCAAGAAAAGACTTGAACTAATCGAGCAAATCCAAGATATCCGAAAATCGAAAGTCATAGTGTATTTCACAGGCCACGGAAAGGTATCACAGAGCATGATTGCAGAAGACGCAGTTCTTCCAATCTACCAACATCTACTCTCCTCAACGTCAGATGAGGAAGACACTCCCAACATTGACCTCTTCCTATTCACGCACGGTGGCGATGTCAGTGTCCCATGGAGGATTGTCACTATGATAAGAGAATTTTGTGGCCGATTCGCGGTTCTAATACCTTACAAAGCATACAGTGCCGGCACTATGATATCTCTTGGTGCTGATGAGGTAGTCATGGGGCGAAAAGCCGAACTGAGCCCCATCGATCCAACGCTTGTACGCAGGACCGTATCCGAAGCAGAGATTCCTCCTAGACAGATAAGTGTCGAGGATGTGTCATCATATATCTCCTTCATGAGGGACAGGGCAGGAATAACCGACCAGGCCGCCTTGGCTCAGGTAGTATCACAACTGGCGGCACATCTCACTCCATTGACCCTTGGCACGGTCAACAGGCAGTACTCTCACATTAGGCTCGTAGCCCGCAAACTGATTAGTTCTCGTAACGATCGGTTGGAGGAGGAGCGAATATCCTCTATAGTAGAAGCTCTGACGGAGAAGATGTATTCCCACGGTCACGCGATAGGCAGAAGCGAAGCGAAGGATCTGGGTCTGCCTATTGACATTCCTGATTCTGAATTGGAACAAGCCATCTGGTCACTGTATCTAGAGTACGAGAAGGAATTGGAGCGGGGTCTATCCATTGACCCCGAAGAAATCTTGGAATCAGAAGACAAAGATGAAGCCCGACTCACAGATGTGCCTGTGGCTGCTATAGAGAGCGCAAAGAATCTTCATGTATATGAGATCAATGCCTTTATGAGAAGAAAGAGGCAGGTTCCCCCGAGTCCGCAGATAAACATCAACTTGCCCATCGGGCTCCCTCCAGGAATCGACCCTAACAAGATCCCCAAGAACCTGCAGAACATAATCCAAGAATTACTCAAGCAAATTGGCAACGAGATTCCTAGGTTAGTCCAAGAGGAACTGAAACGGCAGTCGCCTATCATAGGGATAGAAGGCCGTACATACGGTGGACAGTGGAAAGAAAAGACAAAATAGGGATAGTGTGGAGATACATACAGAATGTCGGTCAGAATCAACGTAGATTTGTATCCCTTTGGGGTCTTGACAATCAAGAGCCTAGAAACGGCAAGTCCTAAGAGTGAACCTCAGGCAGGCAGTAGCCGTGAAGTGGTCTACACATCTCCCCATCGCACATCCTCATTTGAATACGAACTCGTCTACACTACAGATGGCACTGTCTATAGCGTTCCGGCAACGACAGGCTGAAGTAAAGCCAACTTCTCTTAGCATTTCAATCAGAACTATCCTGTCCGACGAATAATCAGGCTCTTGCTAGGTTTCTAGTCAACCAGACGAACGCGAATCCATGCCGTCGTTTCCCTTCTCTCTCTCCAAGGTTTCCACCCTTTCTGCCAACTTCTCACTTTGGTCGCCAAGTTCTCTAATCTGGAGGTTCTTCCTAGCAAGCTCTTCTTCAAGTCGGGCAATTCTTTTGTCACGGGCCCCATTCTGTTTCTTTTCTTGCAGTTCTTTCTGTGACTCTTTCTTCTCCTGCTTTGCTGAATCTCTCCTCTCTTTCCATATGCCTCCCACTTCAAGCGCGGAGAACATGAAAGCAAACACAGGGAGGGCCACGACGTAAAGCAGTACAATATTCCAGAGAAACAATGCTATTCCGACCCAGAAGGATAGGACTGCGGTTGCTATCCAAGGAAATCCCATGACTTTCCATCTTGCCTTCAAGAGTCGTAGAATCACATTCGCTATCGCAAGCAGGAAACCCAGCCACCACAACCAATCTATTACGTTGTTAGTTGCGTTTGTGACTGCAACACAAAAGATACCCAGAAATACCATCCACATATCGGCAAGATAGTCTGAATCTCCGATTGGCGACGTTGTTGGTGAAGAGGTTGATTCATCTGGAACATTGTTGACAGTTGTATGCGCATAGTAATATTGTCCCGCTCTTCCGGTGTCACATACCCACACCGATATGATGCATTCCCCCTCTGGATACTTCGTTGAATCAAAAGCGAAGGATTTGGTTGCGGTCTTTCTTCCCGGCTGAAAGGAGTCTTCTTCTAATATCTCTCCTTGGATGCTGACTCTGTATTCAGATAGGTTGCAGTTTGATTCTGTGAATGTAACCGTAAATGAACCTGTGCCGCTCACTTCCGAATTGAGATCTATGCTGACCTTGGGCGGCGTTAGATCTTGTCCGATGAAGAGAGTACCCGTCCTCTCGGGTAGAAATATGTCCGTAATACCCGAGAAAGAAACGAAAGCATACCACTTCTCCACATTCAACCCATTGTATCGGTGTGGGAGTATCACATTCCAGTCCATGCTGGTTGTCTGATTCCAAAACCGCGTCCTGAGAGTCTGACCCGTGTTCACAATCTCGTTGTATCCCACTTGGTCAGTGAAGAAGAAATCAATAGCCTTTCCTTCCTCATACACTTGGACATAGCCATAAAGACATATGTCATGTCCATTTGTTTCAAATGGCACCCAAACACACTCTGCAGTCATGTTCCAAGGGGTGCCTCCTTCATACAAACGAAAATCAACGTGAATCGGACTATCGTTCTCTCCGACGGTGTAGGGTCGTTGGAGCATTGTAACAGCTGATCCGAATGGAAACCCGCCTATGACGATAACCAGAACGCCAAGGATGAGGTTTCCCATTAACGAAAACCTGTTTGTTCGGCTCTTGACAAAGGAGTTCTCTCGGCCTCTCTTCATGACGGCTCCCACCAACCATCTGCCATGATACACAGGAGTGGTATTCACCGTCCAGATTTGAAACAATCCTATTAAGCCAAGCGCTCGGTGGATTTGAGTTAAGACACATCAGGATTGCGGTATCCTGTTTGGGTTGACTTGTGCCAGATAGATGGTATCCGCCCCATCAACAGGGCCATCTTCCTATTTGGAGTGCCGAGCAGGACGAAAACCGTTAATTACTCCCTTGGCCTCAGCTCCTATCCGGAGCATTGGGGAAATGGCACGACGAAAGAGTTCCAAGAACAAGAACAGCAACTCACGCAGACTCGCTGAGTTCACCGACACCGGCCACAAGTTGACCCAGCAGGAGCTGGAGTCCCACCTCTGGGAGTCTGCGAACATCCTGCGGGGCAGCATCGACTCCTCCGACTACAAGAACTACATCTTCGGTCTGCTGTTCCTCAAGCGACTGAGCGATGTGTTCGAGGACGGGGCGGAGCCATAGAGAATCTGATTCTTTCTTAGTCTGGTACAAGTCTTCAGATTTGGCAATCTATCCCCCAAAGAAATATACCTCCAGAACTCGGTTTAGTCCTGTATTGAGGTCATCGGCGTGACAAATGAATTATTTCCTGAGAAACAAGATGTCCTAGGACGAGTGATTGAGCATCTTGAAGAAAGAGAAGCTGGTTACATCTGTGTACCAACAGGATGGGGCAAGACCTTCCTGACGAAGCACCTGATGAGATACTATCGCGATAATGGGAAGAATGCTGTCTTCTCCGTTTTCAGCAACAATGCTCTCTTGGAACAGACCTTTGCAGATGATGAGATTGCTCCAGCAGACTTCATGATATATGGTGAAGCTCCTAAGCCCTCTATGTCAGAACTGGAAGACGCCTTGAATTCAGGGCAGGGAACAATCACTGGAGTCACAGTTGATACGATAACAAAATCTTGGAATCAGGACCTGAAGAAGACTCTCCTAGACTATGCAGACCTGTTGGTCGTGGATGAGATTCACAACTATATCAACAACACCGGTAACACCTTCATAGAAGATGCACTGCAATCAGGAACTCACGTTTTCGGCATGACTGCCACACCTATGCAGGGTGTCGTCGGCCGTTTGAAGTTCGTAGAACAGATATCGCCAAAGATGAATGAGATCTGGAGTAAATCTCTTGCCGACTGCCTTTGTGACCGGGACCTCTCCGATATGGAATATTATGCGATACGTAGTCCTCTCCAAGCATCAGAGATCTATGGAGCAGATACGCTGGAAAAAGCTCTCCAGTCGGCCTCGGACCATATGTTGACCATCAAGGCAGATACATTGGATGAGATTGATAGACTTCTCAGGAGAACCCGATTAGCGGTCGATGCCTATAGGCAGATGATTCAGGGTGGAAAGACGCTGGTGTTCTGTGCGAGAACACAGACCGAAGTGACCGGAGGCAATGAGGAGAGCATTCAGGCGTTCCACTCCAAGCTCACGGCCGCCCAGTTCAATGATGAGGTAACAGGACGCCTCTCGCTAGACTATGAATTTGACAACTATCGAAGTGACGGGGGGCTCAAACGAGCTGCATTTCTATCCGGTGAGCTAAGTCCGGCCGAGAAGAAAGAGATCATCGACGGGTTCAAGGACTTGGATTCCAATCCTGAGATTCTCTGCACGGTTGAGATGTTGATTGAGGGATTTGATTTCCCCGAGTTGAAGCAACTGATTCTGCTCAGACCAACGCTGAGTCCCAGATTGTTCGTGCAGCAGATTGGCAGAGTGCTCAGGCCAAGACCCCCTGGCAAGAGCGCCAGAGTATTCGAAGTGTCTGACAGGACAGAAACCATGATGGACCATCTTGACACTAAGGATTACGAGCACCAAACATGGGTCTCGTCCCTCATGTTGGATCCCGAGTCGCGACTTGAGATGGTTGTAGGCGAGAACGGTGACTATCGTGCATTCAAACAACATGTTTCACTCTTCGACTTAGTTCTTGATCATTCAGTAGAAGAGTGGAATGCCAGAGTCCGGCCTCTTCTTCCGATTTCAAAGAGAGCCAATCGTGTGGAGATGCTGCTTGCCTATATTCGGGGGATCAACAAGGGAGAAGACAGTATTTTGAAGGGGCGTGCTCGACTCTTCAAAGCATTGAGTGGTCTATCGGCACTATCCGTCGAAGATGTCCGGCACATTGCCAAAATCATGGAACGGATTGAAGACGAACAGGTCCTTACTGAAACTCAGCAGGGCATAAACAAGAGAGCACAACGCCTCAAAATGGACACTCTAAAGGCCGCCAAATGGTTCGCAACTTGCCGAACCATCTACAGCATTGTACGCCCTGAGTCCTCACTAGACACAGAAGAGACCAAGGATGCCCTGCGTCTGCTGGGGTACTCGCAATCGGACTCGGTCACAATCAGAGAACAGTGTTTCAAGAAGGGACGGAAGATGTCTGGCCTGTCCTCACTCAAAACGCGCGTTTCACGTGCCACGAAATTCGTTCGCAAAGACAGATGGTTTGGAGGAGCACACACACGTCCATCCTATAATCATGGTAGACTGAAGAAACAGCGTAAGACGCTTTGCGAAGATCTTCTCTGGCTGGAATGCTTCAGCGATATGGAGGATATGCGGGATATGCTTGAGAACAGTCTTGCAACCCTAAGAGAGAAGTCAATATCTTGCGGTCCCGGATGGTAATTACCACATCTGGAGGGAATACGTTGCGGATTAGTTTGGCCTGCAGGATGATGGTGACAGCGGGCAGGAAAGGGGTGGAACACAGAAGTGACTTGCAGTGGGGATTTGCTCCTCCCTGTGATGAACTGGGCCGGACGTCCCTGCCTCTTGTGCGAGGAGCAGGGCTCCCCATTCGGGTGTCTGGATTCGGTTCTGTTCGGGGAGGGCAGAAGGAACAGATGTCTTGGATCGCACGAAGGGGTCTGTTCGCAGTGAGGGGATTGATCTCACTAAGAGAAACAGGTTGGCCCTAGTCTGACCCGTTGTAGGGTACTAGACCGGTTCTTCTCCTAGGTGTATCATCTCCCTGTGTACATCTGCAAAGGAAAGGTCGGCTTGGGGTCGCAGTAGATGCTTCTGAGTGTCGTGGGTTAGCACTTATTGCT
Organism: uncultured archaeon; assembly: GCA_964558645.1. Lineage (GTDB taxonomy): Archaea > Asgardarchaeota > Thorarchaeia > Thorarchaeales > Thorarchaeaceae > TEKIR-12S. Next base: position 7,721 of record CAZLEV010000028.1, read on the forward strand.
CCATTGGTCTTCTTCTCTAGGGATTATGGTTCCGCACCACCGTCGAAAAGTCGGTTTGGCAGATTCCCTGTCAACCTTCTCACTTGTTTGGTGTCACCTACCTTACTCCTTGATACCACATGGCGGACACTATTAGTCGCCAGACCTGTAAGAGCGACTTCCCCGACTAAAAGGGTGATTCTCATGGGATCTCTATAGAGAAGACACATCGTCAAAAGGTTGGAGACTACTTCGACCTCAAATACTACTGTCACATCTGTGCACCCCTTAACCTAACGAATGCTATAGTGGTGTTACATCTTCAGTGCATAGCTGTGACATTTGACATTCAATCGGAGAAGAAAGAGGTCCATGGACAGTCGTTGAGCATCAAGCAACAAGAAAGATTAATACGGCGTGCTGAGAGATGCATCACGTAGGAGTTTGAGATTGCCACAGGACTTCTTTTGTGGCCAATCAAAGCTCATATGGGAGATATCATTATTGAAGGACCTTCTAGAACGAATGCAAGATGCAAACAAGCACCTTCTCTCTCTACATGAAGTGTTTGTTGACAAGAGCAACTTTCAACCCGCTGAAGAGCATGTGTTCGAGGGATATGAAAAGCATCATAGGGAATTCAACAAACTGGTTGAGGAACTGGGAATAGATGATCAGCTATATGATTCCAACGGACGACAGATGATTCTTGCTGATTATCTTGAATACATATTCTTGGGGAGAGGATACTATTCTCTGAAAAAGAGAGAAGACAAAGAGTCGTTTGTTAGGCTAATTCTGCACTTTGTAAATCTACTGATGTCCTATGAATCCATGACAGTTTCAGAGAATTTGAGGAAGGCATTTCTCAATAAACTGAAGGCCAGTATTCCCAGAATAGCGGCGGAGGACAAGTATGACAATCTCTACACGCAGACCGGCACAGTGGGCCTGAAATCTGGCAAATCGGACGCTCCAAAGCGTATCAACAGGTACTTCGACTCGTTATTGCCGAAGACTGCTGGGGGGCTGTGGCATGAGCTATTGGTATTCGCATTCCTTCTGAGAAATGAGGTGGGGTATATTGTTCCGCTATTACTGACTCAGAGGTTCATAGGATCGGCCGGGCATATTGTACCTCCTGATTTCCTGATTGTGACCCATAGCAAGAACATCTACGGGATTGAAGTGGGAGCAAAGAAAGAGATTCAGTCCGGTAAATTCTCTTTGCAGACAAATATCCCGACGGCTACAATTGATACTGAGAATTCAAGAACATCTGATAGATGCCCCATCTGCAACAGATGGATAATGTTCTGCGACTATGTCCTTAGAGAATACCCCAAGTTTGACACAGCAATTGAGAAGACCAAAATCAAATGTCTGGAGGAGTGTGACATCTACTCGCCACAGGAAATCGCAGAAGGCAAGTGTCCCTGTACAAAATACAGTCGCGATAGGGCAGAAACAAAAGAATACAGTCATCATGATTTTGCAAACGGCTATCACTATCACTATAGATGTGTTCTAGATAGAGTGTGTCCCGAGATGAAGAAGAAAATAATCGATGCCCAAGATAAAACCGCGCTTATCACGCACTATCCAGATTATTCTGGAATTGAAGAACTGATGAAATAGGAGATTGGCAATCTGGCAACTGAGAAGCAGACAGAAATGAGAATCCGAGGGTTACTCATCGCGATTATGACCGAAGAAGTAGAGAATTCCATACGCAAACTGATCTCTGGTCATCATCTCCTCTTGGAACGCGCAAGAAAAGAGAATTACATCGAGATAAAAGCCACGTCCCGCTGGTTATTGGGATGGCTCATGTCATCTGCGTATCGGTTCGAAGCACAGGATGATGGCGAGATAGGGCAGTGAGAGATCGAACATAGTCGTCGTTTGCAGTGGAGATTTGCTCACCCCTGTGATGAGCTAGATTGGACCTTCACGCTTCTTATGGGGGCTAGGCTCTCCCAATTCAGGAGGATATTGTAATGGTCGCAGCTCGGACGAGAAAAAGATGGGGCTCGATCGATGATGAATACATCAGGTGCAGGAAGGATAATAAATAGTACAGAACACGACGAAACGGTGTGACGCCCGAGATGCGAAAAATCAACGAAAGCCTGTACATGGCTATGGTGGAGAGAGGGCTCAGTGCTACTCATCCCATCTTGGCAAAGGTCAAGGGAAAGAAGGTCATAGTCTGCAGCGTTGCCAGTACGGACGGAGAGAGCAACTACGATTACTCCATGGTCTTCTTGAGAAAAGATGTTGATTTGGATGGCAATGATGAAGATTTTCTGACGAGCATATGCAATATTCCCGATTGCATAGAACGAGAAAAGGGACACAAGCTGGCGATAAGGCGAGGAATGGACCCTGACAAGATACAGCTCGTTCATAGATATATAGAGAGGAGCTAGATAGTAGTGAGAGCTGCAAGAAGATTGGAAGACGTCGATATCTCCTTCAAGGACGTACCCGAATACGAGAGGACAAAACACGTCCATAGATTGCATCCTTACCTCGGCAAGTTCATTCCTCAGCTGGTCGAGTTCTTCTTGTCGCGTTTCTTCCACAAGGGGGATACGATTCTTGATCCCTTCGTTGGAAGCGGCACCACACTGGTCGAAGGGAATATCTTGGGGCTGAATACCATTGGCATTGATATATCTCCTTTCAACTGCCTCATATCAGAAGTGAAGACAAAGAAATACGATATTCCTACTCTTGAGTCCGAAATTAAGGACATACTCGAAAAGACGCGGCTGTTTAGCTCCCAGTTTACGAAACAGAAGACGATCGATCTCTATTCAGACGAGGAGCCTCCGGAGTCAGAGCAGTATTCCACAGATAGTGAGTATCTCACCAAATGGTATTCGAGAAGAGCACTAAAAGAGCTGTTGTTCTTCCGAGAACAGATACACGAATACAAGTACGAAAAGATACTGAGCATAATCTTGACTCGAGCCGCAAGATCTGCACGGCTGACACCCCATTACGAGCTGACTCGAGCCGAAGAACCGATCGTCGAACCCTATTGGTGCCATAAACATAGCAGAGTTTGTGCCCCGGTTCAAGAGGCTTTCAAATTTCTTGAGAGATATTGCCTTGACACAATAGAAAGAATCAAGGAGTTCGCAAAACTCAGAACTGATGCCTCTGTCGAGATAATCCGCGGCGATGCCAGGTCAGTCGATCTCAAAGACCACATCAAGTCCAAGATGGATGGGATTTTCACCTCACCTCCGTACGTTGGTCTGATTGATTACCACGAACAACATGAATACGCATACGAGTTGTTAGACCTCCCGAGGTATGATGAGAAGGAGATAGGTCCAAAATCCCAAGGCAAATCGCAGAGTGCAGTAGAGAACTATCAGAGGGGAATAACCGAAGTCTTCCGAAATGTTGCACAACAGGTGGTCCGAGATGGGCACATCTTCATAGTTGTCAATGACAAGCATGATTTGTACCAAGATATCGCTGAGGGCGCCAATCTGGAATTGATCAAAGCGTACCCTCGAAAAGTCACCAAGAAAGCATCCCGCGAACGCGCTGCCTTTGATGAGGCTGTTTTTCACTTCATTAACAAGAACTAAGCTTGTCCCCTCATGTAACAAGATTCCTGTCGGAAATGATGCTGCTTCTTGTCCTTCCTGCTACAGTTATCAGAAGACTGCTGATATGAACCGTGAACCCATATCTTCTTCCTCTCCCATGACTAGCATCCGGAGTCATGCTCAGTTTGATTGACTTCTTCAATCCTCAGGTAGATCCTTTAAGCCAGCAACAAGGGGATAGTAAGACACCAGTGATCCCGCATCATCCCTAAGTATCTCCTGTTTCATCCCAGGATTCAAGCATCTGAGGTGATAGCGTGCCTTTCGGTTCGTTCCGTAGCGGTTCGTTGCTTTGGTGTAACACATGATATCCGGGCAGTTACCTTCGTCAAAATAGGGGCATTCAGAGCAGCGTAAAATGTGTTTATGATTCGCCGGTATGCCTTGTTCGGAATAGAGTTCGATTACTCTCTGACAATACGTTATCCACTTTCCGCAACCATCACATCTGAAAGGTTGTTTTGCTATCAAGTCGACACTGAAGGTAGGAATCCCGGTTAGCATACTGAAATCCGCGCTCTGCGTTTCTTTCCCCCGTCCAATCTCAAGTCCCAGAATCTCTCCTTTTTTCCTCAGAAGAAAGATGTCCGGTGGTCTAGTCACTTTGTTTCCACTCAACAATCTCTGTTGTGTCAATGCAGAAACGACAAACCCTAGTCTTCTTTGAAACAGATACAAGTAGACCAGGACCTCAATTGGTCCTCCTCTTACTTTCGGAAAAAGAGAATCGTAATGATCCAACACTCTTCCAGAAGGTGGATTTGTATTTGGAGGTCCAGGTATCAAGTCTCCTTGATATCCGTGTGCTTCGTTGTATTTATCAATGAAATAGCTGTCCCCGTTCTCGAAGAAGTAGTCATCTGTGAGTTCGTTTCTAAGCGTTATCATCAAGTTTCTGCGGAGTGCTAGTTGTCCCTGCGGGCCGAGGGAGTCCATGAGCAACCATTGATTGATGAGATGCATTACAATCTTGATGAATCGCTTTCTCTCAGCACTTCCTCTTGCAGCGAGATACACGCCTCGACTCGTGATTATATATTGGAATATATCTGAGAGAATCATCTGGCGAGATCCCTTTGGGGGATTCCCTCTTGACTTGGACCCCCCAAAATACAATTCCCGGCAAAAATCATCATATCCATCGCATTGGATGAGACGGTCCTCCATCCTCTGGTACTCCGGGTCATTATCTATCATGAAATCATCAACAATCTTCAGATGCCTACTTGCTGATTCAAATCGATTCAGAATCTCTCTCAATAACTAACCCTCCTTAATCATGTACTCCGAGTTGAGTCTGGACTGCCGATGATTCTTCTACCCTTGCCAGAACTTTTTCCATTCGGTTCAATGCCTCGTGGCCTATCTCTCGGAACAGTCCTAGTAAGTCCTCATAGGTTCCATCTCCGCCTAGGAAATCCCAGAACTCCTTTCCAATGAGAAGATCCTGCCCTCGACGGAAGAATTTGACCACTGTCCAGCGCTGGTATTCATCCGAGTAGTACGGATTGTAGGGAAAAACCACCATAGTATGAACTCCACTCAAACTCCTTTCCTTCTGTTTAATGGCGAGAATATCGAGAGAGTCCTTCTGAGCGCTTCTCATCTCATTCTTGTTTGGCTTCACAGTCTTTAGCTCGAAGAAGTACTCCTCAAGGTCGTCTGATACTATGTAGAAATCTACGGTCACTTGAACCTCCTTGTGCTCATCATTTTCGTCAAATACCGCCTGCAGCTCTTCCTTAATGCTATCAATCCCCGGTTTCCTCTTACCGCTTTCGAGGTCCTTCAGGATTGTGTCTATCCTTGACTGCTCAGCTGGCGTTATTGTCCCCCTGACCGGATATCTCTTCTCAACAACTCGGAACCGTTCCGACGCAACAATCTCTGCAAAGTTTTCCCACTGACTACCAAACCACGTATAGATTGACTGCAGCAATGATGCAACGTAGACATACTCCTTGGAGAAGAGAGCGAAGTAGAATGGCTTGTTCATATCCTCCCTCTCCGCATAATGATTGATTTTGCTGTCTAGTTCTTCTCTCAGAATCTTTTTGATCAGACTCTTTTGAATTCCTGATAAGGTCACTCTGTTTCCCTTCGATTAGAATGATTTGACTACCCACGACATACCTCTCACTGGGATATGCCTAGAAAAGACTTCTTCCGTCCTACCTTGCACTATGAAACTAGTGCTCTCTACCTCAGTCCTCTGAATGTTGATTTGAGTATGAATACATCCTCCTCGCAGCACCCTTTCCTAAGAATGCCTCCCCAGCGCACCTTCAATGGATTCCATGATATTCCTTCTGTTTTCTCCGCCTATGCGAGCCACACCGACTCGATCGTAGCAGTTCATCTTCTCTCGGGTAGGAAGTCTTCCTTTGATTGTGGCAGCAACAACAATCTCTAGGTGGACTTCAGGTGAAACTTGTCTGAACCATTCATTCTGGGTGAGGAAGATATAGTAATCACTGGGAAAACATGTAACGACTATATCCGCATGTTCTGTTACCGCAGTCATTCTGTCCAAGAAGCGCGTTCTATCATTGAGTTCTTCGAGATCACAGCTGCTTCTTAGCTTGGCAGTATAGGGTATTATTCGCTTCTCCGAAGGTATAAGCCCATACCGCCCCGTGAGGATGTAGAGTTCGACAGTTCCTAGCTCATCAAGAGCATCGCAGAAATCCCGAATCTCGCCGAACATTCCTCCAAACATGAGTCTTGCGGGTCGCACATACTCCCTCAAAACCCCCCTATATTCATCTTCCAAGCTCATTGACTCGTCAGGAAGAGGAAGGCCATTCTTATGTAGTGCCTGAACTAAACCATCATGGGTATCAAGCGCTCCTCCTCGCCCTATAGTCCCCCTCCAATCATCGATATGAGGTAGAATAGAGGGGCTATCCTCAGAGAATACTGCGATTTGGGAACTCTCTCTGACGTCCATTGTGGGAGAAAACCCGCCCTGCAGGATATTAGCCTTGCTATGCCCAGTACACGTACATACTTTGCTGCATAGTCGGCGACCTAACCAAGCGAAGCGAAACCTGCAAGATGTCAGTAGAAAACAAACAACAAGAGATAGCGTTCTACCGAAACTCATGATTCTGCTTTCGAACTCTCTGCACATCTATGAGGTTCCAGTCGGACATATCACTGATGAACTCTTCCAGCCACTTCCGGTATGAAGCTGAGAAGATTACAGTCTTGTTTCTATTCTTCGCCACAGGCTCCAAGTAGACTTCATAATAGGTCATCTCTCTATTCATGTCTAGATGACTCCCCTCTACATGGACAAGATTGAATCGTTCTTCAAGAATCCTTCCAGTTAGCAGAGGGACCTCTATGATAGAGGAAGTGTGGATGAGACTGACCAAGAAGACTATGCCGCAGTTGAGTTGGTATCTTATGATGCGGCCCCCTTCGAAAGGATTGCGAACAACCAAGACAGGTGGATCTTTCCTGTCAAGATGTTCTACAACAGCTGCTTCCGTCATCAATGGATATACTTCCGGGGGATCCATGTGAATCAACTTCCTGTTAGTTGGACGCCGTATTCGTAGTTCCTGATAAGCTTGAGTACAGTCTTTGTTACTCCAGCAAAGCCTACTGGGGAGTAAAACCAGAAGTCCCGTGACAGAACGTTCTCATTTTCCCTCCTTTACCGACTATACCTATTGGAATCTTCCACATCAAGATTCGCCTCGCCCCCCGTGAATCGAGAATAGTCATCCTCATGGTATCCTCCAATGCCATCGGGCATATTCCGGTGTCTTTCCCTGAGGCAAAATTCTTTCGGTGTGGCAGGTCTGTGGTAGTCACAAGGCGGCTGTCGGTCTTCACTCGAACTATCTCTCAATCATCGCCTACATCTCATTCTCCTTAGTACCCCCTCAGAACACATCAGCCAGAGTGCTCACCCCCGTTGTGGCTTTTCCGCCTCATAAAGTGTCTTCAATCTGAAGACAAAATCTGCTTCCGTCAACCGTCCTAGTTGAATCAACAGAAAATAGAGGATGAGATTGATTCACCTCTTCCGTCAAACACTTTCTATGTTCTCCACCTCTACGAGGTGAAAGCAGCTGAAGTACGGGCCTTGATTGAGATCAGTGCAATGTTTCTCTTGCCTTTATTTCCCGGTCGAGCCATCCTATTCTTGTTGAACATTCAACAAGCTCTAGGGTGACGAAGGTCTTCTCAATCCTCTTTCTCAGATGTCCAGAACGTTTGAGTAGTTCCTCGGCAGAGCTCTCATGCCACGTTGCCACATATCGCTCAAATATCGTGATGCCCTCATCGGCGTTCTCTCGTGCCGAAAGGACAATTCCATCTTCTGGGGCAAAGCTAGCCGAACCTATCAATACCATTGCCACATCTACTCCTTTGACGAGTCCCGTTCGGCATTCTCTCTTGGGAGATTCAGCCTGAGTCCAAGCTCCTCCCTGCCATCGATTTCGTTGGGTCGCACGATTATGAGCCAATCGTGTAGCTTGTCCACGGGTCCCTCGAACTCCTGGGGCACACCAGCCTCATCGAAGTACTCCAAAACTACCTCTTCTATCCTTTCGTTAGCTAGTTCAATAGCATCTCACTATCCCACTCGGCACCCGCCGCGAGTTGCAGAATCGGCGGGGCAATCCTTTCTCCTGTGACAACCTCATGCCAAATGTTTCACAACCTCTGTAAGAATTCCCTGTTTACTCTGTTAGGATTCAACCTTCGGGCTTAACTGGATTGCATGATTCTTCATGACATCTGATTTTAGCAGTTGAATTACTTTCTTCCGGTTTGCTCCCCCTGCTGAATGAATTTTGAAAAGGATTTCCTCGTGCGGATACAGATAAGAAATCCTCTGTTCTTGCAGAAACTCCTGATAACTCTCGTCAATCACCTGATCGCCTAGTATCCTGTCCAAGTCGTCAGTAGTGTACTTGTACTGGCTCAGTGCGTCTGTGATTTTTCTGCAGTCATATTTGGAAACGTATTTGCCGGGTCCAAAGGTATACTCTACATTACGTCTACACCAAGCTATCACATCACTGTTTCTTGCCTTGATACGTGGCAATGCTTTCTGAGTTTCCCGGAGAAACCTTTGGATAGTTTTGCGCTTCTTTGATTCATCAATCAAGTCACCTTTCGCATATCTCACTAGGACTACAGGGACGTTTTCTCGTCCGCGTGATTTTGTACGATAGAATGAACTTCCAACACCCGAAATCCGCTCATCGAGATATGTGCTTCCGACCACACGTAATGTATCATAGCAGTTCTCTGCTCCATGACCTAGGATATAGATATCCTTGATTTCGGGGTTATCCAAATACTCCCAAATCCACCTCTCATGCGGCTTGGTGCCGAACGCGGCAACGACCGATGCTCGAGCTACCAGTACAACTCCTACACCGTAGTTCTCACCTTTGAGTATAAGATCAACATCTCTTGTATGAACCTCGGGTTTGTTATCACATTTCTGGGCAATGGGATAGACAAAATCAAGCCACTCACGCGTTTCACCTATCACGTTTGGTCTTATGGCAAATCCTATTCTCTTCGCAACAAGTTCAAGTTCAGGGAGAAAGAGCCGAGTCAAATAACCAACTTCATCGACATAGCTTGTTTTCTCGAGAGCTTGAAGAGTATCCTCTTCCGAGCGGCAGGCGTCTATATGTACTTCATGTAGGACCTTCAGGGCATCATCACTGGCTGAAACCAGCCTATGCATGATTGTCAAGTCTACCGCCTTCTCAATTGGAGGGGGTGTAATCCTGCGTCCCTCGTTCATTATTCCTCTCCGGACATATTCCTCTGCAATACGAACAAGGTTCTTTCCCTCTTCACTGCTATCATGCAGTCTTATGTAGAGCTCACCATTCTTCATCCTTGTCCTCTCATTCAAGGATTTGCTGAACTCTATCTTAGCAACAGGCAGAATCATCTCAGGGTTCTCTTCATTCAGCTCACCAATTCTAGGGACCATGAATGCGGCAGTCTGTGCACTGATTGTTGATTTGTCGAACCTTTTTATGCCGACACGTCTGAGGCCCTTCAGCACGAATAGCTCGCTTTTCGCTCGGTTCTCGGGATTCCAAATCCATTTGAGATATCCAAGGATAGCTAAGATTATCGGGATGAATGGGGCAATTGACAAGATGAATTCAAACTGCACTGTCTTTTTCCTCCCTCTCACCCATACAATCAACACGGCTACAGTAGACTACGATTGACCCATTTCTCATCCCAACACTATCGAAGTTTTCTACTGTTACTTCTCTCCTACATTTCGAACACATTATCTCACCGTTCTCGATCTGCTCTAGCAAACTGATAGACTGCAGAAAACCAAGGAGATCCGTTTCATGAACAGCCCTTATCTTTCTTGATTTCATTTGTGTACTCCTAGCGCAATTACTATCCAAGAGAACTCTGATACTTGCTATCTAGTCCGCTCAGCATTTTCCCCCGAGTTGCCGAAACAAGGCACTCAGAACCACGCGCTGTTTATCCGTTACCAAGAATGAAGATTTAACTCTATCGAGTTCAAAGACCCACCTCTTTTCCGCAAGGAGAAACACAGAACCATCGCCTTCTCAGAATCTCAATCTCAGAGCTCAGTAGTTGCCCCACACTAGGCCTCGGTTACAGAGCCTGTAATTCGAGATTCATATCCTCTTTCCGAAGGCCGTCTCGAACTTGTCCTCGAAATACACCAACGCATCCGAGACCGCAGAGGGATCACTGGTGCAGATGCCGGCCTCCAGATTGCGGTCCATGGACGTCCTGACAAGGTTCGCAGACCCGATGTAGAGCTCCTTGTTGTCGACGAGAATCAACTTCGCATGGAGGAAGTCTTCAGTCTCCACGAGGAACTCCCGCTTCCAGAGGGTCCTGACCATCTCCTTGTGCTGGTCCTCCTTTCCCGGTTCGGGTCTTCGCACAAGGATTTTCACCGTGATGTTCCGCTCCTGTTTCAGCTCAGTCAGCTTCTCGACAATCTCGTCTATGCCCCAAATCCACGGCGTGGCAATCAACACCTTCTGCTCCGCCTTCTCTATCATGCCAATCAGCGCTGGAGCTATCTCCCGATCAGCCACAAACAGGACATCCGAGGCGGAAGTCTGCTTCTCAGGTACGACTTGTGGCTCGCTGGAGACCGACCGTACTTGCTGTTTCAGGTCTTCAGCCACCTCGAGCGCCCCTGAGTAGCGACGGATGTCATGGCTATCGTCCGAGTAGTGTAGCCCCTTCTTTGCCACGTCCGACAGCACCAAACTCCAGTCCTCAAGCAACTCCATCGGGATGTCGATGAGGGCGGCATTGGTATCACACCAGTGGGAGTGTATCTCGCTGGAGATGCCTAGGATCTCCTCGTATCTTCGTTCATCGTGTTCAGTACGGGCCCACTCCTCCCCCTCTCTCGCAATCGCATACAGTCGTTTACTCCAGATCTCGACCAGCTCCCGCTGAAAGATCATGCTCTCTGGTTCGCCACTCGCTTCCTTTGCACACTTGGGACAGCCCTCTGATGCGAGATACCAGCGTCCACAATCGGAGCACTTCACAACCTCTGCAGTCTTGGTCATCTGATAGTGATGCATACACAGGGGATAAAACCGTTCATTTTTGGTTGGACAAACTTGGACAGCAGAGTGATGTCCGTCCAGAAACGGCACTGGACCAACTCTGTGAGGCCGAAATATCTGTCATCTTGACCTCAGGATGAGGTGTCCAGATCAAACTATTTGAACTCCTACGCAGTGTTTCATGGGGCCAGCTCAGAGATGTCTAACTCAGCCCGAATACCAAGGAGATGTTCCCAACTCGCTCTTCCTACTGCAGATTTGACAGACCATCTCAATGCCTCATAGGAGGCGAATCTTCCCGCCCTATTAAGTAAACTCCTCCCCTAGAGTTTCAAATACATCCTTAGATCCCGTAGAGCTTCTCAAGCTCTTCTCTGACTATTTTCCTGTGATTACTCCTGGTGTAGACCCTTATCTCCTTCTTTGCGATGCGCGAGAAGTGAGGTCGGAATTCGACTAAGTTGACGATGTCTTTGGAATCGGTCTTGATGCGTACCGGATTGGTCTGTTCCTGAAACTTGACGAACTCATTACTCAACTCCTCATAGAAGACCCATCTCGGGTCAACACCGATTGAGGAACTGAAGTCTTGACGTTCCTGAGGCGCACTGAGGTCCTGCAAGTCAGTATAGCGGTCATCTGGCTCTTCCCTGTCATATACTATAGCCGAGCCCGCCGGCTTCAAGGGTCTTCTGTGGAAGAAGTCCTCAATCATCTCAGAGAGGATTGTAGCTCCTGTGCAGGCATCCTTCATCTGATGCAAGAGGTATCCATCGGTGTAGCTGTTCCATTCATTGGGGTTGAGGCTCTGAACCGCATCTCCATCATAGACGTTTCCCTTCTCGACAAGCATCTGATGGATTCTCTCTAACAGCAATCGGAATGCAACCACAGTCTTGTGATTATAGATTGCCTCATACATGTGATATCGGGCCAAGAGGAAGTTCTCGACTGCTGTAATCCCCTTTTCCTGGAAACACAATCCTTCGTCATCATAGTCCATTATCTCCGCAATCCGGTTGAGGTCGATGCCACCGTAAGTCACACCCGTATGGTACGCATCTCTGAGAAGATAATCAATTCTGTCCACATCGATGTCTGATGACATGAGATAAGCGAAGATGGGGTTATCGATTTCCCCTGCGATAGTCTGTGCTATCTCTTCTCTGTCTTCGGGCTTTTTGATCACAGAACGAAGATCAGGCTGTTCGATTATTCTCTCAGCCATTTCTTCATGTGAGAGGAACCTCCCTTTCTTTGATTCCCATTTCCTTATCATGTGTGAGAAAGGGAAGTGTCCTATGTCGTGTAGCAATGCAGCCAATTTGAGGACTCTTTGCTCGTCACCATTGATTGCTCCTCGTTCGGCGAGCTTATTGGCAAAGGTGACCATGACCTGATACACACCCAGTGAGTGTGAAAAGCGGGTATGCTGAGCGGTAGGATAGACCAAGTAGGCTGGTCCGTTTTGATGAATCCGATGAAGTCGTTGAAAAGGAAGTGAATCAACGACTGCCAGTTCCTCTGCATCCAAAGTGATGTAGCCGTGGAGTGGGTCGTAGATCTTCTTCAAAGAATTCACAGCCCTCGCACTATTGTCTAAGGGACTATGGACGTATGAGGCCTACTTCACTCATCAACCTGCAGACCCTGGTGGCTTGTTCCAGACGAAATTCCGGTTTCCGTTGTCGAAGTCGTTCTACTATCTCTTTGCAGTTCCCTCTGTCTCGCAGAGTTCGTCTAGCTAAGAAATGTAGTGAGGCAGCCAACTCGAATCGCTCGTAATCCTTGAGTCCAGGGGTTATACCTCTCAGATGTTGGAGAAACTCTCTCATCCTCTCAAGATTCTCTCTGTTCTCCTCTATACTGTAGGGCTCAGCGAGTTTGTCTAATTTGGACGAATCCATACTAGCAAGAGCAAAACCATCATCTGCTAGTTGAGTCGAATAAGGGCCATGTAGATACCAATTGAAAGGATACCAGATGTCAACATCGAAGGCCTGTAAGAGATACGTCATCTTCTGGAACTCGACTCTCTGGCTCAGAGTATCCATACTAATCCCTTCACCGAGGAAATCAAGAAACTTCCGAAGTCTGAATCTTTTCTCAAAACCCAACTCAATGCCTCCTTTGTTATCTGAGATTAGTTAAGTAGTAGAGAATATAGGCTCCACGATATACCTGTTATCTCTATCTCCGTCTAGACCCTTCACAGAAGTCCCTCTTTAATCCATCGTCAACAGACTACTGTTCTCAATTCTGTTAGTGGACTAAATTACCTTCTGTACGAAACAAATAAGCGGAGATTTGCAGATTGCCTAATCGAAGGGAGTTTCACAGATGGCCCGAGTACATGGCGTTCCCGGCTCAGAAAGGGTTCTTGTCCAGAATCTTCGAAAACGAGGGATCAAGGGAATAGACTCCCTGAGTGATGTAGAGTGGCACATCGCAGAGTCAGATGGCATCATCGC
>CAZLEV010000028.1:21485-26900 GCA_964558645.1 uncultured archaeon
TAGACTCCCTGAGTGATGTAGAGTGGCACATCGCAGAGTCAGATGGCATCATCGCTCGAAAGGAGGAAGAAACCCGCCAGGCCATCCGCAGGGAGATTGACCACCTTCGCATGAAGAGAGAGGAGACAACCAACGAGCAGATCAGACTCCGCAGAGAACGCGCTGCTGAGCTCGAGGAGGAACATAACCGGCTCGCTGAGGAGCTCTCCACCCCTCCTGAACCGACCCGAAACCGTTCATTGTAAGCTGGACAAATCTGGACACCGGAGCTTTGTCCGTCCAGGAAACGGCACTGGAGGGGACTCCGTGGGGTCAGCACAGTGGTGTCATATGATCTATGACCTAGTCTTGTACCGAGGGATATAAACGCCCCCCGAAAACGTCCAGGTTTGTCTTGGTTTTAGTGAGCTGTAAGAAACCCTTCAGACACCTATCCGCTGAGATTGGTCGGCTGACACAGCAGGCTGACAGTCTTGAGGTCAACATCGAGGCCGAGATGAGGAAACGCCTGGCCCCCGATTACAGGAGGAAGAGACGGGTCGATGAGGCTCTCTCCAAATCCAGACTCTGGATCACTGGCGCACGTGGCGAGCATCGCACTCTCAAGGCACTCAGAGCGCTCCCAGACGACTTCGTGGTCTTCAATGATGTCACCGTCCGGCCGAGCCAGCCTGTCAGCTACGGAGGCACTCAGAAGAGATCCTGTGAGGCGGACCACATTGTCATAGGTCCCACTGGCGTGTTCAACATCGAGAGCAAGAACTGGGGCAAGGGCTCGATAAAGAGGCCTGACCTGAGGTCTCCCGTGACGCAGGTGATTCTCTCCGGAAAGGCCCTCTACTCGGTGGTGAACGCCGAAGTCAGAGAGGGGCGGCTTCCTCTTGCCACACACCACTGGGGCCATCGAGAGATCCGTGTCAGGAACGTCCTGTCCATGACGAGGGCGATGCCCGATGTCCACTTCCAGTATCTCCGGATGGTGCCCGTCAACCAGTTGGCAGAACACATCATGCATTGTGATGCAAGGCTGGGGCGAGAGGACGTAGAGGCCATTGAGAAGTGGTTCCTTGAGAGGGGCCGGATGAAGCACTAGAGACCCGATGTGCAGACGTTGACGGGGTCAGTGCAGACGAAACCGTATCTTCCATTTGAGGAGGACATCTCCCGCTTCACTACGACTGCAGTCTGAGACCACATTATGTAGAGCATGGAAGGATTCTTACGTTCATCTAGGGCATTGTGATGCAAGAACCGACTCATCTAGCACAATCTTAGGCGATCAGCTCACATCTTGAGTGCATAATCCCGAAAAGAGATTTGTAATGGTTCAGATTATATATTGAAACACACTGAACAATGATGGAGGGATGAAGAATTCCGCGTGTCTATGCCCACATCAATCCTGAGATGCTAGTCTGGGCAAGAGAAGAGAGAGGGCTCTCTCTCCAGACAGCTGCTAAGCGCGTGGGAATAAGACCAGAGCGACTTGCCGCATCAGAGTCCGGAAACGAGAAGCTCACCTTTCCTCAACTGAGAAAGGCAGCTTGGGTGTATCGAAGGCCAACTGCTACTTTCTTTCTTCATGAACCTCCCCCACCGATGAGCATTCCGAAATTCCGTCGCCTTCCTGATAACAGAGGACAGCCACTGTCCCCCGAGCTGAAGTTACAGGTGAGGCGCATCAAACAGATGAGACGGGCCGCAATCCGTCTGCAGGAGTACGGACCCAGCTTTGACTGGGACTATGTCGGTTCGGTCAGCGTAGAAGATGATCCGGAGCAGGTCGGAGAGCGAATTCGTACCCTTTTGGGCATTCAAGACCGGTTTCCCATTGGAATGCGGGACTATCAGACATTCAATAGTTGGCGTAGTTCCCTTGAGAGACTAGGTGTCTTGGTCTTTCTGATTTCTGGTGTTGATGTTGAGGAGATGCGAGGATTCTCCATGGCTCAGTTTCCGTTCCCAACAATAGCCGTTAACAGAAAAGATCACCCCCACCCACGCAGTTTCACTCTTCTGCATGAGGCCGTCCATATCCTCTTGGGAGAATCAAGCCTGTGTGAGATTCCTCACAAATTCGGTGACGCTACTGCTGAATCACAGAGAGTTGAGTCCTTTTGTAACCATGCGGCAGCCGCTGCACTTGTTCCCGCTCGACTTCTTCTAGCCCATCAGGTAGTGAAGGAACATGGTTCGTCGGAGAGCTGGCAGGAGAAAGAACTTGAGAAACTTGCAACTCGATTCAGAGTGAGCAAGGAAGCTATCCTACGGCGCCTTCTTACTGTAGACAAGACATCCAGAGAGTTTTACGGTCATAAGAAACAGCAATGGAATGAACGAGTCTATCAAGAGAGAAAAGGATCTCCGAGAGAGCGCTATCACGAGAAGATCCTGCGAGTAGATGGTCTCACCTACACATCCATAGTTCTTGACGCGCTGCATGACAACGCGATTACTCCTGCAGAAGTTTCTGAACTGCTCAATATGAACCTGAAACATCTACCCGCCCTCGAGAAACTGATGGCAGAGAAGGGAGTGTAGAAGTTGAGATACAGCTTTGACACGTCTGCTCTCTTAGTCCCCTATAGAAATGCTATGCCAATGGACTTGGTGCCATCACTCTGGGACGAACTGGACCAGAGAATTAGGGACAGAGAGATTGTCGCCACCAAGGAGGTATATGTAGAGATATCTCAGAAGGATGATGATTTGCTAGAGTGGGTGAGAGAGAGGCGTGAGATGTTCATTGAAGTAGATGATCAGATTCAGCAGAAGGTGGACCTACTCGTAAACCGCTATCCCAACTGGGTGGATCATGAATCGCAGAAGAATGAGGCTGACCCCTACGTCGTGGCGCTGGCCATGCAGCATGATCTCACGGTAGTCAGCTTTGAGCGCGGTGGAGGACCCGCCCATGTCAAGATTCCCTACGTATGCCACGAGATGAAGGTCCCACATCTCTTGCTATTTGACTTTTTGAGAGCGATTGGATTCTCGGCCTAGTCGCGAGCGCTAGCAATCCTATTCAAATGAAGCAGTCAGGACCGGATCTGACAGGAGAAATTCGGCCTCTCAGCACACATCGCTCCCGAGAACGGGTTTTCCCTTGGCGTCTTGTCGAGCCACCCTATTCTATTGCATACTCAACGAACCCTAGTATGAACTAGGTCTCACTGATTCTCTCTTATCTGTGGAGCCTGACTCAACAGTTCCTGTGATGAGTCGTCCCATCCCTTCATTCTTTCATCATTCAATATAGAAGGGTAGAATCTAGGGCGGTCTGCTTGATGGCTTCTACACGATCGAGACTGTACAGGTTTATATGCTGATGCGGTAACTGAGTGACCGGGTGTTCTCGGTGTCCACCGTGAAGTTTGATCTGCAGGACGACTTAGAGGAGCTACAGGCTCGGCTCTATCTTGATACCCGGAAACGCTTGAGCAAGAAAGAGATCTTGGAACTGGTCTTCAGAATCGGCATGGAACACTATGATCTTATCGTGAGAGAAGTCCGGTCTGGAGAGACCCCTCTGAGTGACAAGACGATCCAGGAGATACTCTCCTTGGCTGAGGACTTGGGGCCGGGTAGCGAGGACCTCTCATCCAGAGTGGACGCCATTGTCTATGGTGGAAGCTGAAGATGGCCGTTCTCTTGGACAGCAATATCATTATTGCACTACTCAACTCGCGTGACGCAAATCACTCCGCTGCCAGAGACCTGCTTACAGAGCTGAAGCAGCCAGAGTTCGGCATGCGGGTCACGATTGATTATGTCCTTGATGAAGTGCTGACAACGCTGTGGATGCATACCGTTCATTGTATATTGGACAAACTTGGACACCAGAGAGTTGTCCCCCCAGGTAACGGCACTGGGTGGTCTCCGTCGTGGTCAGCGATACTGTGTGAGTGACCAGCTCTCAGTCATGGGCTTGAGGATATAAACTCCTATGCTGAGATGTCCAACTCTGTCCATGCCTTCGCTAGCTGTTGGTATACCCTCTGTGCTGCCAGAGGCCCAGTAGCCCTCTATCATCAGGGGTGGGCTGTGAAACCGGCCTGCTGGAAGTGCCGGTCAAAGGTGAATGCATCATCGATGCCAAGCGACTCCATCAGAGCAAAGCTCACACAATCAGTGAAGCTGTATCGTCTGTCGGGATGACTGCTGAATATCTCAAAGGCTTTCTCTCTCAGTTCCGGGGTGACCGGGACAACGTCGATGGACGATGAGCCCACGATGGACTCGTAGAGTCTCAATGCTGCGGCATGACTCACCCGAATCATTGTCAGGGTGGTCAGCTCGTCAAGCACATAGTCTGTTGTGAGGAGTCCTCCGAACTCGCCATCAAGTATTTGCGGCAAGAACACAATCGCACCGCGGTGGTTGATGTCATTCACTACCTTCAGGGTAAAGAATGCGCTGCCGTCCACGAATATCAGCGAGAATCATCGGGTCCATATAACACGGTATCGTGCTCAATCGACCCACGTTCACCCTCTTGCCCCTCAAATCTCAGGGCAAAAAAGGGATCGTCCGCATCCACCCCCTCGGATGAGAGATAGGAGCGGATGATAGATCTGAGGAGTTCCTTCAGGCTCTTCTGTGCTTCCTTGGCCCGTTGGACGAGGAGGACGTGTTCTTCAGAACTGACCTCTGTCTGCACTACTTTCATCGAACATTCCTCATGTCACATGTAACATGTGAAATGCCATAAGACTTTCCACCTGACAGAAGTAAGGTCCCAAGGTCCAGATCTTGACAGAGGACGGTGCAATGGGGGTTCCTGCCCTTTGCGTCTTGTCGAGCCACCCTATTCTATTGCATATTCAATACAGCCTAGTGTTAACTAGGTTTCACTGATTCTCTTTCTCAATTGTCGAGCCTCCTCCTTGCTCTCTGACCGGATGAGGCTCTGTGGTGTTTCCCAGAGAGTTGAATCCGCGTTCGGGCGCCCTTACATCATCCACACGAATCTGCTGAGCAGACTCTTCATTCCTCTTTCGCAGGAGTGATATTCAATAGAGTGAGATATCAGGTTATGAGGAAGATCAACGGACTCTATGAGTGCGAGGAATGTCATCTGCTCTATGCAGATGAGGAGTGGGCAAAGAAATGCGAAGAATGGTGTATCGAGCACAGATCGTGCAATCTTGAGATAACGCGACACGCAACAGCATCATCCAAGCTCTCACTCTCATGACCCATTTATGCAGATTATCTGTGGGTGGGCACGAAGAAGGAATCCACGGGGGCCAGGTCAGAAGGACCTCTGCTCTTAGCGCCCGGTCGAGCCACCCTATTCTCATTGCATAGTTACCGAGGGCGAGTGGAACCTAGGTTTTCCCTCATTCAGTGTCAACGAGTTTAAATGCATACACAGACATACACAGAAACTGATGGCGATGAGCTACAAGACAA
>CAZLEV010000029.1:0-9931 GCA_964558645.1 uncultured archaeon
TGTTTGACATATCTCGCAGGTCTGGTGGCGTCGGACTGCACCAATGCAAACAAATTGTGGATAAGATGAACGGCACCATTGAGATACGAGATCGAGTTGAAGGGGATCATACTCAAGGAGCGGAGTTCGTTCTTTGGCTACCTCGGGGGGATATCTTTCCGGTGGATATGACATAGCAATGAAACTGGCCACCCGGCCATTCATGGTGACCAAAGAGATTTATCTCGCCACTCCTTTCTACAAAGTTATTCTGACATTTGAGATGATTGCATATGGAGAAACAACTGGAGGACTACATCCCTGGAAATAAGGTAGCGTTTGGGTTCGGTGCACTGGGAGATAGCATCTCTTACCAGGTCTTCACTTTTCTTGTCTTCACGTTCTACTACGCCGTGATAGGTCTGGACATCAACCTGGTCACGCTAGGATTTGTAGCTTGGAGTGTCTGGAATGCCATCAATGACCCGTTGGCCGGTCTGGTCTCAGATAAGACGAACACGAAATACGGACGACGGATCCCATACATAGCTCTGACTTTCCTTCCCTTGTCACTTCTCATGCTGATTCTCTGGACTCCTCCAGTGGGAAGCACGTTGTGGTCATTTATCTACTTCATAGGCATCATCATGCTGTTTGATACAGTATACACCTTCAACAGCCTGAATCTGACATCGCTGTTTCCTGAGATGTATCTGACAGAGGAGGCGCGTTGCTCAGCTAATAACATCCGCCAAATCTTCTTGGTGATAGGATTGTTGATTGCTTTCTTGATCCCAACATTTCTGATTTCGGATCTCTCAGCAAAGGAAACTGCTGCCACCATTGTGATTGGCGAGTATCAACAGGCGGGTGTTGTTCTCGGAGTTGTTGTCGCCATTGTGTATCTCATAGCACTGAAGTGGGGCGTGTCTGAGCGGAAAGAGTTCAAAAATGACTGGCGAGATGTGCCAAGTTGGAGCGATGCCTTCAAGCACACTCTTGGAAATCGCACTTTTCATTCCTTTCTTGCAGTGAACACAATGAATTGGTATGTGTTTGGCCTCATACCTACAATCATCCCCCTCTACGGCCAGTTTGTCTTGGGAATCGGAGCCGGAGAGTCGCTCATTCTGGGGATTCTTCTGGCTGCCGCCTTTGTATCTGGCGGTCTGTTCATGGCACTATGGAAGTACATTGTGAATCGTTGGGGCAATCTCAGGAAGGCATGGACGGCAAGCATGCTGCTCTGGATTTCTGCGCTGGTTCCTCTATTCTTTGTGTCAGATGTGATGATTGCTCTAGTACTCTTTGCATTCAATGGCATTGGTCTTTCTGGGAGCCTCTATTTGAAGGACCTTGTCATGGCAGATATCATCGATGAGGATGAAGTGAGAACAGGAGTGAGACGCGAGGGTGCGTATTTCGGTGTCAATGCATTAGTCATGCGTCTGGCGGTCATCCTGGTCTTTCTTTCCATCAATCTCGTCTTCAACAGCGTTGGATGGAGAGTCTTTGTGCCGGAGGAGGCAACAGCCGAAACCCTGCTGGGACTACGACTGCTTATGAGCATCTTTCCTGCTATTGCACTGGCAATCGGGATAGCGGCTTTCTCTCGATATCAGCTAGTCGGAGATAGACTGAAGGCTGTGAAGACAAAGCGTGATGAGATTCATTCGGGTAAGCAGGCGAAGAGCAAGTCAGATTTCTCATCCGTCTAGACATATCCGGTGAGCCAATACTCGGCCAAACTGACCCTATTCAAGATAGGTTGGTTTCGGTACATCCCACCAGCCGTAAACTGGTGACTCGCTAAGGGGATGCTCTCGGTTTACCTTGACAACGATGAGTGCTGGACCGTCAACATCCATGGCCTCTGTCATGGTTTTCTTGAGCTCTTCCGTTGTAGTGCACGACTTAGCCCAACACCCAAACGCCTTGGCCAGCGACACAAAGTCCGGCGATATTGGCGTTCCATCCTTCTCGTTGAGGAACTCCGTCGCGTAGCCTCTATCATCACCATAGGCATCAAGCTGAAGGTCCCGTATGCTAATCCAGCCCTGATTATCGGCGAGCACAATCTTGATCGGGATATTGTACTGAACTGCGGTGGCAAGCTCCTGCGCTGTCATCAAAAACGAACCGTCCCCTTCCAAGGAAACAACTAAACGATCTGGATGGGCAAGACTGACCCCCATAGCTGCAGGTACGCCGAAGCCCATGGTGGAGAAGCCTCCAGAGGTCACATTTGTGGCAGGCTCAAGAATGGGGAACTCCTGAAACAGGACCGCCTGTGTGTGACCTGCACTTGTCACTACATACGCGTTTCGCGGAATCGTTTCCCTTACGACAGCAAGCAACTCCGAGATTGTCATCGGAGTGTGTCCGCGTTGTCTTGCTAGTTGCTCATTCCAATCTCTCCTCTCCTTCTCGAGGCTCATGGCGATCTCGGAATCCTGGTATTTCACAGGCGGATGCTCCGCAACGAGATCAAGCATCTGGGACAGGGCAGTCTTCACATCTGCCAGAACTGGAAGCTTTACTCGGTAGTTCTTGCCGAGTTCATAGGGCTCAATATCAATCTGGATGAAGTCGGTCTTCTTTCTGTCAAATGACTCCCCCTGCTTGTAGCTGCTCGTAGTTTCGTCAGCAAACCGACATCCCAATGCGAGAATCACGTCCGCATTGCTGGTTAGACGATTACCTATCGGTGAGCCCTTGGTACCGGGATAGAAGCCAAAGAGTGGATGGTCCTCGGGGAACGCCCCCTTGCCAGCCATCGTGCAGACGACGGGAATCACAAGGGTTTCTGAGAGCTGGAGTAGTTCAGAAGTCGCCTCCGAATGGAGAACACCACCTCCTGCTAGTATCACTGGGTTCTTGGCTCTTGATAGCATCTGTATGGCTTGTTTCAGCTTCTCAGGCTCCGCATACGGCCTATACTGTCCGCGTCTAAATGGTTCATCGTCGAACAACTCTACCTCCATGCTCTCCGACTGCATGTCCATGGGTAGATCAATATGTACGGGCCCAGGCCTTCCTGTAGTAGCGGCCTTGAATGCGTTGTGCAGGACCCATGGTATCTGTGTAAGATTAGAAATTCTGTAGCTCTTCTTGACAATAGGCTCCAGGACAGAGGCGAAATCATTCCAGCGTGAGCGCTCGATCTCCTGAAGAACACCGTGTCCCTGCCATCTCACATGCGTTGAGCCAGTTATGAGGATCATCGAGCTTGAATCAACATAAGCAGTGGCCACGCCAATCGCCGTGTTACAACCGCCAGGCCCGATACTAGTGAATGCCACCAGCGGCCGCCCCGTGACGCGGAAGTACCCATCGGCTAGATGAGCTGCGGCCTGTTCATGCCGAACCTGAATCACATCAATGTCATGCCTCAGAAAGGCGTCAACGAGGCCGAGACAACCATGCCCGGGAATTCCGACCGCGTAGGGGACTCCCTGCATCTTCATATACTTCGCAATCATCTCTCCACCGGTCAATCGTTCAACTGTCACTTGGTTCACCTTCAGTTCTTGAATACGGCTCCTTTGTCTGCAGAGGATACAAGCCTTCGGTACCTGTGCAGTACACCTCGGCGAGAACTAATCTCTTGCGGTCTTGGCTGGAATTCCTTCAGACGTGCCCGGATCTCCCCCTCGTGAACCTCTAAATCAAGCCTTCGTTGCGGAATCGAGTATGAAACAAAATCGCCATCCTTGACAATACCGATGGGACCAGCCAGAGCTGCCTCAGGCGCAACGTGGCCAATTGCGGCACCCCTTGAGCTCCCTGAGAATCTGCCATCGGTGACGAGTGCTAGCTCTTTCCCCAAGCCCGATATAAGTGAGGCTATCGAGTGCTGCTCGCGCATCCCAGGTCCACCAACGGGGCCTTCGTATCGCACAATCATCACTGACCCCGATTCAATCCTGTCCTCCCATAAGGCATCTAGCGCTGTCTCAAGACTCTCGAAGACCATAGCCGGTCCACGGAACTCCCTCATGTCGGATGGGACCGCAGCCTGCTTGACGACTGCGCCCTTCGGGGCGAGGCTACCTGATAGCACCAGGATTGCCCCCTCTTGTTTCACAGGATTATCAATAGATCGCACGACGGATTCGGGACTATCAGGGATGTAGAATCCGGACAGATTCTGTGCGGTAGTCTGTCCAGACACGGTCATCTCATCAGTGTGCAGGAGGCCGCCTTTTGCTAACTCTCTCATGACAGCAGGGATCCCGCCAGACTGGTCAAGCTTCCACACGGAAGATGGACCTGCCGGTTTCAAAGAACATAGCTGCGGCGTCTTATCGCTTCTCTCATTGAAGGTATGGAGTCCGAAATCGGTTATCTCCAATTCCTCTGCGATTGCTATCAAATGGAGGACTGAATTCAGACTGCCGCCAAGCGAGAGATCCACAGTAACACCGTTCATGAGTGCCTCCTTGGTCATGATGTACCTTGGTAGAATACCATTCTTCAGAAGACGCATAACCGCCTCTCCACTACTACGAGCTATCCTCTTCTTTTCTGCCATGAGAGCGTGTGACGTGGCACATCCCGGTAGGGACATTCCGATTGCCTCAGTTATTGCTGCCATAGTATTAGCGGTTGCCATCATACTACAGGAACCTGCAGAGGGACAGGCTATGCTCTCAATCTCGAACAATTCCTCCTCCTCAATCACGCCGGCTCGGACTTTGCCGATGAACTCCCGCATCTCGACTAGGCTTAGTTCGCGGCCACAGTAATTGCCCGGGAACATAGGTCCGCCCGTGAGCACCACGCTGGGTATGTTCAGTCGAGCGGCCGCCATGAGACTGGCGGGAACCGTCTTATCACAGCTAGGCAGAAGCACCATGGCATCAAACCCATGGGCACGGACCATGACCTCAATGGTATCCACTGCAAGATCTCTGCTGGGCAGCGAATACTTCATACCCTCTGTGCCTTGAGCGATGCCATCACACACAGCAATGGTGTTGAACTCGAAGGGCTGACCGGCACCAAGGAGGACTCCCTCTTTGACAGCATTTGCCAGCTCTCTCAGATGCACATGGCCGGGGACCACCTCGGTGAAGAAGTTGACCACTGCCACCCACGGTCTTTCGATATCCTTCTGACGTAGTCCTGTAGATTTCAAGAGGGCCCGCGCCGCAGATCGTTGAATCCCTTCTTTCATGTCCTTGCTTTGCATTGAGAACCGCCTTCTCATACGGAGAAGATAAGTGCAATAAGTCTGTTCTCCTAGTTCGAATCGAAACAGGTGACCTAACTCATGAGTGATAGCGTCAATTTCGCCATAGTGGGTTGTGGTAGGATATGCGACCTCCATGCAAAGGCCTACAGAAAGAGCGATGCAGCCAATTTGATTGCCGTCTGCGATATCGACGAAACCAAGGCGACCAGAAAGGCCAAGGAGTGGGGACTCGACTTGGACATGGTCTTCACTGATTTCGAGGAATTGCTCCAACTTGATGACCTAGATGCAGTTGACCTGCTCCTGCCTCACGATCTCCATGAGAAGCTGACCCGGTTGGCGGCCGAAGCGAACAAACACGTCTCTGTGCAGAAACCGATGGCAATGAATCTCGATGAATGTCAGAAGATGATCGACACCTGCAGGAAGAATGATGTCAAACTCCGTGTCATGGAGAACTTCAGATTCTATCCGCCCTACGTAAAGGCAAAGGAACTCATCGACGCTGGCTTGATTGGCCGCCCGTCATTTATCCATATCAAACTGGGTACCAGCCTCGGAGGCGGTTGGGAGGTGCCTCTTGATGCATGGATGTGGCGGTTCGATACGGAACGCTGTGGGGGTGGGCCCATCGTCTGGGATGATGGCTACCACAAGTTCTCCATTGCTGAGTACCTGCTTGGAGAGGTCTCAACAGTCAAAGCGTGGATAGACAAGACAGGTGTCTATGAGGATGATGATGAACCGCCAGTCATAGTCGATAGTCCAGCAGCAGTCATGTGGAAGTACAAGTCACCTCGAACGTATGGTACGATGGATGTGACCTACAGTCGCGAAGGGCAGTTTCATTCAGACTACTACGCAGCCGATGAACGTGTAGAGATCACTGGCGACAAGGGATACGTCTGGATTAACCAATGTACCGCCAAGGCGCTCAGAGATGAGGCCCCGATTGTCACATATGTCGAAGGAAAGCTCGATGAGTATCCTGATATCGAGTCCGACTGGCAAGCATCATTTGACAGAGGCATCGAGCATTTCGCTCACAGCATCCTAGATAACACTGAGCCAATCCTTACCGGAGAGAAGGCAGAATACATCCAGAGATTTGCCACAGCAGCGCATGTCTCCGCAAATCGAGGCACTGAGGTTCAGCTGGATGACCTCTAGACCGTTGTATGGGCTACAACACAAACTCTCCAGATTGGCAGATAACTATTATTCTGACAGAGGCAATTTTCTGGATAGACATCATACTCATCTTTTGGGTGTGGAGAGAAATGAAGCAGGTTTTTCGCATCATGATGTCGCTGGGATTACTAACGATGCTCTTCATTGTGACCGCTACCGCAGCCAATTCTCAGGGACTCGACTGGGGCTTGCAGTCTGGAGATGAGTATAGCTTCGACTATGTGGTTAAGGATACTGATAATGAAACCCTAGTGGATGAAGTCGTCAAGTTCAGAGTGAACACGCTACCATCGATACAGAGTATCGTCAGTGCTTGGAACGAGATACCAGAGATCTATGGTGAGTTCCCGTGGGCTAATGGCACGCCATGGGAAGAGATCGCAATGCCCTATTTCCTGTACCAGATTGCCGCGAGGTACGCCCTTCCTTTGGGCAACTAGTCTCTTGTGACCTAGCTACATGAGGAAACTGCGACATTCGATGGTACAGTTTCTGATTCAGGCAGCTACTGGAGTATTGAAGGTTCGGTGATGCTATTCGGACAGGCTGATGTTTCTGTTGATTATCTCAAAGAAGACGGCTTCATAGGCCACTTCACACTGCACTATGTCAATGGCTCACTGAGTATGGTTAGACAGGATCTACCCAGTGATAGCGGATTCCCTATCATGGATCTTGCTCTCTACGCCGGAGTAGTTGCTGTCGTCCTGCTAGTCGTTGTGGTCGTCTACTACTTGAGAAAGAGATGAACCTCCGCGAGTGTGGACCGACAGCTCCCCCTCAAGTTCTTACGCAGTTCTCCGAAGGCGTGAGGTGACTTCGTCCAGCCAGCCATTGATGTGTTCGAAGAACTGCTGGTAGCCGACACATAGGCGGGTTCTCTTGCCTCCAATCCTGTTCTTCGGGCAACCCCCATGACAGAGACCAAGCCACTCACAAGACGCACAAGTATCGGAGTAGTCGGCTTTCATCTCTTCAAAGGCACGTCTTCTGTCCAGCAGTTCGCTCCACGTGTTCTCAGTGATGTTGCCCGGTTGCTGTTCTCTGTTGACGAAGAAGTCACAGGGGAAGACATCACCGTTATGTTCGACAACGAGATACCTGCCACACGTTGGTGAGAGGCTGCATAGAGAAACGGACTCTCGTTGAAGAGCATTCTCAATCACGGCCTCGAACAGGCGCAATGCAACCGTGCCCACATCACCTCGATTCCTCCAAGCGTCGAACAAGCTACAGAGGAAGCTGCCGTATTGCTCGGGGGTGACTGAATGTTGGAGCAATCCAGTACCATTTCTTTCACGGTCAACCGCAGGTATGAATTGAAGATGCGTGAAACCGTGCCTCCTTAGGAAGGAATAGATCTCTTGAGCATGGTCCGCATTCCCACGGTGGACAACTGTGAGGGTGTTCAAGGCCACATTGTGTTCTCGAAGCAGCTCAGCTGCGTGCATTGCTTTCCTCCACGTTCCATCGCCGCGTGCCGCATCATGAATAGCTTCAGGGCCATCAATACTCAGGCCAACCAAGAACCTATTGTGGGAGAGGAACTCGGCCCAATCCTCATCGATCAGAGACCCGTTCGTTTGTAGTGCATTCCCGATTACCTGGCCTTTTTGTCCATATCTATGCTGCCCCGCGACAACCGATTTGTAGAAATCAAGTCCTGCGAGTGTCGGCTCTCCCCCCTGCCAGGTGAAGATGTTCGATTCCAAGCCCAGTGAGAGGTACGACTCCAAGAGTGTTGACAACAGATCGTCGGACATGGTGGGGGCAGTGGCATTCCCATAGACTCTGTCGGGAACATCCCTGTAGAAGCAGTAGCTGCATTTCTGGTTGCAACGGCCAGACACCGGCTTGATGAGCAGCTGGAACGGTTCCAATAAAATCACAACCTACTTCAGTACACAATGAACCCAGATCGTTCAGGAGCTTCGATTTCGCCTTCCAGCACAGGATCATTGGTATCTTCTAGCATCTGAAGCAGGATGGACCTGAGTTCCCTCTTTTTGTCAACGTAGGCAGAGTCTTCAGCGAGGTTAGTGTATTCCAAGGGATCCGCAGCAAGGTCGTAGAGCTCCTCGGTCGGTCGCTCACTCTGGTAGGCATCTCTTCCGTAGACTTCAAGGAAACCTGTTACAGACTCACTTTCACGGATGTCCTCTGGGATTTCAAATTGGAAGGGTAAAGGAGCGAAGTTGCGGATGTACTTGTATCGCTTCGTCCTGATTGCTCTGAATGGATTGTAGCCAATGTCGTGGTGCGAGAGCTCTGCGAAGATCTTGCTTCGGTGGAATGTGGAGTCCTCATCCGGCTGCAGTAGAGGAAGGAAGCTTCTGCCAACCACCGTCCGGCGGGCCGATTGTCCCATGACCTCCGCCAGTGTGGGGAACAAGTCAACATTACTCACAAACTCATCCACCTCACGGTCGGCCGCGAATCCCTCTGGCCATGACGCAATCAGTGCGGTTCTGATGCCGGGGTCATACGCAGTGCATTTCACCCGAGGAAACGCTGGACCATGATCGATGGTGAAGATGAAGAGCGTGTTATCCGTCAGACCCGCCTTCTCTAGCGAATGTTGCACTCGCCCCACTGCCTCATCCACCTTCTGAACGCCTTTTGCGAAGCGAGTATAGTCACGCTGGATTGCAGGGTGCTCCGGAAGGTAGTCTGGGAGATCGATGAGCTTATCTCCCTCCTCAAGGTGAGCGAAGGGCCTGTGCCCCTCGAATATGCCTATGGACACAAAGAAGGGTCTCTTCTGGTTGCCCATACTCTCGAAGAACTGCTCTGCCTTTGGAATGACGAAGTCGCTCAGATAGGGGAAGTCGATTCTATCGCTAACATGATCATAGCCCAACGCTCCCGCATCCTCGTGCTCGTGCTGGAGACCTATGAGGTGGGTCGAATAGCCTGCCTTCTTGGCAAGGTCTGGCAGAGTGATGTTATCCTCAGGTAGGTTCCAGCCGTAGTTCACCAATCCCATGAGCCCATGCTGATGTGGGAGCAACCCCGTGAGAATGCTTCCCCGGGAGGGACTGCATTGGGGCGCTGTACAGAAGTTGTTGGTGAACTGAACACCCTGCTTCGCTAGCTCATCAATAGCTGGGGTCTCAATGGGGGATCCATAGCAACTGTACTCGGCACCTGTGTCGTGGCTTGTGAAGATGACGATATTGGGCTTGTCAGGTTCCTCTGCCACTCTGCTTAACCTCCGAACTCGCTGTGGGGCGTCTGCTTATGGCGGCTAAATCATTCCGTCCTAATATGTAGTTCTGATAGGTTTGAACCAAGCCTGTATCCCTGAATGACAGTCAATCGCTATGGTGAAGAGTCTTTCAGTTGTACATTGAAGTACATAATTGTACATTGATACTCTGTTTTGCACAACCTTTTTATAACGGAAAGTCGCGCGAGAAACCAATCATAGAGTGTGGCTAGAATGGCGAGCGTGTATGCTTACCAATGGCATTGGGGTCCGTGAGGACCCGTTTAGCTTGTCCCCCATATGAGAGTCACACCAACTCTTTCTCTTCGTATAGCACAGTCACAGAACTCCTCAGG
>CAZLEV010000030.1:0-5219 GCA_964558645.1 uncultured archaeon
TTGCCTTCTTGCCATACTGTACCGAATACAGCCAAATACTGACAGAAACAAATTCGGTCTTTCTCCCGGCAGCCAGACATCGCGAGGACTCTCTTATTACACCCTTCGGCGCATTAGTTTCTTTTGAATACGATGAGAATGTAGGAGGAACTTTTGGCGGGCTAGAGGTAAAACAGAAAATGAAAATGATATCTCGAAACACTAAGAAGATTGTACTCGCAGCAATGCTTGTATCACTACTGGCCGGCTGTGTAGCATACGCTGTTGCAGACTCTTCACAGGGTTCTGTTACAGTGACAGCAGAGAACCCGCAAAGCTATTGAGAGAGAGATGAACTCCTAGAGTGGTGCAGGAATGAACTATCATGAAAGTGAATATTGAAATCACAGACAGAGACAAGGAGAAGCTGGCTCTAATCATTGACAGATTCAAGTCCGAGGTGACCATGCCTCGTGTTGGAATTTGGAAAGAGTGGAAAAAAAAGCGTCCTGAAAAGCTATGGGAGCAGATTATAGTCCAATACTGTGTAATTGGGAGCGCAAAAATTGGCGAGCTTATGCGTGACGAATCCAGATATGGCGAGTTTCTCACGAATCTTTCACTTGACAGGCTGATTAGCATGAAGACGGGAAGAGTGGAGTATATTGCGGGGCATCTAAGGGCATTCAATGCAACACGTTTCCATAACAAGCAGGCTAAACACATCAGCAACTGTATCGAGAATGAGGCTGTGGTCAGCAATGGTAATATCGTTCTCTTGGATGACTTGCAAGAGGGTGTTATCAGCGACAAAGAGATGCGAGACAGACTCATAGAGAGGCTACCTGGCCTCAAAATGAAGAGCGTCTCAGACTTTATGATTGAAGTCGGTGCCACCAGGAATTTTATTGCCTTTGATGTGAGAGTCATGAGGATATTGAAGAATCACTTCGACTTACCCCTGAATGATACCACAGTCCAATCATGCAAAGAGCTTTACGAGATACTAGAGGAAACGTTGGGTAAAGCCTGTGGAGAGATAGGTGTTGAACCAAGTCTGCTTGACAGAGTGCTGTTTCAGTGTAGTGCTTCTATCTCGCGGATGTTCAGAAGTGGTGACACCTGAGGATGAACTTATGGAGTGGTGTCGTAACGACCTGTCATAAGTTGCTGTGTTGTGACGTTATTACTAGAAATACATAATTTTTGTACGTTTACAATAGTGATACTGAAACTGGATCAGAGGATTATTGAGGTCCTTAATGAGATTCCTTTGGAAGAGGTGTTCACTGTCAGGGAGGTATCTCTGAGGGTGTACGCAGCGACTGAGTCTTTCTTCCCGCGAGAGTACATCGAATGGTATCTGCGTTTTCTCAAGGCTGTTGGCTTCCTATACAGCAACCAGAGTGTCTCCGTGTCTGGCTGAAAAAAAGGGCTTTGAACTCGCATACAGCAGCATGAATGCCTCCCTGTTTGGCCTTGCAAAGCACATTGAATTAGAAGATACTCTAGAAATCGATGATGAACGAGTTCTGTTATTTGAAGGAAGGAGGATTAAACTCCCTGATGGGCTGGGACTCAAGGATGATGATTTCCCCGGTGACTTCGGGCCGAGGAGCACCTACATTTCACCATACTGGAAACCTGAGAAGGGCTTACCTTTTCGAAAGGATACTGAAATGGATCCCACGGTGCTCTATGACCTTCTTATCAGACAAGGCGACGGGCATCGAATCGTATCCTAGGCTGTGAGAAAATCGGGAAAAGGATCAAACAAGCTGAAGCTTCGGAGAGAATATGGTGGGGAGCCAATCTAATCAGACTGTATGTTTGTCTACCACCATGTATACAAAGGGTTGTTTCAGATACGCTGAATTCTCCTCACTTCAAACGGTACTATAACGAAGGCCAGAGAGAATTCGTGGATAAGGCATTACACACGCGTCACGATGAAACACACGCACTAGTAACCGCGGGCTTTGCTGTAGAGCTCGTGCATCTCTTTTGGTATATCTATCATAGGAAGTTCGAGTTGAACCAATACGAAATTCAAGACGTACTACTGGCAGTACTACTTGCTGCCTTAGGCGTTGAGTCGGTTTCTTCTGATGTGGAGGACATATTCCAACTACTTAAGCGAAGGCTCAAGTATGATAGTAGGCGTCCAACAGGATAGCAGGGTAATTGGTCTTCATTGCTCGGCATCGACAATCATTTTGTAGCAGTCCTTCTCTCTACGCCATCCGAACTTCATCGGCACCATTTTTCCAACCCTTCTGTCCACGGCTTTTCCGAGTTCAATGCGTTCCAGAAAACCTGAGAATCTCGTTTCCAGACATAGCTGTGCGGGCCTTCCAGTTTGCAGGAGGAACATTCTGACAAGGCCAATACTATCAATTCCACGATGAATTGTCTCATGATCTCGCTTAGTGAGGGCCTTCTGGTTATGTATGACGCGATTCCTGAGTCTCCACAGTCGTGCTGCGTCATTGCATGCATCAGCTAATCGGTCGGGTTGAAGTCTTTCCAGCCAGCCAGGTATTCCGTTTGCTTCTTCGACTATGCGTTTCCGTTGTTTTTTGGAGTGACCACAAGCAGACAGATACAGATGAACAAGTGACTCTAGAGTTATCGCAGCGTGAATGAGCGCCTCTTGATACTGTTTCTCTCTTCGGTCGTTCAATGCCTTGATCCACTGAATCTGATGGAACTCTGGAGGATCAAGCCCAGCAATTGTATCCTTGAATTCATTTAGTTTCTGATGGCTCGCCACGCGACATGCTGGAAAGGGCAATTCGATTGTCGCCCAGTCCGGTGATACCCTCTCAATGAATACAACATATGGTCGTTCTTTCTTGAATACCACTATGCGAACATTGACCATCGTTTCAAAGAAGCTCACCCGTCGGACCTCTCTGGATGGGTTCTGTGGGTTGATCAGCGACGAGTAGAGATCTATGAACGTATTGACATCCTTGATGAGTTCTTCCAACCATTCTTGCTCTTGGAGGAATCCGAATACAAGCCGCCGTATCTGTTGCATCCAGATCTCAGACAAATGGTCGGCCTTGATATCACCTATCGCCAGTGGGACAGAGAATGAACGTGTGAAAGTTGTCTTCATCTTTCTCTTATGGAAGTATCGTGGGCCATCTCCTGCTAGCTGTTCAAGGTAACTATCATCAGCTACTTGATCTTCATTGACAATGTGATCAGAGAATTTGCCTGTTGGTTCATCGACTATGTTTCCCGTGGAAACCATCCACAAGTCATTACGTATCTTCAGTGTGCGGTCTTTGGGCAGATTATAGAATCCAGATTTTAGTGGAATCCAAAACGGCAATTCGATAGCTAAGGCTACTAGTATCTCCATTGAGGTTTTCGAGTCAGTAATTTCGTCCTCTTCCATGGGAAACCCTCCTCATTCTACGATTTGATACAATCGAGTTGGTTGAGTCCTGATGAGTATTTCTATCGGTGGAGTATAGCAGGCATAAGGGCAATCTTCTGACTTAGAGCAGAAGAGTATGCACTCAAAGAGAATTATGTTCTTGAGATTCGTAGCCCGTGCAGAAAGGAGATGATGAGTGAACTCCTACTCGTAGCATCCCTAGATAGAAGTGCTTAAGAACAGAACAGGTATTGCGATGTTGGGGCGCGTAGTCTAGCCAATCAGAGCTCATCTACTTCCTCAATAACTCCCTTAGAAAGAAGCCAATCGCCAATCCGCTCATATTCGAGGATGGCCTTGGGGATATTGACAGACTCTATCCTGTTGACTGCGATTCTTGTTGAGTGTCTTGTGCCTGTACTCATATCTAGAAATTGCTTCATCTCGAAGATTCGAGCAACTTCATAGATATTCAAGTCGATGGTGCTCAGTCTTTCCGTTACTTCACTGGGAGATATGCCCAAGAACAGGACATTCCAACACCGTGATGTTGGAATCTTCAGTCGTTTCAGATCAGAATCTGCAATCAGCGAAACCGAGATTCCAGTTTTCATGCTCAATGCTTCCTTGGCTGTTATCGGCAATGAAAGTCGTTTCAAAAACACAGATCCGTCCCTTCTTGTCAAGATGAATGGCTTCAGGAAACTCAAATCAATCGAACCAGAGCAGGTATCAATCTCCTCATAATCAACATCTCTTCTGTAGTCCCAGAAGTATCTCCCCAGAAAGGGTTCTCCGGTAACGCCGGGAGTACGCACAATCTGTATCAACTCAACTGTTCCGTCTACATCCCTAGAGTGGACAATCTCCGGACCCGTGAACCAATCAGGAGGCCTTTTGATTAAGTCTATCACATAGCACCCTTTCTCCGGATTGATAGACAGCCGACAACGTACGCGCGTGATGC
Organism: uncultured archaeon; assembly: GCA_964558645.1. Classification (GTDB taxonomy): domain Archaea; phylum Asgardarchaeota; class Thorarchaeia; order Thorarchaeales; family Thorarchaeaceae; genus TEKIR-12S. The sequence goes on from CAZLEV010000030.1 coordinate 4,338, forward strand.
TTCTCTCTACAGACTCTAGGGTGTCAAGACAGTCTGCCAGCTTCTCTTCCAGTTCCCACTTGTCTGGGAACTCTGCTGGTGCCTGTAACGTGACCCTCATGTCAGGCGGGATTCTCTCGATGCGAAACCACCTAACAGGAGCCGCTTGACCCGCAGGCGGAGGGCCATACGAGAAGAAACCTCGGGGCCACCAGGAAACCTCCGAGTCCTCAACCCAGCCCGTCCAGAGCACATCACCCTGGTCGGTGTGCTGAATCACGACGGGGAGCGTCTCCTCCCATATCCCTCCCCACCCCAACTCCTTAGGATTGCGAACACACTGATAGAACCCGGGCGAGAACCTCATGTCCATGGGCCTCTCTAGGCAGGCGAAGAGCATCCTCTCGGACCCGGGTGACTCCTCAAACACCAGCCAGTTGTCGTTCTCCTCGAAGAAGACAAACAGTCCTGCACTGCAGTCCTTCACGACTGAGAGCGGATCGGGCATCTGAGCCAGGTGCTTGGCCCGCCACCGAAGGTCTGAGAGGATCCCCTCCTGATCATATCGCGACTGTATCATACTGCCCTCCGACTCGAGAGGGCAGAGACCCATGTAGACGAACGACCATCTACAGTGTGCAGCCCAGAGGGTCTGAAGCCGAGCGGGATGAACCCCGATACCACTCCAGAGGACTCCGAGGATCAGGATGAAGAGGTCGTTGCCGTAGAGCTCAACCAGCTCTCGCCCGGAGTTGCTAGATTGGGCCAGAAGCTGCACTGCTGAGGATGGCAACACATCACTGGACAAAGTCTCTCGCCGGGCGGTTCTCAGGTGCTTCCAGATCTCACGACTGTCCTTGTGTGAGGAGAGTGTGTTTCGAACCGCCTCTAAGCCTCGGACAG
>CAZLEV010000030.1:5229-9517 GCA_964558645.1 uncultured archaeon
TTCGGACTTCAAGAAACGGTCGCACTCGGTGACGACTTTCTCCAAGAGTGTTCGTCTATCGAACTCATACACTTCAAGCCTGTGCAGAACCAGTTGGCTGGCGCGGCGTATCCGCCTCAGCTCTTCATGCCCGGTCGACTCGATATCAATATCGTGACAGACCGTACCTATGAGAGGGGGACGTACCGTTTCGCGTGCGTGTGCACCGCTCTCCCCCTCCTCACGGTGTCTCCACGGTCTTGTGATGGCATCAACCGAATAGTAACACTTGGATGTGTCATCTCCCCATCTGCTTCTCCGCGGGGGCGTTCCAGCGGGTACCAGTCGCACTCGCTCAAGTAGGCCAGAGGATGGTGGACTTGTGAGCTCGACCCGTTCAAGATGGAGGCCGGGCTCAACTGTGGTCTGCGATAGCATCTCTGAGCCCCACGTGTCGCCGAACGTTCTGGGCCTGAGAATGGATGGTGACAACAGAAGTGACTCTGTGATGATGTCGTCAGTCAGTTCGTTACTATCGAGAGCGTACCGTTGTGACCCGCGCTCCCGGTGGCCACGGGCGTACTTGGGTCCTTGTAGCAGATCCTCGACATCTCGTTCTCTGAGTTGACGGTCATCACTGGTGTCTGCTCGAAAGCGACGCCCCCAGCCATGAAGCTGTGGAACCACGATGAGCTCTGAGTGCGGTTCAGCTGATGTAGGTGTGTCCACCTCTATGACCCGCACGTACTCCAGCATCGGAGCACGCCAGCCCGGGAATCGCGGACGAGTGGGCTTGTTCCAGATGATGACATCGAGGTGTTCCAAGAGAGGAGAGTCATACGGAAGCGGTGCGACCTCATGCATCTGATACACCTCTGACGTCGTGGGGAGGGGCACTGGCCTGTCCACCCAGATGATCTCGCAGTTCCTCTCGGGAAGCCACTCTAGGAGCCGTTGTTGAAACACACCAAGAAGGGCATCGTCACTAGGTGGAATCGTTTCCCGGAGCTCCGACCATCCGTCCACAACAATAACGCGTTCCGTGTCGTTAGTCCCCAAAGCTGACCTGACTCGTGACTGAATGGCCTCTAGGCCCTCTTGCCCGGACTCCGCGAGCTTCTCTACCATTTCATGAAGGTCAACAAAGCGGATACCCCTGACAAGATTGCGCAGTGCCTGTAGGTGTGTTCTGCCAAGACCACGGGGTGTCAGGGTGCCCGTGATCAGAAGTCGTGACAGGGCGTGGTCTAGAGTTGGAAAGTATCCCACGAGGTCGAACCAGATGATATCAAGTTGGTCCCTCTTCCCGGTCAGGTCTTTGAGATAGTGGAGAAGGTGCCAGTTACGCGCCACCCAGGCAGCAGAATCTCCTGATGAGACTGGTGAGGGAACACTGAGGTAGAGGGTAAAGACGCGGTCATCTCTTCGCCTCATGGCAAAGGGGTCCTCGATGATGATCTCCTGAAGGGGCGCTGTGTTGTGAAGGAGTCTCCTCGGTCCTTTCCTTCCCTCCAAGAAGAGGGCAACACGGGGTTGTTGTTCATGATCGTGTATCAGAACGGGTTCGTATAACAGGGGGCTTGTAATGTTCTGCTTGTCATCTCGAAGATCTCTGATGACCTTCATGATCAGCCAGCGAAGCGCCCCTCTGACATCCTCGTAGTCCTGGGCTGTGTCTATCCTCACGATACCTCGCCAGAGTTCTGACGGCAAGGTCTCGTGATGACTGGTGATGGTTCTGAGCTCATTCAAGATCCCCTGCTCGTAGAGCTCGAGCTGAGCTCTGAAACCGTCCTTGAGAGAGCTCCCCCTGACAGCATTCCACTCCTCTTCTGTGAGCGCTCGCTTCTGCAGGTCGGTGATGAAGACACGGGACCTTCTCTTCTCTGTCCGTGGTCTCCTGCTGTAGGGTGCCCAGTCCACCCCGGTCTTCGTCTTGATATCAAGCACCATGACGGGGAGCCAGAGTGGTTGTCCGGCCACCTCTCGACGTACCAGTACCACGATATCCGCCTTGCCATATCCCATGGGTGTCTCCACTGTCACCTCACACGAAATCAGGACATCTCCCGGAGTCCGTTGGTGTTTATCGCCATGGAACACTGCCTCTCTCAGAGAGTTGGGCTGATAGAAGCCGTGGGCAAGCATGCGATGCCAGCGGTTTCCCTCCAGGCTCGTCGCATGAAGGATGTCTTCAACGAACACCTGCGCATCAGTGTCCGTGATGCTCCCAGCATTGATTTGCTTCCCTAGAGATGCTAGGGTCTTCTTCATCTCTGCAGATCGGTCACGTCTCGCCGCGGCCTGAATCTGACTCTTGAACAGCTTCGTCGTTGCCGATCCTGGATTCTCTTCCAGCTGCTGAGTCAGGCGAGTTCGTCTACCCACGTGTCGCCGGTACAGCACCTTGATCTCAGTTACAATCTCCCTCAGTTCTCTGTTCGCATCGGGCCAGAAGTCCTTTCTACCGCTCTCGCCCTCGGTGTACTTCCACTCAAGGAATGGAGCTAGTCTGTGTATGAGCAGACGGATGTATCGCTGGGATGCCGCGCGGGGCACGTTATGGATGAAACACTGCCGCACCAGCTCAACAACGTGAGCACGGATCATATCCACGAAGTCAAGCTCGGGCAGGGTGGGATGCCGGACCCTGAAGGTGGGATGCGTGCTGTTTCCGGGATACGCTGCGATCCAGCGTGTCTTGACCCTCTTTGCCTCAGGATGCTTCATTGCCGTACTGCGATGGAGGGTCTGAATCGTGCCGTCGGGATGTTCACGTAGCTGGTAGTACGTGGGACGGGGGAAGGGAAACCGCCTCATGGCCAGAGTGCGGAGCTGAGCACCTGCGTAGTTGAGCAGTGCATTGAGGGGTCCGATGGTTCCCTCACTCCATCGATAGACCCGCTTGAACTCCCTGTTTCCATAGGGGGCCGTGAGTTGCCAGAGCACCCCGAGGTAACTCTTTCGCATGTTGGGCTCGATGTTGAACAGGGCCGTCAGGTCGTTGTCTGCCTCCTTGAGGTCCCGCCGGGTTTCCCGCCACATGTTATTGATACCCGTGAGAAGATCGTAGGCCTTCCTGTCGTAATGGGTGATCATCTGGTCAGCCAGGCGATAAAGGGCCGCAAGACCGGCATAGAGGGCAGAGGCAAGTATCCGTTCAGGATGTCTTGGATATCCTCGTGTCCCAGCCATCTGGTTCCCCTCACTTCTCGAATCTCAGTGCTCGCCGCAGACTCTTCGGCAGGTCTTGTTTCTTGTACTTCCTCCAGATCCTTTCCATCATCGCGTTCCCCAGCCCCCTGTTCATCAGCGTCCTGAGGCGGCCAAGTGCGCCGACTCCGGTATGGGCCTGAAGCAGGAGCCGCATGAGTTCGGCAGAGAGAGCGGCACTGTTCTCCTGGGCTATCCGTATCACCCCATGCCGGGTCTCACCTGGAAGGAGCTCTGTTCTGATTCTGTCAACAGTCATGGGAGAGATGTCTGCCACTGACGCCCCTGACTCTGGATTGAGGAGGCACCACAGGACGGCGGCGCTTCGGGATATAAAGAGGATAACATCCGGCGTGTTGAGAGAGGTAGGGTTATCGCTCTTCCAAGGAACGACGCAGAGTGTGTCATCCTGAGGCTCATCATAGAGGACGAGCCCAGTAAACCGTTTGACGTCGAATATGGCTCCGGCCACACGGCGCACTGCTCGCTTGTGTCTATCAGGTACCTGAACTACTGAGACGGGGATCTTCTCAGAGTAGACGATGAGGTTGCCTGCTGTGAACCGCACCTGCTTGCGGTTGTAGTCCACCATCCAGTCAGATGCAATGAGAATCCCGGTCCTCGGTTCCTGTCCTCGTGCGAGAAGCGATTGAACGTAAATCGTATCAGGCTGCGAGACCCGACCACTTCTGACCTCCTCGACTGTCGGTCGAACGACCATCTCTTCTCCAGTCATATCGCTATTGTACACCCGTACAGATGTTTCCCCACTCAGACCTCATGTATTGTACACCCGTACACATAGTTGGCCCCTCCGTAGCGCGTTGCACACAGTTTCTGTACTCCTGAAGATGGTGGGAGAGAGGAATCAGATCTCGTGGATGAATCCCCCTGTCGCCTAGTCCCGGACCTGAATGAAACACTTGTATCGACAGAGGATTCGGTGTTGAATGGCCTTCTGGAGAGCACATATTCTGCTGTGAGAAACCTATCGTAGCCGCTTTACACATTCGGAGAAACAACAGGGGAACCCATTCAATCTCTACTTGATAGTATATAAATGGTTCTAAAACCCAGAATGCTGTCTAGATGCATC
>CAZLEV010000031.1:0-9481 GCA_964558645.1 uncultured archaeon
GCATGAAGAGGTCGATGTTCTCCGGGTTTGCATCAGGGGCTAGCTTGAGCAAGTCCCGTATTGCGTCGATGTAGTGCGGATAGTATGGCAGATCTATCTTGGTCGGAAATGCTCCTCCAATACGTACGTCACCAGTTCTCAGTTCGCAATGTATGACAGGCCAATCATAGACAAACCGGCCATACCTTCCTTCTGAGTCAATATGCTTTGTCTCCCCAATCTGGAGGTCTACGACTTCCGACTCGACTCCGTCAATTGCCACGGTTGAAGTGTCCAACAGCTCGGAGATGAACGAAACAGCCGCCTCAACCTCAACTGTGTAAGCTCCGATCACCATCGACCCGTAATCATAGACGCCAGTGTCAGGTTCACCCTCGGATCTGTGCAAGAACCGGACAATACAGTATTTCAGAGATAGTCTGTCCTCTCTCTTCATAGCCAGACCGATGAAAGCACCATCGTACAGGCGTCTGCGGCGCTCTATCGTATCCAGAAGCCGCTGTTTATTCTCCATCTGTTCGTCCGGGTCATCCATTGCCATTCCTCAGCTTACTTGCATGTGGACACACAGAGTTCAGTCGTTATGCTCCAGCGGCGGGCTACGGTGTCCCCCAGACTGCTGATGATTGTCTTCGCTTATGAATATCACTCATTGCTTCCGCAGCAATGCACTCAGCTTCTTCTCGACAACATCCAGCCGCTTGACAATCTCGATGAGGGCGAAGAGCATGGTGCCCTCGGTCATGCGCGGGGAGGTGTACATGGTCCCGGCATCGCCGTGCTGTCGTGCTGCGTTGAAGATTCAGTCCAGTGCCTCGCGGTCTTCGGGTCGGAGCGTGCGTCTGACTTGCATCCAGCGCTGTTCCTCTATGTCGATTGCCTCTCGGAAGGTGCGAACGGTCCTGCCCATGTCGATCAGTATGCTGTGGCGATGCGAGCTAGAAAAGCACCCCTCGGTTCGGATAGTATGATTTTATTAGGAACCGTGGGGAAGCTATGTCAAGTGGTACGGATAGCGGAGACATGGCGGCCCTGCGGGCTAGTTTTCGTTACATACCCTCAATTACGAAACTCCCCCCTCCTACCACGATTACCCGTGGGGTCGCCACCCTATTCCATGCAGTCTTCTCTGGTGCCCGTCTGGCAGCAGGCTAGTGGGCGGCAGTCGAGCACAGGGAATAGATGGCATGGGGTGAGCCTCCCCGACAGTGGAGATTGCACGGAGTATCTTCGACAAAGCAGGCTGGGTCGCGAAATATGGCAACTATTGACTGGCGTAATGAAATAGATACCGCAACTCTCAGAGAGGCGACCAAGAAGAGCCTCAGTTTCGTCGGTCGGAACTATCGCAGCTCTTGCAACCTTCAGCCACAGAAGACTCATATCTTCATCTTGGGTGAGGTCACCACGGTAGGTATCGTTCGGCATGAAAGAGAAATTCATCAACTCGGAGTTGTCGCCCAAGTTTGTCTATGTTGTTGCTGGTCTGAGAGGATATCGCAACAAGTATGACGACAAGATTACAACGCTCTTCGCTCGTATGCGGGCCGAGAGCAGGCTCACAGAGGGCAACTGGTACCTCTTTGGATACCGCAATCAGGTGACATCAAGGTATTACAGAAGACATCTTGGGGGTGACGAATGCGATGTTGTATTTGTTCCCCAGAAGAGAAAGAGAAGTGACGGCCTGACTGACCAAAGAGAATGGCGCCGAGAGTGTGAGCGGAAGCAGTCAATTGAGGTCATCTTCCCAGAGAATCCCACCAACGCGACGACGGAGGACGAGCATCGTAAGACATGGTACCTGTCGCCCTTGTGTCGCACTGAGAAGATTCCAGAGGTGCCGCGATTCTTTTGGCTCTACAAAAGAAGAGGAGAGAAATATCGCGGGCTCGTCATCAAGAACCTCAGGCTGTTCCGCTATGGCGAGAGATGGCTTGATGGGTCACAGTGCAAGTACTTCACCACGGGTACACCATTCAGGCGTAGGTACGGGAGAAGTCTCAACATATACACAGATCTCAAGGCACCTGGGTATACTGAAAAGCTCATCCCAGTTATTGCCATGGCCACACTGTTCCCACCATATTCGGTGGACCTTGTACCCCCGGAAATGCAGAGAATCCCTAGTACACATGAATCTAGACATTCTGAACGAACCTGTTAGGTGACAGAATCACTTACGTCCCTCTCTCATCAGTGACTTCAGAACGTGTATCTCTTTCGCGATTTCGGAGTATATCCTCCTGAGCTGTCCCTCATTAACCTCTGTGCCGAGCGCACCAAGAACCGCTTTGTCGATTCTGATGCGTACATCATGATTCGACTCAAGCTGCTCCAGTAGTGAAGGCAACGGGACCTCAGAGATGCCGTCGAAAGCTTCCACCAGTTTCTCTCGGGTTCGATTTTCCAGCTTGGCAGGGTCAAGACATCTGATTCTCTCAAGTATATACCCAAACACTTCTAGAAATGCCCCGCGGGTTTCGACGCGAGATGAGAGTATCTGGAGGATTCCAAGAATGCTGTTCATCGACAGTGTTACAATCTTCGCTGTTGAGGAGTCAAGGGCTGCAGAAAAGAACAGCTTGGTGGGTGCCGCAAGATGTTCGGTGTAGAAAGCAACGGCGTGTGTACCCGGCGCCGAGATATCAAATCGCCAGCCGAGGTGCAGGTTCCCAAGTCTCCTCGAAACATCTCTCTTCACTTTGGAAAGGGTTTCCGATTTGAATCTGACTCCTGATTGCCGCTCGAAATCGTCGAAGCCCATGAACCCGTTGGCAACGACGTAGTCAAGGTCATCGTCTACCCTCAAGTGATCAAGCCCAGATAGTCGACGCAGGGTTGGACTGACTGCATCACGAGGAATGGGAACGCTGCCGCCGCTTGTCCTGTGTCGAGCATCGATTGAGTCAGAATCGACTTCTCCGGCTAACCAGATATCCGATGACTTGATTGCACGTTCGGGGTCAGATATCAAGATGAGCCGCTGAACAACGCCGCCTCTTAGCTCCAGACCCCGTATTAGTGACCTTTGTTTCTTCGGACGAGAGTCGTATTCCTTACAGACCTCGCCAACCGTCGATAGAACTTCTGACTTGAGAAGACTGCGAAGCAGTGTGACGAGGTCGTCATTCTCGAATGCGAGGAATCTGTACCAGTTGTCCACATTTGAGGCCAGCTCTTTCTGATCAAGGGTAGTAGCGTTCTTGATGAGGCCGGACTTATCGAAGAAGTCTCCGCCCTGCCAGTCCCTTAATCTATCCGCCGCTCGTCTGGCCTCTCCTGTCGTCCTCGGGATTCGTCTGAGGATTACCAGTTTGACAGGCTGTTCTTCAATGTCGCTACCGAGTTTGCGGGCAATAAGCAGAGTTTCTCGCAACCGCGTGCTCTCCGAGAATGCAGACCTGCTCGTTGTCGTGATGATGTATTCGACTTGGTACTCTTCAGACAGGAGACGTCGTATTCCCTCGTTTGATCTATGCCGGAGGATGCTGACGGGGAGAACAAGTGCCATTGTACCCTCTGGCCCAAGAAACCGGTCGGCAAGGAGAACGAAGTAAGCGTAGTAGCCCATCTGTCCATGAAGCAATGCCTTGTAGTCGTCAAAGCGGTCCTCGAGAGCGTCCTTGTACTCCTGAGGAATGTTCTCCTGACGAGTAAACGGAGGATTCATGATAACAACATCGAGTTCAGTAAGTGAGATATCCTTCGTCCTTTCATTGCCTAGTTGAACAACGCCCTTGGTGTCTGCATGCTTGCCGTGTTCTATGAAAGGAACTAGGCTTGTCTGTCCGTCGATGACATACTGCAGCTGGGCAATTGAGGGAATGTCGTGGTTCGGTCTAAGGTCTGTGGAGTCCCATATGGCCACTCGGACGTGATCTGTCGGGTACTCGGGCGTCTGAAGGGCGAGATTGCAGGCTGCAACATTGGCCGCAAAGGGCATGACGTCTACGCCTAGGAGATCCTCCTCCAGGAAGCGTCTGTGGTCATCGACGGTAAAATCCCGCGTCTGTTCAATTAGCGACTTCTTCCTTCTATAAGATGCGACGAGAAGACCTCCCGAACCACAGGCCAAGTCTCCGACCTTGTCATCGGCATTGTCGATGGATAGCGAAGCCAGCATTTCAGCCGCTAGAACATTGGTATAGAAGGCCGCGACTCTCTTCCGGATTTCTATAGGGATGAGATCATGAAAGATGGTACCAAGTAGGTCACTGCTAATCTTCTCAGCTGCCAAACCCTGCACCGCACTGACCATCGTCTTGACTTCGGACACAAAGGAATCCGGAATGAGCGATGCAACATCATAGGAGAAGACGGCCCTATAGTTGACATCGAGTACCTTGGCAAAGAAATGACTGAGGTCACTTGGACTGCGAATAGCGTCAACGTCAATCTCCTCAAATCTCTCTTCGGTCCTGCGGGAGAGCACATGGTAGAAAAGGAGCTGATTGACCAGAAGATACGCTGTTGCGAGTCTTAGTTCTTCTTCCGGAAGCGTCCCCTCCTCAAACTCTAGGATATTCTGGAAGACGTGGCGTCCACCGAAAAGCTCCTCCAAGTCTTCTCCTGCAATCTGCCTAAGCCCTGATGTTAGGTGTTCAGCTGCTTGCCTGAGGAGCTCGATGACAAAGTCGATACTTGGACTGAGATACTCTGGAGGAGAAAGGATTTGGGTGGCTATAGTTCCAGCTATGTCGTTCAGCGTGCCTTCGACAACTCTGAAGTTCCTCCTGCTATCCTTAGGTAGGAAAAGCATGACAACCTTGAACCGAAGTTTGTCGACCAGAGCCTCTACCTCTGCCGTATCTGTGGTCTTGGATAGCTCCTGAGGATAAAGAACGGCGAACCCGCCAGCAATCTGCAGCTGTTCATGATATCGGATGTAGTCATTCTGAATCTTCGCAACGGCCTGAAGCAAGTCTCTCTCAAGAAACTTGGCCTCGATTACGTAAGAACCTCCGTTCCTACAGAACAGGTCTACCTCTCGTCGTCCAGCTGGTGTTTCCAGAGACCCAAAAGGGCGGCAGTCTGTCACATCAAACTGGGCAAGTCGTTCCTTCAACATAGAGGTGACAGTGTTCTCTGTAGATTTGGGTAGCATTTTTCCCCTCATTGCAGAGGCTGCAGACTTGGTTGTTAACTCTTTCCTTTGGAGGCCTACTTCTGTCCGAGATGGATTGCTGTGACAGACGTACTGAGAACCCTGAATATCAGTACTTCGAGGCTGACGATGAACTAGTAGAGTCCAAGGATCCATTTGCACATCCTGAGTACTATATCTGATGAATCGTGCCATTCAGATTCGATATACTGATTGGTGAACCACTCGCCAAATCCATGAAAGAGTATCCTTGATGGATATTCGATCAAGACCGTGACATTGAAAGTTCCTTTTTCGTCAAAGACCCACTGCCGGAAATCCTTCCCCCGTAGGATTGCGTCCCATTCATGGGATATATTGAAGACTCTGGGTTCGATTCTAATCACATCGTTAAAATCGTTCTCAAGTCCTGAGAGTATTCTATGACTAGCTCGGGAATATCGCATAACATAAGTTCTGTCTTGTGCGAGTGTGGCATTTGTCCAAGAGAAGACCTGGTTGAATATCGTAGAGTTTGTCCGCTCCACTGCTGCGATAATCCCCCCTCCACTCTCAGAGAAGTGCTGAAGAGCCGAAATCTCTTCGACAGTCACACTCACATGTCCATGCGACGGTGTACTAGTGAACGGGTCAAGGACCACTAGTCCATCGAATCTTGAGAGATAAGAGGTATTGACTAGATCTCTATCAGTTATCTCGATGACGGCTATGCCAGACCGTGCTAGAAGGCGGTAGAGCTTTGAGTAGTTCATATAGACGGAGGAGTAACTCCACGGGTTGTAACAGGTCACTAATCCAACGGTCGCTCTTGCTACGAACGACACAAATGAGATTCTCAGGCTTGCTTCCACTTCTTCCCAGCTGAAGTTACAGTACCCCTCATAGAACTGGTCAATCGATGAATTCAGAGGAGAGATGGTCAGGTTCACAAGACCATATCCGTCTATGGTCGGAATGTCAAACGAAACAACATCCTGAATGCTATCAGAGATGGATACAAGCGGTTGCGCGACTGATGATGAGAAGACTTGGATTGGATATGAGTAGTTGACACCACCATATAGATACTCAAAGTCGAGAGGAGTTCGGGTCGGCAGAATACTGAGCACTTGCGGGACACCTGACGGGTCACGGGGAGACTCTTCCAACAGCTTCTCGGAATTCTCGATGTTCAACAGCCCAGCACCGGTTTCATATTGCGCTGATCTGAGTGGAGTTGCACCGTTCAGCAAGAGCGATTTGACAAGACCAGGAGTCCAAGATACTCCCTCCGACTCAAGTATCTCTATCATACTAGCTGCCGCACCGGCCACCCTTGGTGCTGCAAAGCTGGTTCCTTGGAACCCGTCATATTGGCCATCTGCAACAATATCTGGTTTTGACAGCCCACTTACTGCAGGTCCTCGACCTGAATACCAGCTCGGCCCGGAATAAGAAGCTGCACCAACCGTTATGGCGTATGGCGACTGACCTAGAATCCCCATCGTCGAGTAGATACCTTGTCCCTCCCAGGGATGACCATTGCCAGCACAGACGACAACGAGGACATTCTCATGCCAAGCCCAGTCAAGCAACTCCTTCCATTGCGTTTCTCTCGTGTCGAAGTAGTCTATATTGAGTGAGATGGATATTACTGATACGTCGGCCGTTTCAATACACCATGATATTGCCTGAGCGATTGCATCCCCTGAGATATAACCTGAAGAGTTCGATACCTTGGCGCTCACAATGCGTGCATTCTGGTATGTTTCTCTCAGACAATGAGCAACGATTGTGCCATGAGATATGACTGTGCTCAGAGGTTCCGGGTCTGTTTCATTTTGTGAGAAGCCGTTCTCAATCGTGACGAAACTCTTCTTCAGGACAACTGAGTTTCGAAGATAGGGATCGTCAGTCTCTATCCCTGTATCAACTATCCCTACTGCAACGCCCTCGGGAGAGGGCTGGGAGTATGCGATTACATCCCTTGGGACTGTCACCAACGAACAGAGCAGGACCATCGACAGGAGAAAAGCGCCAGTGTTGTACCTCTGAGCGCTGAGGGTTCGCTTGGTGACGCTCCACAATCCGACCAGCCGATGTGGCATTTGTTCCCCGTTCGACACGATTCTCTTTGTGAGAAGTACAGACAAGGGGTATGACACTACCGCACTGCAGGCCATATAGGTGTAGGAGGCCAATCCTACCGAATAGACTATCGCCACTTCAAGAGAAAGAATGCTGTACAATGAGAACCTGACTAGTTCGGAGTGTTGACTCGGCGCAATCTTTCGAATGATCTTCACAGCGATTCGCGTGATAGCTAGGGTATGTACCCCAAAAACCACTATCATAGCCATAGAGAGAACGACGTATGTTGCGATGAGGATGGTTTCGGAATACAACCACCGTTCCCAATTCCAGGCTACGATGCCTAACTCCAAGAGCACACTTGTAGTGATTACTGGAGACAGACTCGTAACAGAAACAAGATTTGGCTTGCGTAGGAACGTGACCGCATCATGTAGCATATACTTTGCCCTGACCAGTCTATTTGGCAGTTTCAGCCAATCTACAATGAGATAGTAGATAGAGATGTAGATGTACAAGAGAACACACGAGTACAGCGGGTAGCGACCGATAGCCCATATGCCCGCATAGTCCCATATCAGTAGAGAGAGTACAAGCGCTCTACCGAAGTGCGGTATCTTCGCCTCCATGTGCGCCACTCTGCTAATCAGAAGAAGAGCAAACTCGACTCCTACGGCGAAGACGGTTATCCACAGAATGAGAACAGTCACCCAGCCAAGACTCAGGACCCTACCGGGTTTCCAATCTCCTTCCACCAAACCGCTAAAGAGGAATCCGAAATCGGAGAATACCGCCAGTTGAAGGTCAATAAGACTCAGCGAGATGTACGCCCAGACCCCCACGGGAACAATCCATAGAATTCTCTTGAAGGATTGAACCACTATCGTACGGGTTCCCTCTTCTTCTCTTCCTTTGCTCTCTGAGTCAGCATCTTCTTGAATCATTCCACTCCCACTTATCTATTGGCTTCTGTACATACTTGTTCTCAGACTATATTTAAGCAGATAGCTGAGCGGGGCACTTGATCCGGCCTACCATATGGCATCAGTATTGTACCCCTTCCCCAGCTTCAATCCCGGTGCCATTAGGCTCCTGGACCACTTTGCTGGAATGTGATTCCACAATGCGTGGCGTGTGAAACGTTGCTTGACTTCCTCCCTTTTGTCAGGGGGAGTCGATGGGGCGATTAGATTCCAGGTCAAGACAAAACCAGCATCCAATAGCTGGCAGTAGTTGCCCAGGAAGCCTGAGAGCCCTTCCTGTTCCACTTTGTTGGAGCCGAAGAGGTCACTTCCGAGCAGGACCCTTCTTCCTGTGTCGATGTGGTCTATATGACCATGAACGGGGTAGGATAGAAAGTGATAGCCGCCCCTATAGACTGTCACAACGGGATCCGGAATCGGAGTGAAGACGTTCCAGTCGTCAAGTTGAGTGATGATCTCCTTGAAAGTCGGAAACATCCCCCTCCATTGCCACGTGCCCATAAACACTGATAGTTTGTCAAGGATAGCTCCGCTGTCTGTTTCCAGCTCATCGAGGAAACCAGGCTGGTGTTTCTCAAGGTCTTGCAAGAGCTTCCGGATGGACCCTCTCTCACCTAGTGCGTCTGGTTTTGAGTGCCGGTTAAGCAGTCTGCAATCCTTCCTGTATTCTTCTCTGGCAATCAGGTCGTAGAAGGCACCCCAACAGAGATACTCCATGCACGAACGCAGGATGATTAGTGACGCGGAATAGTGTCCTGTCGTCGCCAGCCGAAATGCGGCAGCCATGTCATTCTCAGCTTGTATCCTGTAGTACAGGAAAGCGCCGTGGCGCCTTCTGAAGACACCGCCCTCTGCCGAACTAGGAGCTAGCCAGTCGGGCAACATCACGAAGAATCCATACAACACTTGAGCAAGAGCTACCGCATCAGGGCTGAGCTCAATGGATTTCCGAAGCCCTTCCACTATTTTCTTTGCATCATCTTGAGCAGTCCTCAGTATCGCCCTGCGGACTGAATCGATAGTGGCAGGTTTCATAGACAACGGATTACAGGCAGGATATTTACACCTATGTGAGTCCATCACCACGAGAACGTTTTGAGTGGGAGCAGTAGTCAGTGAGGGAGGTCTGAAGGTGGGGCAAGCACGCGCCTGAGTACGTCCATCGGTACCGCCTGATGCATCTGAACGCCGTTGACCGGACAGGGTGATACTGTTACAGAGTCGAAGACATCTGTGATGCCCGTAGTGTGCTTGGGCGCGCTCCCTTCAGGATGTCCGAACAATGCTTATTGCTCTTGGAAGCATCGAGCACATACCAATG
>CAZLEV010000032.1:0-8150 GCA_964558645.1 uncultured archaeon
TGCAAACCCGGAGAACATCGACCTCTTCATGCCGGATTTCAGGGCGCGATTGGTTAAGGTTCGTGTTGATGGGGAAAAAGTACTCGTGGACGTAGACACCTTGGAGGCTGAAGAGGATGGTATCAGAGTCAAGCTATTCATCAGATATGAAGAGGAAACGGGAACCTCAGGAAACCTGACTGTGAAGGGTGGAACTGCAGAGTACCTTGCCCCGAGAAGACCACGGTCCGTTGATGTTGTTTTGATGTCATCATCAGCCGGTGATAAGATAGACAGACGGTCTTTCAGTCTGACAGGTGCACCCAGTGATGATGTAATCATGGTTGACTCCGCAAGTCAGGTGCTGCAATTGATTGAGAGAGGAGAGGGGCCCAATGTCGAGTACAAGAGGACACTTGATACGTCAAAGGAAGGCGAGTATTTGGAGAGCATAACGGCGTTTGCAAACACAGATGGTGGTTTTCTCCTAGTCGGAGTGGATGATAACGCACGAGTATGCGGTTGGAGCGGCGACGCGGAGAAGGTTCTAAGAGACAGAATAGGCGATCTCTGTGACCCTATCCCCAAGATAGCGGTCACCGAGGACATTGATGTGGAAGGACAGCCGGTCACGCTTGTGGAGGTTCCCAAGGGAAAAGATAGACCCTATATTCTAAAAAATCGGGGGATTATGGTACGTGTTGGTGCATCGGACCGGCAGATCAAGAGGCGGGAACTCGACCGGATGTATGAGGAAAGGGGTTCTCATCTGGTTGGATTGGATACCTACAGGAGTTCTAGATGGTAGACAGCCGCATGCTTCAATATCTTCTGAAGCGTGTCGGATAGGTACGAGTATATACGGTCGAGGCGTTAAGGCTAATCAGAGTAGCCAAGGGTGAGTAGCGGCCCTTCTGCTGCAAGGCAAGTATTCGCAAAGATTAAGTCGTCTGGGGTATTCCCTCAAGCAGGATTAATCCCGGTAGGAGTATATTCGATGACAGACAATCTGCTTGATTCTTTTCTTGAGAGAGTATCTAGGCTTGACGCGCTCTATACACATATCTATGTAAGAGCATTGGCGGTCCGAGTAGATGACAAGTGGGTTCTTCTCCATGCATCGATTATCCTGACCCCAGGTTTCCGCCCTGAGAGCCCGCCGGCACCATACCCAGAGGACCTCTTCCTGCTGGTCGATGACTTCCGCGAAATCTCTGATCTTGAAACGCTTATTCATGACGCCCGTGACGGGCTGCTGAACATAAACGGAAAGAAAATCCGTTTTCAACGTGGTGGCGAGAAAGACGTGCGTTGGTTCAGTATCTCTCACAGAGACAATCTCCCCGAGATATCCGAGTACCATACTCTCGCAATCCGGACAACCGGTGTATCCACGAATAAGATACTGGATTCCGTCTGGAATGCATTGAGAGTCAAGCTTGAGTCTTCCTACCAACGGGAATACCATGGTATCGAGGACTTGACAGAAGCACTGATCGGCCGACCCATTGGTTACAACAACAACTGTACAATCGAGTATTTCGCACCCTCATGGTGTAGAATAGATCGAGCAACGATGCAGGGCGGTAGGCTCACCTTCTCGATAACCTGCCCATTGGCAATCTGTGAGGACCTCACACTTGAGTTCGAAGGCATGCCTACGGATGAAGAGGACATTTCGAGGCGATATGAGAAGAAGTTAGAAAGATTTGATGTACGAGGGCTTGAGTGCTTCGACAAGAACAAGACGATGGTTACTCTGCATCTGACCGATGACAAGCTCAGTAGCGAGCCCGAGGAGCTTGTGATCGGCTCTCCAATAGGAAGACCAACTGAACCCTCGAAGAGAGAAGCAACTATCATAGTGCGACACAAATCCAGAGAGCCCTTGGCCAGGTCGAGAATCCCACTTGATGAACATGACCCAAATCCAAACAATGTAAGGCTAGAGCACTTTGAACGAGCAGTCCGACTGGCTGAAAAGTGTCAGTCCGAGCCTCATAAGCTGCGACGGTCGCCGAAAGTCGGAGCCGTCGTCGTGAAGAATGGTGAGATAATCAGTGAGGCATTTAGGGGAGAGATAGGGAGAGGTGACCATGCGGAGTATATCGCTTTGGAGAGAAAGGGGAGGGACATTGCCGAGATTAGAGGAGCGGACCTGTTGACAACCTTAGAACCCTGCACCACTCGAAGCCACGACAAGAGGCCATGTGTTTCTTGGGTCAAGTCTCGTGGTATCCGCAAGGTGTGGATAGGTACATTGGACTACAATCCCAATATCACCGGCATCGGAGAGTTGGAGCTACAGAGAGATGGGATTCTGATTGGTAGGTTTCCAGACCACCTGACGAAGCAGATTATTGACACGAATGAAGATTTCTTTGATGAGATTGAGAAGGCGCAGCCACGACTATCCCAGGAAGAGCAATCCAGAGAGAGGGACTTGATTCTCACAACTATTCGAGAGAAGCTTAGTCAGGCCAATGCATTGTATGCTACTCTGGTGATGCTATACGCGCAGTTCATCCAACCGGAACCATTACTCAAGCAGGACGTACTATCGCTTCTGAAAGGCCGACTATCACGGGACGGCATCGACTACGACGCAATCTCGGCCGTTCTTCCCAACGACCCCAATCAGTTGGAGAACCTGAGGAATGAAGTTGCTTTCCTGAGGCGCGCACTGGATCTAGCTCTAGCGATTTCAGATGACGACGCAGATGTGTGGCTCCAGATGGCGTTGACCACGTATTCTGCCGGTGAGTACGGAATAGCTTCTCATGCCGCCCGAGTTGCAGCTGGGATTAATGCTACGATGCGTGATGCATGGGAGCTTTTGGCAAAGAGTGAGCTCAAGTTGTTCGAATATTCGGATAGCTGGCCTTATGGCTACACTATGAGGGAGAGGGACTTCACGCCAGGAGATTCACGATCTAGAGCATGGTTATCCCTCGCAAAAGCGGGTGTCGACAAACCCGAGAATGCACTCAGATGTCTGATAAGAGCATTGCAGCTCGGAAATCGCAGTCACGTTGCAGTCAGTCTTACGAGAGATCTGCTGAGAATGACCATATCCAAAGAGATTGACCAAGAGAGGTCGGACCAGATTGCTGTTGCTTGGTGTCACATAGCTGAGATATGGGATTCGAACGAAAACAGAGAGCTAGCACATGAGTGCAAGAGAAAAGCTGAAGCAGTAGGAGCCTTCTGATAATGAGCATGCTTCTTTTTCCCCCAGAGAGACAATCCGACAATCTGGCATACTTGATACTGCCCAGTAGCATAGTTCTGCTCCTGCATGCATTGAAGTTCATCAGTCTGGAGAATCCGGCCACTTTAGGAGCTTCGATTGTCGGAATCTCAGCTTTTGGGCTGTTCCTCTATGTTTTCTCTCCGATTGATATATTTCTCAGATACCAAACAAGAGGCAGATTCCAAGGCAAGAAACTCGAAAGACTCGCTCTTGCCATGCAGAAGTGGTATGAGGATTCAACAAACGGAACCCCCCCCAGAAAAGTCTACCTTGAGTTGGCAGAAAGGTGGATATCAAACGCGATTTCCAGTTACGCTATGCGGAACAGATTCATGAGAATCCGGGTTCTATACTACTTCGCAATCAGCTGTGGATTCTACATCTTTCCTCTTGCAGTGTTCTTTCACTCAATACCTTTCACTAATCAGCTAATAGCGAGGAGCTATGCTTTCATCTTCTGGCAGGTTGTGGGCAGACCTGGCCTCCAATGGAATTGGCTGACCATGGAGGCGACAGCTGATTTCATTCTGGCGATTGGTCAGCCAATTATCTATTTCACCGCGGCCTTCAGCACCTCTGTTGTCTGGATAGGATTGGCAGAAGTCTATCGAGGCAGAAGGATCTATGGGTCATATCTCTACCGAGATGTGGCTTATGTCGCGGAGTACTTGGTTGTGGAGCTTAAGACTGCAGGAGAGTACCGAACTGCTTCAGAAAAACGGAAGGAGAAGAAGAGCGAAGGAAACGAACGCATGAGAATAAAGGGGGAAGAGATGCGCCGGTTCGGGAATATGCTGCTGAGAGGGGATTTGGACACCTTCGCCATAATCTGGGGAAACCACTGGTCTAAGACGAAAGAGAAATAGCGAAAAGGCTGAAAGAAGGGGCGTACACCCCTTCTTACTGTGCAGCCAGTCCCCTCAATCCGGCTAGTTTCTAGCGTGGTTCATCACTCATAGGGCCGCTACCGCCACTCAGGCTGTGTTTTTGTCTGTCCGTTTCTCCGTTACCCCGACCCCTTCTCTACACAGTTCCTGTATTGTCCTAAATCCCTCCCTTGACTGCGCTCGATCAAGATAACTTTATGCAAGTCTCGATATCGGCGCATAGGGATAGGATACAAGCCTCGCGACAACCTTGAGGTCACGACGTGGAATACTTGTTGACCAGCAGCCTCTCTTGAAGTCATAACCAAGATAGAATGCCACTGTTCTATGTCGAATGCTATCGTTCTTGCTTCTCAAAACGGAATCCATATCAATCTCTTTGACCTTTAGTATCTTCGGCAGTGCGGGGGCAAAGGTCTCTTAGACATTATCACATGATTCATTGCTGAACAACAAGAGTGTGTTTGCCAATTCGGGTGTCAAGTGGATCTCAGGATTCTCTAGCCATTGTACCATCACTTCCGCTGCAGCAAGTCTGTTTTTCTCATTCTTGTCTCTCAAGAGTGTCTTCCAATCATCGTCATCAAGCAACGGCTCAGCCTTGTACTCCCCCAGATAGCCGTGTCCACTTGAGAATATGTGAAGCAGAGCACTGACCTCCTTCACATCTCCTCTCCTCAAGATGTCCTTGAACTCGGAACGCATCTCTTCGGGGAATGAGTGGGTATAACGAGAAGCCGCAATTGCTTCCAGTAGCAGAATGCGTGTGTCAGCCTTGGACATTGCCTTCTTCGCTGCTGCGAGCCATCATTCCCTATTGCCACAACGAATCAGCCCGAGTGATTCGATGAAAGCAGTACGTACCCAACCATTCTTATCAAGGTCCAGCAGAAGGAGGAGTTCATCTATCACTTCGTTCTTCATCTCGTCAAAGGGTTCATCCCATCTATAGGTATAGTCGTCCCACCATAGAATGAGAGGAACGGCCTCAACAAGAGATTGATTTTCAGTTCCAGTCTTTCGATATCCTCCAAGACGAAACACCTGTTCTCAATACCCCTTCATGTCCGAGTAAGACCTTCAACGCTCGAATCGGGAGAACGTCAAGACGGAGAATCGCAATACTAAAGCCCGAAGGGGACGACCTTCTCAGTTTCGAAACCAGCACATGTATCCGGCCATATCAGAGAGGGAGAAGTCTATCCCACCTCGTCAACAATCGCCTCTCTTGCAGCTACGATACCATCAATCAGTGCAGGGTACAGAATCCCTGCGAGAGCCATAGAAACAATCTTTGCGAAGAGAGGGAACGATTCTCTCAGGGAACTGGCAAGACCATCGAAAGCGCTTCGAAGGATACCCTCTTTCAAAGGAAAATCGAAGCCATCCAGCTCAGGGATACTCTGTTCGACCACTTCCCACGTATGCTCTCGGAATTCTGGACGAGGATCATGATGAGCCATCTTGTGTCGAATCTCCATGAACCTGCGGAAATTCCTCCGACATGAGCCAGCGGTTTCTTTGCCCACAATCTCTTCGAGAACTGAACCTAGTTTCAGGCCTCTCTCAATCTCTCTGACTCGCTTCTCAACTCCGAATCGTATCAGGTCCTCCGCATGGGTCACATCAAGCCTCCATCTTTCAGAGGGTTCTTGGGAGTTTCGAGCTAGGTACGTATCAATCTCTTGACTCATCTTGGCATTCGCAGAGATGTGGTGGACCAATGATCTTGTGTATCTATCAAGATACGCATAGATAGCAAAATTGAGAGTTGAAGCATACCAGAGCCTATCCTGTTTGGGGAGGAGCTCCTCGATACTTGTGATAGACTCTGCCCAATCATAGTCAGCCATAAGCAGCTTCAATGCATTGAACTTCTCCAGTTCGTTCGGTTCGGTATCCGAGGTAGTGAGTCCGTCCAGTTCACCGTCCACAATGCCCTTGCTTATTTCCTCAATGTGCCTCATCATTGTCATGAAAGAAGAGAGAATGAGTCCCCTCATAGCGAAGTCAAGGACCTCATCGACTTGGCGCCCCAAGAGCCGTCCAAAATCGGAGGAGAACATATCCTGCAAATCGGGCTTGACACCCTCAGTCAGATCGAAGCTGCCAAGCACCTTTTCAAGTATGGCCTGAGCCGCTTCAACCAATCTTTCTTCTTTGAATCCAATCCCTCCGATGGTTGTCCCAAACATGTCCTATTGAGTTTTCTCCTTTCTCACAATATCGCATTCGCAGTCCTTTCCGTCAAGGACAACCGAGCCGAGTTAGAAGAAATGACTTGTCATCACCGCTCACCAGCATTGTGATAGCTCGGAAGGACCGAGGGCTGAGATTTTGTACAATGGTGGGATAGATAATCCATGCAGCTCAAGAGAATAGGAGTGGTCGTCCTTGCCACTATTGCATTCGTCATTGGAACCCGATGGTCAGTCATACCTCTAACACCATTGACGGACAGCACCATAAGTGGTGCAAGACTTGATTTCAGTGACGCCGATCTCTAGGTCAGCCGCCATCTGGGGCTTGAGGGATTGCTAGTCCCACCGAGATTGTCAAGCGGGTGGAAACGCGATTCGAGCACCGACGAGTCGTTGAACCCTGCGGCTGGTCATCCATGATACAGAACTGTTGTGAACTCTGAACTCTCACTGGCCTCAATGTAGGGCCGAACGAATGTTTCCCAGTCTGCTGTTGAAACCAGCCTGTCAATTAGCTGCTTGCACCAATTGATCAACTTCTCTACGTTCGATGCATTGAATAGGAGTCGGGTGGGACTGAAGTCGGTCTTCAGATGAATCGTAGAAATCAGTTCGAAAACCTCCAACATCTCTCCTGGAGTATTCTCCTGTTTCAAGTTCCGTCCCCGTCTAGCAGTGAAGCCAACTGTGAATTCGAAGGAGATTGCCATTTTCCCGCTGTATCCATCCTTCCAATGTAGGTCAAGACGTCCTCCCTTCTCTTGCTGTGAGTAATCAAGGACGCAGGCACCGGGAGCCTTGAAAGGATAGGGTTGAATGTACCGACCGATTGGTGGCTTCTTCATTCTAATCTTGTCTTCCAGCGTCTTGGGTTCGTATTCACCATCAAAGGGTTCTCTCCGGTGAGTTATCTCAAAGATTGTGAGAAGTTCGAGGAAGGGAACCAGATTTGGGAGCTCCGATGTGGCAGACTTCGTCGATTCGCCCGCCTTCCTTATTGCCTGACTGAATTCCTCCTTTTGCTTCTCTGTAGATCGAGCAAACTCGGAAAGAACCCTCTCCGTGGGAGGGTATCCGGGAACATCATGCGGATATCCAGTGTCAGTATCGAAGAAATATGAAACTTGGATATCACGTTGTACCTTGCATAGAGGACTCAGACTGCGAACTGCTAGCCACCACATCGTGGCTATTGTGACGAGAGAGGCTAGACCTGCAACAATACCTCTAACTGCCAAAGTAGCTGAATCAACAGACACGTCATAAACTGAACTGATGAAGTCGGATGTCAGGTTAAGAGTCAAGCCAAAAAGAATCGCTGTGATGATGATGGTCCATTGCTCTCCCCGAACCCTGTGAATGTGTTCTAGATGAGATTCGTCCACGACTACCATCTGTTAGAAAAGATGCCTGAGAGTTCATAAACCTCTTCATGACTAGCCACTATTCCTAGTCTAGCTATGAAATATCACTGCAGGTTCAGCCAACCTTGAGAGTCCAGAACCCAATCCTCCGATACGGGACTGAAATCGCCGACAAATCGCCGTATCCTCTCCTGACCCACCTCTATCAGCCAGAACTCCGAGCATCTTCACTGCCCCTGTTCCCGCATGACCCGTTCAATCCTCGCACCATTGTCCACCCCATAGCGGGCCGCGGTGATTCCTATCACCATCCCCTGATTCTGCAACAGCTTCTCGATACTCCGATACTTCAGGACGTTGGTGTTGTCATACTCCACAGCAATGACCTGCCCCTCCCCCTTCCGAGCAAAAAGATCGATAAAGCCACGCACCCGCGACAACTTTTTCCTGTATCTGATGACCGTGT
>CAZLEV010000033.1:0-4657 GCA_964558645.1 uncultured archaeon
GTGCCAGCCGCATTCCGTCTTTCCTTGAAGAATCTAACTCCTCACGAACGACTTCTCATCATTCGTTGTTTCCCCTTGCATGAGAATGTGGGACTTGGAGTTTGGCAGTACCTACTCTGTTCACTCTATGTTTCTTTGCCTTGACTCCCCTTCGATGCGGACTAGCTAGCATGTTCTGTCAGAGGCTAGCTGGGAACACCTTTATGGCGGTTTGCACAGAATTCTTAGTCATGTTTCCTATAATGGTAGGTCTACTGCCAATTTCATTGCGCGTCAGAAAGGAAACATGAAGACCAATACACTATGGTGCATGGAGGTTTTGAGAGGATGGATTCCGGATATGACAGTTTAGCAGTCTTGGCCGCATCTGCTCTGATAGCAGGAATGCTTGTGCTCTCGTCGTGTCTTGTGCCCTATGCGATATCTGAACAGCATCAGGCAACCGATGTCATTGACGATCAACAGAGAGGATTCGATGTTTCCAATGGTATAAAGCCTGAGGTTCAGTGGAGTCGTGTGACAGGAGGGTCAGTGGATTCTTCTCCCAGCGTTGCTGATGTTGATGCTGATGGAACACTCGAGGTACTGATACGATCTGATGACCTCTACCTGTACTGCCTTGATGCAACGAATGGTCTAATCGAATGGAAGTTCTATCTTGGTGAGTCAGCTGGAACCTCACCGTCAATCGCAGATATTGATGCGGATGGGCAACTCGAAGTCATCATGCCCACAGGTACTCTCTACTGCATCGACGCTGCTACTGGCCAAGAGGAATGGTCTATACCTGGGAATGCATACAGTTCGGCAGGTATCGCTGATGTCACTGGGGATGACAGACTTGAGATTCTTGTCGTTGATAGCCTAGCTGGTGCAGTTCGTTGCATAAATAGTACTGGCGGCGAGGAATGGGCGACCCCCTACCTAGCCATTAATATCTGGTCCTCACCAACTGTTGCTGATGTTGACGTTGATGGCCAGCTTGAAGTGCTCTGTGGTTCCACAAGCCACAACTTCTACTGCTTGAACGGACTTGATGGGGCTATTGAGTGGAATTACACAACAATTGGACATTCTTCGTTTACTGCCACGGTTGCAGATCTTGATGGTGACTCTGACAAGGATATCGTCTTTGGGACAAATGATGGCCATGTCTATTGCCTGAATGGAACAGGTGGTCTGGAATGGGACTATACTGATGTTGGGCCCTATCCTGTTTTGTCTACTCCTTCCATTGCTGATGCTGGCAGTGACGGAACACTCGATGTGTTTGTAGGTGCACAGGACAACTATCTCCATTGCATTGATGGTCTTACAGGTACACAGAAGTGGAAAAAAGGTGCGAGCAACGACGTTGACGGAGATCCGTGTGCAGCCAATGTGGACGGAGATGAAGTGCTCGAGATATTTGTCGGGGCAGATGACTACGCCATGTATTGTGTTGATTCTGCGTCTGGAACCACTGACTGGTACTATCAGGCAGCAGGTCCTATTGAGTCCGCTCCCTTTGTGGGAGATCTAGATGCCGACGGACGGATAGAGGTTGTCTTCGGGTCCAATGACCGAAACATCTACTGCCTCGAAGCTCCTGAACCATATGCGCCTCATCCATGGACTGGTGTTGGTCCAAGAGGTGACCCTCATCTCACTGGTTGCTTTGTCGATAGTGACGGTGACTTCCTCACTGACAATTATGAAACCATTGAAGGGCTGGATGAGCTATCGGCTGATTCGGACAGTGACTATGTGAGCGACCATGTGGAGTTTGTACGCGGAACAGACCCGCTCGATGGAACGACCAACTACCCCCATGAGGAGTGGTCAATCGCTGTCCCATCATTCGTACCCAGTTCACCGCTCGTTGTGGACGTGAATCAGGATGGACATTTGGATCTCCTTGTTGCATTCGCAGGTCTGTTGATGTGTATTGATGGTCCTTCCCTGAACCAGTTGTGGAATCACACCTATGCCTTAACAATGATTGACACCTTCTTCGTAGATGACGTGAACAACGATTCAGTACTTGAGGTCGTTGTCGTCCATTCAAACGTTCTCTATTGCTATAGGGCCTATGATGGGTTCCAGCTCTGGAATTATACATCAACCCACACGCTTGCTGACGCTGGGTGTGTGGTTGATACTGATGCTGATGGAGACCTTGAGATTGTGGTGGGGTCAGCAGCAACAGCCGACCCTCATCTCTACTGCATCGATGGAAATATCGGGAATCAGATATGGAACTTCACCACAACAGGTCTGATAGCTCCTTCACCGACTGCCGCAGATCTGAACCACGATGGGCAGCTCGAACTTGTATTTGGTTCATGGGACAATCGGGTATACTGCCTTAATGCCTCAGACGGCACAGAGCTATGGAACTACACGTCAATCTATCGCCCATCTGGGTATCCACCTGTGATAGCAGATATTGACCTTGACGGAGATTATGAGATCTTTGTTGGTGCGTATGACAACTATGTCCACTGCATCAATGGTGTGAACGGTTCAATGGAGTGGCGCTATCTCACAAGTGACTACGCTCTCTCTTCTGCCACGGTCGTGGACATAGACAATGACGGCGCTTTCGAGGCAATAGCACCATCTCGCGACGGCAATGTCTACTGCTTGAACGCTTCAGGGGACTTGATGTGGACCTATCACACTAACGATAACATTCACTGTGGTGCATCTATTGCAGATGTCGATATGGATGGTGAGCTAGAGATACTTGTGAGCTCCAGAGACAACTATCTTCACTGCATAGATGGAGGGAGCGGTCTGGCAGAGTGGACTTACTACCTTGGTGACTATGGGTGGGGAATTCCTACAGTTGTTGATTTCGATGATGATGGTGTCTTGGAGATGATTGTCACTGTCGGATGGTCTGGCGTAGAAAGCCAAATCTTCTGCCTGAGTCTTGCGACAGCTCCGGAACCCGACTTCTATCCATGGCCGGGTATCGCGCCTCTGGGAGATCCAACACACAAGTGCAGGTACATAGACACTGACATGGACTTCCTTGTCGATGAGTATGAGATTGCAGCGGGGAGTGATGTATTCTCCTCTGATCCTGACACCGATCTTCTATCTGACTATCAGGAGTATCTCCAATCTTCAGACCCCATGGTTGACTCAGTTCCGCCGGGAGCAATCGACAACCTCGTGATAAGCGATGTAACGACAGATTCTCTTACACTCAACTGGAACGCTCCTGGAGAAAACGGTGAAGTTGGAACGGTTTCGTCATATATTGTCAAGTGGTCCTCTTCCGGGCCAGTCACTGAGGAGAACTGGGACAGCGCGACGACCTACTCTCAATCATGGATGCCACTCGCACCGGGCAATCCAGAGTCGCACGAAGTCACAGGCCTACCAGGTGGCCAATCCTACTGGTTTGCAATCCGAGCCCTTGACAAAGACGGCAATATCGGAGGTATATCGAACAGTCCAGGAACCACGTTCAATGAGAGCATACCACCGGGTACTATCTCAGACCTCGTAGTCGTGGATACGACCACCACCAGTGTGACTCTAAACTGGACCGCTCCCGGTGACGATGGATTCTCAGGTTCGGCCTCAGGGTATGATGTGAGGTTCTCAGCTGTAGGTCCCATCAGCGAGACAAACTGGACCTCGGCCGAGACCTACTCCCAGACTTGGACACCTGTTCCCGCTGGCGCCACCGAAACAAGAACTCTGACTGGCCTAGACAGCCTCACGACATACTGGTTTGCTATCAAGGCATACGATGATGTAGACAACTACGGTGAAGTTTCCAACAGCCCCGAAGCTCAGACCAAGGAAGCGGACGCACCTGATCCCATAGACGACCTGAGTTATTCTGGCATGTTGGCAACATCCGTTACCCTCGCCTGGACGGCACCTGGGGACGATGGAGCCACAGGATTGGCCAGCGGCTACATCCTCAAGTATTCAACAACGGGACCCATCACAAGTGAAAACTGGCACAACGCAACCATATACATGCAGTCATGGACACCTTTGTCTCCTGGGACTATGGAGTCAAAAACCGTTGCAGCCCTCACCCCTGATACCAGCTACTGGTTTGCAATTGTAGCCTTTGATGAAGTACCAAACTACGGGGGGCTCTCTAATGTCCTCTCATTGACTACGCCGGAAGGGATTCCTCCCGATGCAGTGACTGACTTACTTGCAATTGGACAGAATAGCAGCTCCATCATCCTCTCCTGGACGGCACCCGGTGATGACGGTGCCTCAGGCGCTGCGTCCGGTTACATAGTGAAGTACTCATCCGAAGGCCCTATTACTGCTCAGAACTGGGAAACGATTGCTTCATCCGTCGAGTTCGACAATCCTTTGGCAGCGGGAGCAACAGAAGTCCGTACCATCGGCGGTCTGGAGGCAAACACTAGCTACTGGTTCGCGATAGTGACATTCGATGAAGTTCCAAATCTAAGCGGTCTATCTAATATTGCCTATGGGAGCACAAGTCCTATGGGCGGTGCAGCACCCCTTGTGTTTGAAACTGGACTTCTCATCGGCGTTGGAGTGGGAGCAGCTGCAGTCATTGTATTGATTGTGGTTGTGAACCTAGCGAAGAAGAGAAAGTCATGAGCACACTGACTCCACGGAAAGGATGTCTAGAAGGACGATGGTATCCAGGAGGCGGCTTCTG
>CAZLEV010000034.1:0-3218 GCA_964558645.1 uncultured archaeon
TCAGGATGTCCGAACAATGCTTATTGCTCTTGGAAGCATCGAGCACATACCAATGCAGACTGCAGGTCTGGACCGCCTGCACCGATTGGGGGCAACTTCTGTGAACAGCACTGGTAGAACGAACCAGATTGACATCGAGAATCTCTCCAAGACACTCATTGAGACCATGCCCGGGGGTCTGGGCATTGACGACACAAAGGGACGACTGGTGTACGCTAATCCGTCCCTCTGCCAGATGCTAGGATACGCTCCAGAGGAGCTCGTGGGGCGTCCGATTGTTGACACCCTCGCCGGGTGGTCCGACGACACAGTCTGTGAGAAGATGGGCAGGCGACGAGGGGGCCACATCGAGTACTACGATGCCGAGCTCATCCACCGTTCCGGTCGCCTGATTCCCGTTCAGGTCACAGCGGCCCCTCTCTTCAACTCGATGGGCAATTTTGTGGGCACCTTTGCAATCTTCCTAGATCAGAGTGAGCTTGCGTCTAGCAGGAAGGTCGCCGAGCACAGCCAGCAGATGTACAGACAGCTCTTCCATCAGTCCAGAGATGCCATCGTCATCCACGACCTAGAGGGGGGCATCATCGATGTCAATCAACGGGCCATGGAGCTGTGGGAGTATACCAGATCTGCGTTCCTGAGCATGGCTGCTGGTGATCTGATCCATCCCGACTGGCTCGAGAAGACTGTGGAGGGACTGAGAAGACTGTCCGAAGACGGGCTGCTTGTCGCTGAGATCCAACTGGTGCGGGCATCGGGAGAGGTCTTCCCTGCAGAGCTGTCTGCAACTCTCATCAAGACCGGAGAGAAACCGGTGGCGCAGAGCATCGTGAGGGACCTGTCGGAGGAGCGGCGGGCGCAGAACATGCTCCGGGCCATGAGCAACCGCGCACTGCTGTACTTAGACATCCTGAGCCACGACATCTCCAACCAGCTGCAGGTCGCTGAAAGCGCGGCTGAACTGCTGGGTCTGTCCTGCACTGAGCAGTTTCAGCTGGAGCTCCTGTCAGACCTGACACATGCGCTCCGAAAGATGGCACGCATTGTCGTGAAGACGAAGGTCACGGGTCAGCTCATGGGCTCAACACTCAGGAACAGGGATCTCGTTCAGGCCGTGAAGAGTGCGGTCAAACTGGTGGGCTCCATCTATCCAGCGCTCGATATCACCATGTCGATCGGGATGACAGAGGCTCCTGTGCGTGCAGACGACCTGTTGGAACATCTTCTGTCAAACCTCCTGGAGAATGCCTATGAACACAATCCCTCGGAGGAGAAGCATGCCTGGGTGACTGTCATGCCGGTGTCCATAGGGTACGAACTGCGGGTGGCAGACAACGGACCGGGCATCCCTGAGGATATCAGGGTGGGGATCCTTCAACCGTCGCGACGCAGAGCGGGGCTGGGCCTGCACATGTCGTGGCATATCGCTCAGAAGTACGGCGGCAAGCTACAGATCGAGGACCGTGTGACAGGTGACCCCGCGCAGGGTGCTGAAGTCGTGGTATGGCTCCCTGCGTCAGTACGTGACGGATGAGGACTCATAGCCTACGTGGATATGAATATGCTCCATAGATGCAACAGGGGACCTCAAGTGGATAGCAAAGAAACGGGGAATGGTTGATTATGATGGTAACACTTGAAGACCAGTCGCTATGTCCGAAGTGCGTGGTGGGGACAAGTATCGGCCATGCCGGAAGATGGCACGGCGAGCCCATCTTCATATGCCATCGCTGTCATCGGGTGTTCCATGAAGATGGACGCGAGATAGTTGGTGAGGAGTTGGAACGCTGGAGAGAACGAGTGGCCGCGAGCTGGGAGAAGGCGAGAGAGCGTCAAGAGTAGGGATAGAGCCTGGTTTTCACGATACTGCCCGATTCGAGTTGATTCTCTTGTGGCAGACGCGGGAGATAGCCTCTGAGACTGTTCCTGTAGTTGTGGATGTCTGTCCAGAGGGACCTATCGACTATTATGTTCTCACGAAGCGTCACCTCTGCATCGTAGGTGCCCGGTTGGATTTCGTAGAAGGCAATGACGTGCTGGGGAACGTAGTACCCCCAGCGCCTGTCGTCGTGCCTGAAGAATTTCGTGACAAACTCAGCTATGAGCATATCCCTGCTATCGCGGCATCTCCGATATGGGTTATGGAGTAACCCATGACCAAGGATGAGTCGCGTTCTCAGAGAATCGTATGCCCTTCAAACGCTCGATCCACATCATCCGGATCCCAGCTGAAGGGCCTTACACCCAACAGAATATCACCTGGTGCATCCCCCCAATGAAACAGATACTTCGGGTTCCTAGGTGATCCATCTGCATTCCGCATGTTTCGCCCTACCTCAGTCATCCATCCTTGTTGGAGACACTTGTCCATAAGATTCCTGTCGAAGTAGAACGCAAAGGAGTTCCATATGGTGAAATGCGTCTTTCTCACACGTCTTGGAGCTCCACGCGCAATCCTCTCCTCGACATAATCTGACTTACCTCCACCAAACTTCACCTGCCATTCCCAGAACTTGCCGTCAGTATCTTTCTGGTACTCAACGACAAACACGATGAGGCCGATTCCGCCAAATTCGGTGATCAAATCATCCCAACGAGAGCAATCTGTCAGAATGGTTGTCTCACTCTCACTATCAGTGGTCCGCACGTCCCAAAGGTAGTTCCCCTCTGCCATATAGTGCTTCTGTTCGACTTTGGGCTCGAAGCCTGATAAGAATCCTGTGTGGATGGCATCCTGGATAACCCACTTCACGTAATACCCGGGCCATTCAACTTCTTTCCAAGAGCCGAAGCCCGCTTTCTTCATCTCTCTTATAGCATCCTTCCCGTTGACCCAGCTGGGGCCCCGTTCAGTGTGACCCCCCACCTTCTCAAGGACTGCGTCATTTATCAAAGATGCCTCTTCTCTAACTGTTCGCTGCAATTTCTGCTTCTCTCCGGTCAAATTCTCTTGCTGCACGAGGATATTTGCCCCGAAGTCGCTTGATGTGTGTCCTCTTGTCGAACCATCGATGCTTTTCTCCGGCCTCTGCCGAAGAGAGATGTGATTTGATGACTTTTTCGAGATCTTCGTTGACCTCAAAGCCTATGAAATGTCGCCATAGTTGTTTTGCGGCAACTGCCGTTGTTCCGTTCCCCATGAAGGGATCAAGAACGATATTGCCTGGTTTCGACGAGTACCTGATGAGCCTTCGAACCAATCTTGTTGGCAGTTTGGT
>CAZLEV010000035.1:0-2367 GCA_964558645.1 uncultured archaeon
TGCTGACAGATTACTCTGGTCCGGATCCTCACTCGGTGCGGGCACATCAGGAGTCTCGGGATGACGCCTGCTGAGGTCGCACACCACGTTGATGTCTTGGATGCGCATGTCCACCAGCCCATAGCTGGAGTGACGGTAGCCCAGGATGCCCACGTACTGGATGACCCTGCTGGCGTTGTCCACCTCGGCAATCGGATACGGGTCGCTCTGCCCGTCGATGGAGGAATAGATGGCTCCCTGGCCGCCGAAGCCCTCGTCCCACCACAGCCTCCCGGTCTTGGTGAAGGACGACGAGGTGTAGCCCGAGAACTGGCTTGCGCCGCTGCTGTCCTGCGGATAGAAGTAGACATAGAAGTACCCCTGCTTGGTCCCAACCCATGAATCGCCCCATAGGATAAGGGCGGTTATCTTCTTGTTCTCGTCGAAGAGCCCCACATAGGTCTTGCCCATGCTGCTGTAGCTCTGGATGAGCTGCCCCATGTCTGCACCCCTCAAGTGAAACACCGAGCTCAACAAGACATTCCCCTCTATTTCTCTCATTCTATTCTTGCGACTCTATGCAACCAAAAGACGGATACTCCCCACCGGGTAGCGATGTGAAGTCCAGCATCCTTCTCAAACGGGCATCCCAGACTTGTGACAGCATCTCAGGATTAATCCTAGTCTGGCGTTGCAAGCTCGAAACCGACTCGGCAATCTCCCAGTTGTTACTCGGTGGGCTCTACCTGCTCGCGGAACGGTTCTTCCTCCATCTATTCAAAGACTCACGAAAGGCTGTCCCGACTTCATCATCTCGTTTGAGTAGAATCTCCCTTTGGGCCTTGTACCTCTCCTTCTTGCCCTTTGATAGGAGGTGGATGAACGCACGATACCTGGACGGTTCTTCGAATCGCTCAAATATACCTTCCCAGAGTAGGCGGTCGATACACGTTTGACTCAGGCCCATTGTTACGGCATTCTCCACCAACCATTGTGCTGAGTCTATCACGTCGAGTGCGTCAAAGAAATCCTTCAGTGATGCATCTGTTGAAGACTCTGGAACCGCCATCTTGCCCAGCATCTCTTGAACGCAGGGGTCGTCTTCTTGAGGACCTGATGACCGCATGAACAGGGCATCGAGCGGATTCTTCTGCCGTGGTTCGCTCTCTCTTCTAGCGAATGCGTATGACACAAACAGAATCACAATCACGATGGGGAGAAGGGTAACAGTGATTGTGGCACTGGAGAACTGAAAGTGAAGCTTCCATACTGGGTAGAGTAGCCAGCTTAAGCCAACAGCAGCGTACGCAAAAAAGCGTCGTCGGGAGGTACCGAGCATAACTCTCCGGATTGTGGTCCAAGTGGCATCTCCTTCTCCGTTATACGCTGCATCTCTGGCCTTGAGCAGTGCCACAACCATGATTGTGGGCATTAGGATAAGTATTCCTTCTACAAACATCTTTCAATCAACCTCTATTCTCCTCTAAGCAGAAGCCCCAAAAAGTAGCCTGTATACCATGCGCATACAACAAGTGCCATGATCTCCACAACTGTGATGGGAAAGTTCCATCCGATTTGAATGACTTCGGAGAATATATCCTCGCCGATTCCTGCTACGACCGCAAGGGTCACAATCATCATTTGGAGAACCGGGTCAAGCATCAGAATTCTGAAGAGATTGAATCCGTTTATTACTCCATATTTGATGGCGGAACTCGACAGCAATATGACAAGTAGCGCTATGCATCCATAGAACGACTCGAATGATGTCTGCAATCCATTGTCATACGCCCAAACGAGATAGGCGATGAATCCGACAAACGCCACAAACCATGCTGCAACGGCGACAAGAAGCTGTGGGATATTCCATGAGCACGTTTTCAACCACTCTAGGGACATAGCGAGTAGGCCTGCGCCACCTGAAAGGAGACCATAGATTATCAGACCTCTGGCAACAGAGATCCACTCGATTTCAATTGCCGATGCAATAGCATCGTCGGAATACTGCTGCTCGTCTTCTGAAGCGATTAGCATATTGTGAACTTGAACAACTCCAAGTATGTCAACTGTAACAAGGATATCATAGATCATTTCAGCGGTATGACATAAGGTCAGGAACAATGTGGGCCAGAAATTCACGAGATCCCAGACAGCGGAAAGGGCAGCAAGCAATTCATTGGATTTGGTTTGAGTTTGCGTTTCATATGCTAGTGCTGTCGCCTTTTCTGTTCCACTTCGCGTCCCATCATACTCACTCCCCTCGTCCGGGTCCTCACTCGGTGCGGCCACATCAGGAGTCCCGGGATGACGCCTGCTGAGGTCGCAGACCACGTTGATGTCGTGGATGCGCATGTCCACCAGATTATAGTCCCCTCTGTTCTGGAGATA
>CAZLEV010000036.1:0-2109 GCA_964558645.1 uncultured archaeon
AACGAAGAGTACTCTACGAAACATAAACCGGGGCGAGGAAAATGGATGTCGATTGTGTCTTTCTTCGAGGCCGAGCGCTCACACAGATTCTTGGCTACGCAATAGAGGTCTACAAGCAGGAGTGTACAGGTGTTCTTCTGGGCGACATCTTCGAAACACGAAACAAAATCGTAGTCAATTCGGCTATTGCGCTTCAATCTGCAGAGAGGGCCTTTTCTCATGTGACAACTTCGGACAAGCGATATGAGAGAATCACGGAGGTGCTTTCATTCCTGGCTCTCGACTGGCTTGTCGGAGGGTTCCATTCTCATACCGAATGGGGTGGAAATCGTCCGAGCTATCAGTTGAGCGAAGAAGATATCGAGTACATGGATAAAATGTACTTTCCAGGAGAGATTGAGATAGTTGTGGCAATCCGTGACAAGAGAAGGAACTATGCTTGGGGCTATATCGATGATAACCGCGTGTTGAGGGGCACAATCGGGGACTATGAAGTGCGTCTTGCTGCACACTGTAACGCCGAGGATGAGGTGTATCTGACCGAGGTATGGGCTCCAATCATCGAGATTGCTAATGTAGCCAATGAGATTGGCCTTGCTCCAAAAGATGGATACATCTTCGAGTTCATACCTCCAGAGTTCAACAAGAACAAGTTCAGGCGCCTCGTCCGGCTGGTCAGGAAGTATGAGGATGTATTGATACAGAAGGCTGACGAGGACTCTGGTGCTCCGCTGCTTGATGAAATCACTTTGTTGATGAGGGAGATTGCGGCTCTCACAAACATCTATTGGCACAGTTCGTGAACTTCTGGATGCCGACAAAAACTTCTGATGGAAGCCAAACCATTTCTTCAGTAGCCCTAGAGTGTGGACTCATAGTTACCTTTTTCGATGTTTGTGCGGAGCGCACACCGAATGCAGTACAGATTTTGCATCTGGTTCACCACAGAGTTTATTGGGTTTCATTCCTTCTAAGTGACGAGGTTTATTGTCATGGTTAGAGAGGGAGACTGGCAACTAAGGTATTCGCGTCCTCAAGGGAAGATAGATCGCCTAGGTCCGGAGCTATTGAGCGATTGGATACTCAGTGGGCAAGAGAGGGGCCGGAATTCCATTTCATTGAAACTCACCGTCAATAATGCTGCTCTTCTATCGGTAGCGCTTCAGAACGCGATAGCCCTGACAGACACGGATAACAATGAGATTGAAATCAGTATCAAGCAGTTCAGAAGCACGAAGAGAAAAGTCCGGGAGAAGAAGAAGGAAGTATGCACGGCCAGATGGACCGTGGTCGTCAACGCGAAAGAAACCGACTAATCAGGGACAGTTTTCTTATCGACAAAGGATAACTACCGCCTGTTATAGAGGTTATGCCATCTCTGAGCTAGTAACTCAGCTTCTCCCTCGATGTCAAACGTCTCAGATGACATTCCTTGATCCACCACAACCTTGAATCTGAATGCATCTCTTATGAAGTAGTAGATGGACTTCTTCCATGGCTCAAAATCTGAATGATACCTGAAACCAGCTACCGGCTCTCGCACTATACCCGACTGAATCTGCAGAGCGATACCCCAGAGCTTCTGGGCAAACTCTCGATTCCGCCTCGTACTGTTTGTGAAACTCCACTGTGATAGACCGATAAGGAACGGGCTAGGAATCTGCATCAGTATCAGTGTGTGTCCATCGTAAACGGCATAGAGTGGACATCCTATCATGTGAGCATACTGTCTTGCCTGTTTCAGCGCAGCTCCATAGGATTGAGTGAGATGAGTCAGCCTCCTCTTCTTGATTTCAATCACCATGAGAGGCTTTCGATTACCTGTTCCATAGCTGTTGCGTCTTCCCATGAGCACTAGATCGGCCGCTTTCGTAGCACCGTTCTCCAGAGATATTGAGGCCTCGATTAGAACATCATCAGGCGACCATTGGCTTGTTATTGCTTCGATAAGCGAAAATCCCTCCATAACGAGATTCCTCAGAATCCGATACATTTCCGCCTGTATCCTGATTTCTTTACCCAGAGTTGTGTCTTCGTCAAGCACCAGAACTACCTACCTGTCCTCTAGTATGTCCGATAACCTATAAACAGCTCATTTCGAATCTTTCG
>CAZLEV010000037.1:0-1750 GCA_964558645.1 uncultured archaeon
TGCGCATGTCCACCAGCGCATAGCTGGAGTGACGGTAACCGAGGATGCCCACGTATGTGATGACCCTGCTGGCGTTGTCCACCTCTGCAATCGGATACGGGTCGCTCTGCCCGTCGATGGAGGAATAGATGGCACCCTGCCCGCCGAAGCCCTCGTCCCACCACAGCTTGCCGGTCTTGGTGAAGGAAGAGGAGGTGTAGCCCGAGAACTGATACGAGGAACTGCTGTCCTGGGGGTAGCAGTAGACATAGAAGTAGTTTCTTTCACTGTAGGCCTAGGAATCGCCCCAGAGGATAAGAGCGGCTATCTCCTTGTTCTCATCGAAGAGTCCTACGCAGGCCTTGGCCATACTCCTGTATCTTTGAACTAGCTGACCCACCATCGAGAACTCGCTCAGCTGGTAGAGCCGGAAGTGACGGTCTAGGGTATGCATGTATATCGGTCCGTGCCAACTGCCTCCTCCCGCCTTCATATGGCCTCAAGACATAGATGCTGATATTCCCTTGAATGCCAGAGGGATTCAATGACACGGCCCTGCGCAGGGAAGAAGATATCCTCAAACATTGACTTCATCTCCAGTCCTTCCATATGGAAACTCCCCTTTCGCGCCTAGAATCAAGAGCATAGTCACAAAAGCAACTACAGCCGGTATGAAGCCCCATACGAACAGAATCCATTGTGAGATTAGAAACACGGGTAGCTCATTCGCGACATTATGAATCCGGTTCCACCTTTGCGGATGCGCGCTGTACCACTTTGTCAGTCTAGGGGCCTCAGCCGACAACGAATCAAGTGAACGTTCTGCCGCATGTTCTATCTCGCGGGCTAACCACAGTAGTATGAATGCAGGAAATCCCAGATAGACTAGAAGGAGAAGTGCATCAACATCAGGAAGAAGCCCTGTGAATAACCAATTTGCCTGCAAATCACCACCATCCCATCATTAATCCTTGAAAGACAAATATCAGAGCGAGAAAGAGTCCAAGCGTACTCCATTTGAATATGTTGCTCATCGTAGAAAGAACTGGACTCCAGTTACTAGGCAGAACATATCCGCGCCATGTAAGGAGACGCGTGACGATCTCTTGACCCAGAACGACGAGCTTGTCTTTCATGTCAAATCGAAAGATAGCTACGAAGACCGCCATGAAGACCGTGATACAGATGTTCCTAGCCCATTCGTGACTGAAACCAAGTGAAAGACCTGAGAGCAGGTATGCAACTACTATGCCATAGAATATTCCGGAAAGACCTAGTGCAACACCTGCCGCAGCAAGCCATGGGCTGGCAGGCTGAAGCTTCAGACCATCAGCTACGGTCCAAGCTCCGAGTGCTATGCTAAATGAACATAGAGCCTCCGGAAAGATTGAAGCCGATGCCCAAGCTTCAAACCAATTCACAGCGTCAGTACCGCCCATTATTTGATACAGATGGTCAATTACCGCGCAGCTAAGCATTGCAAATGCGCCGAGGATGTCAACTGTAATGGACAGCAGCGTCAAACTGCTGCAGTCCAAGAGCTTCATGAACACAGTCGGCCACCATTGTTGAAGCCAGCCAATGTCCATGAGTTGAGTTGCCGTGGTCATAGCCCAGTCAACTATTTCGCGAACTGCTTGAATCAAGACTGCTCCCGCCTTTGTACCATCTATTGTCGTCCCCTCCTCCGGATCCTCGCTGGGTGCAGGGGCATTTGGAGTCTCGGGATGACGCCTGCTGAGGTCGCACACCACGTTGATGTCTTGGATGC